>PAKU01000029.1 GCA_002706265.1 Polycyclovorans sp. | reverse complement strand
TTCGGGTCGCCGGCCATGATCAGGTTCTCCACCGGCACCCGGCAGTGATCGAAGAACAGCTCCACCTCCGCCACACCACGCCCGCCCATCTTCGGACCCGGATGGCCGATCTCGAAGCCTGGCGTGCCCTTTTCCACCACCAGCGCGCCGATGCCGCGCGGCCCCTGGGTCTTGCCCCAGCGCGCGAACACCAGGATGTGCGTCGCCACATGGCCACCGGTGCAGAAGCACTTCTGGCCGTTGAGGATGATGTGATCGCCGTCGGGCGTGGCACTGGTGATCATGTCGGTCATCGCCGAGCCGGCCCCCGGCTCGCTGATGCCGATGCCGAAGATGTTCTCGCCGCTGACGCAGCCCGGCAGCCAGCGCTTCTTCTGCTCCTCATTGCCGAGAACGGCGATCGCCCGCGACGGACCGTTGATGCCTACCTGTGCCACCAGTGCGGTGTTGAAGCAGACCCGCGCAATCTCTTCGAGCAGGATGGTGCCCTGGATGATGGGTGCGCCGGAGCCGCCGTATTCCTCCGGTATCACCAGCCCGAGATAACCCAGCTCGGCCAGCAGCTTGAGGTTTTCGGTGGGGTAGATTTCCTCTTCGTCCCAGTAGGCGGCCTTGGCTGCAAAGGCCCGTTCGGCCATCTTGCGGGCGTCTTCACGGAAGGATTCGAGTTCGGGGTCGAGTTGAAACATGGTCACTCCAGTGACGTGGCAATCGTGAACCGTATTAACGGCCGTGGAACAGGGGCTTGCGCTTTTCGCGATAGGCGGCCACGCCCTCGCGGTGGTCCTGGGTCTGCAGTACTTCGGTCTGGATGTGCGATTCCAGTTCCAGGAATTCTTCGAGACTGGGCCTGGCGGCGGCGTGGAACATGCGCTTGCCCATGGCCAGCGCAAAGGTCGCCGACGAAGCCATCTCTTCGGCCAGTTCCATCGCGCGCGCGTCCAGCCTGGCGTCGTCCACGACTTCGGCGACCAGACCCAGCGACTGTGCTTCTTTGGCATCGAACAGGCGCGCGGACAGCATCAGCTCCCTGGCGCGGCGCGCACCGACAGCGTGCGTCATGAAGTAGGCCATCCCGCCGTCCGGTGCCAGGCCGACTTTCTTGAACACCAGGCCGAAGCGCGCGGTGTCGGAGGCGACCACCAGATCGCTGGCCAGCGCAAGGCTGAAGCCGACGCCGACGGTGGCGCCGCGCACCGCCGCGATGACGGGCTTGTCGAGGTTGGCGATGCCGAGGATGAACCGATGCGCCTGCTGCAGCCGTGCACGGCCGGCACGGACATCGAATCCGGTCATCGTGCCGATGTCGGAACCCGAGCAGAACGCGCGTCCGGTGCCGCACAGCACCACGCAGCGCACATCGGTATCGCGCTGGAGTTCCAGGGCCAAATCGCCAATGCGATCCTTCATCTCGCCGTTCAGCGCGTTGAGCGCATCGGGGCGGTCGAGGACGATGCGCGCGATGGCGCCTGTGCGTTCGAGGCGAACGGTCATGAAGCTGCTCCCTGTGCTCTGAAGATGTGGCTGGCGATGGTGTTCTTCTGTGTCTGCGTGGTGCCGCCGGTGATGGTCAGCATGCGCACGTCGCGCACCATGCGCTCCAGCGGCAGCGCCCCGAAGTAGCCGTAGCCGCCGAACATCTGCTGGCACTGCAGCGTGACCTTCTGCGCCATCTCGGTGGCCTGCACCTTGGCGATCGACGACAGGCAGGGATCGGGCCGGCCGGCATCGACCAGCGCCAGCGCCTTGTAGCAGAGGCAGCGCGCGGCTTCGATCTCGATCAGCATGTCGGCCATCATCCAGCGCAGGCCCTGCATCTCGCAGAGCTTCTGGCCGAACTGCTCGCGCACCATCATGTAGTCGCGGGCCAGATCGAAGGCGCCTTCGGCGACGCCCAGGGCCATCACGCCCATGCCCACACGGGTACCGTTGTAGATGTTCAGCGGCTGCACGAAGGCGCGCGAATGCCCGGCCTCACCAAGCGTGACGACATTGCTGGCCGGCACACGCACCTGGTCGAAGAACAGCTCGCACTCCGAGGCGCCGCGCACGCCCATCTTGTTCTCCAGCCGGTGCACGGTGACGCCGGGTCGGTCGCGCTCGACGAGAATCGTCCCGATGCCACGCGCGCCGGTGCCGGGCGCGAAGCGCGCGTACACCAGGTGCATGTCGGCGCGGTCGCCAAAGGTGGTGAAGATCTTCTGGCCGTTGACGATGTAGTGGTCGCCGTCGCGCGTGGCGGTGGTGCGGATGGCGGTGCCGTCGGAGCCGGCCTGCGGCTCGGTCCAGGCGATGCTGATTTCCAGTTCGCCCCTGACGACTTTCGGCAGCAGTCGCGCGCGCAGCGCAGCCGGCGCGTGGTTGGCGATGATGCGCGGCGACACATTCTGGTCGTGCACGATCATGGCGGTGAGCATGTCGACCTTGGCGATTTCCTCGACCACCAGATAGGTGCTGACCAGCCCCGCGCCGCTGCCGCCGTGTTCGCGGTCGATGGACAGGCCCAGATAGCCAAGCTCGGCGAGGAGATGCTTGTTCTCCTCCGGGAATTCCTCGTTGCGGTCCCAGCGGGCCGCCTTGTCCTTGAACCGCTCCTGCGCCAGACGTCGCGCGGCGTCGCGCAGTTTGGCTTGCTCATCGGTTGGCTCGAAGTTCACGGGGGCTCGCAGTTGCCGTGGAATGTCGTGTAATCTAACTAACATCTGTTCGATTTGCACGTCGGTCCCCTTGTTCTTTGTGACGGTCCGGCGCTCGTTTCACCTCAACATCCCTACCAAGGAGTACACCGTGTCGGAAGCCGAAGTGCTGTACAGCGTTGACAACCACGTTGCCACGATCACCCTCAATCGCCCCAAGACCCTGAACGCCTTCACCGGCGACAACATCAAGGAAATGCAGGACTTGATGGACAAGGCAACGAACGACCGCGACGTCGGCGTCATCGTGCTGACCGGCAGCGGCGAGCGCGCGTTCTGCGTGGGCGGCGACATCAACTGGGAGAAGGGCAGCGACGACGGCAAGAGCGGTCTTGAAGATCTCAACTTCACCTTCAACCGCCAGATCGCCGAATGCCTCAAGCCGGTGATCGCGCGCGTCAACGGCTACGCCATTGGTGGCGGGCACCACATCGCCTACTTCTGCGACTTCACCATCGCCGCCGAGCACGCCATCTTTGGCCAGAACGGTCCGCGTGTCGGCTCGCCGGCCGGCGGTTACATCGTCAGCCACGCGGCCAACGTGCTCGGCCACAAGCGCGCGCGCGAACTGTGGATGCTGTGCCGCCGCTACACCGCCGCGCAGGCCCTGGAATGGGGGCTGGCCAACGCCGTGGTGCCCAAGCAGCAGCTCGACGCCGAAGTGCGCAAGTGGGCGGACGAACTGCTTGCGGTCAGCCCCACCTGCCTGAAGATTCTCAAGCGCTCGTTCTACTACCAGATGGAGCCGATCATGCAGCGCGACATGAACGACATGATCAAGGAGATTGCGCCGGACTACTTCCGCACCGGCGAGCAGGCCGAAGGCGCCGCGGCCTTCCTGGCCAAGCGCAAGCCCGACTTCACCCCGTTCCGCTGAAACGGCGCGTCGCCCGCTTGGAGATGTGCCGATGAACAGCCTCGAACTGAAAGACAAGGTGGCGGTGGTCACGGGCGCGACGGCCTTCATCGGCCGCGCCTGCGCGATCCGGCTGGCCGAACAGGGCGCCGCCGTGGTCGTCAGCGGTCGCAATGCGGAGGCGGGCGCGGCCGTGGTGGCGGAGATCGAAGCGGCGGGCGGCCGCGCCTGTTTCGAGGCGGCGGACCTGTTCGACGCGGGGCAGATGCAGGCCATGGCGGATCGCGTCGCGGCACGCTTCGGGCGTATCGACGTGCTGGTGGCCAGCGGTGCCGGTGCCAGCCACGATTCGCCTTCGTTCCGCCTGTTCAAGGACATGGACCTTGAGCACTACGACCAGTATCTGCGCGCGCATTTTCTTGCGCGGGTGTACGCGATTCGTGCCCTGCAGCCCCATCTGCGCGATGCCGGTGGCGGCAGCATGGTCATGATCGGCACCGACGCCGGTCGCGTGGCGACGGTGGGCGAATCGGTATTGGGCGGTTCGACCAGCGGCATGATGCACATGTGTCGCGTGCTGGCGCGCGAGTTCGGCCGCGAGAAGATTCGCATCAACATCGTGGCGATGAGTTTCATCTCCGACGCCATCCCGCGCTGGGGTGCCGGGTCTGCGGCCCTGATGGCCGATCAGGGCAAGGGCGGCATGCTGGAGAACCTGCGCAAGCGCATGCTGTTCGACGTCACCTGCCGGGACATCGCCAATGCGGCGGCGTTCTTCGCCGGGCCGCAGTCTGCCGCGATCACCGGGCAGACGCTCAGCGTCAATGGCGGCCTGAGCACGCCCGGCTGAAGCCCGGGCGTGCGCGGTGACGTCAGGGTTTGCCCGGCGGCGCCTGCGGGGGCGCGAATTCCGTGACGCCGTAGCCGGCCTCGGCCGGAATGATCAGCCGCTTGCCCTGCGGCCCCTTGATCACTTCGGGCACCACCGTGACCACCGCGTGTGTGCGCGCGGCATCAAGGGCGGCCTCCACGCGGTCAGAAAAGCCCAGCTTCTTCACATTGAGTTCGGTCGCCGGCACCAGGGTGTGGACACCGGCCGCGGCCTGAGACAGGGCGTGCGCGGGACGCAGCCACAGCGAGTCCACCAGTTCGCTGCCGTCGTGTACCGCGAGCTGCTCGGCCGGTGCCACGGCGAGGTAGAAGTGCGTGTCGAAGCGCTTGGGCATGAAGACCGGCGTGATCCAGTGCGCGAAGGGCACCAGTTCTTCGCAGGCCAGTTCGAGGTCTTCGGTCTCGAGCATGTCGGCGATGCCGAGGTCGCCCTTGTCCAGCACCTTGCGGTAGCGCGGCCCGAGTTCGGCCAGACGGGCGGGTCCGAGCAGGCGCTGCTCGCCGCGCGCGCGCGCAAGCAGCACGCCGCACTCCTCGAAGGCTTCGCGAATCGCGGCAACGCGCAGGGTGATCTGCTCGGGTGCCAGGCCGGCAATGCCGGTACAGCGCAGTTGTACGCGCGGGTCTTCATCGCCCGGCGCGAGCTTGCCGCCGGGGAAGACCAAGGCCCCGGCGGCAAAGTCGATCTCGTGGTGACGCACCACCATGAAGACTTCCAGGGCCTCGGCGCCGTCGCGCAGCAGCAGGATGGTGGCGGCGAGGCGGGGGGTGCTGCTGGGGGGTGCAGATGACATGGTGAAGTCCTTCGCAAGGCAATGTGGTGGATGAGCAGGCCGGTCCGACGTGGCCGTATCAGCGCGGGGCCGGGGCGAGCGCGCCTGCGCTGCGCAGCGCGTCGATCTCGGCGGCGCTCAGGCCAAGATCGATCAGCACCGGGTCGGCATCGGCACCGACCGCCCCGGCCACGCGGTCGAGGCGCGCACCGCGGCGGTGGTCGGCGTGTACCGGGAAGGGCAGGTGGCGCTGCCCTTCGTGTTCCATCACCAGTTCGCGCGCGCGGGTCTGCGGCGAGCGCGCGGCCTCGGCGGGCGAGAGCACGAGCTGCGCCGGCACGTCGTGACGTGCCAGACGCTGCAGCCACTCGCTGGAACTGCGTGTGCGCATGACGGCAGCGATGCGCGCGTGCAGGGCGTCGCCATCGGCCAGGCGCCCCGTTTCCTCGGCCCATGCGGGCGCCGCGAAGTCGGGCGCAATGTCGGCAGTGGCGGCGACGAAGCGCTGCCAGAACTGCGGTTCGATGATCCCCAGGGTGAGCGCGCGGCCGTCGCCAGTCTCGAACACGTCGTTGGTCGGATACAGGTGCGCACGCGAGGGCGCTTCCGCCTCCAGTCCGTGGCGTGCGGTGTTGAACGCGAGCGCGGCGTCGGCCAGTGCCAGGTCGAGGTACACCCCCTTGCCGGTGCGGCCGCGCTCGTGCAGCGCGGCGAGCATGGCAACGATTGCGAAGCTGGCGCCCGCGAGGTCGGCAACCGGCATGCCGGAGCGACGCGGCGCTCCGCTCCAGTGGCCGGCGAACATCAGTCCGCCGGACGCGGCAATGTAGTTCAGGTCATGGCCGGGGGCATCGCGGGCGGGCCCCTCCTGGCCGTAGCCGGAAATCGAGCAATAAATCAGACGCGGGTTGAGCGCCGAAAGGTAGGGGTGATCCACCTTCAGGCGCGCGGCGACGCCGGGGCGAAAACCTTCCACGACCAGATCGGCCCACCGCGCCAGACGTTCGATCAGGGGCCGCGTCGCCGGGTTTTTCAGATCGAGCGCGAGGATCTGCTTGTTGCGGTTGGCCATCGCGAACATCGGGCCGGCCATGCGCCGCGCGAAGTCGCCAGTCAGCGGCTCGATCTTGATGACCTCGGCGCCGAGGTCGGCCAAGGTCACGGTCGCGAACGGCCCCGGCAGCAGCAGTGAGAAGTCCAGCACGCGCAGGCCGGCGAGCGGGCGCCAAGGGTTGGGGGTTTCGGTCATTGTGCGTGTTCCCTGCCAAGGGCGAGCCTGAGGCCCAGGCCCAGCTGCCAGACATCCAGTTCGGTGCGCAGGCGTTGATCGGTGCCGTCGCTGCTGGCGTCGATTCCCGGCGGCAGCAGCTGAACCTGAACCTGGCTCAGGGGGTTGCGTCCGTCAATCGCTTCGGGCAACGCGCGTTGCAGCATCAGGTCGACCCCCCAGCGGGGCGAAGCGGCCCAGGACAGCCCGAGCGCCAGATGGCGACGGCTGGTGGCGGGTGCCACCATCGAGGCCAGCACCTGGTCGACGCCCATCGGCCGCTCGCTGTGCGCGTAGCCGAGCCGCAGCTGCACCGGCCCGTGCGTGTACTCGTAACCGATCTTGTAGACGGTCAGATTGCGCCAGCCCAGCCCGGCGCCGTGTGCGCCACCAAGGCAGTCTGGCGAGGGGCCTGCGGCCGGTGCCCGACGAAGTGAAAGCTGCACCAGGCGAGGCAGCAGGCATTGCTCGGTCAGGCGCTGCGCGTCGACCCGGTTGGACAGGGCGCGGCTGTCCTCGTGGCGGATGTGCTCGACATCAATCAGCAGACGCTGTCGAGCAAAAGGGCCTAGCGCGATGCCCGCGTGGAGGCTGGAGGGCGCGTCCAGGGTGCCGCCCGGCATCAGCCCTACATAACGGTCCGAGCCGCGCATTCGGATCGGCGTCTGGTAACCGGCGCCCACGGTGAAGGTATTCGCCACCTGCCAAAGCAGGCCCAAGCGTGCGCCCAGTCCCCAGTAGAGGCCAGTGCCGCGGTCGCTCGTGGCTGCCGGATCATTGGAGAAATTGGCCAGCGCCCCGAAGCCGTCGGCGCGCAGGGCCTGGACGGCCAGCACCGGGGCAAGTCCCAGGCTCAAGCCGTGATCGAAGTTGTGGGCGTAGTTCGCGGCCAGAAACCCCTGCGCCAGTTGCAGTTTCAGGGTGCTGCGGCTGTTGCCACAGAGCCCGAGGGCATCGGTGCTGCCGGGCGCCGGCGCGCCGCCGCCGAGCAGTCCCTGGCAGCGGGCAGAGATCATTGGTGTCGAGCCGCCGAACGTGGCGCTGCCGCCGCTGGCCTCGGCGGCAAATCCGGCGAAATTCAGCGACAGGCCCAAGGCCGAGCGCGGTGTGAGGCGCCGGTTGTAGGCGAACTGGGGCCCCGGCAGCAGGCCCGAGACCGACTGTTGCGACTGCGAGGAAAAGGCAAAAATCCCCAGTCCCATTCCGGCATCGTTGGCCCGGATGCGGCCATCCGGGCGCCCGAGGTCCAGGCCCATTACAAGGTGCGTCTCCAGGCGCGCGCCGGCCGCCGGATTGCGCACGCTGGAGAACGCATCAGCGGCGTCTGCGGTCCCGGCGCCCGCCAGGCCGTTCTGCACGGCGCCGGTGCCCAGGGGCGCGAGGCCGCTGGCGGCCCAGCCCGTTGCCGGATGCAAGGCCGCCGACCACAGGGCCAGCAGCCCAAGCGCGGCGCGCCCGCGGGCGCCGGGGCTCATCGGCCGCCGTCGACTCAGCGGGCGCCTCGTTGGCGACAATGGTGACAGTCTCATCTTCATGCTCCGTCCTCCTGCCCGCCTCATGTTCGACGAAGCCCTCAGACGGGACTCACCGTGAACTTGGGCAGCGTGACCTCCGGCGTCACATCGTCGAACTGCACGGTGACCCGCTGGTCGATGCGCACCGACTCAACGTCGGTCGTGACGATGTTGGTCATCATCCGCGGGCCTTCGTCGAGTTCGACCAGGGCGACAACGTAGGGCGCGTCGGGCTTGAACGCGGGGCCGGCCGGGCGCCGCGCTACCGTGTACGTGTAAATGCGGCCGGTGCCGGCGGCCTGCTTCCATTCCAGGTCGTCGGAGTGGCAGTGCGGGCAGAGTTCGCGCGGATAGTGATGGAAACGTTCGCAGGCGCGGCAGTGCTTGAGCAGCAGCCGATGCTGCTTGAGGGCGTCCCAGTAGGGCTGGCTCTCGGGGTCAATGACCGGCAGGGGTTTTTCGTACATGGTGATCAGCTCCGCGAAAGGATGCAGGTGGCGCCGCTGGACAGGGTGCCGCCGGTGCCGTGGACCAGCGCGGTGCGCGCGTTCTGCACCTGGCGTTCGCCGCACTCGCCGCGCAGCTGCCGCACCGCCTCGATCAGCAGGAAAATGCCGAGCATGCCGGGGTGGCAGCAGGACAGGCCGCCGCCGCTGGTGTTGAGCGGAAAGGCGCCGCCGGGGGCGGTGCGCTGACCGGAGACGAAGGCCCCGCCTTCGCCGCGCTTGCAGAAGCCCAGCGCCTCCAGGGTCAGCAGCACGGTGATGGTGAACGAGTCGTAGATCTGCGCGACGTCGATTGCATCATGGCCGATGCCGGCCATGCGGAACGCCTCGCGTCCGGCAATTTCCGCCGCCGTCAGGCGCGCGAGGTCGGGCATTCCGGACATCGTCCAGTGCGTGTTTGACTCGCCGTAGCCCCGCACGTACACCGGCGGGCGGCCGAGTGCCCTGGCGTGCTCGGCCGTGGTCATGACGATGGCGCCGCCGCCGTCGGTGACCAGACAGGCATCCAGCAGGTGCAGCGGGTCCGAGATCATCGGGCTGGCGAACACGTCGTCGATGGTCAGCGGGTCGCGCATCGTCGCGGCCGGGTTGCGCTGTGCCCACTTGCGCGTCGCGACCGCGATTTCGGCCAGGTGCGTGGACGTGGTGCCGTACTCGTGCATGTGGCGCTTCGCCGCCATGGCATAGCCGCCGACGGGCGTCGGCATGCCCCAGGGCGTTTCGTACTGCATGGTCAGCACCGAGGGGCGGCCGGCGAGGTTGCGGCTCTTCTCGCTCTTCTGCGTGCTGCCGTAGGTGATCAATGCCACATCGCAGCGGCCGGCTTCGATCGCCGTTGCCGCGTGCGCCACGAAGGCCTCGAACGCCGAGCCGCCGATGTTGGTGGCATCCATGTAGCGCGGCGTGATGCCGAAGTATTCGGCCAGGGTGAGCGTCGGCAACTGGCCGGGGCCGGGCACGCCCCACATGCCGGCCGTCAGCAGGCCGTCGACATCGCCCATCGACAGGCCGGCGTCCTTCAGGGCGTCGCGCGCTGCGCGCGCCTGAACCTGTAGCACGGACAGTGACTCGGTCACCTTGCCGTTTTGCAGGGGAACGTCGGCGACGCCGACGATGACTGCTTCGCGTTTTTTCATTTTGGAGGTTGTCCGCTGTTGAGGGGGTGTTTCATTCCTGTAATCGGGGCGGCCCGCCGAGGCGGGTGATGGCGTCCCGGGTCATCTGCCCGATCTGCGCCGCGTCGTAGCCGAGTTCGCTGAGCACGGCCCCACTGTGTTCGCCAAGACCGGGTGCGCGTCGCAGCGCGGCGACGTCAGCCGTGCCGCGCTGGCTGCGCACCGGAAATTGCGGTTGCGGCAGTCCCGGCACGTCGGCCTGCTCGATGAGCAGCGCGCGCAGCACCGGGTCGGCCAGCATGTCCGGCACGGTGTTGACCGGGCCGGCGGGAATGTCGGCGCTGTCCAGTGCGTCGATCCAGTCCTGCGCGGTGCGGCTCAGGAAAATGTCGGCGAGCATCGCCAGCAGTTCGGGGCGGTGGCGGATGCGCGCGGCGTTGTCGCGGAAGCGTGCTTCGGCTTGCCATTCCGGATGCCCGACCACCTGGCAAAACCGGGCGAAGGCGACGTCGTTGATGACGGTGAATGCGAACCAGCGCCCATCCGAACCCTGAAAATGCCGGCTGGGCGCGACGATGGCGGGATTGATCTCGCGTTCGCAGCGGCCGTCGATACTGGCTTCGGCGATCTTGCTGCCGAGGAAGTTGAGCATGGTCGACATGAGCGTGAGTTCCACGGCCTGGCCGCGGCCGCTCTTCTCGCGTTCCATCAGCGCGGCGAGGATGCCATTGACGCCGCACATGCCGGAGGCCACGTCCACGATCGGCAGGCTGTTGCGGATCGGCGGGTCTTTCTCCTCGCCCGCGCCGTAGAAGCCGCCCGCCACGCCCTGGATCACGCTGTCCACGGCCGGCTTGAGCCGGTACGCGCTGTCGCTGCCGTAGGCCGAGACCGAGTAATGCACCAGGCGCGGATTGATTGGTGCCAGGTCCTCGAAGCGCAGGCGCTGACGCTCGGCGAAGTCGGGTCGAAAACTGTGGATCAGCACGTCGGCGCGCGCCACCAGTTTTTCCAGCACCTCGCGGCCGGCCGGCTTGCGGAAGTCCAGGCACAGCGATTCCTTGCCGCGGTTGCTCATCATGAACAGCGAGGCCACTTCGCCGCAGAACGGCGGGCCGAAGCCACGACCTTCCTCGCCGGCGAGGGACTCGACCTTGATGACGCGCGCGCCGTAATGCGCCAGCGCCATCGCGGCGTACGGGCCGGCCATGAGCCGCGACAGGTCGAGGACGGTGACGCCCGCAAGGGCGCTCATGCGGCCGGCTTGGGCGGCAGGAAGCACACGGTTTCGGTGAAATCCGCGACCTGTTCGCCGCGCTGGTTGATCACCCGGTGGCGAATCTCCAGCAGCGTGTAGCCGCGACTGGTCTTGGGCTTGCAGCGGGCCTCGCCCTCGACGTGGATGGTGTCGTTGGGAAACAGCGCCGCCCCCAGGCGCGCGTTGACGCCGGTCATGCCGCCGAACTCGCCGGCATTGGCACCGACCAGCGCGCGGTCGATCACGTCCTTGATGATGGTCGCGACCAGGCCCATGCCCAGCGAGATGACCATCGGTCCCGGCGCGAAGCGCGTGCGGTGGCCTTCGGCGAGATTGTTGCTGATGTACTCCATGTCGATGAAGAAGGGCTCGTGCAGGCCGAGCAGGTTCACGAAGTTGACGATGTCGGTCTCGGTGATGGTGCGGCGATGGCTCTTGAAAGAGATCACCGGGCTGTCGTGTTCGCTGCTTGTGTTCATCAGGTCACCTTGAAGTAGTCGGGGCGGCCATTGGTCCAGGCCTCGCCCCAGAGCGTGCCGCCGCCGTCGACGCGGAGGGTTTCGCCGGTCAGGAACTTGCCGCTGGCCGCGGTGAGATAGACCACGGCCTCGGCGATGTCCTGCACGTCGCCGTTGTGCTTCATCGGGTTCGAGTTGCAGAAGTTCTCGGCGTTTTCCGGCCGGTAGTTGTTGAAGCCATTGCTCTCGATGGTGCCCGGCGCCACGCAGTTGATGCGGATGCGATGGGGTGCCCATTCCAGCGCCAGCGAACGGCTCAGCGCGATCACGCCGCCACGCGCCGCCACCGAGTGCGAGATGCCGGGCTGGCCGCGCTCGGTGACCACGACGATGTTCACCACACTGCCGGGAACGCCGTCGCGCACCCAGCGCTTCGCGGCGTTCTGGATCATGTGCCAGGTGCCGTTGAGATTGGTGTCGATCACCGCGTTCCAGCCCTTGACGCTGAACTCCAGCGCCGCCTGCGGAAACTGCCCGCCGGCATTGTTGACCAGCACATCGAGCCCGCCGAAGCGCGCCCACACCGCATCCATCGCCTGGCTCACGGCCTCCGGGTCGCGGATATTCAGGGGCAGTGCCAGCACTTCGGGGCTGCCGAGCTTGCGCAGCCATTCGGCGCTGGCCTCCAGTGCTTCCGGTTTGCGCCCGCAGATCACCAGCGTGGCGCCCAGGCGGGCGTACAGGAAGGCGATGGCCTTGCCGATGCCGCTGCCGGCCCCGGAGACCAGCACGCGCTGCCCCGCGAACAGGCCGGGTGCGTAGACCGTGGGCAATGCGGCGAGGTCGGCGTCGGTGAAACCGAACTTGGGCGGGTCCTGCGTTTCAGCGTTCGTGGTCATGTGTCGTCTCCTTCAACGACCTTTCCACTGCGGCTTGCGCTTTTCGGCGAAGGCCTTGGGGCCTTCGATGGCGTCTTCGCTCGCGTACACCGGATCGTAGTGATCCCAGGCCGCCTTCAAACCCGGCACGCAGCCGAGTGTGGTGGCGTCCTTGAGCACCTTCTTGCCGGCCATCACCGACAGCGGCGCCGCGTCGGCGATCTTGCGCGCCAGCTCCATGGCGCGCGCCAGCACCGCTTCGGGCGTCTGTTCGAGATAGTTGATGAAGCCGACCTGATGCAGGCGCTCGGCCGGAATCATGTCGCCGGTGAGCACGGTTTCCATCAGCAGCGCCTGCGGCATCATCCACAGCAGGGGCACGGCCCAGGGCGAGCCGCGGCCGACCTTGACCTCGGTGATGCCGCCGCGCGTGCCGGCCAGCCCCACGCGGATGTCGCAGTTCAGCGACAGCATCATGCCGCCGGCAGGGAAGTGGCCGTTGATCGCGGCGATCAGGGGCTTGCGCACCACGCGCAGACCGTCATTGCGCAGGTCGGCGAAGAATTCCAGGATGTCCTTGCCGGTTTCCTTCTTGAGCCGCGCGGCTTCCTGCAGATCCATGCCGGCGCAGAAGGTGCCGCAGTAGGTGCCGGTAATCACCGCCACGCGCACCTCCGGGTCGTCGTCGATGCGCTTCCAGGTATCGGCCAGCAGGTGGGTGAGCTTGGGCGTGAGGGCGTTGCGCCGCTCCGGCCGGTTGAGGGTCACGACCGCAATGCCGTCGTTGAGGGTGTAGAGAAGTTCGTCCTGCTCGGCCATGCTTGGTCTCTCCTTTAATCGTTAGTGACATCGCCCGCGTTGCTGTCGCGCGGACCTGAGAACAAAAACATCATGAAAAACAACACAGTGTCTGGGTCCCGCGCGCTGCGCACGTACTGGATCGTGGCCGGGGTGCTGATGACGGCCATCGCCGCCGTGCTGGCGAGCCTGCTGCATTGGGGCCAGGCGATCGAAGCGGCCGACGCGAACTACGGTGCCGCTGCCGCTGCCGGTGGGCACGCGGTCTGCGCCTCCGGCACGCGACCCGGATCGGCCGGCCGCCACCGGCTGCGCTCGCGCGACGGTGTTCCGTATGTGGTGGTCACGCCGCGCAACTACCGGCCGCAGCACGGGCATCCGCTGCTGGTGGTGTACGCGCCGGCCGGGTTCAGCGCCGGTCTGTCCGAGCGTTTTGCCGGCCTCACGCACGAGGCCACGGCGGCGGGCTACGTGCTGGCCTTCGTCGCCAGCGGGCCGCCGCTGACCCCGGAGGCGGTCAGGCGCATGGCCTTGGTTCCGGCGGAGGTCGCGGCGCAGTGGTGCATCGCACCCGGCCGCATCCACGCCACCGGCCATTCGGATGGCGGCACGGTGTCGCTGGCGCTTGCGGCGCTGGAAGCGCATCGGGGCACGGTGGATGCCATCGCCGTGAGCGGCGCCGGCTGGCAGATCACTGATTTCATCGGCCTGGACTGCCCGCCGCCGCTGCCGGTGATGATTCTGCACGGCGCCGACGACCGTCACTTTCCCGGCTTCGGGCGCGATGCGGCCCAATGGTGGTCGTCCTGCAATGCCTGCAGCGGTGAGCGCGAGCCGGACGCCGCAGGGTGTCGCCGGTACACCGGCTGTGCGGCGGAAACGGTCTACTGCGAAACACCACGCAGCCACTGGCGATGGGCTGGAGCGCCGCATCAGGTGCTGGAATTTCTGGATCGACAGTCCAGCCAGGCCCGGGCGCTGCCGCCGGGCTGACCGCCGCCGCGCACCACCGCGCGCCGCGCATGGGCAATGCGCGGCGGCGGTGATGGGGAGCGGATCGCTGAGATTCTGATCATGGGTCACGGCGGCAAGCGCGACGCGAGCAGACACGACGGGACTGCGCGCGCGCGATCGTCTGGGCCTAGTAGCTCTTCGGCAGGCCCAGCACGTGCTCACCGATGTAGTTGAGCAGCATCTCGTTGTTGATGGGGGCGATCTCCATCAGGCGCACCATCGGCCACAGAGTGACGATGTCGTAGTCGCGGTCGAAGGCATAGCCACCGTGGGTCTGGATGGCCGCTTCCACCGCCGACACGGCCGCCCGCGACGCGAGCAGCTTGGCCATGTTGGCGTGCGCGCCGGCATCTTCGCCAGCATCGAAGCGTTCGGCCGCGCTGTAGGTCATCAGGCGTGCGGCTTCCAGTTCCGCCTTGGCCAGCGCCATGCGGTGCTGCAGGGCCTGATAAGAGCCGATGGGCTTGCCGAAGGGCTTGCGGTCCAGCGAGTAGGCCACGGCCTTCTTGAGCGCGTATTCGCCGATGCCGAGGGCTGCCGCAGCGGCGAGCAGGCGCTCGGAATTCAGACCTTCGAACATCAGCTTGGCGCCCTTGCCGGCCTCGCCGATCAGCGCATCGGCGGGCAGGCGCACGTTGTCGAAGAACACCATGTACTGGCGCTCGGCGGTTTCGACCTGGATGTTGAGGGTTTGCAGCGTGATGCCGGGGGTCTTCATGTCGAGAACGAACAGCGACATGCCCTCGGTGCGGTGCTTGACCTCGCTGGCCTTCTGCGTGCGCGCGATCACCAGCATGATGTCGGCATCGCGGGCGCCCGAGATGAACACCTTCTGGCCGTTGAGCACCCACTCGTCGCCGTCACGGGTGGCGAGGCTGCTCATGTTGAAGCTGTTGGTGCCGGCGTTGGGTTCGGTGATCGCGAAGCAGAGCTTCACCGAGCCGTCGCAGGTCGGCGTTACGAATTTCTTGATCTGCTCCGGCGTGCCGTGGCGCACGATCGGCACCCGGCCCAGGCCGGTGACGACCAGGAACAGCGTCGGCACGCCGCCCAGCGCCAGCGCTTCGGCGAGCGCGACGATTTCGACCACGCCACCGCCGCTGCCGCCGAATTTCTCGGGCACGGAAAGGCCCAGCAGGCCGAATTCGCCCATGGCTTTCCACATGTCCTCGGGGAACACGTCTTTATCGATGCATTCGCGAATGTACGAACGCGGGTACTGTTCAGAGATGCCGCGCGTGGCGTCCTGAACCTGCTTGATGCGAACGCTCAGGGGTTCGACGATGGGGTCATGCATATCGTTCATGGTGTTGCTCCAAGTGAAGGTTTATTCGAGTGAAAAAAGCCGTTCGCCCTGCGCCAGGGGAAGCCTGACGGTGGCCGAGGCCGGCACGCAGAGGCCGCGCGCCGTATCGATGTGTATGTCGAGATCCACAAGGCCCTGGCCGTGGTCATCGCGGTAGTGGCGCACCACATGACCCTCGGCACGCATGGTGTCGCCGGGATGCACGCTGGCGACCATGCGCATCCGGCGGCGGCGGATGAAGCTCGACGGGCCGCCCCAGTCGGTGATCAGTCGGTCGACGAAGCCGTGGAAGAAAATGGTGCTGACGTAGATGTTCGGCTGGCCCTGCGCGCGCGCGTAGTCGGGGTTGTGATGACCCGGAAAATAATCCCAGGTCGAGGCGACATTGAGGATGATGCGTGAGTATTCCACCAGCAGTTCGATGGGCGGCAGCACGTCGCCGACCTTCACCTCGGACCAGAGCCGCTGTGGGTAGATCGTCGTCGTGCTCATGACTCAGCCGCCTCGTAGCGGTAGAGCACGTTGGTGAGCCGCGCGACCAGCTGGCCCTTCGTGTCGAGCAGGTTCATGCACGTCGTCACGAAATGGCCGCGGCCCAGGCGCGTGTTCTTTTCCGCGCTGATGTCGACGATTTCTTCGTAGACGCTGAAGTGATCGCCCCAGCGGATTGGCCGCAGGAATTCACAGTCGGTGTCCACATTGATGAAGGTCTGGCCCGGCAGGGGCACGTCCACCGCCAGCGAAGGGGCCGCATTCGGCGCGCCCCCAGGCTTCCACGGCAGCGACATGATCAGGCTCATGGTCATGCCGCTGGGCGCCAGCGGCGCGCCGAACTGCGCCGTGGCCCATTGCCGGTCCCAGTACGCCGGATTGGCGTCTTCTGACAGCGCGGCAAACAGCTTGCAGCGGGACTCGTCGACCGCGACGTCGGTCAGGCGCAGCTCGCTGCGCCGACCGATCCACTCGCGCGCCTGGGCGTAGCTGCCCAGCGCCGTGCCGACATCGCTGCGCTGTGTCGTCGACTCCACGGTGGCTTCAGCCGATCATGCTGTAGCCGCCCGACACCGAGAGCACTTGCCCGGTGACGTGGCCGGCGGCCAGCGGCGAGGACAGGAACACCACCGAATTGGCGATGTCGCGCGGACGTCCGACTTTCTTCAGCGGCAGGGACGCAGCGACTTTCTCAAGCTGATCTGGGGTGAACAGCGGCTTGGCCCACATGCTGCCCTTGCCGACTTCTTCTTCGGTTTCAGGAATGGTCACGCCCGGGCACACGCAGTTGCAGCGAATGCCGTAGCGGCCGTTCTCCTTGGCGATGGTTTTCATGAAGCTGTTGACGGCGGCTTTCATGCCGCCATAGACCGCTTCCTTGGCCTCGCCCTGGCGGCTGGCGTCGGAGCTGATCGAGACGATGCTGCCGCTGCCCGCAGGAATCATTTTTTCCAGCGCGGCGTGCGTGCAGTTGAGCACGCCGTGGAAGTTGATGCGGATGATCTTTTCCCAGAAGTCGGGCGTGGTCTGCATGAAGAACATCAGCTGGTCCCAGCCCACGTTGTTCACCAGCGCATCGATGGCGCCGTAGCGGCTCACGGCGGCATCCATCAGCGCCTTGGCCTGATCGAGCTGGGTCACATCGGTGCGCACCACCTGCACGTCGGCCGCACCGGCCGCCCGTGCCAGCTCGGCCACCTTGCCGGCCTGGGTTTCGTCGATGTCGCCGATGGTGATGCGCGCGCCTTCGGCCGCGAAACCCAGCACCAGCGCGCGTCCGATGTTGGAGCCGCCGCCGGTGATGACAACTGATTTTTCCTTGAGTCCGAGATCCACTGATTTCTCCGGTGGTTGATTGATTGGTTGTTCTTGAGTCGCGGCAAGCCGGCGTGGCGGCTTGATGCTTGACGGGGTGAACATTAGCGCATCATTCTACCGAATGATAGTTAGATAAACGTGACATCAGACAGTCACGCCAGTCCCGCTGCGCGCGAGGCGACCGGGCAGGGCCGTCGCGGGAATCGTGCCACCGAGCGCTTGGCGAACGGGTTCGGCATGGCAGAATTGTGAATTGACAGGGGACTGCGGACATGACGATAGCGAAGCGTAAAGCGCGACCGGGGATCAAGGGCAGCGAAGCCCCTGCCGAACTCACGCGTGACCACATCCTGAAATCAGCCGCAAAGCTGTTTCGCGATCAAGGTTATGTGGCCACCACGCTGCGCCAGATCGCTGATGCGGCGGGCATTCAGGCCGGCAGCGTGTACTACCACTTTCGTTCCAAGGACGAGATTCTGACCGAGATTCTCGACACCGGAATCGATGAAGTGCGCAAGTCGGTCGTGAGCCGCCTCGATGCCCTGCCTGCCGATGCCACGCCGAGGCAGAAGATTGCCGCAGGCATCGAAGGTCACCTGCTGGGGCTGCTGCAGCATGGTGATTTCACGTCGGCCAGCATCCGCACTTATGGACAGTTGCCGGCACACCTGAAGCGATCAAGCCAACTGCGTCGCAAGGACTACAGCGCCTTCTGGGACAGCCTGCTGTCGGAGGCCGCGGAACATGGCGGGCTGCGGACGGGTGTCGACCTGCACATCGCCCGCCTGGTGATTCTGGGCGCGGTGAACTGGACCGTGGAGTGGTACGACCCCAAGCAGGGCTCGGTGCAGAAGGTGTCCCGGCAGATTGCCTCGCTGATTTCCGACGGCGTGTTCCTGACCCATGAAGGCTGAGGGATGCGCAGGCAATCCCTCACCGGCTCCCGGCCTCGGATTTCCGGCCGCTTCATTTTTTCGGCGGCCTCAGGCCGTGCCCCTGACACATTGATACTGGATACCAAAACGACATGGAGAACACCTCGGGTTATCGCACGCCGGCCTCGATCAGTCCGACCGGCCATTACACCGGTTACATCTGGGCGCGTCATGGGCTCTCGCATCCGGCGCTGGTCACCCACACCGGGCGCATCCTGTTTCAGTTGTTCCGGCCCATTGTCTGGTTGGCCGGCGCAACCGGGGCGCCGCGCGCCGACAGCTTTCTGCTGACCCGGCACCGGCTGATCGACCTGCGGCTCGCCGAGGCCATCGAGTCGGGCCGGGTGGCGCAGGTGATCGAAATCGCCGCCGGCCTCGCGGCCCGCGGATGGCGCATGAAGCAGCGCTTTGGCGATCGCGTGACGTATATCGAGGCCGATTTGCCCGAGATGGCGCAGGCCAAGCGTGAGGCGCTGGCGCGGATCGGGTCGCTCGCGGCCGGTCATCACATCGTCGATATCGACGCCCTGCAAGAATCGGGGCCCGGCAGCCTGGCCGCAGTCGCCGCCGGTCTCGACCGTCGTGAGGGTGTGGCCATCATCACCGAAGGGCTGCTCAACTATTTCAGTCTGGACAATGTGCGTAGTATGTGGCGACACTTCGCGCGGACCCTCGCCGAATTTGAACGGGGCTATTACTGGGCGGATCTTTATCTTTCATCAGATCTGGCCGGTCCGGGGGTCAGCCCATTTTTAAAGTTGCTGTCGGCTTTTGTTCGTGGACGCGTCCATTTGCACTTCGCGACCGCGGACGAGGTTCACGCAGAACTTGAGGCCGACGGATTTCCGTATGCACGGCTGCTTGAGCCCGGCGAATTTGCCGAGCGGTTGTCGGGCATTCCGCATGGTCTGGCGGGGTATGTGAAGGTTCTTGAGGCCCGGACGCACGCCGGCGAGCAGACCTCTGGATGAGGTCAATGCAGCACACAACACAACAATGACTGCGCGGCTGTTATCAGCACCGCAAACAATGCGACGAGGAGAGGGCAATGCGTGATTCGGGCTATGTGACACCGGCGACCATCAGTCCCACCGCCCACTACACCGGTTTTGTATGGGCGCGTCATGGTTTGTCGCATCCCGCATTGGTGACCGCCGAGGGGCGGGCCCTGTTCCACCTGTTGCGGCCGGCTGCCGCGATCGGCGGTGCGCTGGGGGCCCCGTACATCGAAAGTGTGCTGATGACGCGGCATCGGCTGATTGACCTGAAGCTGAGCGAAGCGATCGAGTCGGGGCGCATCACACAAGTGGTGGAGATTGCCGCTGGCCTGTCGCCCCGAGGCTGGCAGTTCAGCCAGCGCTACGCCGATCGCCTGACCTATATCGAAGCCGATCTGCCGGGCATGACGCTGCGCAAGCGCGAGGCGCTGGCGCGCATTGGCCCTCTGGCGCCGAATCATCGCGTGGTCGATCTCGATGCCCTGGCCGATGACGGTCCGGAAAGCCTGGCGGCACTGGTCGCGACGCTCGACGCCACCCAGGGCGTGGCGATTGTCACCGAGGGGCTGCTGAACTACTTCAACGAGGACGTTGTTCGCGGCATCTGGCAGCGCTTCGCCCGTGCACTGGGGCGGTTTCCGCGCGGGGTTTATTGGTCAGACCTGCATTTGTCCTCAGAGACGCGCGGACCCGGTGTCGGGACCTTCGTCAAGCTCCTGTCGATCTTCGTCAAAGGGCGGGTGAGCCTGCATTTCACCTCGGCGGAGCAGGCGAGTGCCGCGCTGCGTGAGAGCGGATTTACCGCGGCGAGTCTGCTCGATCCGCGCGACTTCAGCGCCCAGCTTGGCGACATTCCGAATGGCGTGAGCCGGCATGTGAGAATCATTGAAGCGCGCGCGACCGGCCAGGCGTAAGCCCGGCCGCTGTCGTTGTGACCCTAAAAACCAAAAGGAGACAGACCAGAATGAACCACCCAGACAACCCCTACCGCCTGGAAGGCAAGGTCGCCCTGGTGACCGGCGCGGGTCGCGGCATCGGCGCCAGCATTGCCCGCACGCTGGCCCGTGCCGGCGCCAAGGTGATGCTGACCGATATCGCCGCCGATTCGGTGCGGGCCATGGCGGCGCAGATTGTCGACGCCGGCGGGCAGGCCGATTGGCTGCAGCATGACGTGAGCAGCGAGGCCGAGTGGGAGGCCACCGTGGCCACCACCGTCAGTCGCCTGGGCGGGCTGGACGTGCTGGTCAATAACGCGGGCGTCGAGATCATGCGATTGATCACCGACATGACCCAGGAGGAGTTTCGTCAGCTGCTCGCCGTCAATGTCGAGGGCGTGTTTCTGGGGCTCAAGCACGGCATCCGGGCGATGCGGCCCGGTGGCAGCGCGGGCAAGGGCGGCAGCATCGTCAACCTGTCGTCGGTGGGCGGCATGATCGGCTTCACCGGCTTGTCCGGCTACTGCGCGACCAAGGGCGCGGTGCGCCTGCTCAGCAAGGCGGCGGCCGTGGAATGCGGCCAGTTGCAGACCGGCATCCGCGTCAATTCGGTGCATCCCGGCATCGTCAAGACCGACATGGGCATGAGCGTGATCCAGGGCATCGTCGATCTGGGGCTGGTGGCGGACCTGGCGACCGCGGAAACGATGATGCAGAGCCTGCATCCGATCGGCACCGGCGAACCGGACAACGTCGCCGACGCGGTGCTGTACCTCGCCAGCGATGCATCCCGCTGGACGACCGGCGCCGAGCATGTCGTCGACGGTGGCCTGTCGGCCATGTAACGGTGCGGCGCGCGCCGCCGTTGAGCAGGGGCGGACAGCGCAAGGAACCCACATTTTCAGGATCTGAGGAGAACTTTTGATGGCACAGATGGAAGATAAGATCGTATTGGTGACCGGCGCCGCACGCGGCATCGGCTTGGCGGTTGCCGAGCGGATGATCGAGGCGGGCGCGCGGGTGATGTTGAGCGATATCGACGCCGAGGCCGGGGCGGCGCAGGCCCGGCGTCTGGGCGAACGGGCGGCGTTTCAGGTGCACGACGTCACCGTGGCGTCGCAGTGGGACACCGTGCTGGAGGACCTTGAGCAGCGCTGGGGCGGGCTTGACGTCACGGTCAACAATGCCGGCATTGCACAGATGGGTGATATCGAATCCTGCACCCCGGCGCAATGGCAGAAGACCCTCGAGATCAACCTCACCGCGGTGATGACCGGCACGCAGAAATCCATCCCCAAGATCAAGGCGCGTGGCGGCGGCGCCATCGTCAATATCGCCTCGATCGAAGGATTGATCGGCGAACAGATGGCGATGGCCTACAACGCCGCCAAAGGGGGCGTGCGCCTGTTCTCGAAATCGGCGGCGATTCACTGCGCGCGTTCCGGCTACAACATCCGCGTCAACTGCGTGTGCCCCGGTTTTATTGAGACCGCCATGGTGACCGACGCTGTCGGCTCCCTGGGCGCCGAAATGGCCCAGCAATTCCAGCAAGCCTTGCTGGCTCGGGTGCCGATGGGGCGGCTGGGCCACCCGCGCGAGATTGCCAATGCCGTGCTGTTTCTGGCCTCTGACGACGCCAGCTTCGTCACCGGCTCTGACCTGGTGGTCGATGGCGGCCACACCGCCTGTTGAACCCGGGCCTGAAGCTAAGGCCCTTACTGTTTTTTTGACTTGTTTGGAGAACTGAAATGAAGAAGATCAAAGGAAAAATCGCGGTCGTGACCGGTGCCGGCAGTGGTATCGGCCGCGCGACCAGTATTGCGCTGGCCCGCAAGGGCGCGACGCTGGTGCTGGCAGACATCAATGAAGCCGGTATGCGCGAAACCGCAAAGTTGATCAGCGCTGCCGGCGGCACCTCCAGCGCCCACGTCGTGAATGTTGCCGACAAGCGCCGGATGCAGGCGTTTGCCGACGAGATCGACACCTTGCACGGCCGCGTCGACATCGTCGTCAACAATGCCGGCATCGGCATTCTCGATGACTTTGTCGAGGGCAGCCTCGAAGATTTCGAGAAGGTCGTCGACATCAACCTGTGGGGCGTGGTCTACGGCTCGAAGATGTTCCTGCCGATGATGTTGCGTGCCGGCGAAGGCCATATCGTCAACATCTCCAGCCTTGCCGGCATCATCTCGACGCCGGGCATGGTGTCTTACGGCACCACCAAGTTTGCGGTGCGCGGCTTTTCGGAGTCACTGCGGGCGGAGCTGGCCGGCCGCAACATCGGTGTTACGTCGGTGCATCCAGGCATGATCCGCACCAACATCGCCAAGAGCAGCCAGGTTGCCGACAGTGCGCTGCAGGGGCGGATGGTCGAATGGTTCGAGCGCTACGGACGTCCACCGGAACGGGTGGCCGACAAGATCGTGCGTGCCATTCAGA
This sequence comes from Polycyclovorans sp., assembly GCA_002706265.1. Lineage (GTDB taxonomy): Bacteria > Pseudomonadota > Gammaproteobacteria > Nevskiales > Nevskiaceae > Polycyclovorans. The sequence continues at coordinate 288,850 of PAKU01000029.1, read as the reverse complement.
ACAACGACATGCGCGTGCTGGTGACGCCCGAAACCTACGTGATGGACCTGTTCAAGCGGGTGGCGCCGAGTGTTGCCGAGGCCGTCAATGCGCAGTTCATGAACCGCTTCCGCAAGGCGATCAATCCCGAGTACGGCGCCAAAAAGGCACAACGTGCCGACGCTGACAAGAAGGCGCCGCGGCACGCAGCCTGAGGGGTCTGAGCGCATTCGAAGGGACTGCCGGCCCCGCCACCACTGACGGTCGGTAACAAAAAAAGACCCAAAAAAGACCCTGCGTCACTGGCGTGGCGCAGGGTCTGTCTGAATCACGAGCTTGCTGCGGTCAGTACCCGAGTTGCCGCGAGGCCAGGTCTTTCATGATCTCGGTCGCGCCACCACCGATCGACAACACCTTGGTCTCGCGGAAGATGCGCTCCACCTTGGCGCCGCGCAGGTAGCCTGCCCCGCCAAAAATCTGTACCGCTTCGCCGGCAATCCATTCCAGCGCGCCGGTGGAGAGGTTCTTCAGCAGGCAGATTTCAGCGACCGGCATATGCCCCTGGGTGATCTGCCAGCACAACAGATCGAGCTGGGCCTTGATGGCGTCCAGCTTCATCTTCATGTCGGTCAGCTTGTGGCGAATGACCTGCCGGGCGATCAGCGGTTGGCCGAAGGTTTGCCGCTCACGGGCGTAGGCCAGGGCTTCTTCGTAGCAGACCTGGCCAAAACCCCAGGCTTGCGCGCTGAGCATCAGGCGCTCGTTGTTGAAGTTTTCCATGATCGCCTTGAAGCCGCGATGCTCCTCACCGATGCGATTGGCGACCGGCACCCGGCAGTCCTGGAAATACAGCGTCGCGGTATCCGAGCACCACCAGCCCATTTTTTGCAGCGGGCTGCGCGTGAAGCCCGGCGTGCCGGCTTCGACCACGAGCAGGGACACGCCGCCCATGCCGCTGCCACCGGTGCGTACGGCAACGGTGATGAAGTCGGCACGCATGCCCGAGGTGATGAAGGTCTTGGAGCCGTTGACGATGTAATGATCACCGTCCAGCCGCGCGGTGGTGCGCAGGTTGGCGACGTCCGAACCGCCCCCGGGCTCGGTGATGGCCAGCGCTGCGATCTTGCTGCCGTCCAGCACCGGGCGCAGAAATCGGTCCTTCTGCTCGGGTGTGCCGTGGGCGGCGATCGGCGGGCTGCCGATGCGGTGGCTGACGAGGCTGGCAATCAGGCCGCCAGACCCCGAGCGCGCCAGTTCCTCGGCCATGATCGTCTGGTAGAACGGATCATCGTCGCCGGTGCCGCCGAATTCCTCGGGAAAGCCGATGCCGAGTACGCCGGCCTCGGCCGCCTTGAGCTGCAAGGCGCGCGGCAGCTCGCCGGCCTGTTCCCAGGCCTCGATGTGGGGGTCACATTCTTTCTGTACGAAGCGCCGCAGTTGGCTGCGGTAGAGCTCGTGCTCTTCGCGCAGGTACGGGTGGGGTGCGCCGGGGAGGGTGGTCATGGTGTGCTCGGGAGAAGTGGGTTCAGGCGGCGCGTGGCAGACCGGCGACGCGGTCGAGGTGCCGCTCGCGATCACCGTACAGCGTGCCGAAGGCGGTGAGCTGACGGAAGAAGTGCCCCACGTCGAGCTCTTCGGTGACGCCGATGCCCCCGTGCAACTGCACCGCCTGCTGGGCGACGAACTTGCTGGCCTGCGCCAGATAGGCTTTCGTGGCGGACACGGCACGACGACGTTCGTCTGCATCCGCGCTGTCCACGCGCACGCTGGCCATCAGCACCATGGAGCGGCTCTGCTCGATCTCGATGAACATGTCCACCAGACGATGCTGCAGCACCTGGAAGTTGCCGATGGCGGTGCCGAACTGCTTGCGTACCTTCAGGTAGGCGGCAGTGCGTTCCAGCAAGGCGTTCATGGCGCCTAGGGCCTGCGCGCAGACGGCTGCGGTGGCGTGATCAAGCGCCGCCTCCAGCGCCGCGAAGCCTTCGCCTGCCGGCCCGATCAAAGCGTCGGCCGAAACCCGGACCTGATCAAGCACCACGTCCGCCGCCGTGCCGCCCCCCATGACCGCGTAGGGCGTGAGCGTGACGCCGCTGGCGGCCGGGTCGATCTCGAACAGGCTGATGCCGGCGCCCTCGCCAGCCGATCCCGCGCTGCGGGCGCTGACGATCAGCGTCTGTGCGTTTGGCGCATTGAGCGCGCAGAGCTTGCGGCCACTGATGACGTAGCCCTGGCCATCGGCTTTGGCCTCGGTTGCACAGTGGGCCGGGTTCTGGCGGTCACTGGGTTCGGCCCAGGCCACTGCAAGCTGCAGCCCGCCTTCGGCGAGCGGTGGCAACAGACGCTGCTGCTGCGCTTCGCTGCCGGCCAGCGCCAGCAGCTTGCCCGGCAACACCACGCCGGAGACGAAGGGCTCCAGCACCATGCCGGCACCAAGCGCTTCAGTGATCAGCGCAATGTCGGTGCCGCTGCCGCCGAGGCCGCCCGCCGATTCCGGCAGTGGCAGGGCCAGCCAGCCGAACTCGGCCATCTGCGCCCAGGCCTCGGCATTGAGTTGACCGGGGCGCGTCAGCGTTTCTTTGTAGCGGTCGAAGCCATAGCCCTTGAGGGCGAATTTGTTGGCGCTGTCCCGCAGCAGTTCCTGCTCAGACGAATATGAAAAGTCCATTTGATCTAGGTTCCCGAGTGTTCAGCCCGCGCCCAGCAGCAGCTTGGCGAGGACGTTTTTCTGGATTTCGTTGGTGCCGCCGTAGATGCTGCTGGCGCGCAGGAAGTTGTAACGCTGTGTGGCGCTGCGAAACACGTCGTGGCCGGCCGCGTCGTCGCTCATCCATGGCAGCGCGCTCAGGCCTCCGAGTTCGACCTGCGCCTCGGAAATGGCCTGCTGCATCTCGGCGCCCTTGACCTTGAGACCGGACGATTCCGGACCCGGTGGCTGCCCCTTGGCGACGCGGTCCAGGGTGCGCAGATTGGTGTATTCAAGGGCCATGAGGTCCACCTCCAGCGCCGCCAGGCGACGCCGCACCAGTGGGTCCTCGGCCAGCGAGGGGTCGCTTGCGACGGCACTGCGCAGCTCATCCATCTGGTAGAGGCTGTCGGAGACACCGGCGATGGCGGTGCGCTCGTGGGTGAGCAGGAACTTGGCGATCGTCCAGCCCTGTCCCTCCTTGCCGACCAGGTTCTCGGCCGGCACGCGAACATCGCTCAGGAAGATCTCGTTGAGATGGTGATGGCCATCGATGGTCATGATCGGGCGGATTTCGAGCCCCGGCGTTTTCATGTCGATGAGCAGGAAGGAAATGCCCTGCTGCTTGGGCACCTCGGTGTTGGTGCGACACAGGCAGAAGATGTAGCTTGCCCAGTGCGCCTGGGTGGTCCAGATTTTCTGGCCATTCACCACGTAGTGGTCACCGTCGCGCACGGCGGTCGTTTTGAGGCTGGCAAGGTCTGAGCCCGAACCCGGTTCGGAATAGCCCTGGCACCAGAACACTTCGCCGGCGGCGATGGGCGGCAGGTAACGCGCCTTCTGCTCGGGCGTGCCAAAGCTCATCAGGACCGGGCCCAGCATGGCCAGGCCGAAGGGGCTTCCAACCGGCGCCCCGGCGGCGGCGCGTTCGGTGTCAAAGATGTAGCGTTGGGTCGCCGTCCAGCCCGGCCCGCCGTACTCGGTGGGCCAGTTGTAGGCGAGCCAGCCCTGCTTGCCGAGCTTGCGCTCCCAGGCCGCCTGGGTTTCCAGATGGCTGGGCAGTCCGATCTCGGGGCCGGCCTTGGGCGGAACGTTGGCGCGCATCCAGGCGCGAACCTCTTCCCGAAACGCCTGGTCCTCCGGTGAGAAATCTAAATCCACAGTCATGCTCCTCAAGGTGAGATAAAGAAAAAAATTTGGGGCGTGCAGGGCAGCGGGGGTCCGCTTGGGGCCGACGGTGCGGCGCCACGCCGGCGCATCAGTCGCCTGTGTTTGGGGGCACGTGACGGTGGAGGAAGTCGATCACCGCTTCGCTGAACAGATCGTTGCGATCCCCGGCGACCATGTGACCGGCTTCGGCCACGTCGGCCAGCTCTGCGTGTGGGATCAGGCTCTGCAGCGCGCGCGCGCCTTCGGGGCTGACCACATCGCTGCTGCCGCCGCGAACCAGCAAGGTCGGAACGCGGATGCGCTGCGCGGCGGTCTCGCGGCGCTCCTGCTGCACCAGCGCCTCACCCGCCTGGGTGCGACTGGCGTGGTTGAGAAAGCGTGGGTCCCAGTGCCAGTACCAGCGACCGTCGCGAAAGCGCAGGTTCTTGCGCAGACCGTCGGTGCCCTTGGGGCGCGGCCGATGTGGGTTGTAGGCCGACACGGCATCGACCACCTCTTCGAGGCTGGCGAACCCGCCGGTGTGCGCACTCATGAAGTTGAGCACGCGGGCGACGCCGCTGGCTTCGAGCCGCGCGGCAATATCCACCAGCACCAGCGCGCTTGCGAAGTCCCGGTCGGCCTCGCCCAGCGCGACCATCGAGGTCAGCCCGCCCATCGAGGCTCCGACCAGTACCGGCGGCCGCGAGAGGCCGGACACCACTTGATGCAGATCGCCCATCAGCGCATCCGGGCTGTAATCGCCCTGCTCGGACCAGGCACTGTCGCCGTGACCGCGGGCGTCATAGGCCAATGCGTAGTATCCGGCCTCGGCGAGGCGCAGCGCCGTCCCCGCCCAGGCGTGACGGGTCTGCCCGCCGCCGTGCAGCAGAATCACTGGCGTATTGCGGGAATCGCCCGCCGCTTCGGCGGCGAGTGGTTGGCCGTCGCGGCCCTGAAGCTGGACATCGCGAAGGGTCAGGGGTGTCGTTGAGTCGTGTGGCAAGGTCGGGATTCAAAAAATGGTTGGGCGCCGCGTGCGCAGGGCGTCACGCGGCGGCGGTTGACAGGCTTATTCCAGCGAACGCGCGATCAGCTCTTTCATGATCTCGTTGGTGCCGCCGTAAATTTTCTGTACACGCGCGTCCTGGTACATGCGGGCGATCGGGTACTCGGTCATGTAGCCGAAGCCCCCGAAGAACTGCAAGCACTCGTCGACGATTTCGCACTGCTTCTGCGTGCCCCACCACTTGGCCATCGACGCGGTGGCCGCATCGAGTTTGCCTTCCAGCAATTTCTGGATGCAGTGGTCGATGAAGACCCGGCCAATGGTGAGTTCGGTCTGCCGCTCAGCCAGCTTGAATCGCGTGTTCTGGAATTCTAGCAGCGTCTTGCCGAATGCCTTGCGCTCGCGCACGTACGCCAGGGTGTGGTGCATCGCGGCCTCGGCGGCGGCAATGGCCCCGACGCCGATGATCAGGCGCTCGCGCGGCAACTGGTTCATGAGCTGGTAGAAGCCCTGACCCTCGCGTCCGCCCAGCAGATTCTCGGCCGGCACACGCAGATCTTCGAAGAACAGCTCGGCCGTGTCCTGACCCTTCTGTCCGATCTTGTGCAGCAGTCGGCCACGCTTGAAGCCGGGCAGGGTGGCGGGATGCTCGGCGACGATCAGCGAGATGCCCTTGGCCGCCGACGTGGGGTCGGTCTTGCAGACGATGATCAGCAGTCCGGCATGATGACCGTTGGAGATGAAGGTCTTGGCGCCGTTGATGACGTAATCACTGCCACTGCGTTCCGCGCGCGTGCGCACGGCCTGAAGGTCCGAGCCGGTGCCGGGTTCGGTCATGGCAATGGCGCCGACCATCTCGCCGGAAACCAGCTTCGGCAGCCAGCGCTTCTTCTGTTCTGGGGTGCCGCAGCCCACGATGTAATGCGTGACGATCTCGTGCACGCCCTTGGCCCAGGCCGTATTGCCGGCATAGGCCTGTTCTTCGAGGATCACGGCTTCATGCGCGAATGTACCGCCCGCGCCGCCGTATTCTTCCGGAACATCGGTGCACAGCAGCCCCGCCGCTCCGGCCTTGCGCCACAGCGAGCGGTCGACGAACTGCTGCTCGGCCCATTGCGCTTCGTGGGGCGTGATCTCCGCAGCGATGAACTTGCGCACATTGTCGCGGAACAGCGTCAGCTCTTCGTCCATCCACGGCGATTCAGGTTTCTTCATCGTCATGCTCACATCGAGAACCCGCCGCCGCAGACCAGCACCTGTCCGCTGACGTAGTTGGACTCCGGGATGCAGAACAGATACACCGAACCTGCCGCCTCGGCGGGCGTGCCGGCGCGGCCAATCGGCACCGTGGCTTCCATGGTCTTGAGCAGGTCCGGATTGACGCCGACCTTGATCTTGCGACCTTCGACGTCGATGCTCGCATCGCCGCCGGCCGCAGCTTCGGTCAGGCGCGTTTTGATCAGGCCGAAGGCCACGCAGTTGACGTTGACCTTGTAGCGGCCCCATTCCTTGGACATCGCCTTGGTCAGGCCAATGATCGCCGCCTTGCCGGCCGAATAATTGGCCTGACCCGCGTTGCCGCCGGTGCCGGCGATCGAGGAAATGTTGACGACCTTGCGGAACACCTCGCGTCCTTCCATCGCTTCCTTCTTGGTCTGCACGCGCAGGTACTCGGACGCGGCGCGCAGAATCTGGAACGGCGCCGTGACGTGCACGTCCATGATGGCGTGCCACTGCTCGTCGGTCATCTTGTGGATGACGTTGTCCCAGGTGTATCCGGCGTTGTTGACGATGATGTCGAGCCCGCCCAGTTGTTCGATGGCGGTGTTGACGAAGCGTTCGGCGAAGCCCTTTTCGGTCACGCTGCCGGCGCAGGCGATGGCCTTGCGTCCCATCGCCTTGATTTCGGCAACGGTTTCTTCGGCCGGGGCGGCATCGAGATCGTTGACGACGACGTTGGCGCCTTCCGAGGCGAGCTTGAGTGCAATTTCACGGCCGATGCCGCGGCCCGATCCGGTGACCAGCGCCACCTTGCCTTCGAGTTTCATGAATTCTGTGTCCTGTCTGAAATGGGGTTGGATTACTTCAGCGCGACCAGCGCATCGCCGGAGAGCTTCAGCTCCCCGTTTTCGTCGACGACGCCAATCTCCAGCTTCACGACCTGTTCGCCGTTGTGTTCGAGTTTCTCAACGACCTTGCCGCCGCAGGTGAGCTTGGCGCCGATGGGCGTGATGGCCGAGAAGCGCACCGCGTAGTGCCGAAGCTGCGTCTGCGGCGCCCAGTTGGTGAGAAAGCGGCCGAGGTAGGCCATCGACAACATGCCGTGCGCGAACACGTCCGGCATGCCGGCGGCCTTGGCAAAGTCCAGGTCGATGTGGACCGGGTTGTGGTCGCCCGAGGCGCCGGCGAACAGGGCCAGCGTGGTGCGCGAGATGCGCGGCAGCTTCAACGCCGGCAGTTCGTCGCCGACCTTGACCTGATCGAATGTGGGGACGCTCATGCCGCCTTCTCCTTGGGGTTGCGGGCCACGATGATGCTGCGGGCTTCCATGACCTTGACGCCGTTCTGATCGGTGATGACCGAGTCCTTCACGATGAACTCGAGCGCGCCGCCTTTCTTCTGGTAGATGTCGGCGATGCGCGATTCCACTTTGAGCATGTCGCCGGCACAGACCTGCGCGTGGTAGGTGAAGCTCTGCTCGCCGTGCAGGATGTTGCCGATGGGTACGCCCAGCTCGTCGAGCAGGGTGAACATGATTCCGGCATCCAAGTCCGCGCCCATGAGAAAGGTCGGCGGCACCGGCAGGCTGCGGTAGCCCGCGGCCTTGGCCGCCGCCTCATCGATGTACTCGGGCCGGGTTTCACCGGTGGCCTTGGCGAAGAAGCGCAGGCGCCCCTTTTCCACTTCGAACGTGGTGCTCGGCAACTGACGGCCGATGTGCTTGGTATCGATCATGAAAGCCCTCCCTGTCAGGCTTGATACATCGTCACGACGCAGGCGCCACCCAGGCCCAGGTTGTGCTGCAGCGCCGTGCGGGCGCCCTTGACCTGGCGCGCCTCGGCGGTGCCGCGCAACTGCTGGACCAGCTCGGTGCACTGGGCCAGGCCGGTCGCACCCAGCGGATGGCCCTTGGACAGCAGGCCGCCGGAGGGATTGGTCACCACGCGACCGCCGTACGTGTTGTCGCCGTCGTTCACCATCTTCTCGGCGCCGCCATCCGGTGCCAGGCGCAGGGCTTCGTAGGTGAGCAGTTCATTGGTCGCGAAACAGTCGTGCAGCTCGACGACGCTCACATCCTTGGGATCAACCCCGGAAGCGGCATAGACCTGGTCAGCGGCGGCGCGGGCCATGTCGAAGCCGACGAGCTGCATCATGTTGCGCGCCTCGAAGGTCTCCGGCGTGTCGGTGGTCATGGCCTGCGCGACGATCTTCACGCGTGAGTCCAGGCCATGCTGCTTGGCGAACCTTTCTGAACAGATGATGGCGGCCGCTGCGCCGCAGGTGGGCGGGCAGGCCATCAGGCGCGTCATCGGCCCGATCAGCACCGGTGAGGCCATGACTTCTTCCACCGTCACTTCCTTGCGGAACAGGGCGACGGGGTTGTTCATGGCATGACGGCTGGCCTTGGCACGAATCTTCGCGAAGGTCTCGGCCTTGGTGCCGTACTTTTCCATGTGCGCCATGCCGGCGCCGCCGAAGTAACGGATTGCCAGCGGTACGTCGGGCTGGCCGACCAGTTCGTCGCACACCGTGTCGAAGGGCTCGAAGGGACTCGGCCGGTCGTGGAAGTACGAACCCAGGGCTCCGGGTTTCATCTGCTCGAAGCCCAGCGCGATCACGCAGTCCGCTGCGCCGCTCTGCACGGCCTGCCGCGCCAGAAACAGCGCCGTGGACCCGGTCGAGCAGTTGTTGTTGACGTTGATCACCGGGATGCCGGTCATGCCCACCGGGTACAGCGCACGCTGTCCGCAGGTGGAATCGCCATACACGTAGCCGACATAGGCCTGCTGTACGCGCTTGTAATCGACGCCTGCATCGGCCAGGGCGCGACGTGCCGCCTCGGCGCCCATGTCGTAATACGGTTCGGAAGTGCCCGGCTTGGTGAAGGGCACCATGCCCACGCCGGCAACAACGACGGTTTGACTCATTGGTAACGCTCCAAGACTTGAAGTAAATGTGGATGACGCAAAAAAGAGGCCTCTATGGCGAGGCCAAGTACGGGGATCGGAAAGCGCCGCCTGCGTGAATGCCAGTCGTTACGCAAACCAGCGCAAGGTGAGCGCGATCAGTCGCTTAACGCGGGCGGTGTAGGGGGGGTAGAACATCTTGACCAGACCGATTCGCGTGTCCGCGATCGCCCGGGCGTGCGAGAACGCACGGAAGCCGAACTCGCCATGCGTGCTGCCCAGCCCTGAATTGTTGACGCCGCCAAAGGGCAGCAGGGGATGCAGGGCATGCACGACCGTATTGTTGACGCAGACGCCGCCCGACGAGGTCTGGTCGAGAACGCGACGGACGCGGGCGCGGTCCTGGCCCCAGACGTATAGCGCCAGCGGCTTTTCACCGGCATTGATGCGGTCGATGACCTCGTCGAGTTCGCCGAACCGGATCACCGGCAGCAGCGGCCCGAAGATCTCCTCGTGCATGACTGCGGCGTCTGCAGGCACGCCCTCGAGGAGGGTCGGCGAGATGTAGCACTGTTCCTCACGCACGTCGCCGCCGGCAACGACGGTGGCGCCGCGCTCGCGCGCGTCATCGAGCAACCGCCGAACGCGCGCGGTGTGGCGCCCGTTGACGATGCGGGCAAGATCGGGTGAACGGAACCGGGCCTCGTCGTCCTGACCGAAAACCTGGCCGAGACGTTCGCGCAGCAGATCCATGAATTTGTCTGCGACCGATTCATGCACGAAAAGGTGATCGGGCGCGATGCAGGTTTGACCGTTGTTCATGAACTTGGACCAGCACACGTTGTGCGCAGCGGCCTTCAGATCGGCGCTGGCATCGATGATGGTCGGGCTCTTGCCGCCCAGTTCCAGCGTCACGCTGGTCAGGTGGCGCGAAGCAGCGGCCATCACCACTTTTCCGAGGGCGGGGGCGCCGGTGAAGAAAATGTGATCGAACGGCAGATCGAGCAGGGCCTTGGAAATTTCAGCGTCGCCCTGAAACAGCGCGACTTCATCCGGCGGGAAGGTCGCGTCGATGATTTTCTGCATCTCCGCCGACAAATGTGGCGTCATTTCCGACGGCTTGATGATGGCGGTGTTGCCAGCCGCAAGCGCCAGCACCAGCGGGCAGAAGCTCAGATTCACCGGGTAGTTCCACGGCGAAATGATCAGGCAACGTCCGCGCGCCTGGTATTCGATGCGGCCGCTCGTGCCGGCCATCAGTGGCGAGAACCCGACGCGCGTGGGCCTCATCCAGCGCTTGAGCCTGCGCATCGCCATGTTGGCTTCGGAGATCACGGTGAAGATTTCCGTCAGGTCGACTTCAACTTCCGGCTTGCGGAAGTCCGCTGCAGCCGCCGCTCGGATCGCCGGGGCTGCCGCCTGCACGGCATCGCGCAGTTTGCGGATGCGGGCGATCCGTTCGTCGGCGGTCGAACTGCGCCAGCGGAGCGCTGTGGTCTTCTGGGCATCGAAGGCGGCCACCAGCGCCTGCGCATCTGGCGCGCCATTGGCGAAAACTGCGGGGACGGGGGTCTGTTGGGGGGCGTTCATCTTTCGATCTCCGGGATGGGGCAAGCGGCCATCGCCCACTGATGCAATTGGGTCAGCGTGATCGTCGCGATTCTGAGTGTATCAGTCAAGCGTTTGTTAGAACATGACCTGTCGGAAGGCTGCACTCAGCACCGAATGGGGCGTCGGTCCTGGCCCGCCTGCAGTGCCACGACGCCTCGCGCCCCGGCCCGAGAGCGACCGTTAGCAGGACTGAATCCATGCGCTTCACGGTGCAGGGCGCGTCGCAAATGCACGCTATTGACTAGCCGCTCACCGGCGATTAAGGTCGCAGCCTAGACGGTTCTTGGCCGTCACAAAAATGCCGCATCCGGCAGATAAATCGATCAGGAGGTTCTACTCATGAGTTCCGTCACGCAAAACAGCAGTTATGTGTCTCCCAAGGGGCCTTGGGCCAAGCTCTTTATGGTTTTGTTGGGCATTGCCATCCTCTTTGGCTCCTACCGCATCTATCAACATGCAACCTCCTTCACGGTGGGTCTGGACTACTTTTCGGAGGACTTCCAGAAATACTGGATGACGTTGCTCTACATCCAGTTGCCGGTGCTGTTCGCGATGGGTGCCGGAATTGTGGGTTGGCTCTGGCATACGCGGGATCGCCACCTCGACAAGCTGGCCCCGGCTGAGGAGTTGCGCCGTTACTTCGTGCTGCTGGCACAGATTCTGGTGTTCGCCGTGGTTGCTTACCTGACCGCATCGCCCTTCACCGAGGCTGACGCAGCGTGGCACCAGGTCACGGTTCGTGACACGGACTTCACGCCGACGCACATCGTGCTGTTCTACTTTGGCATTCCGATGTTCATCATGGCCGGAGTGGTGGCCTTCGCCTACGCCCGCACCCGGTTGCCCCAGTTTGCGAACAGAATTTCCTTGCCGTTCGCGCTGGTGGTTGCGGGCCCGATCATGATCATGCCCAATCTTGGCCTCAATGAATGGGGGCACACGTTCTTCTATGCAGAGGAGCTGTTTGCCGCGCCCATTCACTGGGGCTTCGTACTGCTCGGCTGGGCGACGTTTGCAGCCGGCGGCCTGGTGGTGCAGATCCTGACCCGTGTCGTTGAGCTGACCAAAGTCGTCGGCACGAGCGAAAGTACTGAAGGGTCCCAGAGCCACGCGGCGGCAAGCGTTTCTGCCTAAGGGTCTGTTCAAAGAAGGATTCGGCGGGGGCGTGCCCAGCGGGCGCGACCCCGCCGCTCAGTAAGCCAGCGACCGGGCGAGAAGGCGACGCTTGGTCACCCACATGGGGTTGGGTCATCGCCACAGGCGACTGGCGTTCAGTGGAAACAAGAAATCGAGCGGTTGCCCCTGCGCGGGCATCGCTGAGCAAAACCAAGGGCGGAGATCCCGACTAAATGAAGGTTTCAGATAACTCAGTGCCTGTTGACACAGGCCAAAACGGGCTCACTTCAGCGAAGGAACAGCGGAAGGCGTACGTCCAGATGGACTTGCTGATCATTCCTCTGATCGTGCTGCTCTTCATGGGCATCTTCAGTTTTCACTTCGCGCTGCTCGTCGGCGACTGGGATTATTGGGTGGACTGGCGCGATCGCCGCTGGTGGCCGCTTGTAACGCCACTTGCCCTCACCGTGTTACCAGGCGTGTTCGGGTTCCTGCTGTGGGACAAGCTGCGCCTGCCGTTAGGCGGAACGCTCACGATTCTGTGCCTGACCCTGGCCGCCTGGATCAGCCGCTATCTCAACTTCCATCTCTTCGCCGATTTTCCGATGAACTTTGTATGGCCTTCGACCTACATCGGCCTGGGCCTGATTCTGGACTGCATGCTGCTGCTCACCCGCAGCTTCTTCTGGACGGGGCTTTTCGGCGGATTCACCTTCGGCCTTCTGATCTATCCGCTCAACTGGTCAATCTTGGCGCCGTTCCAGGTGCCGCTTGAGCTTAACGGAACGATGCTGACTGTTGCCGACCTGATGGGCTACGAGTACATCCGCACGGCGATCCCTGAATACGTGCGCATCATCGAGGAGTCCACGCTGCGGACCTTCGGTGCCGCAGTGACGCCCCTGACGGCCGTGTTCGCGGGGTTTCTCAACATCATGAATTACTGGTTCTGGCTCTGGATCGGATATCTGGGTACGAAAGCGGTGTGGATTCGGAAGATCGTGTGATGAAAACGACCATGAAACTGCTTTGTGCCTTCCTGCTGCCCCTGATTGCGTTCTGCGTGATCTATCCATCGCCTTCCGTGGCGCACGGTGAACGTGCGCAGATGCCTCAGTTGCGCATGCGCACGGTGCACTGGATCGACGTCGAAGCGTCGACGACCAAGTTGGCGGTCAACGAGATCGTCAAGATCAGCGGCAAATTCATGCCGTCGAAGTACTGGCCGCACCATGTGGATTCAATCGAGGACACCGCTTACCTCAACATCGGCGTTCCCGGGCCTTCCTTCGTGCGGCTGGACTCCCGTGTCAACGGCGTGCCAATGATCCGGTCGACCTCATTTCGCAAGGGTGAGGTCTACGATTTCGAGATCACCATGAAGGCGCGCAAGGTGGGTCGATATCACGTTCACACCGTAATCAATGTCAAAGGTGCTGGCCCGATGATTGGTCCCGGCATCTGGGTCGAAGTCACGGGTGATGAAGCCGCCTTCGTGAATACCGCTGAGACTCTGTTGGGCGAGACCATCGATCTGGAAAGCTATGGCTTGGGGAATGTCATGGCGTGGTCCGCCCTCTGGTTCGCCGTCGGCTTGGCCTGGTTTGTCTATTGGTTGACCAAGTGTCCCATCGTGGTGCCGCGCTTCAAGCGTGCGCGAGAGTTGGGACCCGAAGCCGACCAGATGATCACGACCATGGACCGACGCATGGGAGGCATCTTTCTGACCCTCACCTTGAGTCTGATTGTGGGCGGGTACGTCTATGCTCAGGAAAGGTGGCCGATCACCACGCCGCTGCAGACCGGCAAGATCGACGTTCCGCCGCTTGATCAACCACCCACCCCGATCGCGATCAAGCTCATCGAGGCGCGTTACCGTATTCCGGGTCGTAGTTTCAGGATGGAGTTTGACGTGGTCAACGACAGTGACCGGCCGGTCACCATCGGTGAATTCGCAGCCGGCAACCTGCGTTTCATTAACGCGGATGTGCTGGACGTGAAGCCCAAGGACGAACACGATCTGGTGGCCTCGGATGCCCTGCGTGTCGAAGGTGCGCCTGTCGCTGCCGGGGCCACCCAGCGTGTGGTGATCTACGCCGACGATGCCATGTGGGAGACCGAGCGCATGACGACCATGATTTCCTCCCCTGATGCCGTTGTGGCGGGCGTCCTCTCGTTCTTCGACGATGCCGGTGAACGGCATCTCGTGGAGTTCGGGGGGCCGATGATTCCTGACTTCGGCATGGTGCCGCGGTGATGTTTATGCAACGAGCTTTCCAGGCGCTCTTCGCCGCTGCAGCATTACTGGTGGCCGCTGGAGCCAGCGGCCATGGCGGCGTCTCGATGGAAGACGACAACTGTGTGATGAAAATCGGCACGCTACGCGCGCACTTCACCGGCTATCAGCCGGAGAAGCGCGCGACCCAGGAGTTCTGTGAAGACATCCCAGAACTTGGGCGCGCGATTATTGTCATTGACTACGTCAGCGCAGCGTTGCGTCAGTATGAGGTTGAGTTTCGCGTGCTTGAAGACGTGAACGATCTCAGGTCTGGCGGCCGATACGAAGACTTGGGATCTGAGGCCGACATCGAGGCTGCGACCCTGGTTCATGTTCCGTTTCAGGTCTACCCCAGAGGCACATTGACGTTTGAACATAACTTCGAGACGCCCGGCTGGTATATCGGCATGATTACCGCCAAGGACCCTGAAACGGGAACCGTGCTGCACTCGGTATTTCCGTTCAAGGTGGGTGTCCACAGTCTGTGGCGATATCTGCCGGCCTTCCTGATCGTCTTTGCCATTGCGGCACTCGTCTACCGCCTCACGGGTCGCAAAAATAATTCAACCGAGGTGAAGTGATGGCAGTTTCAGCGCACAGGTTAGGGAGCGCGTTGCTCTTGGCCTCGCTCGGGGCATACGGGCCAGCCATTCACGCACATGCGGGGCTGGTCAGTTCGGAGCCTGGACGCAGAGCGGTGTTAACCGTGCCGCCCGAAGAGATTCGCCTGTGTTTCAACGAGAACATCGAGCCGAAATTTTCCACTGTCACGCTCTCTCAGGGTGATGATGCAATCGAGTCGCTTGGCGAAGTCCAGACCGACCCTGAGGTGCCTGCCTGCCTGGTCGTGTCTTTGGAGTCACCGCTCGGCAATGGCAGCTATACGGTCAAGTACCGCGTGCTTTCTGTCGATGGTCACGTCGTCGATTACGGGTACGGATTCAAATTGAAAGCACCCTGAGGTCGGGGTGATCGAAATTCTGGCTGCGGCATCCCGATTGGCGGCTTTCGCGAGTGCGGCCTGGATCATCGGTGCGACCTTCTTCCACGCTTGGTGCGTGCCGCGCGAGTTCCTCAAGGCGCCGATGCCTGGGCCCAGAGCGCTGCTGATCGCCGTCACGGTGCTTGCGGTGGGTCATGCTGGTTTGATGTGGGCACAGATGCTCACTCTCGTCCCGCTCGGGGGGACAGCAGCCGACTGGCGCAACCTGGTGATGGGCACGCACTTCGGTCAGATTTGGCTGATTCGAGCCGGGGCGGCCGCGCTGCTGCTTGTGTGTGTGCTGGTGGCAATGATTCGGCCGGTTCAGCGCGCACGCTGGGCCTGCGCGATCGCGGCGGCCCTCTACCTTGGACTTGCACCCTGGGGCGGTCACGGCGCCGGTGCGGAAGCACCGTGGCAGGTTCTGCCGCCCAACATCGCCCACATGCTTGCCGTCGCAGTATGGTTCGGCGCCTTGCCGTCTTGGCTGCTGACGGTCAGAGCGTATGCCCGCAACCAATCGTCTGCCCTGACGACGTCGGCCCTTTCCGCCGCCCTGCAGCGCTTCTCGCAGTTGTCGATGGCGCTGATGGCCGTCATCGTCGTGACCGGGGTCTGGCTGGCTGATCTTTACATCGAGAACGAAGGTGATCTGCTGGGCACGCGCTATGGGGGGCTGCTGGTCGGCAAGGTCGGGCTGCTGGCCTTCGCGCTGTTGTTTGCAAACCGACTGCGCACCGGGTTTCTGCCGGTACTGAAGAGGGCGGCCAATCACGCTGAGCCCCGCGCACGGTCGGCGCTGGCGCTGCGGCACGTTGCAGTCGAGCTGGGCGCGGCCACGGGCGTGCTGCTCTGTGCGGTCTGGTTGGCACAGACCACCCCGGCGTTTCACGAACCCGAGCCCCACTGGTGGCTGCCATTTCGATGGTCGTTCGAAGCCACCTGGGCCGACCCGTCGCTCAGGGTCTGGATGCTGGGCGCGTTGGCAGCCCTGATTGCCGCCGGCTTTGCGGCAACCTGGCGGCGCGGGGCATCGACATCAACATCGCTGCGCGTCACGGCCGCCGTGCTGGTCGTCGCGGCGTTCAGCGTGCTCGCCTGGGCATTTGCGGTGCCGGCTTATCCCGACACGTTTCGCCGCTCGCAAGTACCGTATCTGACTCAGTCCGTTGCAAACGGGCGCGAGCTGTTCATGCAGCACTGCACGGCCTGTCACGGCACCGGAGGTCTGGGCGACGGTCCGCTGGCCGCAACGCTGCCGGTGCCGCCCGCCAATCTGAGCGAGCCGCACACGGCGTTGCACACGGCCGGGGACATGTATTGGTGGCTGAGCCACGGGATTCCCGAGAGCGGCATGCCCGGCTTCGGCGCGGTACTTTCCGAAGACGATCGCTGGGACCTCATCAATTTCATGCGCACCTTTTCGCAAGGCTTCGAGAGTCGGGTCATGCGGGCCGGCATCGTTCCAGGGCAGGCGTGGCTGGGTGCGGTGAACCTCTATATCGAAGGCGCATCGGGGCCGACCGAGCTTCAGGGCTACCGCGAAACGCATAACGTACTGCTGGCATTTCTTGGCGGACCCAGTGCGGATGCGCGCGCGCGGACCTTGGCGATGGCGCTCCCTGAACTCCAGGCCCGCCGCACACAGGTCTTGGCGGTCCCGCTCGACGACGCGGATCTGCCCGGCGATTTGCCGTACCCGGTTTTGAAGTCCGGCGCCGCGGACGCATGGTCCGCTTACGAACTGCTGTCCCGCACGGTGGGTGATCGCGGGCTGCCCGATCGGCTGGGCATGGCCTGGACGCACGCTGAGTTCCTCATCGATCGATTCGGCTATGTGCGTGCGCGCTGGATTGCTGAGGATGACGCGGTGGGATGGTCCGATCCTGCAATGCTGTATCCCCACCTGGATCGGCTCAACGCCGAGCCTCGTTTGCGTCCGCCACCGGATGCGCACATTCACTGAACCCATCAGGAGTCAAACCATGAAACGACCCCAAATTCTCTTCTGGGCGGCATTGTTCGGCAGCAGTCTGTCGTTCGGCGCTCTGGCCGAAGACAAGGCCGCGCACGACCACCACGCCCATCATCAAGGGCACGCCCAGCATGCGGCCAACGGCGCAGCGGGGAAGGGTGCGACCGAAGTGCCGCCGCTGCGCATCCTGTTTCCCGAGAACGGCGCCAAGGTCGGCACCCAGCTTGCGGTGGTGTTCGAAACGCCCGGCAAAATGGAGCGGTTGACCATGAGCGCGCCCGTGGTGGGCACCCACCTGCACATCGAAACCGATGGAATTTCGCTGATGCCCGGCGAAGACCAGCTGATCCGGCTGGGCAACCATCGGTACGTGTTTCTGTTTGACCTGCCGGTCGAGCCTGGCGAGCGCAGCCTGCGGGTGTACTGGTCGGATGGCATGCACCGCACCATCGATGCGAGCATGCAGACGGTGAAGGTTGTCGTCGAAGACGCCGACAGCGGCAAGAAGTAGGGGGTACGAACAGCGGCCTGCGTCTCGCACTCGGGCGATCAGCCAGGCTGTTGCTTCGCCGCTGTCTCGGGTAAAGGCGTGCGCCGCGCGCATGCTGGGAGACTGATTCCGGAAGCGCGCGCCCGGTCGTGCCGGGCGTTTGCCCTCAGGGGGGAACCCATGTGACGTACCGTGCCGCGACCGGCGCTTGGGGTGACCTTCTGCTGAGGTAAGCGAGTCCGTCACCATCGCGAGTTGGGAAGCGCAGCGATTGGGAAGCCACCGCTGCGGATGCTGTTCACGGTTCCCGGGCCCTATGGGCGGCTCAGCGCCGCCGCGCTGGCGTTGGTTCGTTTCCCTAGCCAGCGGTCTTCCGCGACCCGCCGCGAGCGTGTCCGTCGACCCAACGCCAGAACAATGGATGCGGGCCATTGCTGGCCCGCAGCCGTCTCAGTCTGCGGCGTTCTTGAACCATGCGATCGTGCGCACGCCCCAATCGGCCACTGTGGCCAAAACCCCATAGAACCAGTGCTTGACGCTGGTCCAGGCGGAATCGCGGCTCTGCTCGGCTTTGAGCGTGCGGTGCCCAACCCGGGTGAGATAAGCGTGGATCGCGGCCGACTCCTCGGCATTGAGCGTGTCCGAAAAAGCGGGCATGCCCCGTTCGCGCTGAGCGCCGCCCAGCACGATGGCGTCGAACATCTGGTGCGTTTCTGCACTCATGTAACGCAGATCCGCGAGGTTGGGATGGCTGATGCCGCCCGGTCCGTGACAGTACACGCAGTACTTGTGGTAAAGCTGGTTGCCCTTGTCGATCTGCTCAGACGTTGCCGTGTCCGCCGGTGGCTCGGGCAGGCGGCGCGGGCGGTCCACCGGGGGCAGTTGCGTGTCACCGCCGAGCTTGAAGGTCATCAACCGGCCTTCCGTGGACGGGCTCTCGCGGGTGTTGCTCGAGAATCCGAAGGACATGCCGAATGCGCCGCCCCAGCCGACCAGCACGCTCACGTACTGCTCGCCATCGACGGTGTAGGTGATGGGCGAGCCAATCACGCCCTGCTGTACGTCGTAGTGCCAGAGCCGCTCGCCGGTGCGCGCATCGTAGGCGTCCAGATAGCCGCGCCCGGTGCCTTCAAACACCAAGTCTTCACCGGCGCAAAGGGCGCCGCTGTTCCAGGGCGTTTCGCTGTTGTGGCGCCAGACTTCCTCCTGCTTGACCGGGTCCCAGGCCAGCAAGAAGCCCTGCGCCGTGGCGGCACCGACCTTCTTGACAAGCTCCCGGTCCAGCCATGCCGGCACGGTGAGATCCTTCATCACGTCCAGACCCACGTTCCAGAACTTCGGGTTGTACTCGAAGGTTTCGTCCTGGCGGTAGATCATCGCCAGTTCGCGCGCGGGGATGTAGACGTAGCCGGTGCCGGGGTGAAAGCACATCGGCTGCCAGTTGTGTCCGCCCATGGGCGAGGGGAACTGGTACACCGGGCTGGTCTTGTAGCTGTTGTCGGTTTCGACGGGCCGTCCGGTCGTGAGGTCGATGCGCTCGGCCCAGGACACATGCACATAGTTCTCGGCCGACAGCAATTCGCCATTGGCCCGGTCAAGCACGTAGAAAAAGCCGTTTTTGGGGGCCTGCATGATGACCTTGCGGGTCTGGCCTTCAATCTCCAGATCGGCCAGCACCATGTGCTGCGTGGCGGTGTAATCCCAGCCATCGCCGGGCGTGGTCTGGTAGTGCCAGACGTACTCGCCGGTTTCCGGGCGCAGCGCGACGATGGAGGACAGGAACAGATTGTCGCCGCCCGCCGGGCTGCGAATCTACTTGTTCCAGGGCGAGCCATTGCCGACGCCGATGTAAAGCAGGTCCAGCTCAGGGTCGTAGGCCATCGAATCCCAGACCGTACCGCCGCCACCGACTTCCCAGTACTTGCCACTCGGGTCCCAGGTCGCCGCGGCTTTTTCGAGGATTGGGCTCTCGAAGGGTTTCGACGGGTCGCCGGGCACCGTGTAGAACCGCCAGGCCATCTCGCCAGTCTCGGCATCGTAGGCGCTGACATAGCCGCGCACGCCCAGTTCTGCGCCGCCGTTGCCGATCAGGACCTTGCCTTTCACCACGCGCGGTGCGCCGGTGATGGTGTAGGGGCGCGAGAGGTCGACGGTGAGCGTGTCCCAGACCACCTCACCGGTTGCGGCATCGAGCGCGACCAGCCGCCCGTCAAAGGTGCCGACATAGACCTTTCCATTCCACATCGCCATGCCACGGTTGACGATGTCGCAGCAGCCATACTGGCCGCGGTCGCGGTCTACATTGAGGTCGTTCTCCCACAGCAGCTTGCCGCTGCGGGCATCGACGGCGTACGCCTTGCTCCATTCGCCGGTGAAATACATCACCCCGTCGACGACCAGGGGCGTGCCTTCCAGTCCACGCTTGGTGCCCAGGTCGAGGTACCAGGCAAGACCAAGATCCTCAACGTTGTCGCCGCTGATCTGGTTCAGCGGGCTGTAGCGCTGCTCGTCCTGCGTGCGGCCATGCTGGATCCAGTTTGCGGTCTCGGTTCCGGCCGCAGCCAGCCGGGCGGCATCGACCGCAGTGCCCGCCGCGCCAGTGGCCATTGCGGTATTGCTGACCGCAAGCAACAGCAGTAAACGCAAGCTCGCGCGGCGACTGCCGCTGGGTGAAAAACGGATCACAATGCCTCTCCTAAAACGGATGATGAAATTCGGGCACGGGGCGATTCAGAGCCCCCGTGCCTCAGGGTGCAGCGGACAGTTCGAACGCACTTTCCAGTTCCGCCAGCGCGTCTGCGCAGTACACGGAGATGCGGTGCACGTGGGGCAGCGCGTCGCGCCAGGCGGTGAAACCAAAGTTCAGGTCATCGCCATAGCGCACACAGGTGATGTTCAGGGCCTGCCCGTGATAGAGCACCGAGGCGGGGTACATCGCTTCGAGGCGCGCGCCGAACAGGTGCAGTTGCTCCGTGGGGCCCGGTACGTTCGAGATCACCACATTGAACATGGGCCGGGTGCGGCCTGCGAGGCCCAGGGCCTGTTGCAAGGCGTAAGGGCCCATCACGGCGAGGGTGAACGCCCCCACCGTGGTGCGCGGCAGGGCGCTCACCTGCTCCTTGAGCGCGCGCGTCGAGGCGTGGACCCGTTCAAGCCGCGCGACGGGATCGGATTCATTGGTGGCCAGGTCGGCAAAGCCGAAGCTGATGGCGGTGCCGACGCTGATCTCGTCTGCAGCGCGGACACTGATCGGGATGCAGGCATTGAGACTGGTCCGCTCGGGCAGTTCGCCTGCTTCGGCCAGCAGCCTGCGCAAGCCGGCGCCGCAGATCGCCAGCACCACATCATTGACCGACACCTTGGCCGCCTCGGCCACGCGTTTGAGGCGCGCCAGCGGATAGCGTTGTGTGGACAGGCGGCGCTGCACGGTGACCCGTCCGTTCAGCACGGTACTGGGGGCCGAGAACGCGGTGACCAGATCGGGCACGCGCCTGGCGCCCGGCCGCAACATGGGGTAGAGGTTGGCGATGGATTTCATCGCCAGACCGCGGCGCGTGGGCACTGCCGCCGCTTTCTCGGTGTTCTCGGCGGCCTTTGCCTTCCGCCGGGGGCGGCTGGTTTCAACGTAGGCCCAGGGCGCCGGGCGGATTTCATCAGGGACCGGCGACATCGCGCGCTGGAACATGCGCATGCCCGATACGCCGTCGATCAGCACGTGGTGAATCTTGATGAACAGGGCGAATCGGTTGTCCTCCAGCCCCTCGATGACGTGGCATTCCCACATCGGCCGACGCAGGTCCAGCGCGTTGGCATGCAGGCGGGAGACCAGTTCGCCGAGTTCGCGTTCGCCCCCGGGCTGCGGCAGTGCAAGCCTGCGAACGTGGTATTCCATGTCGGGCGTGCCGGAGGTGTCGAGCATCGGCATCAGGCCCGACATCAGGCCCTTGCGCAGGTGCAGGTTCCAAGGCTTCACCAGCGCGTCGGCAGACCGCAGATGGTCGGTCAGATCGCGCATGTAGGTCGGCCCTGCGTTCCCAGGACGCTCGAAGATCATCAGCGCGCCGACATGATTGGGGGTGTCGCTGGTTTCAAGAACCAGCCACCCCAGATCGAGGGCGGGAACCAAGTGAGTGCTCATTTTTACATCCTCCGGGTGCGTGCGTGACGCGCCTGAACAGGGCGGCCCGCTTTGTCTATTTGTTATTTATTGACGGCAATCGACTCATTTTTCAGGGTCATCGCACATTCATCATAGTTTAGGTTCAAAACCCAGGTGACGCCAGCCAGCAGGGCTGCAGGCGCGATCGCGCCATGGCGTGGGGCGGTGTTCCGGTGTCCGGTTTGTCAGGGCTTGGTTAAGTTGATATAAGTATCAATAACAGAGGTTGTCGGTCTGCCGGCGTTCATCGTGGCAGGCCAGAGTACCCACCACCGAGGAGAAATCATGATGCATGCCGCAAACACCGCCGTTCCGCAGGCGCACGAGAATCCTGCCTACGCAATTCCGCTGGACGAGATCGACGTCAGCAATCCCGAGATGTACCGCGACAACACCTTGTGGGGCTATTTTGAGCGCCTGCGTCGCGAAGACCCCGTGCATTACTGCGCCAAGAGCCTGTTCGGTCCTTACTGGTCAGTGACCAAGTACAAGGACATCATGCAGGTCGAGACGCAGCCCCGGATCTTCTCTTCCGACTCACGGCGCGGCGGCGTCACCATCATGGACACGAACACTGCGGTGCAGCTGCCTATGTTCATCCAGATGGACCCGCCGCAGCACGACGAGCATCGCAAGTCGGTCAGCCCCATCGTCGCACCGGAAAATCTCGCCCGTTTGGAGGGGATCATCAGAAAGCGTACCGGTGATGCCCTCGACGCTTTGCCTGTGGGCAAGGAATTCAACTGGGTTGATGACGTGTCGATCAACCTCACCACGCAGATGCTGGCGACCCTGTTCGATTTCCCGTGGGAAGATCGCTCCAAGCTCACCTTCTGGTCGGACGCGACGCTGGCGCTGCCGGGTGATGGCGTGGTCGATTCCGAAGAACACCGCATGCAGATCATGGGCGAGTGCGCGGCCTACATGACCCGGCTCTGGAACGAGCGCGTCAACGCCGACCCGCGTCCCGACCTGATCTCGATGATGGCCCACGACGAGCGCACGCGGAACATGACGCCCGAAGAGTATCTGGGCAACATCCTGCTGCTGATCGTCGGCGGTAACGACACCACGCGCAATTCAATGACCGGCGGCCTGCTGGCACTGAGTCAAAGTCCTGATCAGTACGCCAAGCTGTGCGCCAATCCGGCGCTGGTGAAGTCGATGATTCCCGAAGTGATTCGTTGGCAGACACCGCTGGCGCATATGCGGCGCACGGCCACCGAAGACACCGTGCTCGGCGGCAAGAACATCGCCAAGGGTGACAAGGTGGTGATGTGGTACGTCTCGGGCAACCGTGACGAAGAAGCCATTGCCAACCCCAACGACTTTATCATTGACCGCGCCCGGCCGCGTGAACATCTGTCGTTCGGCTTCGGCATCCACCGTTGTGTCGGCAACCGCCTGGCAGAAATGCAACTCCGCATTCTCTGGGAAGAGCTCCTTCAGCGGTGGCCCAAGCCCGGGCAGATCAAGGTGCTTGCAGAGCCCGTTCGCGTGCTGTCTCCCATGATCAGGGGCTACACCTCGATGCGCGTGCGGATTGATGCCTGAGCCCATGCGTCGCGCGGCGCTGCGCGCAGCCGCCGCATCTGCCCTGAAAGCCCCGCACGCTTGCAGCGTGCGGGGTTGTCTCTGAGAGAAATCAACCATGATCAAAGTAACGTTCATCGAACACAATGGGACCGTCCGCAACGTTGAGGTCGAGGAAGGCACATCGCTGATGGACGCAGCCGTCGGCAATCTCGTACCGGGCATCGACGGTGATTGCGGCGGTGTCAGTGCCTGTGGCACCTGCCATCTGTTCATCGAAGCCGAATGGCGCGATAAGGTGTCGCCGGTCGAGGAGACCGAACGGTCGATGCTCGACTTCGTCGAGGATGACGGCCCGGGGTCGAGGCTGGGCTGCCAGATCAAACTCACGAGGGCGCTCGACGGCCTCGTGGCGCGAACGCCGGTCGGTCAGCACTGAGCGCGGGATGCGCGGTTCTCGGTCGCAGGCGCACTGACACCGACCTGCGCAGCGACCGGGAACCTCGCAACTTCTGAGCGTTATTGGGCGCGATGGCCGTCTGCGTCCAGCAGGCGGCGGGCGATGATCAGGCGCTGCATTTCGTTGGTGCCTTCGCCGATCGCGAGCAGGGGCGCGTCGCGGTACAGCCGTTCCACCCGCACTTCGCGCGAATAGCCGTAGGCGCCGTGGATGCGCAGGGATTCTGCGGCGTTTTCCATCGCGGCTTCGGTGGCGAACAGCTTCGCCATGCCTGCCTCCAGATCGCAGCGCCGTCCGGCGTCATAGGCGCGGGCCGCAGCCTCCACCAGCAGCCGGGCGGCCTGCACGCGCGTGGCCATGTCGGCCAGCTTGAGCTGGATCGCCTGGTGCTCGCAGATCGGCTTGCCGAAGGTCTTGCGCTGCTGCGAATAACTCAGCGCCTCCTCGTAAGCCGAGCGCGCGACGCCGACCCCGCGCGCGGCGACGTTGATGCGGCCCAGTTCCAGGCCGCCGAGAATCTGCTGCAGCCCGCGGCCTTCGACGCCGCCGACCAGGCGCGCGGCCGGAATGCGGTAGTCCTGAAACAGCATCTCCACGGTGTCGATGCCGCGGTAGCCCAGTTTCGGCAGCTTGCGCGGCACCGAGAAACCGGGGCCTTTTTCGGCAATGAACAGGCTCATGCCACGGTGGCGCGGATCGGCCTTGGGGTCGGTCTTGACCAGCAGCGCGAAGCAGTTACCGCGCAGTCCGTTGGTGATCCAGGTCTTGGCGCCGTTGACGAGGTAGTGCTCGCCATCGCGCCGGGCGACGGTGCGGATGGCCTGCAGATCGGTGCCGCAGTCCGGCTCGGTCAGCGCGATGCCGCCGCGCAGCTCGCCTTTGGCGAAGCGGGGCAGAAAATAGTCCTTTTGCGCGTCCGTGCCGTAGCGCAGCACCGCCGAGGCCATGATCAGGTGCGAGTTGATGACGCCGGACAGCGACATCCACTCGGCCGCGATCGTCTCGATCAGGCGCGCGTAGGTCTGCGCGCTGAGCCCGAGTCCACCATAGGCCTCGGGAATGATGGCGCCGAACAGGCCCATCTCGCGCATCTGCTCGACGATGGCCTCGGGATACTCGTCGGCCTGTTCGAGGGCGATGGCCACCGGCCGCACCTCGCCCGCAAGGAATCGCTCGACCGCGTCAATCAGCGCATCGTCGTCCCGGGAAACGTCGTCGTGGTGCATGTCCATCACATCCGGAACACGCCGTAGCGCGGCTCGGCGAGGGGCACGTTGGCCGCGCAGGACAGCGCGATGCCGAGCGCGTTGCGCGTGTCGAGCGGATCCAGCACACCGTCGTCCTGGCAGCGCGCGGAGAACCACAGGCTGCTGGTCTCACGCTCGGATTTCTCGCGCGTGCGCTTGCGCAGCTCGGCCACTTCCTCGTCGCCGGCCTCGGGACGGGCACGGCGCAACTGGCGCAGCTTGACGTCGGCCAGCGTGTTGCCGGCCTGCTCCGGTCCCATCACGCCCATCTTCGCCTGCGGCCAGGAGAAGATCATGCGTGGGTCCCAGCTGCGGCCGCACATGCCGTAGTAGCCGGCACCGAACGCGCCGCTGGTGAGGACGGTGAGCTTGGGGACTTCGGAGCCGGCCTGCGCCATCAGCATCTTGGCGCCGTCCTTGGTGATGCCGCCTTCCTCGTACTGGCGCCCGATCATGTAGCCGGTGGTGTTCTGCAGGAAGATCATGGGCGTGCCCATCTGGTTGCAGAGCTGGATGAAGTGCGCGGCCTTGAGCGAGCTGTCGGAGAACAGCACGCCGTTGTTGCCGAGCAGGCCCACCTTGCAGCCCCACAGCCGCGCCCAGCCGCAGACCAGGGTCGTGCCGTAATTGGGTTGGTATTCGTGAAAGCGGCTGCCGTCGACCATGCGCGCGATCACTTCGCGGATGTCGAATTGGGTCTTGTAGTCCACCGGAACGATGCCGTAGAGCTCGCGCGGATCGTAGTAGGGCGCCTCGGCATCTGCCCAGTCGAAGTGCTTCTTCGGCTGCGAGAAGCTGGAGACGATGGACCGGGCCAGCGCGATGCCTTCTTCCTCGCTGTCGACCGCGTAGTCTGCAACGCCGGACACCGAGGTGTGCATGTCGGCACCGCCCAGCGCATCGACCGTGACCTCTTCGCCGGTCGCGGCCTTCACCAGCGGCGGACCGCCGAGAAACACCGCGCCGGTGCCGCGCACCATGATGGTGTGCTCGCACAGGGCCGGCACGTAGGCACCGCCGGCGGTGCAGTGTCCGAGCACCACGGCGACCTGCGGAATGCCCATCTTTGACAGGATGCACTGATTGCGAAACACCCGGCCGCCCATCACGTACACGCCGGAGAGGTCTTCCAGATAGCCGCCCGCGCTGTCGCAGAGGTGGATGACCGGCAGGCGGTTCTCGATGGCGATTTCCAGCGCGCGCACGATCTTTGGGGCCGACAGGGGATACCAGGCGCCGCCCTTGTTGCTGGAATCATCGGCGTGGATCATCACCTCGCGGCCATTGACCACGCCGATGCCGGAGATGACGTTCGCGCCCGGCGCTTCGCCGTTGAACTGATCGTAGGCGGCGATGCTGGAGAGCTCCAGAAAGGGCGTGCCGGGGTCGAGCAGCAGATCCAGCCGCTCGCGCACCAGCAGTTTTTTCTGCCGCCGCAGGCGCTCGATGTCGCGCTCCGGGCGTTCGTGGCGGATGCGCTCCTGCAGGGACTTGAAGTCGCCGCAGATGCGTTGCATCGCCGCGCTGTTGGCACGGAATGCCGCCGAGGCGGGCGATACCCGCGTTTCGATGCGCTGCATCATGAGGTCGCCTCCGGTTGTGTTGCCAAGCGCACCAGCGTGGCCTTGACCGGCACGCTCTGACCGGGTGCGCACAGCACCTCGGCAACCTCGCCGTCATGCGGCGCGGTGATGGTCACTTCCAGTTTCATGCTTTCCATGGTCAGCAGTACCTGGCCGGATTTCACGGTGTCACCGGCCTTCACCTGCACGGTGAGGATGGTGCCCGGCATCGGCGACAGGGCGCTGTTGGCACCGCCGCGGCCGCTGGCGGCGAGCACATCGAGCGGGTTCAGCCGCTCGATGGCGTGCGTGCGGCCATCAAGGTGAATCCAGACCTGGTCCCCGTGCTGGGCGATCAGCGCTTCGCGCCGTGCATCGCCGGCGCGCACGCGGTAGCGGCCGTCGCCAAGCGTGTCGAGTGCGCAGTCGAAGCTGTGTTCGCCGGCCTGAAGGCGCAGGCCGGTGGATGTGCGTGTCAGCGTGCAGGCGTGCTGTTCGCCGTTGAGGGTCAGAATTTTTTTCATGGTCGATTGCTCAGTTGCGCCAGCCGCCCATGGCGGCGTAGATCGCCGGCACCGACGCGGCGGCGTCGACCAGCTGTCGGTCGCTCAATGCCGCTGCGGTCATCAGCAGGTCCAGGGACAGAACCTCGTCCTTGCCGGAAAGCACTTCGGCCTGCTCGTCGAGAAACGCCGTGCTGTAGTCGCCTGCCGCAAATTGCGGGTGCCCGAGCACGCGATCCAGGTAGGCGGTGTTGGTGGTCACGCCGAGCAGCGCGGTGTCGCGCAAGGCCTGTCGCGCGCGCGCAATGGCCTCGCGGCGATCACGACCATGCACGATCAGCTTCGACAGCAGCGGATCGAAATCCGAACCCACGCGCTGACCCTGATGGATGCCACTGTCCACGCGCACGCCGGGACCGCTGGCCTCGCGCAGCAGGTGGATCGTCCCGGTGGCCGGCACGAAGCCCTGCGATGGGTCTTCGGCGCAGATGCGCAGCTCGATGGAATGACCCTGCGTGGTGATGGCGGACTGCGCGTAGCCAAGCGCCTCGCCTGCGCAGACGCGCAACTGCTCGGCAACCAGGTCAAAGCCGGTGACCATCTCGGTGACCGGATGCTCGACCTGCAGGCGCGTGTTCATTTCCAGAAAGTAGAACTCGCCGTCGGCGCCGTAGATGAACTCCACCGTGCCGGCACCGATGTAACCGGCGGCTCGGGCGATGCCGGCCGCAGCGTCACAAATTTCAGTGCGCTTCTCAGGCGTCAGCGCCGGCGAGGGGGTTTCCTCGATGATCTTCTGGAAGCGCCGCTGCACCGAGCACTCGCGCTCGCCGAAATGCACGACGTTGCCGTGGCTGTCGCCGAACACCTGCACCTCGATGTGCCGGGGACGCTCGACGTAACGCTCGACGAACAGGCGGCCGTCACCGAAGTAGCGCTCGCCCTCGCGGCGCGCGGTGGCGAGTTCGGCGTCCAGCACCGCCGCGTCGCGCACGATGCGCATGCCCTTGCCGCCGCCGCCGGCGGCGGGCTTGATCAGGATGGGCAGGCCGACGGCCAGCGCACGCTGCGCGAAGCTGTCCGGGTCATCGGCCTCGATGGCGCTGGGCGCGACCGGGAAGCCGCGCGCGACGACGAAATTGCGCGCACGGATCTTGTCGCCCATCAGCTCGATGACCTCGGGCGTGGGGCCGACGAAGCGGATCCCGGCCTCGGCCAGACCCCGCGCGAGGCGTGCGTTTTCGGACAGGAAGCCGTAGCCCGGATGCACCGCGTCGGCGCCCCATTCGCGCGCCACGCGCACGATCTCGGCCACATCGAGATAAGCGGCAACCGGGGTTGCGCCGTCGATGGGCAGGACGGCATCGGCGAGCTGCGGTGCCAGCCCGCCCTCCTCGGAAGGGTGACGGACGATGGCGCATTCGATCCCCTGCGCCCGCGCCGTGCGCAGGATGCGCGCGGCGATCTCGCCGCGGTTGGCCACCAGCAGCCGGCGAATCGGGGCGCCGGTCATGACGGCAGCTCAAGCGTCGCCGGCACCGGGATCGGGAAGTCGAGCAGCATCTGCGCATAGGCCTTGCCCTGCGGGTCGATGCGCAGCGAGGCAATGCCGCCGCCGCCGAGCGCGCGTTCCAGCAGAAAATTGAGGCCGTCCAGGCCCGGCCACTCATAGCGGTGCACCGGCCCCTGCACGAGGTGCGCGAACCACTGGGCGACGGCGTCGGCGCTCAAGGCGGCGCGGATAAAGGGCAGGTACTCAGGGCGGCGCGCGAGGATGCCGATGTTGGCGCTGTCGCCCTTGTCGCCGCTGCGGCCCCAGGCCAGACGCACCAGGGGCACGGTGCGGGTGCCGGCGGCGAAGGCGTCGGCCGGCAGTGCTGCGGGTTCGGCGTGCGGCGGCGGCGGTTGTGTTGCGGCGCCGCGCATCTGCGGGCAGGTGATGGACTGGCCGTCAAGTTCCAGGCCGACCGCAATCTCTGCCTTGGGCCAGACGAACGAGAACAGGCGAATCACCGGGGTGACCTTGGGCCGGCCGCCGGAGAAGCCGGTGATGGCCGGCGCACTGGCCAGGGCCATCGGCGCCATTTCGCGCGAGAAGATCTCCAGCGCGTTTTTGTCGGGGTGGCGGGCGGCGACCTTGACGATGACTTCGCGCGTCTCGGCGCGCGCGTGCGGGCCATAGGTGGCCTCGGAACCGAGGGCCTCGACGCTGGTTTCGGTGAAGTCGCCCAGACCGCGCTCGGCAAACAGCCGCCGGCAGCGTGCCAGCAGGGCCTCGCCGGTCCGCTGCGCCTTGGCCGGCGCGTCGATGCCACCGATCATGAACTGCGCGGTGGCGCGAAAGCCGTCGGCATAGGTGGCGCTGACCTTGCACTGGTCGGTGGCCGGTCGGCCGCGGGCGCCGCTGACGCGGACCTGGTTTTCGCCGATGGCTTCGAGGTGGATGCCGCTGAAATCGCAGCTCACGTCGGGGAGCAGATAGTTGCTGGGGTCGCCGATCTCATAGACCACCTGCTCGCCCACGGTCGAAGGATCGATCAGGCCGCCGGTGCCCGCAGGCTTTTCGATGACGAAGCTGCCGTCCGGTGCGCAGTCGGCGATGGGGAAGCCCATGTTTTCCCAGCCCTCGACGCGATGCCAGTCGGTGTAGTTGCCGCCGGTGCACTGCGTGCCGCATTCGATGATGTGGCCGGCCAGGCTGCCCTGTGCGAGTTGGTCGTAATCGTCGGGCTTCCAGCCAAAGGCGTGGATCAGCGGTCCGAGCACCACCGCGCTGTCCACGCAGCGGCCGGTGACGACGATGTCGGCACCGGCGTCCAGAGCCGCGGCGATCGGGAAGGCGCCCAGATACGCATTGGCGCTGGCCAGCTTGGCCGGCAGGGCCGCGCCGCTGAACATCTCGCGCACGCCGGCCTCGCGGATGGCGTGCAGCTGCGGCAGCAGGTCATCACCGGTCACGGCCGCGATCTTCAGGTCCAGGCCTTCAGCTTCGGCAGCCTGGGCCAGCGCTTCGCGGCAGGCGGCCGGGTTCACGCCGCCGGCGTTGCTGACCACGCGGATGCCGCGCGTCTTGATCTCGCGCAACAGCGGCCGCAGGGTGCTGACGAAGTCGGGGGCGTAGCCGCCCTTGGGGTCCTTGGCCTTGACCCGCGTGAGCAGCGACATGGTGATTTCGGCCAGATAGTCGAAGACCAGCACGTCGATGTTGCCGCCGTGCACCAGCTGGGCGGCCGCATTTTCGGTGTCGCCCCAGAAGCCGGAGGCGCAGCCGATGCGCAGGGAAGTCTGTTTCATGTTCGGTGGTTTCCTGTTCGGTTTTGTTCGTTCGGATGCGTGTGGCTCGTCACTGGCGCGGCCAGAACACGCGCCAGATGCCCTTGGCGGTGGCGCAGATCTCGCCCCGAGAATTGAGCAGCTCGCCCTCGGCAAAGGCGGTGCCGCGGCCGGCGCGCAACACCCGGCCAACGGCCCTGAACGACTCGCCCTGGGCCGCCGCGAGGTAGGTGATGTCGAGATTCATCGTGACCTGGGAGTAGGTGGCGGGCGACAGGCCCGCGGCCAGCAGGCGCGGCAGTTGTGCCGAGACGATGGCGTAGCCCAGCGCGCCGTCGAACATGTAGGAAATCACGCCGCCGTTGATCGCGTCCGGCGGCCCGCCCGCGCCCCGCTGTGCCGGCGTCGGCGCGGCCAGGTGCAACGCCACTTCGCCGGGCGTGATTTCTT
Source organism: Polycyclovorans sp. (assembly GCA_002706265.1). Taxonomy (GTDB): domain Bacteria; phylum Pseudomonadota; class Gammaproteobacteria; order Nevskiales; family Nevskiaceae; genus Polycyclovorans. Next base: position 258,264 of record PAKU01000029.1, on the reverse strand, counting down.
CGGCCGTCAGGCCTTGGGCCTGCATGAACGGGCTTTCATTCCAGCGCTCCTTGACCAGATAGGGCGCAACGGTGACGGGCAGATCATGGGTCATGCAGGGGCTCGTTGGGGGGTAGGTGCGCTGGACGGGGGCTCAGTACGAGCGCGGCAGGCCGAGCACGTGCTCGCCGATGTAGTTGAGGATCATCTCGTTGTTGACCGGCGCCACGCGCATCAGGCGGGCGAACGGCCACAGCGTGACCACGTCGTAGTCCTGGTCGAAGCCGTAGCCGCCATGGGCCTGCAGCGCGATGTCCACCGCCTCGTCGCAGGCTTCCGAGGTGAGCAGCTTGGCCATGTTCGACAGCGGACCGGCGTCTTCGCCACGGTCGAAGGTGCGGGCGGCTTCCAGCATCACCAGGCGCGAGGCTTCGAGATCCGCCTTGGCGCGCGCCATGGGGTGCTGCAGGCCCTGGTAACTGCCGATGGGCGTGCCAAAGGGCGCGCGCTCCTTGGCATAGGCCACCGCCTTGTCCAGCGCGCGATTGCCCAGGCCCACGGCCATCGAGGCCAGCACCAGGCGCTCGGTATTGAGGCCGTCGAACAGGTACTTCATGCCCTTGCCTTCTTCGCCGATCAGCGCATCCTGCGGCAGCTGCACGTCCTTGAAGAACACCAGGTACTGGCTTTCGCCGAGCACGTCGATGTTCAGGCGCTGGTACTCGATGCCCGGGGTATGCGAATCCAGAATGAACAGCGACAGCCCGCCGCGCGGCTTGGCCGGATCGAAGGCCGAGGTGCGCGCGATCAACAGCATCGACGTCGAGTCCTTGGCGCCGGTGATGAACACCTTGGAGCCGTTGACCTGCCAGCCGCTGTCGTTTTTCGTTGCCGTGGTCTGCAGGCGGAAGGTGTTGGTGCCGGCATTGGGCTCGGTCACGCCGAAGCACATTTTGCCCTCGCCAGTGGCGGTGGGCGTGACGAACTTGGTGATCTGTTCCGGCGTGCCGTGCTTGATGATCGGCATGCGCGCGAAGCTGCCGAGCACAAAGAACAGCGAGATGATGCCGGCGCGGCCGGTGACCTCGTTGAGCACCATCAGTTCGGACAGGCCGCCGCCGCTGCCGCCGTATTCCTCGGGCACGGTCAGACCGAGCAGGCCGGTTTCGGCCATCGCATCCCAGAGCTTCTGCGGGAATTTCTTTTCTTTGGCGCATTGCAACCAGTACTCGCGCGAAATGCCGCGGGTCAGGCGTTCAGCGGCTTCACGGACCGCGGCAACGGATTCTTCGCTCATGGGAGGCTCCTGCTCAATTATTCAGGCGGGTTCGAACTGCGGGATCTTGAAGCCGTTGCCGCGGGTCTCGAAGCAGACCTTGACCTTCATCCCGATGCGCACGGATTCCGGATCGCAGTTGAGGACGTTGCTCATCATCTGCGGACCTTCGTCGAGCTGGATGATGGCCATCACGAAGGGGCAGTCGGCCTTGAACGCCGCATACGGCGGCTGGTACACGACGGTGTAGCTGAACACCGTGCCCAGCCCGCTGGCCTTTTCCCAGATCGGGTCGGGCGAGAAGTCGAAGGGGCTCCAGCAGCGCGCGTACATGAAGGGTTTGCCGGTGCCGCGGCAGCGCTGAATCATCAGCTCGCCGCGCTGCGCGCCGTCCCAGTAGGGCTTGCTGTGCGCGTTGATTTCGGGGACGGGCTTGGGGTTGACGGCGGGGTTGCTCATGACGCGCTCCCGAGGACGAGGGTGGCGTGCTCGGACATCATTCCGCCGTAGCAGTGAACGACGCCGAGATCGGCTTTCTTCAACTGGCGGGCTTCGCCGGCGATGCCCATGATCTGCCGCGCCGCTTCCACGATCATGGTCTGGCCGGAAGCATCTCCGACATGGCCGAAGGACATCAGGCCGCCATAGGTGTTGACCGGGAATTCGCCGCCCGGCGCGGTACGGCCGCCGGCGAAGAACGCGCCGCCCTGGCCCTTGGCGCAGAGGCCGAGGTCTTCGGCGTAGATGATCGGGTTGATGCTGAAGGAGTCGTAGAGCTGGGCGAAGTCCATGTCCTTGGGTCCGACACCGGCCATGCGGTAGGCCTGCGCCGAGGTGTCCTTCGAGCCCAGCGTGGTCAGGTCATGCGCCTGGCTGATGCTGGAATGGGTGTGCTTCTCGCCGTAGCCGTACAGGAAGCAGGGTTTCTTGGCGTAGCGCTGGGCGATCTTTGGCGACACCACCAGCACCGCCGATCCGCCTTCGCTGGGCACCGAGCAGTCGAGCAGATTGAACGGGTAGGTGATGGGGCGCGAGGACAGCACCTTGTCGATCGTCAGCCGCCCCTGCGGGGCCATCAGCGCATCCGGATGCAGCAGCGACCACTCGCGCTGCGACACCGCGACCTGCGCGAGCTGCTCGCGCGTGGTGCCGAATTCGTGCATGTGGCGCGTGGCGTTGAGCGCGAAGATCGGCGGAATGTAAGTGCCGTACGGATATTCGAACTCGGGATGGCTGATCAGCTTGCTCATCATCTCGGCCATGCCGCTGCCCACGTTGGGGAAGCGCCCGGCACCCAGGCAGAGCACGGAATCGCAGAGTCCGCGCTCGATGGCCAGGGACGCGCGGATCAGCATCAGCGCGTAGGTGCCGCCGCCGGCATTGATGGTCTCGCTGAAGGTCGGCTCGATGCCGAGTTCTTCCGAGATCTTTTCGTGCGCGAACACATCGGTGCCGTCGGCCGAGGCCATGCCGGCCGGCGCCGACAGCAGGCCGCCGATGTCCGAGGGCCGCAGTTGCGGCCACTCGCGCAGGAACTGCGCGATGACCTGCCGGTACATCTCCATACCGTTGTAGTTCGGGTAGCGTCCGGGCTTCATCTCGGACACGGCGACGATGGCCGCAAGTGGTTTCATGCGCAGGTTTTCCGGTGCAGTTGAAAGATGAAATTCATTGGTAGCGGCCGACGATGGAAATGCCGACGACGTTCTGGTGCGGGAAGCCACCCAGGTTGTGGGTCAGGCCGTAACGCGGATCCTTGAGCTGGCGATCACCCGCACGGCCCAGCAGTTGCAGGTACATCTCGTAGACCATGCGGATGCCGGACGCGCCGATGGGGTGGCCGAAGCATTTGAGGCCGCCGTCGATCTGGCAGGGAATCTTGCCGTCGGCGTTGTAGAAGCCGTCCATCACGTCCTTGACGGCGCCGCCGTCTTCGGACAGGCCGAGGTCTTCCATCGTCACCAGTTCGGTGATCGAGAAGCAGTCGTGAACCTCGAACATCGACACCTCATCGCGCGGCTTCTTGATGCCCGCCTCGGCATAGGCGCGTTGCGCCGCCACCCGCGTGGTGTGGATGTAGGAGCCGTCCCAGTCGTTGTAGCCGCCTTCGGAACCATTCGACAGCGCCAGCTGCAAGGCCTTGACCGTGACCATCTGGTCGGGATGCTTGCCCAGCGATTTTGCGATCTCCGGCGTGGTGACGATGGCCGCAGCCGAGCCGTCGGACACGCCGCAGCAGTCGAACAGACCCAGCGGCTCGGCGATCATCGGCGACGCCATGATGGTGTCGCAGCTCACCGGGTTGCGCAGGTGGGCCTTCGGGTTCTTGGCACCGTTGGCGTGGCTCTTGGCGGAAATTTCCGCGAGCGCGCGCTTGAGCACATCGCGTGGCACCTTGTAGCGGTTCATGTAGGCGCTCGCGACCTGTGCGAACACCCCGGGTGCCGACAGGTTCGGCCACCACAGCGGCGGCATCGAGCCGACGTCCAGCCCCGGCAGGCCGCCGTAGCCGGTGTCCTTGAGCTTCTCCACGCCGATGGCCAGCGCGATGTCGCAGGCGCCGGACGCCACCGCATACACCGCGCCGCGAAAGGCCTCGGTGCCGGTGGCGCAGTAGTTCTCGACGCGCGTCACCGGGATGTTGTTCAGGCGCAGGGCCATCGAGGCCGGCAGCGCCGACTTGCCGATGTTGACCTCGTCCATGCAAGAGCCCAGCCAGGCGGCCTGGATCTGCTCGCGGCCGATGCCGGCGTCGGTGAGCGCCTCGGTAAAGGACTCCACCATCAGTTCCTCTGCGCCCATGTCCCAGCGCTCGCCGAAGCGCGAGCAGCCCATGCCCAGAATGGCCACCTTGTCACGAATTCCGCTGCTCATCTCAGTGCTCCCCCGTGCCGGCCAGCGGCGCGGCCTTCCAGAAATAGCGAACCATGCCGCGCTGCGCATCGCGCCCGCGCACCCGGAACACCATGCGCACCGGCTGCCCGACCTCGACCTTGCCGAGATCCCAGTCGGTGATGTCGGCAACGAAGCGACCGCCGCGCTCAAACTCCACCATGCCGTAGTGCGCGGGCGGGTCGGGCGTGTAGGTGAGCCAGTCCGCCGACCAGGTCTTGATGCGCGCCGCCTCGTCGGCGAAGCGATAGGGCTGCATCGGCCCCTGGTGATGGCAGGACGGATTGACGCAGATGTCGGCGGGCGGGAACTGCGCGGTGCCGCACTTGGTGCAGCTGCCCCCGACCAGGCCGGACAGCATGCGACGGTTGCGGTACATCGCCGACAGCGCGGTCTGCGGATTGGCTTCGCCGCGCAAGCCCTTCTCCAGCGCGAGGGTCTCGTTGAACGACAGGAACTTCGGGTAATTCTTTTCTTCCTTGCGGCGCTTGAGGCTGCCGGCGACGCCGTTGCGCGCGGGCAGTTCGCCCAGCGCGGCGGTGGTGCGGAAGGCCAGCACATCGCACCCCTGGCCAAAGCCGACGACCACGATGGTCTGTCCGGGCTGCGCCTTCTGCAGCACGGCGGCCAGCATCAGCGGCGCGTGCGCCGAGCCGGCATGTCCGACCACGCCGAGCAGGCTGTCGGCGATGGCGGTGTCGGTGATGCCGCAGCGCTTGGCGACCAGCGCCGCCAGCTTGGCAACCGGCTCGGCCAGCACGAAGTGATCAATGGAACCCGGCGCGATCGCCATCTTCTCCAGCCCGGCTTTCACCGCGGCTGGCACCCATTTCTGGAAGGCCTCGTCGCGCAGCCAGCGCTCCTCCCAGATGTAATCGAATTCCTGACCCGTCGCGCGGTAGTGATCGACGAAATCCACCGACACGCTGTGACTGCCGAGGAACTCGGCAATCACCTCTGAACCACCGACCGTGAACGCTGCGGCGGCATCGCCGTACTGCAACTCCTGGGCGCTGCCGGGACGCGCCCGGCGATGTTCGGCCGCCACCACCAGAGCCTCGCCCGGGCGTCCGGCCGCCGCACGATCCAGCGCGGCGATCAGCGCGGCGGTGCCGGCCTTCTGTGCGCCGCCAAGGTCGGCGGAGCTGATCGATTCCGACAGGTCCAGCGCGGCGGCGACCAGGCCCGCGTTCTGGCGGTCGGCAAAGGGATGCGTGGTGGAGCCGAAGTACAGGGCGCCGATGCCGTCGGTGCCGCGGCCGGCCAGCGCGTCGCGTGCGGCTTCCACCGCCATGGTCAGGCTGTCCTCGTCCCAGTTGGCCATCGAGCGCTCGCCGCGCGCCTGGGCCAGCAGGGCCGGATTGGCCCAGGCATTGGCCTGTGCCGCCGCGGCACGGCTGAGCCGCAGTCGTGGCACATAGGCGCCGTAACAGGTGATGCCGATCATGCTTGCTCCTCGGTCGCGTAATGGTGCGCAGCGGCGTTCTGTACGGGGCAGACGCTTGGGGCTGCGGGTCGTGAGTCTAACAAACGCCTGTTAGATTGTAAGGGGTTCGCGCAGGGTTTTGATTCCCATTGCGGGGGGCGGCACGCCACCGTCTTCAGCGGCGTCCGGCTCCCGGCATCGGCGTCATGTCACGGCTTGGCCGGTCCGGCGAAGACCTGTGTGATGCCCGGAGTGCCGATGATTTCGTCGAAGCTCAGCCGCATGCATTCCACCAGACGGTCCGGCTCGCGCACGGCGGCGGCGTCGGTGTTGATGCCGATGCAGCAGCGCTGGTCGTGCGACAGCATCGCGAACATGGCCGCGCAGCCGGGCAGGGGACCGAAGCCGAAAAAGTGCGTGACGCGCGCGCCGGCGATGTAGACCGGATGGCGCAGCCCCGGCACGTTGGTGGCCTGCACGTCCTGCGCGGCCGTGACGCCCGACATCATCTTGCCGAGCAGCGGCGTCGGCAGGCGGCCGACCACCGGCATCACGCGCAGCAGCACGTCCAGCGCCGGCTCTTCGCGCAGGTGTTCCACGAACGCGCCGACCTGCTTCATGCAGGCGACCGGATCGGGTTCATCCAGCGGGGCGTCGAACTGGCCGCCCACGAAATGGTTGCCGCCTAGGCCGTCTGCCGCGGTGCGCACGCTGACCGGGAAGACCATGGGCAGCTTGTCGATGGGCTGGCCCAGTTGCTCGTGATAGCGGCGGAACCCGCCGGCGATGCCGGCGATGTAGGCATCGTTGAGGCTGGCGCCGGACCGCTTGGAGGCAGCCTTGAACGCGTCCAGCGGAAAATCCAGCGCGTCGAAATGCCAGTCCAGACTGCGACCGGCCAGCAGCGGCGACTTGGGCGCGGGCTTGCGGCCGAGCATCCGCGCTGCCGACTGCGCATAGCGCAGGGCTTCCTGCGCCGCCCCGGGGCGCTGCAGGCCCTGCGCCACGTCGGCCGCCAGCGTGCGCGCCTGCTGGGGCAGTCGCGACAGGCCTGCGCGCAGCTGCTGCCCCAGCACGGTCGCGGTGGAGGGCAGTGGCGCGGCCGGCTTGCGCAACCGCAGTTTCACCGGCGGCCCCGGCTCGGGGCTGCGGCTGTGCGCCTGCGAGAGCAGCTGCATCATGCCGTGGCCATCCGACAGGGCGTGGTGCATTTTCAGCACATAGGCCGCGCGACCGTCGGCCAGGCCCTCGATCAGGGTCACCTCCCAGGGTGGACGGGCCCGGTCGAAGGGCGTCATCGCGATCCATTGCGCCTGTTCCAGCAACTGACGCGGCGTCGCCGGTTCCGGCACGCGCAGGCGGCGCAGGTGGTAGTCCAGCGAGAAGTCCGGATCATCGACCCAGTGCGGCGTGCCCAGGCCGAGCAGGGGTTCCACCACCCGCTGCCGGAAGCGCGGAACCGACGCCGTGAGGCGCTCGTGGGCAGCCCGCAGGCGCTGCCAGTCGGGCGCGTGGTCGAGGATCTCCACGGCGGTCATGGTGGAGCGCATGCGCGGGTTGGCGTCGAGCCGCCACATCACGCCCTCGAAGTGGCTCATCGCCGGTCCTCCGCCCCAGCCATCAAGTGGGTGCAGGTCGGCTGCGCTGAAGGGGCGTGTGTCGGTCATCTGGATTCTCCCGCCGCGGCGGGCGCGGTGTCGTTCTTAGAAATAGGCGCGTCGCGTTGGGCGCCCGTCAGGGTGGCGTCACGGCAAAGGCCAGCATGACATGGACCTGCATCTCGCCGACCAGAAAGCCCAGTACGGCGCCCACCGCGATCAGCAGCCATTCGTCCTGCTGGAACGCCGGCCGTAACAGTCCCTCGTACTCGTCAACCGTGAGCTGCGCCATCTTGGTCTTCAGCGTGTTTTCGATGTCAAGCGCCTCGAAGGCATAGTCCTCGACGTGGCCCATGGCCTCGGGCAGGCGTTCGACGATCTTGGCGGCAACCACACGCTTCATCTCCATATATTTTTCGCTGCCCACCGACAGCACCACCAGCGGCCGCGCGAACCCGGCCTGCTCGTCGATGGCGGCGCGCACCTCTTTCTGGATCATGGTGTAAAGCCGGTCGGACAGCGGGCCGCGCAGAATGGCGTCCATGATGGCGCTGGGCGTCAGCACCCGCTGCGCCATCAGTCGCCCGTACTCCGAAGCCACCTCGTGGCGACGCTTGATGAACAGCCCCTGCCAGGTGAACAGGCCAAGGTAGCGCGTGGGCTCCTTGGGCCGGAAGACCATTTTCAGGGCCAGCCAGTCGCTGATCCAGCCGGTCAGCCCGCCGAACACGGGCATGATCCACATCGAGTGCGTCAGCGCCCAGGCCACCGCCTGCACGCAGCCGATCACGAAGCCGAAGTAGATGCCGGAATTGCGGATGAACCGGAACTCGCCGCGCCCCACCTCCTGGAACATCTGGTTGAGCAGTTCCTTGTCTTTCACCAGATTGCTCACGACCATGTCCTTGAGGTCGAACACCGCGTTCAGGTCGCTGCCGACCTTCGCCATGATCTCTTCGATCATCTCCGGTGCCTTGTCTTGAACGCGCCGGATCATCGCGCGCTTCATTGAGGCGGGCGCTGCGCTCCACAGGCCCGGTGAATAGTGTTCGAACACCTCTTGCACGATGTCCTCCACCGCCACGCGCAAGGGCTGGTCGATGGCCATGGCCACGCGCAGCGGGTCCAGTCGTTCGAACAGTTCCTCGGGCTTGAGCAGGCGCGCGGTGAGGGTGTCGCAGGCGATGGACGCCATCCGCTCCGCGTTGCGCGGAACGATGCCCTGCCAGCCCAGATACGGCGGCTTGAGACCGATAAACCTGAGCGGGCGGAACATCATGTAGATGGCCGCGATCTTGGTGCCGTAGCCGATGGCCGCCGCCACCAGCGGCATGGAGGCGTAAAGAAACCAGTTGGCCTGCACGTCGGCCAGAATGCCGTGCAGCCAGTGTGTGTCGAGCATGCCGTCCCCCGTTTTGGCCTGTCGCGCCGGGTTGTCGCCCGCCAGACCAAACACTTGTTAGAATTGTGCGTTCAGTCTAATCAATCCAGCCGCCCGCGGGGACGAAAACGGGATGCGGCTGGCCAAATTCGTTCACAAGCACAGGATCACCGAGCATGGCGGTCAAGACCGGCTGGGAAGGACGTTTCTTCGAGGATTTTGAGGTGGGCGATGTCTACCCCCATCCGCTGGGCCGCACGCTCACGCAGAACGACAACATCTGGTTCACGCTGATGACGCAAAACACCGCGCCATTGCATTTCGACCAGCATTACGCGGCGCAGACCGAGTTCAAGCGCCCGCTGATCAACTCCTGTCTGACGCTGTCGCTCGTCACCGGCCAGAGTGTCACCGACATCTCGCAGAACGTGTTCGCGAATCTGGGCTGGGACGAGGTGCGGTTGCCGAACCCGGTGTTCGAGGGTGACACCGTCTATTCGCGTTCCGAGGTGCTGGAAATGCGCGAGTCACGCTCACGGCCCGACGTGGGCGTGGTCACGGTGCGCACCGAGGGGCACAACCAGGACGGCGTCCTGGTGATTTCATTCCGCCGCACGCTGCTGGTCTATCGCCGGGGCAAGAAGCCGCAGGTGGCCCGCCCGCAGACCGCAGGCTGAGTCCCGCAGGCCGCAGGTCAAGCGATGGCGTGGTCAGTTTTTTCTCACCCTTTATTCAGGAACCCGAACCCCAAATGAGCAAAGCCAGTTTTCAATGGGAAGACCCGCTGCTGCTGGAATCTCAGCTCAGTGACGAAGAGCGCCTGGTGCGCGAAGCCACGCGCGACTACTGCCAGGAGCGCCTGCTGCCGCGGGTGCGTGACGCGCACCGGCATGAGCATTTCGACCGCGAGATCATGAACGAGATGGGCGCGCTGGGCCTGCTGGGCGCCTCCCTGCACGGCTACGGCTGCCCGGGCGTGAGCCACGTCGCCTATGGCCTGATCGCGCGCGAAGTGGAGCGCGTGGACTCCGGTTATCGCTCGGCCATGAGCGTGCAGTCGTCGCTGGTGATGTATCCGATCTACGCCTATGGCACCGAGGCACAGAAGCAGAAATACCTGCCGAAACTCGCCAGCGGCGAATGGGTGGGCTGTTTCGGCCTGACCGAGCCGGATCACGGGTCCGATCCCGGCAGCATGATCACCCGCGCCCGCGCCACCGACGGCGGCTATCTGCTGAGCGGCGCGAAGATGTGGATCACCAACTCGCCGATTGCCGACGTGTTCGTGGTCTGGGCCAAGGACGACGCCGGGCAGATTCGCGGCTTCGTGCTCGAAAAAGGCATGAAGGGTCTGTCGGCGCCGAAGATCGAGGGCAAGTTCAGCCTGCGTGCCTCGATCACCGGCGAGATCGTCATGGACTCGGTGTTCGTTCCGCAGGAAAACCTGCTGCCCGAGGTGAGCGGACTCAAGGGGCCGTTCGGCTGCCTCAACAAGGCGCGCTACGGCATCGCCTGGGGCGCGATGGGTGCGGCGGAGTTCTGCTGGCAGGGCGCACGGGACTACACCCTGGGCCGCAAGCAGTTCGGCCGGCCGCTCGCGGCCAACCAGCTCATCCAGAAAAAGCTGGCCGACATGCAGACCGAGATCACCCTGGGCCTGCACGCCGCATTGAGGGTGGGACGCCTGATGGACGAGGGCATGGCCGCGCCGGAAATGATCTCGCTCATCAAGCGCAACAACTGCGGCAAGGCCCTGGACATCGCCCGCGTTGCGCGTGACATGCACGGCGGCAACGGCATCTCCGACGAATACCACGTGATTCGCCACGTGCTGAACCTGGAAGCCGTCAATACCTACGAAGGCACGCACGACGTGCATGCGCTGATCCTCGGGCGGGCGCAGACCGGCATCGCCGCGTTCGGCGGCTGAGACGCTCTGACCGGCGCTGGGAGCGGGGTGGGCGGCGCAAAAGCCTGCCTCACCCCGCAATCGGCGCCGCCGCAGCGCCCACTCAGCCGTGATATTCGGCGGGCGCGGCCGGGCCGTGGACCTGGGGCGCCCGTCTGGCGATCCAGATCACCGGAATCAGCACGATGGCCGCCAGGGCGAGAAACTCGAAGTTGTCCATGAACGCCAGAAAGCTGGCCTGCCGCGTGACCTCGGCGGCCATCACCGCCTGGCTTGTGAGCGGATCCCCGAGTGACTGCATGGCCGACATCGTCTCTTGATAGGCCGGATCCAGCGGGCTGATGCGATCGACCAGATGCACCTGGTGTGACTGGGTCTGTCGTGCCAGAAACGTCGTCATCAGTGAAACGCCGATGCCGCCGCCGAGGTTGCGCGAGAGGTTGAAAATGGCCGACGCATTGCCCAGTTCAGTCGTCGGCAGGCCCACATAGGCCAGCCCCGAGATCGGGACGAACAGCAGACCCACGCCCAGCAGCTGGGCCGTGCGCAACCAGATCAACTGATCCTCGGAGACGTTGAGGCTGATGCTGCCCATGGCCAGCATGGCCAGCGACAGGGAAAAGAACCCCAGACTCACCAGCAGCCGCTCGTCCACGCGACCGGTGATGCGGCCCACCAGGGGCATCATGAAGGCCATCACCAGCGCCGCCGGCGACATCACCAGGCCCGCGCCCAATGCGCTGTAGCCGAGCATTGACTGCATCAGCAGCGGCAGCATCACGGTGGCGCTCATCAGCGTCCCGTACATCGCCGCGATCATCAGATTGCCGACGGCGAAATTGCGGTTCGCCAGCAGGCGCAGGTTGATGATCGGGTGCGCATGGCTCAGTTCGCGCCGAATCATGAAGGTGAAACTCAGCACGCAGACCACGACCAGCGTGCGGATCAGATTCGATGCGAGCCAGTCCTCCTGCTGGCCCAGATCCAGAATCAGTTGCAGCGACCCCATGCTGATCGCGATGAGCGCAAAGCCCCAGGGGTCGAAGCCGCCCCGTTCGGCGGCAGCGCGCTGTCGCGCCTGCTGTGCGGGCGGGTCATGCAGCAGCCGCGTGCCCAGCATGAACAGCAGCACGCCGACCGGCGCGTTGATCAGGAATATCCAGTGCCAGCTGTATTGATCGGTGAGAAAGCCGCCCAACGGTGGGCCCAGCGCCGGACCGACAATCACCGCCAGCCCGTAGACCGCGATGGCCATGCCCCGTTTTTCGGGCGGGAAGGCTTCATTGAGGATGGCCTGGGAGACGGGCTGCAGGGCGCCACCGGCCATGCCTTGCACGACGCGCCCGAGAATCAGCATTTCCAGCGAAGGCGCCAACCCGCAGGCGACCGAGGCAAGGGTGAAGATCGCCAGCGATCCGAGGTAGTAGCGCTTGCGGCCGATCCGGTCCGACAGCCAGCCGGTCATGGGCAGGATGATCGCGTTGGCGACCAGGTAACTGGTCAGCACCCAGGTGGCCTCCTCGCGGCTGGCCGACAGCGACCCGGCAATGTGCAGCAGCGAGACGTTGGCGATGGACATGTCCAGCACTTCCATGAACGCCGCCATGCCGCAGATGACGGCGATCACGTAGGGCGAACGGACGCGCGTGTTCCCGCTGGCCGGCGTCGCCGTTGCGCCGGCGTCGCTCACGGCGGGGCTTCCGCGAGGCGCGCGCCGCCCTGTTCACGCAGGTCCACGCGCGGAATTACGGACATGCCGGGGGCCAGGTGCAGGGCGGGGTCGGGCGCGGGATCGAACACCAGCTTCACCGGCACGCGCTGCACCACTTTCACGAAATTGCCGCTCGCGTTTTCAGGCGGCAGCAGGCTGAACGCTGAACCCGTGCCGGCCTGCAGGCTGTCCACCCGGCCGCTGAAATGCCGACCGGGATAGGCGTCCACCTCGATCTCGACGGGCTGGCCGACACGCAGGTCTTCGAGCTGGGTTTCCTTGAAGTTGGCGACCACCCAAGGCTGGTCGCCGACCAGGGCCAGCACCGGTGTGCCCATCTGTACCTGCGAGCCGGGCAGCACGTTCTTGCGCGTGACCCGACCGGCGACCGGCGCGGTGACGCGGCAGTAGCGCAGCTGCAACGCGGCCTGGTCGCGCGCCGCCTGGGCCTGGGCCACGGCGGCCTCGGCACTGGCCAGAGCCGCCTCCTGGGCCGCGATCTGCTGGGCCAGCGTCTGCGCGCCGCGCAGCCCGGCCTGCACGCCCTCGGCCTCGGCCTGCAGCGCCAGATGACTGCTGCGGGCCTGTTCCAGCACCTGACGCGGGATTTGGTCCTTGGCGAACAGCGCTTCGTAACGACGTTCGTCGGCGGCGGCCTTTTCGGCCCGGGCGCGGGCGCTGCGCACCGCCGCGGCCGCCTGGGCAAGTGCGGCGGGGGCGCGTGTGCGGGTCATGTCCAGCTCGGCGCGGGCCACCTGCACCCGCGCCTCTGCAGCGGCCAGGTCGGCGCTGACCTGCCGCAGGCGCGCCTCGTGATCGGCGGGATCCAGTTCAAACAGCAGTGCCCCGGCCTCGACCCTCTGGTTGTCGGTGACCGGCACCCTGACCACCGTTCCGGAAATGCGGGGCGCGATCATGGTGATGTTGGCCTGGATGTAGGCATCGTCGGTCGACGTGTGGCCACGGTTCATCCACCAGAACAGGCCCAGCCCCAGTGCCACCAGGGCCACTGCCAGCAGCCATGGCCATCGGCGCGGCGCCGCAGCGGCGGTGGGGGCATCGGCAGGCTGGGGCGTGTTCATCGTCAGGTTCTCGGCAGAATCGGTGTGGGGGCTCACAGGCCGAAGCCGGATGCGTGTCCGGTGGCGGCGGCAAGGTTCAGCCGGGCCTGTTGCTGGGCGGCTTGTGCATTCACGAGCTGGCTGCGGGCACGGGCAAGGTTGGCCTGGGCGGCGACCACATCAAGGTTGTCGGCCACGCCGTGCCGGAAGCGATCGCGCGCAGAGGCCAGCTCGCGCTGCGCCAGTTCCAGTGCGGCGTGCGCCGCGCGCGCCTGTTCGGCCGTGTTGCCCACGGTGACCACGGCAAGCAGCACGTCTTCCTCGACCTGACGTTGCAGGGCGGCCAGTTGCAGTCGCTGTTGCTCGATGCGCAGTTCGGACGCGGCCCTGTCAGCCTGCAGGGCGCCGCCGGCGTAGATCGGCAGACTGAGCTGAGCGCCGATGCGATAGGTGTCCTGCTGGTCCCAGCGATCGGTCGTGGTGGACAGGCCATAGTCGGCGACCAGCGACAGCGTCGGCAGGCGGCGGCGGCTGGCCTGCGCGTACCGCGCCTCGGCTTCGGCCATCGTGGCGTCGAGCAGCGCAAACTCGGGCCGGTCACGTCGTGCCTGCGTCAGGGCGGCTTCCGGCCCCGGCGTCTCGTCCCCCTCGGGGGCTTCAAGCGCGCCCTGTAGCGTCAGTGGCGCGGGGTCCAGCGGCAGTTCGCTGAGACCCTGCAGCCGCAACTGCGAACGCGCCAGCAGGGTCTGCGCTTCCGACCGTGTGTAGCGGGATTGCGCCACTGCCGTTTGCGCGCGGAGGACGTCCACGCCGGATGCGACGCCCGCTGCGTGCTGGTCGTGCGCCAGCGTGTCCAGTTCCATGGCCAGGTCCAGGTCGGCCTCGGTGCTGGCCAGATTCTCGCGAGCGGCCAGGGCGCGGATGAATGCGAGGGCGACTTCAGAGGCCAGGCGTTCACGATCGAGATCGGCCCGCGCCTGCGCGGCGCGTACCGCCGCGTCCGCTGCCGAGCCGGCGCTGATCTGGGCCAGGTCGATCACCGCCTGCGACAGGCGCAGCCGTGCGTCGAACACGCCGAACGGCCCGATCAGCGAAGGCAGACCCGGAAACTCCAGTCCCAGCGTGTCGGGATTGACGGTTTCGCGGGTCGCGGTCGCCCCCGCGCTCAGGTGGGGGCGCAATGCGGCATCCGTCGCGACCGCCCTTTGCCGCGCGACGGCCACCTCGCGGTCTGCCACGCGGGGGCCGGCGGCGCAGCGCTGGGCCCGTTCGATCAAGGTTTGCAGCGTGAGCCCTTCGGCGGCGGGCAGATCGGAACAGGGGGTCTGGGCACGCGCCGCACCCAACGCCATCGACCCGGCCATCGCCAGGATGATGCCGACGCGGGCCAGCGATAAATGATCATTCATGCTGATTATTCGGGTTGTTCGGAGTGGTCGCGTGCTGCACCAGTCGAACCAGCAATTCCTGCAACAGCGCGCGCTCACCGGGGCTCAGCGGTTCGAGAAATCGTGCCTCCTCGTCTTCCAGCGCCGGCTGAAGCCGGGCAATCCAGCGCTCGCCCTGGGGCGTGAGGCTCAGGGTGTTGGCCCGGCGATCGGTGGCTGAACGCTTGCGCGACACCAGCGCCCGCCGTTCAAGGTCGTCCGCCATCTTCATGGTGGTCGTCCGGTCAGTGCCCAGCAGGGCCGAGATTTGCGCCTGACTCAAGCCGGGGCGCTGCAGCAGCAGGCGGACCAGGGCGAAATGCCGCGCTTGCAGTCCCGACGGCTGGATGACCGCGTCCAGGCCACGAATCAGCTCGAGTCGCGCCCGCGCCAGGACGAATCCCAGGTGATCACAGAATTCTTCCGGGATGGGATTCGAGAGGTCGTCGGCAGGGGCGCATGCGGTGCGGGGCCGAATCCGGGTGGGCATCGAAGGGTAGGGGCAGCGAAAGAATGCTCAGTATTGCTGATTAAAAGAACGCCGTCCATGCCTCAGAACACCTGCGCACATGGCCTGCCGCTAGTGGGTCGCTCAGGTGGCTGCGGCGGCGCGTTCTCGGGCGGGTGGCGGCCACGCTGAAGCCCGCCGCCTCCAGTGCCAAGACGGCTGTGCTTTCCACTTAGGTTCGGCTCAGTGCAGCCCGTCGGTCAGGCGTCGGTCACGGTCGTCGGCACCGGCGGCAGGGCGCTGTCGATCATGTGATCGATGAAGCGGACCACGGACGCTTGATCGACGCTCGCGAAGCGCATCATCACGATCATGTGGGCCTGGCCGACGAGAATGCGCGCGGCATCGCCGGAAATGACCGCCGGGCAGATCGAGCCGGCGGTACGGCCCGCTTCGATCATCTGCTCGAACATGTCGATGATGCGTTCCTGCACCTCGACGTAATGCAGCCAGACGCCCTCGCGGACCGAGGTGCTCCAGTCCAGCCAGACCCGCATGTGCTGTGGTTGCGCGTCAACGCAGGCCTGGAAGGCGTGAAATATGTCGAGCACACGGCTGCGCACATCGGCGGCGGTGGCCCCGACTGCCATGACCGCATACAGAAATTGTTCGATCTCCCTCAGCACGGCATCAAGCAGGCGTTCGCGGGTGGGGAAATACTCGAAAACGGTGGCCACCGACACCGCTGCAAGGCGTGCAACGTCGGCGTGACCGGCCCTGGCGGTGCCGCGCTCGGCGAACGCGGTGATGGCGCAGTCGAGCAACTGGCGCTTGCGCGCCTCGCGGTCCATGCGCCGGCGCGGCGGCTTGTCTGCAGGACGTGTTGTCGGGGCGGATTTGTTCATCGCGCGAAAGATAGCAGCGCCGGGGGCTCCCGTCCTGCCGCGCGCTGCGCGCATGTCGGTCGCGTCGGGCCGTGAACAGGGCAGTTGCGTGGACCAGCGCCATTCGTCGGCGCGATGTTGACAACTCTATCAATTTGGTTTCTAGTCCAGTCCATAGACCCCGATCACGGGGCTCGCGGTGAGGAGACAAAAAGATGAAATCAATCGATCGATCGGCCCGTTTGTCGGCACGGATCGCGCGCCGCGTCGAAGCGGTTGCACCTCGCCCTCGCTTCAGCTCAGTTGTGTGTCCGGCGCGCGACGTCGGCCCGGTGTGCCCGGCCGGTTTCGGCCCGTTTTTAACCCGTTGATGAGGAGAACCACCATGTCGATCCAAGCGTCGTCAATCCCTTCCGCCCGGGTGCCCAGTACGCCCAAGGCGGAGAAGATGTTCAACCTAGGGCCCGTTGCCATCGGCTGGGGGCTGTTGCTCGCAATCTACGCCGGGTTTCGCCTTTACCAGGGCGCGTTCTCGTTCGAGTACGGACTGGATGCCACCTCGCCGGAATTTGCGACCTACTGGCTCACCTTGTTCCAGATCGAGGTGCCGCTGATCTTCGGCAGCGGCCTGTGCATCTGGTTGTACCTGTGGTTCACCCGCGACCGCGACATGGACAACATGAGCGGTGAGACCGAGCTGAAGCGTTACTTCGGTCTGCTGGCCTGGTTCATGATGTACACCTTCTCGTTTCTGTGGATCGCCAGCTTCTTCGGTGAAGGCGACGCCACCTGGCACCAGACGGTGATCCGCGATACCGCGCTCACGCCCAGTCACATCGTGGTGTTCTACGCCTGCGTGCCGATGTACATCGTGTTCGGCGTCAGCAGCCTGCTGTATGCGACCACGCGCATTCCCGCGTTCGCACGGGGCTATTCGCTGCCTCTGATCATGGCGGTGCTTGGCCCCGGCCTGATTCTGCCCAACCTCGGCTTCAACGAATGGGGCCATGCGTTCTGGATGACCGAAGAAATCTTCAGCCATCCCCTGCACTGGGGCTTCCCGATTCTGGGCTGGACCGGCCTTGCCCTGGGCGGTTTGTTCATCCAGGTGATCGGCCGCATGGCCGTGTTGTTCAAGGAAGTCGGCGGTCCGCCGGCAGAAGACGCAGACCTGGCCTGAGTCGCCAAGGTGCAGCACGGCGCCCGACCCCCGGCTGCGGGGGTCGCGAGGCCTGATGACAAAAACGCTGTCGTCCAGCAGGGATCCGAGTCCGGCGCCGCGCCCAGCGCGCCGGCCGGCAAGAGTCTGGACAGACATAGAAGAATTCGAGGAGGGTGCCCATGACTGAAAATGACCGTGCGATTCTGAAAGTGTCCGAGCTGTCGCCCCAGGCGATCGGCTGGTCGCGAACGCTGGACCTGTTGATCATCGTTGTCGCCGCCTTCCTGATCTGGTCGGTGTCGCACATCAGTTTCCTGCTGCTCGGGGGCGACTGGGATTTCTTCATCGACTGGAAGGATCGCCAGTATTGGATCCTCATCATCCCGATCACCACCATCATCATGGCGGCCTCGTTCCAGGCCATATTCTGGAATCTGTTCCGTCTCCCGATCGGCGCCACGGCAAGCCTGCTGCTGCTGTTGCTCGGCACCTGGATCGTGCGTTACCACAGCTGGGAGGGGCTGGCCTATTTCCCCATCAGCCTGGTGGTGCCCGGAACCTGCCTCATGGGCGCGCTGGTGCTCGACGCCATTCTGGTGCTGTCGCGCAGCTGGCTGGTGACCGGCATGTTCGGCGCAACGCTGTACGGCCTGCTGTTCTATCCCGCCAACTGGACGTACATGGCCGGCTATTTCCAGCCGGTGATGAACATGGGCGACATGACCTCGGTCGCGGACCTGATCGGCTACGTCTTTCCGCGTGCCGGAACCCCCGAATACATCCGCATCATCGAGCGCGGCACCCTGCGCACCTTCGGTGACACGCCGACCTGGGTGTCGGCGTTCTTCGCCGCGTTCGTGTGCATCTTTTTGTATTACCTGTTCTGGGGTCTCGGTGTGCTGGCCTGCAATGCACGCTTTTTCCCGGTGGGCGAGCGCTTCAAGTCCCTCTACGGCGCCAAGGGCGCCAAGGACCAGACCGCCGGTGGCCCGGTCACCCAGCCAGGAGCCTCATCATGAGCCTGCATCTCCGCATGCCGCGTCGCGGCCTGAGTCTGTCGCTGTTGCTCGCGGTGATGACGTTTGCCAGCACGCTGGTGCCGGTGCCCGTTGCCGCGCACGGCGAACGCGCCACCGAACCGTATATCCGCACCCGCACCGTGCACTGGTACGACGTTACCTGGTCGACGCAGCAGGTGGGGGTCAACGAGACGGTGACGGTGGAAGGCAAATTTCACCTGTTCACCGACTGGCCTGATGCCGCGTCCAAGCCGGAACTGGCGTTTCTGTCGAATGCCACGCCTGGCGCGGTGATGACCCGCGTCGAGTCGTACATCAACGACATGCCGGCGCAACAGTCGGTAAGTCAGCTGGAAGTTGGGGGCGACTACAGCTTCAAGCTGGTGATGGCCGGTCGCGTGCCCGGTCGCTGGCACCTGCATCCGGTGCTCAGCGTGCATGGCGCAGGCCCCATCGTCGGGCCCGGCCACTGGGTCGAAGTCACCGGCAGCGCGGCGGACTACAAGCTGCCCATCACCACCATGACCGGCGAGGTGATTGACGACCTTCAGCACTACGGCGTCGCGCGCCTGCAGTTGTGGCAGGCCGGTTATGCCTTGATTGCCGTCGCCTGGATTTTCTGGTGGATCCGCCGGCCGCTGATCGTGCCGCGCTGGAATGCCATCCGTAAGGGACGCGAAGATCTGCTGGTCACGCGCACCGATGACCGGGTCGCGGCCGCCATGCTGGTGCTGGTGCTGGTGGTGGTGATCTTCGGCTACCACCACGCCACTCAAAAGTATGAGTACGTGGTGCCACTGCAGGCCGGCTCGTTCAAGACCAAACCCCTGCCGCTGCCGCCCCCCGAAGTGGCGGTGCAAATGAAGGACGCCACCTACGACGTCCCCGGCCGCAGCCTGCGGCTCGACGTCGAGGTCACCAACCAGTCCGACTCACCGATGCGCCTCGGGGAATTCACCACCGCCAACCTGCGCTTCCTGAACAAGTCGCTGGCCGTGGCCTTGGCCGGGGTCGATCCCTCGTTCCCCAAGGACCTGGTTGCGGGTTCCGGCCTCAAGCTCAGCGACGATTCGCCCATCGCCCCCGGCGAGACGCGGACCATGCGTATCGAGGCCACCGATGCGGCCTGGGAGATCGAACGGCTTGTCAGCTTCCTGACCAACGTCGACAGCCGCGTGGGCGGCATGCTGTTCTTCTTTGACGCGCAAGGACAGCGCCACATGGTGGAAGTGTTCGGCCCGATCATCCCGGTGTTCACCCAGTTGCAGCTCGCGCAACGTCACTGAGGGTTACGGCCAAATGCAGAATCGATCGGCTTACCGCGGGTTACGCGCCGCGCTGCTCACCTGCGGCGCGGTGCTGGGGTTGGCGCTGTGTCAGGGGGCGGGCGCGCACGGCGGTCTGTCGATCGACGACGACATGTGCAAGCTGCGCCTGGGGCCGTTCAACATGCACTTCACCGGCTATCAGCCGGCGATCAATGGTAACCGCGAGTTCTGCGAAGACATTCCCAAGGTCGGCCATACCATCGTGGTCATGGATGCGATGGACCCCGAGTTGCGCGAAATGCCCATCGAGGTGCGGATCATTCGTGACACCGGCGACGAGCGCCAGCTCGATGCGATCACCGTGGCGCATCTGCCCCCGAAGATCTACGAATCGGGCAGCGTGCCGCTGGAATACAGCTTCACCACGCCGGGCAGGTTCGTCGGCCTGGTGACGGCCGGTGACCAGGGGCAGTACACCTCGCGCTTTCCGTTCAGTGTGGGCATTCCACCAAAGCGCTACGGCTTCTATCTGCTGTTTGTTGGCGTCGCGCTGCTGGGCTTCGGGCTCTACCGTTATTCGGGAATGAAGCGACAACGCCAGATGGCCGACCAGATCTGAGTCTGGCCGGCCATCCGGTTGCGGCAAGCGATCAAACCCTGAAGTCGGGCTTGCGCTTTTCCAGGAAGGCGTTGACGCCCTCGCGATGCTCCGGGCTCTTGGCCGCGAGCACGAAGTGCGAGGACACCTGGTCGAGATGGGTGGTGAAGTCCAGGTGCAGGCCCTGGTACGCCGCCCGCTTGGTCAGACGCATCGCGGTGGCGGCGCCGTCGGCCAGACGACGCGCCAGTGCACGGGCCTCGTTCTCCAGCTCCGCCAGCGGCACCACGCGATTGAACAGGCCGATGCGCCGGCCTTCCTCGGCTTCGACGAAATCGCCGGTGAGCAGCATCTCCAGCGCGCGCGGCAGGCCGACGATACGCGGCAGCAGCCAGGCGCCGCCGTCGCCGGGAACCAGGCCGATCTTGACGTAGCTCGCCGCCACCCGCGCGTTGTCGGCAGCGACGCGAAAATCACATTGCAGCGCCATGTCCAGGCCGGCCCCGGTGGCCGCGCCCTGCATCGCGGCCACGACCGGCTTGTCGATCTGCATCATAAGTTTCGGAATGCGATGCACGCCCGACCACAGCTTGGTCTTGTGGATCGACGGCGGACCTTCCAGCTCGCGCTTCATGTCGTGCAGATCGCCACCGGCGCAGAAATGACGGCCGTTGGCGCGCAGCAGCACGGCACGCACGGCGTCATCGTCGTGGCATTGCTGCAGGGCCGCGACCCAGGCATCGAGCATGGGCTCGTCGAAGGCATTGCCGGCGTCCGGCCGGTTGAGGACGATTTCGCCGACGCCGTCGACGATGCTGAACAGCAGGGGTGCGGTCATGTGCAGGGGTTCCTGTGAGAGTGGGCCAGGCTCAACGCCCGGCGTACGAATGAAGGTGCAACGGATTCAGCTGGCACGCGCGAGGATGGCGCGGGCGCGTTCGACGACCGGGCGATCCACCATCTGGCCGTTGAGCGCCACGGCGCGGCCGTCGGCGCTGTCGTCGGCCGCGACCACGCGGCGCGCCCAGTCGATGTCGGCCGGGGTCGGGCCGAAGCCGCGATGCACCGGCGCGATCTGCTGCGGGTGGATGCACAGCTTGCCCGTGAAGCCGAGCGAGGCGGACCGTCGCGTGTCGGCCTCGACCACGTCAGGATCGGAGAAGCTGGTGGTCACGCCGTCCACCGGCGAGGGCAGGCCGGCGAGGCGCGAGGCCAGCACCAACTGCATGCGGTAGGGATCGAGCACCGGCTCGTCGCCGGGAATGGCCAGGTCCAGGCGCAGGTCGATGCTGCCGAACACCAGGCGCTCGGTGCCGTTCGCCGTGGCGATGTCATCCAGCCGCGCCAGGCCCAGGCCACTTTCGATGGTGGGCAGCACCGGGCGCGCGGCGGCAAGGTGCAGTTCGGTGACCAGCGCGCCGGACTCGGCCTTGGGCAGCACGATGCCGGCGATGCCGGGCAGCCCGCACAGCGCGCGATCCGCCGCGAACCACGGCGTCTGCTCGCCGTTGATGCGCAGCCAGATCGGTCGCGCGGCGTCGAGGCTGGCGCGCACCGCGGCGCGCGCGTCGTCCTTCTCGGCCGGTGGCACCGCGTCTTCCAGATCGACGATCACCGCGTCGGCGCCGCTGGCGATGGCCTTGGCGATGCGTTCGCAGCGGTTGCCCGGCACGAACAGGTAGCTGCGCGCGGGGATCACGACAGCCACCCCTGGACGCTGGCCTCGCTCTCGAGATTCCAGACCCGCTGGATGATCGCCTTCATCTCGCCATCGCTTGCGCCGCGCGCGTAGGACGCGAGCCTTTGCGCCTTGTCCTCGAGTTCCGGCCGGCTAAGCGTGTTGCCGGGATCGCCCTTGGGTTCATCGACACGCGCCTCGAAGCTGCGGCCGTCGGTGGTCTTGACCCAGACCTTGCCGATCCAGCGCGCCGGGTAGGCGCCTTCGACTTCCGCATCGAGCGTCATGCGCACCTTCTTGCGCACCGCGACCACCTTGGCATCCAGGTAGTGCGCGTCGAAATCCGGCAATTGCGCGCGGCCAAAGACGGCGATCAGACCCAGCACCGTGCCCATGGAGAACTTGGACTGATGCACGGAGGACGGTTCGACCACCGGCGCCAGCACGTCGATGGCGCTCTGGTGCACGCCGCACAGCACGTCGGCGAGATCCTCGTGCTTGAGGTTTTCGCGCTGCATGAGGGTTTGCAGCGCATCGGCGGCCGGGTGCGTGTGACGGCAGGACGCATGGAACTTGAAGGAGGACTCGGCCAGGGTCCATCGCGTGCCCAGGCCATCGACCAGCTTGGCCGGGTCGGCGCCCTCGGACATCGAGGCACCCATGCCACCGGCACCTTCCAGCGCGCGCCGCGCACCGGTATAGCCGTCGGCGGCCAGCTCCGCGGCGGTGATGCCGGCCATCGCGGCATGCGCGCAGTGCAGCTGCTTGGACTGTGCGCCTTCGCGCAGGTATTCCCAGAGCCCGCCGGCCTGCGTCGCCGCACTGCCGAAGGCCCAGGCCATCTGCTCGGCATTCAGGTTGAGCAGGCGTCCGGCGGTGGCCGCCGCCGCGATGCAGCCGACCGTCGCCGTGGTGTGGAAGCGCTTGTAGTGCGCGCGGCCCAGGAACTCGCCGATGCGGATGCCCACCTCGTAACCGGCGACGATGGCTTCCAGCATCTGCGCGCCGCTGGCCTTGCGCGACTGTGCGAGGGCCAGCGCCGGCCCGAACACCACGGCGGCGGCGTGAAACACCGAGCCGTTGTGCACGTCGTCCTGCTCGACCATGTGCGAGGCGCCCGAGTTGAGCATGGCGGCGAACAGCGGATCGACGCGCTTGCGCGAGGTCAGCAGTTCGGCATCGCCGGGCTTGGCGTGGCGCTCGACGAAGCGCTCCAGCGCCTGCACCGGTTCGCCGCTGCGGCCGGCAAGGGCGCAGGCCATCCAGTCCAGGAACAGATCTTCGGCGCGGCGCAGCACATGGGCTGGAACGCGGGCGCAGGAAATCTCGGCGGCGAAGCGGGCGAGTTCGGCGCCCTGGTCGGCGGCGGGGGTGAGGGTGAGAGTCATGTGCGGTTCTTTGAATGGGTGAGAAAAGGTGCTGGGTTCAGATCGCCTTGGCCGCGCGCAGATCGGCGATGTCGGCGTCGCTGTAGGCGAGTTCTTGCAGGATCGCGCGCGTGTGCGCGCCGAGGGCCGGCACCGGGCCGAGCCGGACATCGTCGGCATCGCGTCGTCCCGGTGGAATCAGCACCGGAATTTCGCCGCCCGGAATCGGCACCCGGTCCCAGCGGCCGCGCGCGGCGAGTTGCGGGTGGTTCCAGACCTCGTGCACGTCGTTGATGCGGCCATTGGCGATGCCGGCCTCGTCGAGCCGGCGCACCAGTTCCCCGATGCCGATGTCCTTGAATGCCGCGGTCGCGATCTCGTCGATCTGTTCGCGATGTGCCACGCGCTGGGCGTTTCCGGCAAACCGCGCGTCGTCCGCCAGCTCCGGTTGCTGCAGCACGACGCGCGCAAACAGCTTCCACTCGCGGTCGTTCTGCACGCCCAACAGCACGCTGCCGCCGTCGCCGGCCGTGAACGGGCCATAGGGGTAGATCGTCGCGTGCGCCGCACCACTGCGCGGCGGCGGACTGGCGCCGTCCAGCCCGAAATACAAGGGGTAGCCCATCCACTCGGTCATCGACTCCAGCAGGGCGATGTCCACGCGCCGGCCGCGGCCGGTACGGCCGCGCTCCAGCAGCGCCGCGAGGATGCCGCTGTAGGCGTACATGCCGGCGGAAATGTCAGCGATGGAATTGCCGGCCTTGGCCGGTGCGTCGGCGGTGCCGGTGATCGACAGAAAACCGGATTCGGCCTGGATCAGCAGGTCGTAAGCCTTTTTCTCGACATAGGGACCGCTGTCGCCGTAGCCGGAGATGTCGCAGACGATGATGCGCGGATCGCGCGCCGACAGGGCCTCGTAGGACAGGCCCAGCCGCGCCGCCGCACCGGGGGCCAGGTTCTGCACCAGCACGTCGGCCTTGGCCACCAGTTTCATCAGCGCGGCATTGGCCTGCGGGTGCTTGACGTCCAGCGTCAGGCTTTCCTTGCTGCGGTTGCACCAGGCGAAGTGCGAGGCCACCCCCCGCGCGCGCTGGTCATAGGCGCGGGCGAAGTCGCCGCCCTCGGGCCGTTCGATCTTGATGACACGCGCGCCGAGATCCGCGAGGTGTCGCGTTGCCAGCGGAGCCGCGATGGCGTGCTCAAGAGAGACGACCAGCAGGCCATCCAGCGGCAGCATCAGAACGACCTCGGCAGGCCGAGCACGTGTTCGGCCACGTACGAGAAGATCAGGTTGGTGGAGATCGGGGCGACCTGATACAGCCGCGTCTCGCGGAACTTGCGCTCGACGTGGTATTCCGACGCGAAGCCGAAACCGCCGTGGGTCTGCAGGCAGACGTTGGCGGCCTCGAACGAGGACTTGGCGGCCAGGTACTTGGCCATGTTGGCCTCCGCACCGCAGGGCTGGTGCGTGTCGAACAGCTCGCAGGCACGCCAGCGCATCAGGTTGGCCGCCTCGACCTCGATGAAGGACTCGGCGATCGGGAACTGCACGCCCTGGTTCTGGCCGATGGGCCGGTCGAAGACCACGCGATCGTTGGCGTAGCGCGTGGCGCGATCCACGAACCAGTAGCCGTCGCCAATGCACTCGGCGGCGATCAGGGTGCGCTCGGCGTTGAGGCCGTCGAGGATGTACTTGAAGCCCTGGCCTTCCCTGCCGATCAGGTTCTCCTCGGGAATCTCCAGGTTGTCGAAGAACACCTGGTTGGTCTCGTGGTTGACCATGTTCGGGATCAGGCGCATCTCCATGCCGTGGCCGACCGCCTGGTCGAGATGCACCATGAAGATCGACATGCCCTCGGACTTGCGCTTCACCTGGTCGATGGGCGTGGTGCGCGCGAGCAGGATCATCAGCTCCGAATGCTGCAGGCGCGAGATCCACACCTTCTGGCCGTTGACGACGTAGCGGTCGCCCTTCTTGACTGCCGTGGTCTTGAGCTTGGTGGTGTCGGTGCCGGTGGTCGGTTCGGTCACGGCCATGGACTGCAGGCGCCATTCGCCACTGGCGATCTTGGGCATGTACAACTGCTTCTGCTGCTCCGAGCCGTGACGCAGCAGGGTGCTCATGTTGTACATCTGCCCGTGGCAGGCACCCGCATTGCCGCCACAACGGTTGATTTCCTCCATGACCACCGACGCCTCGGCCAGCCCCAGCCCCGAGCCGCCGTATTCCTGCGGAATCATCACCGACAGCCAGCCCGCTTCGGTCAGTGCCTTGATGAAGGCTTCCGGGTAGCCGCGCTGTTCGTCGATCTTCAGAAAATATTCGTCGGGGAAGCGGCTGCACAGGTCGCGCAGCGCATCGCGCATTTCCGGGAACCGCTCGTGTCGTTCAATGGGCATGAGTTGTGATGGGGGATTTCAGTGGTGGTGGAGGCATCAGGCGGCGGCGCGCCGGCGCAGCAGGCGCAGCGGCGTGTAGACCAGCACATCGTGGCCGTGCTGGTTGATCACGCGGTTACGGCTGCGGACCAGGCCGCGGTCGCCCTTGGAGGTGGTGCGGGCCTCGATGACCTCGCACTCGACGTGAATGGTATCGCCCACGCAGGTGGGTGCGCGCACGTCAACATCGGCATGTAAAAACGCAAGGCCGGTGTGCTGGATGGCGGGGGTGAGCAGGCCCTCGGCGAAGCTCATGACCAACACGCCGGGCACGACCTTGGCCGGCAACGACAGGCCCTCGCGCGCCGCGTGGTTGGTGAACACTTCCTCGGTGAGCCAGGTCAGGTTCACGAAGCTGCCGAGGTCGGCCTCGGCCAGCGTGCGGCCGGCGCTGCGGAAGCGGAAACCGACGGGCAGATCTTCGAAGTGAAAGCCGATGCCGATGGTCTTCATGCCGCACCGTTTGCAACGGCAGGGGTCGCGACGCCGCCTTGGGTGACGGCCAGGATGGCCGCCTCGTCGTAGCCGATTTCGCGCAGCACCTCGGCCGTGTGCTCGCCCAGGCGCGGGGCGGGACGGGTAGGGCCGGGCGGGCTGTGCGACCAGGTGCTGGGCACCGACATCGACAGCAGCGTGCCCTCGCTGGGGTGTTCGACCGGCGAGAAAAAGCCCACGGCGCGCAGATGCGGGTCGTCGAGCAGGCTGTCGGGCGTGTGCATGGGCATGCAGGGAATGTCGGCCTCCTCCAGCGCCTGCATCCATTCGGCGGTGGTGCGCATCGGCATCTGCTCGGCGACGAAGCGGTACAGCGCGTCGATGTGCTGGGTGCGGGTGGTGAGGCTGGCGAGCCGGGGGTCGGCGTCGAACATCTGCGGTTGGCCGATCAGCGCGCAGAAGCTTTTCCACTGCCGGTTGGAGTAGATCAGGGCGCAGATGTGGCCGTCGCGCGTGGGGTAGGGCCGGCGTTCGTGTGCCAGCAGGCGCGCGTAGCCGGCCGGCCCCTCGGCGGGCACGAAACTGCGTCCACCCAGGTGATCGCCCATGACGAACTGGGTCATGGTCTCGAACATCGGCACGTCGACGCTCTGGCCCTCGCCGCTGCGTTCGCGATGCAGCAGCGCGGCGAGAATCGCGCCCACCGCGCTGAGCCCGACCGTGCGGTCGGCGATGGTGGTGGGCACGTAACGCGGGGTCGGGCTGCCGGCCATCAGCGACAGCGCCGGCAGGCCGGCCGCGCCCTGGATCAGATCATCGTAGGCCGGTCGATCGCCATACGGACCCGCACGGCCATAGCCGAACACGCCGACATAAACGATGCGCGGATTGACCGCGCGCACTTCTTCGTACGACAGGCCCAGCCGCGCCATCGCCTGCGGACGCACGTTGTAGATCAGCACGTCCATGTTCTCAGCCAGGCGCAGCAGCGCGGCGAGCGCCTCGGGACGCTTGAGGTCGAGCACCATGCTGCGCTTGCCGCGATTGGCGTTGAGGAAGATCGCGCCCATGCCGGGCGAGCGCATCGGGCCGATGCCGCGTGTGCCGTCGCCCTCCGGCGGTTCGACCTTGAGCACCTCAGCCCCGTACTCCGCCAGAATCTGCGTGGCATAGGGCCCCATCAGCACCGTGGTCAGGTCGAGGACGCGCACACCGTTCAGGGGTCCGGACATGGTGTCGCGCTCAGCGTTGGTCAGCATGGCAGCGCGTCATGGTGTCACGGCTTCTTCGGCAAACCGTTTCGCGGTTTCGCGCAGCTGGAATTTCTGGATCTTGCCGCTCGCGGTACGCGGAAAGCTCTCGACGATCTCCACGCGTTCGGGCCAGTAGTTGCGCGTCATGCCGGCCTCGCCCAGATAGGCGCGCAGCGTTGCAAGGTCGAAATGCTGGCCCGGTTTCAGACTCACGAAACAGCAGCCGGTCTCGCCCAGGCGCGGGTGCGGCATGCCGACCAGCGCCGCATCGACGATGGCCGGGTGCCGGTAGAGCAGGTTTTCCACCTCGACCACCGGCACGTTCTCGCCACCGCGGATGATGATGTCCTTGCTGCGCCCGGTGATGCGGACGTAGCCATCGGCGTCGAGGCGCGCAAGATCGCCGGAGTCGAACCAGTCTTCGTCGTCCATGCCGTAGGCCTCAGGCTTGAGCAGATAGCCGAGAAAATTGGACGGCGAGTGAATCAGAAGCCGGCCTTCTTCCCCCACGGGAAGATCAACGCCATTGGCATCGACGACCCGCACGCGCACCCCGGGCAGCGGTGAGCCGTCGGCGCTGAACACCTTTTCGGGCGGTGCCTCGGGCGCGGTGACGGTGACGGCCCCGTTCTCCGACATGCCGTAGACCGACAGCAGCTTGATGCCGAGGCGCGCCACCGCCTGTTCGGCCAGCGCGTGGGGAATCGGCGCGCCACCGCAGGCGAAGATGCGCAGCGCCACCTCGGAGGCCGGCGGTGCGGTGCTGACCGTCATCAGGTCGGCCAGAAACGGCGTCGCGGCCATGGTGAAGCTGCACTGCTGTTCCTGAATGATGGTCCAGGCGCGCGCCTTGTCCCACACGTCCATCAGCGACAGCGTGGTCTGCAGCACGATGGGCAGCCACATGCCATACAGAAAGCCGGTCTGGTGCGCCAGCGGCGAGCCCATGAACACGGCATCGCTGCCGGTCAGGCCCAGCCGTTCGATGTAGGGCAGCACATTGGCGAGCAGGGTGTTGGAGGAGTGCATCACGCCCTTGGGCATGCCGGTGGTGCCGGAGGTGTAGAGCAACTGCACGATCTCGTCAGCCGACAGCGGCGGATCGAGGGGCGGCGTGTCGCAGGCCGCCAGCAGGACATTCTCGAAGCCTTCGGCACCGTCGTCGCCGACCACCACCAGTTGCTTGAGGTGCGGCAGCCCCGGCCTCAGCGACCGGACCAACGCCGCATGATCAAACCCGCGGAACAGCTTGGGCACGATGACCACGCGTGACTGCGCGTAGGCGAGCATGAACGACAGCTCGCGCTCGCGGAAAATCGGCATCATCGGATTGCTGACCGCGCCGCTGCGCAGGCAGCCGAGGTGGATGGCCACGAATTCCCACCAGTTGGGCAACTGGAACGACACCACGTCGCCACGCTGCACGCCGAGTCGCAGCAGGTTGCCGGCAATGCGCCGGCTGGCATCGTCGAGTTCGCGATAGGTGATCGACCGCGGGGCCGAGCCCTCGCGAAAATCGTGGATGGCGACCCGGTCGGGATGGGCCGCCACGGCATCGTCAAAGAAACGCAGCATCGGAACGTCGCGCCACTCGCCGTTGCGGCGCAAGGTCTCGGCACGTGAGGCGCGAATGATGGGATCGAGAAGCATCGGATTCTCCTGATTATCGGCTGCTGGAAACATTCCGGCGTACATCACGGAACGGGATGTCGGTGTCGGTACTGGGTTCTCTGGGCAGGCCGAGCACGCGCTCGGCGATGATGTTGCGCTGGATCTCGTCGGTGCCGCCGGCAATGGAGCAGGCCGGCACCGAGACCAGGATTTCGGCGATCAGCCCCTGTTCCGGTCCATCCTCACCGGCCAGCATCGCCGCCGCGCCGCTGATGCTGGCGTGGGCACGCGCTGCGGCCCGGGCCAAGTTGCTGGCGGCCAGCTTGCCCAGCGAACCTTCCGCGCCCGGCGGCTGGCCGCTGGCACGGGCGGCGCGGGCGCGGGCGGCGGTCCACTCGGCGGCACGCTCGATCATCAGCGCGCGCGCCACGTCCTGGCGCACCACGGCATCGTCGATGCGGCCGGTGCGTTGCGCGCGTTCCAGCAGCAGGTCGGTACGGCCGGCGCGCTGGGCGTACCACTTGTAGGGCTCCATCACCGCGGCGTATTCGGCCTTGAGTTCTTCGTAGATGCGGCCCTCACCGAGTTGCAGCCGCCCCCAGTTGCGCATGGAGTCGGCCATGCGCCGCTCGTGTGCCAGCGTGGTCAGCGCCACCTTCCAGCCTTCGCCGAGCGGGCCGACCAGTCCGTCGCGGCCGATGCGCGCATCGGAGATGAAGACCTCGTTGAACGAGGCATAGCCGTTCATCTGCCGCAGCGGTCGTACCTCCACGCCGTCCTGGTGCATGGGCAGCACGAAAAAGCTCAGGCCGCGATGCTTGGGCACGTTCCAGTCGGTGCGTGCCAGCAGGATGCCGTAATGCGCGTGCTGGGCGCTGGTGGTCCAGACCTTCTGGCCGGTCACGGTCCAGCCTTCGGCGTCCTCGGTCGCCCGCGTGGTCACGCCGGCAAGGTCCGAGCCGCTGCCGGGCTCGCTGAACAACTGGCACCAGGTGTCTTCGCCGGTCAGCAGGCGCGGCAGCAGGCGGCGCTTCTGATCGTCGGTGCCGTGTTCGAGCAGGGTGGCGGCCACCAGCAGGCGCACGCCGAACTGCGCGACGCTGACGGCGCCGACGGCGCGCATCTCGTCTTCGGCCACGGCGGCGAGCGCGGGCGACAGCCCGCGGCCAAACCACTGTTCTGGCCAGGACGGGCAGCCCCAGCCGGACTCGATCAGCCGGCGACGCCATTCGGCCAGGCCCAGTTCGGGGCTCCAGTTCTGCGCCAGCCAGGCGCGGACCTCGTCACGCACGGAGGCTTCGGTGGGGGGGCTCACGGGCGGTCTCCGGCGGTGCGTGCCGCAAGGCTCAGCACGTAGCGATCACGATGTTCGGCGGCGCTGCCGAGCAGTACCGACGAGCTCTGCGCGCGCTTGAAGTAAAGGTGGGTGTCGTGTTCCCAGGTGAAACCGATGCCACCGTGGAGCTGTACGGCCTCCCGCGCGGCGAGCATGAAGGCGTCGGACGCCAGCGCCTTGGCAACGGACGCGACCTCGCGCAGCGGGGAAGGATCTTCGGCGGCCCGTTCGCAGGCGCGGTAGGCCGCCGAGCGCGCAAACTCCACGTCCAGCAGCAGGTCGGCGAGTCGGTGCTTGATGGCCTGAAAGCTGCCGATGGGCCGCCCGAACTGGATCCGCATCTTGGCGTAGGACACCGTGGCGTCGAGCAGGGCCTGGGCGCCGCCCACCATCTCGGACGCCAGCGCCGCCAGCGATTCATCCATGGCCCGGTCAAGACCGGGGCCTGCGGCGCCTTCCTCGCTGAGCAGCAGCGCTTCGGCGCCGGTGCATTCCACGCGGGCCAGCCGTCGTGTGGGGTCAAGGCTGTTGAGCGCGCGAACCTGCAGGCCGGGCGCGCCCGCGCGCACCGCGAACAGCGACAGACCTTCGTGGTCATGGCTGCCGGGGGCGCGCGCCACCACCAGAATCAGATCGGCCACATGGCCGTCCAGCACGTAGGTTTTCACGCCGTCCAGGCGCCAGCCCCTGTCGGTCTTGCGGGCGGCGACGGTGGTGCGATGGGGGTCCCAGTGGCCGTCCGCTTCGGCCACCGCCAGGGTGGCGAGTTGGGTGCCGTCGCAGAGCTGCGGCAGCCATTCGTCCCGTGGCCCCGGCGCGGCGGCGTTCACCAGCGCGTTTGCCGCCAGCACCGATGAGGCCAGATAGGGCGCGCAGACGTTTGCGCGCCCCAGTTCCTCCATCACGATGCCCAGTTCGACCTGGCCAAAACCCTGACCGCCAAGCGACTCGGGCACCTGCACGCCAGACAGGCCCAGGTCGCTGCACAGGCCGTTCCACAGTTCGCGGTCAAGGCCGGTGTCGCTGGCCATCTGTTGGCGCGTCCGTGCGGTGGGGGCGTGCGTGCGGCAGAAGCGCGCAATGCTGTCGCGGAACTGTTGCTGCTCAGCGGTAAAGGCAAATTGCAGGGGAGGGTTGGCGACGGCGGCGTTCATCGCAGCACGAATCCTTCGTAGCCCTTGGCGGCCACCTCGTCGCACTTCATGCGGTAGTTGGGGGTGCCGCCGATGTAGACCAGAAAGCGCGGGATGCCGTCGGCGGTGTCGGTGTCGACAAACCAGGCGTCGTTGGACAGCAGCAGCCCCTGAGTCACTTCATAGGCATGGCGGGTCCATTCGCGCTCGGCTTCTGCGGTGGTTTCAATGTGCGCCTTGCCGGTCTTCAGCATGTGCCCGATACAGTCGCTGACCCAGTCAACGTTCTGTTCGATGCAACGCGGAATGTTGCAGAAGGAGGCGGCGTTGTGGGGGCCGACCAGGGTGAACAGATTGGGGAAACCGCTTACCTGCAGGCCCAGGTAGGTCTCCGGCCCGTTCTTCCACTTTTCGGTCAGTTTCTGGTCACCGCGCCCGCGAATGTCGATGCGCTTGAACGCGCCGGTCACCGCGTCGAAGCCGGTGGCGAAGATCAGCACGTCGAGTGGATATTCGCGGTCTCGGGTTTTCACGCCGGCAGGCGTGATGCGCTCGATCGGGTTGTCGGGCAGGTGGACGAGTTCAACGTTGTCCTGGTTGTAGACCTCGTAGTAGTGCGTCTCCATGGGCACGCGCTTGGTGCCGAAGCCGTGCGTCTTGGGGATGAGTTTGTCGGCGGTCGCCGGGTCTTTGACGCGTGCGCGAATCTTGTTGGAGATGAACTCGGTGATTTCGGCGTTGGCGGCCGGGTCCATGAGTATTTCCATGAAATTGCCGAGCCAGATGCTGAAGCCGCGATCCTGGTAGAGCGTTTCATAGAGCTTCAGGCGTTCTTCCTTGGGCACCTCGGCGAACGGGCGCGACTGGAAGTTGTGGACGAAGCCGCCGAACGAGCTGGCGCAGGCCTGAAAGATTTCCGGGTAGCGCCGCTGAATGTCTGCCTGCTCTTCGTCGGTGATCGGGCTGTTGTTCAGCGGCGCACACCAGTTGGGGTCCAACTGGAACACGCTGAGCCGCCCGGCCACCTTGGCCACCTCCTGAATGGTCTGCACGCCGGTCGCGCCGGTGCCGATCACGCCCACGCGCTTGCCCTTCAGGTCCACCGGGGTCTTGGGCCAGCGCGCCGTGTGCCAGGACTGCCCTTTGAAGCTGTCGATCCCTTCGATGCGGGGCAGGTTGTGCGCCGACAACACGCCGATGGCCGTGATCAGGAAGCGCGCGCGGGCGCGCTGGCCGCCTTCGAGTTCAACTTCCCACAGGTTGTCGTCTTCGAGGTAGCGCGCGGTGGTGACGCGGCTGTTGAACTGGATGTCGCGCCTGAGATCGAGCTTGTCGGCCACGAAGTTGAGGTAGCGCTCGTTGTCGGGCTGCGGCGAGAAGTGCTCCTTCCATTTCCATTCCTTGAGGATTTCCTCGGAAAAGGAATAGCCGTAGCTGTAGCTCTCGGAATCGAAGCGCGCGCCGGGATAGCGGTTCCAGTACCAGGTGCCACCGACGCCGTCGCCGGTTTCGAACACGCGCACCGTCATGCCGAGCTTGCGCAGGCGGTGCAACTGGTACATGCCGGCGATGCCGGCGCCGATCACGATGGCATCAAACTGCTCGATGGTGCTCATGCAGGGTTCTCCTCGACAGATTTTTTATTGGAATGTGCGTTCGGCTGTAGCGGGACGTTTCAGCTGCCCGCGCGCTGGTCGAACGCCCGGCCGTAGACCATGGCCGCAATGGTGTTGCGCAGAATCTCCGTGGTCCCCCCGCCCAGCGAGAAGCCACGCGAGTCGCGCACCATGCGTTCCAGCGGGAACTCGCGGGTGAAGCCGTAATGGCCGTGAATCTGCAGCGCCTCGTTGGTCACCCGCTGCACCATCTCGTTGGCGTAAAGCTTGGCGTAGGCCGCTTCCAGCGGATCGGGAAAGCCGTCCACCAGATTGGTTGCGGCGCGGTAGATCATCAGGCGCGCGGCATGGATCTGCGTCGCCATGTCGGCGACCTTCCACTGGATGCCCTGGAACTCGCAGATCGGCTTGCCGAACTGCTTGCGCTCCAGCGAATAGCTGCGCGCCAGTTCGTAGGCGCCCTGGGCCACACCCAGGCACATCGCGGCATTGCCGACGCGCTCCGGGCCGAAGGAACTCATCAGGCGCTTGAAGCTGCGCGTGGAGTTCGGGTCGCCGGCCATGATCAGGTTCTCCACCGGCACCCGGCAATGGTCGAAGAACAGCTCCACCTCCGCCACACCGCGCCCGCCCATCTTCGGACCCGGATGGCCGATCTCGAAGCCCGGCGTGCCCTTTTCCACCACCAGCGCGCCGATGCCGCGTGGCCCCGGGTTCTTGCCCCAGCGTGCGAACACCATGATGTGCGTCGCCACATGACCGCCGGTGCAGAAGCACTTCTGGCCGTTGAGGATGATGTGGTCGCCGTCCGGCGTGGCACTGGTGATCATGTCGGTCATCGCCGAACCGGCCCCCGGCTCGCTGATGCCGATGCCGAAGATGTTCTCGCCACTCACGCAGCCCGGCAGCCAGCGCTTCTTCTGTTCCTCGTTGCCGAGAATGGTGATCGCGCGCGAGGGGCCGTTGATCGCACCCTGGGCCACCAGCGCGGTGTTGAAGCAGACCCGTGCAATTTCTTCGAGCAGCAGAGTGCCCTGGATGATGGGCGCGCCGGAACCGCCGTATTCCTCGGGAATGACAATGCCGAGATAGCCCAGCTCGGCCAGCAGCTTGAGGTTTTCGGTGGGGTAGATTTCTTCTTCGTCCCAATACGCGGCTTTGGGTGCGAAGGCCCGCTCGGCCATCGCGCGGGCGTCCTGGCGGAAGGTTTCGAGTTCTGGATCAAGCTGAAACATGGTGGCTCCTGATTGAAGTGAATTCGGCAAGAACCGCGACGTCGTGCGGTTGGGGGGCGTGCAGGGCTAACACCCGCGAAAGACCGGCGCGCGCTTCTCGCGGAAAGCCGTCGCCCCTTCGCGGTGGTCCAGCGTCTGTGCGGCCTGGTTCTGTGCATGGGCCTCGAGTTCCAGAAAATCTTCGAGGCTGCCGGGCCCTGCGGCGCGGAACATGCGTTTGCCCATGGCCAGGGCGAAGGTGGCCGACGACGCCAGTTCTTCGGTGACGGCCATCGCCCGCGCATCCAGCGCGTCGTCGTCCACCACCTCGGCGACCAGGCCCAGGTCGCGTGCTGCTTCGGCACCGAACATCCGTGCCGACAGCATCAGTTCTTTTGCGCGGCGCGCGCCGATGGACTGCGACAGAAAGTAGGCCAGACCGCCGTCCGGTGCCAGGCCCACCTTCTTGAACACGACGCCGAAGCGCGCGGTGGTCGAGGCGATGAGCAGATCGCTGCACAGCGCCAGACTGAAGCCCACGCCGAGCGCCGGCCCGCGCACCGCGGCGACCACCGGCTTGTCGAGGTTGGCCAGGCCGAGAATCGTGCGGTGCGCGTGCTGGATGCGCGCACGTGACGACAGCACGTCCGAAGCGCCCATGGTGTCGATGTCACCACCCGCGCAGAAGGCGCGACCTTCAGCGCAGAGCAGCACCGCGCGCACCCGGTCATCGAGCTGCACCTGGCGGGTGATCTCGATCAAGCCGTCCTTCATCGCGTCGCTGAAGGCATTGAGCCGTTCCGGCCGCGCCAGAACGACGCGTGCGATACCGCCCGAGATGTCGAGCCTGACCGTCATCAGTCGAAGCCGATCACCGAGCGTGCGCCTTCACCCCGGCCCATCTGATCGAGCGCCTCGTTGACCTGTTCCAGCGCGATGCGCCGGGTGATCATGGCGTCGAGTTTCAGTTCGCCGCTCATGAACAGGTCCACGTACTTCGGGATGTCGCGCGAGGGCACGCTGCTGCCGTAGGCCGAGCCCTTGAAATGCTTCTCGCCGAAGAATCCGAGCACCGGCAGGTCGAG
Source organism: Polycyclovorans sp. (assembly GCA_002706265.1). Lineage (GTDB taxonomy): Bacteria > Pseudomonadota > Gammaproteobacteria > Nevskiales > Nevskiaceae > Polycyclovorans. Next base: position 223,058 of record PAKU01000029.1, on the reverse strand, counting down.
CATGGTGTCTTTCTTCGGCACGCCGACGATGACCGCGGTGCCGGTGACCCGTGGCATGGCCCAGGCCTGCTCGATGGTCTCCTTGCGGCCCAGGGCCTCGAAGGCGAAGTGCACGCCGCCGCCGGTCATCTTGCGCACCAGCTTGACGACGTTCTCGCCGGTGGGGTCCAGCGCATGGGTCGCGCCGACGTCGAGGGCCAGCTGTCGCTTCTCGGCGATGGGGTCGATGGCGATGATGGTGGTTGCACCGGCGATGCGCGCACCCTGAATGATCGACAGCCCCACGCCGCCGCAACCGATGACCGCGACGCTGTCGCCGGGCTTGATCGCCACCGAGTTGAGTGCGGCGCCCACACCCGTGGTCACGCCGCAGCCGATCAGGCAGGCCGATTCCAGCGGCACGTTGGACGCGACCTTGATCGCCGTGCCGGCCGGCACCACCGCACGTTCGGAGAAGGTGCCCAGCGCGAGCAACTGGCCGATGTCTTCGCCCTTGCTGTTCTTCAGGCGCTTGCTGCCGTCCGGCTGCAGGCCCTTGGTCAGACCCTTGCTCATCTGCGCGCAGAGATAGGGTTTGTCTTCCTTGCAGAACACGCAGACGCCGCACTGCGGGGTGAGCGAGACGATGACGTGATCGCCCGGTACCACGTGGGTCACGCCCTTGCCGACCGCCTCGACGATGCCGGCGCCTTCATGGCCCAGTACCGCGGGCAGGGTGAGGCCCAGGGTGCCGTCGCGCACCGAGTAGTCGCTGTGGCAGATGCCGCTGGCCACGCAGCGGATGAGAATCTCGTTCTCGCGCGGGGCTTCGAGCTCCAGCTCCTCGATGACCAGGGGTTCGCCGATGGCATACAGCACGGCTGCTTTGGTTTTCATGTCTTGATCGTCTCCGCCGGTGTGTCACCGGCCTGAATGCGTGGGTGCAGTTCCGCGGCTGATCGAGCGATCAGCCGTACATGATCACGGAGCGGGCGCCTTCACCGCGGCCCATCTCCTCGAAGGCGCGGTTGATGTCGTGCAGGCCGATGCGCTGGGTGATCATTTCGTCCAGCAGCAGGTCGCCCTGCTTGTACAGCGCCGCGAAACGGGGGATGTCCACGGCGGGCGAGGACGAGCCATAGCAGCTGCCCTGGATTTCGTACTCCGCGAGCAGCCCGGCCGCCGGCAGGCGCACCGATTGATTCAGGGCGGCAATGCCGACGATGACCGCGCGCCCGGTGGGCCGGATCAGACCCCAGCACTGCTCCATGGTCTCGACCCGCCCCAGGGCTTCGAACGCGAAATGCACGCCCAGGCCGCCGGTCAGCTTGCGCACCGTCTGCTGCACGTTTTCTTCGAAGGGATGCACGACGTGGGTGGCGCCCATGCGCTTGGCCAGTTCGCGCTTTTCGGGCATCGGGTCCACGGCGATGATGTTGGTCGCGCCGGCAATGCGCGCACCCTGGATGATGGACAGGCCCACGCCGCCGCAACCGACCACGGCCACCGCGTCGCCAGCCTTGATCTTCACCGTGTTCAGCGCCGCGCCGGCGCCGGTGGTGACGCCACAGCCGATCAGGCAGGTGGACTCCAGCGCCGTGTCGTCCGGCACCTTGATGGCCGACCCTGCGGGCATGACCATGTGCGAGCCGAACGAGGCCAGGCCGCACATGGCGTACACGTCTTCCCCATCCAGCGTCTTGTGGCGGGTGGTGCCGTCGATGTAGGTGCAGTTGTTGAGCAATGCGCCCATCTGCACGCACATGAAGTGCTTGTGCTCCTTGCACATGGCGCACTCGCCGCAGCTGGGCGTGAGCGAGCCGATGACCTTGTCGCCGGGCTTGAGGTGGGTGACGCCGGGCCCGACCTGCTCGACGATGCCCGCGCCTTCATGGCCCAGCACGATGGGCATCGGCGCGCGCAGCACGCCATGGGCAATGGAGTAGTCGCTGTGGCAGATACCGCTGGCGACGGTCCTCACCAGCACCTCGTTTTGTTGCGGTGGCGCCAGCTCCAGTTCTTCGATCTGGAACGGTTTGCCCACCTCGCGCAATACAGCGGCAGTAATTCGCATGGCGTGTCAGTTCTCGCTTGGTTGATGTGTGGGTCGTGCGTCAGCCCGGGTCCGCCGGCCCGCGGCGGCCGGCAACCCAGTCCGCATAAAACGGCGGCAGATCGCGCGAGGGGCTGGAGGTGAATTTCGGCGCGCGCTTTTCGTGAAAGGCGCGTACGCCTTCACTGGCGTCGTGCGCGAGTGCGTGCAGCAGGGTGAGCGACTCCGCCTTGTGCGCTTCGGCGGGGTGCGCGGCGCCGCTGTTGCGCAGCAGCAGTTGGCGCGTCATGGCGATGGACACCGGCGAGCTGACCGCCACCAGTGAACGCGCGTATTCGATCGCGTGGGCCAACAGCCGGTCGGCGGGGACCAGTTCACGCAACAGACCCCCTTCCAGGGCTTCCTGCGCGCTCATCACCCGGGCGCGATAGCACCACTCCAGCGCGCGGCTCATGCCGACGATGCGCGGCAGAAACCAGCTTGAGCAGGCTTCGAGCACGATGCCGACGCGGCCGAACACGAAGCCGATGCGGGCGTCGTCGCTGGCGAAGCGCACGTCCATGGGCAGGGTCAGCGTGGCGCCGATGCCGACGCAGGCGCCGTTGATCGCTGCGATCACCGGCTTGGTGCAGTCGTAGATCGCCAGCGTGGAGCGGCCGCCGATGTCGCGCACGCCGCGCATGCTGTCCTCGTCGAAGTGTGCGTCCAGCTCGGCCAGGGTGGTATTGGCCTTGGCCGGATCGGCGAACTTGCCGAGCCCGGCGGACAGGTCCACGCCGGCACAGAACGCGCGCCCTTCGCCGGTGACGACGATGGCGCGAACCGCGTCACGCTGGTTCACGTCGCGGAAGTAATGTTCGAGCTCTTCCGACATGGTGGCATTGAAGGCGTTGAGCGCCTCCGGTCGGTGCAGGCTGAGGATGTCGATGCCGTCTTCGTGACGGACACGCAGGGTTTCGTAACTCATGCCACGCCTCCGGCATTTTCGTTTTCGGGGCTGATCGCGCAGGCGTCCGCAGCATGTGACGCCTGCAGCGCCGCCATCAGGCGGGCAACTTCAAAGACCGGCTGGCCCTGGTGCAGGGTAGGCGGCACGGGCTCGCGGTCCAGCGCGAAGCCTTCGTAGCCCTTGTCGGCCACGGCCTCGCACTGCTGCAGGTAAAGCGCCAGACCGCCGGGATAATTGAGCATCTCGCGCGGTTTGCCGGGCACGTTGGCGCCCATGTACCAGGAGTTGGCGCGTGGAAACAGCGTCATCTCGCCGAGGCCCTGCACGATCTGGCCCCAGACCGCCTCCGCCATTTCGGTGGCCTCGATGCGGTCGATGTTTTTCTCGCGCAGATCGCTGAGGCAGCGCAGCACCCAGTCGCCCTGCAGTTCGGCGCAGCTGGGCCCGTTGCAGAACCCCGAAGGGCTTTGCGGGCCGTAGAGATAAAGCAGATTCGGAAATCCGGCGGTGGCCATGCCCAGATAGGTGCGGGTGCCTTCGACCCACCGCTGCTTCAGCGTCTGGCCGCGCGTGCCGCGAATGTCGATGTTGGTGAGCCCACCGCTGACGGCGTCGAAGCCAGTGGCCAGCACGATCACGTCGAACGCCTGTTCGCCGCTGCGGGTGCGGATGCCGCGTGCCGTGATTTCTTCGATGGGATCGGCGTTGAGGTCGACCAGACGCACGTTGTCCTGGTCGAAGATCTCGAAGTAGCCCTGTTCCAGCGAGGGCCGCTTGGTTCCGAAGGGGTAGGGCGGCTCCATGGGCGCAAGCACGTCGGCAATCGCCGGGTCCTTGATCCGCGCCCGGGTTTTGTCGCGCCAGAAGTCGTAGGCGGTGCGATTGACGGCTTCGTTGGTGAGCACTTCCATCCAGGTGCCGATCCAGAAATGGAAGCCGCCTTCGTCCCACAGTTCCTGATACTTGGCCTTGCGTTCGGCATCGCTCACCGCCAGCGCCGACCCTTCGAGCAGGTTGAAATCAAAGCCGCCGAAGGTGTCGCGGCGCTTGGCGTAGCGCTCGGGATAGCCCTTCTTCCATTCCGCGAGGGTGGCGGCGTCCAGCTTCTGCTGGCGCATGGGCAGGGCCAGGCAGGGGGTGCGCTGGAACACGGTGAGCTGCGCGGCCTCGCGGCTCGCGACCTGTGCCACCTGTACGCCGCTGGCACCGGTGCCGATCACCGCCACGCGCTTGCCCTTGAAATCCAGGCCTTGCTGCGGCCAGCGCGCGGTGTGGTGGCAGGCGCCCTCGAAGCGCTCCAGCCCTTTCATTTCGGGAATGAAGATCTTGGAGCCGAAGCCGACACACAGCACCATGAACTTGGCGCGCACCGTCTCGCCAGGATCAAGCTCGATCTGCCACTGGTTGCCCGCGGTGTCGAAGGTCGCGCCGCTGACGCGGGTGTTGAACTGGATGTCGCGGCGCAGATCGAGTTTGCGGTCGACGAACTCGAAATAGCGGCGCAGTTCTTCCCAGCCGGGGAAGCGTTCGCTCCAGTTCCACTCCGACCAGATTTCTTCAAGGCCGAATTCGTACATGGGCACGTGCGTGTCGACGCGCGCGCCGGGGTAGCAGTTCCAGTACCAGATGCCGCCCAGCTCCGCGCCCGCCTCGTAAAGACGAACGCGAAAACCGAGTGCCCGCAGCTTGTAGAGCTGGTAGAGGCCGGCAAATCCTGCCCCGACCACCACCACGTCATAGTCATGCTGACTCATGCTCACCCTCCGGCAAGTGGATCAGAGGGTTTCAGGCCAGGCCCAGCTTGGGTCGCACCCACTGGGCCATGCGCGCGATCGCGTCGTCGGCCTCCGGCGCGGCGCCGGCGAGGAACTGGAAGACGTGCTGCATGTCGGGAAACTCGTCGATCTTCACCTCGACACCGGCCTGCCGGGCGCGTTCGGCAATGCGCCGACTGTCGTCGAGCAGGGTCTCGGCCTCGCCCACCTGCACGTAGATCGGTGCCATGCCTCGGTAGTCGGTGTACAGCGGGTTGGCCAGCGGGGCCTTGGGGTCACCGTTCTCGCCCAGCGAGAGGCCGCCCAGCCCGGCAGAGGTGTCGCGCGACACCAGCGCATCGCGGTGGGCGTTGGTGTCGTAGCTTTTGCCGGACGTGTCTGCGCCCGCCCAGGGCGACATCGGCATGCTCGCCACCGGCATCGGCAAACCCTGATCGCGGGCTGCGGCCATGGTCGTCACCGCCAGCGCGCCGCCGGCCGAGTCGCCGGTGAAGGCGATATCGCCCGGCGTGCAGCGCTGGCTTTCCAGCAGCCAGCGGTAGGCCGTGACCATGTCATTGACCGGGCCCGGCAGCGGGCTTTCGGGCGCGCGCCGGTAGTCGACGATCAATGCGCGGCAGCCAACCGCCTTGGCGAGGTGCCCGAACAGCTTGCGGTGCGTGTACATCGACCCCACCACGTAACCGCCGCCGTGCGAGCAGAGCAGCACCTTGGTCTTGTCGGCCTGCTTGGGCAACGCCCACATGGCGGGCACGCCGCCGGCATCGACCTCGATGTAGTCCACGCCGCCCGGCTCGGCGGTCACGTCGCCCCAGTGGTCGAACAGACGTCGAAGTTCGTCGACGTCAGCGTTGGGGTTGGCCGCCATTTCGGCGACCCAGCCGCGGTACAGCTTCTCCAGCGCGAAGGATTCCTTGCTCGCCATGATTTCTCGCTCCAGTTGTCAAGGTGTCGCAGGGGCAGCAAGGCCCCGCGCACGCTTTTGATTTGAACAAATGTTAGGTAGACGACAGTAGCTCAAATAGGGCGACGCGGGAACCCCCGCGAGCGGCCCCGCGCCGCCGTATTTTTCATTTTCAGATCGAGATGCAGATGTTCTTGACCTCGGTGTACAGCTCGGCGCCGTGCTGACCGCCTTCGCGTCCGTGGCCGCTCTGCTTGAAGCCGCCAAACGGCGATTCGCGCCACATGGCGTTGTAGGTGTTGACCCAGACCGTGCCGGCCTTGAGCGCATGCGCCACGCGGTGGGCGCGGGCCAGATCGTTGGTCCACATGCCGGCGGCCAGGCCGTAGGTGACATTGTTGGCCACGGCCAGCACTTCCTCTTCGGTCTTGAAGGTCGAGGTGGCCACCACCGGGCCGAAGATTTCTTCCTGCGCGATGCGATGGTGGGGCTGCACGTCGGTGAACACGGTCGGCCGGAAGAAATAGCCCTCGCTGCCGCCCGGCGTGCCGCCCAGGGCCAGGGTCGCGCCTTCCTTCTGGCCCAGTTCCACATAGCCGCTGACCCGCTCGAACTGCTCCTTGGAGACCAGCGAGCCCATGCGCGAGGCCTTGTCGAAGGGGCTGCCGGTTTCAATTTCCTTCACCGAGGCCAGGAACGCGTCCATGAACTTGTCGTGGATGCTCTCGTGCACCAGCACGCGCGAGCCTGCCGTGCACATCTGGCCCTGGTTGTAATAGATGCCGGTGGTGACGCCGCGCACGGCGCGCTTGATGTCGGCGTCCTCGAACACGATGTTCGGCGACTTGCCGCCCAGCTCCAGCGACACGCGCTTCAGCGTGTCGGCGCAGCCACGCATGATCGCCTTGCCCACCGCGGTGGAGCCGGTGAAGGTGATCTTGTCGATGCCCGGGTGCGCCACGATCGCCTTGCCGGTGTCGCCGAAGCCGGTCAGCACGCTGAGGATGCCCTTGGGCAGACCCACCTCGTCGAGAATGCCGGCAAGTGCCACGGCCGTCAGCGGCGTCTGCTCGGCGGGCTTCAGGATCACCGCGTTGCCCATCGCCAGCGCCGGCGCGATCTTCATCGCCGCCATCATCAGCGGGAAGTTCCAGGGGATGATGGCGCCGACCACACCCACGGCCTCGCGGCGCGTGTAGCCGAGAAATTTCGGCGGCACCGGCAGCACCTGTCCGGTGATCTTGTTGCTCCAGCCGGCGTAGTACTCGAAGGCACCTGCGGCGTTCTCCATGTCGCCGTACAGGGCCTCCACATAGAGCTTGCCGGTGTCCAGCGACTCCAGCGTGGCCAGTTCCTTCGCGCGCTCGCGGATGATCTGGCCAACCTTCCACAGCAAGCGGCCGCGATCCGCTGCCGCCATTCCCGCCCACTCTTTGCTGGCCAGACCGGCGTGCGCCGCCTTCACGGCCTGATCGACATCGGCTTCGCCGGCAATGGCGACTTCACACAGCCCCTTGCGCAGCGCGGGATTTTCGTTGGTATAGGCCGCCGCGACGGCCGGTTCTTTCCAGTGGCCGCCGACGAACAGCTTGGTGCAGTCGGGCAGGGCGATGTTGTTTTCCATGGTGTCCTTTCTCTCTCTCAAGGTGATGGGTTTTTGAATGTGCAGGGTGCCGCGTGGACGATGATGCGTGATGTCTTGCACGACCTGCTCGCACAGTGTGCGCGTCGTGATCTTAGCCATGGGGCGTGAATCACGGCCGTCACGAACGGGAATTGCGGGCGCCGTTCACGGATGGCGAAGCCTTGGGCGCACCCTGCTCATCGTCGGATTTCCCGCTTGCTTTTTTGCTGCATGCTGCGCCAGCATCCAGTGCGTCGCCAAGCGCACGGCCCAGCGGTTGCGCGCAAGCGCAGACCGTCTTTCACTACAAAAAATCTGACGCGCACATTGCGATGCGCGTCATGCCCGACCCGGGCGAGGAGATCGATGTCCCAGCGATTCCTGTTTCCCCACGAGCGTCTGCCGGAAGTGGCGGAGACGCTACGTGTCGAGGTGCGCGCCTTTCTGCGCGATGAGTTGGCCGCGGGCAGCTTCGTGCCCGGCAGCGATTCCTGGATGAACGCCTCGCCTGAATTCTCGCGCAAGCTCGGTCGCGCGGGCTGGCTGGGCATGACCTGGCCGAAGCAGTACGGCGGGGCGGAGCGCAGCTCGCTGGAACGTTACGTGCTCACCGAGGAACTGCTGTCCGCCGGAGCGCCGGTGGGCGCGCACTGGATCTCGGACCGGCAGACCGGCCCGATGCTGCTGCGCTACGGCACCGAGGAGCAGCGCATGCGCTTCATGCCGGCAATCGCGCGCGGCGAATGCTATTTCGCCATCGGCATGAGCGAGCCCGATGCCGGCTCCGATCTGGCCGCCGTGCGCACCCGCGCCGATCGGGTGGACGGCGGCTGGCGCCTGACCGGCCGCAAGGTCTGGAGCAGCTTCGCGCACGAGGCGCACTGCATGATCGTGTTGTGCCGCACCTCGCCCAAGGAAGAGAATCGGCACGCGGGCCTCAGCCAGTTGTTGGTGGAACTGGACGCGCCGGGCATCGAGATGCGGCCCATCCTCAATCTCGCGGGCCATCACCACTTCAACGAGGTGGTGTTCGATGAGGTGTTCGTGCCGGACACGCGCGTGGTCGGTGAAATCGGCGACGGCTGGAAGCAGGTGGTCAGCGAACTGGCCTACGAGCGCAGCGGGCCGGAGCGGTTTCTCAGTTACTACCCGGTGCTCGCAAGCCTGCTCGGCCCACTGGCGGCGCAGATCGGCCAGACCAACAATCCGACCCAAAATTTGGCCGACAGTCCGCTGACCACGGCGGTCGGTGCGCTGGTCACGCAGCTGGCGACCCTGCGGCAGATGTCGCTGTCGATTGCCGGTCGCCTGCAGGCCGGCGCCTCGCTGGAAATCGAGGCCGCGGTGGTCAAAGACCTCGGCACGCGCTTCGAGCGCCTGCTGCCGGAACAGGCGCGCCTGATCGCCGCCAGCGCCGGCATTTCCCTGCACGACGGCGAGTTCGGCCGGCTGCTGGCCGAGGCCGTGCTGCGTGCGCCCTCGTCCACCCTGCGCGGCGGCACCAACGAAATCCTGCGCGGCGCGATTGCACGAGGACTGGGACTACGATGAGCGAATCAACCGAACTGCTGCTGCAGACCGCACACCGCATCTTCACCGACCTGAGCACGGTCGAGTGCGTCAATGCCCTGGAGCAGGGCCAGTGGGCGCAGCGCCTGTGGGACGCGCTGGACGAAAACGGGCTCACCCACGCGCTGTTGCCGGTCGACAGCGGCGGCAGCGAACTGGGCCTCGCGGACGGCGTGGCCCTGCTCAAGGTGGCGGGCTACCACGCCGCGCCGATTCCGCTGGCGGAACACTGGCTTGCCGGCCTCGCGCTGGTCGATGCCGGGCAGCCCTTGCCGGGCGGTGCCTTGACCATCGCGCCGCCGGACCCCGCGCGCCGCGCGGTGCCGGGCACCCACCGGCGCGTGCCCTGGGGGCGCAGCCTGCCGGTCGTGGCACTTGATGGCGCCGATGGCCAGCGACGCCTGAAGCTGTATCCGCGCGCGGTGGTCGTGACGCAGAACGCCAATCTGGCGGGCGAACCGCGCGACGAGCTGGACCTTGCGCGATCCGAATTCACTCTGGATGCCGCCTCGTCGATCGACGCCATGCGCTGGCTTGCGCTGGGCGCGCTGATGCGCAGCGCCCAGATGGCCGGCGCCTTGCAGCGCTGCCTCGCACTGGCGTCCGCGTATGCGCTGGAGCGCAAGCAGTTCGGCCGCCCGCTTGCGGCCTTCCAGGCGATCCAGCAGGAGCTGGCCCTGCTCGCGGGCGAAGTGGCCGCAGTGGACGCCGCGGTAGACGCCGCTGCCGACGCCGCCGAGGCCGGCGACGGCCTGTTCGACATCGCAGTGGCCAAGGCGCGCGCCAGCATGGCGGTGGACGCGGCAACGCGGATTGCCCACCAGGTGCACGGCGCCATGGGCTTTACCTACGAGCATCGACTGCACCACTACACCAAGCGGCTGTGGAGCTGGCGCGACGATTTCGGCACCGAGGTGTACTGGAACACCCTGCTTGGCAGAAAGGCGCTGGAGGTGGGCGGCGACGGGCTGTGGCCGTTCCTGACCCGGCTCGGCAGCAGCGCGGCCGCCTGACCCGCCACCCGCAATCACTGCACTGGAGAGAGAACAATGATCTTGCACGACGAAAAGACGATTCAGGAATACACCGCCGCCGGCCACTGGGGCGCGCGAACGCTGATCGACACGCTGCGCGAACAGGTCGCGGCGCACGGCGATCGCGTGGCCGTGCTCGATCCCGCCGACCGCGCGGCACTGGTCGGGACCGAACCGCAGCAGAAGACCTGGGCCCAGGTAGGCGCGGCCGCAGAGGCCATGGCGAGCCGCCTGCTGGAACTGGGGCTGAAGAAGGACGAGGTGGTCATCATCCACCTGCCCAACGTCTGGGAACTGGTGGTGCTGTATTTCGGCGTCAGCATGGCCGGCGGCATTCCCTCGCCATTGGCGATGCAGTGGCGCCAGCACGAACTCGGACACGTTGCCAAAACCACCGGCGCCCGCTTTTACATCGCGGCCGATGCGTTCAAGGGCACCGGGTATCTGGACCTCGTGGACAAGCTGCCGGGCGAGCACCGCATCGAGCACCGCATCGGCCTTGGTGAACTGACGCAATGGGCCAGCGGCGCTGCGAACCCGGCGCTGCTGTCGAAGGTGTCGCTCGACGCCAACGACGTGTTCACGCTGTGCTGGACTTCCGGCACCGAGTCGCTGCCCAAGGGCACGCCGATGACGCACAACAACTGGTTCTTCCAGGCCGGCCGCGTGCTGTCGCTGGTCGATGTGCGGGACGGCGATCGCGTGCTCTGCGCCGCCCCCATCGTCAACATGACCGGCGTCGGCGCCATGATGCTGCCGTGGATGTTCCGCGCCGGCACCCTGATCCTGCATCACCCGCTGAACCTTGAGCTGTTCGTCAATCAGCTGGCCACCGCCAACGTGCAGTTCTCCAGCCTGGTGCCGGCCATGCTCAACATGATCTGCAAGCTGCCCAACGTGGACGAGATCGACCTCAGCCATATCCGCACGCTCGCGGTCGGCTCGGCGCCGCCATCGGCGTACGCCATCGAGGAGTTCAAGCGGCGCTGGAACATCGAGATCATCAACCTGTGGGGGCAGAACGAGGGCACCGCCCTGGTCGCCGGTCCGCACGATGTGCCCGATTCCTCGCAGCGGGTCGATCACCTGCCGTGGTGGGGGCGCGAGGGCGCGCAGTGGGCCTCGGCAATTCCCGCCGTGCAGGTCAAGATCGTCGGCGAAGATGGCGCCGTTCTCACCGAGCCGGGCGGCGTGGGCGAGCTGGCGTACCGGGGGCCGAATGTCTTTCCGGGCTATTTCAAGCGACCGGACGTGAATGCCAAATCTTTCGATGCCGACGGTTTTTTCTACACCGGCGACACCTTCAAGATTCTGGAAGGCAACTTCGTCAGCTTCTTCGATCGCAAGAAGGACATCATCATCCGCGGCGGCTTCAACATCAGCGCCGCCGAAGTCGAGAACATGGCGCTGGGGTATCCGGCCATTGTCGACTGCGCCGCCATCGCGGTGCCGGACGAGATCATGGGCGAGAAGGTCTGCCTCTGCGTGGTGCCGCGCGACCCTGAGCGTCCGCCCACGCTCGGCGAGGTCACCGGCTGGATGCGCGAGCAGGGCTTCGGCAGTTACAAGCTGCCGGAATCGCTGCGCGTGGTCGAGGTCATTCCGCGCAACCCGGTCGGCAAGATCCTCAAGCGCGAACTGCGCGAGGCGACGACGGCGGCCGTTTAGCGCCGGGTTTCAATGCGAAATGCCGGGCCACCACCGTGGCCCGGACGGGTCGGGCGAGGGGGCTCTGGCGGGCTTGAGAGGCGGCAGGTCATCAGGCGCCCGCGCGTGGCGCATCACGCGGCATGCGGCGGCGCGGCGCTGCGGGTTTGGGCGCCACGGCAGCAGCGCGCACAGGGGCCGTCGGGCTTGCGTTTGCAGGCGTGCGCGGGCACTCTGGCGACACTTGAACAGCGTCGATGTCCCGATTGCGGACAGCCCCAACGACGCGGATAAACCGGGAGGAGATGCGTGTTGAAGTCCAGCGATTCGACGTGGTTCCCGGTCAGGAATTCTATCAAGCGTTTGATAGAATCGAGGCGCCCTGTCATGGGGCTTTTGCAAGAGTCGTGGCGGGCCGGACGTGCCGACAGCGATGGCCAAGCGGTCGAACCGCTCGGCGGTTTCAGCGCGTGAAGGGTAGGACCACCCCGACTTCAAGGCCGCCACCTGGCGGCGACACCCTGTTCCAGGAGTTTTGAATCCGATGGCACTGATGCCTTCCCGGGTGGCGTCCTCCACCGAGGAGTTCCACCTCAACCGCGAGGCTTACCTCGCCCGCGTGGCCGACCTGCAACGGCGGCGATCCGAAGCCAGCGCCGGCGGCCCCGAACGGGCCCGGCGCCTGCACAAGGAGCGCAAGCAGCTGCTGCCGCGCGAGCGCGTGGCGGCACTGATCGATCCCGGCTCGCCGTTCCTGGAGTTCTCGCAGCTGGCCGGCGAAGGGCTGTACGAGGGGGTGCCGCCCGGTGGCAGCATCATCACCGGCGTCGGCCTGGTGTCCGGTCGTCCGTGCATGATCATGGCCAACGATGCCACCGTGAAAGGCGGCACCTACTACGGCATCACCTGCAAGAAGCACGTGCGCGCCCAGCGTTTTGCCTGGCAGCACCGGCTGCCCTGCATCACCCTGGTCCAGTCCGGCGGCGCCAACCTGCCGGACCAGCCCAACGTCTTCCCGGACTGGGGCCAGTTCGGCACCATCTTCTGGAACCAGATCCGCATGTCGGGCGAGGGCATCGCGCAGATCGCCACCGTGCACGGCACGTCCACCGCCGGTGGCGCGTACATGCCGGCGCTGTGTGACCAGAACGTGATCGTGCGCAACCAGGGCCGCATGTTCCTGGGTGGGCCGCAGCTCGTGTACGCGGCGACCAAGGACGTGGTGGATGAAGAGACGCTGGGCGGTGGCGAGATGCATTCCAGCGTCAGCGGCGTCACCGACTACCTCGCCGAGAGCGACAGCCACGCCATCGCCATCGTGCGCGATCTGGTCGCCAACCTCGGCACGCCGCCGACGCAGCGCTGGAAAGCGCTGCCGCCGAAACCGCCGGTCCACGACCCGAACGACATTTACGGCATCATCAGCCGCGACACCCGCGTGCCCACCGACAACCGCGAGATCGTCGCGCGGCTGATGGACGGCAGCGAGTTCCGCGAATTCAAGCCGCTGTACGGCGAGACCCTGATCTGCGGCTTCGGCCGCATGATGGGCTTCGAGGTGGGCATCCTGTGCAACAACGGCGTGCTGTTCGCCGAGTGCGCGATGAAGGCCACCCACTTCATCGACATCTGCTGCAAGCGCGACATCCCGCTGCTGTTCATGGCCGACGTTACCGGCTTCATGGTCGGGCGCGAAGCCGAAGAAGCGGGCATCGCCAAGCACGGCGCCAAGATGATCACCGCCATGGCCTGCGCCGAGGTGCCCAAGTACACGCTCATCATCGGCGCGTCCTACGGCGCCGGGTACCTGGCCATGTGCGGCCGCGCGTTCAAGCCCAACGCCATGCTGATGTGGCCCAGTGGCCGCGCCGCGATCATGGGCCCGGACCAGGCCGCGACCACGCTGGCCATGGTCAAGGACGACATCCACAAACGCGAGGGCACGAGCTGGACCGAGGAGGAGCGCGAGGCCTACATGGCGCCGACGCGCAAGACCTTCGAGGAGTTCGCCAACGCCTACAACTTCGCGCGCAACACCTGGTGCGACATGGTGATCGACCCCTTGGAAACGCGGAACGTGATGGGTTTGCTCCTCGAACTCGCGGGCCGCACGCCCGCACAGCCGACCGAGTTCGGCGTGTTCCGAATGTAAGGACCAAGACACCATGAGCGTACTGACTTCCCTTGTATCAACCTCCAGCGACGAGTTCGCGCGCAACCGCGCGGCCTACCTCGAGCAGATCGCCGAACTGAAAACCCGCCGCACCGCGGCCAGCGTCGGCGGCTCGGCAAAAGCCCGCGCGCTGCACAAGCGCCGCGGCCAGTTGCTCCCTCGCGAGCGCATCAGCGCATTGCTCGATCCCGGCTCGCCCTTCCTCGAATTCGGCCACATGGCCGGCGAGGGGCTCTACGAAGGCGTGCCACCGGGCGCCACCGTCATCACCGGCGTCGGCATGGTGCAGGGCCGCGCCTGCATGCTCATCGTCAACGAGGCAACGGTGAAGGGCGGCACCATGTTCGGCATGACCACCAAGCGCCACACGCGGGCGCAGCAGTTCGCCTGGCAGCATCGTCTGCCCTGCATCACCATGGTCCAGTCCGGCGGCGGCTTTCTGCCCGATCTTGCGAACATCTTTCCGGACGAGGGCCACGCCGGCTCGATCATGTACAACCAGGTGCGCATGTCGGCCGAGGGCATCGCGCAGATCGCCATCGTCCACGGGCCATCGACCGCCGGCGGCGCCTACATCCCGGCGCTGTGCGATGAAGTCGTGATCATCCGCAACCAGGGCGCGATGTTTCTCGGCAGCCCGCAACTGGTCTACGCCGCGACCAAGGAAGTCAGCGACATCGAATCGCTTGGCGGCGCGCTGATGCACAGCACCATCAGCGGCGTGACCGACCACATGGCCGAAAACGACAGCCATGCGCTGGCCATCACCCGCGACATCGTCGCGCGGCTGGAGCCGAGGCCGGCGCTGCGCTGGCCGCTCGCGCCGCCCCAGAAGCCGCTGTACGACCCTGCCGAAATCTATGGTCTGTTCAGCGCCGACCGCCGCGTGCCCAACAACACGCGCGAGATCCTGGCGCGGCTGCTCGATGGCAGCGAGCTGCAGGAATTCAAGCCGCTGTTCGGCGAGACCCTGATCTGCGGCTTCGCCAACATCCACGGCTATCCCATCGGCATCCTGGCCAGCAACGGCGTGATGTTCCCCGAGAGCGCGGTCAAGGGCGCGCACTTCATGGAGATGTGCTGCAAGCGCGACGTGCCGCTGCTGTTCCTGGTCGACACGCCCGGCTTCATGGTGGGCACCACGGTGGAGCGCGCCGGCATTGCCAAGCACGGCGCCAAGTTCATGACCGCCATGGCCTCGGCCAACGTGCCCAAGTACACGATCATCACCGGCGCGTCCTACGCCGCCGCCTACATGGCGATGTGCGGCCGCGGCTTCGCCCCTCACTGCATGATGATGTGGCCGACCGCGCACGCCGGACTGATGGGCCCGGACCAGGCGGCGACCACGCTGTCGATGGTGCGCGAGACCATCCAGAAGCGCGAAGGCACCAGCAGCTGGACGCCTGAAGAGCGTGCTGCCTACGAGGCGCCGATCCGCCAGGAGTTCACCGACTTCGTGAGCCCCTACAACTACGCGCGCAACCTCTGGTGCGACATGGTCATCGAGCCCACCGAGACCCGCGAGGTGATGGCCCTGCTGCTGGACCTCGCCGGACGCACCAAGGCCATCCCGACCCGCATGGGCGTGTTCCGCATGTGATGCGGCCGACCCTCAACTGATACCCGACCATGTTCAAGAAAATCCTGATTGCCAACCGCGGCGAAATTGCCTGCCGCATTGCCCGCACCTGCCGCCGCCTGGGCGTGTCCGCGGCCGGTGTTCATTCCAGCGCCGACCGTGACGGCCTGCACGTACGCGAGATCGGCCAGAGCATCGAAATCGGCGGCGCGCCGGCGGCCGAAAGCTATCTGCGCATCGAGCGCGTGATCGAGGCGGCGAAGAGCGTCGGCGCCGAAGCCATCCATCCGGGCTTCGGCTTTCTGGCCGAGAACGCGGCGTTCGCCCGCGCCGTCGAAGCCGCCGGTCTGGCCTTCATCGGCCCGACGCCGGAGGTCATCGACCGCCTTGGCGACAAGGCCCTGGCCAAGCGCGAGGCCATCGCCGCCGGCGTGCCGGTGGTGCCGGGCAGCGACGGCGCCAGCGATGACGCCGCAAAGATCGCGCAGACCGTGCGCGGCCTGAGCCTGCCGGTGATGCTCAAGGCCGCGGCCGGCGGCGGCGGCAAGGGCATGCGCGCGCTGCACTCGCTGGACACGCTGGACGCCGACATCGAGTCGGCGATGCGCGAAGCCAAGAGCTCCTTCGGTTCGCCCGCGCTGATCGTCGAACAGATGATCGAGCGCGCGCGCCACATCGAGGTGCAGATCGTCGGCGACGGCAAGGGCAAGGTCATCCACCTGTTCGAGCGCGAATGCACCCTGCAGCGTCGCCACCAGAAACTGGTCGAAGAAGCGCCCGCCGCGCCGCTGGCGCCCGGTGTGCGCGAGCGCCTGCTCGCCGATGCCGTGCGCCTCGGCGAGCGCCTGCAGTACCGCAATGTCGGCACGGTGGAGTTCATCGTGCAGGGCGATCAGTACTATTTCCTGGAGGTGAATCCGCGCCTGCAGGTCGAGCATCCCGTCACCGAAGAAGTGACCGGACTGGACGTGGTGGAGCTGATGCTGCGCATCGCCTCGGGCGAAGGGCTGGCGCTGGAACAAAGCGAGGTAAAGATCAGCGGCCATGCGGTGGAGACGCGCATCTGTGCCGAGGACGCCGCCGCCAATTTCCTGCCCTCCACGGGCCGGCTCGCGCACGTGAGTTTCCCGGCGCGCGGTGTGCGCGTGGAAACCGGCGTCGATACCGGCAGCGAGGTCACGCCCTGGTACGACCCGATGCTGGCCAAGCTCATCACCCACGCGCCGACGCGCAATCAGGCGATGGACCGTATGCAACTCGCGCTCGACGAGATGAGCGTGTTCGGCGTCATCACCAACCGCGACTTCCTCAAGCGCCTGCTGGCCCTGTCGGAGACGCGCGATGGCAGCTTCCACACGCGTCTGATCGACGAGCGCATGGCCTCCTGGTCGCTCAAGGACGCGCTGCACGACATCGGAACGCTCGGCATCGCGGCCTATGTCTGGCTGCTGCGCAACCGCGCAGAGCCCGCAGCCGGCGTCTGGTCTGCGGCGGCGCTGACCGGTTGGCAGATGGCGGATTCCGGCGACGGCCTGGCGCCGATCCCGGCGCTGCATCTGCAAAGCGGTGACATCTCCGCAGCCATCCGTTTTGCGCCGCTGGCCGCCGACGGCAGCCTGCGCCTGGCGGTGGACGATGTGCCCATGGAGCTGAACCTGCGCCCGCTGGGTGACGACCGCTTCCTCGCCATTCTCGAGGGCCGGCGGGTGAACGTGCGCGTCATTCAGGACGGCAACATCATTCATGTGCAGGACGATGCCGGGACCCACGCCTTCGAGGCGCTGCCTTACTTGAGCTACATCAGCGCAAGCAGCGAGGCCAGCGGCGAGCTGCGCGCGCCGATGATGGGGATGATTCTCAAGGTCAACGTGAAGGCCGGCGATGCAGTGAAGGCCGGCGACGTGGTTGCGGTGCTGGAGTCGATGAAGATGGAAATGCGCATCTGCGCCGAGGCCGATGGCGTGGTCGAGTCCACCCACTGCACCGAAGGCCAGACCGTGGAACGCAACGCGGTGGTGGTGCGCATCGGCAAGGCGGACTGAGGGCCCATGTCATGAACCATTTTGAAACCATCACGCTCAACATCGACGCGGCCGGCGTTGCGCGGCTGACGTTCTCGCGTCCGGACGTTCACAACGCGCTCAACCCGGTCATGTTCGGCGAGATTGGCGCCGCGCTCGACATCATCGAAGCCGATCCCGGCGTGCGCGTGCTGGTGCTGTCCGGCGAGGGCGAGAGCTTCTGCGCCGGCGGCGACTTCCGCTGGCAGCAGAGCCAGCGCGACCAGCCGCGCGCCGAGCGCATCCGCAGCGGGCGTCCGCTGGCCGACCTCCTCGCCCGGCTCGACACGTTTCCGCGCCTGGTCATCGGCCGCATCAACGGCCCGGCCTATGGCGGCGGCGTCGGCATGATCGCGGTCTGTGATGTGGCGGTGGCGGTCGACAGCGCGCGCTTCGCGCTGACCGAAGTGCGCCTGGGCCTTGTGCCGGCGACGATCTCGCCGTATGTCGCCGCCAAGCTCGGCCCCAGCCAGGTGCGCCGCGTGATGCTCAACGCGCGGCCGATGGCGGCGACCGAGGCGCAGCGCCTGGGCCTGGTGCATGAAGTGGTGCCGGCCGACAAGCTGGACGAGGCCATCGACGCCGAGTTGGATCAGGCGCTGTCCTGCGCGCCGGGTGCGGTGGCCATGACCAAGCGCCTCGCGCAGTACGTGCTGGGCCACAACGAGGCGGACAACCTCATCTACACCGTGGACCGGCTCGCCGATTTCTGGGAAACCGAAGAAGCCAAAGAAGGCATGCAGAGCTTCTTCGACAAGCGCAAGCCGTCCTGGCACCGCAAGCATGCACCGCGCGAGAGGGCCTGAAGCCATGAGCGAGAACACTGCCGTAACCGACACCCCGTTTGACTGGACGCCGACCCCCGAGCTGATCGAGGGCAGCGTGCTCACCGCCTTTCTGCGCCATGTCGGCGAGCAAAGCTTCGAGTCGCTCAGCGCGCGCGCCGACGCCGATCCGGGTTGGCTGATGGAGCAGGTGTTCCAGTTCTGCGACTTCCGTTTCTACACGCCCTACACGCAGATGCTGGACCTGTCCAAAGGGCAGCCCTGGGCGCGCTGGTGCGTCGGCGGCACCACCAACATCGTGCTCAACTGCATCGACCGCCACCGCGGCACGCCGGTGTGGGACCAGACCTTCCTGGTGTGGGAGGGCGAGAATCCGGATGAGCAGCGCTCGCTCAGCTACGCCGAGTTCGACGCCGAAACCTGCCGGCTCGCCAGCGCGCTCAGGGAGATGGGCGTGGGCAAGGGCGACGTGGTGGGCATCTACATGCCCAACCTGCCGGAAACCTTCGTCGCCTTCTTCGCGATCCTGAAGATTGGCGCCATCGTCATGCCGCTGTTCTCGGGCTTCGGTCCGCAGCCGCTGATCACGCGCCTGCAAGACGGCGGCGCGCGCGCCGTCATCACCGCCGACGGCACCTGGCGCCGCGGCAGCGTGGGCGCGATGAAGCCGGTGCTGGACGAGGCGCTCGCGCAGGTGCCTTGTGTGGAGCACGTGGTCGTCGTGCAGCGTCTGGGCGACAAGCTGCCGGTGGCGATGCAGGCCGGTCGCGATCACTGGTGGCATGAGCGCGTCACGCCGCAGCCGGCGACCCTGGCGACCGAGCCGATGGAGGCCGACGCCGCCGCCGTGCTGCTCTATACCTCCGGCACCACCGGCAAGCCCAAGGGCTGCGTGTGGACGCATGTGAGCTTTCTCGGCTCCATGGTCACCCGGGACATGCACATCTGCTGCGACTTCCGCGCGGGTGATCGCTACTTCTTCCTCAGCGACATGGGCTGGATGGTCGGCGCCATGTGCGCCTGCATCCCGAGCTACTTCGGCGGCAGCCTGCTGGTGGCCGAAGGCACGCCGGACTATCCCGACACCGGCCGCTTCTGGCGCCTGATCCAGAACCACAAGGTCAGCTACCTCGGCGTGGCGCCGACCCTGATCCGCAACCTGAGCCGCTACGGCAACGAGGAAGTCGAAGGCTACGACCTGTCCAGCCTGCGCATGCTGCACTCCGGCGGCGAAGCCTGGACCGCCGCGCCCTGGCGCTGGATGTTCGAGCACGTCGGCAAGCGCAAGCTGCCCATCCTCAACATCGTCGGCGGCACGGAAGTGGGTGGCTGCAATCTGGTGAGCACGCTGCATCATCCGCAGCGGCCGAGCTCCTTCGCCGGGCCGGCGCTGGGCGTGGGCCTGGGCATCGTCAACGAATCCGGCGAGCCTGTCGCGGACGGGCAGGTCGGCGAACTGGTGCTGCGTCAGGCCAACATCGGCATGACCAAGGGCCTGTGGCAGGACGACGCGCGTTATCTGGACGCCTACTGGAACACGCTGCCGGGCCTGTGGGTGCACGGCGACTTCGTGCGCCGCGATCCGGACGGCATGTACTACATCCTCGGTCGCTCGGACGACACCATCAAGGTCTCCGGCAAGCGTACCGGCCCCACCGAGATCGAGAACCTGCTCACCGCGACGGGAACCGTCTCCGAGGTCGCCGTGATCGGCGTGCCGGACGAATCCAAGGGCTCGGCCCTGGTCTGCGTCTGCGTGCCGATGCCGGGCGTGGTGGCGGACGAGGCGCTGCGCCAGCGGCTGTCGAAAGCCGTGGTCGACGGCATGGGCACGTCCTACCGGCCGAAGTCCGTGGTGTTTGCCGACGAACTGCCCAAGACGCGCAACCTCAAGGTGATGCGCCGCGTGGTGCGCGCCGTCTACCAGGGCGGCGATCCGGGTGACTTGTCGGCGCTGGTCAATCCCCAGGCGGTCGAGGATCTACGGCAGCGCTTTGCCGACAGTTGAGTCCCTTTCCGTTCCGATAATTGTCAATAATTCCAAGGGTATTTCGATGTCCACCCCAGAAGCTGCAAACGAAGCCAATCCGCTGTTGCTGGACCAGCAAGGCGGGCGTCTGTACGTCACCTTCAACCGCCCCGAGCGCCGCAACGCGCTCAACGACGCGATGTTGCTGGCACTGGAGAACCTCATCACGCGGCTGGAAGACGACCACAGCGTGCGCGTGGTGATCGTGCGCGGCGCGGGCGGGCATTTCTGCGCGGGCGGCGACATCCGCGAGCGCCGCGCGCAGACCACCGATTCGCGCCCCGGCGTGGACATCGCGATGGAGCGCAACATCCGCGCCGGGCGCATGTTCCTGCGCCTGGCCAACCTGCCGCAGACGACCGTGGCAGTGGTCGAAGGATTCGCCCTCGGCGGCGGCTTCGGATTTGCCTGCACCTTCGACATCACGCTGACCCTGCACGACGCGAAGATGGGCCTGGCGGAAACCCGCATCGGCGTGGCGCCGGCGCAGATCTCGCCACACGTCGTGCGCCGCGTGGGCCTGTCGAACGCACGCTACCTCGGACTCACCGGCCGCCGGATCAACGGCGCCGAAGCGGTGCGCATGGGCGTGGCCCATGAGGTCGCGCAAACCACCGAAGAACTCGACGCCAAGCTCGCCAGCCTGCTCGACGACATCGACGCCTGTGGCCCCATGGCCTGCGCGGCCACCAAGGCGATCATGAACCGCGTCGGCGAGATGCCGCTGGAGGCGCTGATCGAATACGCCGGCTACCGCTTTGGCGAACTCAATCGCGGTCCTGAAGGGGTCGAAGGCCAGCAGGCTTTCCTCGAAAAGCGCAAGGCCGTCTGGCCCAGTCTGGGCTGAGTGTTCGTGGCCTTCTCGACGCTGTTGATCGCCAACCGCGGCGAGATCGCCTGCCGCATCGCGCGCAGTGCGCGCAAGCTCGGCTACCGCACCGTCGCCGTGTACAGCGAGGCCGATCGCGGCGCGCTGCATGTCGAGAGTGCCGACGTGGCGGTGTGCATCGGCGCGGCGGCGCCGTCGGCGAGCTATCTCAACATTCCGGCGCTGATCGAGGCCGCGCGCCGCGCCGGTGCGGACGCCATCCATCCCGGCTACGGCTTCCTGGCCGAGAACGCCGACTTCGCGCGCGCCTGCGCGGACGCCGGCATCCGCTTCGTCGGGCCCTCGCCCGAGGCGATCGACGCCATGGGCAACAAGCGCGCGGCGCGTCGGCGCATGGCCGCGGTCGGCGTGCCCTGCGTGCCGGGTTACGACGAAGGCTCGCAGGACGAAGCCGTGCTGATCGCCGCTGCCGGCAAGATCGGCTATCCGCTGATGGTCAAGGCCGCGGCCGGCGGCGGCGGGCGCGGCCTGCGCCGGGTGCTGGAGGCTGCCGCGCTGCCGGCCGCGCTGGCCGCCGCGCGGGCCGAGGCGCAGTCGGCGTTCGGCAGCGGCGAGCTGATCCTGGAACGCGCAGTGGTAGACGCGCGCCACGTTGAAGTACAGGTGTTCGGCGACGCCCACGGCAACATCATCCACCTCGGCGAGCGCGACTGCTCGGCGCAGCGGCGCAACCAGAAAGTGCTGGAGGAATCGCCTTCGCCCGCGGTGGACGCGGCACTGCGTGCGCGCATGGGCGAAACCGCAGTCGCAGCGGCGCGCGCCATCGGCTATGTCGGCGCCGGCACGGTCGAGATGCTGCTGGCGGCGGACGGCAGCTATTACTTCCTGGAGATGAACACGCGTCTGCAGGTCGAGCATCCGGTCACCGAGTTCGTCACCGGCCTGGACCTGGTCGACTGGCAGTTGCGCGTCGCGGCTGGCGAACCGCTGCCGCTGGGCCAGGACCAGGTGCAGTTGCGCGGCCACGCCATCGAGGCACGCCTGTACGCCGAAGATCCGGACGCCAACTACGCGCCGCAGACCGGACCGATCCTGTGCTGGCGCGCCCCGGCCGCGGACCTGGCGCGCACCGACACCGGCATCGGCGAAGGCCGGAGCGTCGGCGCCGACTACGACCCGATGCTGGCCAAGATCATCGCCCACGGTGCCGACCGCGACGAGGCGCGCCGCAAGCTGGTGCGCGCACTCGAAGCAACCGTGCTGCTCGGTCTGCGCAGCAACCGCGGCCAGCTCATCGAACTGCTGCAGGACGAGGTGTTCCGCAGCGGCGGCGTCACCACGCGCTGGCTGGATACGCGCCCCGCGCCGCCGCGCGACGATGCCGCCACCGCGCGGCAGGCGGCCGCGCTGGCCGCCGTGCTCAGCAGCCGCGTGGCGGCGGCCAGCGGCTGGCGCAGCAGTGGCAGCCTGTCCTGGCCGGTCAAGTTGCTGCTGATCGGGGTCGGCGAACCCGAGGCCATCCGTTGCGCAGTCGAGGAAACGCCGGACGGATACAGCGTCACCGGCGCCGATGGCATCGCCACGCGCCTGGTCGCCGTCAGCAACGCGGCGCCGCGCTACGTGTTCGAGATCGACGGCCTGCGCCGCGCCATCCACGCCGTGCGCGACGCCGATGGCGCCTGGCATGTGCAGGACGGCGCCCGGCTCTGGGTGTTCGAGTTGCCGGCCGCGAGCAGCGCCAGCGCCGCGGCACATGCCACCGGGCCGGTCGCGCCGATGAGCGGGCGCGTGGCAGAGATCTTCGTCGCAGCAGGAGAGGCCGTGGAGAAGGGCGGCCTGCTGATGACCCTGGAGGCCATGAAGATGTATCACGAGATTCGCGCCGGCCGCGCCGGCCGCGTCGCCGAGCTGCTGGTTGCGGTCGGGCAACAGGTCGATCCGCGACAGGCGCTGCTCAAGCTGGAGGACGCCGCATGAGCGCGCGCACCGTACGCATCGGCGGCGCCGCCGGTTACTGGGGCGATACTGCCAACGGCCCCGAGCAGCTCGTGCTGCACGGCGACGTGCAGTACCTGGTGTTCGACTACCTCGCCGAAGTGACCATGGCGATTCTCGCCAAGGCGCGCAGCAAGTCGCCCGATGCGGGTTACGCGACCGACTTCATCACCCAGGTGATCAAGCCGCTGGCCGGCGAGATCGCCCGGCGCAAGATCCGCGTGATCGCCAATGCCGGCGGCGTGAACCTCGCAGCGTGTGCGAAGGCGATTCGCGCTGCGCTCGACGAAGCCGGCGTGTCGCTGAAAGTCGGCACCGTCGAAGGTGACGAGCTGCTGGAACGCAGCGAAGAACTGCGCGCGCGCGGCGTGCGCGAGATGTTCGACGGCAAGCCGCTGCCCGCGAAGCTGGCGAGTTCCAACGCCTACCTCGGCGCGTTCCCGATCGCGGCGGCGCTGGATGCGGGCGCCGATATCGTCGTCACCGGCCGCGTGGTCGACAGCGCCGTGACCCTGGGCGCGCTGGTCCACGAGTTCGGCTGGACGCCCGAGGACTGGGACCGCCTCGCCGCCGGCACGCTCGCCGGGCATTTGATCGAATGCGGCTGCCAGGCCACCGGCGGCAACTTCACGGACTGGGAGCAGGTGGCGCCGGGCTGGGACCGCATGGGCTTTCCCATCGCCGAGTGTTCGGCCGACGGCAGCTTCGTCATCACCAAGCCGGCGGATACCGGCGGCCTGGTGTCGCCGTTCACCGTGGGCGAGCAGCTGGTCTACGAGATCGACGATCCGCAGGCCTACATCGTGCCCGACGTGGTCTGCGATTTCTCCGGCGCGCGGCTGGTGCAGCAGGCGCCGGACCGCGTGCACATCAGCGGCGTGCGCGGCCGTCCGCGCACGCCGGACTACAAGGTCTGCGCGACCCACGACGACGGCTTTCGCGCGACCTTCATCCAGACCATCACCAGCTTCGATGCGCCTCGCCGCGCGCGCGCCAACGGCGAGGCGATTCTTTCCGTCGCGAGGCGCAGGCTCGCGCAGCAACAGCTGCCGGACTTCCGCGGTACCGCCATCCACCTGATCGGCACCAACACCCTGTGGAATCCCGCGCATCGTCCGCCGGTGGACGCCAACGAACTGGTGCTGCGCGTGGACGTGTGGCACGAGCGCTATTCGGGCTGCGAGGTGTTCTCCAAGGAGGCCGCGGGTGCCGCGCTGTCGATGACCACCGGGCGCTGCGCGGCGGGTCCGACCGGCCGGCCCAAGACCACGCCGGTGGTGCGGCCGTTCTCGTTTCTGCTGCCCAAGATCGAGGTGCCGGTAAAGGTCGCGGTGGACGGGCAGGCGGTTGCGTTCGACTGGCAGCGCCTCGCGGCCGCGCCACCGATGCAGCCCGCGCCCGTGCTCAAGACCGTCGACGCAACCGCCGCGCAGGGCGACACCGTCCGCGTGCCGCTGATCCGCCTGGCCGTGGCCCGCAGTGGCGACAAGGGCGACCGCGCCAACATCGGCGTGCTCGCGCGCCGGCCGGACTATCTGCCGTACATCCGCGACGCGCTCACCGCCGAGGTGGTGCGCGACTGGTTCGCGCACACCGGCACGCCGCGGGTGGATCGCTTCGATCTGCCAGGCCTGGACGCGCTCAATTTTGTGCTGCACGACGCGCTCGGCGGTGGCGGCGCGGTGTCGCTGCGGCTGGACGTGCAGGGCAAGACCTACGCGCAGCAGTTGCTGCATTTTCCGGTGACGGTGCCGCGTGCGCTGCTGGGCGATGCGGCGTGATTGGTTTTCAACCCGTGCCGAGCAACCGCGACAGCGCGTCGGCAAACCCGCGCTGCACGGCGCAGTCGGAGAAGTCCAGCACCATGTGCAGCATCAACCCCAGGCCGATGAGGCGGGTGCGCGGCAGCACCGCCAGGTAGGCGTAGACGGCGATGGCCGGCAGCGTGTGCAGCGGGTGAAAACCGATGCTGCACCGGTCGGGATCGTAGATCGGCGAGGCCAGCAGGTGATCGGCGTCCACCAGCATGGTGATCAGCATGATCGTCCAGGCCCGTCGCCAGTCCGGGAGAAAAAAAATCCGGGCCACCAGGCCGGGAACCAGGATGTGCAGGATCAGGTGCAGGACGGCAGCAAGCGACATGGATTCGACTTTGAATGGGAAACCGGATGATGAACGGGCAAGCAGCAGCGAAGTGCGAAGCTAAGCCAGATCGGCAGGCAGGACCAGTGCGCGAGTGCGCGCAGACCGTGGAGACCACCGCATGAGCTATCGATCAGCCCTGCGGCCGCAGCTCCTCGACGGCCAGGTCGTCATCGTCACCGGCGCCGGTTCCGGCATCGGCCGCTGCACCGCGCACGAAGTGGCCACGCTGGGCGCGATGCCGGTTCTCCTCGGCCGCAAGCTCGAAAAGCTGGAGCGGGTGCGCGACGAACTCGCGCAGGACGGCCTGGCCTGCAGCCTTCGGGTCATGGACATCCGCGATGCGACTGCGGTGCGCGAGGGCGTGGCGGCCATCCTTGCCGAGCACGGCCGCATCGATGGCCTGGTGAACAACGCCGGCGGACAGTTCCCGAGTCCGCTGCGCGACATTTCCGACAAGGGCTGGGACGCGGTGGTGCGCAACAATCTCAACGGCGGCTTCACCGTGATGCGCGAGGTCTACCAGCAGTGGATGGAGGCCCACGGCGGCGCCATCGTCAACGTCGTCGCCAGTGTGGATTTCGGCATGCCCAGCATGGGCCACACCGGCGCCGCGCGGGCCGGCATGATCAACCTCACCCAGACCGCCGCGCTGGAATGGGTGCATCGCGGCGTGCGCGTCAACGCGGTGGCGCCCGGTTCCATCGCCACCAGCGGCATGGGTACCTACAACGCGGAATTCCAGCAGCGACTCAAGGCGCGGCGCCGCCAGATCCCCTATCAGCGCATGGGCACGGAGGCCGAGGTGTCGGCGTCGATCTGCTTCCTGCTGTCCGAGGCCGCAGCCTACATCACCGGCGTGGTGCTGCCGGTGGACGGTGGCCTGCGCCTGGCCAAGCATCTCCATGGGGTTCCGGAGCACCAGTCCATGCCGGCGTTCGACCCGTTCGGCAAGACCGTGCTGCCTGATTTTCTCAATACACCCGAAGGAAACTGACCGATGGATTTCTCGCTCACCCCGCAGCAGGAAATGCTGCGCGACACCGTCCGCCGCTTCTTCCAGACCGAGGTCGCGCCGATCGCGCGCGTCTGCGACGACGAGGAGCGCTTCCCGAAAGAGATGATCCGCCAGTGGGGCGACCTGGGGCTGATCGGCATCCGCTATCCAGAGGAAGACGGCGGCTCGGGTTTCGACAAGCTCGGCGAATGCCTGGCGCGCGAGGAGATGAGCCGCGTCAGCCAGGCGTTCGCGTCGACTTGGTCGGTGCAGGCGCACATGGGCCTGTGGCCGATCTGGCGCAGCGGCACGGCCGAGCAGAAGGCCCGGTACTTCGCCCCGGGTCTGAAGGGCGAGCTTGTGTCCTGTTTCGGCCTGAGCGAGCCCGAGGGCGGGTCCAACATCCGCGCGATGCGCACGCGTGCGACCAAGGTGCCCGGTGGCTACCGCATCAGCGGCAGCAAGATGTACATCACCAACGCGCCCATCGCCGACTTCATGTTGCTGGCCGCGCGCACGCGGCCCGAACTCACGCCCGAGGCGGTGAGCATGTTCATCGTCGATCTGCCCAATCCCGGCGTCGTCATCCACAAGCTGGCCAAGGAAGGCATCCGCGCCTCCGAGACCGGGCTGATCCATATCGACGAGGCCTTCGTGCCGGACGAGGCCCTGCTCGGTGGGCAGGAGGGCACTTACCCCATCATCCTGGAATCGCTGTCCGAGAACCGTGTCGGCGTCGCCGCCAACTGCGTGGGCATGGCCCAGGGCGCGCTCGATGCCGCGATTGCCTACGCGCGTGATCGCGAGGTGGGCGGCAAGCGCATCGGCCAGTACCAGGCCATCGCGCACAAGCTGGCCGACATGGCGGCGCAGATCGAGGCGGCGCGCTGGCTGGTGTACTACGGCGCCTGGCGCATCGAGCAGAACACGCTCGATGCCGCCACCGCCGCCAAGGTCAAGCTGACCGCCAGCGAATGCGCGCTGCACGTCACCGAACAGGCCATCCGCATCCACGGCGGCGCCGGCATCATGCGCGACCACGCCGTGGGCCGCTTCCACCGCGACGCCTTCGTCTACGTCATCGGCGAGGGCACCAGCGAGATCCAGCGCAACATCATTGCGCGGAGTCTGAGCCTCTGAGCGTCTGCACCGTGCGGCCGGGGGCACGTGCGTGGCCCCCGGCTCGCCTTGGGCCCTAAGGGTATTGCGAGGTCTGCAGCCGATGGCATCGGGGCCAGCCTTCAGCCCATCAGGCCGTATTTCATCAGTTGCATCTTGATGAACACCCACCCGAAGCGCGTCAGCATGGCGGCTTTGTCGAACAGGCTGGGTTCGTCGTTGGCCCGCTCGCGCAGGTAATGCTGCAGCGCTTCGAGTTGCGCGTCACTGAGTTCCTCGAAGGGCGGCATGCCGCGCGCGGTGAGCGCGCCATCGCGCACGATCGCTGCGAAGGCCGTTGCGTCCAGCGGTACGCGCGATGCGCGCAGGTCGGGGGCGTAGCCACCGGCCACGGCCGCCGTGCCGTGGCAGAGCATGCATTGGGTGGCGTAGGTGAGCTTGCCGTGTTCGGCCTTCTCGGGGTCAACCTTGAAGTCGGGTGCTGCCACCACCTCCACCGCTGTGACGGGCGGTGGGGACGCGGGAAGAGGGGTGTCGGCATCGAGCTTGTAGGTGAGCAGGCGGCGCGGATACTGCCGGCCCACCCAGCCGCTCTGCGCGCTCAGCGAGCCCATCAGCATCGGGCTGCCGCCCCAGCCGGCGAGGATGGACACGTACTGTTCGCCATCAACCTCGAAGGTGATGGGCGAAGCCTGGGTGCCCACGCCCATGTCCTGGCTCCATAGAATGCCGCCCGTGTGGGCATCCACCGCGGCCAGTTTGCCGTCCGAGCGGCCCTGGAACACCAGGCCGCCACGGGTGGTGAGTACGCCGCCGTTGGTGCCCCCCGGGGTGTCCAGCCGCCACGCCTGCTTCTGCGTGATCGGGTTCCAGGCCTGCAGGAAGGTGCTGCCCGCGTTGCGCGGCATGTCGTCGAAGAACAGCTTGACCCCCACCGGCATCAGGCCCTCGGGCGACCAGTTTTCCCGGGTGATGCCGCGGTCGTCGTAGTAGCCGGCCATTTCGCGCGTGGGGATGTAGACCAGGCCGGTGTCCGGGCTGTACGCCATGGGCTGCCAGTTGTGTGCGCCCGCGGGGCCGGGCCAGATCAGCGCCTCGCCGTTGGGATAACGCGCACCGTGCACCTCCACCGGGCGACCGGTTTCCAGATCGATGCGCTCTGCCCAGGTGACCTTGGCGATGGTCTCGGCCGAGATCAGCTTGCCGTTCTCGCGGTCGATCACGTAGAAAAATCCGTTTTTGGGCGCGTGCATCAGCACCTTGCGCGGGGTGCCGTTCAGCGTCAGATCGGCCAGCACCATGTCCATCGACGAGTTGTAGTCCCAGGTCTCGCCCGGGTTGGTCTGGTAATGCCAGACGTACTCGCCGGTGTCGGCGTCTAGCGCCACCACCGAGCAGAGGAACAGGTTGTCGCCGCCGCCGGGGCTGCGCAGTTTCTGGTTCCAGGGCGAGCCGTTGCCGGTGCCCAGGTACACCCGGTTGAATTCGGGGTCGTAGGTCATGGCGTGCCACACGGTGCCGCCACCGCCGGACTTCCACCACTCGCCGTTCCAGGTCTTGGCGGCCATTTCCATGGCCTCGTTCTCGAAGCCGTCCGCCGGGTTGCCCGGCACCACCCACCAGCGCCAGAGTTGTTGGCCGGTTTCGGCGTCGTAGGTGGTGACGTAGCCCCGCACCTTGCCGAAATCGGCGCCGCCGTGGCCGATGATGACCTTGCCGTTGAACACGCGGGGTGCGCCGGTGATGTAGCGATTGTCGCCCGGCTCGATGGTCATCGCCTCCCACAGCAGCTCGCCGGTTTGGGCGTCGACGGCGATCAGGCGCCCGTCCTGCACGCCGGCGTAAATTTTGCCGTTCCAGTACGACAGGCCGCGGCTGCCCCAGGCCATGCGCATTTTCTTGGGGTCGACCTTGGGATCGTACTTCCACAGCAGCTTGCCGCTGCGTGCGTCCACGGCGTGCAGCACGGTGAAGCCTGCGGCCACGTAGATCACGCCGTCCACGGCCAGCGGGATGGTGGAAACGTTCCAGACGTCCGGAAAATCGAGTGACCAGGCCAGCCCCAGGCGGTCAACCGTCTCGGGGTTGATGGCGTCCAGCGGGCTGAACCGCTGCTCGCTGAACGTACGCCCGCCGGCGGCCCAGTTGCGGCCGTCGGCCTCGTTGGCCAGCGCGGCCTGATCGTTGCTCGCAAGCGCCGAACTGGCGATCAGGCATCCGGCCAGCAGACTCAGCCATTGGGCGCCAACGGCAGCCCGGTGTGTGTATGTGATGCCCATAATCCCCTCGTTCCTGGTGCGCCCATCGGCTCTTTGGTCTGGCAGCAGAGACCTCGCCCGTCCCGAAGTCTGCTGGTAATTTGCGTTGTACGTATTCGGACAACGCACGGCAACTTTACACGGTTGCGGCGCGATGGCGATATCGACCCGTCTGACGCCTGTCGCAGCGCGGCCCGCCATGTGCCCCGACGCGGTCGCGCCGCGCCGGGGCCATTCTGGCGGCTACTTGTAGTGCACCCCGACGCTGCCGATGGTTTCGCGCGCGATGATGGTTTTCATGATCTGCGCCGTGCCGTCGCCAATCTGCAGGCCCATCACGTCGCGCAGACGCTGCTGGTGCGGCAGGTCTATCGTGTACCCGTAATGGCCGTGCAGCAGCAGGCAGTTCTGGATGATGTCGGTGCAGAACTTTGGCGCCATCCACTTGACCATCGCCGCCTCGCGCGTGTGGCGTTTGCCGGCGTCGCGCAGGGCCAGGGCGTGATAGCAGAGCGTGCGCATCGATTCGAGCTGGCTCTCGTGCTCGGCCAGCGGGAAGGACACGCCCTGGAACTTGGACAGCCGATAGCCAAAGGCTTCGCGCTCGCTGACGTAAGCCCAGGTCTCGTCAACCGAGGCCTGCGCCGCGCCGATGCACTGCAGCGCGATCAGGATGCGGCTCAGATCGAAGCCTTCCATGACCTGCGTGAAGCCGGTGTTCTCGCGACCGATCAGGGCGTTGGCGGGCACTTCCACATCGTCGAAGAACACCGAGCCGCGGCCGACGGGCTTGGTGCCGATGTCATTGAAGGCGATGCGGCTGACGCCGGGCAGATCCAGCGGCACGACGAAGGCGGAGACGCCGCGCGGGCCGCTGTCGTCGGGATTGGTGCGGGCGAAGGTGAGCATGCTGCTCGCCTGCTCGGCGAAGCTGATGGAGGTCTTCTCGCCCTTGAAGATGAAGCTGTCGCCCTTGCGCGTGGCGGAGACCACCAGGTGCGAGGCGTCCGATCCGCCGCGCGGCTCGGTCAGGCCCAGTGCGCAAATGGATTCGCCTGCGGCCAAGTCAGGGATGTACTGCTCCTGCACCTCGGGTGACGCGTGGCGCAGCAGCACGTCGCAAATCAGCGGCGTCACCATGTTGAGGTAGCTGAGGTTGAAGTCGCCGTAGGCGATGGCCTCGCAGATCAGTCCGTTGACCAGGCTCGGCGCGCCGATGCCGCCGAACGCCTCGGGCACGTTGGGGGCGATCAGCCCGAGCGCGCCCATTTCGCGCATCAGCGCCCGGCTCATGGTGGGAATCGCTTCCCGGGACTGGTAGCCCTCGCGCAAGCGTTCGCGCGCGAAGCGCTCGGCGGTCTGCCGCACCATCTCGTGTTCTTCACCGAGCATCCATTGGGTCTTCATCGGCTACTCCTCCAGATATTGTTGTGTCGGGCCCGGTGGGCCACGTCGGCGTCGAGGCCATGTCGTTGCACGCGAACTTGCACGCGGCTCGTCTTTCGACTGATCATCCAGTGATGCGTGAATCATCCTGTGACGCGCATCCGACCGCCGCGGAGGCCACCCCAAATGCGTTTCACACCGGAACACGAACTGCTGCGCCAATCTATCAAGCGTTTGGTAGAAACGGAAATCGCGCCCCACGTCGATGCCTGGGAGGAGGAGGGCATCTTTCCCGCGCACGAGCTGTTCCCCAAGCTCGGCCGTGCCGGCAT
This sequence comes from Polycyclovorans sp., assembly GCA_002706265.1. Taxonomy (GTDB): domain Bacteria; phylum Pseudomonadota; class Gammaproteobacteria; order Nevskiales; family Nevskiaceae; genus Polycyclovorans. The sequence continues at coordinate 191,837 of PAKU01000029.1, read as the reverse complement.
TCTGGGCATCACCAAGCCGGTGGAATACGGCGGGCAGGGCCTGGATTACAGCTATTCGCTGGTCTACGCCGAAGAAATTGGACGCATCAAGTGCTCGGGCCTGTCCACCGCCATCGGCGTGCAGACCGACATGGCCACGCCCGCACTGGCCCGCTATGGCAGCGAGTCGCTGAAGCGCGAATTTCTGGTGCCGGCGATTGCCGGTGAGTGCGTCACCAGCATCGCCGTCAGCGAGGTCGGCGCCGGTTCCGACGTGGCGTCGATCAAGACCACCGCGCGGCGCGATGGCGACGACTACATCATCAACGGCTCCAAGATGTGGATCACCAACGGCACCCAGTCCGACTGGCTGTGCCTGTTGTGCAATACCGGCAGCGACAATGCGCCGCATCGCAACAAGAGCCTGATCGTGGTGCCCACCAACACGCCGGGCGTCAGCATCGGCAAGCGGCTGAACAAACTGGGGGCACGCAGTTCAGACACCGCGCCGATCTATCTCGACGAGGTTCGCGTGCCGGTGCGGCATCGCATCGGCGAGGAGGGCATGGGCTTCATTTACCAGATGCAGCAGTTCCAGGAGGAGCGCCTGTTCGCCGGCAGCAAATATCTGAGCCAGATCGAGGACGCCATCACCGTCACCGCCGAGTACACCGCCAGCCGCGTCGCCTTCGGCAAGCCCCTGCTGGATCAGCAGATGATTCACTGCAAGCTCGCCGAGTTGCAGATCGAGTGCAACGCTGCCCGCGCGCTGCTGCGCGAGGCCGCCGAGCACTACATTGCGGGCGATGCCGATGCCACCCTGCTGACCTCCATGGCCAAGTTCAAGGTCGGGCAACTGGGCCAGACCGTCCCCAGCGCCTGCCTGCAGTTCTGGGGCGGGCAGGGCTTCATGTGGGACAGCCCGATCACGCGCATCTTCCGCGACACCCGCCTGTGCTCGATCGGCGGCGGCGCCAACGAGGTGATGCTGCAGATCATTGCCAAGGATCTGGGCTACCACCCGGCCACGCGCTCGTCTGCCAGAAGCGGGTAGGCGCCCATGCCCATCATCGAAAGCCAGGTGCGCCGCGACTCTGAAACCTTCGCGCGCCGCCGCAAGGCCATGCTGGCGCTGATCGCCCATATCGAACGCCTGGAGCAGCAAGTGCACCGCTGCTCGGCGCGGGCCAAACCGCAGTTCGACAAGCGCGGGCAACTGCTGCCACGTGAGCGCCTGGCGCAGCTGCTCGACCCGGGCGCGAGCTTCGTCGAGCTGTCCACCCTGGCGGGCTACGCGCAGCACGACGACGACGGCAAGGATGAGGTCTACGGTGCCGGCATCATCACCGGCATCGGCTACGTGTCGGGCACCCGCTGCATGGTTTACGTCAACGATGCCGCGATCAAGGGCGGCACCAACATGCCGCAGGCCTACGACAAGCTCAAACGTTCGCAGGAGATCGCGCTGCGCGCGCGGCTGCCGTTCGTCAGTCTGGTGCAGAGCGGCGGCGGCAACCTGTTCAAGCAGCACCTGGGCTTCAACCGTGCCGGGCACCGCTTCATGACCCAGGCGCGTTCGTCTGCGGCGGGCATTCCGCAGATCACCGTCGTGCATGGCAATTCCACGGCGGGCGGCGCCTACATCCCCGGCATGTCGGACTACGTGGTGATGGTGCGCGGCAAGGCGCGCGCCTTTCTGGCCGGCCCGCCGCTGCTCAAGGCCGCCACCGGCGAGATCGCCGACGAGGAGACACTCGGCGGCGCCGACATGCACGCCACGCACTCCGGCCTCGCCGAGTTTGTGGCGGAAGACGATGCGCACGCCATCCAGATTGCGCGCGAGCTGGTGCAGCAACTGCGCTGGCATGAGCGCGTTCCGGCGCACCACGGCCGCGCGGTGGCGCCGCCGCGGTATCCGGCGGAGGATCTCTGCGGTCTGGTGCCGGTGGACTACCGTGAGGCCTTCGACAGCCGGGAGATCATTGCGCGGCTGGTCGATGGATCAGAGTTCACCGAGTTCAAGGCGCTGTACGACCCGTACACAATCTGTGGTTTTGCCGAGATCGGCGGCTGGCCGGTGGGCCTGATCGGCAACAACGGCCCCATCGACAACCACGGTGCCGAGAAGGCGGCGCAGTTCATCCAGCTCTGCGGTCAGGCCAACAAGCCGATCATCTACCTGCAGAACACCACCGGATTCATCGTCGGCAAGGAGTCGGAGACCGCCGGCATGATCAAGAACGGCGCCAAGCTGATCCATGCCGTTTCCAATGCGCGGGTGCCGCAGATCACCGTCATCGTCGGCGCCTCTTATGGCGCGGGCAACTACGCCATGTGTGGCCGCTCGTTCGAGCCGCGCTTTCTGTTCGCCTGGCCCAACGCGCGGCTTGCGGTGATGGGCGGCGATCAGGCGGCGATGGTCATGGAGATCGTGGAAGACAACAAGCAGCGCGCACGCGGCAAGGCGCTGGACCGCGACAAGCTGGAAGCACAGAGCCGAGAACTGAAACTGCTGTATGACGAAGCCTCCAGCGCGCTGTACTGCACCTCACGGGTCTGGGACGAGGGCATCATCGATCCGCGTCGTACACGCGAACTGCTGGCGGAGCTGCTTGATCTGTGCATGCGCAACGAGAAGACAACGCTGCACGGCCTCCATTGAGGTCTGGCCGGCCTTGCCCATGGCCCGTCTGGCGCGGGCACGCATCGTGTGGCGTGATGCCTGAGGCGAGGGTGTCATGACAACAACGATGCGCCGCAGCATGGCGCCCGAGGCAGATCGCGCGGCGGTGACAACTTCGGGGGGCCAGCAATGCGCGCTGAACTTCGCGGCCGCGCCGGATCAGCCCGAGCGCCTGGCCGCGGGCGCATCGCTGTTGCGTGGTTTTGCAGTGCCCGCCGTGGCCGACCTGCTCGACGCCCTGCATGCGCTGCAGGCGGTCTCGGCGTTTCGGCAGATGGTGACCCCGGGCGGCTTCCCGATGTCGGTCGCAGTGAGCAATTGCGGCGCGCTGGGCTGGACGTCCAGCCGCCAGGGCTATCGCTATACCGCGCGCGACCCGGACACCGGCCAAGCCTGGCCGCCCATGCCCGAGGCGTTCTGGCGCCTCGCCCGCGATGCCGCCGCGCACGCGGGGTTCCCGCACTTTGATCCGGATGCCTGCCTGATCAACCGCTATCGCCCCGGTGCCCGCCTGACCCTGCACCAGGACCGCAACGAGCGTGATTTCAGTCAGCCCATCGTCTCGGTGTCGTTGGGCATGAGCGCCACCTTCGTCTTCGGTGGCCTGTCGCGCACCGGCAAGACCGCCAAGTTGCCGCTGCACCACGGCGACGTGGTGGTGTGGGGTGGCCCCGACCGGCTGCGCTACCACGGCGTGCTGCCGCTGCCGGATCTGCCGCATCCGCTGCTGGGCCGCCAACGCATCAACCTGACGTTCCGCAAGGCAGGGTGAGCGCGCCGCGCCGGGCCGCGCGCGCACCCCGGCGGCGTCACAACAGTTCGATCGCCACCGCCACCGCTTCGCCGCCACCGATGCACAGACTGGCCACGCCCTTCTTGCCGCCGCGCGCCCTCAGGGCGTGAATCAGCGTGGTGAGGATGCGCGCGCCCGAGGCGCCGATGGGGTGGCCCAGCGCGCAGGCGCCGCCATTGACATTGACCTTGGCGGGGTCGAGCCCCAGTTCCTTGATGGACGTGAGCGTGACCACGGCAAAGGCTTCGTTGATTTCCCACAGGTCGACATCGGCCACCGACCATCCGGTCTTGTCGAGCAGCTTCTGCATGGCATCGACCGGGGCGATGGTGAACTCGGCCGGCAGCCGCGCGTGGCCCACGTGGGCGACGACGCGGGCCAGCGGCGTGGCGCCGAACTCGGCGGCTTTCGAGGCGCGGGTGATCACCAGCGCCGAGGCGCCGTCGTTGATCGAGCTGGCATTGGCCGCGGTCACCGTGCCGTCCTTCTTGAAGGCGGGCTTGAGACCGGGAATCTTCTCCGGCATCGCGCGCTGCGGGCCTTCATCGAGGGTGATGGCCTCGACGCCTTTACGGGTCTTGACCTCCACAGGCACGATCTCGGCGTCGAAGATGCCGCTGTCGCCGGCGTGCTTGGCGCGCTTCAGCGATTCGATGGCGAAGGCATCCTGGTCCTCACGCGTAAAGCCGTACAGCGTCACGGCCTCTTCGGCGAACGCGCCCATCGGCGTGCGCGTCTGGTAGGCATCTTCAAGCCCGTCGATGGCCATGTGATCGAACAGCTCGCCGTGCCCGTATTTGATGCCGCCGCGCACGCGGACCAGATGCGGGGCATTGGTCATGCTTTCCATGCCGCCGACCACCGCGACATCGACACTGCCGGCGCGCAGCGCATCGTGGGCCAGCATCACGGCCTTCAGGCCCGAGCCGCACATCTTGTTGATGGTCAGCGCCGTCACGTTGTCGGGCAGGCCGGCCTTGCGGCTGGCCTGGCGCGCCGGAGCCTGACCCTGACCGGCGCCGAGCACGTTGCCCATGATCACGTCGTTGATCTGCTCGGGCTTGAGCCCGGCCCGTTCCACGGCGGCCCGAATGGCCACGGCACCCAGGTCGCTGGCGCTGAGGGCAGAGAAGCAGCCCAGCAGCGCGCCCATGGGGGTGCGAACGGCGCTCAGGATCACGATATCGTCGGTGTTGCTCATTGCAGCGGTCTCCTCTGGTTCGAAAAACAAGGCTCAGGCGCCGATTATCACCGATGCCGCCCGTCCGCCCGCCGCCGCTACACTCGGGGGCCACACACAGGACGGGCCGTACATGACCGTGAAGCAAGGCAGTGGTCGGCAGGCGCATGTTTGATCACCCCGAATTCGATGCCCACGAAGAGGTGGTCTTCCACCACGACGCTGACTCGGGTCTGCGCGCCATCATCGCCGTGCACAGCACCGCGCTGGGGCCGTCCTTGGGCGGCTGCCGCATGGTGGCCTATGCCGACGGGGCGGCGGCACTGACCGACGCGCTGCGGCTGTCGCGGGCCATGAGCTACAAGGCCGCGCTGGCCGATTTGCCCCAGGGCGGCGGCAAAAGCGTGATCTGGGGCGATCCGCTGCACGACAAGACCGACGCGCTGGTCGATGCCATGGGGCGTTTCGTGCAGCGCCTTGGCGGGCGTTATCTGATTGCCGAAGATTCGGGGACCTCGGTGGCCGACATGCGGCGCATGGCGCAGTACACGCCGTATGTGACCGGCTGGACGCCCGGCGGCGAGAGCGCCGATGGCCGCACCGGCGACCCGTCGCCCGCCACAGCGTACGGCACCTGGGTGGCGATGCGCGCCGCATGGCAGCGGCTCAGCGGCGCGCCCACGCTGGCCGGCGTGGGGGTCGCGGTGCAGGGCCTGGGCAGCGTCGGCATGCGGCTCTGTGCGCGGCTTTCGGCCGAGGGTGCACGGCTCATCGTTGCCGACACCCACCCGGCACGCGTGGACGAGGCCGTGCGGCGCTTTGCCGCGCAGGCGGTCGATGCACAGGCCATCCACACCGTGCCTGCCGAGGTGTTCTCGCCCAATGCACTGGGCGCGGTACTGAATGCACAGACCCTCCCGGAACTGCAATGCCGCCTGGTGTGCGGCGCGGCCAACAATCAGCTGGCGACCCCTGAAGATGCCGGGCATCTTGTGGCGCGCGGCATCTGCTTTGCGCCTGATTACGTCGTCAGTGCCGGTGGCATCATCGACATTCATCATCAGCGCATCGGCTATGACGCGGCCGCCGCCACGGCGCACCTGGACCGCATTGGCACGACCTTGCTGGACATTCTTCAACGGGCCGAACGGCAGGGCCTTTCGCCTGCCGTGGTGGCCGACACGATGGCGCGCGAGCGCATCGAACGGGCGGAGCGCTACCGATGAACGACGCATCGCTGATGGCCCTGGGCCAGCGCCTGCAGCAACGTGGCCAATGGCTGGCCGTGGCCGAGTCCTGCACCGGCGGACTGATCGCGGCGCAGATCACCGACATTTCCGGCGCCTCGGCGTGGTTCGACCGCGGTGTGGTGACCTACTCCAACCGGGCCAAGGCCGAGCTGCTGGGCGTGCCCGCCGCGCTGCTGGATGCGCACGGCGCGGTCAGCGGGCAGGTGGCCAGCGCCATGGCGGCCGGCCTGCGCGCGCGCGCCGCAGTGGACTGGACGGTCGCCGTCACCGGCATTGCCGGGCCGGGCGGCGGCACGCCCGACAAGCCGGTCGGCACGGTATGGATTGCCTGGGCAGGCGTGGGCGGAACGGTCGAGGCCGAGCACTGCCTGTTCGGCGGTGACCGTGCCTCGGTGCGCCAGCAAACCGTGACGCGGGCGCTGGCGGGGCTGCTCCAGCGGGTGGCTGTGGGATAATCCCCAGTCAATCTCGATTAACCGGATACGCGCAATGGACGACAACCGCAAAAAAGCCCTCGAAGCCGCACTCGCCCAGATTGAGCGCCAGTTCGGCAAGGGCGCGATCATGCGGATGGGCGTGGATGAACGGCCCGACATCGACGTGATCTCCACCGGGTCGATCACGCTCGACGCCGCCCTCGGCATCGGCGGCGTGCCGCGCGGTCGCGTGGTCGAGATCTACGGGCCTGAATCCTCCGGTAAAACCACCTTCGCGCTGCATGTGGTCGCCTCGGCCCAGAAGGGCGGCGGTGTTGCCGCGTTCATCGACGCCGAACATGCGCTCGACACCACCTACGCCGAAAACCTGGGCGTCAACGTGGCCGATCTGCTGATCAGCCAGCCCGATACCGGCGAACAGGCGCTGGAAATCACCGACATGCTGGTGCGCTCCAATTCGGTGGATGTGGTGGTGGTGGACTCGGTGGCCGCACTGGTGCCCAAGTCGGAACTGGAAGGCGACATGGGCGATGCCTCGGTGGGCGTGCAGGCGCGCCTCATGAGCCAGGCCCTGCGTAAGCTCACCGGCACCATCAACCGCTCACGCACCACCGTGATCTTCATCAACCAGCTGCGCATGAAGATCGGCGTGATGATGCCGGGGCAGTCGCCCGAAACCACCACGGGGGGTAACGCGCTCAAGTTCTACGCCAGCCAGCGGCTCGATATTCGCCGCATCGGTGCCATCCGCAAGGGCGACGAAGTGGTGGGCAATGAAACCCGCGTGAAAGTGGTTAAGAACAAGCTGGCGCCGCCGTTCAAGCAGGTGGTGTTCGAAATCATGTACGGCGAGGGCATTTCACGTGAAGGCGAATTGATCGACCTCGGCGTGGCCAACAAACTGGTCGAGAAATCGGGCTCGTGGTACGCCTACAACGGCGAGAAGATCGGGCAGGGCAAGGAGAACGCCCGCAACTTCCTCAAGGAAAACCCCGAGATCGCCGCCACTCTGGAAAAAACCCTGCGCGACCTGCTGGTGCCCGGCCGCAAGCGCAACGCAACCCCCGCTGCTGCGATTACCGAGGAAGCGGCCGAGTAAGCGCGGCGCGCTCCCATGCAACGGCGACCCACCAGACCTCTGGAACCCGCCGAAGCAAAGGAGCGCGCCCTGCGCCTGCTGGCCCGGCGCGAGCACGGCCAGCGCGAGCTTCGGCAAAAGCTCACCGCGCGGGGCGCCAGCACTGAACTGGCCGAAGCCACCGTGGCCCAGCTGGCCGAACGGGATTACCAGTCTGACGCGCGCTACGCCGAGCGCCTGGCGGCGCATCGTGCGCAGCAGGGCTACGGCCCCAACTGGATTCGCGCCGAACTGGCGCAGGCAGGCGTGACGCGTGACGAGGCGGCCCGGGTGCTGGACGCCGTCGAAATCGACCGCGACTGGACCGAACGCGCCCGTGAACTGCTGGCGCGCAAGGGTCTCGCCCACCCGGCCGACGCCGCCACCCGGCTCAAGGCCGGACGCACCCTCGTGCAACGCGGCTTCACCGGCGAGCAGGCGCGTGCGGCGCAGCGGTCGCCGGAACCGGGTTAAAGCTCGCCCGGCGCCGCGCTCGGGGCAAACGGAAGGGGCTGTCTATACTGGCCACACTTCGGTTCAGTGCGCGCGCGCTCAGGTCTGCGATGTCCACCCCATTCACCTACCCGCGGGCGCCGCAGGCGCAGCCGCTCCATGTCAAAGAACGCGACATCGAATCGGCCTTCATCGAGAAACTCCGCGGGCTCAAATACACCGAGCGTCCTGACATCCACGACCGCGCCACCCTTGAGGCCAACTTCCGCCAGAAATTCGAAGCCCTCAACCGCGTCCGCCTCACCGATGGCGAGTTCAAGCGCCTGCTGGAAGAGCTGACCCTCCCCGACGTCTTCACCGCCGCCCGCATCCTGCGCGAGAAAAACGACTTCACCCGCGATGACGGCACGCCCCTGACCTACACCTTGGTCAACATCAAGGACTGGTGCAAGAACGACTTCGAAGTCGTTCAGCAACTGCGCATCAACACCGACTACAGCCACCACCGTTACGACGTGCTGCTGCTGATCAACGGCGTGCCGGTGGTGCAGATCGAGCTCAAGACCCTCAGCGTCAACCCGCGCCGGGCCATGGAGCAGATCGTCGAGTACAAGAACGACCCCGGCAACGGCTACACCCGCACGCTGCTCTGCTTTGTGCAGCTCTTCATCGTCAGCAACCGCACCGATACGGTCTACTTCGCCAACAACAACGCCCGTCACTTCGCGTTCAATGCCGACGAGCGCTTCTTGCCGGTCTACCGCTTTGCGGACCGCGACAACAAGCCCGTCAGCCACCTCGACGACTTCGCCGACCGCTTTCTACAGAAGTGCGAGCTGGGCCGCATGATCAGCCGCTACATGGTGCTGATCCAGAGCGAGCAGAAGCTGCTGATGATGCGGCCGTACCAGATCTACGCCGTGCAGGCCATCGTCGACTGCATCGAGCAGAACTGCGGCAACGGCTACATCTGGCACACCACGGGCAGCGGCAAGACGCTCACCTCGTTCAAGGCCTCCACCTTGCTCAAGGAGAACGACCAGATCGATAAATGCCTGTTCGTGGTGGACCGCAAGGACCTGGACCGGCAGACGCGCGAGGAATTCAACAAGTTTCAGGAAGGCTGCGTCGAGGAGAACACCAACACCGCCGCGCTCGTGCGCCGCCTGCTGTCGGACGACAAGGCCGACAAGGTCATCGTCACCACCATCCAGAAGCTCGGTTTGGCGCTTTCCGGGAGCGCCGACGTCCCCGTCGGCAGTCGCGCCCATCGCGGCGCGTACCCGAGCTACCGCGAACGCCTCGCCCCGCTGGCGACCAAACGCATCGTCTTCATCTTCGACGAATGCCACCGCTCGCAATTCGGCGACAACCACCAGGCCATCAAGGAGTTCTTTCCCCGCGCGCAGCTCTTCGGCTTTACCGGAACGCCCATTTTCGATGCCAACGCCTCGCGCCAGCAGATCACCGGCGACCAGGCCTCGCTGCGTACCACCGAAGACTTGTTCCAGCGCGAGCTGCACGCCTACACCATCACCCACGCCATTGAGGACAAGAACGTCCTGCGCTTTCACGTGGACTACTCCCTGGGAGCGTCTCCGGGAGCGCCGGCGTCCTCGCCGGCAGAGGGCAAGAAGCCGGCGAGGACGTCGGCGCTCCCAGGGACGTCGGCGCTCCCGACCCCGAAGCGCGCCGTGGTCGAGGCCATCTTGGCCAAGCACGACACCGCCACCCACAGCCGCTGCTTCAACGCGCTGTTCGCCACGGCCTCGATCAACGAGGCGATCGAATATCACGGCCTGTTCCAGAGCATTCAAGCCGAACGGCAGGCCGAAGACTCCGCGTTCGTGCCGCTCAGGATCGAGACCCACAAGAACGGGCTCATGCAGCAGCTCTTTCCCTCGCCCGCAGAGGCCGGGGCGTGAGCAACCCCGGGAGCGCCGGCGTCCCCGCCGGCAGTTGTTCAACGGCCGACGAGGACGTCGGCGCTCCCAGGGACGGGGGCGCTCCCAGCAGCGGCGCTCCCAGGTGGTATTCGCGCGGCTATCTGCCGCACCTCGATACGCCGGGTCTTTTGCAGTTCATCACCTTCCGACTCGCCGACAGCTTGCCGCAGGAGACGCTGCGAGCACTTGAGGATGAGCTTCGCAGCGTGTCGGTGGCCGTGCGCGAATCCGCCAGACGACGGAAGATCGAGCACTGGCTGGATGCGGGCATGGGGTGTTGTGCGCTACGCCATCCGGAGGTAGCGCGATACGTGCAGGCGTCGTTGCTGCATTTCCACGGCGAGCGGTATCAACTGCACGCGTGGTGCGTGATGCCCAATCACGTTCACGTCCTGATCGAGCCGCTGGGGGATCTCGCCTCGATCGTGCAAGGCTGGAAATCCTTCACGGCGCGCTGGGTGCTGCGCAACCGTGCGAGGCTGGGACTGGATATCCGCGAAGGCGAAAGGTTTTGGATGCGGGAGTATTGGGATCGCTACATCCGCGATGAAAAGCACTATCTCAGTTCCGTTAACTACATTCATCAGAACCCCGTAGCGGCTGGTCTCTGTGGTGCGGCCGAAGAATGGCCGTGGTCGAGCGCTGGGAGCGCCGGCGTCCCCGCCGGCATGGGTTCAAGAGCCGACGAGGACGTCGGCGCTCCCGGGAATGTCCAGTGCTGATCCTTTACACCACCGAAGACGGCAAGAGCCAGATCAAGCTGCGGGCGGATCAGCGGACCGTCTGGCTGACCCAGCTCGAATGCACCTGAAAAACCTCCTTGAGGACAAGGAGTTGGACCCGGCGGCAACTGTCAAGGATTCCTTGACAGTTCAAATCGAGGGCGCGCGGGAGGCCCAGCGGCCGGTCAACCTCTACAACCTCGATGCCATCCTCGCCGTGGGCTACCGCGTGCGCTCGCCGCGCGGCGTGCAGTTCAGGCGGATGATGCGGAGCTGATGGCGCTACAAAAGAAGCTCGGAAATCGAAAACCACCGAAGCCATGAGCATGCGGCCCATCTCCGAAGCAAAAAACCCCGATCTCCGTGCCTCCGTTGCGGCCATGCAGCGCGCAGCACGGCTGGCCCGCGAGATCGCCATTAAGACCAACACCTGCCTCGTAATCTCGAGAGACGGCCCGACTGTTCGCATTCCGCCCGAGGTGCTGCGTGAAGAACTTGCCAAGCAGGCTGCGAGTACAAAGTGAACGACAAAGATCAAAAGCAGCTCGGCAAGACGCTCTGGGCCATCGCCGACCAACTGCGCGGGGCGATGAACGCGGATGACTTCCGCGATTATTTGAAATCCGCCCGGCACGATCAGCGGCCAGTGGGGTTTTCGGCAATCGGCTCCAACGTGCGGTTTGGACGCCGCTTCCTTAAGCTATGCGACCTTTTTTCGCGGCTGCCCGCATGAACAGCAACGACGTGCGCGCCAGGTTTTTGGCGTTTTTTGAGTCCAAGCAGCACACCGTGGTGCCGTCGGCGCCGCTGGTGCCGGGCAATGACCCGACGCTGCTGTTCACCAATGCCGGCATGGTGCCGTTCAAGGACGTGTTTACCGGGCAGGACCAGCGCCCCTACAGCCGCGCCGCCAGCAGCCAGAAGTGCGTGCGCGCCGGCGGCAAGCACAACGATCTCGAGAACGTGGGCTACACCGCGCGGCACCACACGTTTTTCGAGATGCTGGGCAACTTCAGTTTTGGCGATTATTTCAAGCAGGACGCCATTCCCTGGGCTTGGGAATTCATTACCTCGAAGGACTGGCTGGGGATCGACCCGGCGCGGCTGCTGGTGACGATTTACCACACCGACGAAGAGGCCTACGCGCTGTGGAAAGACGTTGTGGGCGTGCCGGCCGACCGCATTGTGCGCATCGGCGACAACAAAGGCGCCGAGTACGCCAGCGACAACTTCTGGACCATGGGCGACACCGGCCCCTGCGGGCCGTGCACCGAGATTTTCTACGACCACGGCGACCACATTCCGGGCGGGCCGCCCGGTTCGCCGGATGAAGACGGCGACCGCTGGATTGAAATCTGGAACGTGGTGTTCATGCAGTTCGAGCGCCACGCAGACGGCCGCATGACGCCGCTGCCCAAGCCCAGTGTCGACACCGGCATGGGTCTGGAGCGCATCTCGGCGCTGATGCAGGGCACCCACGACAACTACCAGATCGACAGCTTCCGCATGCTCATCGAGGCCATCGCCGCGCTGGCGGGGCAGAAGCCTTACGACAGTGCTTCGCAGAAGGTGATTGCCGACCACATTCGCGCCACCAGCTTCCTGATGCTCGACGGCGTGCTGCCGGGCAATGAAGGGCGCGGCTACGTGCTGCGGCGGATCATGCGTCGCGCCATTCGCCACGGTTACAAGCTGGGGCTGGACGACGCGTTCTTCCACACGCTGGTGGCGCCGCTGGGCCGCGCGATGGGCGAGGGTTACCCCGAACTGCTCGCCAAGCAGGCGTGGCTGGAAAAAACCATTCGCGCCGAAGAAGACGCGTTTGCCACCACCCTGGACAAGGGCATGAAGCTGCTGGACGACGCCATTGCGGGTTTGAGCGCGCAGCAGATTCCCGGCGAGGTGGTGTTCAAGCTTTACGACACCTACGGCTTCCCGGTGGACCTGACCGCCGACATTGCCCGCGAGCGCGGGCTGACCCTCGATCTCGACGGCTACGAACGCGAGATGACCGCGCAGCGCAATCGGGCGCGGGCGGCCAGCGGCTTCAAAGCCGACGCCAAGTTGAGCTACGAGGGCGCGGCGACCGAATTTGTCGGCTACGACCATCTGAAGGCCGAGGCCACCGTGGTCGGCCTGTTCCGCGACGGCCAGCCGGTGGCGGCATTGCAGGCCGGCGAGACCGGTGTGTTGGTGCTGGACCGCACGCCGTTTTATGCCGAGTCGGGCGGGCAGGTGGGCGATGTGGGGCGCATCAACACGTTTCAGGTGGAGGACACGCTCAAGATCAAGGGCGGTGTGTTCGGCCATCACGGCCGGCTTGCCGAGGGCGTGCTGAGCGTGGGGGATGCGGTGACCGCCGAAGTCACCGAAAGCCTGCGCCGTGCCTCGATGCGCAATCACTCTGCCACGCACCTGTTGCACCGCGCGCTGCGTGACGTGCTGGGTGAGCACGTGGCGCAAAAAGGCTCTTTGGTCGATGCCGCGAAAACCCGCTTCGATTTCTCGCACCCTCAGCCGGTCACGGCCGATGAAATCACCGAGATCGAGAATCGCGTCAACCGCGCCATTCTCGCCAACGTGCCGGTACAGGCCGCACTGATGGGCTATGACGACGCCATTGCCAGCGGGGCCATGGCGCTGTTCGGCGAAAAATATGGCGACGAAGTGCGCGTGCTCACGATGGGCGACTTCAGCACCGAGCTGTGCGGCGGCACGCACGTGGGCCGCACCGGCGACATCGGCCTGTTCAAAATCGTGTCGGAAGGCGGGGTGGCTTCGGGCATTCGCCGCGTGGAAGCCATCACCGGCGAGAACGCGCTGGACCATTTGCGGCATCTGGAATCAACCCTGAAGGCCGCCGCCGAGCGGGTACGCGGTGGCCGTGACGATCTGGTCGAGAAAATCGATGCGCAACTGGAACGCACCCGGGCGCTGGAGAAAGAAGTGGCCGCCCTCAAGGGCAAGCTGGCCGGCGCCGCCAGCGGCGACCTGGCCAGCCAGGCGCGCGACATCAAGGGCGTGAAGGTGCTGGCCGCGCAGGTCGATGGCGTGAGCGGCAACGACCTGCGCGACCTGCAGGATCAACTCAAGAACAAACTGGGCAGCGGCATCGTGGTGCTGGGCGCGGCCGACGGCGACAAGGTCAGCCTGATTGCCGGGGTCACGCAGGATTTGACCGGCCGCATCAAGGCCGGCGATCTGATCAAGGCGGTGGCCGCGCAGGTGGGCGGCAAGGGGGGCGGCCGGCCGGACATGGCGCAGGCCGGTGGAACGGACGCCGCTGCCTTGCCAGCGGCCTTGGACTCGGTCTACGCCCACGTGGAGGGCGTGCTCTAAATGGCACTGATTGTTCAGAAGTACGGCGGCACGTCGATGGGCTCGGTGGAGCGCATCCAGCATGTGGCGGCCAAGGTTGCCGGCTTTATCGCGCGCGGCGATCAGGTCGTGGTCGTGGTCTCGGCAATGAGCGGCGAGACCGACCGGCTGACCAAGCTGGCCAAAGAAATCAACCCGCGCGGCAGCGCGCGTGAGTTTGACCAGATTCTGGCCACCGGCGAGCAGGTCACCATCAGCCTGCTGGCGCTGGCACTCGAAACCCAGGGCGTGAAAGCCCGCTCCTACACCGGATGGCAGGTGCCGATCCACACCGATGCCGCACACCGGAAAGCCCGCATCCAGAAGATCGACCCCGAACGCCTGATGGCCGACTGCCGCCTGGGCATCGTGCCCGTGGTCGCGGGTTTTCAGGGCATTACCGGCGAAGGTTCGGTGACCACCCTGGGCCGTGGCGGGTCAGACACCACCGGCGTGGCGCTGGCCGCCGCCCTGAAGGCCGATGAATGCCAGATCTACACCGATGTGGACGGCGTTTACACCACCGATCCGCGGGTCGAGCCCAAGGCGCGACGGCTCGACAAGATCACGTTTGAAGAAATGCTGGAGCTGGCCAGTCTTGGCTCCAAGGTGTTGCAGATTCGCTCGGTGGAATTCGCCGGCAAGTACAAAGTTCCGCTACGGGTGCTGTCGACGTTCAAAGACGGCCCGGGCACGCTGATCACGCTTGAGGAAAACCACGTGGAAGACCCCCTGATCTCTGGCATCGCGTTCAACCGTGACGAGGCCCAGTTGACCGTCACCGGCGTGCCCGATCGCCCGGGTATCGCCGCCGCCATTCTCGGCCCGGTGGGCGATGCCAATGTCGAGATCGACATGATCGTGCAGAACGTGGCCGCCGACGGCACCACCGACTTCACCTTCACCGTGCACAAGAACGACTATGAGCGCGGCCTGGAGATCATGCAGCGCATCGCCGCGGAACTGGGCGCCAAGGGCGTGACCGGATCAACCGAGATCGCCAAGGTGTCGGTGGTGGGCGTGGGCATGCGCAGCCACGCCGGCATCGCCAGCCAGATGTTCAAGGCCCTGGCGGCGGCGGGCATCAACATCCGCATGATCTCGACGTCCGAGATCAAGATTTCGGTGGTCATCGAAGAGATGTACCTCGAGCTTGCGGTGCGGACCTTGCACAAGGCCTTTGGCCTTGAGACGGCGCCGGTCTGACCGCGGCGTTCGGCCACCGCGGGGTTGCACCCACCCTGCCGCGCGCGGCAGGCACCCGTCGTGCCCCTTGTGCCCGGCATGGACGCCCACCACGGGCGCCTGAATGCTGATCTTGACCCGCAAGGTGGGTGAATCGATCACCATCGGTGAGGGCGTTTGCGTGACCGTGCTGGCCGTCAAGGGCGGGCAGATTCGCCTCGGCATCGAGGCGCCCAAGGACGTTGCCGTGCGCCGCACGGAACTGGGAGAACGCATCGAACGCAAGGGCGACGATGGCAACGATTGAAAGTGCCGAATTGCTTTGACCCCTGACCCCCGCGCGGCTACAATCGCGCCCCTTCGGCAGGTGCCGATGACACGCGCTCGTAGCTCAGCTGGATAGAGCACTTGGCTACGAACTAAGGGGTCGGGAGTTCGAATCTCTCCGAGCGCACCATGTCATAGCACCCCGAAGGCAAGACCGTTGCGCCGGAGAGATGGCCGAGTGGACGAAGGCGCTCCCCTGCTAAGGGAGTATAGGGTTTATCCCCTATCGAGGGTTCGAATCCCTCTCTCTCCGCCATCATCGCGGAGCACTGTTGCAAAGGCTGTTTTGTGCGCTCGTAGCTCAGCTGGATAGAGCACTTGGCTACGAACTAAGGGGTCGGGAGTTCGAATCTCTCCGAGCGCACCAATTTTTATTTCGACCGCGTATGGCCGCCCCATCCGGGCGCCTCGCGACGGCTTGCAACAGCGTGCCGAGTTAAGACCAGCGCGGCCAGTGCGCGTCGCCAATCAGCTTTCCATTCTCGAAGTGCGCCACGACCCGATACGGCGCCTTCGCCGTGCCGTTGTCATACACGAAGCCCTCGTCAGCCGAACGCAATGCGTCGGCGACCAGTGGCCACCATCGGTGAAAGCGTTCTTGTTGCGTGACCACCGGCGCATCCTGCCCGCCGTGCCGCACCCGTGCTTCAACACGCCGCATCGACAAGGCCAGGGGCACCAGTACCACGTGTACCACCACCAGAAAGTCGGCCTGCTGCGCCCGGCGTATCAGCTGGATTCTGGAAGGATGGGAGCAGACGGTCCCGGCAATAAAGGATCGCCGACGCGCGATCAGCTCATCACGACGTTGCGCGGCGATTTTCGCCGCCTCATAGGAGCGATCGTGATCCGGGCTTGGCCAAAGTTCCCGAGCGATGACGTCGGCATTCATGAAAGGCAAGCCTGTGGCAGGTCCCAGCACCTGCTCGTAGAACGTCGTTTTCCCGGACCCGTTAGGCCCAACGAGCAAATGGAGCAGGGGCATCAGCGCGCAACGCGCTTGGGTCGGCCACGCCCAGGGTTGCGAACCACGACGGCGCCGTCCGCATCAAGCTCCACCACTTCGCGCCCTTGCTCGGCCAGTAGGCGATCCAATCGCAATTCGGAGCGCGTTTTGTCGATGCGCTCGGCCCACTCGGCGCGGACCACGGCCTGCTCTTGGACGTTGAGATCGTCGTAGCCAGCGTTACCGTCGAGAACCCCCAGGACGGCCGTGACGGTCACGCCGGGACTGCGCTCCAACTCCCTGCCGATACGCGCCCGATGCGCAATCTGCTGCGACAGGCTTCGACTCATGGTCTTGGCGGTCGATCGCGCCGAGGCGGCGAGGTCTGCATCAATGCGCATCGGGCTGTTGGAGGCAGGCATGAGGGACTCTTGGCGCTCGAATGAGGCAGCAGAATGCTTCGTTATAGTCGCCAAAAGAGCCATGTCAGCAAGGCACTCGCGCAACTCTCTCACCCCAGGCGCCTCAGGGTGCGTATGCGCCTTGTCGATACAGCCAGTCACCGAGCCGGGCAGAGCCCTGTATGCGCCGATGCGCCAGGTCGCTGAGGGGTGTGGGGCTGAGGCGCTGGTGAGCATCGACCTGCCAGCGTTCGGTGGTGCCGCCCGGCCGGATCACGTCCAGCGATTCGTCTTCCAGCCAGCCGTGGCGATCTTCGAACTGCAGGATGGCGCGCGGTGCCGGGCCGTTGGCGTTGCCGAACTCCGGCAGCGATCGGGTCAGGTCGCGACCCGGAAACGGTACCTCCGCGTCGATGCCCATCACCGACAGCAGCGTCGGGGCCAGGTCGATCTGGCTGGCGAGACTGTGCACCGTGCGCGGCGTGATGCCGCCGCCGATGAGCAGGCCGGGAATCTGGAAGCGCCGCAAGGGAATCACGTCTTCGCCATACACCCGCACATCGTGATCGGCGACCACCATGATCAGCGTGCTGTCGAACCAGGGCTGGTGCGCGGCCGTGTCGAGAAACTGGCCCAGCGCGAAGTCGGCATAGCGCACCGCGCCTTCCAGCGTGCCGGGCCTGGCCGCGTCGGGGGGCAGACGGTCGGGCGGAAAGTCAAACGGCGTGTGGTTGGACGAGGTGAACACCAGTTTGAAAAAGGGCTGCCTGCGGGCGTGCAGGGTGGCGGTCTCGGCCAGTGCGCGGTCAAACAGGTCTTCGTCGCTCACGCCCCAACTGCCGGTGTGACGCGGATCGACGTAGTCATCGCGATCAATCACCGAATCGAAGCCGTTGCCCAGAAAGAAGCCACGCATGTTGTCGAAGTGCGAACCACCGCCGTAGATGAACTGGCTGTCGTAGCCCCTGGCGGCGAGCACGCTGGCCAGCGTCGCGAAGCCGCTCTGCGCGCCCTCGCGCTTCAGGATGGCCGGCGCCGGCGAGGGCGGAAAGCCCGCAACGATGGCTTCGAGGCCGCGTGCCGAGCGCGTGCCTGTGGCATACAGGCGCTCGAACCACCAGCCGCGACTGGCCCAGCGGTCCAGTTGGGGCGTGAAGCCCTGGCCGTTCAGGCGCGCCGAGAAATCGGCACCCTGGCTTTCGAGCACCACGATGATCAGGTTCAGCGGCGTGGCGCGCGGCATCGTCGCGATCAACCGGTGGCGGGTGGGCGCGGTGGCGGGCGCATCTGCAAAGCGTGGGTCCATGGCCAGAAAATCGCGCACGGCCGCCTCCCCACGCCCGCCATAGACCGCGTCGGCGCTGCGCTCGTGTTTCAACGCATAGACGGCGTAGCCGAAGCGGTAACCGCTGTTGAGCACCAGTTCGTTGATCAGGCCGTCGCTCCAGCGCGTGAACAGCGCCGGATTCGCCGGGCGGTGATCAAGGCTGCCGCGAATCAGGAATGCGGTGGCCACCGCCAGCAAGGGCCAGATCAGCAGCAGGCGCCAGCGGATGCCGGGCGCTGCCGTTGGCACCCGCGCCCGCAGCGCCCAGCGGCCGCCAAGCACTGCGCCGATCAGCAGCGTCGCCGTGCCCAACAGCAGCGGCAGGCGAAAGCCGTTCCACAACATGGGCATGACCTCCGGCAGGTCGCGCAGGTAGTCCAGGGCCAGATGATTGGGACGCGCCTGATACTCGGCCAGAAAGCTGGGCGTGGCCAGTTCCAGAATGAGCAGCGTGACCCCCAAAATGGCCCACCAGACCCGTGACAGGCGCGTCCACGCCACCGCGCCACGGGCGCCCAGCGCGGCCAGCGGCAGCATCAGTACCGGCAGGCTCAAGGTCCATCCCAGCGACACCAGATCGACCCGGAGACTGGTCCACATCAATGCCGGCAATTCGCCTGCGACCAGCCGGTCGGCATGCTGGATGAGCAGCGCGCCGCGCGTCAGTGCCCAGAAGCTCAGCAGCACGGCAGCGGCCCAAAGCAGCGTTCGCAGCGGCCGGAATGGGGTGGAACCCACCCTTCGAGTGGCCCCAAGAGTGCGGCGGCGTAATGCAGTCAGATGGTTCATGGCGGCAGTCTGCAAACCGGCGTCTGACCTCCGGGTGGCCGCTTGGTGAACGGGGTGTCATGAACAAACTGTTAGGAATCGTCCGTGAGCTGCGGACGCTTTGATGCCGGCCTAAAGATCGCCAGGCTTTTGTGCGTAAACCCTGGAGCCGCCGTCGTTCAGGGGCAATGCGATCCCCAGTTCCACCTCAAAGTCAACCAGTCTGCGTGGCCGGAAACGCAGGCCGGCATTGAGGCTGATGTTGGGGGTGCCGGAGAGGGCTTCGCCGGTGAAGGTGGCGTTGCCAATTTCCAGCCCCAGCGTCCCGCGCAGGCTTTTCCAGAACAGAGGCCTCATGAAATCGAGATGGGCCAAGTAGTAGCGGTCACCGTCAAAGGAACGCCGATCGAAGCCTTTCAGGCCCGAGCTGCCGCCCAGCGAAAACGCGGGGCGATCGGTCAGGCCGTTGTTTGACAGCCCGAGGCTCAGACCCCACTCCAGCGTCTGATGGTCGGCCGTGCCGATGGCCATTGCCTGTGTCCAGGTCGCGGTCAGCAGGGATGCGCTGAAGTCGGATGCTAGGTGTTGATCTGCCAACTCGAAACGCAGCGTGAGGCGCCGACCCTCGTCGCTGTAGATGCGATTGTGGAGGTCTCGGTACTCGAGCTGCGAGGCCAGCGCGTAGCGGGTACCGTAGGACCGTGCTTGAGCGCTGCCGCTGATACGGTGGTCACTCCAAAGCGGGCCCAGGCCCAGAGACCAACCCTGGCTCGCGCTGCCGCCTTTGCCGAAGGCGCGGGTGATCATCAACTCGGCTTCGTTGAGCGTTTCGTCGTAAACCCACGGCTCGGTGTAGGGCGTCACGCTATGGGTCACGCGAGCACTCAGGCCGGTCTGTTCTCCCAGCAGAAACGGCGCACTGTAGCTGGCGCGATAGCTGAGGTCACGGCCCTTGTCGGTATCGCGGGAGTCGCGGCTGCGCCCCAGCAGGCGCAGGCTGTGGTTCAAGCCCCAGAGGTTGTTCCAGCGCAGTTCCGCTCCCAAGCTGTTTTGGCCATCACTGTTGGCCGACAGGCGCGGGTAGGCTTGCAGATACCATTTCTCAGCCACGGTGAAGGTCAGATCAACGCCTTCTTCCAGCGTCTCGGCGCGCACGGTCACGGCACGAAACAGGCCCAAGTCTTGTATTGCCTGTCGGCTGGCCTCGACCCGCTCTGCGTCATAGGCGTCACCCACCCCGAACGTGAGTTCGCGGAGCATTGTCGAGGGTCGGGTCGTGTGATTGCCGGCGAACCGAATGGCCAGCACCTTGGGCGCCGATGCTGCCGCGATCTCCGAGATCCACGCCAGGCAGAGCATCAGCAGCCAAGGCGCCAGGCGGCGTTTCATGACGGGCGTCGGCAGCCTGCAAACAGATCGTCGTCGGGCTGGTAAACCTCGGTCGTGACGTCGAACAGGCCCAGCAGACTGGAAAACAGGTTGTCGTGGGCGTAGGCCTCTTGGCGCTTTATCGCCAGGCACTCCATGTCCAGGTTGAGCGCGACCTGCATGGGCTGATCGAGCCAGGCCATCATGGGAACCTCGGTCTGCGCCTTGGGGGCGAGGGCGTACGGAAAGCCATGCAGAAACAGCCCATGCTCGCCCAGACTTTCGCCATGGTCAGAGACGTAAATCATCGCGGTGTCGTGAGATGCGCTGTGTTGTTCGAGCAGTGCGACCAGTTCGCCCAGCACATGATCGGTATAGAGCAGGGTGTTGTCGTAGCTGTTGACCAGCGCTTCGGTGGCGCATTGAAATGCATCATCCCGACGGCATTCAGGGCCGAAGCGTCCAAAACTGGGGGGATATCGGCGGTAGTAGCCCGGGCCGTGGCTGCCAAGTTGATGCAGCACGATGAGTTGGTCGCCGGTTTCGCGCGTGAGCACCTGATCCAGTCGCTGCAGCAGAATCTCGTCGACGCACTCGCCATCGTGGCAATGCTGCGGATCATCAGACTGAGACAGATCTTCGGAGGCCACGCGCGCGCAGGTGCCCTGGCAGCCGGTGTTGTTGTCACGCCACAGCACATTGACGTTTGCGCGCTGCAGCACGTCGAGCACGTTGTCGGTCTCTCGGGCGGCGTCGCGGTTGAAGTCTGTACGCCCCGCCTGCGCAAACATGCAGGGCACCGACATGGCGGTGGCGGTTCCGCAGCTACTGACGTGGGGAAAGTTGACCAGATCAGTCAGCGCTGCGAGTCGCGGATTGGTCTCTCGTGGGTAACCATTGAGCGAAAAATGGTCAGCGCGCGCGGTTTCACCCACGACCAGCACCACGCGGCGTGGACGTCCCAGCGGCGCACGGGCTGCGGCGTCGGCACCAATGACGGTGAAACCGGTGGCAAACGCCTGGTTGATCACCCCTCGGTACGCGAGCTTGAGCGCCGACCCCACCGGATAGAACGGGTTGGGATACTTCTGGATCTCGGAATGGGTGCGTAACCAGATCGAAGCCTCCTTGTACTGCAGGCCCACGGCCAGTCCGGCGGCGGCCCACAGCGCCAAAATCCACAGCACGCGCCTGGCGCATTCCCCTGCAGCCCCCCGCTTGGTGATTCTGAGCCGCCAGATCAGTGCCATTGGCAGCGCCGCCCATAACAGCAGTTGCCCGAGCAGCGTCGGTGAGATCAGTTCAGAGGCTTCTCGCGGGTTGGTTTCCATCACGTTGATCAACATGTGCGAGTCGATCACCGCGCCATAGCGCGTCATGAAGTGGTTGCAGGCGACCGAGGTCACCAACAGCAGTGCAAGCGCCGGTTTAAGGATCGGTCGGGCACTGAAGACGGCCAGAATCGTGAAGTTGCCGGCCATCAAAATCATTGCGAGCGCGGCGATGAGCCGCAGATCGTCGGGCCCCAGGGTGTCTGGCAATTGGCTTCGCACCAAGTGCCACAGCGCGCCGTTCTGTGTGAGTGCCAGGTAGAGCGTGACCGTTATCAGCAGGGTGTTGACGGCCAGCGTCGGGCGCTGAGAAAGCCAGCCCGTCAGTGGAATTGCCCAGGGGAAGCGAGTTGAGTTGTTTGACATGGCCCCATTCTGCGAAGCCGTGACTAACCGCTGGATGGTCGCGCCGTGAACGCTGCTTCATGAATTGGCGGACATGAAAGTTGGCGCTGCTGCCAGACTCAGTGCATCGGAAGTGAGACCCTCAGCCGTGCGCCTCGGTGACTGGGAACGACCACCGCGTCGCCGCCATGCAGCCGCGCAATGGCACGCACCAAGGTCAGGCCCAGGCCGTGGCCGGCGGTTTGTCGTGTCACGTCGCCGCGCACCATGCGATTGAAGGCGAGGTCGGGCTGGGCGACGCCCGGGCCTTCGTCGGTGATGTCAATCACCACCGCGTCTGCGTCGCAGTGCAGCGACAGGCCCACGGTCTGCCCGGCGGGGCCGTATTTGAGCGCGTTGTCGAGCAGGTTGATGACGCATTGGAACAACAGGTGCCGGTCTCCGCGAACCATGCACCGAGCGTCGGGCAGACTCAGCGCCAGGGTCATGTTGCGCTCGCTGGCCTCGGCGTCGTAGAGCGATACCGCGTCCTGCAGCACGGTGGTCATCGACACGTCGGCGAACTGGGCGCGCGCCACGCCGGCTTCCACGGTGGCCAGTTGCAGCAGTGCGTTGAAGGTGCCGAGCACCTGGTCGATTTCGCCCAGCGTGTCATGCAGCCAGTCGCTCAGCGTCTCGGGCGACGGGGGCTGGCGAAGCGCCGCCTCGACGCGCGCGCGGTGCCGGGTCAGTGGCGATCGCAGGTCGTGGGCGATGGCGTCACTGGTGCCGCGTACCCCGGCAATCAGTTGTTCGATGCGGTCGAGCATGCGGTTGAGCGTGGCGCTGAGCGCGCCAAACTCGTCGCGGCTGTGATCGTGTGGAATGCGGTGGCTCAGGTCGCCGTCGATGATGGTTTCGGCACTGCGCCGGATGGTGGCGATGGGCTGCAGCGCAGCGCGGTGAATCAGCGCGCCGAGCGCCAGCGACAGCGCGAAGGCGAGTCCCAGGCCGATGGCGGCTGCGCGGTACACATCGCGCATCACGGTGTCGTGTTCGATGCGGTCGAAGCCCACCATCACCCGGCTGCCGTCGGGCAATTCGGCGGCCGCCATCAGCCATTCGGTGGCGGGTCGGCGCTGCAGATTGGGCACGCGAATCAGGCTGCCGTCGGTGTCCAGGCGGGCGGGCCATTGGGGCCAGCCCCCCGCCAGATGCCGGCCGTCGGCAGATTCCAGGCGATAGACGCGACCGTGCTGCGGGGCGTTGAAGTTCTGCCGTATGTCGATGAAGCCCTCGACGCCTTTGAGGCCGTCGATGACGTAGTCGGCGACCAGCACGTCAAGCTCGGCGATCACGCTTTCTTCCACGTGCGCCTCCATGTAGCCATCGGTCAGCGTGACCATCAGCGCCACCACACCCACGCAGGTCAGGGCGACGATGCCGGCGTTGAGCAGGGTCAGGCGGGTGGCAAGGCCCAGCTTCATTGGCCACCCAGCCGGTATCCGGCGCCGCGAACGGTGTGAATCAGCGGCGTGCTGCCCGGCGGTTCGAGCTTGGCGCGCAGGCGCGAGATGTGCACGTCGATGACGTTGGTCTGGGGGTCGAAGTGGTAGTCCCATACGCCTTCGAGCAGCATCGTTCGGGTGACGACCTGCCCGGCGTGCTGCATCAGGTATTCCAGCAGGCGGTATTCCTGCGGCTTGAGCTCGATGGCCTGCCCGGCGCGGGTGATGGCACGCGACAGCCGGTCGAGCTCCAGGTCTTCGACCACCAGCCGCGTTTCGCTGGCCAGGGTGCCGGCATCGCGGGCGCGCCGCAGCAGGGCGTCGATGCGTGCCAGCAACTCGGCCAGGGCGTAGGGCTTGACCAGATAGTCATCGCCTCCGGCCTTGAGGCCGCGAACCCGGTCATCGACCTGTCCCAGCGCCGAGAGAATGATCACCGGCGTGGTGTTGCCGCTGGCGCGCAGCGTGGTGATCACGGTCAGCCCGTCCATGTGCGGAAGCAGGCGGTCGACGATGAGCAGGTCGTAGGGCTCCGAGACGGCCATGAACAGGCCGTCGCGGCCGCTGGCGGCGTGGTCGACCGTGTGCCCCGATTCGCGCAGACCCTTCACCGCAAAGCGCGCCTGTTCGGCATCGTCTTCGATCAGCAGCAAGCGCATGCCCGACTCCGTGACGGGTGGCCGCCAGTCGGTCACCTCAACGGAGGACATGGTAGTCGGCCTGTTGCGCGTCGAGAAAAGTCTCTGCGCCGGGGCCGTGCAGCATGGCCAGGGTGCTCATTGCGCCAGCCGCCGAGCAGGTGGGGGCGGCCACCGTCACGGCGCGGGGTGCTCCGGCCACCGGATAGCCGGTGCGGGCATCAAGAATGTGACTGTAGCGCTGGCCCTGGTGCCAGACGTGGCGGTAGGCATCGCCGCTGGTGGCAATGGCGCCCTGGCGCAGCCGGATCTGGCGGTCGGATTCGAGAATGCCCACCTGCCAGGGCTGGCCGTCGCGGCGGGGTCGGTTGGCCGCCAGGTCGCCGCCAAAGTTGACCAGCATGGGCACGTCTTCCGCGGCACTGAGCAGGGCCAGGGTGCGATCGACGGCGTATTCCTTGCCAATGCCGCCGAAGTCCAGCGCCATGCCGGCGGGCATCTGCAGGCGTTGGCCGTCCCACCGCGCCCGGTGCCAGCCCACTTGCCGCAGCAGGGCGGTGACCGCGTCGGCGGCCGGCCAGTCGCCGCCGCCGTCGAAGCGCCAGAGCCGGCCGAGCACGCCAGAGCTGAGGTCAAACGCGCCCGCACTTTGCTGATGCAGGGCGGCGCCAAAGTCGATCAGCCGGGCGGTTTCGGGATCGACCTCGACGGGCTGGCCGGCGGCGCGGTTGATGCGGCTGACGATGGTGTCATCGCGATAGCGGCTCCAGGTGCGCTCGATGCGCAGGGCTTCGTTACAGGCCAGCGCGGCCAGCGGGCGTGCGCGGTGCTCGGGCAGCCCGTCGATCAGCACCTCGCAGGGCGAGGCCATGGCCTGAAAACAGGCCCGCCAGAGGCCGTCGGCATCGGCGGCCAGCGACCCCGTGGCGGGCGCGGCCGTCACCAACGGAACCGGTACCCGGCGGTGAGCATCACGGCGGTGAGTTCCGGCTCCAGATCGAACTTCGACAAACCCGCCGCGGCCTGCTCGGGCACACCGGCCGTCTTGCCGAGTTGGGTGTAGCCCTCCAGCCGCACCGACCAGCTGTTGCCGCTGTCCAGCGTCTGGCCGTATTTGAGGCCCACGGTGAGGGCGTCGAACTGCCCCAGGCGCTGATCGGCGCTGGCAAATTGCAAGGCGTTCTCTTCCCCGTCGAACAGGGCGGCGCGGTAAAAATCGGCTTCAGACTGGCGGTAGTAGCGCAGGTGCGGCTCCAGGTAGCGACGTTCGCTGAAGTTCCAGCGGTAGGTCGTGTCCAGCGTTTGCGAGACGATGCCCCAATCGTCGGTCATCAACCGCAGGGAGATGTCCCACACGTCGCGATCGAAGACAAAGCGTTTGTACTGGCCATAGATGGCGTGCTTGGTGCGCTCGTCGGGGCGCGCCTCGTAGGCGTAACGCAGCGGCTCACCATCGGTTCCGACCACCGAGAGCAGCTTGTAGGGATCGGTCTGGTAGCCATCGGACAGGCTCATCGAATAGCTGAACACCGCGAGGCTTTCGGGCGACAGCACCTGGGTCACGCTGGCCAGCAGGTCGGTGATGGTCTTGGACTCGGTGCCCGCGTCGCGACCGGTCGGCGCACCGGGCGCGGGCACGCGGGACAGCCCCACCGGCACGCCGCCCTCGGGATCGATGCGGTCGCTGGCAAAGTTGAACCCGACGCTCACCGAGGTGTTCTTCAGATTGAAATCACGGGTGAACGTGGCGCCGCCACCGAACGAGGTGTAGTCGAACTCGTTCGAGGCATTGGCCGAAATCGTGACCGCGTTGCGGCTGCCCAGCGGCCGGGTGTAGCTGCCGTCGACCGCCACGCGGGTGTCGTGAAAGGTGTCATCCAGCGGCGTTTCACCCGGTGCGGCGGTGTACTGGCCGTTGCCGGACGGTCGCGAAAAGGTCTGCGGCGCCGAGGCCGGGGCGGCCCCGTTGGGCGAGGCCCCGGTGAGCACGTCCACGGTCACGGCAGCGCTGAGGATCTGCCCGTCGTCGCCATAGCGGGTGGCGCGCAGTTTGGGCTCGACGGCCTGCACGCGGCTGTCGGCCTCGCTGTAGACCAGGGTCGAGGTGTCGAACTCCCAACCGGGCTCGGCGGTCTGGCCGCTGGCGTGTCCGCTCAGGCCCAGCAGGGCGAGGGCGGCTGCATTCAGAGGTGAGTGTTTCAGTTGCATCCGCAACCCCCGCCGCCGAAGCCCCGACCCCCGCTGGACGCTTCTTTGCTGAAGTAGGTGTGGTCTTCAAACGCGGCCTGAGCGGCGTCGCTGACGGGCTGCATGTCGGGTCGCGCCAGCGTGCCGCGTTGCCAGGGCTGAACGTTGACGCAGCCCCCCAGGGTGATGATCAGAACCAGCGGGAACAGGATTTTCATTTCAGGGCACTCAAAATGGCGGCTTCGTAATCGGGAATCTCGTCGGTGCGGAAGCCGCTGTGCTGCCACAGCACCTTGCCGTCAGGTGACAGGAGCACAGCGCTGGGCATGCCCTGCAGTTGGTACTGGGCGGCCAGCTCGCCCGCCGGGTCGTAGTGCAGTGCGAACCGGGCCGGGTAGCGCTGCAAAAAGCGCGCGGCGTCAGACTTGTTGGTGTCGACGTTGACGCCAACCACATGAATCTCGCTGCCAAACCGTTGCTGCACGCTGTTCAGCCACGGAAACGACTGCGCGCAGGGCGTGCACCAACTGGCCCAGAAGTCCACATAGACCGGCTTGCCGGGCGGTGCGTCGAGCGCGCGCGGAATGGGGTCGGCGAAGGCCACGTTGGCCAGCAGCGTCAGTGCCAGGGTCGCGAGTCGGGTCCAGGGGCGTGCGGTCATCAGCGGGCCTTTGAAGAATGAGCGCGCAGTCTGCGCAGCCGCGGGTGTCAGCGGTCTGGCCGGTTCATGAACAATTGTTCATCTTGCGGTGGCGCGATGGACCCGTTCCCGGCTCTGTTGCCCGCCTCAGCGCGCGGCCGGGGCCCGACGCGCGACGTTGGCCGTATGCTGAAGCCCCCTTTCACAGTCTTTGATGGTCCATGGCCCGATCCGGAAAAATGTTGATGGCCGGCATGCGCTCGGTGGGGCGGCTTGCGGCGTCGAGGCTGCGCGGCCGCTCGGGGGATCAGTCGTGGACCGATGTGGGGGAAGACTGGTTTCGCACCCTGAGCGAGATGAAAGGCGCGGCGATGAAGCTGGGGCAGCTTGCCTCGCAGTACGCCGACGTTTTGCCGCCAGGTCTGGCCGGTCCGCTGGCCCAGTTGCAGCGCGATGCCGAGGCACGCCCCTATGCCGAAATGAAGCAGGTGCTCGACGCCCAGTGGTCGGCCCCGCAGTGGGCGATGGTCAGGCCCTTGCAGCCCACGGCACTGGCCGCCGCGTCAATTGGCCAGGTGCACCGCACCCAGCTGGTCGACGGCCGTGAGGTGGTGGTCAAGATCCGCTATCCCGGCGTGGCCGATTCGGTTGACGAAGACGTGCTGGCGCTGGGCCGCCTGTTGCGCATGGGCAAGCTGCTGCCACTGGACGGCAAGGCCCTCGACGGCCTGCTGGACGAGGTGCGCGCCCGGTTCAAGGAAGAAACCGACTACACCCGCGAACTGGCCTATCTGCAGGCGATGACGGCCCACGCCGCCTGGCCGGGCGTGCGCTATCCCGTGCCGGTGCCGGCCTTGTGCACCGAGGGCGTGCTGGTCACCGAATGGGCGCCCGCCGACAGCATCGAAACGGCACTGGACTATGCCCCGGAGGTGCGTGACCAGATTGGCGCGCGGCTGCTCGGCTGGTTGTTGCAGCAGGTGCTGGTCAGCGGCTGGGTGCATGCCGATCCGCATCCCGGCAATTTTGGATTCCACGCCGATGGCGGCATCACGGTCTACGATTTTGGCTGCGTGCGCGAGGTCAGCGAGGCCCATCGCGTGCAGATGCGGCGCATCACCGGCGCGGTGCGCGGTCAGGACTGGACCGCCCTGCACGAAGCGGTGCACGCGCTGGGCGGGCTGGGGCGCGCCGCCGACGACGCGCAGGCCAGATCAGCGCTGCTCGATGCCATGCGCCCGCATTACCAGGCGCTGGCGGCGGTGGGCACCGACCGGCTGTTCGCCGAACGCCCTTTCGACTTTGGTGATGCGCGGCTGATGGACGACACACGTCGCGTTGCCCGGCAGGAGCTGGTCCGCTGGCTGCGCGACTACCGGCCGATTCCGCCGCTGGCGTTCGTGGGCCGCGCGCTCAGTGGCCACTACTGGATGCTGCGGCGCCTCGGCGCGCGAATCGACGTGCCGGCGGTGCTCGACACGATTGCACTGCCCGGCTACTGAAACTGGTTTTCCTTGGGGTCGATGATCAGCTTCTTGTCGGGCGACAGCAGAAAACGCACGATCGGCCACAGCATCAGCGGCACCAGAAAGATCGCGAAGCTGAGAAATTTGGTCAGGTCATGCTGCGGCGCCCAGGTGCTGCAGGGCACCTCGAAGTCGAGCTGCGGCAGGGTGTCTTTCTGGGCCGTGGCGCAGAACTGGTTGATCTGCGTGAGCTGGTCGCTGTTGACCCGCTTGCAGTCGAAACAGTCGTAGTCGTAGACCGGCTCGCGCAACTCGGGATAGATCGCCCGCGCCTTGCTGCGATTGTTGATGTGGTAGTAGATGCCCTCGGCGTCGCGGGCGATGTAGCCGGCCCCCGAGATCGCGGCCAGGTCGTTGACGCGAAAGCGCATGTCCTGGGCCAGCCAGTCGCCGGCGAAGTAGGCGACGATGCCCCACAGCGCCACCAGCGTCCAGAAGATCTGGCGTCCGCGCTGGGCCTGCGCGACCTGTTCTGCCGTGGGGGTGTCAGCGTTCATGGAGGCGCTCCTGTGCCGGGCCAAAGGTCGAGGCGGGTGGGGTCGGTGTCTGTCATCGGCGTGTCGTTGCCGCACACCATGATGCCTGTGTGCCTCCCGATTCAGCTGGGCAGGATAAGGTGAATCCGGTTGTTCGATGGCGCCCCGACGTCTCGCAACTTAGAACCCGAACAAGGAGAGTCCCCCATGGCGAACACCCCCGCGAAGGCCGCGTCACGCTGGCACGACGCCCCCAAGGCGCAACGCGACTGGCTCGAAGCCTACTATCGCCAAGCCTCGAACGAGGTGATCAGCCTGTTCTCGACCTCGCAGTTGATCGACGCCGCGCTGGCCCACCAGAAGCTGGCGGCCAAGGCGCCGCCGCCGCAGGGCAAGGCCGAATGGCTGACCGGCCCCGGCCCGCGTGAATACCGGCTGCTCACGGTGTGTCCCGACCGGCCGTTTCTGGTCGACACCCTGCAACTCACCTTGCGCCGCCACGGCGCGCAGGTGATTGCCACCTTTCACCCGCAGCTGCGGCTGGACCGCAGCGGCAAGACGCTCAAGGTCGGCGACGATGGGCCGCTGGAGTCGTTGATCCAGATTCATCTGCAATGGGCGCCGGCCGATGCCGACGCCGAACGGGCCCTGCGTGACGACATCACCGAGTCGCTGGCCGAACTGCGACATCTGGTCGACGACTTCGAGCCCATGTGCAAGGCGGCGCGCGACACCGCCACGGCCTGCCGCGCCGTGATCCAGGAGGACCTGAAAGAAGAAGCCGCCGAGGTCGCCGCCTTTCTCGACTGGCTGGTCGAAAGCCATTTCACCTTCTTTGCCGTGCAACCCACCCAGCGATCGCCGGGCGCCTCCGGCTTCGAGCGTGACGAAGGCGCGAGCCTGGGACTGGCCGCGAAGGGCCGGCGGCTGGCGCACACCGACGACCTGATGGCGCAGCGCAGCGAGCTGGATCGCTACACCGACTCCCGCCGCCTGCTGGTGGTCACGCAGTCGACGGTGCGCGCGCGGGTGCATCACGACGAACTGCTGGACGTGATTTCGGTGAAGCGGCTTGACGAGCAGGGCGAGGTGATCGGCACGATCCGCTTCATCGGCCTGTTCACCACCGATGTGTACATCGAGCGGCCGCGCCACATTCCGCTGCTGCGGCAACGGGTCAGCCAGGTGCTGGCGCGGGCCGGTTACGCCGAGGGCTCGCACAGCAGTCGTGCGCTGCGCGACACGCTGGCGATGCTGCCGCGCAGCGAGTTGTGGCAGTCCTCCGAAGACGAACTGTTTGCGCTGGGCACCGGCGTCATGGCCCTGCGGGACCGACACCAGTTGCGGCTGTTTCTGCGCCGTGACCGCTACGGCCGGTTCTTCTCGGCGCTGCTGTACCTGCCGCGTGACCGCTATGGCCGGGTCCTGCGTGATCGGCTGATCGACGCCTTGCAGGCCGAGCTGGGCGCCACCGACATTGATCGCCGCGTGGAGTTTCCGCGGGGCGGGCGCCATGCGCTGATCTATGTTCGGCTGACCACGCTCGATGCGCCGCCCATGCCCGACGATGTGAAGGCGCTGGAAACGCGTCTGCTGGCGCTCACCCAGACCTGGGCGGAGCGCCTGATCGCCCGCCTGGGCGAGACCGCCGAATCGGTGCAGCGCGCCCAGCAGTACGCCGAGGCCCTGCCGCCGGCCTACCAGGAGCGCACCGACCTCGACACCGCCATCGCCGACATCGCCACCCTGGAGCAGTTGCGTGACGCGCGACCGGTGATCATGCGGCTGCCGGTCAACGAGACAGCCGGCGACGACGCCGAAAGCTGTTTCACGCACCTGCGGCTGTTCAGCCGGGGTCAGCCCGCGGCCCTGTCGGAAGTGCTGCCCAAACTCGAAAACTTCGGGCTGTTCGTCACCGGGCAGTCGCCCACGGCGGTGGCGGCCACCGCCCGGCAGCCGCGCGCCTGGATCCATGAATTCGACGTGCGGCCCGTGGGGCGCTGCGCCGGCGCGCCCGCCGAACAGCAGCAGCGCATGGA
The DNA here is from genome assembly GCA_002706265.1 of Polycyclovorans sp. Classification (GTDB taxonomy): domain Bacteria; phylum Pseudomonadota; class Gammaproteobacteria; order Nevskiales; family Nevskiaceae; genus Polycyclovorans. Next base: position 160,929 of record PAKU01000029.1, on the reverse strand, counting down.
GGCGGCCTTCGCCGCGCTGCTGGCCGACGAGATCGAAGATGACCCGCTCAACGCCCTGGTGCTCGCCGCCGGGCTGACCGCGCGTGAAACGGTGATCATCCGCACCGTGGTGCGCTATCTGGTGCAGACCGGGTTGCCGTACTCGCAGGCGTTCATCGAGCAGCAACTGGTGCGCCATCCGCAGGTGGCCGGCCTGCTGGTGCGGATGTTCCTCACCCAGTTTGATGGGCAGCGCACGTCTGAGGCCCGCGAGGCCGACGCCGAAGCGCTGAATGCCGAAATCGACGCCGCGCTCGACGCCGTGCCGGCACTCGACACCGACCGCATCCTGCGCGCTGCCCGCTCGGTGGTGCGCGCCACCCTGCGCACCAACGTGGCCCTCGACAAACCGGTGCTGTCGATCAAGCTCGACCCGACACAGATCAGCGAGCTGCCCAGACCGCTGCCGATGTTCGAGATCTTCGTCTACAGCCCGCAGATGGAAGGCGTGCACCTGCGCGGCGGCCGGGTGGCGCGCGGCGGTCTGCGCTGGTCCGACCGGCTGCAGGATTTCCGCACCGAAGTGCTGGGGCTGGTCAAGGCCCAGCAGGTGAAGAACAGCATCATCGTGCCGGTGGGCGCCAAGGGCGGCTTTGTCGTCAAGCGCGGGGACCGCAGCGATCGAGAGGCCTGGGGCAAGGCCGGGCGCGCGGCCTATGTCGATTTTCTGTGCGGCCTGCTCGACCTGACCGACAACCGCAAGGGCGACCAGATCGTGCCCCCCAAGGGCGTGGTGTGCCGTGACGCGCCCGACCCGTATCTGGTGGTGGCCGCCGACAAGGGCACCGCCCGCTTCTCTGACCTGGCCAATGAAACCGCCGCGACCTACGACTTCTGGCTGGGCGATGCCTTCGCTTCCGGCGGCAGCCAGGGCTACGACCACAAGAAAATGGGCATCACCGCACGCGGCGCCTGGGAAAGCGTGAAGCGCCACTTTCGCGAGATGGACCACGACATCCAGACCACACCGTTCAGCGTCGTCGGCGTTGGTGACATGAGCGGCGACGTGTTCGGCAACGGCATGCTGCTGTCGAAGCAGATTCGCCTGATCGCGGCGTTCGACCATCGCGACATTTTCATCGACCCCGATCCCGACCCGGCCACCTCGTTTGCCGAGCGCCAGCGGCTGTTCTCGCTGTCGCGGTCGAGTTGGGAGGACTACGACCGCTCGCTGATCTCCAGGGGCGGCGGCGTCTATTCGCGCAGCCGCAAAAAGATCGAACTCAGCGCCGCGGCGCAACAGGCCCTTGGCTGCGACAGCGCGCGCCTGACGCCCTACGAACTGATGCGCGCCATTCTCAAGGCGCCGGTTGACCTGTTCTGGAACGGCGGCATTGGCACCTATGTGAAGGCCCGCCACGAAAGCCACGGCGACGTGGGCGACCGCGCCAACGACGCGGTGCGCGTCAACGGCAACGAACTGCGCGTCAAGGTGGTGGGCGAGGGCGGCAATCTGGGGCTCACGCAGGCCGGGCGGGTCGAGTTTGCGCTGGCCGGGGGGCGGGTGTTCACCGATGCCATTGACAACGCCGGCGGGGTGCACAGCTCCGATCGCGAGGTGAACATCAAGATTCCGCTCAACCAGTTGATGCAGGCCGGGCGGCTCACCCGCAAGGTGCGCGACCCGCTGCTGGTGGCCATGACCGACGACCTGGCCGCCGCCGTGGTGCACGACAACCTGGTGCAGTCGGCGGCGCTCAGCTTCGCGGTGGCCGAGCAGGCCGAACGCGGTGACGAGTACCTGAACCTGATCCGCGCGCTGGAGCAGGGCGGCGATCTCGACCGGGTGGTCGATGGCCTGCCCGACGAAGAAACCTGGCTCAGCCGTCGCCGCGGCGGTCAGGGCCTCACGGCGCCGGAACTGGCGGTGGTGCTGGCGCACACCAAGATCGCGCTGTTCGATGATCTGGTGGCCAGCGAGGTGCCCGATGACCCCGCCTTCACCGACGACCTGCTGGCCTACTTTCCGCCGCAGTTGGTGACGCGCTATCGCAAGGCACTGACCGGCCACCGGCTGCGGCGCGAGATCATCGCCACGATCCTCACCAACAGCGTCTGCAATCGTATGGGCGCGCCGTTCGCGCATCGGCTGGCCAGTGAAATCGGCGTCAGCCGTGCGCAGGTGGTGCACGCCTGGCTGGTGGCCACGCGGCTGGTCAACGTGGACGATGAATGGGCCTGGCTGGACACGCCGCGGGTCGGGCAATTCGCCTTGCGGCAGTCGTATCAGCGCCGGGTGTCGGGCCTGCTCAAGCACCTGACCCGCAGCCTGCTGATTCGCCGAGAAGGGCCGCCCACCGCGCTGGCTGACGAGGTCAAACGCCATGCGGTGTTCGCCAGGCGACTCAAGCAGGACGATTTCGCCGCGCAGTTGCCCACGCGGTATGCCGAGAATCACCGCGCGGCCGTGGCCACCCTGCGTGACGAGGGGCACGACCCCGACGTGGCCGAAGGACTGGCCAAGACGCGCTACCTGGGCGTGCTGCCCGATCTGGTGTCGATCAAGGATGCGGTTGACGCCCCGCCGGCACAGGTGGCGCACCGCTTCTTCGCGGTGGGCGATCGTTTCGACCTGCCCGGTCTGCATGCCGCCCTGACCGGCTCGCAGGTGGACGGCCGCTGGCCGGCGCTGGCGCGCGTGGAATTGCGCGAAGACCTGTTCGCCGCCCAGCGTGACCTGACCCTCAGCGTGCTGGCTGCGCCCAGTGTCGAGGCCTGGGAAAAGCGCCATGCCAAGGCGCTGGCCACCGCGGACGAGCGCCTCGCCCTGCTGCGGGGTGACGAGGGCGATCCGTTCATTCGCCTCGGCATTGCGGCGCGCGCGCTGAACCGCCTGGCGGCCCAGTTGGCGCCCTGAACGGCCGCGGCGGCCGCGCCCCGGCGTGCCGGGGGCGGCGCGGCGCAGCGCCTCAGTTGCGGGTGACGGTGTCGTGCACGAAGCGCAATTTTTCGATCACCGGCGGCGCCAGCACGAACGGGTATCCGTCGGCCAGGCCCATGCTGCGGTTGAGGTTGTTGAGCGCGTAGATCAGCGCCAGCCAGTCTTCAATCATCAGGTCGAAGGGGCGGGCGGGGTGGAAGCCGCTGCGCGGCGCTGTCATCTGCGGCTCGTCGGAGCGGCTGGGCCGCAGTGAGAAGCCGCAGGCGGCGGCGGTGTCGAGCGAGTCGGTCATGTGCAGGTAGTGCGCCCAGGTTTCGGCCCAGTCTTCCCACGGGTGGGTGCTGGCGTAGCTGGTCACATGCTGTTGCTGCCAGTCGGCGCGCGGGCCCTGGTCGTAATGCCGCTGGAGCGCGGCGGCGTAGTCCTCGCGTTCGTCGCCGAAGCGCTGGCGAAATGCGCTGAGCCACGCGTGGTCGGGGCTGAACAGGTCCCAGTAATAGTGACCCACCTCGTGGCGAAAGTGGCCGAGCAGGGTGCGATAGGGCTCGCGCATGGCCAGCCGCCGACGCTCGCGTTCGAGGTCGTCGGCCTCGGCGATGTTGATGGTGATCACCCCATTTTGATGTCCGGTGAGCACCGCGCCGCCGTCCTGGGTTTCGCCGCTGTCGCTGAGAAAGTCGAAGGCAAGGCCGTTTTCAGCATCGTCGAGATGGCTGTTCAGCGGCAGATTCAGTTGCAGCAGGCTGTGCACCAGGCGCCGCTTGGCCACCTCCAGCTTGCCCCAGGCTTCGAGGTTTCCGGGCTGGTCCTGATTGGGCAAAACCCGCGTGAGGCGGCAGGCGCGGCACAGGCTGTGCGGCGCGTCTGCCGGCAGCGCCCAGTTGCAGACGCCGTTCAGGGCGTAGTTGTCACACAGCCGGTAGCGGCGGTTGTTCGAGGCGGGCGACAGCGAGCGCCACTGCCCGTTGCCCTCCGGCGCGAGGGCGGCCATGTCGCCCACGTCGGGCAGGTAGGCCAGCGCATGGCCGCAACTCAGACAGCTCACGTTCTCGAAAAAAACCGTGTGCTGGCAGTGGTCGCAGTGAAAAACGTTCATGGCGTGCTCGTGATGGCGGGGCGGCGGGTGTACCACGGTGCGGCCTGACGCGGGCTGACTTGATCAGCGGCCTCGCCGGGCTGCGGGGTCGACGCCCAGGCGCCCGGGCCGGGTGCAGTCTCGCCGATGCACCCGGCCCATCAACCCCGCCCGGCCCCTGCCGGGTGCTCAGTGCGGACGGCTCACCTCGAACACCAGTTGGCCCGTCGGCCCCGGACCCGCATCGGCGGTGACGACGTCCCCGCTGGCGAAGCGGCCCGCGAGGACTTCGCTGGCCAGTGGATTCTCCACCTGATGCTGGATGGCCCGCTTCAGCGGCCGGGCGCCGTACACCGGGTCGAAGCCGGCTTCTGCCAGCCGGTCGAGCGCGGCGTCGGTAAACCGCAGGGTCATGCCGCGCTCGGCCAGCCGCTGGATGACGCGCTGCGTCTGGATGGCGGCAATGGCGCGGATCTCCCGGCTGCCCAGCGGGTGGAAGACCACCGACTCGTCGATGCGGTTGATGAATTCCGGACGGAAGTGCTGGCCGACCACCGCCATCACCGCCTCCTTGATCGCGGCATAGTCGCTGTCGGTGCCGGTCTTGCCCATCAGCTCCTGGATCAGGCTGGAGCCCAGGTTGGAGGTCATCACCACCACGGCGTTGCGGAAGTCCACGGTGCGGCCCTGGCCGTCGGTGAGACGGCCGTCATCCAGCACCTGCAACAGCACGTTGAACACGTCGGGATGCGCCTTCTCGACCTCGTCGAGCAGGATCACCGAGTAGGGATGGCGCCGCACCGCCTCGGTGAGCGTGCCGCCCTGGTCATAGCCGACATAGCCCGGCGGCGCGCCGATCAGCCGGCTCACGCTGTGGCGCTCCATGAACTCGCTCATGTCGATGCGCACCATCGCGTCTTCGCTGTCGAACAGGAAGCCGGCCAGCGCCTTGCACAGCTCGGTCTTGCCAACGCCGGTGGGCCCCAGAAACAGGAACGAACCGATGGGTCGGTTGGGGTCTGACAGGCCCGCGCGGGAGCGGCGGATGGCATTGGCAACCGCGCTGATCGCCTCGGCCTGGCTGACCACGCGTTGCCCCAGCGCCTCTTCCATGCGCAGCAGCTTGTCGCGCTCGCCTTCGAGCAGTTTCGAGACCGGAATGCCGGTCCAGCGCGCCACGATGTCGGCAATTTCATCCTCGGTGACGCGGGTGCGCACCAGCTTCGACTCGGGCGCGGGGGCGCTGGCGTCACGCTCGGCGGCGGCGGCCAACTGCTTTTCGAGTTCGGGAATCTTGCCGTACTGCAGTTCGGCCATTTGCGTCAGGTCGCCGCTGCGGCGTGCCGCGTCAAGCTCAAGGCGCGCCTTCTCCAGCGCCTCCTTGACCTGGGCGCTGCCGGCGATGGTGGACTTCTCGGCCTTCCATTGCTCGTCAAGGTCGGCGTATTCCAGTTCGAGCTTGGCGATGTCGTCTTCCAGCGCGGCGAGCGAGCGCCGGGCGCCCTCGTCCTTTTCTTTCTTCAGTGCTTCGCGCTCGATCTTGAGCTGGATCAGCCGCCGGTGCAGGCGGTCGAGCGACTCGGGCTTGGAGTCGATTTCGATGCGGATGCGCGAGGCCGCCTCGTCCATCAGGTCGATGGCCTTGTCGGGCAGATTGCGGTCGGTGATGTAGCGGTGGCTGAGTTGCGCGGCGGCGATCAGTGCACCGTCGGTGATGTCGACGCCGTGGTGCACCTCGTAGCGCTCCTTGAGGCCGCGCAGAATGGCGATGCTGTCTTCGACGCTGGGCTCGCCCACCGTCACTTTCTGGAAGCGGCGCTCCAGCGCGGCGTCCTTTTCGATGTACTTGCGGTACTCATCCAGCGTGGTGGCGCCGATGCAGTGCAGCTCGCCGCGGGCCAGCGCCGGCTTGAGCATGTTGCCGGCATCCATGGCGCCGTCGGCCTTGCCGGCCCCGACCAGGGTGTGGATTTCGTCGATGAACAGAATCACGTTGCCGTCCTGCTTTGACAGGTCGGTGAGCACCGCCTTGAGGCGCTCTTCGAACTCGCCGCGAAACTTGGCGCCGGCGATCAGCGCACCGAGATCCAGCGACAGCAGTTCCCGGCCCTTGAGCGACTCGGGCACCTCGCCATCGACGATGCGCTGCGCCAGCCCTTCGACGATGGCCGTCTTGCCGACGCCGGGCTCACCGATCAGGGCCGGGTTGTTCTTGGTGCGGCGGCTGAGCACCTGGATGACGCGGCGGATTTCCTCGTCGCGGCCGATCACCGGGTCCAGCTTGCCGCTCTTGGCCCGCTCGGTGAGGTTGATGGTGTATTTCTGCAGGGCCTGACGCTGGTCTTCGGCATCGGCCGAGTCGGTGCTCTGCCCGCCGCGCACCGCGTCGATGGCGCGCGAAATGGTCTCGGGCGTGGCGCCGTGCTGCTTCAGCAACTGCCCGAGGCGGCCGCTGTCCTGGGTGGCGGCCAGCACGAACAGTTCGCTGGCAATGTACTGGTCATTGCGCTGCTGCGCGGCCTTGTCGGCCAGGTTGAGCACGCGGCCCAGTTCTTGCCCGACCTGCACATTGCCATCGGCCTGGCCCACTTTGGGCAGCGCGGCCAAGGCCTCGTTCAGGGCCTTGCGAAAGGCGGGCAGGGCCACACCGGACTGCGCCAGCAAGGGGGTGGTCGAACCCTGGGGCTGATCGAGCAGGGCGGCCATGACGTGCACCGGCTCGATGGCGGGATGATCGCGTCCCACGGCCAGGCTCTGGGCATCGGCCAGGGCCTGCTGGAAGCGGGTGGTGAGTTTGTCCATGCGCATTTCGGTCTCCAATGTGAAACGCTTTCGGCGTGATCGAACAATGGTGCTCAACCCGGCGTTTTCAATTGCCGTGGTGGCCGTTGGGCGGCGTGCGTGGACCGCGTATCATCGGGCCATTCCGTTACCGCGCCGGGTCTGTTCTTCTCGTTGATGCCTGACATGCGTGCCGACATTTCCCTGTTGCAGACCGCCGCAGCGCTGGTGTGCGCGCTCTGCTGCGTCATGGGCGCAGCACAGGCCGACGATTACCTGCCGCAGCCGCAGGGTCAGCCCGAAGCCCCGCGCGCAGCGCAAGGGCCGCAATTGACGCGCATTCCGATGGGCAGCCCGGCACTGCCCGCCGAGACCCACCGCCCGGCCACGCCGCCGCCCCCGGCATTGCAGCGATTGCAGGGGGTCGCGCCGCGCCCCATGGTGCCGTTGGCACGGCAGCCGTCCTCGCCCCGGTCACTGCCACCGGCGCTGCCGGCGCTGCCGCCCTACACGCCGTCGACGCCGGCGGCGGTGCGACCCCCGGCCGGTGCAGCGCCGGCTTGGCGCACAGACGCTGTGCCCGCCGCAGCGCATCGACCCGCAGCGCCGGCCGCCCCGAGGTCCGCTGCAGCGCCGCTGCCGGCCCCGACCTTTGCGCCTGTCGAATCCAGGGCGGCGCCGCCCGCGCGAGCGCCTGGGTTCGATGTGCCCTCGACGCCCTCCACGCCTTCGACGCCAGCGATGCCGCGATCCCCGGCCGCTTCGATGCCGGGCTGGGGTACAGACGCCGCGCCCGCGGCAGCGAAGCGATCCGCTGCGCCGGTCGCCACAAGAACCGCTGCGCCAAGGGCTGCACCGTCGCTGCCGGCCCCGACCTTTGCGCCGGTGGAATCGCGCGCGGTGCCGGCCACGGGCGTCGCGCCGGGTCCGGCGGCGGCGTGGTCGGGCCTGCCGGTCGCGCCCGCCGCGGCCGACACGGCCGGTGATTTCGTCATCGGTGCCGCCGACGTGCTGGCCGTCACGGTGCTGGGCGAACCGGCCTTGAGCGTCGAGGTGGATGTGTCGCCCGGGGGCGAGGTGAATCTGCCGTTGGTCGGGGCCATCGCCGTGCAGGGACTGACGCCGGTGGCGGCGTCGCAAAAAATTGCCGACGCCTTCGTCCAGGGCCAGTTTCTGGTGTCGCCGCAGGTGCAGGTGCGGGTTCTGGAATCGCGCAACCTGATGATCTCGGTGCTCGGTGAGGTGCGTCAGCCCGGCCGCTTTGCCGCGCCCACGCAGATGAGCGTGCTCGACGCCCTGGCCCTTGCCGGCGGCATCGCCGAAACCGGCGGTCAGCGCGTCACCGTGCTGCGCTATCAGGACGGGCGCCTGCAGCGGCGGGAGGTGGACCTTACCGGTCTGGCCGGCGAGGGCGACCTGCGCGGCACGCCGGCCCTGATGCTGCGGCCGGGCGATACGGTCATGGTCCCCGAGGCTGCCCGGTTCTACATCTACGGCGAGGTGCGGTCGCCCAACGCGTATCCACTCAAGCCGGGCATGACGGTGATGCAGGCCCCGGCCCTGGGCGGCGGCGCCAACGAGCGGGGCTCGCGCAAGCGCATTGAAGTACAGCGCCAGAATGCCGACGGCGTGGTGGAAACCCGCTCGGCGTCCTTGGCCGATGTGGTGTACCCGAACGATGTCATTTACGTGCGCGAGCGGCTGTTCTGATGTCGCGCACCCTGCCGGTACGCCCCGCGATGCTGCCCGCCGAACTGGTGCCGCGCGGCATGAGTCTGTCGCAACTGATCGCCGTGCTGCGCGCGCGCATCAGGCTGGTGGTGGCCGTGGGCCTGGTCGTGCTGCTGCTGTCGGCGGTGGTCAGCCTGGCCATGACCCCGCAGTACCGCGCCACCGCGCTGCTGCAACTCGACTTCGATGTCTACGACCCGCTGTTGCAGCGCGACCTGTCGCCCAACCTCGCCGAGAGCTACATGGCCACCCAGGTCGATACGGTGGGCTCGGGGCGGGTGCTGGGCGAGGTGGTGCGCCAGCTGGGCTGGCTGGACGATGCTGAACGGGTCGCGCCGCTGCGCGCCAAGGTGGCGGGCGCCGACACCGAGAGTCTGATCGCCTTCATGGTCGATGAAATGCGCAAGTCGCTCGAGATCAGGCGCGAGGGCGACACCCGCCTGGTGAGCATCACCTACGAGGCCGACGACCGCATGCTGGCCGCGCGCGTGCCGAATCTGATTGCCGCCGTGTTTCTTGAGCAGCACCAGCGGGCCTCGACCGCCCCGGCGCGTGCCAGCGCCGACCGCTTTGGCGCCGAGATTGAGCAACTGCGCCAGCGGGTCGACGAGGCCCAGCGGGCGCTTGCCGAGTTTCGCCAGGGCAGCGGGCTGATCGATCTGGACCATCAACTCGATGTGGACGGGGACCGGCTGATCGATCTCAACCGGCGCCTCAGTGACGCCGAGGCCGAAGCGCGCAGCACGCGGCTGAGGCTCGACGCCGCCCTGGGCAGCGCCGGTCAGGCCGACGCGGGGGTGTTGGGGTCCAGTACCGTCGAGGCGCTGAAGTCGCAGTTGTCGCAGCGACAAGCCGAGCTGATCAACGCCAGCGCCCGGCTGGGACCGCAGCACCCCACGCGCCGCGCGCTGGAGTCGGAGGTCGCGGCCATCCGCAGCGCGCTGGAGGCCGAAACCCGCCGCCACGTCGAGGCCTTGCGCGCCAGCGCCGATGCCGCCAGCCGCGCCCTGGCGCAGGTGCGTGCCGAAATGGCGGCGCAGCGCAGCCGGGTGCTCGACACCCGTCGCCAATCTGAAGAAGGCGCCCGCTATCAGCGCGACCTGCAGGCCGCGCAGCAACTGTACGAAGCGGCGCTGCGCAACTCGGGCAACGTGATGCTGGTGTCGAACAGCAACTATGCCAACGCGCGGCTGGCCGGCGAGGCGACGCCGCCGCTGACGCATTTCACGCCCAAGCTGCGGGTCAACCTGTTGCTGGGCATGGTGGTGGGCGGTTTTCTTGGCCTGCTGGCCGCGCTGGCGATGGAGCTGATCGACCGCCGCGTGCGCTCACGCGAAGACATCGAGCGCGAACTGGGCGTCGACGTGCTGCTGGAACTGGGGCCCGCCCGGTGAACCTCATGACCACAGAGTCGAACGCGCAGCAGACCGACAACAAAGACGAGCTGTCGCGCATCGCGGCCTACCTGATCCGCACCTGCGGATTGACTGAGGCCGATTTTCTGAAGGTGATCGACGCGCAGCGCCGCAGCGGCGCCGGCTTCGTCGACACCGTGCTGGCCTTGAAGCTGGCGACGCCGGCCGACATCGACGCGGCGCGCAGCGTGTCGTACGCGATCAAGGCCCTGCCCGAGGCGCGGGCCAGCGCCGAGCTGACCTCGGTGAGTGATCCGTTCTCGCCGCACGCCGAGGGCATCCGCAGCCTGCGCACCGCGCTGTTGCTGCAGCTTGAGCGCCTGCCGCGCGATGAGGGCTTCATCAACGTTGTGGCGGTGTGCTCGGCGCAGAAGGGCGAGGGCCGCAGCCGGCTGGCGGCCGAGCTGGCGATCAGCCTTGCGCAGCTCGATGCCCCCACCTTGCTGATCGACGCCGACCTGCGCACGCCGCGCCAGCACCGGCTGTTCGACGTGCCGGAGGCCTCCGGGCTGGCCGAGGCGCTGACCCAGTCCGGCCCGGCGCAGGTGCTGAACGTCGACGGCCTGCCCAACCTGTCGCTGCTGACCGCCGGGCAGGACCGCCGCAAGCCCCTGGAGCGCGTCTCCCAGGCCGAGTTTCGACAGTTGATGCAGGGGTATGCGCGGCGCTTTCGGCACGTGATCATCGACACGCCGGCCATAGCGCCTTATCCGGATGCGCTGGCGGTCACCGCCGCGGTCCGCAACGTGTTGCTGGTGATGCGCCGCCATCATTGCCGGCTGGCCGCCGCGCAGGCGGCGCTGGCACGGTTGCAGGCCGCCAATGGCCGCATCGTCGGCAGCGTGCTGCAAGACTTTCAGGCCCCCCGCTCGCGTCGTCCGCGTTGGCGCTGAGTCGGCTTCATGACCTGGCCAGACGGGCTGCTGCTGATCGTCGGACTGCCCGTGCTGGGCGCGGCGTTCTACCTGGGCGTGCTGACCCTGTTGTCCGGCCGCGTGGCGGCGCCTGCGCCGGGCGCGAACGCGCGCGCCACCCGGGTCACCTTCGTGGTACCGGCGCACGATGAGGCCGCCGGCATCGCCGCGACCATCAACAGTCTTGCCGCCGTTGACTGGCCGGCCGAGGCGCTGCGCATTCTGGTGCTGGCCGACAACTGCAGCGACGACACTGCCGCCCGGGCGCGCGCGGCGGGCGCGCGGGTCATCGAGCGGGACGATCCGGCGCATCGCGGCAAGGGCTATGCGCTGGCGCTGGCATTCACCACCCTGATCAACGAGGGCTGGAGCGAGGCGGTGATCGTGGTCGATGCCGACAGTGTGGTCAGCACCAACATCGTCAGCGCGGTGGTCGCCCATCTGGCCAGACCCGGGCACTGGGGCGCGGTGCAGGTGTTCTACGGCGTGCGCAATCCGTTGGCCAGCTGGCGCACGCAGTTGATGACCATTGCCCTGGCCATTTTTCACCGGCTGCGCGGGCGCGCGCGGGCGCGGCTGGGGGTGTCGACCAAGCTCAATGGCAACGGCATGGGGTTTGCCGTCGCGGCGCTGCGCGCGGTGCCGTATCAGGCGTTCTCGATTGCCGAAGACCTGGAATATGGCATCGCTCTGGTCCGCGCCGGCATCGGCATCGCCTACGCCGACGAGGCCAGCATCTCGGCGGAAATGGTCAGTCAGGCCGATCGCGCCGTGTCGCAGCGTGATCGCTGGGACGGCGGGCGCGCGACCCTGCGGCGCACCTATGCGGTGCGGCTGGTGAAAGAGGCGGTGCGCGCGCGCACCCTGGAACGCTTCGACCTGGCGATGGAAGTGCTGGTGCCGCCACTGTCGGCGGTGGTGGCGCTGTTGGGCCTGTGGTCGGTGGCGGTGGCCGTCGTCGCGTTCTGGGTCGCCGTGCCGCTCTGGGCGCTCAGCCTTGGCGCGCTGGCCTGGACGTGCCTGCTCATGCACGTGATGCGCGGCGTGGTGCTCAGCGGGCTGGGTCCGGTCGGTTGTCGGGCGTTGGCCTTTGCGCCGTTCTATGTGGCCTGGGCGTTGCTGTTGCGGCTGCGCCGCCGCGGCACGCGCACCGCCTGGGTCAGGACCGGGCGGGAATGAGCGCGGCCTGCGGCGTGGCAAGGCCTGGCGGCACGGTCTCCGCCGGGCACTGGGTGGAGGACCGTGGCTACCACCGGACCCTGACCCTGCTGGTGTTTTTTGCGGTGCTGCTCAGCATCGTGCCCGACGGCTTCAACTACACCCGCAGCGATGACTTTGCGGGGGCGGTGGAGCGCACGCCGGGGGTGTTGTCGCGTGTGCAGTGGTTGCCTTTCTTTGCCGTGGCGGGCTGGATCGTGCTGCGCCGCATGCGCCTGGCGCTGGCGCTGCTGCCGTATTTGAATTGGGCGTTTCTTCTGCTGATTCTGCTGGCGTCGGCGAGCGTGTTGTGGTCTTACGACCCGGCGGTGACGCTGCGCCGGGTGATCAAGGTGGTGGGCGTGGTGATGATTGCACTGGCGTTTCAGTTGGCCAGCTGGACGCCCGAACGCTTCACCCAGGCGCTGAGGGGCGCGCTGGCGGTGTGCGTGATCGCCTCCATCCTGCTGGTGGTTGTGGCGCCGCAGAACGGCATTCATCAGTCCACGCTCTACGAACTGCAGGGCGCCTGGCGCGGCATCACCCCGCACAAGAACACCTTCGGGCAGCTTGGCTGCCTGACGGCGCTGTTCTGGCTGCACGGGGGCTTGACCCGGCAGACCACGCGAACGGCCGCGCTGCTGGGCGTGGCCCTGGGCCTGTTTGCCACGGTGATGTCACGCAGCTCGACCAACCTCATCCTGTTTCTGCTCTGCGCCTTCGTGTTGTTCGCCTGCCTGCTGACCCCGCGTGCCCTGCGTGACCTGCGCGTCTATCTGGTGTCGGCGCTGTTTCTGGTGGCCCTGCTGTACGGCGTGCTGCTGCTGATGGGTTTTCCTGGCTACACGGAGCTGATGACGCCGGTCGCCGACGCCTTCGGCAAGGACGTGACCCTGTCGAGCCGCACCCTGATCTGGGCGCTGGCCTGGGAGGAGTTTCTGTCGCGGCCGTGGCTGGGCATCGGCTTCGAGGCCTTCTGGCTGGAAGGGCCTGACACGCCGGCGGCAGACCTGCTGCGCGCGCTGCGCTTCGACGTTGCCTCGACCCACAATGGCTATCTTGAAATGGCGGTCTCGCTGGGCAGCGTCGGCGTGCTGCTGATGATCGGTTCAAACCTGTTCTACGGCTGGATGATCATCAAGGTGGCGCCCATCGACCGCGGTCTGTTTGCCATCAACGCCGCGCTGCTGCTGCTGCAGTTGATCGTGAACATGATGGAAAGCTTCATCCTGCGGCCGATCGCGGCGGAGTTCTTTGTCACCACGCTGGCGATGATGAACCTGAGCCGCCGTCTGCTGGAAGACCGCCTCGACCGCTACCGCCCGCGCGCGGTCGATCTGCCGTCGGCTGGGGGCTGAATTCATGCGTGTCTCGGTGTGCATCAATACCTTTCACCGGCCTGCCGACCTGCGCAGACTGCTCGGCGATCTGGCCGCGCAGGGCGGCCCGCCCGGCATTGCCGAAGTGGTGGTCACCGACAACGATGCCGCGGGCAGCGCACGCGCCACGGTCGAGGCGCTGATGGCGCAGGTGCCGTTTGCGCTCGTCTATCAAATTGAGCCCGAACAGAGCATCTCGTTGACCCGCAACCGCGGCGTGCACCGGGCCTCGGGCGACTGGATCGGCTTTCTTGACGATGACGAGCGCGTTGCGCCCGACTGGCTGGCGCTGATGGCCGCGCAGGCCCAGCGTTCGCAGGCCGATGGGGTGTTCTCGGGCGTCATCAACACCTTTCCGCCCGACGCGCCCGCGTGGTTGCCGGCGGGGGGCATTCACGAACACGCGCGGCTGGCGAGCGGCACCGAGGTGCCACCCACCCAGCTCTTCAGCGGCAATGTGCTGATTCGCAAGGCCACGCTCATGTTGCGTGAGGGGCCTTTTGACCCACGCTTCGGCCTGTCGGGGGGCGAAGATGCCGACCTGTTCAACGCCCTGCGCCTGAGGGGCGCGCGGTTCGTCTGGAACGCCGAAGCCTATGCCCACGAAGTGCTGCCGGCCGAACGCCTGACCCAGGCCTGGTTTCTGAAGCGTCGCCGTCGCGGCGCGCAGGACTATGCGCTGCAGGTCTTGAACGGCGTGCATGGCCGGGTGACGGCGCTGACCCGGCTCAAGCTGTGGGGCGACACGCTGATCAAGCTGGTGCTGGCGGTGGCCGGGTGGGCGCTGGTGTCGGCGTTGCGCCGGCATCCCGCGGTGCGCTTCGACTGGCGGCGCAAGATCGAGGCGCAGCGGGGCAAGCTCGACACCCTGCGTGGTCGGGGCCGCATTCTCGAGTACCAGAAGCGGCCTCCGGCGTGATGTGGGCGCGTGCCAGGGAGTTGATGGGCAGCTCGCGGCTGTTCGGCAGCGCGGTGATCACCCAGGCGGTGCTGTCGCTGGGCAACCTGCTGCTGGGCATGGCACTGATCCGCGCCAGCACCGAAGAAGACTACGGCCGTTACGTGCTGGGCTACACGCTGCTGGCCCTGGCAATCGCGGTGCCCAACGCCGCGCTGTTCGGCCCGCAGGCGATTCTCTGCGGCAAGTTGGATGCCGACGCGCGCCGCCGGTGGGTCAGCCGCGTGTCGCAGCAGTTGGCCCGCGGGTGCCTGGTGGGTTGCGCGGCGGTGGCGGTGTTGATGGGGCTGCTGCCGGGCCTGTTGCTGCACCGCTGGGAAGACGCATTGCTCGGCGCCTCGGTGGCGGTCGCGGCCGCCGTGTCGATACGCCGCGAGCACTTCCGCGCCGTGCTCTATCTGAGCCGCCTGCCCACCGAGGTGCTGAAGAGCGACGCGGTGTACGCCGCGGTGGCCGTGGCCCTGACCGTTGCGCTGGCCACACTTGTGCCCGGCCACGCGGCGCCTTGGGTGATGCTGGGGCTGGCGCTCGCCGCCGGGCTGGGGGCGTGGCGCGCCCACCGCACCATTGGCGAGCGCCTCGGCTGGGCCCCGGACGATGGCCAGAACCGCATCGCCAGCCTGTGGCCGCTGGGGCGCTGGGCGCTGCTGGGGTCGATGATCAACTGGTCCTTTGTACAGGGTTTTTACTTCGTCATGGTCGCGCTGATCGATGTACGGGCGGTGGCCGCGGTGGCCGCCACGCGACTGTTGCTGATGCCGGTCAATCTGCTGTCCACCGGCGTCGGGCAGTTGCTGTTGCCCATGGCGGCAGGCTGGTTCGCGACGCTGGGCGGGGCGGTGGTGCTCAGGCGCCTGACGCTGATTGCCGCCGGTTTGCTGGGGCTGACGCTGCTTTACACCGCCGTGCTGTGGCTGCTGCAGGGCTGGATCATGGGCACGGTGCTGGGCCGCGAATTTGACGATCAGTCCACCCTGATCGCCGCCTGGGCCACGTGCTTTGCCATCGGCGTGGTGCGCACCACCATTGCCCGTGCGGCGATGGTGGTGGAACGCTTCAAGGCCCTGTCGGGGCTGGAGGCGATCACCGCCGTCGTGTCGCTGGGGGTGGGCTCCTGGGCCATGATGCAGTTCGGCGCGGTGGGCGGCATCGTCGGGCTGATCGCCGGCGAGGCGGTGGGGCTGGTGCTGATGGCCGGCTATCTTGGCCTGCTGCGCCGGCAGGGCGTGTTGGGCGCGGCGCCCCGGCAGGCATGAAAAACCCGCCATGAAGGCGGGTTGCAGACGCAGCCGCGTCGGGCCTTACAGAATGGTCGGGTTCGGTGCGTCGCCGTAGACCGCTTTGGGGTCGAAGGATTTTTCCGCTTCCTCGTACTTCAGCGTGCGCTCGTGGGGGCCGTCGCCGGTGGGGATGGAGCGGTAGAAGCACGAGCGATACCCCACGTGGCACGAGGCATCGCCGTTGACCGACACGCGCAGCCAGATGGCGTCCTGGTCATCGTCGATGCGCAGTTCTTCAACCTTTTGCACCAGACCGCTGGTCGCGCCCTTGTGCCACAGCACCTTGCGTGACCGGGACCAGTAGTGGGCTTCGCCTGTGAGAATGGTCTTTTTCAGCGCTTCGGCATTCATGTAGCCGAGCATCAGCACTTCGCCGGTGCCGTGGGCGGTGGTGACGCAGGGCAGCAGGCCATCGGCATCGAAGCGGGGTGCCAGCTCGTGGCCTTCTTCAACCTGCTCGATGCTCAACCGGGCAAAAAATCGGACGTCGTCGGTCATGGTGCTTCGTTCAAAACTCGCCGCCGGGCGGCGCGGGGGCGCAAGTGTAATACCATCCCCCGATGAAGGCGACGACCGATTTCCAATCTGCCGAGGCCACGCTGGAACAGGCTGAAACCCTGTGCCGCAAGCGGGGCGCGCGGTTTACGCCGATGCGTCGCGAGGTGTTCGAACTGATGCTGGCCGAGCCCGGCCCGCGCTCGGCCTACGACTTGATGGCGACGCTGGAAGGCCGCCTGAACCGCCGTCTGGCACCGCCCACGGTGTACCGCGCGCTGGATTTTCTGCTGGCCCAGGGCTTCATCCACCGCCTGGAATCCACCCACGCCTACCTGCCGTGCATGCACATCGGCCACGCCCATCACGGCGTGTATCTGGTGTGTGAACGCTGCGGCCAGACCGTGGAACTCGATGACCCCACCATCGCCACGCGCCTGGAACAGGGCGCCGAGGCGCACGGCTTCAGCGTGAACCGGCCGGTGGTCGAACTGCACGGCCGTTGCGGCCGTTGCCGCGAAGACGGCTGACCGCGCGGCGCCCGTCGAGCCCCCGCCGCACCGCCATGGACGCCCACCGCGAGCTTAGGCGCGCCTTCATCGCGCTGGGGTATTTCACCCGTATTCCGATTCCCGGCTGGGTGGGCTGGTCGCCCGATGAACTGAATCGGGCCGCGCGCTATTTTCCGCTGGTGGGCCTGCTGGTGGGTGCGGCAGGCGCCCTGAGCCTGTGCATCGCCGATGCCGTGTGGCCGGGCGGCGTGGCGGTGGCGCTGTCGATGCTGTTCACGGTGGTGCTCACCGGCGCCTTTCACGAAGACGGCCTGGCCGATGCGGCCGACGGCTTCGGGGGCGGCTTCGAGCCCGACAGGGTGCTGACGATCATGCAGGACTCGCGGATCGGCACCTATGGCGCCATCGCCCTGGCGCTGGCCTTGCTGATCAAGTTTTCGGCCCTGGTGGCGCTCGTTGAACGGCATCCGGGCCTTGCCGCCGTGGCACTGGTGATCGCCCATGCGGGCTCGCGCGCGGCGGCACTGTCGGTCATGGTCTGGCTGCCTTACGCACGCACCACGGGTGCCGCCAAGGCCAAGCCGGTGGCCGAAGGCATCACCGACCGGGAGTGGCGCATCGGCGCGGCCATTGCCCTGCTGCCGCTGCTGCTGGCCGGGTGGTTGGCGCCGCTGACCCTGCTGCAGGGCGCTGCGGTGGTGCTGGCAGCGCTGGCCGTGGCCTGGCTTGCCGCGCGCTACTTCAGGCGGCGCATCGGCGGCTACACCGGCGATTGTCTGGGCGCCACGCAGCAACTGGCCGAGATCGTGATCTATCTGGTGCTTGGCGCGGCCTGGCTGTGAGGCGGCTGGTGCTGCTGCGGCATCTGCCGGTGTGCCTGCCGCCCGGAATCTGCTACGGCGCCAGCGATCTCCCCGCCCAGCCGGCGCGTCGGCAGGCCTTGGCGGCAGTTCGGGCGGCGCTCACGCCCCCGATCATGCCCCTGAGCACGTCCGCCCCCACGGCGGTGATCAGCAGCCCCTTGCGGCGCTGTGCCGATCTGGCGGCGCAGTTGGCGCCCGCGGGCACGCGGCCGAGCCTCGATGCGCGGCTGCAGGAAATCGACTTTGGCGACTGGGAGCTGCAGCCGTGGGCCACGCTCGATCGCGCGCAGATCGATGCCTGGGCGGCCCGGCCCTGGACCTTTCGCCCGCCCGGCGGCGAGCGCGCCAACGACATGCGGGACCGGGTGCTGGCGGCCTGGGCCGATACGCTGCAACAGGCGCGCCGCCAGGGCACCGAACAGGTGCTCATCGTCACCCATGGCGGGCCGCTGCGGGTGCTGCGCGGGCATCTGCTGGGGCTGCCGCAGCGCGACTGGCTGGCGTGGTCGTGCCCGCCAGGCGGGCATTTGAGGCTGCGCGCGCGGGCGGCGGGGGGCTGGCGGCTCGACCCCTGAGCTTGCAGGGGCGTGCGCCGGCGCCGTACAGTCGCGGCGCTTCAGGTGTCCTGGGCAAGTCATTTTGTTCAGGATTAAACGGGAAGCCGGTGCGTGGTTCGTGTGGATGCGAACCATCAGTCCGGCACTGCCCCCGCAACGGTAAGCGAGGTGGACGCGGCATCACGCCACTGTGTTCTCGAACATGGGAAGGCGCCGCATCCAGGGTGACATCACCCAACTCGCAAGTCCGGAGACCGGCCTGCAGCATGCGATGGCGCGCGGTGGGCGAGGCCGGACGTGACAGGTCCTGGCCCGCGTGCCGTGTGCCCCGTCATGCGTCCGGTCCAAATTCTCCAAACGCCATCTCCACTTCGATGTACGTCGCGTGGGGCGACGCTTTGGGAGATGTTCCGTGCATCCTTTTGTTCCATATGCTGCGGCGGCTGCCGCGAGCAGTGCCGTGTTCATGACCGCCGCCGCCGAGCCGGCGCCCGTCATGGGCGATCTGATCGTCACCGCGTCACGCACCTCGGAGGCCGTGACCGACACCCTGGCGCCGGTGTCGGTGGTCACGCGTGATGACCTTGAGCGCCTGCAGTCGCAGGATGTGCTCGACGCCCTGGTGGGCTTGCCGGGCGTGACCTTCGCCACCAATGGCGGCCCCGGTAAATCCAGCTCGCTGTTTCTGCGCGGCACCGAGTCTGACCATGTTCTGGTGCTGATCGACGGCATCAAGGTCGGTTCGGCCACCACCGGCAGCACGCCGTTCGAGCAGATTCCCGTCGATCAGATTGACCGCATCGAGATCGTGCGCGGGCCGCGCTCCAGCCTGTATGGCTCGGAGGCGATCGGCGGCGTGATCCAGATCTTCACCCGGCGCGGCGGCCGCGATGGCCTGACGCCCTCGTTCGCGCTGGGCGGCGGCAGTCGTGGCGACGGGCGCATCGAAGCCGGCCTGCGCGGCGGCGACGGCCACACCTGGTTCAGCGTCGGCCTGAGCGGCCGCACCACCGATGGTGTTGACGTGCGCCCCAGCATCAACGAACCGGACCGCGACGGTTACCGCACTCTGGCGGGGTCGGCCAGCGTGGGGCATGTGTTCGGCAGCGGTGCCGAACTTTCGGCGCGCTATCTGCGTTCCGAGGGCGACAACGAATTCGACAGCACATCGCAGAACCAGAGCGACACCGTCAACCAGGTGTTCGGCCTGACCGGACGCTACGCGCCGCTGCCGCGCTGGCATGTGATGCTCAGCGGCGGCCAGAGCCTGGATGCGTCGGACAACCTGCGCGACGGCGTGTTCGGCAGCCGCTTCAAGACGCGACGCGACCATCTGTCGTGGCAGAACGATGTCGCCCTGGCCGCCGGCCATGGCCTGACTTTGGGTGTGGATTACCAGAACGACCGGGTGGAGGGCACCACCGCCTACGCCGAGGACCGGCGCGACAACACCGGCCTGTTCGCGATCTACCAGGGCAGCCTGGCCGCGCACGACCTGCAACTGAGTCTGCGCGAAGACGACAACGCGCAGTTCGGCCGCAACACCACCGGCGGCGTGGCCTACGGCTATCGCGTCGGGCCGGGCCTGCGCGCGGTGGCGTCGTATGCCACCGCGTTCAAGGCGCCGACCTTCAACGAGCTGTACTTCCCCAACTTCGGCAGCCCCGATCTGCACCCGGAAGACGCGCGCAATGTCGAGCTCGGCCTGCAGGGGCAGGCGGCCGGCCACCAATGGGCGCTGAACGCCTTCCGCACACAGATTGATGAGCTGATCGCCTTCGACGCCGACCTGGGCGCCCCCAGCAACATTGATCGCGCGCTGATCCGGGGCATCGAAGCCCAGTTGGGCACCCAGTTCGGCGACCTGCGGCTGCAAAGCTACCTGACCTGGCTCAAGCCCGAGAATGACGGCAATGGCGCCCATCGCGGCAACACGCTGCCGCGCCGCCGTGAACGCAGCGCGCGGCTGGACGTGGACTATGAGCGCCGCGCCTTCAGCGCCGGCCTGACGCTGTACGGCGCCTCCAGCGGCTTCGACAACATCGCCAACACCACGCCGCTGCCCGGCTACGCGACGCTGAATCTGCGGTTTGGCTGGCAGGCGCTGCCGCAATGGTTGCTGCAACTCGAAGGTCGCAACGTGCTCGACAAGGACTACGAGACCGCGGCCACCTACGAAACCTACGGCGCCTCGGTGATGGCCACCGTGCGCTTTACCCCCCAAAGCTGACCGGAGCCCCCCCATGACCCCTCTTGAACATCCTCTTCTGAATCTCGACCCCCGCAGCCAGTGGGCCCTGCTGGCCGTGCTGGTGGCACTGATGATGCTCACCCGCGGCCAGCATTTCGCCAGTCTGGACGCGCTGCCCAGCGCCTCGTGGGCGGTGTTCTTTCTGGCGGGGGTGCTGGTGCGTCCGCTGTGGGCGTTTCCGGCGCTGTTCGGACTGGCCTTGGGTCTGGATGCCGCCGCCATCGGCTGGGCCGGCGTGAGTGATCACTGCTTCACCCCCGCCTACGCGGCGCTGGTGCCGGCCTACGGATCGCTTTGGCTCGCCGGGCAGTGGTACGCCCGACAGCACCGCGATCACCTCGCCAGCCTGCTGCCGCTGGCCCTGAGCGCGGGCAGTGGTGCGCTGGTCTGTTATCTGTTTTCGGGCGGTGGCTTCTATTTCTTTTCGGGGCGCGAGGCCGCGCCCAGCCTGTCGGGCTTTGTGCCGCGCGTGGTGGAATACCTGCCGCGCTATGTCAGCAGCCTGTCGCTCTACGTGGGCGTGGCCGCGCTGGTCTACGCCCTGCAGCTGCGGCTGCGCCCTGCCAACACCGAGGCCTCACACCCATGAGCACGCCGAGCACGCCGAGCACGCCGAGCACCCCGGGCACGCCCACCGAGGACGCCGCACGCGACGCCCGTCACCGCCAGCGCATGCAGCGCAAGAAGACCGTGGTCGACGGCAAGATCGCCGCGGCCGAGACCGAGCGCGGCGTGCTGCTGGTGCTCACCGGCAACGGCAAGGGCAAAAGCTCGTCGGCCTTCGGCATGGTGGCGCGGGCCCTGGGCCACGGCATGAAGGTGGGCGTGGTGCAGTTCATCAAGGGCAAGTTTTCCACCGGCGAAGAAACCTTCTACCGGCGCTTTCCCGAAGTGCACTACCACGTGATGGGCGAGGGCTACACCTGGGAAACGCAGGACCGCGAGCGGGACGTGCGCGCCGCCACCGCCGCCTGGGCCGTTGCCCAGCGGATGTTGGCGGATGCGTCCTGCGAACTGGTGGTGCTGGACGAACTCAACATCGCCCTCAAGCATCGCTATCTCGACCTCGCCCAGGTGGTCGCCGATCTGCAGGCCCGCCCGGCCATGCAACACGCCGTGGTCACCGGCCGTGGCGCGCCGCAGGCGCTGATCGACGCGGCCGACACCGTGACCGAAATGAACGTGGTGAAACACGCCTTCCAGCAAGGCATTCGCGCGCAGAAAGGGGTGGAACTGTGACCGCGGCGTCGCGCTGCCGCACGCTGCTGATCTCGGCGCCCGCCTCGGGCCAGGGCAAAACCACCGTGACCGCCGCGCTGGCGCGTCGCGCCGTGCAGGACGGCCTGCGGGTGCGGGTGTTCAAGACTGGCCCAGACTTCATCGACCCCATGCTGCTGGCCCGCGCCAGCGGCGCGCCGGTGTATCAGCTTGATTTGTGGATGGTGGGGGACGCCGGATGCCGGCAATTGCTGCACGAGGCGGCGCACACCGCTGACCTGATCCTGATCGAGGGCGTGATGGGCCTGTTCGACGGCAGCCCCAGCAGTGCCGATCTGGCGCGGCGCTTCGGCGTGCCGGTGCTCGCGGTGATCGACGGATCGGCCATGGCGCAGACCTTCGGCGCCCTGGCACTGGGTCTGGCGCAGTACCAGCCCGACCTGACGTTTCACGGCGTGGTCGCCAACCGCATCGGCAGCCCGCGCCACGCCGAGATGCTGGCCAACAGCCTGCGGCCGCCGCTGCACTGGCTGGGTGCCTTGCCGCGTGATGCCGCGGTGGCGTTGCCGGAACGGCATCTGGGGCTGGTGCAGGCCGACGAGCTTGCCGACATCGACGCCCGCATCGATGCGGCCGCACACGCCCTGGGTGCGGCCGTGGATTTTTCGGCCATACCCTTCAGCCATTTCGAGGCGCCGGCGGTGGCGCGCATGGCGCCCCTGCTGGCCGGGCGTCGCATTGCCATTGCCCACGATGCGGCCCACGCGTTCTGCTACGCCGCCAACCGCGACACCCTGCGCGCGTTGGGCGCCGAGCTGGTCGATTTTTCGCCCCTGAGCGATGCCGCGCTGCCGGCCGCCGACGCGGTCTATCTGCCGGGCGGTTATCCGGAACTGCACGCCGCGCAACTGTCGGCCAACCTGCCCATGCAGGCGGCATTGAAGGCCCACCACGCCGCCCGCAAGCCGCTGCTGGCCGAGTGCGGCGGCATGATGGGCCTGTTCGAAACGCTGATCACCCAAGACGGTGCGCGCTTTTCGATGGCGGGTCTGCTGCCCGGCCACACCGCCATGCAGCCCCGCTTCCAGGCCCTGGGCATGCAGGCCCTCGACACGGCCGATGGAGAACTGCGCGGCCACAGCTTTCATTACTCCAGATGTGAGACCCCGTTGAAACCGTTGATGCGCGGCCGCAACCCCAATGGCGGCCCGACGGCCGAGCCGGTGTACCGGCAGGGGTCGCTGACCGCGTCGTACCTGCACGCCTACTTCGCCTCCAATCCGGTGGCGACCGCGCGTCTGTTTCTGCGATGACGGCACCACTGCACCCGCCGATGCCGCAATGCCTGCGCGCCGCAGCGCCGTGACGGCGGTGCTGATGGCACTCGCGCTGGCCGCCGACTGGGTGTTCGGCGAGCCGCGGCGCGGTCATCCGCTGGTGGCGTTCGGGCGCATCACCCGGGCGGTGGAGCGTCGCCTGTACGCGCCGCGACGGGGTCACGGCGCCTTCGCGGTGGCGCTGCTGGTGCTGCCGCCCACGCTGCTGGCGGCCGCGGCCTCGGCGGCCTTGTCGCCGTTGGCGGCTGCGGCGCTCAACCTTGCGCTGCTGTATTTCGCGCTCGGCCACCGCAGTCTGCACGACCATGTCTGGCCCATCGGCGCCGCGCTGACGGCCGGCGACACCGATGCCGCGCGGCAGTTCACCGCAGGCATCGTCAGCCGCGACGCCGAGGCGATCGACCCCGCGCCGGCGGCCATCGAGTCGGTGCTCGAAAACGGCAACGACGGCGTGTTTGGCGCGCTGTTCTGGTTTGTCATCGCTGGCGGTGCCGGGGCCCTCGCCTTCCGGCTGGTGAACACGCTGGATGCCCTGTGGGGCTATCGCAACCCGCGCTTCGCACAGTTCGGCTGGGCCGCCGCGAAGCTCGACGATTACATGAACTGGCTGCCCGCACGACTCACCGCACTCAGCTACGCGCTGCTTGGCAACACCCGCAGCGCGCTCAACTGCTGGCGACACCAGGCCCCGCTATGGGACAGCCCCAACGCCGGCCCGGTGATGGCGGCCGGCGCCGGGGCGCTGCAGCTGCGCCTGGGGGGCGCGGCGCGCTATGACGGCCAGTGGCGGCCGCGTCCCGCGCTGGGCTGTGGCGCGGCGCCGGTTGCGGCCGACATTGCGCGCGCACTGCGGCTGGTGCGGGGCGGCGTATGGCTGTGGCTGGCCTTGGCCGGCGGCATCGCGCTGGGGCTGCGTTGTGCTTGAGCACGGCGGACAACTGAGAGATGTGGCGCGCCGCACCGGCACGCCCTGGGCCGACTGGCTGGACCTGTCCACCGGCATCAGCCCCTGGTCTTGGGCGGCCGAAACCGGCTTTGCCCCCACCGCCGAAAGCTGGCGGCGGCTGCCGGACGACGACGATGGCCTGCGGCGGGCCGCGGCCGACTATTACGGGGGCGAGGTGCTGCCCACCGCCGGTTCGCAGGCCGCCATCCAGGCGCTGCCACGGTTGCGGCCGGCCGCCACGGTGGGCATCTGCGCGCCCACCTACGCCGAGCACGCCGAACAATGGCGCCGGGCCGGGCACGCGGTGGTGGCCGTTGCGGCAGACCGTATCGCGCAACAGCTCGATCACCTTGACGTGCTGCTGCTGTGCAACCCCAACAATCCCGACGGCCGGACCTGGACGCCGGCAACGCTGCTCGACTGGCACGCCCGCCTCGCCGCGCGCGGTGGCTGGCTGGTGGTGGACGAGGCCTACATCGACGCCCGGCCCGAGCGCAGCATCGCCGCCCGCAGCGACCGGACCGGCCTGATCGTGCTGCGCTCGCTGGGCAAGTTCTTCGGCCTGGCCGGCGCCCGCGTCGGGTTCGTGGGTTGTGCGCCGGGGTTGCGCGCGGCGCTGCGCGAGGCGCTGGGCCCCTGGCCCGTGGCCGGCCCGGCGCGCGAAATGGCCATGGCCGCGCTGCGCGATCACCCATGGCAGCAGCGCCAGCGCCAGCGCCTGCACGCGGCCAGCGCCGCCCTGGCAGCTGACCTTGTGGCGGCCGGCCTGACCCCCGCCGGCGGCTGCAGCCTGTTTCATCGGGTCGTGACGCCCGACGCCGCCGGCCTGCACGCGGCGCTGGCGCGACAGGGCATCTGGGTGCGGCGCTTCGCGTCGCCCGCCAGCCTGCGCTTCGGCCTGCCGGGCGACGCGCCTGCCGCGCTGCGTCTGCGCCGCGCATTGCAGACCCTGGCGCGAGGCGCAGCATGAGCGGCCGCAGCCTCATGGTGCAGGGCACCACCTCGGATGCCGGCAAGACCACGCTGGTGGCCGGTCTGTGCCGGGTGTTGAAGCGGCGCGGCGTGCGGTTGGCGCCGTTCAAGCCGCAGAACATGGCGCTGAACTCGGCGGTGACCGCCGACGGCGGAGAGATCGGCCGCGCCCAGGCCCTGCAGGCCCAGGCGGCGGGCATCGCGCCCATCACCGACCTGAATCCGGTGCTGCTCAAACCCAGCTCCGACGTCGGAGCGCAGGTGATCATTCACGGCAAGGCCATAACCCAAATGGATGCGCGGGCCTACCACGACTACAAACAAGTGGCGATGGCCGCGGTGCTGGCCTCGCACGCACGTTTGTCGGCCGCCTTCGAGGCGGTGATTGTCGAAGGCGCCGGGTCGCCGGCCGAGATCAATCTTCGTGACCGCGACATTGCCAACATGGGCTTCGCCGAGGCGGTGGACTGCCCGGTGATTCTTGTGGCCGACATCGATCGCGGCGGTGTGTTCGCCCACCTGGTCGGCACCCTGGAACTGCTCAGCGCCAGCGAGCAGGCACGCATCAAGGGCTTCGTCATCAACCGTTTTCGCGGCGACATCGCGCTGCTGGAACCCGGCCTGCGCTGGCTGGAAGCACGCACCGGCAAGCCGGTTCTGGGCGTCTTGCCGTATCTGCATGGCCTGCACCTGGATGCCGAAGACGCCATTGCACGCGACCTGCCGGCCGCTCGCGGCGGCGTGCGGGTAGTGGTGCCGGTGCTGCCGCGCATCAGCAATCACACCGACTTCGACGCGCTGCGTCGCCATCCGCAGGTCGATTTTCGGTTTGTGGGGCCCAACGAGGTGCCACCGGCCGCCGACCTGGTAGTGCTGCCCGGCTCCAAGGCGGTGTGCGCCGACCTGGCCCACCTGCGCGCCCAGGGCTGGGAGACGTATCTGCAAACCCACCTGCGCTATGGCGGCAAGCTGGTCGGCATCTGCGGTGGCCTGCAGATGCTGGGCCGCCATGTCGCGGACCCGCTGGGCATCGAAGGTCCGGCGGGCACCCGTGATGGCTTCGGCTGGCTGGACCTGACCACCACGCTGCAGGCCGAAAAACGCCTGCGCAACGTGCGCGGCCGGCTGGCGCTGGGCCAGGGGGCCGACGTCCACGGCTATGAAATTCACTGCGGCATCAGCCACGGCCCCGCGATGGCCCGGCCGGCAGTGATGCTCGAAGACGGCGACCGCGACGGCGCACAGTCGGCCGACGGCCAGATTCTGGGCAGCTATCTGCACGGTCTGTTCGATGCGCCGCCCGCGCTGGAGGCGCTGCTGCGCTGGGCGGGCCTGCGTGGCCCCGTCGAGACCGTGGACCTTGCCGCCTTGCGTGAGGCGTCGCTGGACCGGCTGGCCGACTGCATCGAAGCCCACCTCGATCTTCCCACCCTGTTGCGCTCGCTTGACGGTACGTGCTCATGAACCCTGGAAAATCCCTGCTGGTGCTGGGCGGCGTGCGCTCCGGCAAGAGCCGCCTGGCCGAACACCGCGCGCAGGCCAGCGGACGTGAGGTGGTCTACATCGCCACCGCCACCGATGGCGGCGACGCCGAAATGCGCGCCCGTATTGCAGCCCACCGCGTCCGGCGGCCCGCGCACTGGACGACGGTCGAGGCGCCGCTGCGCCTGGTGGACACCTTGCAGGCGCAGTGCGCGCCCCACCGCTGCGTGCTGGTCGACTGCCTGACGCTGTGGCTGACCCACCTGCTGTGCGCTGACGACGCAGCGCACATGGCGGCGCAATGCGACGCGCTGCTTGAGGCCCTGCCGCACCTGCCGGGGAATCTGATTCTGGTCAGCAACGAAACCGGCCTGGGCGTGGTGCCCCTGGGCGCGCTGAGCCGGCGCTTCGTCGATGCCGCTGGCGAACTGCACCAGCGCCTGGCGGCACAGTGCGATGAAGTGCTGCTGACCGTGGCCGGCTTGCCCCTGACCCTGAAGGCCCCCGCGCCATGACCGACCCCCTGCACTGGCTCACGCGGCCCGCCGCCGTGCCCGACGCGGACGGGGCAGCGCGCGCCACTGCCCGCCAGGCCCAGCTCACCAAGCCGCCCGGCTCGCTGGGCGCGCTGGAGACGCTGGCGATTCGACTGGCCGCGCTGCAGGCCCGTGAACGGCCGCAGATCGACACCGTGCAGATCACCCTGTTTGCGGCTGACCACGGCATTGCCGACGAGGGGGTCTCGGCCTTCCCGCAGGCGGTGACCGCGCAGATGATCGACAACTTTGCGGCGGGTGGGGCGGCCATCAGTGTGCTGGCCCGCACGCTCGGCGCCCGCCTCGAGGTGGTAGACCTCGGCACGGTGGCGGCGTCGGCGGCCGCTCGCAACGTCCGTCGCGAGCGCATCGCCGCCAGCACCGCCAACTTCGCGCACGCCGAAGCCATGACGGCGCCGCAAGTGGAGCAGGCGCTGAACGCCGGCCGCGCGGCGGCGGCTCGGGCCAGGGCCGAAGGTGCCGATCTGTTCATCGGCGGCGAGATGGGCATCGCCAACACCACCTCGGCCACCGCCCTGGCGTGTCTGCTGCTGGGACAGTCGGCCCGACAGCTGACCGGGCGCGGCACCGGCATCAGCGACACGCAGTGGCAGCACAAGGTCGGCGTGATCGACCGCGCCCTGCGCCTGCACCGGGCGGCGGTCGATCCGCTGGAGGCGCTGCGCTGCGTCGGCGGCTTCGAGATCGCGGCGCTGGTTGGGGCCTGCATCCACGCCGCACAACAGTCGCTGCCGGTGCTGGTGGACGGGTTCATCGTCAGCGTTGCGGCGCTGCTGGCGACGCGGCAGAACCCGAGCATCGCGCCCTGGCTGATCTTTGCGCACCAGTCGGCCGAGGCCGGCCATCGGCAGGTGCTCGACGCACTTGATGCCCAACCGCTGCTGACCCTGGGGCTGCGACTGGGCGAGGCCAGCGGCGCGGCGCTGGCGGTGCCGCTGCTGCGCGCCGCCTGTGCCGTGCACGCCCAGATGGCGACCTTTGCCGAGGCCGGCGTCGCGGCCAAAAACCCCCGCTGAGCCGCGGGCTGAATCTGCCGCGCAGGGGCCTGCGTAAACTCGCGCATGACCACGCGGCTTCTGATGGCAGTGCTGATGGTGACGATGCTCGGCGCCGCTGCGGCCCGCGAACCGTATCGCCCCGACGATGACGAACAAGTGCTGCTGCGGCTGAATGATCGCGAAGGCCCGGAGGTCTCCGAAGTCTGGGCTGCACGCAAGGCGATGCGCGACGCCCCCGGAGAACTGTCGCCGGCCCTGGACTTCGCCCGGCGGGCCATCGAGGCCGGGCGCCAGCGGGCCGACCCCCGTTTCATGAGCTATGCCGAAGCGGCCATTGCCCCCTGGAACGACGCCGACCCGCCGCTGGAGGTGCGCGTGATCCGCGCCACGCTCGCGCAACACCGCCACGATTTTGAGGCGGCCCTGGCCGACCTTGATGCCGTGCTCGCCGAAGCGCCGCGTCACGCGCAGGCGCGGCTGACCCGTTCGGTGATCAGGCGGGTCCAGGGCGACCCGCAGGCCGCGCTGCGCGATTGCGCTGCGCTGGTGGGCGTTGCCAGCCCTCTGGTGGCGTCGACCTGTGTGGCCGACAGCGCCAGTCTGGGCCGCCAGCCCGACGCCGCGCTGACGCTGCTGCAGACCGCGATTGAACGCGCCACGCAGGCGCCGCTGGCCGAGCGGCGATGGGCGTTCACGGTCCGCGCCGAGATCGCCGAGCGGCTGGGGCGCGACGACACCGAGCGCTGTTTTCGTGAGGCCCTGAACCTTGGCCGTGCGGAACGTCCTGATCCGTACCTGCTCTACGCCTACGCCGATTTTCTGCTGGAAATGCAGCGGCCGGCC
Organism: Polycyclovorans sp.; assembly: GCA_002706265.1. GTDB lineage: Bacteria > Pseudomonadota > Gammaproteobacteria > Nevskiales > Nevskiaceae > Polycyclovorans. The sequence goes on along the minus strand of PAKU01000029.1, from coordinate 132,248 downwards.
GAGGCCAGGGCCCTGCTGCTGCCGCATGCCGCGCTCGATGGTGCCCTGCTGCGACTGGCCATCGCCGAGACGCGCCTGCTGCCGGGCCAGCCGGGGCTGAAGCCGGCGCTGGAGGCCCGCAAAAAGCTGATCGCGACCCGGTTTGACATGAGCCGGCGTCGCGGTGACACGCCGCACCAACGGGAGCTTGCGCGCTACTTGCTTGAGGTCGAGGCCGACCCGGTGGCCGCCCTGCCGGTGGCCCTGAACAACTGGGCGCAACAGCGTGAACCCGCCGATGCCCTGCTGGTGCTGAAGGCCGCTGCCGGCGCCGGCCGGAACGAAGCGGCCCGTCCGGTCAAGGACTGGCTGCGCGACACCGGGGTGCAGGATCAGCGCATCACCCGGCACCTGGCCACGCCATGAGGGGCGTGTGGATCATGGCGCTGCTGGCCTGGTGCGCCGCCGCGCAGGCGCACAAGCCCAGCGACAGCTATTTGCGGGTCGCGCTGCAGGGCAGCGAGGTCACGGGCCGCTGGGACGTGCCTCTGCGCGACCTCGACTATGTGCTGGGGCTGGACGCAGACGGTGACGGGCGCCTGCAATGGCGCGAGCTGCGTCAGCGTGAGAACGAGATTCAGGCCTTCATGCTCAGCCATCTGGCGATCGAGGCCGATGGCCGTCATTGCGGCGTGGTGTCGGCGCCGCTGAAGATTGCCGATCTGGCCGACGGCCCCGCCGCCAGCGTGGGCTTTGCGGGCCAGTGCGCCACGGCGCCGCAACGGCTGACCGTGCGCTATGGCCTGTTTTTCGAAGTTGACCCGCAGCATCGCGGTCTTTTGCAGCTGCGCTTTGAAGACACCGCCTACACCGGCGTGTTTTCGCCGCAGCGGCGCGCGCTCGATTTTGATCGCGGCGTGGGCGGGGCCTGGGCGGCGTTCGTCCAGTATTTCCGCGTCGGCATGTTTCACATCGCCATCGGGCTGGATCACCTGCTGTTTCTGGCCGGTTTGCTGTTGCCGGCGGTGGTCTGGCGGCAGGGCGGGCGCTGGCAGGCGGCGCCGAGCGCGCGCGCGGCGCTGGTGGAGGTCGTCAAGGTGGTCAGTGCCTTCACCGTCGCGCACGCGGCCACGCTCAGTCTGGCATCACTGGACCTGCTGCGATTGCCGACGCGGCTGACCGAATCATTGGTGGCGGCGACCATCGTCTTTGCGGCCGTCAACAACCTGGTGCCGATGGTGCGCCGACGGCTGTGGGCGGTGGCGTTCGCGTTCGGGCTGATTCATGGCGCCGGCTATGCCAGCGTGCTGGGCGATCTGGGGCTTGATGCCTGGACCCTGGTGGTGGCGCTGCTGGGCTTCAACCTGGGTGTTGAAGGCATGCAGCTTGCCGTGGTGGCGCTGTGGGTGCCGCTGGCCTACCGGCTGCGGCATCAGGCGGGTTATCAATGGGGCGTGGTGGGGGGTGGGTCTTTGCTGGTGGCGGCGCTGGGCACGCTCTGGTGGGTGGAGCGGACCTTCAATCTTCGATTTGCATGGTGAACACGATGCTGAAAATGAGCGTGGGGTTGTGGATGGTGCTGGCCGGGTCACTGGCGTTTGCCCATGGCGCCGGTTACGAGGCCGACGTGAACGCCGAAGTGCTGACGCTGCGTTTCTTCTACAGCGTGGGTGAGCCGATGGCCGATACCGAGGTGATCGTCGAAGACCCCGAGGGCGAGGTCTGGCAGCGCGGGTACACCGATGGCGCAGGGCGCTTCAGCGTCACGCCCAACGCCCATGGCGCCTGGCGGGTGGAGGCCGACGACGGTCTGGGCCACCAGGTGGTGGCGGCCGTGGCCGTCGGTGCCGAAGGTTTGAGCGCCGGCAAGCGCCAGGCGCAGGTCACGGTGCCGCCGTTGCTGCTGTTCGGGCTGCTGCTCGCCAGCGTGGTGGCCAATGTGGCCTTGCTGTTGGCGCTTCGCGGCCGAGGGTCCAAAGGCTGATCGGCGGTCAATTCAGCGACCGTGCATCTGATCGCGCGTCCGGGCCGTTTGTCGTGGGCATGGAGCAACTCAGCTCTTCATCAACGTACCAACCCGAGGGGACTTCAAGATGTCGCTATCGAAAACCGCTTTGGCGGTCGCGATCGCCGCCACCGTCAGCGTGCCGGCATTCGCGTCCAGCCACCGTGAAGCACCATTCATCACCACCGCTCCCAAGGTCGATGGCACCGACTTTTACATGTTCCGCAGCTATGAACCGGGCCGCGAAGACTTCGTGACCTTCATCGCCAACTACCTGCCCCTGCAGGATGCCTACGGCGGCCCGAACTACTTTTCGCTGGACCCGAACGCGCTGTACGAGATTCACGTGGACAACAACGGTGACGCGGCCGAAGACATCACCTTCGGCTTCCGCTTCAGCAACACGCTCAAAGGGCTGACGCTGCCCATCGGCCCCGACGGCGCCGGTGTGGCCGTGCCCCTGCGCAACATCGGCGGCATCGGCCCCGGTGTGGTTGACAGCGGCAATTCCAACGTCATCGAGACCTATCAGGTGAGCGTGACGCGCGGCGACCGCCGCAGCGGCCAGCGGTCGATGGCGAGCAATCCGGAGGGGGGCGACTTCGTCAAGCCGACCGACAACATCGGCGGCAAGTCGATTGCCAACTATCCGGCCTACGCCAGCAACCACATCTTCCCGATTGCCATTCCCGGCTGCACGACCAACGGACGGGTGTTCGTCGGTCAGCGCAAGGAAGGGTTTCCCATCAACCTCGGCCAGGTGTTTGACCTGATCAACCTCAACCCGCTGGGCGAGCGCGACCGTGGCCTGAACATCGTCGACGACAAGAACGTCACCTCCATTGCCCTGGAAGTGCCGATCAGCTGCCTGACCACGGGGAATGAACCGGTGATCGGCGGTTGGACCACCGCCAGCCTGCGCCAGGCACGGGTGTTGAACCCGCAGCCGCAGCAGCAGGTCGAGGGCGGTCCGGCGGGGGCGACCGGCACCGAGTTGGTCGGTGGCGCCTGGACGCAGGTGTCGCGCCTCGGCGCGCCGCTGGTCAACGAGGTGGTCATCGGTCTGCCTGACAAGGACCTGTTCAATGCCAGTGAGCCGGTGAACGACGTCGACAACTTCGGGGCCTATGTGCTGTATCCGACCCTGCCGGTGCTGATCAACGCCCTGTTCAATGCCAACGGCGAGCTGTCGGGTGATGCGGGTGTTTCCGTGGCGCCCGCCACACCGCGCAACGATCTGCTTGCAGCCTTCGTGACCGGAGTTGACGGACTCAACAAACCGGCCAACGGCGCGGCGGGTGAAATTCTGCGCCTGAACACCGCAATTGCGGTGACGCCTGCGGCCATGCAGAGCGATCTCGGGTTTCTGGGTTGTGACCTGGCCGGCTTTCCCAATGGGCGTCGTCCGCTGGAAGACGTGACCGACATTGCCCTCAACGTGGTCATGGGGGCCATCGACGGGACCAATGCGGTCGGCCTGCAAACCTGTGACGTTGCGGCAGAAGGTGGCCCGGCCATCGTGCCCGGCCCGGTGATCAACGATGGCGCGCTGTTCACCATCGATGACTTCCTGCCGGGGTTCCCGTACCTCAACCACCCGACGCCCGGTGCGCCGGCGACGGCTCAGTAAGGGGTGACCATGCGCACATTCAAAAAAACAGTGACCGTGTTGTTGCCGATTCTGGCGATGGGGCTGCTGGCGGGCTGCAACAGCAGCGACGATGCCACGCCCTTCGGGCCGGGAGGAGTGCCAACCCCCACGCCGTCGGTGAGCCCGAGTCCCAGCCCGACGCCGCCGGGCCCGAGCGCAGCCTTCTCGGGTGATACCTCGGCGTTCGTGGTGTACCTGCGCGGGCTCGATCAAGACGGCGACCCGCTGATGGTGAACGGCGGCAACGTGGTCTTTCAGGACACTGCGGAAGTGACGAACCCGGTTTCGGTCAACCCGTAATCGGTCGCGGCGTTCAGGCAGTACAGAAAAGGCGGGGATTTTCCCGCCTTTTTTGTGCCCGCAAGATCGGAATCAGCCCCGGAAGGCGTCCCGCAGGGCCTCGTAGGCGGCGCGCTGCGCATCAGAGGTGGCGGCGGGCGCGTGGACCGCCAGGGTGACGATCTGGTCACCGGCCGGCAGTCCCGGCAGACCACGTCCCTTCAGGCGCAGTTTGTTGCCCGAGGTGCTGCCGGGCGCGACATTGAGGGTGACCTCGCCGCCCAGGGTGGGAACGGTCACCGTGCCGCCCAGCGCGGCCACCCAGGGGTTGATCTGGGCGGTGTGGTAGATCGTTTTCTGATCCACCGTGAACTGCGGGTGGGGCGCAAAGCCGACTTCGAGCAGCACGTCACCGCCGTGGTTGCCCTGGCCGGGCACGCGGATGGTCTGCCCGTCGGTGATGCCTTTGGGAATGCGCACGTCCAGCGCCCGGCCGCCCAGCGTGAAGCGGCGTGTGGCGCCGGTGTAGCTGTCTTCCAGGCTCAGGACGATGCTGCTGCGGCTGTGCTGCGGCCGGCGTTGCCGCGGGTTGCCGCCCGCACCGCCCATCAGATTGGAGAACAGGTCGGAAAAGCCGCCCGCGCCGGCGCCGAAGCCGCCGCCCTCGCGGTAGGCGGCGTCCCAGCCCGGGGGCGGTGAAAAGCCGCCGCCTTTCCAGTGGGCGCCCAGGGTGTCGTAGCGGCGACGTTTTTCGGGGTCGCTCAGGACTTCATTGGCTTCGTTGATTTCCTTGAAGCGGCGTTCGGCATCGGCGGCCTTGTTGCGGTCGGGGTGATAGTCACGCGCCAGCCGGCGGTAGGCCTTCTTGATGTCGTCGGCCGAGGCGTCTCTGGCGATGCCCAGCGTCTTGTAGTAGTCAGGGTTTTCCATCTTCGGGCTCTGGGAACGAGACGGGGCGCCGTGAAAGGCGCCCCGTCGATACCGTGCAGTCTAGCGCCTTGGGTTACTGCGTCACGGCAATCCGTCGCGGCTGCGCCTGGGCGCGCTTGGGAATCTGCACTTCCAGGACGCCGAGGCGGCCGCTGGCGGTCACCGCTTCCGCGTCTGCGGTGTCGGGCAGGGTGAAGCGCCGATGGAAGCGTCCTGCGGCGCGCTCGCGGCGGCGCCGTTCGACGTTGGCCGGCTCGACCGCCGCCTGGCGGCTGCCGGACAGCGTCAGCACGCCGTCGTCGAGCGTGACGTCGATGCTGTCGGGATCAACGCCCGGAATGTCGGCGAAGATCACGAAGCGGTCGGGATATTCCTCGATGTCGACGGGCGGCGCCCAATCGGCGGTGGCGCTGTTGCTGTCGTCGCCCGAGCCGCGTTCAAGATAGCGACTGACGTCGTTCACCAGGTCGCGGTGCAGGGCCCAGGGGGTGTAATGGATGAGGTTCATGGTGCGCTCCTTTGAGCATGGCTTGACATGAGTCTCATGGTGTGAACGACTTTTCGCATTTCAAGAGCCGGACCACGCACGGTAACGCAGGGTGTTACATCAGCACCGTTTCCGGTTCCTGCACGCCGTATCCCTGGACGAAATTGACGCCCAGTTGCCACAGTCTGGCCATGGTCTGCGCATTTTCCACGTGGCTGACGATCGATTTCACGTTGCGCTGGTGGACGGCTTCGATCACCTCCTTCAGACGGTCCAGCCGATCGCCGCTTTCGGCCTTGTGGGTGAACGAGGGCGCCAGCTTGACGTATTGCACGGGCAGATGATCCAGCAGCTTCAGCGCATGGGCGCTCAGTCCAAAGTGCTCGATCAGCAGGTCGACCCCCAAGGCGCGCAGTCCGCGTGACAGCACGATGGCCTTGCGGATGTGCTTTTCAATTTCACTTTCCCGCAGGCTGAAGATGATCTTGCCGGGCGCCAGCGGATGGCGGGCCAGCTGCGGCGCCAGCCAGCTCAAGAACGCCTCGGCATCGCGGACCGTCTGTTCCCCCAGCTTGATGACCAGAGGCGGGGTGTGGGTGTTTTCGCGCTTGTGCTGCAGCGTGAGCACACGGCCCGTCACCCAGCGATCGAGTGCGGTGACCAGCTGAAACTGGCGGGCGGCCTCGATGAACCAGTGGGCAGATTGCTCGACACCGTTGGGGTCAAGCAGGCAGGCCAGCACGTCGTGCGGGTGCGTGGTCTCGCCCTGCAGGCTGGTGATGGGTTGGAAGACGAGGTGAATCGCGTCGTTGTCGAGGCTGGCCTGCAGGTGTCTGGCGCGTTGCTCAAGCACATGCAGCGCCGCCGCGGCATCGGCCCGCTCGCCAAACACCTGGCTGAACTGGCCGCGCGCGGTTGGCAAGCCCCGAACGCCGGGCACCAGGATGGTGAGCGCGGTGCTGTAACGGTCGTGATCGGCCAGCGCATAGGCGCCGGCCTTGATGCCCACGTGGGTTTCGTGGCGGCTCGACTGGAAAAGATGCCGGTTGCCGGCGGTGACCAGGTGTTCGAGCCAGTCGGCCAGTTCGGTCAGCGGCGCGCTGCGCAGCAGACACATCCACTCGGAGGTGCCGGTGCGGAACAGTTGATCCGCCTCGGTCAATTGGCCTTGCAGCCATTGCTCCACGGCCTCCATGAGGGCGTCCACGGCCAGATAGCCCAGCTGCGCTTCGAGGCCCTCGAAATGATCGACGGCAAGCATCATCAGCGTGGGCCGGTCCTGGGCGCTCAGGCGCTCCACCGTCTCGGTCAGGGCTTCTCGGCCCGAGGTCACGCTGGCGGCATCGTTCACGACGGCGGTGTCTGTGGCGGCGCGCACGATCATGTCCAGGCACGGGGCGCCCTCGAACTCGCTGCTGCTGAGCGCGAAGCGCAGCGGGGCCGGTGGTCGGGCGCCGCGCAGGGTGCATTCCAGCAGGGCGTCGGCTGCGTCCCAGCGGCCCATGTTGCGATACAGCCGCTTGAAGTGCGCCTTCACCCGGGCGTGGTCTTCCGGGGCAATGAGGTCCATCAGCGGACTGCCGATGAGGTCATCGTCCGCCGTTGCACCCACCAGACGCTGCAGCGCCAGGTTGGCTTCGACGACGATGCCCTCCTGAATGCGCATGATCGCGTCAGGGGTTTCGGCCACCAGCACCGTATGGCGGCGCTCGAACTGCTGCAGGCGGACGCGCAGCCGGCGCAGTTCGCGCAGATCGAGGTGATGCTGAAGCTGCGAGACGATTTCGAGCTCAAGGTGGCTCAGGGCCGCAGGGGAATCGCTGGCAACCAGGGCGCTGGCACCTTGTCGCAAGGCGGCCTCGACCCGCGCGTGTGCGTACGCGCGGGCCCAGTGCAGGATGGGGGTGTCGGGCGCCCATTGGTCGCGATGCGCGATCACGGTGGCCAGCACGCTGGCGTCCAGGCTGCTGTCGATCAGAAGAATGTGCGGCGACTGCCGCTGTAGTGCGTTTTCAAGCTCCGAGATGTCTGCCAGCCAGGCTGCGCGCACCGGATGCCCCTGGTTGCGCAGCGTGCTTTCGACCAACTGCGCGAGGTCGGCGCCGTCACTCAGGGTCCAAACCATCCATCGGTCTGTGGCGTTGCGCGCGCGGCGCATCAGTCCAAGCATGGGGTGCCTTGTGGTGTGTAGAGGGTCTTGCCCGGTTGACCGGGAATCTCCCGCGCCAGCCGGGGCATGAGGTAGCCGGGCAGTTGGGCGCCGAGAGCCTGCATGAGTTTTAGCGCCTCCTGCAGCGGCACGTCAAAGTGCATGGCGCCGACCACCGGATCGAGCAGGTGCAGATAGTAGGGGAGCACGCCGTGCGCGAAGAGCGATTCGCTGAGCCGGCGTTGCACCTCGACCTGATCGTTGATGCCGCGCAGCAGCACCGCCTGATTGAGCAGGAGCGCGCCGCTGCCCTTGAGCCGGGCCAGCGCCTGGGCCACCGAGGCGTCGATCTCCTGCGCGTGGTTGACGTGCACGACGATCACTGTCGCCAGCCTTGAGCGCGCCAGCCAGCGCAGCAGCGCCTCGTCGACCCGCGAGGGCAGCACGATGGGCTGTCGGGTGTGGATGCGCAGCCGTCGCAGGTGGGCAATGTCATTGAGGCCGTCGATCAGCGCGGCCAGTTTGTCGTCGGCCAGCGACAGCGGATCACCGCCAGACAGAATCACCTCATGAATGGAAGGGTCGGCCGCGAGCACGGCGAGGGCGTCTTGCCACTGGCGGCGCGAGGCCAGTTGTTCGCCATAAGGAAAGTGACGCCGAAAACAGTAGCGGCAATGGATCGCGCAGGCGCCGGTGGTGATCAGCAGTGCCCGGCCATGGTATTTGTGGATGATGCCGCCGCCGCGGGCCTTGGCCAGGTCGCCCACCGCGTCGATGCGCGCCTGCGGGTGTGGGGCGGCCTCCAGCGCGTGCGGCCACACCTGACGGAACAGCGGGTCATCGACGTTGCCCGGGGTCATCCGCTGGCGATACGCCAGCGGCACCTTGAGCGGAAATCCCCGCGCGATTGCCGGCGCCAATTGCGGATGATCGGCCGGCAGCGACAGGGCTTCAAGCAGGGCGGCGGGGCTGATCAGGCTGGCTGCGAGTTCGCGCTGCCACACGGCAGGCTGCCGGGAAGAATCGGGTTTGGTTATCATCTCGCGCTTATTGTCGGCCCAAGCAAGGCCGCCGGCCCACTCTTTTTCACTTTTCGAGCAGCTTATATGGCATCCGTCAGCACCAATGAAATGAAGTCCGGCACCAAGGTTCTGATCGACGGTGACCCGTACGCCGTGCTCGAGAACGAGTATCGCAAGCCCGGCAAGGGACAGGCCACCAACTCGCTGCGGGTTCGCAACCTCAAGACCGGCCGCGTGCTGGAAAAGACCCTGCGTTCCGGCGACAGCTGGGAAGTGGCCGACATTGAAGAAACCGACATGCAGTACCTCTACAACGACGGCGAGTTCTGGCACTTCATGAACCCGGCCAGCTTCGAGCAGATGCAGGCCGGTCAGTCCGCCGTCGAGGACGCGGCAAAGTGGATTAAGGGCGAGGAAACGTGCCGCGTGATGCTGTTCAACGGCGTGCCGCTGTATGTCAACGCACCGAACACCGTCGAGCTGCAGATTGTCGAGACCGACCCCGGCGTGCGCGGTGACACCTCAGGCGGCGGCGGCAAGCCCGCCACCCTCGAAACCGGGGCGGTGGTGCGTGTGCCGCTGTTCGTGCAGCAGGGCGAGCTGGTCAAGGTGGACACCCGCACCGGCGACTACATGGGGCGCGTCGGCAAGTGATGTTGCGGGGATGACGACCCCGACGGCGGGCTGGGCACCGCGCGCCGCCTTGGACACCCTGAAAGCGCGGGCGGACCTTTACCGGGCCGTCCGCGTTTTTTTTGATGCGCGCCAGGTGCTCGAAGTGGACACGCCGGTGCTGTCGCGCCATGCGACCGTGGACCGGCATATCGACAGCTTCAGCACCGCGGACGCGCGCGGGTGGCTGCAGACCTCGCCCGAGTTCGCCATGAAGCGCCTGCTGTGCGCCGGCAGCGGCGCCATCTGGCAGATGGCCAAGGTGTTCCGCGCCGAAGAAGCCGGGCGGTTTCACAATCCCGAATTCACCTTGCTGGAGTGGTACCGGGTCGGGTTCGATCATCACGCGCTGATGAACGAAGTGGAGGCGTTGCTGCGCGCCGCCGGCGTGACCGGTCCGACCTTTGCGCGGATGTCTTATGGCGAGGCGTTTGACCGCCACGCGGGCATCGACCCTTTTACCGCCTCAGTCGATGCGCTGAAAGCCCTGCCCGAGGCCGAAGCCTTTGCCGACGAAACCGATCGCGATGTGTTGCTCGACCTGTGGATGAGCCATCGCGTTGGCCCCCGGCTGGGGCGCGGAACCCCGTGTTTCGTGCACGACTTTCCCGCCAGTCAGGCCGCACTGTCCCGCGTGGTGGACGGCCGCGCGCAGCGCTTCGAATTGTTCTGGGAGGGTTTGGAGCTGGCCAACGGCTTCTGGGAGCTGAGTGACGCAGGTGAGCAGCATCGACGCTTCACGGGGGAACAGGCGTGGCGGGCCGCCCGCGGCCTGCCGGTGCCGCCCCTGGATGCGCACCTCATCGCGGCCCTGGACCACGGCCTGCCGGACTGCGCAGGGGTGGCACTGGGCCTTGACCGGCTGCTGATGCGGCTGCTGCATCTGGAGTCGCTGGGCGAGGTGCTGGCCTTTCCCGCCGATCGGGCTTAGAAAAGCAGGGCCAGGATCGGCGCCGGCAGCTTGAAGGGCTTGCTGCCGTAGATGTGGGTGAGCAGGGTGCCCATCCATTCACGGGTCGCGGTAATGGTTTCCAGCTTCAGCACCGTGCGTCCGTCGACCTTTTCGAACCGGTAATGCTCGACCTTGACCGTGACCGGGCCGCTTTCGCCGTGCAGGCTGATGGTGCCTTCGACCATTTGGGCGGCCGTGTCCACCGTCACATCGAGCAGGTTGCCGTAGGGCGAGAGCCTGTCGGTCGCGTACGCCTTGAGCGCCGCCGCGATGGCCTGATCCTTCATATTGCGCATGCGTTTCAACATGGTTGCGTTCCGGTTCTTTAGAGCACGTCAGAGGCGAAGGCGGCCAGACGTGACCGTTCACCGCGTGCCAGCGTGACATGCCCGCCATGAATCCAGCCTTGAAAGCGGTCGACCACATAGGTCAGGCCCGAAGTGGTTTCGGTGAGGTAGGGGGTGTCGATCTGCCCGAGGTTACCCAGGCAGATCATCTTGGTGCCCGGGCCGCAGCGGGTGATCAGGGTCTTCATCTGCTTGGCGGTGAGGTTCTGGGCTTCGTCGACAATCACGAACCGGTTGAGGAAGGTGCGACCGCGCATGAAGTTGAGGCTGCGAATCTTGATGCGCTTGGCCAGCAGGTCGTTGGTGGCTGCGCGCTCCCAGTCTCCGCCACCCGAGGGTTGGGTGAGGACTTCGAGGTTGTCCATCAGTGCGCCCATCCACGGCGTCATCTTCTCTTCTTCAGTGCCGGGCAGGAAGCCGATGTCGTCGCCCACCGGCACCGTGACGCGGGTCATGATGATTTCGCGATAGCGCGGTTCGTCGAGCACCTGTGCCAGTCCGGCGGCCAGGGTCAGCAGGGTTTTGCCGGTGCCGGCGGTGCCCAGAATGGTGACGAAGTCGATGTCGGGATCAAGCAGCAGATTCAGCGCGTAATTCTGTTCGCGGTTTTTCGCGTTGATGCCCCAGACGCTGGTGCGGGCTGCGCGGTAGTCGCGAATGACGCGCACCTCGGCTTCGGCGGCGTCAGCATCGACCTTGTGCACGATCAGTTCAAGGCCGCCGTCTTCATCGTCGGGGATGTACAGAAACTGGTTGACGTACCACTGCTTGGTCAGCGGGCCCTTGATGCGGTAGCAGGCGCGACCGAGTGCGTCCTGCCAGCTGTCCATGGCGTCGCCGTGGGTCTGCCAGAAGTCGCCGGGGAGTTCGAGATAGCCGCTGTAGAGCAGGTCGGCGTCTTCGAGCACCTTGTCGTTGTTGTAGTCCTCCGACTCGGCGCCGACGATGGCCGCCTTGATGCGCAGGTTGATGTCCTTGCTGACCAGAATCACCGACCGGGTGGGCAGTTCCGCCGCCAGGGCGATGGTGGTCATCAGAATGCTGTTGTCAGGCTTGTTGCCCGGCATGTTGCCCGGCAGCGTGACTTCACTGGGGCGCGTCTGGAAGAACAGCTTGCCGCTGACGGCCTTCTTCTGGCCACCGCCCTGGGGCGCCTTGCCGGGTTTCGGCAAGGCAATGCCGCGCTCGATTTGCGCGTGCTTCTTGCCTTGCATCAGGTCATCGAGAAAGCGGCTGACCTGGCGCGCGTTGCGGGCGATTTCGGAGGTGCCTTTCTTGGCGGCGTCCAACTCTTCGAGCACCACCATGGGAATGAAGATGTCGTGCTCTTCAAACCGGAACAGGCAGCTGGGGTCGTGGAGCAGCACGTTGGTGTCCAGCACAAAGGTTTTTTTGCTCATCAAGACTCGCTTGGAACAGGGCAAGCCGGTGCGAGGGGCGCTCGCACCGGCGGCAAGGAAGAGGGAGAAATGACGCGCCTCAAGCGCGCTTCAGTGCATCGAGCACCGCTTGCGCGTGCCCTTTGACCTTGACCCCGCGCCACACCTCGATCAACTGGCCCTGGGGGTTGAACAGAAACGTGCTGCGGTCGATGCCGACATAGGTCTTGCCGTACATGGACTTTTCGCGCATCACGTCCAGCGCCGCACACAACGCGCCGTCGGCGTCCGAGAGCAGCGTGAACGGAAAGTCGTGCTTGGCGATGAAGTTGTCGTGCGCCTTCACGCCATCTTTGGACACCCCCATGACCTGCGCGCCTGCGGCCTTGAACTGCGCGTACAGGTCACGGAAGTCTTGCCCCTCCTGGGTGCAGCCGGGCGTGTTGTCCTTGGGGTAGAAATAGAGCACCAGTGATGTGCCCTTCAGGTCTTCCAGATTCACGGTCTGGCCGCCACTGGCCTTGAGCGTGAGGGCGGGGAGGGTGTCGCCGATTTCAAATGCCATGACGCGTTTGGAGTCTCCGGGTTCTTGCCGCTGGGCCTAGGTCTTGATTGGGTCCATCATGCCGTCCGCGTTCAGATCGTCACACAAATCCATGAAGGATTCGCGCAAGGCCTGTGGATGCTGGCTGACCGGGACGTGACACACCATTTGTACGCTACACATGCTCGCGCCGGTGTGGGTGGAGGCATATTTTTGCGATGAGATCTCGGGGCTCTGCACGCCCTGGGCGCTGAAGAATTCCAGCAGATGGACCAGCAGGTCTGGCTGCTGCGGCGCGATTACATCGACGGCATAGGGGCGAAAGTCGGGCAGCGGCTCGCGCGCGCCGCAACGCTCGAAGCGAATCTGCAAGTCGAGCCGCTCGGCCACGCCCGGCAGGGCGGTCTCCAGACGACCCAGCGTGCTCCAGTTGCCCGACACGACCATGTTGGCGGTGAGCAGATCGCCGATGGGCGCGATCCGGCAGTCTTCAACCTCGCCTCCGCGCTCGCGGATGGCCTTGAACAGCTCGAGCGGAATATCGGCTCGGGCACGACCCAGAATGGAGATGGACAGCAGGTTGTCGGAGTTGGACATGGCGTCAGGTGAGCGGAGAGGCCGCAAGTGTAAACCTGCCTCATGGCGGCGCAAGCACGTCTTGGGCGCAGGGCTATCGGTATACTCGCCACCCTTTTCGTTGTTTGACGTTCTCCCTCATGATCAAAGGCAGTCTGGTCGCGCTGGTCACCCCGATGGACGCCGACGGTGCCATCCAATGGGACGCGCTCGACCGCTTGGTGGATTGGCACATCGCCGAAGGCACCGACGGCATCATTGCCGTGGGCACGACCGGCGAGTCGGCGACTCTGGATATTGACGAGCACATCGCCGTCATCAAACGGGTGGTGGACCGTGCCTGTGGGCGGATTCCGGTCATCGCCGGCACCGGTGCCAACAGCACCGCCGAGGCCATTGAGCTGACGGAAAAAAGTGCCGCGATTGGCGCTGATGCGGCGCTGATCGTCACGCCGTATTACAACAAGCCGCCGCAGGAAGGGCTGTATCGCCACTACAAGGCGATCGCCGAAGCGGTGAACCTGCCCATCATTGCCTACAACGTGCCCGGCCGCACCGGCGTGGACATGCTGCCAGCCACCGTCGCCCGCCTGGCCCAGGTGCCGAACATCGTCGGCGTCAAAGAGGCCAAGGGTGATCTTGGCCGTGTTCGCGAGCTGCTGGCGCTGGACCTTGATCCCACCTTTGCGCTGTATTCGGGTGATGACGCCACCGCGCGCGAATCCATATTGCTGGGCTTTCACGGTGACATCTCGGTGACCGCCAATGTGGCCCCCGGGGCCATGCATCACATGTGCGCGGCGGCCCTTGCCGGCAACAGCGCCAGGGCCGCCGAACTCGATGCGCCGCTTGCGGCACTTCATCGCGACCTGTTTGTCGAACCCAATCCCCTGCCCGTGAAATGGGCCTTGGCCCGCATGGGCCGTATCGGCGAGGGACTGCGGTTGCCGCTGGTGCCGCTCGCGTCCTCCTGTGAACCCACTGTGACCGCTGCGTTGGCCGCAGCCGGCATCCGGATCTGAACCCCATGATCAAAACCGCCCTTGCCATCACCGTCCTGTCCCTGACGGTAACCGCCTGCAGTACCACCCGGCACTGCGAGCGCGCGCTGCCTTATCAGGCGGCCGAGATGGCCACCATTGTCACCTCGGTCGATGGCATTTCACCCCCCAGCTCGCCGTCGGCGTTGCGCATCCCGGAGCTGAGCGGTGAGCCCCAGGCCTATGCCTTGGAAGTGGCCGAGCCCGGCGACGACGGCGAGACGCGCGTCCGCTGCCTTGACATGCCGCCCGCCATGCCCGCCGTGCCTGCCGCGCAGCCTGCTGCCGGCGTGTAATCAGAGCTCAAAACCCCTTCGGCCTTCGGCTATACTCCCGCCCCTTGGAGAGGTGTCCGAGTGGTTGAAGGAGCACGCCTGGAAAGCGTGTATACGGGTCAAACCGTATCGAGGGTTCGAATCCCTCTCTCTCCGCCAAGTCAATGGTGGAGGCCGGTCACGGCCGATGGATCAAAAAAGCCCCCAGCGATGGGGGCTTTTTCGTTTGCGGCGCAGGTTCTGCTCGTGCCCGTCCTCAGACCCGCGCCCCGCACCCTGCGATGCATCGGCGCCAGGGCTGCGGCTGATGGGCCAGGCAGATCAATGAATTCTATTGCGCCTCCCCGGCGTCGGCTTCTTGGGTCTCGGGGAGGGCAGTCCAGGCTTTTCCGGCGCTGCGACTGATGTACGTAGCGTCGTGCCAGACCGAAATATAGATTCCGTTCCAGTATCCCGAGGTGGGTGTGGCCGGGTCGTCGCCCTGTTGATGCGCTGTACGGACCCTGGCCGCGCAGGCTTCCAGCGAGTAGTCATTGCTGCTCTGCCACCCATCGCGCCCGCGGAACTGGCAGAGGAACACCGTCTGGTCCTGTTCGTCGGCAACTTTTCCGGCGTCAACAAAGTCCACCTCACGATTCCCTGAGGGGTCGCGCCGAATGATGGGCAGCCGTGGCGCCTTCGGTTCTTGAGGGGCCTGTTGGGCAACAGCAGCGGCATCGGCGGTCGCTGCAATGTCAGCCGCAAGCCCGCCCTCCGGCGCTGCGGCGGGCGCGGCATGCATCGTCGGGGCCTCGTCCGCGCCCGTTTCCTCGATGAGCAGATCGGTTGACGCGGCTGCCGCTTCAGCAGGCGGCGCTTCGGTGAACGTTTCCGACGCAGGCTGCGGATCATCCAACGGGACCTCGGGCGTGGCCGGCGGGTCCTTGAGGTCCGCCACCGGCGGCTCCGACGTGGCCGCAACCACAGCATCCTTCTGGGGTGGTGCGATATCGCGCATGGCAGTCGGCGCCCAGCCTTCTGCGCCGGCGAAGCGGACCCAGGACTCGCTGTCCTCGTAATATCGGTACGCGCCGGCCGAGTCGACCGCGAGAAGGACCTCGCCGTATCGGCCATAAACGCGGCCGTCAGCGTCAGGTTTCCCGTCGTAGCGCGAGAGCAGCGACAAGCACTCTCGCAGGGCCCGCACCTCCGAGGTCAGCGCGTCGCTCGGCGGTCCCAGCGCACAGATCGTGGCTGCGATGGTCGCTTGCGGCAGGCCCAAGCCCGCCAACAGCGTGAATCCGATGCAGGTCCTTCTCAATCTCTGAAACGATATCGATGCAGCCACAGGTGATTCTCCGAAACACAGCGCAAGGGGTGCAACGCGTGTGCAGATGTAGTGTGTGTTCTTTGAGGCGATTGACTCAACAAACCCGCTTGCGGCCAGCAAGCGGCAAGAAGGCGAGCGCAGTCATCAATCATTGCCGGGGGGACTGTGCTCAGTGCGCAGGCTCCATTCTAAATCATCCAAAAATCTCACCGATAACGTTGCTGGCGTGCGCCGGTACGCGCGTCGCCGCTCGCTGAGTCCGGCCCGCGACGAGGCGGTCCGCAGGGTCAACCCTCGGTGCGACGACAGCGCAACCCGCGCAAGGTTCTGTCATCGATGGCGTGGGTCCGATATGATCACGCCGTTGGGGGCAGGGCAGTGCGCTGGCTTTCCTGGATGGCGCTGGCGGCAGCAGTGAATGAAAGCGGTGCCCTCGCGCCTAAATCTCAACTTTGCAGCTCCGACTGAAAGTCACGATCATTGATGGAAATCGAGAAACTTCAGCAGTGAAATGTGCTGCGGGCCCGAAACAGAAGATTTCCTCGAGGCCTGGATAGGCCCGCGGATCAGTCTGTGCCGAGCGACGGCGTGATCGTGAAACCCTGCCGAAGTACACCGAAGCAACTTTAATCTTACCGGTCATCTTGGACCCTAACCTGGCATCTCTAAAATGGCACCTGAATCTTTGAAGTCCGCCTTAGGCCTCACGATCGTTCTGGCGCTCGCGGGATGTGCGGGCATGGGAACGCAATACGATACTCCAGCGGAAAAGAATCAAATTCTTTTCACCGTTGAAGCCATTACACCGGCACTGACCCAGGGGCTCCGCTCGCGGCCTCCAGTGGGCGCCACGTTGCCTGAGGACATGGTGGCGCCTGAGGATTACACCTACCGAATCGGGCCCACCGACGTACTCTCGATTTTTGTCAACCAGTCTCTGTTCGCTGACACCTCTGCGCCTTCGTACGCCGTCGATCGTACGGCCGAATCGTTGTATGTGGTGAGTAACAGCGGACAGATTTTTCTACCGCTTTATGGTCCGTTGCAAGTCGCCGGGCTGACTGTCAGTGAGGCGTACGTCGAAATTGAGCGCGCGCTTTCCCGGTTCATTACCCGACCGCAAATCAATGTGCGCGTTGCAGAGTACAGATCGCAGCGTATCGGAGTTGTTGGCGCGGTCGAGATGCCGGGCTTTGTCCCGGTGACGGACCGTCCCTTGGCCATCACCGAGGCCATTGTGACCGCGGGCATGCTCGAAACGGCCGATTTGCGCAAAGTGGTGCTCAAACGGAAAGGCGCCGAACACGTTGTTGACGTGTATGACCTGATCAATAGCCCGTCATTCGGCCAGCGTTGGGTGTTGCAGGATGGCGATGTGGTCTGGGTTCCTCAGAACAAGAACAAAGTCTATGTATTAGGCGAGGCGCCAAACCGAACCGCTTACATCGATCCCTACAACACCAAGTTGGCAGAAATTCTGGTGCCGATTGACGCGCAGGGGTCTGCCGCCAGCCGTTCAGGAAATTATCTTCAGAGTGGAACGGCCTTGACCGGCAGTATCTTCGTGATCAGGGGCGACGTTGATCAAGCGCGTGTTTTCCATTTGAATGCCTCGTCCCCGGAGTCGCTGATTCTGGCGGATGAGTTTCAATTGCTGAGCGGCGATATTGTCTTTGTCTCCACGCGTGAGATCACCCGATTCAATCGCTTCGTCGCCCAGTTGCTGCCGAGCGTTGGCTCGTTGTTGTCCTCAGTACTTTTGGTTGACCGTGTTGACAGCTTAGGTAACTAGCTCAGCCCTTAACAATGGCGAATGGCCCTTCCGAAACTGCAGAAGGGCTGACCAAGATCGCGAAGCCGCCCCCGTGGACCGAGTGGTGTCCGGGGGGCGGTGGGAGCAAAGGCCATCTGGTATTGAACGCTATCCGCTGTCTTGCCATGAGTGTATGCGCGACTTTCGTTTGAGCGACCCTTGTCGTAATCAAGGCCTGCGTTCACAGAAAGCTTCATTCAAAATGCTCAAACAAACTTAATAGTGCAAAAAATGAATAATCCGGGTGATCACCAGACGGGTGTTGGAAAGCAATGGGCCAACGACGATGAGGATTCAATTGACCTCAATGCGCTCGTCGGTGCCGTGCTTGCGGGCTGGCCAACAATCCTGATCGCCATTGCGGTCGCGTTGTCTCTGGCCGCTTTTTACCTTTTTGTGACCCCCCCGATTTACACCACGGATGCGTTGATCCAGGTCGAAAGCAATCAGAACAATGCGCGATTCGCCTTCATGCAAAGCGCCAGCGGCATGGAACCGGAGGTGCCGGCAGCCGCTGAGGTCGAAATTCTGAAAAGCCGCATGGTCATTGGGCAGGTCGTGGATCGCCTGGGGCTCGACATTGTGGCGCAGCCTGTTTATTTCCCCTTGGTGGGTCAGGGTTTCGCACGTCGGCACGAGGGTGACGGCTACGGTCAGCCGCCATTTTCATTGGACTTTCTGTCCAATCGCGGGCTTGCCTGGGGTGGCGAGCAAATCAAGGTCACCACATTCGAGCCGCCCGCGGGCCAGCTGAATGTCGTCTTCGGGCTCGAGCCTGTCGGCGAAGGTCGCTACCGCTTGCTCGACCGCAAAGGTCAGTTGCTGGCCGAAGGCAAGGTCGGCGAAATGCTGACGGCACAACTCGGTGACGAAGGGGATGTTCTAAGACTGTTTGTACAGCGACTGAACGCCCGAGACGGCACCTTGTTTGAGTTGATGAAGCGTCCGCGCGCGGCGGCCATCTCGTCAGTCCAAAACAGTCTCGTCGCCACGCCCTCTCGTGCGGCGGCGGGCATGGTGACCCTTGCGTACGAAAGCACGGATCCCGCCCAAGCCGCACTGGTGCTCAATGAGACGCTGAACGTTTATCAAACCCAGAATGTCGAGCGTCGATCAGCCGAGGCGGAGCAGACCCTGCAGTTCTTGAATGAGCAACTCCCGACACTCAAAGCGGATGTGGAATCTGCGGAGGCACGGCTGAACAAGTTCAAGGTTGATAACAGCACGGCCGACCTCACGCAGGAAACGGCCATCGTGCTGCAACGCAGCGTCGAGCTCGATCAAGCGCGCGCCGAGTTGACGCAGCAGCGTACCGAGGCCTTGCAGCGATTCACCGCCAGCCACCCCGTCGTCGAGTCGATCGACTCGCAGATCGCACAACTTGATATTGAACGGTCGCGAATTGCCAGCCGTATCAAACGTCTTCCCGACATTGAGCAGGTTGCCCTGCAGCTGCAGCGGGACCTGCAAGTCAGCACGGCCCTTTACGTATCGCTGCTCAACAGGTCGCAGGAACTCGAGGTGGTCAAGAGCGGCACGATCGGCAGTATCCGCATCATCGATACGCCTGTGGTGCCCAGAATGGCGTCCAAGCCCAAGTCTGGCCTGGTCATTGCACTGAGCCTGGTTTTGGGGACCCTGTTGGGGGCCTTGCTGGTTTTCGTGATTGATGCCATGCGGACGGGTGTGGAAGATCCGGCCATCACCGAAAAGAAGCTGGGCCTCGCGACGTACGGCTCAATCCCGTATTCGGAGATCCAGAACAAGCTCGCACGTGCGCTGAAACTCAAAAAGCCCCAGGGCGCCAATATTCTTGCGCTCGCCGATCCGAACAGCATCACCATGGAGGCTTTACGCAGCGTCAGAACGTCCCTGCATTTTGCCCGCATGGATGCGCCCAACAACATCATCATGTTGACCGGGCCTGAGCCTGAGCTCGGCAAGTCGTTCGTAAGCGTCAATCTGGGGGCCGTGCTCGCACAGGCGGGGGAGCGGGTCCTTGTGGTCGACGGTGACATGCGGCGCGGGCATATCCATAAAATGCTGGGCAGCGGCAGTCGCAGCCCGGGTTTGTCAGATTTGCTTTCGGGAACAGCGACCCTGGAGCAGTGCATCAGATCGACTGAAGTGGATCAGCTTTTTGTGATTCCCACCGGTGCCATACCGCCCAATCCGTCTGAACTTCTGGTGCACCAGCGCTTCGTCGCGCTGCTGGGGGAGCTGTCGGCAATCTTTGACCACGTCATTATTGACACCCCGCCGGCCTTGGCCGTCACCGACGCGTCCATCATTGGCAGGCACGCGGGCATAACGCTGGTTGTGTTGAAAGCCGGGCGTCACCCATTGCGCATGATTGAAGATTTGATCAACCGGCTGAACCGCGCGGGCGTTACCGTGCGCGGAAGCTTGTTCAATCAGGTCGGCTTAAGCCGCAAGAGTCGCTATGGATACAAGTACGGCTACCGGTATGCGGGTTATCAGTACAGCTACAAGGCCAAGGCAAAGGACGACTGACGCGGTGGTTTGGAAGCGCAGGTGCCGCCAAGGTCGTTGAACCACAGGCGCTGCTCCAGCAAGCCCGGTCTCCAGGCCGACCCGGCCTCCATTGCATCGTCCCGTGAATGGGCTTGAGGCTGATGATTCGAGCCGCCCGAGTTGCGCAAAAGCCATCCGGCTCTTGCTTGCGGCGCACGCTTTGTGCAGCAACACGCTGTTCGGCTTTGGCCAGCGGTGCTGGAACGACGACCTGGGCTCAGGATTCAGCCCGGGTGCAGACGGCCGGCCTCAGGCTGCAGCGCGGCCAAACCGGCCGTTCACTCAGGGAGGCGTCGTTCATGAATCAAGTGGTCCCCAAGGCCGTGCAGCGCGCGGCCCAGTCAGGTCCATTGATCGTGGTGCTCAATGCCGGCTCGGGCAAGACCGGGGCCGACGAGCGCACGGAAACACTGACCCGGGTCTTCGCTGCGGCCGGCCGGGAGGCGGAGTTTCTCCCCATTGACACGCCTGAGCGCATCGGGGCGACTGCGGCGCAGGCCGTCAAACGGGCGAAGGCCGTTAAAGGTGTGGTGGTCGCGGCCGGCGGTGACGGCACGCTCAATGCGGTCGCGCAGGCGGTGCTGGGCAGCGGCTGCCCCTATGGTGTGTTGCCGCAGGGCACGTTCAATTATTTCGGCCGTGCGCACGGCATTCCACAAGACATCGAGGCCGCGGCCAAAGCACTGCTGGGTGCCAGCGTGGAGCCGGTTCAGGCGGGCGTGGTGAACGGCCACATTTTTCTCGTGAACGGTAGCCTGGGGCTCTATCCCCGGTTGCTCGAAGACCGGGAGGCGTACAAGCAGCAGCTGGGGCGCAGCCGCTGGGTCGCACTGGTGTCGGGCCTCAGCACCCTGCTGCACGAGCATCGACGGCTGGATCTGGAGATCGAAAGCGGCGGCAAGAAGCGTCACCTGCGCACGCCGACCCTGTTCGTTGGCAACAACGCGCTGCAGTTCGCGCGTATCGGCATGGTCGACGCGGCCGACGCGCTGGGCCGCGGTGAGTTGGCGGCCATCGCGGTGCGGGAGATCGGCACGATGTCGATGCTGGGCCTTGCGCTGCGCGGACTTTTGGGGCAGCTGGGAGCGGCGGAAAATCTGACCCAGTTCAATTTTCGGCGCTTGACCGTCAAGGCCCGTCGCGAGCGCATCATGAAGGTGGCAACCGACGGTGAAATTCACCTGCTCAAGACCCCGTTGGTGTTCGAGGTGGCCCGCGAACCGTTGATGCTGCTGGTGCCCTGCGAAGCCGATCGGGTCAAGGTGGAGTGACCTCCACCAGCCACAGACCATGCCGCCAGGGGAGAGGGCGATGAGCGTGTTGTTACAGATTTCCGACCCCCATTTCGGGACCGAGCAGCCCCACGTGGTCGAGGCGTTGGTGGCCATGGCGCAGTCGGTTCGGCCCGATGCCGTGGTGCTCTCGGGTGACATCACCCAGCGTGCGCGGCGTGCGGAGTTCGAGTCTGCGCGTCGCTTTCTGGACCGACTCTCGGGGCCGCCGATGCTGGTGCTGCCCGGCAACCATGACATTCCCCTGTTCAATCTGGCGGCGCGTATTGTTCGCCCGTATGGCAATCACCAGCGCAGCTTCGGGCGGCAGCTTGAGCCCGAGATCGACACACCTGATTTCCGGGTGATTGGCGTCAACACCACACGCGCCTGGCGGCACAAGGACGGAGCGGTGTCCGCCGCGCAGATCGCGCGGGTATCGCGGCGCCTGCGTGGCGCGCGTCACGAGCAGCTGCGCATTGTCGTCACGCATCAGCCCTTGCACGTGCCCAACCAGCGCGACGCGCACAACCTGTTGCACGGCCGCGAGGCGGCAGCGCGGGCGTGGGCGGCCGCGGGCGCCGACCTGGTCATGGGAGGGCATATTCATCTGCCGTTTGTGCGACCGCTGCGCGATCGCTACTCCGACCTGCCACGGGATGTGTGGTGCGTGCAGGCCGGCACTTCGGTGTCGTCCAGGGTGCGCTGGGAAGCGCCAAATTCGGTCAACGTGCTGCGCTACGACGCCCGCCTGACGCCCCTGCGCTGCACCGTGGAGCGCTGGGATTACACCGCCGAGGGCGAGGGGGGGTTCAGCCCGGCAGAAGTCACGGTGATTGACCTGGACCGTCGCTGACCCCCACCACAGCATCTGCGTGCACGGCGGGTGACGTGCTGCCGCGCCTGAGGGTGATGGGCGGTCGGCAGGCATCAAAATCACCGCGCCCTTCTGCGAGCGCCCGACACCCGACCGCCGGGCACGCCCTCAGGCGCCTGAGTAAACGCTGGCACACTACGCGCCCTGATTTGACGCCTTTGGCTCTGGATGACCGACATTCTGGTGTTGTATTACTCGCGCGGCGGTTCGACGGCGCGCATGGCGCGGGCGGTGGCGCGCGGCGTCGAAGCCAGTGGTGCCACGGCGCGCCTGCGCACCGTGCCGCCGGTGGCGCCCGAGACCGAAACCGCCGCCCCGGCGGTGCCCGAATCTGGCTCGCCCTACGCCACCCTGGATGACCTGAGAGACTGCCAGGGCCTGGTGCTGGGCAGCCCGACGCGCTTCGGCAATATGGCAGCGCCGCTGAAGTATTTCCTCGACACCAGCGGCGAGCTGTGGATCAACGGAACGCTCAATGGTCGTCCGGCGGGCGTTTTTACCAGCACCGGTTCGCTGCACGGCGGGCAAGAACTCACCTTGATGACCATGATGATTCCGCTGCTGCATCACGGCATGGTGCTGGTCGGCATGGATTCCATGGCCCCCGCGCTCAACCGGACCCGCGCCGGCGGCACGCCCTACGGAGCATCACACTGGGCCGGCGGCGGCATGCACCCGAATGTGCTGGACCCGGATGAAATGGCCCTGTGTGAATCGCTGGGTGAACGGGTGGCGCGGCTGGCGGAGCGGCTGGCATGAACACGAACATGAACGCCCCCCGCCGCTGGGCGCCCCGGATCCGCCTTGCGGTCATTGCCCTGCACGCCTCGTTTGTGGTGCTGAGCCTGTACTGGGCCACCACGGTCACCGGCATGGTGATGGCGTTGCTGCTGCTGCTGCCGCTGCCGGGCCTCGTCGCCGGGCGCCTGCGCACTTACGGCTGGGCAGCGATGCTGGTGGCGATTTATGCGGCTTTCTGGGCGGCAGAGTGGTGGATGCCCGGCGTGCCGCCAATGGTGCTGATCATCGCCACCGTGGCCGTGCTCGATTTCTGCGCCATCGCGCTGTTTGGGCGGATTGCGCGGCGTGAGGCCGCCGGCCCTGGCTTGGGAAGTGGTTAAGCGGCACCCGGCCACTTCTGTCACCCCAGCTGTGCACCCGGCGTGCGACATGCAGTGCTTGATGCGCCCCGCCAACGGTTGAGATGGGTGCGGGGTTTCAAGCCCTGGCCGCTTGATCGGTACCGGGCTCCATCGCGGTCGTGACTCGCGGTGCGACAGCTTCTGCAGCGCGAGCCGCAGCGTCGTAGCCTGCGAATGATCGCCAGGCGCATACTGCGGAGAATCGTCAACTGGGGGCGAAACGAGATGACAGTAACAAGCAGAGCCCTGTTGCTCATCGGCGTCATGTTTTTGACCGGCTGCGGCAGCAGCAGCGAGGTTGCGGGGGCATTCGAGGGCGAGCCGCGACTGGCGGTCTCGCAACAGACGCTCGATGCGGCACTGAACTGCACGCCGTTCGAGAACCCCGACAAACCGCCGGTGCTGATGGTGCACGGCACGTTCGTCACGGGGACCGAGGAGTACACGTTGTTCTACGCCCCCCAGCTCGTTGCCTTGGGCTACGACGTCTGCATCGTGACGTATCCCAACCGGGGCCTGGGCGACATGCAGGTGTCTGCCGAATACGTGGTTCACGCCTTGCGCTCGATACACGCAGACACCGGCCGCAAGGTAGCGATCATCGGGCACAGCCAGGGCGCGCTCATGCCGCGCTGGGCCATCCGATTTTTTGCCTCGGCGCGCAACGCCGTCTCAGATTATGTCGCGCTGGCTGGCCCGCACCATGGCACCCTCGTCGCCGGGCCGGTGCAGCTCGGCCCTTTACTGTTCGATGACCTCGGACTCAGTGTGCTCCCCGGACTCGGTCTCCCCGAGGCGCTGTACCAGTTTCTGCCAGATTCACAATTCATCAGTGCGTTGAACGCCGGCGATGAAACGCCCGGCGACATCGCTTACACCAATCTCTACACGCGCTTCGACGAACTGGTTCAACCAGTGAATCCGCCCACCGCAGCGCTTGACTTTGAACAGGGCAACCCTAGGGTGGGCAATTTCCTGTTGCAGGACCTGTGCCCCGCCCATATCGCCGAGCACGTCACCATCGGAACCACGGATACGCTGGCCTTCGCAATGGCTCTGGATGCGATCAGTCACCCGGGCCCCGCCGATTTCGAACGGGCAGGCGGCCAGTCGTTGTGCGCGCTGCTGCCTTTGGACCTCGCGTCGCTCGTCATGCCGCTGCGCGCCTCAAACTTGCTCAGCCTTGTGGCGTCGACCGTGCGCGATCCGATGCTGAACCTGAGTCTCGCTGCCGAAGAGCCCCCATTGCGCGATTACGCCCAGTAGGCGCGTTTTCGCGCCTCGTTGGGGCGCCCTGATCATGCGCCCCTGCCTCGAGACCCCGGGAGCGCGGGATTCGGACGGGGTCATGCAGTGCGCCGCCCCACCGCACGGGCGCTCACCGGGGACTCAAACCGCCCGAAGATGACGCCGCAACCCTGACCGGCACCGCATACTCCGCCCATGGCACTGACCGCGACCCTGTTTCATCTGACCCTGCAACTGGCCGACATGGACCGCGAGGTCTATGCCGACCTCGCCTTGCACGTTGCCCAGCAGCCTTCCGAGACCGCCGAGTTCATGTTGGTTCGGGTGCTGGCCTACGCGCTGGAATATGAGGAAGGCATCGCCTTCACCGAAGGCGTGGCGGCCGTAGACCAGCCCGCCGTTTGGGTGCGCGACCTCACCGGCCGGGTCACGGCGTGGATCGAGGTGGGCGCGCCCGATGCCGAACGCGTGCACCGCGGCAGCAAGCTCGCCGGGCGCGCAGCGGTCTACACGCACCGCGATCCGCGCACACTGCTGGCCACCTATGCCAACAGCAGGATTCACCGCGCGGCCGAGGTGCCGGTGTACTCATTTGATCGCGAGTTTCTGGCGCAGGCTGCGGCACGCCTGCAGCGGCGCTCGAAGTTAGCACTGACGGTGACCGAGCGGCAGATCTATCTCGACATCGACGGGCATGACCTGAGCACGCCGATAGACACCGCCGCCGCCAGCGGGTGATCGATCAGTCGATCGGCCGCACCCGGAATTTCCGTCCTTTGATCTTGCCCTCGCGCAGGCGTTTCAGCGCCTCGGCAGCCACGTCTTTTTCGATGGCGACATAGGTGCGGGTGTCGTAGGTGTTGATCTTGCCGATGGCCTCTTTGGAGAGGCCGGCGTCGCCGGTGAGCGCGCCCAGCAGGTCGCCAGGGCGCAGTTTGTCGGCGCGGCCGCCATCGACACACAGCGTGACCACGGTGGGCGTCAGAGGGCGGTCGGCGCTGAATGCGGTGAGCTTCTCCACCTTGAGCGGCTCGCCCAGACGCGCTTCGATGCCGGTGAGGCGGCTGCGCTCACGGGTGGTGAACAGGTGCAGCGCCAGCCCCGACTCGCCCGCCCGCGCGGTGCGGCCGACGCGGTGCAGGTGCACGTCGGCGTCGGTGGGCAGCTCATAGCTGATCACGGCGGCAAGCTGTTTGATGTCGAGCCCGCGGGCGGCGATGTCGGTGGCCACCAGCACCCGAGCGCTGCCATTGGCAAAGCGCACCAGCACTTCGTCGCGGTCGCGCTGGTCGACATCGCCATGCAGGCCCAGCGCTGCGAAACCCCGCGCGGCCAAGGCCGACTCGACGGCCTTGGCGTCGTTCTTGGTGTAGCAGAACACCAGCGCCGACGCCGGCTTGTGCGTGCTGAGCAGGTGGGCCAGCGCGTGGATGCGCTGCTCCGGCGCCACTTCGTAGAAGCACTGGGTGAGGTGGGCGGTGGCCGGCGCGGTATCGACCGTCACTTCCAGCGCGTCGCGTTGCATCAGTCGGCTGAGATCACGCACCGCCGCCGGGAACGTGGCCGAGAAGAACAGGGTCTGGCGCGTTTTCGGCGTCAGCTTGACGATGGCACGGCTCGCAGCCTCGAAGTCTTCACCGAGCATGCGGTCGGCCTCGTCCAGCACCAGCACCTTGAGCGCGTCCAGGGTGAGCGTGGCCTGGTCCAGGTGTTCCTGTACGCGGCCGGCCATGCCGACCACGATGTGCGGGTCATGCTCCAGCGAGGCGAGTTGCGGACGCTGGTTGATGCCGCCACTGAGCACGGTGATCTTGATGTTGGGCAGGGCGCGGGCCAGGCGGCGAATCTCTTTGGCGATCTGGTCGGCGAGTTCGCGCGTTGGGCACAGCACCAGTGCCTGGGTGCGTTGCAGCATGGGATCGATGCGCGCCAGCAGCGCCAGCCCGTAGGCAGCGGTCTTGCCGGTGCCGGTGCGCGCCTGGCCCATGACGTCGCGGCCGGCCAGCATCGGCGGCAGGCTCTTGGCCTGGATCGGCGTGGCGCTGGTGTAGTTGAGCCAGGCCAGCGCCTCTTGCAAGGGGGCGGGCAGGGGCAGTTCGGTGAAGGGGATGTGGTCCACGCGGGGTCCGGAAACAGTCAGGATCCGACAGTGTGCGGCCTTTGTGGCGCGGCCGTCCGGCAATTTGCGACGCAGCGGTCTCAGGGTGCCACGCACCACGATGTGGCCTGGGTGGCAGGGCCTTCAGGCCTTGAGCGGCCTATGCGCTAAAATGCCGGCCCCTTCCATCCGTTGTTCGTCGATTTCGGAGTTCATTGACATGAAAAAGCCTGTACGCGTTGCCATCACCGGCGCAGCTGGTCAGATTGCCTACTCGCTGATTTTCCGCATTGCCTCCGGTGACATGCTGGGCAAGGACCAGCCGGTGATTCTGCAGTTGCTCGACATTCCGCAGGGCATGGAAAAGCTGCAAGGCACGGTGATGGAAGTGGACGACTGCGCCTTCCCGCTGGTGCACGAAATCGTCGCCACCGACGATCCCAACGTCGCCTTTGATGGCACCGACTACGCCCTGCTGGTCGGCGCCCGCCCGCGTGGCCCCGGCATGGAACGCAAAGACCTGCTCACCGCCAACGCCGCCATCTTCTCGGTGCAGGGCAAGGCCATCGACGCCAAGGCCAGCCGTGACGTGCGCGTGCTGGTGGTGGGCAACCCCGCCAACACCAACTCGCTGATTGCGCTGAGCAATGCCAAGAGCCTCGATCCCAAGCAGTTCACCGCGATGATGCGCCTCGACCACAACCGCGCCATGAGCCAGCTCGCCGCCAAGACCGGCGCGCACGCGACCGACGTCGAGAAGCTGATCGTCTGGGGCAATCACTCCGCTACCCAGGTGCCGGACATCACCCACACCACCGTCAAGGGCAAGGCCGCGACCGGGCTGGTCGACGATCAGTGGCTCACCGGCGACTTCATCCCCACCGTGCAGCAGCGCGGCGCAGCCATCATCAAGGCGCGCGGCGCCTCGTCGGCAGCCTCGGCAGCCTCGGCAGCGGTCGATCACATGCGCGACTGGGCGCTGGGCACCCACGGCAAGTGGGTGACCATGGGCATCCCGTCGGACGGCAGCTACGGCATCAAGCCCGGCATCCAGTTCGGTTACCCGGTGACCTGCGCGAACGGCCAGTACGAGATCGTCAAGGGCCTCGACGTGCCGGCTGCCGTGCAGACCCGCATCGACGCCACCGAGAAGGAACTGCGCGAAGAGCGCGCCGCCATTGAAGATCTGCTGAAGTAAATCAATCGTCCTTCAATGACGCTTCATGAGCCCGCCGCAAGGCGGGCTTATCATTTACGCCATGCGTATTGTTCACTTCCCGCCTCATAGCCCTGCCCACGTGGTGCAGCGCCTGGACGAGCTGCCCCCCGTGGGCCTGGTCTGGATCGACTGTCTGCGCAACGAAGCCGCCGACTGGGGGGCGACCCTGGAGCCCTGGCTGCAGAAATCGATTGACGCCCGCCATGTCCTCGACAGCCTCAATCCGCTGCACCGCAGTTTTCTTGACGGCACCGATGACTACGACATGCTGATCCTGCAGGGCCTGGGCGCCGAAGATGCGCCGTTTCCCCTGAAGACACTGACCGCCGTGTTCTTCCTGTTCGACCGTGTGCTGGTTACGGTGCGCGCGCCCGAGGCGCCCAGTTTCAATCGTCTGCAGGCGCGCATCGATGAAGGGCGCATCAGGGGGTTCAAGAGCCCTCTGGATCTGGCGCACCAGATCTGGGATGCGATGATCGACCGCTTCCTCGGGATTCGCGAGATGCTGGACCACGACCTCGATGCACTGCAGGACGACCTGCTTGAGCCCGACAACGGCATGAACGACTGGCGACTGCTGCTCAATCGTCGCCGCGAGGTGCGCAGGCTGGAATCGCTGTGCTCCGAACAGCTCGACACCATCGATGCCTTCCGGCGCGGTGCCCGCGTCGCCCCCGGCAAAGCCCAGCGGGTGCAGCTGCGTGATCTGGCCGAGCACATTGAACGGGTGCGCGGCCATGCCTCCAACCTGGAGCGCGACCTGGAAGCCGCGGTGCAACTGCACTTTGCCGTGGCCACCGAGCGCACCAACCGGGTGGTGCAGACGCTGACGGTCATTTCGGCCATCTTCTTCCCGCTCACGCTGATCACCGGCCTGTACGGCATGAACTTTCAGCACATGCCCGAACTGGCGTGGCGCTACGGCTATTTCATCGTGCTCGGCGTGCTGCTCGCCATTGGTGCCGGCCTGTTGCTGCTGTTCAAGCGACGGGGATACTTCTGATGCAGGTGCCCCTGCAACCCGGCCTGACCGCCCGGGCCAAGCCCCGACTCGTGCTGTTCGACGATCAACACCCCGCGCCTCAACTTTGCGGCGGCAGCGACGCCTGGTGCTGGACCGGTGACGAGATTGCTGCCGTGGCCATTCACCGGCCCGACAGCCGTGACATCGCTGCCGTGGCCGAGCAGGCGTATCGCGAGGCCTGGCAGCAGCTTTCCGCCAACGGGCATGCGCACTGGCTGCGCACCTGGACGTATTTCGACGACATTCTGCAAGGCGAGGGCGACGCCGAGCGCTATCGACAATTTTGTCTGGGCCGCGCCCGTGGCCTGCCCCGCGATGCCGGATTTCCCGCCGCCACGGTCATCGGCAGTGCGTCACCGGGGTTCTGGCTGTGGGTGATCGCGGCGCGCAGTCCTGGGCAGCGTTTTGAGAATCCGCGCCAAACCCCGGCCTGGCAATACCCGCGCGAGTACGGCCCGCAGAGCCCGGGCTTCAGCCGCGCCCTGTGGTGGGCGCCGGGCGGGCTGTTACTGCTTTCCGGCACCAGCAGCGTCGTGGGGCACGCCACGGTGCATGCCGGTGATGGGGCGGCGCAGCTGGATGAAACCCTGGCCAATATCGATGCGCTGGTCACGCAGGTGGAGCGCGACCTTGGCAGGGTGCTGAAGGCGGGCAGCCTGCGACTGTATGTTCGCGACCCAGCCCATGTCACGCTGCTGGCGCAGTGCCGGGCACGCTGGCCTGGCGCGGAATGGTCAGCGCACCAGGGCACCATTTGCCGTGCCGATCTGGCCGTTGAGATCGAAGGGGTGTTTGTTGCAGAGCCTGAGCCCCGCGAGAACTGACCGCCCGTTCTGATGGGCCAGCTGGCGTCTCAAACCAGCGGGGAGGGCGTAAAACCCTTCAGGGCGGTGGGTGCCGCCCGCCGGAGATCGCCACGGTTTGGCGCTCGGGCCCTACACCTCATGAAAAAGGCGAGGGCATTGCTGCCCTCGCCGTTCAAACCTGACGCGTAACGGCCTGCGGTCAGTCGCGGACCGACAGCTCCACACGACGGTTCTCTTCGCGACCGGACTCCAAGGCGTTGTCGGCGATCGGGCGTGACACGCCGTAACCCACCGGCGTCATGCGTTTGGCCGGAATGCCCTTGCTGACAAGGTATTCCTTCACCGCAATCGACCGTCGTTCGGAAAGGCCCAGGTTGTAGGCGGCGCTGCCGATGCTGTCGGTATGGCCGCCCAGTTCGACGTTGACGTTGGGATAGGCCCGCAGCGTTTCGGACACGCGGTCGAGGATGGCCTTGGCTTCCGGGGTGAGGATGGCCGAGTCGAACTCGAACTTCACGCCACGGAGAATGAAGTTGCGATCAACGGCGCAACCGCGTTCGTCAACCGCCTCACCGGGGCGCGGGCGCCGGCAATCGCCTTCAAGCGCGCAACCGTTGGGCAGCACGGCCAGGCCAGGCGGGGTGGTGGGGCATTCGTCGAGGTAGTCGGCAATGCCGTCGCCGTCGCTGTCCAGCGGGCAGCCATTCTCGTCCACTGCCGCGCCAGCCGGTGACCCCGCGCAGTTGTCGAACAGATCGGCGACGCCATCACCGTCGGTGTCGCGCAGGTCCAGCGGGCAGCCGCGCTTGTCGACCTGGGTGCCTTCGGGGGTGTTCGGGCACTGGTCAAGGTGGTCGGGCACGCCATCAGCGTCGGCATCGAGCGGGCAGCCCTGGGCATCCACCTGCACGCCGGGCGCGGTGTTCGGGCACTTTTCGAGATGGTCGGGAATGCCGTCGCCGTCGCTGTCCAGCGGGCAGCCAAAGCGATCCACCTGTACGCCGGCGGGACTGTTGGGGCAGCGGTCCAGGAAATCGGCCACGCCGTCGCCATCGGCGTCGGCCATCTTGGACTCGGCAAACACGTACCGCAGACTCAGGCCGACCTGGTGGGTGGTCAATTCATAGCGATCGTCGCGGCGCGTGCTCACCACGCCCCCGGTGGCCGGGTCGGGCGGCGTCATGGCCGGAATGAGCTGGCTGGTCTCAATGTCGTTCGACACCAGATAGCGATAATCCAGCGACACCACGGTGCGCCGGTTGAGCGCAAAGCCGATGCCGGCGCCGGCCTGGTAGAAGTTGTTCGAGTCGGTGTCGGAACTGTTGCCGAAGGTGGTTTCGGCGCGCTGATAGCCGGCGCCCACGCCGATGTACGGCAGGATGCGCTCGTGTACTTGCAGGTCGTACCAGAGGTTGGCGCCCACGCGGGTGGCTTCAAGCTTGCCGTCGACCGTGCTGGCGTCGCCCGCGGCCGTCGCCGAGAACACGCTCAGGTCGTTCTCGGAAAAGCTCAGCGACAGCTCAGGCCGCAGGCCGCCGATGAACTGGTAGCCAATTGCGGTGCTGATGCCAAGACCCGAGTCGAAACGAATGCCAATGGGTTGTGCATCCAAAAACACTTCGCTCTGTTGACCGGGCGTCAGGGTGTCATCCGCGCCATTCCCCAACAGGCCCAACAGGCAGCCCGCTTCATCGCCCAGCAATCCACCCAGCAGCCCGCCCAGCGAGCCCCCAAGCGTGTCCAGCAGATCGCCCAGGCCGCCAAGGGGGTCCGTCACCGGGGCCAGCAAACAGGTTGCGCCAGGTTGTATGACGTTGGGCGCCAGCGTGGTTACGGTGAGTTGCGACGTGCCATTTGCATCGTCAACGTTGGAGGAGTACGCGCCAAAGCTGGCGTACCAGCCCGGGGCGGTCTGCGCGGAGGCCGTAGAAGCCGCTGCGATCAGACCCGACGCGGCCAAAACGCCGACTGCGGTGCTGCGAAGGGTGGACATCATTGTTGGAAGCCTTTCCAGTGAATGAGGGGGGGCAGAAGTGCGGCTAGTGTGCCTCTGTTCACAGGTTAAAGTCATCCATTATTCAGGTCTGATTTCATTAAAAATGCCGGTTACAGGCTGGTGACGATAGGGATGTGGTGCTGCGTGATTGCCCCCAAGCGGTTCATGACCCCGGGTACTTCTATGGACCGCGACATCCGCCCATATTTTTCCGTGCAGCGCACCGCCGCATGCGGGCCTGGGCAGGGCGTGTGCGGCCGCGGTCACCATGATTACCTTGTGTCGGACCGATCTGGTTAGAATCTTCGGGCGCTGTCGAGAAGACGCGGATGCCAAGAGATGCCGTGCAAACCGCGCGCCGGTAAAAAGAATGACTGAATGGGAGAGTGGCCGTGCGGATCGATGCTCAACACCTGCCTTTGGCGCGCCTGCAGCATTGGGCGCGCGAGCGGCCGGACGCGATTTTCTTCACGCAGCCCATGGGCGACGGCAGCACGCAGGACTATAGCTTCGCACGGGTGCTGGATGAGTCCCGCCGCATGGCCGCGTATCTGCAGCGTTTCAACTGGCCGGCCGGTTCGCGGGTGGCGATTCTGTCGAAGAACTGCGCCCATTGGCTGATGAGCGATTTCGCCATCTGGATGGCAGGCCATGTCAGCGTGCCGATCTACCCCACATTGACCGCCGACAGCGTGGGGCGGGTGCTGGAGCACGCGCAGGCGGTCGCTTGCTTTGTCGGCAAGCTGGACGACTGGCCGACCCTGCAGCCCGGCGTTCCCGCCAACGTGCATGCCATCAGCTATCCCCTGTCGCCCGAAAACCAGTTCCCGACCTGGGATGACATTGTTCGCGACACCGCGCCACTGGCGCCGATTCCGGCGCGCGATGCAGATGAATTGGCCACCCTGATCTACACCTCGGGCACCACCGGCGATGCGAAGGGGGTGATGCATCCCTTCCGCACGTTCGCCGTTGCGCCCGAGATCGCGCGCGGCCCGTTCGGCGTCAGCAGCAACGATCGGGTGCTGTCGTATCTGCCGCTGGCGCACGTTGCCGAGCGGGCGTTCGTGGAAGCCAACGCGCTCGCCTTCGGCTTTCACGTGTACTTCGCTGATTCGCTTGA
Organism: Polycyclovorans sp.; assembly: GCA_002706265.1. GTDB lineage: Bacteria > Pseudomonadota > Gammaproteobacteria > Nevskiales > Nevskiaceae > Polycyclovorans. The sequence goes on along the minus strand of PAKU01000029.1, from coordinate 99,500 downwards.
CACATTTGTGCAGGACCTGGTGCGCGCCCGGCCGACCATATTCTTCTCGGTGCCGCGCCTGTGGACCAAGTTTCAGCAAGGCGTGCAAGCGAAGCTGCCACAGAACCGACTCGATCTGCTGCTCAAGCTGCCCCTGATCAAGCGCCTGATCACCCGGAAGATCCTCAAGGGGCTGGGGCTGGATGCGGTGCGTTTCGCCGGCGGGGGCGCCTCGCCCATGCCGCCGTCGTTGCTCGACTGGTGGGCCGCCCTGGGCATCGACATTGTCGAGGTCTACGGCATGACCGAGAACTTTGCCCTGTCGCACGGATCATTTCCCGGAGACGGCCGGGTGGGGTACGTGGGGCGGCCTTGGCCGGGCGTGGAGTGCCGCCTGTCTGACAGCAACGAGGTGCTGGTCAAATCGCCGGCCACCATGCTCGGCTACTTCCGCGAACCCGAAAAAACGCGGGAGGTCATGACCGATGACGGCTTTCTGCGCACCGGCGATCTTGGGGCATTCGATGAAGAAGGCCGTCTGCGCATCACCGGTCGGGCGCGCGAACAGTTCAAGACGTCCAAGGGCAAGTTCGTGTCTCCGGCGCCAATCGAGAACAAGCTGCAACAGCACGACTCGGTGGAGGCCTGCTGTGTGGTGGGCGTCAGCTTCCCGCAGCCCTTTGCACTGGTGATGCTGCCGCTGGAGGTCATGAAGGCGGTGAAGTCCAATGTGAACCTGAAGGAGCGCATCAGTCGGTCACTGACCGAGCACCTTGAGGCGGTGAATGCCCAGATCGATCCGCACGAGCGTCTGGATTTTCTGGTGGTGGTGGGCGAGCAGTGGACGGTCGAGAACGGTCTGGTCACCCCCACGCTCAAGGTCAAGCGCTCCGAAATCGAGAAGCTTTACGGCGTCTCGTTTGAGGCCTGGGCACGCCAGAAGGCAGCGGTGCTCTGGGCCTGAACGGTGCTGGGGCGTTGTCGCGGTTGTCCTTATATAGATTGAGCGAACCGGCGGTGCCGTCGCAGCCTGCTTGACAGGCGGGTTGGCGCGACCCGATCCGCCTTCCTGCGCGCCGCAAATGACAGATTGATGACAGTTCGGTCCGCCAGCGCAGGGGCCGGACAAGCAGGCAGGAATCACGAAACGGCGACCATTCCGTCATGGAACTGTAACAAAGCGTCTTCAAACTTCGCGCTCTCTCCTGCCGCCGAGCCATTGGTGTTGGGTGAGATGGATTCTCTGCGACCCACCTTCTCGCTGCTTTGAGGACACACAATGCGCATCATCAATTCCACGCTGGGCCTTGCCGTCGCCGCTGCCGCGACCCTCAGCGTCGCCACGCCGTCTCTGGCGCGCGACAACATCCAGATTGCGGGTTCTTCCACCGTGTTGCCGTTTGCAAGCATCGCGGCCGAAGAGTTCGGCAACACCTTCCCGCAGTTCAAGGCGCCTGTGGTCGGCTCCGGCGGCACCGGCGGCGGCATGCGCCAGTTCTGCCAGGGCATCGGCGCAAGCACCATCGACATCGCCAACGCTTCGCGCGCCATGAAGCCCGCCGAAATCGAGTCCTGCCATGCGGCCGGCGTCGAGAAGATCATCGAAGTGAAGATCGGCTACGACGGCATCGTGTTTGCCTCGCGCCGCGACAAGGCCGAGTTCAAGCTCGAACCCAAGCACGTCTGGGCGGCCATTGCCCGCCAGGTGCCGATCGACGGCAAGATGGTGGACAACCCCTACGGTCGCTGGAACCAGATCGACAAGTCGCTGCCGAATCAGCAGATCACGCTCGTCATTCCCGCATCGAACCACGGGACCCGTGAAGTGTTCGACGAGAAGGTGCTGATCGAAGGGTGCAAGACGTTCAAGGAAATGGCCAAGCTTGAAGGCGATGCCCAGAAGGAGGCCTGCCTCAAATTGCGGCAGGACAGCGGCACCGTGGTCGAGATCGCGGGTGACTACACCGAGACGCTGGCCCGGCTGCAGGCGCAGGCTGATGCCATCGGCGTTTTCGGGCTGAGCTTTTACGAGTCCAACCTCGACCGGCTGCAGATTGCCACCATCGACGGTGTGACCGCCACCCAGGAAACGGTGATCTCCGGCGAATACCCCGTGTCGCGCCCGCTGTTCTTCTACGTGAAGGGCGAGCACATCGGCGTGATTCCCGGCCTGATCGAGTTTGCACAGTTCTTCGTCAGCGACGCAGTGTCGGGTGTCGACAGCCCATTGTTCGAGGCCGGACTGATTCCGCTCTCGGATGACGAGCGTGCCAAGGTGCTCAGCAACATCAAGAACCGCAAAGTCGTCGGCAAGTAATTGTCTTCGCCGGCATCAGGGGGCCTGTCACCAACGGGTCCCCTTTTTTTGCTTCGCGGGGATCGTCACACTACGCGGCCGATGAGGCAGCTCGGCTGTTTTGAACGAGGCTTGAAGGGAACATGACGAACTGGATGTTGGTCGCCGTGCTGCTTGGCGTCATGGCCGTTGCGTATCACCTGGGCCTGACGCGCAGTCGGGTCATGGCCCGGGCGGGCAACGCCCGCCGCGCCGCGATGCACTCACGACCGGGTTACTACGGCGCGTTGGTCGCGTTGTGGTGTGGTCTGCCGGCGTTTCTGGTGTTCGCGGTCTGGAACATTGCCGAGCCCAGCCTGATCCGCAACGCGGTCGTGACCATGCTCAGCTCGGAAGCGGGCACGATGACGTCGCAGCAAGTCGGCATCGCCATGCAGCGCATCGAGTCGATTGCCAGTGGCTTTGGCGTTGCCGGCGACGTCACGCCGGTGGAGGCCGCGGCCGCGGCCGAGATGGCGCGCCTTCAGGCCATCGGTTTCTACACCAAGATTGCGCTGGTGATGGCCATAGTGCTGGGTGGGCTGGTCTTTGCCTATCGGCGCATCAAGCCGGATTTCCGGGCGCGCAACCACGTTGAGCAGATTGTTCGCATCGCCATGTTTCTGGCTTCGGGCGTGGCCATTCTCACCACCGTGGGCATTGTGCTGTCGATGGTCAGCGAGACGCTGCGGTTCTTTTCATTCGTTTCACCGCTGGACTTTTTCTTCGGCACCGTCTGGGACCCGCGCTTCTCCACCACCGGCGCCGCCGGGGGCGGTTACGGCATTTTGCCCCTGCTCAGCGGCACCCTGCTGGTCAGCGTCGTCGCCATGACCGTGGCGGTGCCGGTGGGCCTGATGACCGCCATCTTTCTGGCCGAATACGCCACGCCGCGTTTTCGCTCGATCGCCAAGCCGGTGATTGAAGTGCTGGCCGGCATTCCGACCATTGTCTACGGCGTGTTCGCGCTGATCGTGGTCGGCCCCTTTTTCAGCTCGGTGGGCGCCGCCATCGGCCTGGAGATTCGCGCCACCAGTGCGCTGACGGCGGGCTTCGTGATGGGCATCATGCTGATTCCGTTCATCTCATCGCTGTCGGACGACATCATCACCCAGGTGCCACGCTCGCTGCGCGACGCCTCGATGGGCCTGGGGGCGACGCGGTCTGAAACCATTCGTCGCGTGGTGTTGCCTGCGGCCCTGCCGGGCGTGGTGGGCGCGGTGCTGCTTGCGGCCAGTCGCGCCATTGGCGAGACCATGATCGTGGTCCTGGCGGCCGGCAACAGTCCGGTATTGCAGGGCAATCCCTTCGAGGCCGTTTCGACGGTGACGGTGACCATCGTCAACCAGTTGACCGGCGATCAGGATTTCGCCAGCCCGCAGTCGCTGGTGGCCTTTGCGCTGGGCCTGACCCTCTTCGTCATCACCCTGGGACTGAACGTGGTGGCGCTTTACATCGTCCGTAAATATCGAGAGCAGTACGACTGACATGACCACGCCCAATTCCAAGAACGCCGAGCGCCTGGCCCGGGTAGCGGCATCACTCAAGAAGCGCCATGCCGCCGAGAAGCGCTTCCGCTTTTTCGGGGTGCTGGCGTCACTGCTGGCGCTGTCATTCGTGGCCATCTTTTTCGTCAGCATTCTGTCGCGCGGCCTGCCGGCCTTTTGGCAGGCCACCTTCAATCTCGACGTGTACTTTGATCCGGCGATCATCGAGGTGGAGCCGCGACCGGTACCGAATCCCGGCGAGTCGCCCGCCGATTTCCAGCAGCGTGACTATGCGTGGCAGTCACAGGTGGGAATGGTCAACTGGAACCGCATTCTCGAGAACAGCCTGATCGCCCTGCGCCCCGATCTGGAAGACGAGCGACGCACCCTGCGCAGCCTGTTCACCAGCGGCGAGCGCTTCGCCCTGCGTGATCGCTTCATCGAAAACCCCGACCTGCTGGGGCAGACGGTGCGGCTCAAACTGCTGGCCGATGCCAATGTGGATGTGTGGATACGCGGCAACATCGACCGCGACCTGCCCGATGCGCAACAGCAGCTGTCACCGCGGGTACGCGAGCTTGCGGACGCGTTCTTCGCCACCGATGCGCTGCAGATGAACTTCAGCACCGCGCTGCTCGTCAATCCCGACTCCCGCAGCTCGCCGGCCTCGGCGGGCCTGGGCGGTGCCTTCATGGGCTCGGTCTACATGATTCTGGTGGTGCTGTTTCTGTCGGTTCCGCTGGCGGTGGCCGCGGCCATCTATCTGGAAGAGTTCGCACCCCGCAACGCCATCACCGACCTCATCGAGGTCAACATCAACAACCTCGCCGCAGTGCCCTCGATCGTGTTTGGTCTGCTGGGGGCGGCGGTGTTCATCAATTACCTGAAGATGCCGCTGTCGGCGCCGCTGGTGGGGGGGCTGGTGCTGAGCCTGATGACGCTGCCCACGGTCATCATCGCCACCCGCGCGGCGCTCAAGGCGGTGCCGCCGTCGATTCGGCAGGCGGCCCTGGGCCTGGGTGCGTCCAAGGTGCAGACCGTGTTCCACCACGTGCTGCCACTGGCTATCCCCGGCGTGCTCACCGGCGCCATCATCGGCGTGGCTCAGGCGCTGGGCGAAACCGCGCCGCTGTTGCTGATCGGCATGAGCGCCTTTGTTTCGACCATTCCGGGCGGCCCGCTGGAGCAGTCGGCGGCGCTGCCCGTGCAGATTTACCTGTGGCAGGGCAATGAACTGCGCAACTTCTTCGAGGGGCGCACGGCGGCGGCGATCATCGTGCTGTTGGCACTGATGTTGAGCATGAATGCACTGGCCATTTGGCTGCGCAAACGTTTTGAAACCAGGTGGTGACATGAACATGGCAAATTCCCAACCCGGGTCGATGATGACCAACACGCTGGGCAAGGCGGCTTCCCAGCAGATGTCGCGTGAAGTGACGGTTTCGGCCCAGGACGTCAAGGTCTACTACGGCGACACGCAGGCCATCAAAGGCATCAATCTCGACATTTATCGCAATGAAGTCATTGCCTTCATCGGCCCCTCGGGCTGTGGCAAATCGACCTTTCTGCGGGTGCTGAACCGGATGAACGACACCATTGACGGCTGTCGTGTCGAGGGCAAGGTGACGCTGGACGGCGAAGACATCTACGACAAGTCACTCGACGTGGTGCTGTTGCGCGCCCGGGTGGGCATGGTGTTCCAGAAGCCCAATCCGTTCCCGAAATCGATCTTCGAGAACATTGCCTATGGCCCGCGCCTGCACGGCCTGGCATCGTCGAAAACCGACCTAGAGGGCATTGTTGAAAGCAGCCTCAAACGCGCGGGCCTGTGGAACGAGGTGAAGGATCGCCTCGATCAGCCCGGCACCGGCCTGTCGGGTGGACAGCAGCAGCGCCTGTGCATCGCCCGCACCATCGCCGTGAGCCCCGAAATGATCCTGATGGACGAGCCCTGCTCGGCGCTGGACCCGATCGCCACGGCCAAGGTCGAGGAGCTGATCAGCGAGCTGTCGCGGGAATACACCATTGCCATCGTCACCCACTCGATGCAGCAGGCCGCGCGCGTTTCGCACCGCACGGCCTACTTTCATCTGGGGGATCTGATCGAGGTCAATGCCACCGACAAGGTGTTCACCCAACCCGAGCACGAACTCACCGAGGCCTACATTACTGGCCGGTTCGGCTGAGTCATGGGGCGCTTCCCACAGGGCAGACACAGCTCGGCCCAGTTCGATGACGAGCTGAACTCCATTCACTCGCATCTGCTGGAGATGGGGCGCCTGGCGATGCAGCAGGTACAGCGGGCCACCACCGCACTGACCACGGGCGACCTGACCCTGGCCAGCCGCGTGCTGTTCGACGAGGCGCAGGTCGACCGCCTCGAGAAGATCATCGACGAAGAGTGCGCGCTGGTGCTGGCGCGCCGGCAACCGGCTGCCGGCGATCTGAGGATGCTGATTGCGGCTTCCAAGGGCGTCGCCGACCTTGAGCGGGTCGGCGATGAAGCGGCCAAGCTGGCCAGCATGGCCGAAGACAACGTGCGGTCGGGCACTTCGGTGGCGCCTTACACGATGTTGCATCAGCTTTCGGTGCCGGTGCTGGCGCTGCTGGAGCGCAGCCTTGAGGCGCTGAGTCGGTTCGACCTGCAGTTGGCGGTCGAGGTCACGGTGGACCGCCGCTATCGCGATGTGCTGGGCGAGTTGCTGGCCAAGTGGCCCAAGGTGGCGGACCGCGGGGCCATGATCGATCTCATCTGGGCGCTCAGGTCGCTGGAGCGTGTCGGGGACCATGCGCGCAATCTCAGCGAGCAGGCGATTTTCTGCATCAGCGGGAAAGACATCCGCCACCTGTCGCGCGATCAACTCATGGACCTGCTGCCGGGCGTTTCGGTCCCTTAGAACGCCGCGTGTAAACCCCGGCAATGACGGGGCTCGGCGCCGCCATCGCGGTGTCGGCCGATCGCGAGCCCGGTCTCGATTCGCCCTCGGCGCAGACCCCGCGGCGACCCCTGCAACCCCCATTGTCATAAAACGCGAAACCGACTCCGTTCTGTCACAGAACTGAAACAGTGGCGCTTTAGTGTTCGCGTCGCACCCGGCCGAAAGGTTGGTGGGCAAGGAGGCGAGCACTTCATCGCGGCGGTGCAATGGCGATGGCGTGCTCAGGGTTGGGTCCCCCAAGACCCGCAATCGGTTATTCCACCCCAAGGGAGTTTTGAATGAACACGACGCTGAAACTGTCCGCCATGGCGGCTGCGCTGCTGGCGATGAGTGGTGCGGCCTACGGCCAGAAGGTCGAGACCAAAGGCGGCCTGAGCATTTCGTCCAACGACGACAAATACAGCGTCAAGGTGGGCGGTCGCATCCACCTCGACACCAATTTTTACGTTGATGACGATGACCTGGCGCCGGTCAGCCTGCCGACCGATGTCTTCTTCCGCCGTGCCCGCTTGACGCTGGAAGGCAAGGCTGAGCAGTTCACCTACAAGTTCGAAAACGATTTTGTCGCCTCCAACCAGGCAGGCTTTCGTGAAATGTGGATCGGCACCAAGCTCGGTGCGGCCAATCTTCGCCTTGGCCAAGCCAAGCCCTATCGCGCCATGGAAGAGCTGACCAGCTCCAACGAAGTGCTGTTCATGGAGCGTCCGTTCGCGACCGCCTCGGGCCTGTTCGACGGCCGTCAGTTCCAGATGGGTGCGTTCCTCGACGGCGCTGGCAGCAACTGGGGCTGGGGCACGTCGGTTCACAGCCTGCGGGCGGCCGATGGTCCCGCCAATGACGGCATTGGCTTCACGGCGCGCGGCTATTTTGCGCCCGTGGTGGGTGACACCTCCAACCTGCACCTGGGCCTGTCGTACAGCCTCGAGAATCCCGACGAGAACGTGCGGCTGCGCGCGCGCGGCCGCCTTGCCGGTCGTGCAGGCGCCGTCCCGCGCCCGACCTTTGGTGACTCGGGTGATCCCATGGCGGTCAGCGTGTCGGGCAGCGAAGTCTCAGCCATCGGCCTCGAAGCGGCTTATCAGGCCGGCGGCTTCTTCATTCAAACCGAGTACGCCATGGGCACCTACGAAGGTGATGGCGTGGCCGAGCGCGACGTGGACACCTACTACGTGCAGGCCAGCTACCTGCTCAGCGGTGCCAGCAAGCGTTACGACGTGAAAAAAGGCGTCTTCAAGTCGCCCAGCGTCAAGACCGGCACGGCGGAACTGAAAGCGCGCTACGACTACATCGAGAACGATGCGGCCACGGCCACCGAAATCGCGCAGATGGTGCTGGGCTTCAACTACTACTTCAACAGTAACGTTCGCGGCATGGTGGAGTATGTGTCGGCAGACTTCGATACTGCCGACCAGAGCGTGGATCTGATTCAGACGCGCCTGCAGTTCTCGTTCTAAGCTTCTGGTTTGTTGGGTTTCACCCTCCGGCAGCAGAGGATGCTGCCGGATTTTTTCGTGGAAGCGGCCCGCCCTGCGGTCCTTTCCGTTCGTGTTCAGCGTTGTTCGAGGCGATCCCATGTGTCCCGACCTGCAGCATCAAAATCATATTTCGTCGCAGTTCAATGCCGACCTTGAGGCCATTCGCCAGAACGTGTTGAAAATGGGCGGCGTGGTCGAGCAGCAACTGCTCGATGCCACCGAGGCGCTGCTGAATTGCAACGAATCTCTGGCCGATGACGTGATCCTGCGCGGAGAAGAAGTCGACGCGCTGGAAATTGCCATTGATGAGGCCAGCACGCTGGTCCTGGTCAAGCGTCAGCCCACCGCCGGCGATTTGCGCATGGTGATTGCACTGACCCGCGTGGTGACCGACCTCGAGCGCATAGGCGATGAGGCCGAAAAAATTGCCCGCATGTCGAAGGCGCTGGTCGGGCAGCCCAAGCTCGACGGCCAGATGGCCGAGACCGGGCATCTGGCCCGGCATGTTTCCAAGCTGATCCGCGACGCCTTTGACGCCCTGGCGCGATTCGACACCGAGCTGGCGCTGCAGGTGGCCGAAGAAGACCGGGTGATTGACCGGGAATATGAATCGGTGATGCGCATCTGCCTCACCTACATGATGGAAGACCCGCGCAACATCGGACGCACCATGAACATCGTCTGGGCCGTGCGGTCGCTGGAGCGCATCGGCGATCACGCCAAGAACGTGGCCGAGCATGTGATCTATATGGTGGAAGGCGCCGATGTGCGGCACGCCAGCCTTGATGAAATGGCCGAGGCCGTTCGCAACCCAAAGTCACGTTGATCGCCGCCGCAGCGGGTCGAAGTGCGGGCCGACTCGCGTAAACTTTGCGGATGCCAGCCCGTCGCCCCACTCGCAAGAAACCGTCCAAACCGCCCTTGATGCGCCGCGTCACGTGGGCCCTGCTGGCCCTGCTGGTGGTGGTCAGCTGCATCGGTGCGCTGGTGCTCGCCGCCACCCTGATCCGGCTGGATGGCGAGATTCGCAGCAAGTTCGCCGGCGCCCGCTGGGCGCTGCCGGCGCAGGTCTATGCGGCACCGCTGGAGCTTTATCCCGGCGCTTACGTGAGCGCCGACACCCTTACCTATGAACTGGGGCGGCTGGGTTATCGGGCGCTGACGCAGCTCGAAGGGGTGGGCAGCTTTGTCGAGCGCAATGCGCAGCAGGTCGATGTCTACGCGCGCGCCTTCGATTTCTGGGACGGGGCGCAGCAGGCCACGCCGCTGTCGATACGATTCGCCGGCAATCGGGTGGCCGCCGTTGCCGAGGCGCGCACCGGCGAGTCGGTGACCATCGCGCGACTCGATCCAATGCTGATCGGCAGCATCTATCCGCAGCATGGCGAAGACCGTGTGCTGGTCAAGCTCGATGACGTGCCGGGGCTGCTGCCCCTGGGCCTCATGGCGGTGGAAGACCGCAGCTTCTACGACCATTGGGGGATCAGCCCCAAGGGCATACTCCGGGCAAGCATTGCCAACCTCAAGGCCGGCTCGGTGGTGCAGGGCGGCAGCACGCTGACCCAGCAGCTGGTCAAGAATTTCTTTCTCGACCGCAGCCAGACCTGGGCGCGCAAGATCAACGAAGCCTTCATGTCGGTGCTGCTGGAGGTGAACTACAGCAAGGGTGAAATCCTCGAGGCCTATCTGAACGAGGTGAACCTGGGCCAAGACGGCGGCCGGTCGGTGAACGGTTTTGGCCTGGGGGCGCAGTTCTACTTCAATAAGCCGCTGCCCGAGTTGATGCCCCATGAAATGGCGCTGCTGGTGGGCATCGTCAAAGGGCCGTCGTTCTTCAACCCGCGGCGCAACGGCGAGCGGGCGCTGCAGCGTCGCAATCTGGTGCTGAGCGTGTGGCGCGATGATGCGTTGATCGATCAGGCCACCTACGAAGCGGCCATCGCCCGGCCGCTGGACCTCGCCGGTGCCGAAGGCCGCGGCGTCGAGCGCTACCCGGCCTTTGTAGATCTGGTGCGGCGCCAGTTGCGGGCGCAGTACAGCGACGATGACCTGACGCAGGAGGGCCTCCGCGTGTTCACCACCCTGCGGCCGCAGGCGCAGGAGGCTCTGGAGCGTCAGGTGATCAAGGGCCTGCCCGAGATCGAAAAGGCGCGTGGGCTCGATGCCCGGTCACTGGAAGTGGCCGGCGTGGTGACCAATGTCGAGGGCGGCGAAGTGCTGGCCCTGGTCGGGGGGCGCGACGTGCGCTTCCCCGGCTTCAACCGTGCGCTGGACGCACAGCGGCAGATCGGTTCGCTGGTCAAGCCGTTCATTTTTCAGACCGCGCTGTCACGACCCGAGCGTTATCACCTCTACAGCTGGCTTCCCGATCAGCCGGTGCAGGTGAAAATGGCGCACGGCCCGGTCTGGGCGCCGCAGAACTACGACCGCAAGTTCCATGGCGACCAGCCGCTGTTCAACGTGCTTGCGCAGTCCTACAACCTGCCGTCGGTGCATGTCGGTCTCGATCTGGGGCCGGCCGAAGTGCTGAAAACCCTGAAAAGCGCGGGCTACAGTGGCTCGGCGCAGCCCTTGCCGTCGATCCTGCTGGGCGCGATTTCGATCGCCCCCTTCGAAGTGGCGCAGATGTACGCCACCCTGGCGGCCGGTGGCTATCAGGCCCCGCTGTCGGCGATTCGCGAAGTGCTGACCGCCGATGGACAGCCGCTGTCGCGGTTTCCGCTGCGGGTGCGGCAGGCGCTGCCAGAGGCGCCGACCTACCTGACCAACTGGGCGCTGGAGCAGGTCATGCTCATGGGAACCGGGCGCTCGGCCTATCAGCAGGTCGATCGCAGCCTGTCGCTGGCCGGAAAAACCGGCACCACCGACGACTATCGTGACGCCTGGTTTGCCGGCTTTGCCGGCGACACGGTGGCGGTCATCTGGGTCGGGCGCGACGACAACAAGTCGCACCGACTCACCGGCACCAGCGGCGCGCTGCCCCTTTGGGCCGGGTTGATGAAAGACCTCGACGTCCAGCCGCGCGAGCCGCTCATGCCCTCGGGCGTGCAGTCGATCTTGATTGACCCGCAAACCGGACTGCGCGCCGATGACGGCTGCCAGGCGCCGGTGGCCGTGCCCTACCTGCGGGGCCATGTCGACACGCTGGCCTGGGCCCCGTGCTCAATGGCCGGGCGCCCGCAGGTTGACTCGCCGGTGGACTGGTTCCTCAACATTTTTCAGAGGCAGCAACCCGGGCCTTGAGCGCGGGGCCGGCCATTCAGTCAGCGGTGAGACATGGTCGTTACACTCCGCGCTTCATTTCTGGGTGAGGTTGGCAGCGCATGAAGCAGCGCACGAGGGGCTGGGTCGGCGGAGTGATGATCGCGGTGCTGCTGGCGGCCTGCCAGACGCCCCAACCGGGCCAGCGCACCCGCTGGCCGCCGGTGGATGAAACGCCGCAGCCGCCAACGCCCGAGCCTGACGAGCGCGAAACGCCGGACCGCACGCCGCGCCCCCTCGGGCCGGGCACCAAGGCTCCCGTTGAACTGGAGCCGGATGCGTCGCTGCAGCAGTGGCCCACTTCGGCCGAAGAGGCCAGCGGCCCGGCCGTGGTCGCGTTGCTCAAGCAGGCCCGGGAAGCGCGCGCGGCAGGGCGTCCGGATGTCGCCGCCGCCCACCTCGAACGGGCCACGCGGTTCGAGTCGCGCAATGGCTTCATCTGGGCTGAGCTGGCCGCCGTGTACATCGACAAGGGGGACTACGACCAGGCGGAGGCCATTGCCCTGCGCGCCAACAGCCTCGCGCGCGGCAATCCGTATATCGAAGCGGCGAACTGGGACGTGATTTCGTCGGCGCGCAGTGCGCGCGGCCAGGTCCAGGCCAGCATCGAAGCCAGCGCCCGCGCCGAATCGCTGCGCCGCAAGCTGCCTCGCGAGTGAGCATCGCGCAGGACTGGCTTGGCGCCGGCGGGCTGCTGAGCCAGCGTCTTGTCGACTTTCAGGCCCGCGACGAGCAGCTGCAGATGGCCGAGGCCGTGGAGTCGGCGCTGGCCGACGACGCGACGCTGATCGTCGAGGCCGGAACCGGCACCGGCAAAACCTTCGCGTATCTGGCACCGGCCCTGGCCTCGGGCAAGCGGGTGCTGATCTCGACCGGCACCAAAGCCCTCCAGGACCAGCTGTTCCGTCGTGACCTGCCGCAGTTGCTCAGCGGCGCCGGGGTGCCCTTGCAGATTGCGCTGCTCAAGGGCCGGGCCAATTACCTCTGCCTGTACCGGATGGACCGCGCCCGATCGCTGCCCGCGGTGCAGGGCAACCGCGCCTTGCAGCAGGCGGTGATGGCGGTGGGGGTGTTTGCGCGGCACAGCGACGATGGTGATCTGGCGCCGCTGGAGGCGCAGATGGAACGTCATCCGCTGCTGCGGCCACACATCACCTCGACGGCCGAAAACTGCCTCGGCAGCGAGTGCCCGGTGTTCAATGACTGTCATGTGGCCAAGGCGCGGCGCAAGGCCATCGCGGCGCAGATGGTGGTCGTCAACCACCACGTCTTGTTCTCGGATTACGTGATTCGTCAGGATGGCTTCGGCCAGCTGCTGGGCAGCGTTGATGCCGTGATCATCGACGAGGCGCATCAGCTGCCGGCGCTGGCGGCGCAATTCTTCGGCATTCGGGTGTCTTCGCGACAGTGGCGCGAGCTGGCGCGTGACAGCCGCGAGGCTGCGCGCGAGGCGGGCGACGTGCCGGGCATTGAACAGCAGGCCGAGGCGCTTGAGCAGGCGCCGGCCGCACTCGACGAGGTGTTTGAGCAGCTTGCGGCCCAGCGCCGCAGCCTGGTGCAGTTTTTGGCGCTGCCCGGCGCGCCGCAGGCTTTGGAAGCGGTGCGCGGTCAGGTCATGGCGCTGTTCGAAGCCCTGCGCCCGCTGGAAGAGCGCAATGCCGACTTCGCCGCGCTGACGGCCCGCGCGCTGGATCAGCTCGAACGCCTGCAGCAGATTCTCGACGAGCCCGAAGGCGAGCAGGTGCGCTGGGTGGAGCCGGCCGAACGCGGCGGCAGCCTGTATGCCACGCCGCTGTCGGTGAGCGAGGGATTCCGGCAAATGGTCGCGGCCTATCCCGGCGCCTGGATACTCACCTCGGCCACCTTGACCGCCGGACTGCGCTTCGATCATTTCGTCTCGCAGATGGGGCTGGAGTCGGCGCGCACCCTGGCGCTGGGTTCGCCTTTCGACTACGCCGCGCAGGCGCGGCTGTGGATTCCGCGAGACCTGCCGCAGCCCAATGACCCGCAGCACAGCGTTCAGGTGGCGCAGTTGGCCGCAAGCCTGTCGGGCGTGACCGAAGGCGGCGTGTTGGTGCTGTGCACCAGCCACCGCGCCCTGCGTGACATCAGTGATCGTCTGCGCCGGCAGGCGTCGCAGCGGGTGCTGCGCCAGGGCGATGCCGGCAAGGCCGAGCTGCTCGCCGAATTCGCCGCCGACGGCCATGCGATTCTGGTGGCCACGCAAAGTTTCTGGGAGGGGGTTGATGTGCGTGGACGGGCCTTGCGGGTGGTGATGATCGACCGGATGCCGTTCGCCCCGCCCGGTGACCCGGTGGCCGATGCGCGTGCGCTGGCGCTGCGTGCGCGGGGCGAGCACCCGTTTCGCGCCATGGCGCTTCCCGAGGCCATCCTGCAACTGCGGCAGGGCGCGGGGCGGTTGATCCGGGACCCGGCCGACCGCGGCCTGCTGGTGATCTGCGACCCGCGTCTGCAAACCCAGTCCTACGGCCGCCTGGTGCGCAAGAGCCTGCCGCCCATGCCCGAATGCGCCAACGAGGCCGAGGCGCTGGCCTGGGCGCAGCAGCTATGAAGCTGCTGGCCATCGACACCGCCACCGAAGCCTGCTCGGTGGCCTTGCAGGTGGGCGATGCGGTCATCGCCCGGTTCGCGGTGGCGGGACGCGCGCACACCCAGATGCTGCCGAAACAGGTGGCCGAGGTGCTGGCCGAAGCGGGCGTGACGGTGCGCGACCTGGACGGGGTGGTGTGCGGTATCGGCCCCGGCAGTTTTGCAGGGCTGCGCATCGGGCTGTCGTACGCCAAGGGCCTGGCCATGGTCGGCGGCCTGCCGATGGTTGGCGTCAGTTCGCTGCAGATGTTGGCCGGGCCGTCAACGCTGGACCGGGTGCTGACGGTGATCGACGCCCGGCTGTCCGCCGTCTATGCGGCGGCCTGGAAGCGCGATGACGTCGGCCAATGGCAGGCGATCATGACCCCCACGCTGTGCGCCCCCGATGCACTGCCGGCGGCGCCCGACCCGGCGCAGACCTGGCTTGGTCTGGGGTCGGGTTTCGCCGCCTATGCGGCGCCGCTTGCCGCCGCGTGGGGCGCCGCGTTGCCGGTGATCGACGGCACCGCCCTGCCCAGCGCGGTGCACGCGTTGCCACCGGGGCGTGACGCCCTGCTGCGCGGCGCCGGCCTTGATGCCGCGCAGTTACAGCCGCTGTATCTGCGCAACAAGGTGGCCTTGACCCAGGTGGAGCAGCAGGCCCTGCGCGCCCCACGGCAGGGCTGATTTAAGGGATACTCGCCGCTGGTCCGCGCCGGCCCTTCGCGACGGCAATCCGTGAACCCCGCCAGGCCCGGAAGGGAGCAACGGCAGCGGTGACGCCGGGCGCCGGAGATCGTCGGCGCGGGCCTTCTCATACCCCCAAAGATTGGACGCCATGAGCTATCTCGCATTGGCACGCAAATGGCGGCCCCGGCAATTCGCGGACGTGGTCGGGCAGGGGCCGGTGGTGCAGGCGCTGCGCCATGCCCTGGACCACGACCGCCTGCATCCGGCCATTCTGCTCACCGGCACGCGCGGCGTTGGCAAGACCACGCTGGCGCGCATCGTGGCCAAGGGCCTCAACTGCAGCGAAGGTGTGTCGGGCACGCCCTGCGGGGTCTGCGACAGTTGCCGTGAAATCGACGAAGGGCGCGCGGTCGACATGCTCGAGATTGATGCCGCCAGTCACACCGGTGTCGATAACATTCGCGAAGTGATCGAGAACGCCCAGTATTCGCCGGCGCGCAGCCGCTACAAGGTTTACCTGATCGACGAAGTCCACATGCTCAGCAGGGGCGCCTTCAACGCGCTGCTGAAGACGCTGGAAGAGCCGCCGCCGCACGTCAAATTCATGCTCGCCACCACCGATCCGCAGAAGCTGCCGATCACCATTCTGTCGCGCTGTCTGCAGTTCGGGCTGCGACGGATGACCGTGGCGCTGATCCAGGCGCAACTGTTGCAGTTGGTGACCGCCGAAAAGGTGGTGGCCGACGCCGGCGCCCTGCGCGCCATTGCCCGCGCGGCCGATGGCTCGATGCGTGATGCCCTGTCGCTGCTGGACCAGACCATCGCCTTCGCCAGCGGTGAGGCGCTGACCGAGGCCGCCGTCGACACGCTGATCGGCAATGTTGGCCGCAGCGCGCTGTGGCCGGTGCTTGATGCCCTGCTGGCCGACGATCGCCCCGGCGTCGCCGCCCAGTTCGCGCGTCTTGAGGCCCTGTCACCCGATTACGCGGCTTTGGCCGACGAGTTGGTCGCGGTGCTGCAACGACTGGCCGTGGTGCAACTGCTGCCCGACGCGCGCACCGAGGCCGACGAGGCCGAGTTGCTGTCGCTGAGTGAGCGGGTGCATCCGGAACAGGTGCAGGTGCTCTACCAGATTGCCGTCGCCGGCCGTCGCGACCTGCAATGGGCGCCCGAGCCACGACTGGGCTTCGAGATGACCCTGCTGCGCATGCTGGCCTTTCAGATCGACGATGCCCCGGCGCCGCCCGGGGGCACTGCGGCGGGCGGGGGCAGCGGATCGCGGTCCGGCAGTGGCCAGCCCCGCGGGGGCGCCGCCCCCGACACGCGCAGCGCCTCGGCGCCCGCAACGACCGCGTCGGGCGTGCAGAACACCCCGCCGCCCGCAGCGGAAACGGCCTCCGGCTCCGCCGGCGTGCTGGCGCAGCGCTGGCGTCTGTTGGTCGAGCGCCTGCCCATCGACGGTTTCGTCAAGGGCCTGGCGCGCAACTGCGTGCTGCGCGAGCAGGGCGGGGCAGACTGGCAACTTGAACTGACCGTCAGCGCCCAATATCTGCTCAAGCCAGACCGGGTTGAAGCGCTGCAGAATGCCGTGGTCGATACCCACGGCGAGCCGGTGCGCCTGGTGATGGCCGTGGCCGAAGCCGAGCTTGACGACGTGCCGGCGCAACTGGACGCCGCTGATGTCCGTGCCCAGCAGGCCGAGGCCGAGGCGGCCGTGACCCGTGATCCGGTGGTGGCCAGCTTTACCCAGCAGTTCGGTGCGCGCGTGCGCGCCGGCTCGATTCAGCCGCCGGCCCCGCCGAGCGTGCATTGACCGACAGACCCCAAGAACTTCAGGAGACGGTGATGAAAGGCGCACTTGGCCAGATGATGCGGCAGGCCCAGCAGATGCAGGAGAACCTCAAGAAAGCGCAGGACGAGGTCGCGCGCCTGGAGGTGACCGGCGAGTCCGGTGCGGGGCTGGTGAAGGTGACCCTGACCGGCAAATACCAGGCACGTCGGGTCGACATTTCGCCGGACGCCCTGCAGGAAGACAAGGAATTCCTCGAAGACCTGATTGCCGCCGCCATCAACGATGCCAGCCAGAAGGTCGAGGCGGTCGTGGCGCAGAAGATGGCCAGCGTGACCGGCGGCATGAACCTGCCGCCCGGCCTGAATCTGGGCATGTGATGCGCGGTCTGCGCCCGGCCCCATGAGCGACTCGCCCCGCTTGTTGCAGTTGATCGACGCCCTGCGGCGTCTGCCCGGCGTGGGGCCGAAATCGGCGCAGCGCATGGCCTTTCATCTGCTCACCCGCGACCGCAGCGGCGCGGAGGCGCTGGTCAGCAGCCTCGACGGCGCCCTGTCGGGCATCGGCCGGTGCGCGTCGTCGCGCATGCTCTGCGAGGGCCAATGTGGCCTGTGCCACGAACGCCGCGCCGCCACCGGGCAGTTGTGCATCGTGGAGCAACCCTCCGACCTGATGGCCGTGGAGCGCAGCACCGACTTCCGCGGTCGCTATTTCGTGCTGATGGGCCGGCTGTCGCCGCTGGACGGCATTGGCCCCGACGAACTGGGTTTCGACCGGCTTGAAGCGCTGCTGCGCGAAGGCTGGGTGCGCGAGGTGATCCTGGCGCTCAATCCGTCCGTCGAGGCTGAAGCCACCGCGCACCTGATCGAGCAGATGGCCAAGACCGCGGGTGCGGCGGTGACGCGCATTGCGCAGGGCGTGCCGATGGGGGGCGAGATCGAATATGTGGACGGCGGCACGCTGGCGCACGCCTTTCTGCGTCGCCAGCGTGCGGTGGACGACGGCCTTTAGGCCTCGGCCGGTTCCGGCAGCAGGCCGTCCACCTTGGCGGCGCAGATGAAATCGTTTTCAGTCAGGCCCTTCACCGCGTGTGTCCAGTAAGTGACGTTGGCCTGGTTGTAGCCGAACTGGATGTCGGGGTGGTGGTCTTCGGTATGCGCGATCCAGGCGACGGCGCTGACGAAGGCGTGGGTCCGCCAATAGTCACTGAACTCGAAGGTGGCGCTGATGCGCTCGCCGTTGTGGATCAGCTTCCAGCGGGCGTGCAAAGACTTCTGCAGGCGCGTGGCCGCAGCCAGGTCCAGCGGCGGAACGCCTCCTTCGCAAGGGACGCAGCGGCGAGATTTGAGGTCGGTCATGGGCATCTCTCGGCGTGGATGGGGTCGCGGGCAACGGCGATCCCTACAATAAGTGCCCATCCTAATCGCCCCTGGAGTTTGCATGTCGGTTTCGTCACAGCACCTGATCTGGATTGACCTGGAGATGACGGGGCTGTCGCCCGAGGCCGACCGCATCATCGAAATTGCGACCCTGGTGACCGACAGCGCGCTCAACATTCTGGCCGAGGGGCCGGTGCTGGCCGTGCATCAGTCAGACAGGCTGCTGAACGGCATGGACGAGTGGAACACCCGACAGCACGGCGGCTCCGGCCTGGTGGCGCGGGTGCGTGCCAGCCAGACCGGCGAAGCCGAAGCCGAGGCGGCAACGCTGGCGTTTCTGGCCGGATGGGTGCCCGAAGGCGCTTCGCCCATGTGCGGTAACTCGATCTGCCAGGACCGGCGTTTTTTGGCGCGGTACATGCCAACGCTGGAGCGCTACTTTCATTATCGCCACCTCGACGTGTCGACCCTGAAGGTGCTGGCGCAGCGCTGGGCGCCCGCAGTGGCGGCTGGTTTCACCAAGCAGTCCAGCCATCTGGCCTTGGACGACATCCGCGATTCGGTGGCCGAACTGCGCCATTACCGGGCGCATTTCATCAAGGGCGGCTGAGTTCCTCCGCTCAGGCGACCAGGGTGATGATGACCGCGCCGCCACCCAGGGTTTCGCTGCGCGTGAGCTGCACCTGGCCGCGGTAGGCCGCCACCAGTTCGGCACTGGCGCCCAGGCCGATTCCCTGGCCGGGGGTCAGCGTGTCGGCCCGGACGCCGCGGCTGAGCAGGCGCTCAGGTGACTCGGGAAAGCCGGCGCCGTCGTCCTCAACGCGAATGGTGCACAGACCCTGCCGGCTGCGGCTGGCGTGGACCCGCACGCGGCCCTTGCCATATTTGACGGCGTTTTCGAGCAGGTTGCCCATCATTTCAAACAGGTCACCGCCATCGATCCGCACCTTGAGGGTGGGGGGAATGTCGAGCTCGAAGCGCGGTGCCTTGCTGCGATAGACCTTTTCGATGGTTCGGCTGAGCTTTTCGATCACCTCGCGCAGCGCGACCGGCTCGGTGAGCGTGCGGCGGCCGGCCATGACCGCGCGGCGCAACTGGTGATCGACGATGGTGTGCATGCGTGCCACAGGCTCGGCAATTTGCTGGCGCAGTTCGGCGTTCAGGCGCTCGTCTTCACTCATGCCGCGCAGCACCGCCAACGGGGTTTTCAGGCTGTGCGCAAGGTCGCCCAAGGCGTGCCGATGGCGCTCCAGCTGGGCTTGACCGGTGCTGATCATGCCGTTGATGGCCTCTGACAGCGGAACCAATTCTTGTGGGTAGCGCCCGCCCAAGGCGGTCTGCTTGCCTTTTTCCACCAGCCGCAGATCGCGCCGCAGCCGTCGCAGCGGCCCCAGGCCCCAGGCGAGAATTGCCCCCTGCACCGACAGCAGACCAATCGCGGCGACGGCAAGCCAGCTCCACAGGGTGCGTCTGAATCCCGCCACCTGGCGGCGAAAGGTGGCGCGATCTTCGATGATCAGCAGGGTATAGGTCTGATCGCCTTCGACCGGGTTGGCCCAGCGCAACCCGAAGGCCAGGATGAACGAGGTGTCGGTGCTTTCGAAGCTCCATTCACCGGGGGCGACCATGGGCGGCAGGGGAACGTCGTCCGTGAGGCTGATGCTGCCCCAGGTCAGGCCGCCACGCTCGTCGATCAAGGCCGAGGCCAAACCGGCGCCGGGGTTGTTGAGGCGCGAGTCGGGCAGCCGAAACATCGACAGACTCAGCGTGCCGTCTGCGGTGGGCTCGGTGGCGGCCAGCAGGGCGTAGGCCAGCCCCTGCATGCGGTCGTATTGGGTCTGCAGCGCCCGCTCTGCAAAGGCGTGGTCAAGCGCGGCGGCGCAGGCGAGCACAAAGCCGGCAAGGACCAGCGACGCGGCCAGCAGCAGCCGCGTGCGCAGCGAATTCAGGGACTCCGGGATTTGAATCAGTCTTCGCTCTCGGGGCGCGGCCAGTCCCAGCGATAGCCGGCACCGCGCAGCGTGGTGATCGGATTGCCAGTGCCATCAGGATCGATCTTGCTGCGCAACCGGCGGATGAAGACCTCAATCACATTGCTGTCGCGCTCGGAGTCCTCGGCGTACAGATGCTCGTTCAACTCCGATTTTGAGATCACCTTGCCCGCATGCAGCAGCAGGTAGTTGAGCACGCGAAACTCGTAGCTGGTGAGTTCCACCGGCTGGTCACCCAGGGTCAGGGTCTGTGCCGAGGTGTCGAGCACCAGCGGCCCCGAGACCAGCTTGGCCTGCGACCAGCCGCCCGACCGGCGGAGCAGGGCGCGGACCCGGGCGATCAATTCCTCTTTGTGGAAAGGCTTGACCAGATAGTCGTCAGCGCCGGCCTCCAGGCCCTCGACCTTGCTTTGCCAGCCGTCGCGTGCGGTGAGAATGAGGATGGGATAACTGCGGCCGGCCTCGCGGGCGCGGCGAATGATCTCAAGCCCGGGAACCTCGGGCAGGCCGAGGTCGATGATGGCGATGTCGGCCGCATATTCTTCGGCCATGAAGTGGCCATCGGTGCCGTTTGCGGCCGCGTCAACGGCGAACCCGGCGCCTTTCATCACTTCAATGATCTGCTCGCGCAGTGCCGCATCGTCTTCTACGACCAAAGCTCGCATATCGATCCCCTCTCCCTGGTGCAATGGCTTATTGCGATGATGAAGCGCCAGCCTCGAGTCGAGGGGCGCTTCGGTTTGAACGGCTCTCAGTTCATCACTCTAGCGTTCATGACACTGATAAACCGGACTTCGCCGTCCACCAGTAACTTCACGCGATATCCCTGTGTTTCCTGCTCGATGGACAGCACCTCTCCCCCATGTTCAAGCTTGGCCTGGCGCGCAGCCTGACTGGGCGACAAGTCAGCGCTGACGTGCTGGTCTTGGGGCAAGCCCTCCAGCAGTTGCCGCGTCAGAAGCTCGTCCCGCGATTGTGCATGGAGTTGCCCCAGCCCGACGCTGAAAAAGGCGGCAATTAAGCTGAAAAGTGTGATATTTCGCTTCATCGTGACAGGATCGCAAGTGGGGACGTGCAACCAGAAGCCGTCCGTGAAGGAATGACTCCCCGTGGCTGAATATACCCATCGCCCATCTCAGAAGCCAGAACGCAGGCGCGGGTGGCGCTGAGGCGGGTGCGCTGCGCGGACTGTTTTTGGTTTATGAACATCATGAGTCATCCTCCGTTTAGGGTGGGGACGCTATGCGCGCGACGCTGAATTACCCCTGACTTTTGACCCGACGGCAACCATTGGGGTCACTTTACCGAACAACGGTCGCAGATTGCCGTTGAACGGCCGTGCCATCGGACAGCCGCTGTATGCCGCCGGTGATGATTTCGTCGCCGCCATTCAGGCCGTCACGGATCTCGACGAAACCCGGCTCACGCTGGCCCAGGCGCACTTCGACCAGCGCGGCGCGGTCCTGACCATCGATACGGTAGACGAAATTGTGGTCGCCCTTGGGGAACACGGCGGCTTCGGGCACCATCAATGCGTCATTGGTGCGCCCCAGTTCGAGCTGCACGCGGGCGAACAAGCCCGGGCGCAGCCGGCCGGCACGGTTCTGGATGAGCGCGCGCAATTCGATAGACCGCGATTCCGCGCTGGCACGAGGGTTGATGGCGATGACCTCGGCTTCGAAAACCTCGTCCGGCAGGGCGTCGAGCATGACCTTGGCGGTTTGCCCCAGTGACAGGTGCGCGAGCTCCGCCTCCGGGACCCGAAAATCGAGCTTGATTCGGTCAATGGCCTCAAGGTTGACCAGTGCCTGGCCGGGGGTGACATAGGCCCCAAGGCTGACCTGTCGCAAACCCACCCAACCGCTCAACGGCGCCGGCACGCGGGCTTTCTCGACGCGTGTGCGACCCGCCGTAACCTCGGCTTCAGCCACGCGCAGCGCCAGCAGGGTCTGGTCCAGCTCGGCCTTTGACAGCAGGCTGCGACCACTGAGCTCGGTTGCCCGGTCATGGCTGCGTTTTGCCTGGGCGAGCTGGGCTTCGGCGCGGGCAAGATCGGCACGGTCGATGCGGTCATCAAGCTGGAACAGCGACGGTCCCTTCTCGACCCGCTGACCGTCTTCAAAGTTGATTTCGGTGATCCGGCCGGCGATTTCTGCCGACACCTGCGTGGTCTCGTCCGCGCGAAGCGTGCCGAGGGCGCGGATACGTCGCGTCAACACCTCGGGCGTGATCACCACGCTGCGCACCTGCACTGCTGGGGGCGCCACCGCGCTTGGCCGCGGCACCTCGGCCGGAGGCGCCGAACGGCAGGCTGCGACGCCGAGCAGCGCAAGCAGCAAAGGGGCAACCCGTAAGCGTCGAGTCAGGCCGGGCAAGCGGGCATCCTGGTTCATGGGCAAGGGGTGGGCGGCGGGGCAGTGAATTCACGGCCGTGCGGCCGCGCTGCGGCCATCATGCGGGTGCGCGCGGCAGCGGTCCGTCAGCATGCAGCATGCAGCATGCAGCCTGCGGCACATGGCCACATTGAGCGCCGTTTCAATTGTTGCCGCAAAAGCTGGCGTTCCCACGGGGATTCGGGCCCCCACGGTGGTGATCCATCCGTGAAAGGGACGTGGCCGCCCTTGGTCTGGGAGACCGACGGGCACAAAAAAACCGGCGTGTGCCGGTTGATTTGTTGCCTCAAAAGCTGGCGTTCCCACGGGGATTCGAACCCCGGTTACATCCGTGAAAGGGACGTGTCCTAGGCCTCTAGACGATGGGAACGAGGCTTTTAAACTTTGGTGGAGCTAGTCGGGATCGAACCGACGACCTCTTGCATGCCATGCAAGCGCTCTCCCAGCTGAGCTATAGCCCCTAAAAAGGGAGCGCAATTATAGGGGAATTTTTTCGGATGGGAAGCCTTTCGGGATGCTTTTTTTTGAAATCAGTGTTGCGTCTGTCCGGCCAGGAACAGCCAGGTTTCGACGACGGTGTCGGGGTTGAGTGACATCGACTCGATGCCCTCGTCCAGCAGCCATTTGGCCAGCTCGGGGTGATCGGAGGGGCCCTGACCGCAGATGCCGATGTATTTCCCCTGCCGGCGGCAGGCGCTGATGGCCATGTGCAGCATTTTCTCGACGGCCGGATCGCGCTCGTCGAACAGGTGGGCAATCAGTCCGGAGTCGCGGTCCAGCCCCAGGGTGAGCTGGGTCATGTCGTTGGAGCCGATCGAGAAGCCGTCGAAATGCTCGAGGAACTCGTCGGCCAGCACGGCGTTGCTGGGCAGTTCGCACATCATGATGAGCTCCAGCCCGTTCTTGCCGCGCTCCAGTCCGTTCTCCTTGAGGATCTGGTTGACCTGTCGGGCTTCGTCCAGGGTTCGCACGAAGGGGATCATGATCTTGACGTTGGTCAGGCCCATTTCGTCACGGACGAACTTCAGTGCTTCGCATTCCATGTCGAAACAGGGGCGGAAGCGTTCGGCGATATACCGTGAGGCGCCGCGGAAGCCGAGCATGGGGTTTTCTTCATGCGGCTCGTAGCGGGTGCCGGCCACGAGGTTGGCGTATTCGTTGGACTTGAAGTCGCTCATGCGCACGATCACCGGTTCGGGCGCAAACGCGGCGGCGATGGTGGCCACGCCTTCGGTGAGCCGTTTGATGAAGTAATCACGCGGGCTGGCGTAGGCGGCAATCATGGTGTCGATGATGCGGCGCAGCTCGGGCGGCTGCTGATCAAGCTCCAGCAGCGCCTGCGGATGAATGCCGATCTGTCGGTTGATGATGAATTCGAGCCGTGCCAGACCCACGCCGCGATGCGGCAGGCTGGCGAAGTCGAAGGCCTGTTCCGGCGTGCCGACGTTCATCATGATCTTGACCGGGATGTCGGGCATCTTGTCGAGCGCCACTTCATCGACCACGAAGTCGATGTTGCCGGCGTAGATCATGCCGGTGTCGCCTTCGGCGCACGACACGGTGACGTCTGAGCCGTCCTTGATCAGTTCGGTGGCGTTGCCGCAGCCGACCACGGCGGGAATGCCCAGTTCTCGGGCGATGATCGCCGCGTGGCAGGTGCGGCCGCCGCGATTGGTGACGATGGCGCTGGCGCGCTTCATGATCGGCTCCCAGTCGGGGTCGGTCATGTCGGTGACGAGTACGTCCCCTTTTTCGACCTTCGACATCTGGTCGATGTGGGTCAGGATGCGCACCTTGCCAGCGCCGATTTTCTGGCCAATGGCGCGGCCTTCGGTGATCTTCTTGCCCGAGCCCTTGAGTTTGTAGCGGCGCAGCACGTTGGCGGACGCGCGGCTCTGAACGGTTTCGGGCCGGGCTTGCAGAATGTAAAGCTGGCCGTCGACACCGTCCTTGCCCCACTCGATGTCCATCGGGCGGCCGTAGTGGTCTTCGATGATCACGGCCTGGCGGGCCAGCGCTTCGACGTCGGCGTCCGTCAGCGAGAATCGCTGGCGCCGCTCGGTGGCGACCGGCTCGAACAGCACCGTGCGGCCCAGGGTGCGATCGGTGGAGTAGACCATCTGCTTGGCCTTCTCGCCGAGTCCGCGCTTGAGAATGGCGGGGCGATTGGCGCGCAACGCCGGCTTGTAAACGTAGAACTCGTCGGGGTTGACGGCGCCCTGAACCACCGCTTCGCCCAGCCCGTAGCTGGCGGTGATGAACACCGCATCGCGGAAGCCGGATTCGGTGTCCATGGTGAACACCACGCCCGATGCGCCCTTGTCGGAGCGCACCATGCGCTGGATGCCGGCCGACAGCGCCACGATCGAATGCTCGAAGCCGTGATGCACGCGGTAGGCGATGGCGCGGTCGTTGAACAGGCTGGCGAACACTTCCTTGATGGCCTTGAGCACGTTGTCGATGCCGTCGACATTGAGGAAGGTTTCCTGCTGGCCGGCGAAGCTGGCGTCGGGCAAGTCTTCTGCCGTGGCCGAGGAGCGCACGGCCACCGAAATGGCCGCACCTGCCGATTCGTCGACCAGGGTCTGGTAGGCGGCGCGAATCTCCGCTTCCAGGGTGGCGGGGAAGGGCGCCTGCATGACCGCGCCGCGGATCTCCTTGCCGACCTCGGCAAGCCGCAGCACATCGTCAATATCAAGGCCGTCGAGCAGGCCCTTGATGCGCGCGTCCAGGCCCTCGTGGGCCAGAAACACCCGGTATGCCGCCGCGGTGGTGGCAAAGCCGTTGGGCACTTTCACGCCGGTTTCGGCGAGCTGGCTGATCATTTCGCCGAGGCTGGCGTTCTTGCCGCCCACGGTTTCGACGTCGTGCATGCCAAGCGTGGAGTACCAAAGGACCTGCGGTTGGTCGCTCATAGATTCGGTTGTTCAATTTGGGGCGCGGGGCGCGATTATCGAAAGCGTGGCGTCTGGCTGCAACACAGGGCTGACTGCCGCACACTGCGCGCAAGCCTACACCGAAGCCCTCATGAGCACGCCGCGATCCGTTTTCTTCCTGTCCGATGGGACCGGGATCACCGCTGAAACCCTGGGCAACACGCTGCTGACGCAGTTTGAGGGCGAGATTTTCCACAAGACGACGCTGCCGTTCATCACGACGGTGGAGCGCGCGCGATCCACCGTGGACTACATCAACCATGTGGCCGAGCGCGGTGGTGCGCGACCCATTCTGATCAGCACTACGGTCAGCGATGCGGTTCGTGCCGAACTGCGGGGTGCCAACGCCCTGTTTCTCGACTTTTTCGATCAGTTCATACCCGGCCTCGAAGCGGAGCTGGGACGCAACTCCTCGCATGCGCAGGGGCGCGCCCACGGCATGGCCGATAACACCCGCTACAACGCGCGCATTGCGGCCATGAACTATGCGATGGAGCACGACGATGGCCAATCGTTGCGTGATCTGGCCAAAGCTGAACTGATCCTCATTGCCCCGTCGCGCTGCGGCAAAACACCCACCAGCCTCTACATGGCCCTGCAGTACGGCGTGTTTGCGACCAACTACCCGCTGATTGCCGAGGACCTTGAAGCCGGGCGCCTGCCGGACGTGCTGAAGCAGAATCCGACCAAATTGTTCGGGCTGACCTCTGATCCTGAGCGGCTGTCGCAGGTGCGCTCCGAACGCCGCCCCGGCTCGCAGTACGCCTCGCTGGCGCAATGCGCCTTCGAGCTGCGGCAGGCAGAAGCGATGTACCGCAAGCATCAGATTCCGTTTCTCAACTCCGCCAACATGTCGATCGAGGAAATGACGACGCTGATCATGCAGGAAAAGGCGCTGCGCAAGACCCTGTTCTGACCATGACCTTGCTCGGCAGGGCGCGCAGCCGGACGGCGGGAGGGGCGACGCTCGTGGTGTGGTTGATGGGGGCGGCCTGCGCGACCGCTCAACCCGTGCCGCCGTCGCAACCGGCGACTTGGCCAGAGGGCGTGCTGACCTTGCAGGATGCGCGCATTCAAGAATCCAGCGGCCTGGCGCGCAGTGGTCACGACGCTGACCGGTTATGGACGCACAACGATTCCTTCAGCGGTGCCCGGTTGTTTGCCATCGCCCGGCACACCGGCGCCAACTTGGCGACGTTCTCCCTGCGCAACACCTACAACCTTGATTGGGAGGACATGGCCGCCTTTGATGACCGGGGTCAGCCAGCGTTGCTGGTGGCCGATGTGGGCGACAACTTTGCGATTCGGGGCTCTGTCAGCCTCTACGTGGTGCACGAGCCGCAGCGGCTCGGTGACGGTGGTGCCCTGGTGCCGCTGCGCACCTTGTCGTTGCGGTATCCCGACGGGCCGCGCGACGTCGAAGCGGTCGCCGTCGACCAGGCCACCCGGCAGGTTTATCTGCTCAGCAAGCGAGACCCCGTGCCGCGGCTGTATCGCGTGTCGCTGGACCCACCGACGCCGCTGACGGTGCAGGTGGCCGAAGCGCTTGGGCCCATCAGCATTCCGCGGGCTGCGCCCGGTGCGCCCGGTGCGCGGCAGGCGCGGCGTTTGGAGTGGGTGACGGCGATGGACTTCGACGCCGCCGGCCGCCGCGCCGCCGTCGTGACGGCCAAGCGGGTGCACGTTTACGACCGATCCCCGGGTGAGCCCTGGATTGCAGCCTTCCAACGCATGCCGATGAGCCTGCCGCTGCCACACTTCGGCCAGATCGAAGCGGCGGCGCTGAGCGCCGATGGGCGCGCGCTGGACCTCAGCTCGGAGGGTTTTCCGGCACCTCTGGCGCGGATTCCACTGCCCGAAGCGCATCGATGAGCGCGGCCTGGGTGGCCTGAGGCGCCTCCAGGTGCGGCGCGTGGCCGGCGCCGTCAATGGTCACCAGGCGGGCACCGGGGCGCAGCGCCTGCAGCAGTCGCGAGGCTTGCGCATAGGGCACCACCTGATCTTCAGAGCCCCAGATGAGTGGGATGTCGCGCCCCTGTGTGCCCAGCGCCAGATAGGTCGGCAGCGGGTCCTTGAGAATCACGGTCCGCAAGGTCGAGAGAATCGCGCGGCGAAACCCGCGGTAGGGCAACTGCTCGGTGAACAGCGGCAGGTATTGCGCGGCAAGGGCCGGGTCGGCGAACGTGTTCTTCTGCATGTCGGCCTGACGCGGAAAGTACAGCGCGTGGGCGACAACGTTGCCGATGACCGGCCAGCGCAGCACATCCGGAACCTCGGGCACCGCGTTGAAGGGTGCGATCAGCGCCAGCGCCGCGACCTTGTCGGGGTGCGCGACGGTGTAGTGCGCGGCGATCAGACCGCCCATCGATAGCCCCACCAGGCGCACCTGCTCAGGCGCCCCCAGCACGGCCAGCAATTCGGTGAGCTGGCGCTCGTAACGGGCAAGGTCGTAAGCGCCGGCCGGGCGGTCGGACCAACCGCGCCCGTACAGGTCGTAATACAGGGTGCGATAGCCGGCGGCCTGCAGGGCCTCGGCGGTGGCTGCCCACTGCGGGCTGGGCACCGAGTACCCGTGGATCAGCACCACCCAGGGGGCGTCTTCGTCGCCGCCCAGGGTGTATCCGGTCACGCCTTCCGAGAGGCCGACAAAGCGCATGTCAACCTGGGCGCGGACCTCTGAATCGAGGTCTTTGCGCTCGGGGTTGTGCCACACGATCCAGCCGGTCAGGGCCACCAGCAACACGCCCAGCACGATCAACAAGCGCATGAGAAGGGTCCTCAGGTCGGGGCGGCGGGTGCGCCGCGTCAGGTCACCACGTCAGGTTCGGCGCGCCCGGTGCGCTGGCGCAGGCCGATGAGAGTGTCCGCCAGCGCGGCGAGCGGCGCCAGTGCGGTGGCGGGGTCCAGGTTCAGCTCGTCCTGGCGCCAGTGCTCAAGATACAGCCGCAGGGTGGCGCCGTCGGTGCCGGTGCCCGACTTGCGCAGCACGATGCGCGCGTCATCGCCCATCACCACCCTCAGCCCTTGGCCCTTGGCCTGGCTGCCGTCGATGGGGTCGGCGTAGGTGAAGTCATCGGCCAGGGTCACGGTGAGCCCGCCTTCCAGCGTCTGCCCCACCAGTTGCGGCAGGCGAGCCCGCAAGTCGGCGACGATTGCGTCGGCCACATCGGCTTCCAGCCCTTCGTAATCGTGACGCTGGAAGTAGTGGCGGCCGTAGCGCTGCCAGTGTGAGATGGCAATTTCGGGCAGCGAGCGGCCGCTGGCGGCGAGGATGTTGGCCCACGCCAGCACGGCCCAGAGCCCGTCCTTTTCGCGAACGTGGGTCGAGCCGGTGCCGAAACTTTCTTCGCCGCAGATGGTGATGCGACCGGCGTCGAGCAGGTTGCAGAAGAATTTCCAGCCGGTGGGGGTCTCGTGAAGTTCGATGCCGCGCTGCCGGGCCACGTGGTCGGCGGCCCGACAGGTGGGCATGGATCGGGCGATGCCGACCACGCCATCGACGTAGCCCGGGCACAGATGCAGGTTGTCGGCCAGCATGGCCAGTGAATCCCCCGGCGAGATGAACACGCCGGGGCCGAGAATCATGTTGCGGTCGCCATCTCCATCGCTGGCGGCGCCCAGGTCGGCGGCGTGCGGGCCGTTCATGTGCGCCACCAGCTCGGCGGCGTAGATCAGATTCGGGTCGGGGTGGCCGCCCCCAAAGTCTTCTAGCGGGACGGCGTTGACAATGTCCTGTTCGTTGGCGCCCAGCGTGTCGATCAGGATGCGCCGCGCATACGGTCCGGTGACGGCGTGCAGGGCGTCGAAGCGAATGCGATGGCCCTGTGCGAGCCAGTCGCGAATCTGCGCAAAGTCGAACAGCGTGGCCATTTGCGCGGCGTAGTCGTCAACGCCGTCAATGACCTCGATCTGCAGGGCGCCAGCCTGGGTCGTGCCGAGCCGGTCCAGATCGACCGACACGGTCGGGTCGATGCGGTAGCGCGTCAGCGCAAGGCTGGTCTGGAAGATGCGCTCGGTCAGCGCCTCGGGGGCCTGGCCGCCGCCGGCGATGTTGTACTTGATGCCGAAATCGCCGTTCGGCCCCGCCGGGTTGTGACTTGCCGTGAGCACCAGCCCGCCCGCCGCACCGCGTTGGCGAATCAGGTGTGAGGCCGCCGGGGTCGACAAAATTCCGCCCAGGCCAATGAGCACCCTTGAAATTCCATTTGCCGCCGCCATCTGCACACAGAGGGTGATGGCGTCGCGGTTCCAGTAGCGGCCGTCACCGCCGATGACCAGAGTGTTGCCGCGCAGTTCGGGGGCGCAGTCGAAGATGGACTGGACGAAACTGGCCAGATAGTGCGGTTGCCGCACCACCGCCACTTTCTTCCGCAGGCCGGCCGTCCCCGGGCGTTGATCTGTGAATGCAGTTACGGGAATTATTTGGGTCGTCATGTTGTCTTCGTTGTCTTCGCTCTTTGTCATATCTTATAGTCCGCCTATGCCGACGTACCCAGAACGCTCCCGAGCCACGCCGCAGACGTCTCCCCAGAGGCTCGCGGTACTGATCGACCTTTATGAGCGCAACTTCAAGTTGCTGCAGCGTCTCATCCCTGCGCTGGACCTTCCGCCTCAGAAGGCCATTTCGCACACGCTGGCCGACCCGCCCCTGCATTTGCAGGTGACCGAGCGCGACCGCTATACCCTGACCTGCAAGCTCACCTATGAGTTTGTCGACGATCAGGGCGTGCGCAATCAGCCCGACCTGTGGGTGCGCATCTATCGCGATGCGTGCGTGGCCGAGGCGCTGAACCAGCCCAACCGCCCACCTTGGCAGGCCGAGAGCGACGGCGACCCCTGGGCCGAGCGGTTTCTGGACGAGCAGTGGCGGCGCAATCTGACCCTGGGCAAGTGGCTGGAATACCTGATCGACAACGGTCATGGTTTCGGGCGCAACGAGCCTGCGGCTGCGGCCGCCGCCTGAGCGGACCGCCGGCCGTGCTCTATTCCCTGGACGGCGTTGCGCCGCAGATCGGCGAGGGGGCTTGGGTTGCGCCCTCGGCCGACCTGATGGGCAAGGTCGAAATCGGGGCCAACGCCAGCGTCTGGTTCAATTGCGTGATGCGCGGTGACACCGATCGTTTGGTGGTGGGCGAGGGGTCCAATGTGCAAGATGCCTCGGTGCTGCACACCGACGCGGGTATTGAGCTGCGCATCGGCAAAGACTGCACCATTGGGCATCAGGTGATGCTGCATGGCTGCACGATCGGCGACAACACGCTGATCGGTATTGGCAGTGTGATTCTCAACCGCGCCGTGATTGGCGCCAACTCGCTGGTGGCCGCCGGGTCGCTGGTGACCGAGGGCAAGGTTTTTCCCGACGGCGTGATGCTGATGGGTTCGCCCGCCAAGGTGGTCCGCCCGCTCAGCGCCGCCGAGATCCAGATGATCAGCGCCTCTGCAGCGCATTATCGCCAGAACGCCAAGCGTTTCAGCCAGGTCCTGAAGCCGCTGGCCTGAAGGCAGGGCCCCGCGTCATTCAGACGCCTGCTTGGGGTAGAGGTGGGCCACCAGCCGGCCGATGCCCGGCTTGAGCGCCGACCAGCTTTCGATGGGCAGGTCGAAACCAACCGCCGCGCAGGTGGGCAAGTGGGTGGGCGCGCCAGGGCTCAGCCACTGCGACAGTTCGCTGAGACCCGGGTTGTGACCGAACAACCACACGCGATGGGCCCGGGCCGGCAGCGGCGCCAGCACGTCGAGCAGTTGTTCGATGTCGGCATCGTAAATATCGGGATTCAGCAGCAGGTCGGTGGCGGGTACCGCCAGCGCCTCGGTGAACAGGCGCGCGGTGGTGATCGCCCGGGATGCCGGGCTACTGACCCAGACGTCGGGCATGCCCAGCGCGCGGGCAATTCGCAGCGCCATTGCCGGTGCGTCGCGGCGCCCCCGACCATTGAGGGGGCGTTCAAAATCCGTCAGCTCGGGGTAATTCCAGCTCGATTTCGCGTGACGAATCAGGGTCAGGCGCTTCATGGCGTCTCCTTCGGTGGCGGCACAAGATAGAGATCAAAGCGGGCCTGGGTGCCGCGCAGGCTTTGATCCGGCGCCTGGTCCGCCAAGGGCGGCGCCGACAGCGGCCGCTTCACCACGACACGCCAGCGTGCCCGGGCGCGCGCCAGCGCCAGCAAGCTGCCGGCGTCCGCATCGCCTTCGGTCAGTTCCCGGAAGAACTGCATTTCTTTGCCGGGCAACGCGGTCTTGTCACGGCCGGGGTACATGGGGTCGAGGTAGACCACGTCCCAGGTCAGGTCGTCGCGCAGCACCGAGTGCGCATCGGCGGCCTGCAGGCACAGGCGGCTGGCGCAGCGGTCGTCGACCAGTTCCAGCCGCGTCCAGGCGTCTTGCAGCAGGGCGAAGATCAGGGGTTGGCGCTCGCACACGGTGACCGTTGCCCCAAGATGGGCCATGACGTGGGCATCGCGACCCAGGCCGCCGGTGGCATCCAGCACGCTGAGCGGGGTTCGTTTGCCGATGCCCACCGCGCGCGCCAACAATTGCTTCTTGCCGCCACTGAGCCGCCTCAGTTGCTCCGGCCCCAGCCAATCGGCCACCACGTCGCCTACGCGCACATGGTGACCCGCGTGCAGGCCGAGGCGCCCTTGCCCGTCGCGGACCAACGAAAAACCCCGATCGTTTGCGGCGACCGGGGTGGGTGAGGCGGGTGCCACAGACGATTCAGTCGAGTTTCGAGGCGTCGAACAGGCTGCCAATCCGTTGTGCGAGCATCAGGTCGCCTTCGAGTTGCAGCTTGCCGGTCATGAAGGCTGTCATGCCGTTGAGTTCGCCTTTCATCAGGGCGATGAGGTCTTCGTCTTCCATGGTCAGCGTCACGTCCGGGCTGGCGGCGACGCCTTCGTTGGCCGTGCAGGCGCCGTCCTTGATGACGACGTTCATGGGGGTGGAAATATTGAACTGGAGGGTGGCATCGGTGCCTGCGGCCGCGTCGACATTGAGCGCTTGGGGCATTTTCTTGATCAGTTCGACTGCAGGCATGGGAGGTTCCAAAAGTTGAATATAGGCTGCGCATGCTACGCAGCCGGGCGCGTCTGCGCAAACATCAAAATTGCTGACGGAAAGGAACATTACCGGACGCCAAAGCCTATGGTTTCGGCCATTTGCGGCGACAGCAGCACGACATGCACGGTGCTATCGTAGAGACGATTACCGATTCGCAGCCTCTGGATGTCGGGTGCGTGCAGCAGCGCATCGAGGCGCTGAAAATCCCGCCCTTCGACCCAGCGGTCGCGTGACGATTTGAACGCCCTGAACGCCGTACCCTTTGGGGCGCCCACCCGCTGATCACACTCCCGGAGCGTGAGCCATTGATGCCAGGATCGTTCCATTCGTCGCCTTCTGAGTCCGCCCCATGCGAAACCGAGCCCGTATTGTCGCCGCTCAGCCGCAAGGTGGCACGCACCCTGGCGGCCAGTGGCGAGGCCGGCCCCAGGGCGTTGTGCACGCTGGAAATTCCAGAAGCGCTGCAGGCCTGGGTTGCCGGAGAACTGAACCGGCCGCTGAAGGCGTCAGCCGTGCTGATCGCCCTGCTGGAGCGTGAGGCAGGCCCCTGTATTCTGCTGACACGGCGCGCCGAGCATCTGCGCGCCCATGCCGCCCAGGTGAGCTTTCCCGGCGGGCGCTGCGATGCGGACGACGGCAGTTGCGCCGCCACCGCGCTGCGAGAAG
Organism: Polycyclovorans sp.; assembly: GCA_002706265.1. Taxonomy (GTDB): domain Bacteria; phylum Pseudomonadota; class Gammaproteobacteria; order Nevskiales; family Nevskiaceae; genus Polycyclovorans. The sequence continues at coordinate 66,535 of PAKU01000029.1, read as the reverse complement.
CCTACGAAGAAGTCGGACTGGATCCGCAGCAGGTGAACGTCATCGGCTTTCTCGACGATTTTCCCACGCTCAGCGGATTTCGCATCACTCCGGTGGTGGGGCATGTGGCCAACCCGCCTACGCAATGGCGGCCGGCGCCTGACGAAGTGGCCGAGGTGTTCGAGCTGCCATTGGCGATGGCGCTGGACCCGGACACCTACACGCGCAAGACGCTGTCGCGTGACGGCATCGAGTTGCCGTTTCACGAACTCGCGTATCAGGGACACCGCATCTGGGGCGCCACAGCCGCGCTGCTGCACATGCTGGCGATGGAGGTGCATGCGCATGGACGATGAGCCGCTGCGCGTCGCCCTCAGAGTGCAACAGCAGGCCGCTGAGCTGGGATTCGACTGGCCCGATGTAGCCGCCGTGTGGGGCAAGCTCGACGAGGAGTGGCGCGAGCTTGCCGAGGCCCGTCACCAGAGCCCGCAGCGCTGCGCCGAAGAATGGGGCGACGTGCTGTTCACGGTGGTCAACCTGGCGCGGCATCTGGGGGTCGAGCCGGTGTCGGCCCTGCAGGCGGCCAACACGCGCTTTGCGGTGCGCTTCGCCGCCGTCGAGGCCGCCGCCAGCACCTTTCCGCCCGTGGGCGATCCCGGCCGGCTGGCGGCCATGGAGGCCTGCTGGCAGCAGGCCAAGCGTGACCTGAAGGCGGGCTGAGAGGCCGTGCGGACCTGTTTTTGTCGCGTGCTAGAGTCCCGAAAAGAACAACCGTAACGCGTCGCGTGCCTGAGGAGAGAGATGCGCATTGGACTGGTGGTGGACTCTGCCTGCGATTTGCCGCAGTCGTTCATTGAGCAACACGGCATCGTGATTCTGCCGATCACCCTGCACTTGGGTGACCGCGACGAGATCGACACCCGCGACCCCGAGAAGACCCGGCGCTTCTACGAGGGCAAGTGGGATCGCCGCAGCGATGCAGGCAGCTCGGCGTTTGCAACCGATCAGATCAAGCAGCTGTTTCTCGAAAAGCTGGTGATCGACTTTGACTTCGTGTTTTGCCTGACCATCGCCTCGAGTCGCAGCCCGATGTTCGACAACGCCGTGAAGGCGTCCTTCGCGATTCTCAACGACTACAAGCCCTTTCGGGCCAAGGCCGGCGTCAACGGGCCGTTCGCGCTGCGGGTGATCGATTGCCAGAACCTGTTCGCCGCACAGGGACTGATGGCCGTGGAGGCCGTTCGCATGATCGAGCAGGGCGAAAACCCCATCCGTATTCGCGAGCGGCTCGAAGCACTGACCCAGAACATCCACGGCTACATGCTCCCGCAGGATCTGTACTACCTGCGTGCCCGGGCAAAGAAAAAGGGTGACCGCAGCGTCGGCTGGATGGGCGCCATGCTGGGCACCGCCCTCGACATCAAGCCGCTGATCCGCGGCTATCGCAACGAAACCGGTCCGGTTGCCAAGCTGCGGCATTTTCATCGCGGCGCCGAGCGGCTGTTCGACTACGTGACGACGCGCATTGCGCATGGCCTGCTCGCGCCGACCCTGGTGATCAGCTACGGTGGCCAGCTCGATGAAATGCGAAGCCTGCCAGGCTACGAGCGCATGGTGGCCATTTGCAAACAGCACGGCATCGAGCGCGTCGAGAGCATGCTGTCGATGACCGGCGGCATCAACGTCGGCCCCGGCGCACTGACTCTGGCGTTTGCCGACGAGGCGCACGACTTGCCCTTCTAGCCGGTTCGCGCCCTTCGGAAGCATCGCGCGCGCCGGCGCATCTGCGGCATCATGCGCGGCCCCTCATTCGTTCCGGATTTTCATGAGCACGCATCCTCGTCCCCGCATTGGCATTCTCGGCGCTGGCGGGCGCATGGGCCGGACCCTGATCGAAGCCGTCTGGGCGGCCGGTGACGGTCTGCAACTGGCCGCCGCGGTTGAATCGCCGCAACACCCCGAACTGGGCCGTGACGTGGCGGACTGGTTCGCCAGCCCGCCTTCGGGCGTGGTGCTGGCCGCGGACTGGTCAGCCGATGCCGTCGATGTGTTGATCGATTTCACCCGCCCTGAAGCCACGCTGGCAAGCCTCAGGCAGGCCTGCCAAAGCGGAACGGCAATGGTGATAGGCACCACGGGATTCGATGCCGAAGGCCGTCGGGCGCTGGATGCGGCGACCGCGCGGATTGCCCTGTGCGAGTCGGGTAATTTCAGCCTGGGCATTCACCTGTTGCAGCGCCTGGTGCGTGAGGCGGCGGCCACCTTGGGGGGCGATTTCGACATCGAGATCGTCGAGGCCCATCACCGGCACAAGGTGGATGCGCCCAGCGGCACCGCCCTGATGCTGGGCCGTGCGGCCGCCTCGGGCGCCGGGGTCGATCTGGAAGCCCGCGCGGTCTATGCCCGGCAAGGCCACACCGGCGCCCGTGCGCGCGGCAGCCTGGGGTTTTCCACCGTGCGCGGCGGTGACGTGGTGGGCGACCATGCCGTGATGTTCCTGGGTGACGGCGAGCGTCTTGAACTCACCCACAAGGCGTCCAGCCGGATGAATTTTGCCCGCGGCGCGGTGCGAGCCGCGCAGGCGCTGGCCGGCAAGCCCGCTGGTCGTTATGGGCTCGACGACGTGTTCCGGTAGCCATTGATCTGGGGTTTTGCCCGCAACTTTGATGGACGCTGGACCGGCAAAACCGTATCATTCCGTCTTAATCCTTGAACGGGGGCGATCGCCCCCGTTTTCGTGTGACAAGCCCGCCGAGTGCGGGTCGTACGGATTAATACATTCAGCAAAGCGCGCCGATGACTGCATTGACCCCGGCTGTACTCGCCCTCGCTGATGGCTCCGTTTTTCAAGGTGTTTCGATCGGCGTGACGGGTCAGACCGTCGGCGAAGTCGTGTTCAACACCGCGATGACGGGCTATCAAGAGGTTCTCACCGACCCCTCCTACCGGCAACAGATTGTCACCTTGACCTATCCCCACATCGGCAACGTGGGGGTCAATCCTGAAGATGCCGAATCAGGCGCCGTGCACATCGCCGGGCTGGTGATTCGCGAGGTGCCGCGCCCGGCCAGCAATTTTCGGTCGCGGCAGCATTTTCGCGACTATCTGATCGCCAACAAAACCGTTGCCATCGCGGAAGTGGACACCCGCGCGCTGACCCGCCAGCTGCGCGACACCGGCGCCCAGAACGGCGCGATTCTGGCGGGCGATGACGCCACCGCGGAAAAGGCCATTGCCCTGGCGCGTGGCTTTGCCGGCCTCAAGGGCGCCGATCTTGCCCAGGTGGTCAGCTGCACCGAAGCCTATGAATGGACCACCGGCAGTTGGCAGTTGGCGACCAATGCCGAAACCACCCTGGGCGAGGCGCGATGTCATGTCGTGGTGATCGACTTCGGCGTCAAGCGCAACATGCTGCGCATGCTGGTCGACCGCGGGTGCACGCTGACGGTCGTGCCCGCCAAGACCCCGATCGACGCCATTCTGTCGCTCAAGCCCGACGGCGTGCTGCTCTCCAACGGCCCCGGTGATCCCGAGCCCTGCACCTACGCGATCGCCACCGCGCGTGAACTGATCGCGCGCAAGCTGCCGACCTTCGGCATCTGCCTTGGGCACCAGATTCTCGGTCTTGCTGCAGGCGCGACGACCGTGAAGATGAAGTTTGGCCACCACGGCGCCAACCATCCCGTGCAGGACCTGGCCAGCGGCAAAGTGATGATCACCAGCCAGAATCACGGCTTCGCGGTGGACGATGCGACCCTGCCTGCCAACGTGCGTGTCACCCATCGTTCGCTGTTTGACGGCACCCTGCAGGGCATTGCCCTGACAGACGCGCCGGCCTTCAGCTTCCAGGGCCACCCCGAGGCCAGCCCCGGACCGCACGACGTCGCCCCGCTGTTCGACCGCTTCATTGACCTGATGAGCCGCCCGGTAGCCCCTTGAGCCCCCATGCCCAAACGTACTGACATCAAAAGCATTCTCATCATCGGCGCCGGACCGATCGTGATCGGCCAGGCCTGCGAGTTCGACTACTCGGGCGCACAGGCCTGCAAGGCGCTGCGCGAGGAGGGTTTCCGGGTCATTCTGGTGAACTCCAATCCGGCCACGATCATGACCGACCCGGACATGGCCGACGCCACCTATATCGAGCCGATCCGCTGGCAAACGGTGGCCAAGATCATCGAGCAGGAGCGTCCAGACGCCCTGCTGCCCACCATGGGCGGCCAGACCGCCCTCAACTGCGCACTCGACCTTGCCCGCGAAGGCGTGCTGGAAAAGTTTGGCGTGCAGATGATCGGCGCCAATGCCGAGGCCATCGATCTGGCCGAAGACCGCCAGAAATTCCGCAACGCCATGACCGAGATCGGGCTGGAGTCGGCCCGCTCCGGCGTGGCCCACACCATGGCCGAAGCGCGTGACCTGCAGGCTGACATCGGCTTTCCGGTGATCATTCGCCCCAGCTTCACCCTGGGCGGTTCGGGCGGCGGCATTGCCTACAACGTTGAAGAATTTGACGAAATCGTCACCCGTGGACTCGACCTGTCGCCGACCACTGAAGTGTTGATCGAAGAATCACTGCTCGGCTGGAAAGAGTTCGAGATGGAAGTGGTCCGCGACACCAAGGACAACTGCATCATCATCTGCTCGATCGAGAACTTCGATCCCATGGGCGTGCACACCGGTGACTCGATCACCGTCGCCCCGGCGCAGACCCTCACCGACAAGGAATACCAACTGCTGCGCAACGCCAGTCTGGCCGTGCTGCGGCGGGTCGGCGTGGAAACCGGCGGTTCGAACGTGCAGTTCGCCATCAACCCCGACAACGGGCGCGTGATCATCATCGAGATGAACCCGCGGGTGTCGCGCTCGTCGGCGCTGGCGTCCAAGGCCACCGGTTTTCCCATCGCCAAGGTCGCCGCCAAGCTGGCGGTGGGGTACACGCTGGACGAGCTGAAGAACGAGATCACCGGCGGGGCCACTCCGGCATCGTTCGAGCCCAGCATTGACTACGTTGTCACCAAGATTCCCCGCTTCACCTTCGAGAAATTCCCGCAGGCCGACTCGCGGCTGACCACGCAAATGAAGTCGGTGGGCGAGGTGATGGCCATCGGCCGCAACTTCCAGGAGTCTTTGCACAAGGCGCTGCGGGGGCTGGAAGTGGGCAGCGACGGCTTCGACAACATCCTCGACCTTGAACATGCCGACGCCGAAACCCGTATTCGATCCGAGCTGGCGATTCCCCGCGCGCGGCGCATCTGGTACGTGGGCGAGGCCTTCCGCAAGGGCCTGAGCGTAGAAGAGGTGCACCGGGTGTCGCGCATCGACCCCTGGTTTTTGGAGCAGATCGAAGAGCTGATCGCCGCCGAATCGGTGATCCAGCAGGCGACCCTGGCCGCAATCGATGCGCCCACCCTGCGGCGCTTCAAGCGCATGGGGTTTTCGGACCGTCGCCTCGCCACGCTTTGGAGCACGCACGAGCGTGACGTGCGCGCGAAGCGCCTGGCGCTGGACGTGCGTCCGGTGTTCAAGCGGGTCGACACCTGCGCGGCCGAATTCCCGACCTCCACCGCCTACCTGTATTCAACCTACGACCAGGAATGCGAGGCCGCGCCCACCCATCGCGACAAGATCATGATTCTGGGCGGCGGTCCCAACCGCATCGGGCAGGGTATCGAGTTCGATTATTGCTGCGTGCACGCCGCGCTGGCCCTGCGTGAAGACGGCTTCGAAACGCTGATGGTCAACTGCAACCCCGAAACGGTTTCAACCGACTTCGACACCTCGGACCGCCTGTACTTCGAGCCGCTCACGTTCGAAGACGTCATGGCCATCATCGACGTCGAAAAACCCAAGGGCGTGATCGTGCAGTTCGGCGGCCAAACGCCGCTGAAGCTGGCGCGTCAGCTGGAAGCGGCGGGCGCGCCCATCATCGGCACCTCGCCCGATGCCATTGACCTGGCCGAAGACCGCGACCGCTTCCAGAAGCTGGTCAAGCAGCTCAACCTGTTGCAGCCGCCGAACGGCACGGCCACCTCGCTGGAACAGGCACTGAGCATCGCCGCCGAGGTGGGCTATCCGCTGGTGGTGCGGCCCAGCTACGTGCTGGGCGGCCGGGCCATGGAGATCGTCCATGACGACGACGACCTGAAGCGCTACATGACCGAGGCGGTGCAGGTGTCCAACGACGCGCCGGTGCTGCTCGATCATTTCCTGAATGACGCCATCGAGGTGGACGTGGACGCCCTGGCCGACGGCGAAACCGTGGTCATCGGCGGCATCATGGAGCACATCGAAGAGGCCGGCGTGCACTCGGGCGATTCGTCCTGCGCACTGCCGGCCCACTCACTGCCCGCCGCCACGCTGGACGTCATCCGGACCCAGATCGACCAGTTGGCGCGGGCGCTCAAGGTCGTGGGGCTGATGAACGCGCAGTTCGCGGTGCAGGGCGAGCAGGTGTTTCTGCTGGAAGTGAACCCCCGTGCCTCGCGCACCAGTCCGTTCGTGTCCAAGGCCATCGGCCGGCCCCTCGCCAAGATTGCCGCCCGGGCGATGGCCGGCAAGTCGCTGGTGGCGCAAGGCATCACCGAAGAAATCATCCCGCCCTACTGCTCGGTGAAGGAAGCGGTGTTTCCCTTCGCCAAGTTCCCCGGCGTTGACCCGCTGTTGGGGCCCGAGATGCGTTCCACCGGCGAGGTGATGGGGGTCGGCCAGCACTTTGGCGAGGCCTTCAACAAGGCCTTGCTGGCGGCGGGCATGGAAATGCCGTCCAGCGGCAAGGCACTGATTTCGGTGCGCGGCCCCGACAAGCGCAAGGCCGTGGAGCTGGGGCAGTTGCTGACGCGCCACGGCTTCACCCTGGCCGCCACCCACGGCACGGCCACGGTGCTCAACCAGGCCGGCATTGCCTGCGAGAGCGTCAACAAGGTCAAGGAAGGGCGGCCGCACTGTGTCGACATGATCAAGAACGGTGAAGTGCAGTTCGTGGTCAATACCACCGAAGGCAAGCAGTCGATCGAAGAGTCGCGCTCCATCCGTGCCGCGGCCATTCAGAACAAGGTCTGCTATTTCACGACCATTGCCGGTGGGTTGGCCGCGGCGCAGGCGCTGCAGCATCGTGACGCGCTCGACGTGAACGCCCTGCAGGCGCTGCACCGCCTGACCCGGCCCGCCTGAAACTTGCCGCCTTCGGGCGGCGTGGTAAGATTTTTGACCATCGACGGCCCCAGCGGCCGTCGTTTTTTTGAGTAATCGTTTTTCGCGCAGGATGAACAACCGGGTGCAACAACCGGTGCCCGCGCGACGAGGCGATGGAGATCCCATGAACAAGAACCCGATGACGGTCAGCGGCGCCGAGAAGCTGCGTGAAGAACTGCGCTACCGCAAAAGCGAGCTGCGCCCGCAGATCATTGCAGCGGTCGAAGAGGCCCGTGCCCACGGAGACCTGAAAGAAAACGCCGAGTATCACGCGGCGCGTGAGCAGCACGGCTTCAATGAAGGTCGCATCACCGAAGTTGAGGCCAAGCTCAGCAGCGCCCAGGTTATCGATGTGACCCAGATCAACGCCCACGGCAAGGTGGTGTTTGGCACCACGGTGGACCTGGCCGACGCCGACACCGGCGAGGAGCTGCGCTACCAGATCGTCGGTGAGGATGAGGCCGACATCAAGGCCGGCATGATCTCGGTGAATTCCCCCATCGCGCGGGCGCTGATCGGCAAGGCCGAGGGCGACGTCGTCGACGTGAAGGTGCCCAGCGGCATACGGCAGCTCGAAATCGTTGCGCTGCACTACGTCTAAGCGAAGGCTGGAGCGGCGCATGCTCCCGGGCGTGCAACGGTGAGCCGTAAGCGCAGCGCCAGCTCGGCCCGCTGGCTGGCCGAGCACCAGAACGACCCTTATGTGGTCGAGGCGCGCAAACGGGGCTACCGCTCACGCGCCATCTTCAAGCTGGAAGAGATTCAGCAGCGCGACCGCATTCTGCGGCAGGGCATGGTCGTGGTGGATCTGGGGGCCGCACCGGGCAGTTGGTCACAGTACGCGCGCCCGCTGCTGGGGCCGTCAGGCCACCTGTTCGCGCTTGACATTCTGGAGATGGATGGACTGCCCGATGTCGATTTCATCTGCGGCGATTTTCGCGAACAGGCCGTGCTTGACGCCTTGCAGGCCAAGGTCGGTGCGCGGGCGGTCGATGTCGTGTTGTCCGACATCGCGCCGAACCTTTCGGGAATTGGCACCGTCGATCAGACCGCCAGTATCTATCTCTGCGAACTGGCCTTAATGTTTGCGCTTGAAAATCTCAAACCCGGGGGCACATTCTTGGTGAAGGTTTTCCAAGGCGAAGGGTTCGAGGGTTACTTGAAGCAGGTGCGTGAAGGGTTCTCGCAAGTGACCATTCGCAAGCCAAAATCGAGCCGGCCCCGCTCCAAAGAAGTCTATCTGTTGGCGCGGTCGCGCCGTCCGGTGTAGGTTGCAGTTTCGAAGTGCCCCAATTTCAGGTATCCGGCATTGAACGATCTAGCGAAGAATTTACTGTTATGGGTGGTCATTCTCGTCGTGCTGATGAGCGTGTTCCAAGGCTTTTCGGGCGGCGGCAGCGCCAAGCCGGAACTGGCCTACTCCGACTTTCTCAATCAGGTGAAGAACGGCAACGTCAGTGACGTGATCATTCAGGACCAGACCATCACCGGCACGTTGCAGAGCGGCAGCGCCTTCACCACCATCAGCCCGGAGACCGACAACCGTTCGATGATCGGCACGCTGATCGAGCACGACGTCAAGTTCGAAGGCGCCGTGCCGCGCGAAACGCCGCTGCTGCTGCAACTGCTGTTCAACGCCTTCCCGATTCTGTTGCTGATCGGTGTGTGGATCTACTTCATGCGCCAGATGCAGGGCGGCGGGGGCGGCGGGCGGGGTGCCATGTCGTTTGGCAAGAGCAAGGCGCGCATGCTCAGCGCCGACCAGGTGAAGATCACCTTTGCCGACGTGGCTGGCGTTGAAGAAGCCAAGCAGGAAGTGAGCGAACTGGTCGACTTCCTCAAGGACCCTGGCAAGTTCCAGAAGCTGGGCGGCAAGATTCCGCGCGGCGTGCTGATGGTAGGGTCGCCCGGTACCGGGAAAACCCTGCTCGCCAAGGCCATTGCCGGCGAAGCCGGCGTGCCGTTCTTCGCGATCTCGGGCTCCGATTTCGTCGAGATGTTCGTGGGCGTGGGCGCCTCGCGTGTCCGCGACATGTTCGAGCAGGCCAAGAAGCACGCCCCGTGCATCATCTTCATCGACGAAATCGATGCCGTGGGCCGTCACCGTGGCGCCGGTCTGGGCGGCGGACATGACGAGCGCGAACAAACGCTCAACCAGTTGCTGGTCGAGATGGACGGCTTCGAAGGCAGCGAGGGCGTCATCGTCATCGCCGCCACCAACCGCCCGGACGTGCTCGACCCCGCACTGCTGCGGCCGGGCCGCTTTGACCGCCAGGTGGTCGTGCCGCTGCCCGACGTACGCGGTCGCGAGCAGATTCTGAAGGTACACATGCGCGCCGTGCCGCTGTCGGACTCGGTCAAGCCGTCGATCATCGCGCGGGCCACGCCCGGCTTCTCCGGCGCTGACCTGGCCAACCTGGTGAACGAGGCAGCGCTGTTTGCCGCCCGGGCCAGCAAGCGCCTGGTGGACCATGACGACTTCGAGCGTGCCAAAGACAAGATCATGATGGGCGCCGAGCGGCGCTCCATGGTGATGAATGACGACGAGAAGAAGCTGACGGCCTACCACGAGGCCGGCCACGCCATCGTGGGTCTCACCGTGCCCGAGCACGACCCGGTCTACAAGGTATCGATCATTCCGCGCGGTCGGGCGCTGGGCGTGACCATGTTCCTGCCCACCGAAGACCGCTACAGCTACACCAAGACGCGACTCAATTCGCAGATCGCATCGCTGTTCGGCGGGCGGCTGGCTGAAGAGATCATCTTCGGGCTCGACAAGGTGACCACCGGCGCCTCCAACGACATCGAACGTGCGACCGAGATTGCCCGCAACATGGTGACCAAGTGGGGGTTGTCTGACCGGCTTGGCCCGCTGTCATATTCCGAGGACAACGGCGAGGTGTTTCTGGGGCGCAGCGTGACGCAGACCAAGAACATCTCGGACGAGACCTCGCATGTCATCGATCTGGAGATTCGCGAGGTCATCGACGGCAACTATCGGCGTGCCAAGCAGATTCTCGAAAACAACCTCGACAAGCTGCATTGCATGGCCGAAGCCCTGATCAAGTACGAGACCATCGACAGCGAACAGATCGCCCGTCTCATGAAGGGCGAGCCGCCGGGTGAGCCGAGCTCGTGGTCCGAGTCCTCCGGCCCGCCGCCCAGCCCGCCGCCGACGGCTCCGGCCACCGACGCGGGGGGTGCCACTGCGCCGGGTGCCGCGCCACGCCCGGCCAGCCAGCCCTGATCAGGGGGCTGCAGGCTGTCCCCAAAGAGCCGCGTCATGCGGCTCTTTTCATGTATCAGGCTCCGTGACGCGTTTCCTGCAACTCAAGACCCGTCGGCTGGAATTGGGCACGCCCAAGGTGATGGGCATTGTCAACGTCACCCCCGACTCGTTCTCCGACGGCGGTCGTCATCTGGGCGTCGATGCCGCGATTGCGCACGCGCGACGCCTGGTGAACGACGGAGCCGCAATTCTGGATGTCGGCGGTGAGTCCACGCGGCCGGGTGCGCTGCACGTCAGTGAGCAGACCGAGCTCGATCGGGTGATGCCGGTCATCGAGGCCCTGGTGGCACGATTCGATGTGCCGGTCTCGGTCGACACCAGCACCCCGGCCCTGATGCGCGCCGCCGGGGCGGCCGGCGCCGAAATAATCAACGATGTGCGTGCCCTGCAGCGGCCCGGTGCGGTCGCGGCGGCCGTTGAGACCGGCCTGGCGGTCTGCTTGATGCACATGCAGGGTGATCCGGCGACCATGCAGGCGGCCCCGGCCTATGCGCGCCCGGTTCTGGACGAGGTGCTCGACTTTTTCAGGCAGCGACTGCAGGCCGCGCGTGATGCGGGGATCCCCGCCGAGCGCATTGCCCTCGACCCTGGCATCGGCTTCGGCAAGACCCTCGGGCACAACCTGGCCGTGCTGGCGGCCACCGCAGAACTTGTGGCCCTGGGATATCCGCTGCTGGTGGGGGTTTCGCGCAAATCGATGTTCGGCCAGTTGCTGGGGCTGCCCGTGGAGGCCCGCGATCCCGCCAGCGCGGTGACGGCGGCGCTGCTGGTGGCGCAGGGGGCCAGCATCATTCGCAGCCATGAAGTTGCGCACACCGTGCAGGCGCTGGACATCGCCACCGCACTGCGCGACGCGCGATAATCCGGACTGATCTATGTCAGTGGGGCAGGGGATGGCGCGACGTTACTTTGGAACCGATGGCATCCGCGGGCGGGTAGGGGTCACGCCGATGACGGCCGAGTTCGCCGTCAAGCTCGGCTGGGCCGCCGGGCGGGTGCTGGGCGGGGCCGATGGCGCGCGCGTGGTGATCGGCAAGGACACCCGGCGGTCGGGCTACCTGCTGGAGTCGGCGCTCGAGGCCGGGCTTTCCAGTGCCGGCGTCGAAGTGCTGCTGTTGGGACCAATCCCGACACCGGCGGTGGCCTATCTCACCCGCGCGCTGCGGGCGGATGCCGGCATCGTCATTTCCGCGTCGCACAATCCGCATTACGACAACGGCGTGAAGTTTTTCGGCCCGCAGGGCGGCAAGCTCAGTGACGCCATCGAGGCGGACATTGAAGCGCTCATGGCACAGCCCATGGAAACCGTGGCGCCAGAAACCATCGGTCTTGCCCGCCGCATCGATGACGCGCAGGGCCGGTACATCGAATACTGCAAGGCCAGCTTTGGCGACGGTCGTCTGGACGGACTGCGCATCGTGCTGGATTGCGCGAACGGCGCGGCCTACCGCACCGCGCCGGCCACCTTTGACGAGTTGGGCGCCGAGGTGGTTGAGGTCATCGGGGGCGAGCCCAACGGCTTCAATATCAACCTTGACTGCGGCAGCACCCACCTGGAGGCCCTGCAGGCGGCGGTGCGCCGGCATGGCGCAGATCTGGGGATCGCGCTCGACGGTGATGCCGATCGCTGTCTGCTCGTGGATGCCGATGGCGAGGTGGTCGATGGCGACCAGATTCTCTACGTGCTGGCCATCGACCGTCACCAGCGCAAGCTGCTCAGCGGGCCCGTGGTCGGCACGCTGATGAGCAATCTCGGTCTTGAGCAGGCCTTGCGCGCGCGGGGCATCGATTTCGAGCGGGCCGCCGTGGGCGATCGCTATGTCATGGAGCGGCTGAACGCCAGCGCCGGGTCGCTGGGCGGTGAGACCTCGGGTCATACCCTGTGCCTCGACAAATCCTCGACCGGCGATGGCTGTGTGACCGCTTTGCAGGTGCTCTCGATCATGATGGGGGCCGGGTGTACACTCCGCGCGCTCGTCAGAGACATGCAGAAGTGCCCACAAGTGCTGATCAATGTCAGGGTGACCGCAGCGGCCAGACCCCTGCTTGAGGCGCCGGCCGTCAAGGCTGCGGAAGCGGCCGCCGTCACCGCCCTGGCCGGTCGAGGGCGTGTGCTGCTCCGGGCCTCGGGGACCGAGCCGCTGATTCGGGTGATGGTCGAGGCGGTGGATGCCGCTGCCGCCCAGCAACATGCACAAACCTTAGCCGATGCCGTGCGTGACGCGGCAGCATCGGCGCACGCGTAAACGAGGAGGGAGAATATGAAACGCAGCCTCACGGTGATGGGAAACTGGAAGATGAACGGCACGCGGGGTGACAACGAGTCGCTGCTGCGTGAACTGGTGTTCGAGGTCAAGAAATTTCCGTCGGTCGAAGTGGCGGTGTTTCCGCCCGCCGTTTTCATCGACGCGGTGGCGCAGCAGTTGGTGGGCAGTCCGATTCGGGTTGGCGCGCAGGATGTGTGTGAGCAACTCAAACCCGGCGCGTTCACGGGCGAGATTCTGGGCGCCATGCTCAAGGAACTGGGTTGTCGCTATGCCCTGGTGGGGCACTCGGAGCGCCGCCATGTGTATGGCGAAACCGACGAGCGGGTGGCGGCCAAGTTTGCCGCGGCCCAACACAGCGGCCTGACCCCGGTGCTCTGTGTGGGCGAGCAGCTCGAAGATCGTGAAGGCGGGCAAACCGAAGCCGTGCTGGATCGTCAGCTGTTGGCCGTCATCGACCAGGCGGGCATCGCCAGTCTGCGCGGCGCGCTGATCGCCTATGAGCCGGTCTGGGCCATTGGCACCGGCAAGACGGCCAGCCCCCAACAGGCGCAGGCGGCGCATGCGCACATTCGTGGGCTGATCGCCGCGCGGGATGCTAAAATCGCCGGCTCCATCGCCATCCTGTACGGCGGCAGTGTCAAGGCGGACAACGCAGCCGAGCTGTTTGCCCAGCCCGATGTCGATGGTGGCCTGATTGGCGGCGCATCGCTCAAGGCTTCCGAATTTCTTGCGATCTGCGGCGCTGCGCAGGCGCTTCACGACGAGTAGAGTTTATGTACACCGCATTGGTCATTGTCCAGGTTCTTATCGCGATCGGGCTGGTTACGCTGATTCTTCTGCAGCACGGCAAGGGAGCCGATGCCGGCGCCGCCTTTGGTGCCGGGGCCTCCGGCACGGTGTTTGGCGCGCGGGGCGCGTCCAATTTCCTGTCGCGTGCCACGGCGTGGCTGGCCACCGGTTTTTTTGTGATCAGCCTGGCGCTGGCCTACGTCGTGCAGACAGCGGCACCCGGCGGCAGTTCGATCGTTGACAAGATGGGTGCCGCCCCGGAAGCGGCCACCCCGGCGGCGCCCGAAGCCCCCGCCCAGCCGGTGATCCCCGAATAAGGCAACGGCAGTACAAAAGTCGGCAGATGCGCTTGGAGTCGGGCGCATTCTTCTCTATAATCCGCCACCCGATCAGGACCCATGTGGTGGAATTGGTAGACACGCTACCTTGAGGTGGTAGTGGCGAGAGCCTTGGGAGTTCGAGTCTCCCCGTGGGTACCAAGGTCGGGTATTGCAGTGATTTCGACAAAATTCAGGGCTGTGCCGATGATCGGCTCAGCCCTTTTTTGTGGGCGCAAGCCCGAGGTACCGGATTGAGAGCGCGCGATGCGCATGCATCCCCTGACCGCGCCAAGGACTCCGGGTTGTATCGGGCCTCGGCGGCTGTCGAGCCAGCGGCCTTCCTGGCGGAACACGCGGCTGCGTTGATCCAGGGCTGACTGGCGTTCGACCAGTAGGTGGGCATGCACGCTGCGCCCACGTTCGTCCACAGGCTGTTGCCGAGGCGCATGGTCCGCCACGACTGTTCCAGTCCGGCAGATACAGAAAATAGCGATCCGTGCCCTGCTCGAATGCTTGCCCGACCGCACGGCCTAGCGGGTTGGACACGAAATACAGATAGGTGCCGAGATGAAAGCTGACCGCCTTTCAGTGCGGACCGCTCCCCGCCAGAATGCGGGGGTGCCGGGGTCGATCACGATTTCCTCCACGGCCTGCGCGGTACAGGCCGCCCGCCGGTGACACCTTGCTGATTGCCCGAGAAGCTGCGTGCCAGGCGGATTTCATCTGAAACCCAGTACTGCAGCGCCTGATCCTGGCTGCGATCGCACCGCCATTGCCAGGCCAGGCTGTCGGTGTAGGCCAGACGTTCGGCGTGGGTGTCGGTGGGTCTTGAGGCGCAGGCCGATGCCAGCAAACCGGCCGCCAAGGCCACTCCGAAGGTCCATTGCATCGTGTCTCCCCCCGCCATGCGCCGAAGTGTAGCGTGAGGCCCGGTTAAACTTGGCGCATGGAATCCCGTCAAGATGACCCGGTCGCCTCCCCTTGTGTCGGGCTGTGCGCGCTCAATCCCGCGCGGGTGTGCGCCGGATGCGGCCGGCACATTGACGAGATCGTGGGCTGGTCGACGGCCGGTCACGATCAGCGCCGCAATTGGCGGGACGCGGCGCGACAGCGGCTCGCTATAATCGCCGCTTCTTCCGCATCACCGGGGTCGTGATGAGTCGAATGCTGGCCCATTTGGGATTGCTGACCTACGTGCTGGCCGCGCTGGCCGCGCTGCTGATCTGGTTGCCCAACTTTGTGGTGGTCAACGACCATCTGCCGGCCGAATGGAGCTGGCGCTATGTGGCGGGGTCGGGCGTTCCGCTGGGGCTGCTGCTGGTGACCATCGCCGCCCGCCAATCGATCGCGCCGACCTTCAGACTGCTGCTGCTGTTCGAGGGCATCGCCGCGATCCTGGTCTGGTTGCTGTGCCTGAAGGCGTTTCACTATCCGCCGCAGGCCAACTTCTTCTGTTCGCTGCAGGTAGGCATCAGCATCCTGTTCGGGCTGCTGAACCTGATCGGTTATCGACGCGAGTTGAACCAGATCACGCGTGCCCGCATTCGCAACTGAGCGCCTCCTGATATGGCCCGTTTACAGATTGATCGTTCGCACTACGGCTTTTGGCACGCGGTTGCCACGCGTTGGGGTGACCAGGACCCGTTGGGGCATGTGAACAACACCCGCTTCTATGCCTTCGACGAGGACGCACGAACCGCTTACTTCGGTGCGCTTTGGGGTGATGACCCCAAGTTCTGGCAAGAATACGGGTTGATTCTCGGGCGCTTGTCCTGCGACTTCGTGGCGCAACTCAAGCACCCGGCAACGGTCGACATTGGCCTTCGCATCCGGCGGCTGGGCAGCAGCAGCCTCTGCACCGAAGGCGCGATGTTCGACGGCGACCGGCTGGTGGCGGTCACCGAAGGCGTGGTGGTCTGGTTTGACTACAAGGCGCAGAAGCCCGCGCGGATTCCCGACGCGGTGCGCGCCAAGGTCATGGCACGGGAACCCGTGGCGCCCGAGTCTTAAAGCGACTCGGCCTGGCGCGCGGCGTTGCCGACGTAGTCGCCAGGCGTCATGGCCATGAGGCGTGCCTTTTCGCCGTCAGGCAGATCAAGGGTCTGGATGAATCCCCGCAAGGCATCGCGGCCCAAGCGAGTGCCTCGGGTGAGGCGCTTGAGCTGCTCGTAAGGTTCGGGCAGGCCGTAGCGGCGCATGACGGTCTGGATGGCTTCGCCCAGCACCTCCCAATTCTGGTCAAGGTCTTGCCCCATGCGCCAGGCGTCGGCTTCCAGCTTGCCGATGCCCTTCAGCAACGACTCGAAACCAACCACCGCGTGCGCCACCCCGACGCCGAGGTTGCGCAGGGTGGTGGAGTCGGTGAGGTCGCGCTGCCAGCGCGATACCGGCAGCTTCTCGGCCAGAAAGGTGAGTACCGCGTTGGCCATGCCGAAGTTGCCCTCGGCGTTTTCGAAGTCGATCGGGTTGACCTTGTGCGGCATGGTTGAACTGCCCACTTCGCCGGCCACGGTGCGCTGCTTGAAGTACCCCAGCGAGATGTAGCCCCAGACATCACGGGCGAAGTCCACCAGAATGGTATTCGCACGCGTCAGTGCATGGAAGTACTCGGCGATGTAGTCGTGTGGCTCGATCTGGGTGGTTGCCGGGCTGGGCGTGAGGCCGAGGCCCGTGATCACCCCGGCGGAAAAGGCCGCCCAGTCAACCTCGGGATAGGCTGCAAGGTGCGCGTTGTAGTTGCCCACCGCGCCGTTCATCTTCGCCAGCAGCGGCACCGCCGCCAGTTGCTCGCGTTGCCGCGCCAGGCGCGCCTTGAAAATCACCATTTCCTTGCCCAGCGTGGTCGGCGACGCCGGCTGGCCGTGGGTGCGCGACAGCATCGGCTGCTCGGCATAGCTGCGGGCGAGGCCCTCGAAGGCGTTCAGGGTGCGATCGAGCAGCGGCAGCAGCACCTGTTTGCGCGCATCGCGCAGCATCAGCGCGTGGGCCAGGTTGTTGATGTCTTCAGAGGTGCAGGCGAAGTGGATGAACTCCTTGATCGCCGCCAGTTCAGGCTGTGAAGCCACCTTTTCTTTGAGGAAATACTCCACCGCCTTGACGTCGTGATTGGTGGTTTCCTCAATCGTTTTCACGCGCTGGGCGTCATCGATGTCGAAGTTGTCGATCAGCGTGTCGAGCTTGGCCAGCGCGGCCGGCGACAGGGCGGGGACTTCGGGAATGCCCGGGTGCGCGGCCAGTGCCTGCAGCCAGCGGACCTCGCCCATCACGCGGTAGCGGATCAATCCGTACTCGGAGAAAATGGCCCGCAGGGCGACGGTTTTCACCGCATAGCGGCCATCGATGGGGGAAATGGCCGAAAGTGACGTGAGGTTCATGGGTCAACGCTTGGTAGTCTGGGGTGCATTTTAACGTTAAGGGCCGCCATGACTGACACCGCACCCCTCTGGGGCACCCAAACGCAGCTGGCAGTTGAGAATTTTCCGATCTCGGGCGAGCGCCTGCACCCGGCCTTCATTCGTGCCCTGGGTGCGGTGAAGGCCGCCGCTGCCGAGTCCAACCTCGCCTGCTCGGCCTTGCCGGCGTCGGTCGCGAAGGCCATTGCCGCGGCCGCGGGCGCCATTGCAGAAGGGCGATACGCCGACCAGTTCCCGGTGGACGTGTTTCAGACCGGGTCCGGCACCTCGACCAACATGAATGCCAACGAGGTCATTGCCGCGCTGGCCAGCCAGGCGCTCGGGCAGGCGGTGCACCCCAACGATCATGTCAACGCCAGCCAGTCGTCGAACGATGTCATCCCCACCACCGCGCATGTGGCCGCGGCGGTGATGCTGGACCAGTCACTGCTGCCGGCACTGGCGGATTTGCGCGCCGCCATCCAGACACGGGTGGACGCCCTGGGCAACACCATCAAGACCGGCCGCACGCATTTGATGGATGCCATGCCCATCAGCCTCGGGCAGGAGCTGTCCGGCTGGGCGCAACAGGTCGCCAGCGCCGAGGCGCGGCTTGGCGCGGTGCAGCTGCGCCTGCACCGCCTGGCGGTGGGCGGCACGGCTGTGGGCACCGGGCTGAACGCGCCCCCGACCTACGCCGAGGGGGTGTGCCAGGCGCTGCGGCAGCGTTATCGGTTGGACTTTGGCGTTGCGCAAAACCACTTCGAGGCGCTGTCGAGCCTCGACACGCTGGCCGAACTGTCGGGCCAGCTCAAGGTGCTGGCCGGCAGCTTGATGAAGATCTCGAACGACCTGCGCTGGATGAACAGCGGCCCGCTGGCGGGCTTGGCCGAGATCGCCTTGCCGGCCCTGCAGGCCGGCTCCAGCATCATGCCGGGCAAGGTCAATCCGGTGATTCCAGAGGCGGTGTGCATGGTCTGCGCCCGGGTGATCGGCAACGACGCTGCCGTGACCATTGCCGCGCAATCCGGCAACTTTCAGCTCAACGTGATGTGGCCGGTGGCCATACAGAGCGTATTGAACAGCCTCGACCTGCTCAGTGCCGCGAGCCGGCAGTTGGGCGCCCAGGCCATCGCCCGGTTCACGGTCAATCAGGCGCGGCTCGATGACGCGCTGCGGCGCAATCCGATTCTGGTGACCGCACTGAACCAGCGCATCGGCTACGAGGCGGGCAGCCGCATCGCCAAGCGCGCCTACGCCGAAGGGCGCCCGGTGCTTGATGTGGCCGAAGAAGACACCGAGCTGTCACGCGACGAACTGGCGCGTCTGCTCGACCCGGCGGGGCTGATCGGGCCGTCGGGCAAGGCTGCGGATTAGCGGTCTCAGCGGTGGTCTGGCTACACTGCGCGTCCGATTTTTCAGCAAGCTCCCCAGTCGATGACCACCATCCGCCAGGCTGACTTCATCCAGTCCATTGAAGACGCATTCCAGTACATCAGTTGCTACCACCCACTGGACTACATACAGGCACTGGGCAAGGCCTGGGAGCGGGAAGAAAGCCCGGCCGCCAAAGACGCGATCGCACAGATTCTGACCAACTCGCGGATGAGCGCCGAAGGTCGTCGCCCGATCTGCCAGGACACGGGCATCGCCACCGTGTTTCTGAAAGTGGGCATGCACCTGCGCTGGGACGCGACCATGAGCGTCACCGACATGGTCAACGAAGGCGTGCGCCGCGCCTACAACAATGCCGACAACAAGCTGCGCGCCTCGGTGCTGGCCGACCCGGCGGGCACGCGCAAGAACACGCAGGACAACACGCCCGCGGTCATCCACACCGAAATCGTCGCAGGCGATGGCCTTGAGGTGATCTGCGCCGCCAAGGGGGGCGGTTCTGAAGCCAAGGCAAAGATGGCGATGCTCAATCCGTCCGACTCCATCGTCGACTGGGTGATCAAGACCGTTCCGACGATGGGCGCCGGCTGGTGTCCGCCCGGCATACTCGGCATCGGCATCGGCGGCACGCCGGAAAAAGCCATGCTGATGGCCAAGGAATCGTTGATGGCGCCGGTCGACATTCACGATCTGATCGAGCGTGGCGCGAGCAACCGCGCCGAAGAGCTGCGACTGGAACTGTTTGACAAGGTCAACGGCCTGGGCATCGGCGCGCAGGGGCTCGGCGGCCTGACCACCGTGGTCGATGTCAAAGTGCTCGACTGCCCGACCCACGCCGCCAACCTGCCGGTGGCGATGATTCCCAACTGTGCGGCAACCCGCCACGTGCACTTTCACCTGCACGGCGATGGCCCGGCCGAACTGCCGGTGCCGCGTCTTGAAGACTGGCCGCAGGTGACCTGGAAGGCCAACCTTGAAACCTCGACGCGCGTCGATCTCGACCGCCTGACGCAGGACGAAGTGGCCCGCTGGAAGCCCGGCCAGACCCTGCTGTTGAACGGCAAAATGCTCACCGGCCGTGATGCGGCCCACAAGCGCATCGCCGACATGCTCGCCAAGGGGCAGAAATTGCCCGTGGACTTCACCAACCGCGTCATCTATTACGTCGGCCCGGTGGACCCGGTGCGCGACGAGGTGGTGGGCCCGGCTGGCCCCACCACCGCGACCCGCATGGACAAATTCACCGAAATCATGCTGGGCCAGACCGGCCTCATCGCCATGGTGGGCAAGGCCGAGCGCGGCCCTGTGGCCATTGAATCGATCAAGAAGCATCGCAGTGCCTATCTGATGGCGGTGGGCGGTGCGGCCTATCTGGTGGCCAAGGCCATTCGCGGCGCCAAGGTGGTCGGCTTTGAAGACCTGGGCATGGAGGCCATCTACGAATTCGACGTGCAGGACATGCCGGTGACCGTGGCGGTGGACGCCACCGGCGAGTCAGTGCACCAGACCGGACCCAAGCTCTGGCAGGGCCGCATCGGCAAGATCCCGGTTGTGGCCGCCTGAACGCCTTACGCTGCCCCCTTCGCAAGACGAGATTCCGATGACTCACGCGTATCGTCCGCTGCAATTTCTGGGTTTTCTCGGCTGTGTGGCGGGGCTTGGCTTTGCCTTGTACCTGGAGCACTTTCATGGGCTTGAGCCCTGCCCAATGTGCATTTTCCAGCGCGTGGCAATGCTGGCGACGGGGTTGGTGTTCTTGCTCGCCGGGCTGCACGGGCCGCGACGCGGCGGCCGCGGCTTTTACGCTTTTCTGGCGCTGCTGACGTCCAGTGCCGGGGCGTTCGTGGCCGGGCGTCACGTCTGGCTGCAATCCTTGCCGGCCGATCAGGTGCCGGCCTGCGGGCCGACCCTCGATTACCTGATGGACGTCATGCCGTTCGCCGAAGTGCTGTCCACCGTGCTGCGTGGTGACGGCAACTGCGCGGTGATTGATGCCGCGTGGCTGGGCATCAGCCTGCCGGGCTGGACCCTGATCGCCTTCATCGGCCTCGCCGTGTACGCC
Organism: Polycyclovorans sp.; assembly: GCA_002706265.1. Classification (GTDB taxonomy): domain Bacteria; phylum Pseudomonadota; class Gammaproteobacteria; order Nevskiales; family Nevskiaceae; genus Polycyclovorans. Next base: position 45,851 of record PAKU01000029.1, on the reverse strand, counting down.
GTTGCCGTGCCCGTGCTGGCCCGTCAGCCTTTCGACCGCCTCGATTGAGGCCGTTCATTCTTTCGCATTCACGGGTACTTTCATGAGCGCTTTCGCAACCACCGATCTTTGTGACGATCACGCCGACCTGCAGGTCTGCGAGCCCATCTTCCTCGACTTCGGCGGTGCCATTGCCTTTGCCGGGCCAATCAAGACCTTGAAGGTCTTTGAAGACAACGCCCTGGTGCGCAGCACGCTCGAGCAGCCGGGCCGCGGGCAGGTGCTGGTCGTGGATGGCGGCGGCTCCATGCGCTGCGCCCTGGTGGGCGGCAATATCGGCGCGCTGGCCGAGAAGAATGACTGGGCAGGCGTGGTCGTCAACGGCTGCGTGCGCGACAGCGAAGAGCTGGCCGAGCAGGAAGTGGGCATCAAGGCCTTGGCGACGCATCCGCGCAAGAGCGAGAAGGGCCTGCACACCGGTCATGTGGATCGCGTGGTCGAATTCGCCGGCGTGCGCTTCGTGCCCGGCGCCTGGCTTTACGCCGATGCCGACGGCATCGTGGTCGCCGAATCGGCGGTCCACAAAGGCTGAGCAAGCGGACCCGCTGCCGCACAAGGCCGCTGCCGTCTTGTTGCACTGCGGCAATCGGATATAATGCCCGACTTTGCCGTGCCGGCTCGCGCAGGTGAGCTGACACGACACGTCGGCAGTGACCCGTGCATCGTCTCGATCACAAGGCACGTTTGCCGGGGATGCGTTGGCTAAAAGCGTTCAGACGGAGCAAGGGCGTCATCCGCCTTGCCTGATCGGGTCGCTCAGCCAGTTGTCCGATTGCTGGCCCCCTACCCATTTTTCACCCACAGGAACGGTTGAACATGACCCGTGACGAGCAGATCAAGGCCCTTGAACAAGACTGGGCAACGAACCCCCGCTGGAAAAACGTCAAGCGCAATTACAGCGCGGCAGATGTGGTCCGTCTGCGCGGCAGCCTGAATGTCGAGCACACGCTCGCCAAGCGTGGCGCCGAAAAGCTCTGGAAGCTCGTCAATGGCGAAGCCAAGAAAGGTTATGTGAACGCGTTTGGCGCGATCACCGCAGGTCAGGCCATGCAGCAGGCCAAGGCCGGCCTCGAAGCCGTGTACCTGTCCGGCTGGCAGGTCGCTGCCGACGGCAACACCAGCGAAACCATGTACCCCGACCAGTCGCTCTATGCGTATGACTCGGTGCCGACCATGGTTCGCCGCATCAACAACACCTTCAAGCGCGCTGACGAGATCCAGTGGGCCAAGGGCATCGAGGCGGGTCACAAAGACTTCGTCGACTACTTCCTGCCGGTCGTGGCCGACGCCGAAGCCGGTTTCGGCGGCGTGCTCAACGCCTTCGAGCTGATGAAGAACATGATCGGCGCGGGCGCGGCCGGCGTGCACTTCGAAGACCAGCTGGCTGCGGTGAAGAAGTGCGGTCACATGGGCGGCAAGGTGTTGGTGCCGACCTCCGAAGCCTGCGAAAAGCTCACCGCCGCGCGCTTTGCCGCCGACGTGATGGGCGTGCCGACCATCGTGCTGGCCCGTACTGATGCCGAGGCCGCCAACCTGATCACCTCCGACCATGATGCGAACGACAAGCCGTTCCTCACCGGCGAGCGCACCCAGGAAGGCTTCTACCGCGTCAAGAATGGCCTTGAGCAGGCCATCAGCCGCGGCGTGGCCTACGCCCCGTATGCCGACCTCGTCTGGTGCGAAACCGGCGTTCCCGACATCGGCTTTGCGCGTGAATTCGCCCAGGCCGTGCTCAAGGAAAACCCCGGCAAGCTGCTGAGCTACAACTGCTCGCCGTCGTTCAACTGGAAGAAGAACCTCAACGACAAGCAGATCGCCAGCTTCCAGGAAGACCTGTCGGCGCTGGGCTACAAGTACCAGTTCATCACTCTGGCCGGCATTCACGTCAACTGGTACAACACCTTCCAGTTCGCCCACGCCTATGCGCGCGGCGAAGGCATGAAGCACTACACCGAAATGGTGCAGGAACCCGAATTCGCCGCACGCGAAAAGGGCTACACCTTCGTGTCGCACCAGCAGGAAGTCGGTGCCGGTTACTTCGACGACGTCACCACCGTCATCCAGGGCGGCAGCTCCTCGGTCAAAGCCCTCACCGGCTCCACCGAAGAGGAACAGTTTCACTGAGCGACAAGCGCCGCTTGAAAGTGTCGATCGTCGCCTGAAAAACGACGATCCTCACCTTAAACGCGGTCGCTGGCCTTAAAAATCCAGCAGAAAAACGTTGCTGATGTTCGAGGCGGTACCAAGGGGAGATGATGTGTCTCCTCCGCATCCGCCCCGGAGCACACAAGAAAGGCCTTGTCTCACGACAGGGCCTTTTTGTCATGTGCCCAACGAGATGCCAAACGTCCTTTTGTGCGAGGGGATCAGGCGTCCGACTGCCTGCTCCGGCACGTGCCGCCTACATTGCGCGGGACGGTCGAGCCCGGCCGTGAACCGCCGACTGCCGGACCCGCCCCGTCCCAGGGGCCACCCTCACGGGTAGCGTTCAGGTGACAGGCAGCTGTACTAAGGTGCAAGAGAACAAGCACTTTGGCGCCCGCGCCGGGTGCGCCTGTCCACCCGGGCCTTTGGCCCGACACCCGAGGAAACGAGAACCATGAACACGTCTGTCAGCGCTTCGCAGACCCCCCTTGATGCAGTGGTCATTGGCGCCGGTTTCGCCGGCCTGTATGCGCTGCACCGCTTGCGCGAAATGGGCCTGAACGTGCAGGGCTTCGAAGCGGGCTCGGGCGTGGCCGGCACCTGGTACTGGAACCGCTACCCGGGTGCGCGTACCGACTCGGCCTCTGAGGTGTACCAGTACTGGTTTTCTGATGCGTTGTTGAAGGACTGGAACTGGAGTGAGCGCTTTCCTGCCCAGGCAGAAACCGAGCGTTATTTGAACTTCGTTGCCGATCGCCTTGATCTGCGGCCGATGATCCGCTTCAACAATCGCGTGACCCATGCGCATTGGGACGCGGCTGCAAACCTGTGGGACGTGCGCACCGACCAGGGGGCCTCGGTGCGGTGCCGTTATCTGCTGTCGTGTCTGGGGCCGCTTTCAGAACCCAAGGTGCCGCCCTTCGAAGGGCACGAGAATTTCAAGGGACGGTTCTTGCACACCTCCCGCTGGCCGAAGGAGGGCATCGATCTGAGCGGCAAGCGGGTGGGGGTGATCGGCACGGGCGCCACCGGCGTGCAGGTGATCCAGACCATCGCCAGCCAAGTGGGCGAGTTGTTCGTTTTTCAACGCACGCCGACCTACGCGATCGCAATGCGCAACACCAAGCTGACCGACGAAGACCGGGCAGCGCTGCGCAGCCGTTACACGGCGCTGGGCGAATGGGTCAAGCATTCGCTCGCCGGCTTTGCCTTCGACATGCAGCGCAAGGCCTGGGCCGACACCACCAAGGCGGAGCGACGCGCCATCTTCGAGGACCTGTATGCCGACGGCTCGTTGGTCATGTGGGGGGGCAACTTTGCCGAGGTACTGGTGGACCCGGTGGCCAACGAAGAGCTGTCGGAGTTCATGCGCGAAAAGATGCGCGCCCGCCTGACCAAACCCGGCGTCGCCGACAAGCTGATTCCGACCTACGGCTTCGGCACGCGGCGCCCGCCGCTGGACTGCGGGTATCTCGAAGCATTCAACCGCGACAACGTGCACCTCATCGACATCAAGGCGGCGCCGATCGAGCGCTTCACCGAGGCCGGCATCCGCACCGCCGACGCCGAATACCCGCTCGACATCATCGTGCTGGCCACCGGGTTTGACGCCGCCACCGGCGCCATCAATGCCATCGACATTCGCGGCCGTGACGGCGTGTCACTCAAGTCGCTCTGGGACCGCGACATCACCACCGCCATGGGCCTGCAGAAGCACGGTTTTCCCAACTTCTTCACCTCCGCTGCGCCGCTGGCCCCGGCCGCCGCCTTCTGCAACGTGCCCACCTGCCTGCAGCAACAGGTGGAATGGATCACCGATTGCGTCGCCCATGTCGAGCAAAACGGCAAGGAAAAGGTCATCGAAGCCACCCAGGCATTCGAAGACAACTGGGTCAAGCACCACGACCAAGTCACCGGCGCAACCCTGATCGCCAAGGCCGATTCCTGGTGGACCGGCGCCAACATCGCGGGCAAACCGCGGCGCGTGTTGTCGTACCTGCACGTGGGCAACTATCGCAAGGCCTGCGATGAGGTGGCCGCCAAGGCCTACGAGGGCTTCGAGATTCGGTGACCGAGGGGCGGGCGCGTGCGTCAGCCACGTTCCGGGCCGCCCCAGAGGGGGCGGCCCCGTGCGGATTCGCGACGGCTCAGCACCTGATCAGGAAATCAGCACCCGCAACCCGCGCAGGGCCAGCAGCGTGATTGCCGCCACGGCGATCACCGTGAATGTGAGGACCATGCCCGTGATCCGGAAGCGGAAATCTTCCTTGAGCTGGCTCACGCCGTAGGCGTGCGACAGCCGCCCGATCAGCAGGCCCAGTCCCAGTGCATGCACCAGCAGCGGCAGGGCATAAAGGGTTTCGATCAGGTAGATCAGGATCAGACTGACGGGCACGTACTCGCTGAAGTTGGCATGCACGCGAATGGCACGCTGCAGGCCCGCGTGCCCGGCGTCACCCAATGCCACGTCCGCCTTTCGTCGCTGGCGGATCGTCAACACGCTGAGGCAGATGAACAGCAGGCCCAGCAGGGCGGCATAAACCGAAGTAATCATGCGGAAGGTTCCGTCAGGGTGGGTGTCAGCAGCGCCTCGGCATGTTGGCCGTGCGCCGGGTAAATCGCAATGCCGATGCTGGCGCCCAGCGGCAGCGGCGCCTCACCGGTCGGCACTTCGAGTCCGTAGTCCTCGCTCAGGCGGGCGCAGAGTTTTTCCCCCAGCGTCAACAGCTCCTGGGGGCTGCCAACGTCATGGGCGATGATGGCGAACTCATCACCGCCCAGACGGGCCACCGTGTCGGACTCTCGGACCATGTGGCCCAGCCGTTCGGCGATCTGCTTCAAAACGCGGTCGCCGGCGTCGTGCCCCAGACGGTCGTTGACCGCCTTGAAGCCGTCAATGTCGATGTAGAGCACCGCGAACGATGACGCATGCCGTGCGCCCAATGACAGCGCCTGGTCCAGACGGTCGCGAAACAAGGCTCGGTTTGGCAGTCCGGTGAGGGGGTCGTGGTGCGCCTGGTGCTGCAGGGCACGTTGCGCGGCCAGCAGTTCGGCGTTGCGCTCGGCAAGGCTGGCCATGGCGTCCTGAAGTTCCAGCCGGCGCTGATGCAGTTCCAGAAACACCCGCACTTTGGAAAGCAGAATGGCGGGCTCCACCGGCTTGGTGATGAAGTCCACCGCGCCCGCCCCGTAGCCCTTGAGACGACTGATGTCGTCGCCGTAGGCGGCGGTCAGAAAAATGATCGGCATGTCGCGGGTGCTCACCTCGTCCTGCAGCAGGGTGGCCACCTCGAATCCGTCCATGCCCGGCATGTTGATGTCGAGCAACACCAGGGCGAATTCATCGTTGAGGCAGGCGCCCAGTGCGGCCTCGCCACTTTCAGCTTCGACCAGATCGGCCGCCACCGCCCGCAGCAGGCGGCGCATGGCAACGAGATTGGCGGGCGTGTCATCCACCACCAGAATTTTGGGCGTGCGTGTGGGGCTCACGGGTGTATGGGTCTCGGGTCAATGAGTTGGGTGATCAGCGCGCCCATCCGCTCCAGGCTGGCCTGGTGATCGGCGCCGGCAAGGGTCAATGCCGCCTGCGGCATGGTGGCGACCTCAGCGGTCGCGGGGGTTTCGACGATGGCGATGCCGCCGCGCTGGCGTATCGCCGCAAGGCCTCGGGCGCCGTCATGGTTGGCGCCGGTCATGATCACGCCGATCAGCCGGGGGCCGTAGGCCATCGCCGCGGTTTCGAACAGCACGTCGATCGAGGGCCGCGCGAAGCTGACGCGCCCGTCCACCGACAACGACAGCTCGCCGCTGGGCTCGACCAGCAGGTGATAACCCGACGGCGCCAACTGCACCACGCCCGGCTCGGGCCGCTCCCGTTCACGGGCCTCGCGCACCGGCCAGGCGCTGCAGGTTTCGAGCAGTCGCGCGAGCCCTTGCAGGTCGTCCGACGCGGTATGGCAGACGACCAGAATCGGCACTTTGCGCGCGGGCCGCAGGGTGGCCAGCACCACCTTCAGTGCATGCAGGCCGCCGGCCGAGCAGCCCATGACCACAGCCTCCGCGGCATTCACGGCGCCCACCAGACTCATGAGGTCTGGAGTCGATAGATGCGCGCCTCGGCGTCCACCGCAACGAACGCCTTGGCGGCCGGTGCAAAGCTGAGGCTCTCGCGGTTGCCCAGGCAGAGAAAGCCGCCGCGCACCAGGCTGTCGCGGAAGCGGCCGAGCACCGCGTTCTGCAGCTCGCGGTTGAAGTAGATGAGCACGTTGCGGCACAGCACCAGCTGCGCCTCGCAGAACACGCCGTCGGTGACCAGATTGTGGTGCGCGAAATGGATGTTGGCTTTCAGGCGGCTGTCGAGACGGATGTGCTCATAGGCGGCGTGGTAATAGTCGCTGAAGCTGCCGCTGCCGCCTGCCTGCCGGTAGGCCAGGGACCATGCGCGGGCCTCGCGCGCGGGGAAAATGCCTTCCTGCGCCTTGGCCAGCGCCGCCTCGTTGATGTCGGTGGCGAAGATCTGGCTGCGCTCGTAAAGCCCCGCCTCTTTGAGCAGGATGGCCAGCGAATACACCTCTTCGCCGGTGGCGCAGCCCGCCTGCCAGATGGTGATGTGCGGCCATGAGGCCAGCACCGGCAGCACCGCTTCGCGCAGACGCTGAAAGATCGGCGGATTGCGGAACATCTCGGTGACGGGCACCGACAGTCCGGCCACCAGGGCCGGTAACGAGGTGCCGCCGCGGCGAATGGCCTTGACCAGTGCCTCGATGCTGGCATGGCCATCGCGCAGCGCAAGCTGCTCGACGCGCCGTTGCAGCGAGGCCCGCGCGTAGCCCGAAAGGTCCATGCCGTGGTGGGTCTGCATGGCCTCGATAAAGGCTTCCAGCGCCTGATGTTCAGGAAGCGGCGCGTCGATCATGCCGCGCTCAACCACACCCGCATCATCGAGAACAGCTTGTCCAGGTCCACCGGTTTGGCAAGGTAATCACTGGCGCCGGCATCGATGCATTTTTCGCGGTCGCCGCGCATCGCTTTTGCCGTCAGCGCGATGATGGGCAGGTGCCGCCACGCGGCCTCCTTGCGGATTTCACGCATGGTGTCGTAGCCATCCATGCCGGGCATCATGATGTCCATCAGCACCAGATCGATGCCGCTGATGCTTTCGAGCTGCTTCAGTGCCTTGTGGCCATCCTGGGCCATCACCACGTTCAGCCCCTTGGCCCGCAGGGCCTTCGACATGGCGAACATGTTGCGCACGTCATCGTCCACCACCAGCACGGTCTTGCCCGACAGGCCGGGGTCGGACTTCTGCACCGCGGCCACCGCCGGGCTGGTGACGGGCCGCAGGCTGTGCAGGAACAGGCTCACCTCATCCAGCAGCCGCTCGGGCGACCGTGCGCCCTTGATCACGATGCTGTCGGTGTAGTTGCGCAGTTTCAGGGTTTCTTCACGCGTCAGTTCGCGGCCGGAATAGACCACCACCGGGGGGGGCGCCTCGAGGCTGGCGGTGTGCTCCAGAAAGCTGAAGCCGTCCATCCCCGGCAGGCCCAGGTCAAGCACCACGCAGTCGACCGGCGGGTCGTGATCGGGGTTGCGCAGCATGTCCAGCGCCGCTTCGGCATCGGCGGCCTCCAGTACTTCCACCTGCTGGCTGCTCAACAGTTTGCGTACCGCCAGACGGGCACCGCTGTCATCGTCGATCACCAGCACCCGGCGCAGCCGGCCCGGCTCGAAATGCTGCAGTCGTTCCAGTGCCGTGCTGAGATCCTTGCGGTCCACCGGCTTGGTCAGAAAGCCCACCGCGCCGGCATCGAGCGCCCGGCCACGTTCTTCGGTGGCCGAAATGAAATGCACCGGAATGGCGCGGGTTTCGGGCTGCGACTTCAACTTCTCGATGACCCCCCAGCCGTCGAGTCCGGGCAGCATCACGTCCAGCAAAATGCCCGCCGGCCTGAAGCGCTGGGCCAGGGCCAGGCCCGATTCGCCATCGGTCGCCACCAATCCGCGCTGGCCGCGTTTGCGCACCGTGTCGAGCAGGATGCGGGCGAACGCGGTGTCATCTTCCACAATGAGAATGACGCTGTCGCCGGGAGCAATCTGGTCTCGGTCGTCGGCCACGGTGGCGGCTGGCAGCGTCGGCACCACGGCCGCGCTGACCGCGTCGCGGCTGAATGACGGGCGGGGCAGGGCGGGGCGGGCGTCGGGCGCCGGCGCCTCGGGCTGCTTGAGTTCGACGCTGAGCGGCAGGGTCACCGTGAAAGTGCTGCCCTGGCCGGCCTCACTGACCAGAGTGATGTCGCCGCCCATGAGCTGGGCCATGCTGCGTGCGATCGACAGGCCCAGACCGGTGCCGCCGTATTGGCGCCGGGTGCTGCCATCGACCTGCTCGAAGGCCTGAAACACCCGCCCGAACGTGTCGGCGGGAATGCCGATGCCCGTATCGACCACATGAAACGCAATCTGCCGGCCATTGGCCCCCGGCGCAATGCGCAGGGTCACGGTGCCTTTGGCGGTGAACTTGAAGGCGTTGCTGAGCAGATTGTTGAGAATCTGTTCGAGTTTGCCCATGTCGGTGTCGATGGCCTCGGGCAGCGCCGGGTCTTGCTCGATGTTGAACGCCAGTTGCTTGTCGCGGGCCACGCTGCGGAAGGTGCGCGTCAGGTTGCTGGTGAGTTCGCTGAGGCGAACCGACTCGATGGACAAGTCCATCTTTCCGGCCTCGATCTTCGACAGGTCGAGAATGTCGTTGATCAGGCGCAGCAGGCTGGTTCCGGCCGAATGGATCACCTCGGCCGATTCCACCTCGTCGGCCGACAGGTTCTGATCATCGTTGTCGGCCAGGCCGCGGGCGAGTATCAGCAGGCTGTTCAGCGGCGTGCGCAGCTCGTGGCTCATGTTGGCCAGAAATTCCGACTTGTACTGGCTGGCCCGCGCCAGTGCCTCGGCCTTTTCCTGCGCGGCACGTTCAGCGGCTTCGACCTGCTGTTTCTGTTCGGTCAGGGCCTCGCTCTGCTCACGCAGTTCTTCATTGGTGGCCTGCAGCTCTTCGGCTTGTACGCGCAATTCCTCTTCCGAGGCCTTGAGCTGTGACGACTGATTTTCCAGCAGCTGGTTCTGGTTGCGCAGCTCGTCCTGCTGGCTGCGCAATTCTTCTTCGGTGGCCCGCAGAGCCTCGGACTGGCGCTGGGTTTCCACCAGCAGGGTTTGCGTGGTCAGCGCGCGGTTCAGGTTTTCGAACGACAGCGCGACCACCGGCAGCAGGCTGTCGAGCAATTGCGTCTGGGTGGCATTGAAGGGCTTGAATGCGGCAAATTCCAGCACGCCCAACAGACGGTCTGCACTGACCAGCGGCAGCACCACCAGCGTGGCTGGCAGGGCTTCGCCGGTGCCGGAGTGGATGGCGGTGTAGTCGGGCGGAATCTGGTCAAGCTGGATCGGCTTGCGCTCGCGGGCGCACTGGCCGACCAGACCTTCGCCCAGTGCGTACTGGGTGGTGACGTGCTTGCGCTGGCGAAAACCGTAGTGGCCCAGCAGACTCAGGCGCTGCCCCTGATCGTCTGCGGCGTAGAACACCGCCACGCCGGCCTCGACCAGAGGCGCCACGGTGGCGGTGACGATGTTGGCGAAGACCTCGCGGTCTTTCTGTTGCTGCAACTGGGCCGACAGTTCGGCCACGTGGTTCTTCACCCAGCCGGTTTGCTGGGTCTCGATCACCAGTCGCTTGAAGGCGTTGAGCGCTCTGGCGATGGCGCCAATTTCGTCCCGGCGTTCCAGGCCCGGCACCTCGATGCGGCGGTCCCCTTCGGCCAGGCGACTCATCAACTCGGTGAGCTGGCTGACCGGTCGGGTGATCTGGTGCAGCGCAAACCACAGCGCCGCCAGGGTCAGCACCACGACGGCGATCACGGCGCCGATGAGAAGGTGCTGAAGTTGGCGCGTCGATTTGGCCAGCGTTTGCAGGCGCTCATCCATCAGGGCGCGCTCGCTGCCCACCAGTTGGCGGGTGAGTTCGGCAATTTTGGCGAGGTCGGCACTGGCGGCATTGAGCTGCGCTTCGCCCGCCGCAAGCACCCGTTTTTCGCGGGCGCTGCCGCCTTCGGCGCGAATCTGCTGCAGTTGCGCCACGTGTGGACGAATGTTCTGGTCAACGTAATGCGCGAAAGCGTCCTGCAGGGCTTTGACCCGTCCGATCTGCGCGCCGTTGTCGACCACCTTCTCGCCCAGTGCCGCGAGGGCGGCCTTGGCCCTGCGTTCAGCGCTTTCCAGGTCGGCCAGGTCTTGGTCGCTGGCCCTCAGGGTGTAGCCACGCACGGCCACCTGCACGTCACGCACGGCAATGACGAGTTCCTGCTCGGCATCGATGACCTCATAGGTGTGCAACGTCCACTCGCGGGCCTCGGTCTGCTGAATGGCCCCCTGAAACACCGCCACCAGCACCAGCAGCAGCACCACCAACAGGGCGCCGAACGCAAGGGCCAGCTTGGTCTGGATGCGCTGGTGTCCCAGCCAGCCAGCGGTCGCGTCGGGTGCGGCTTCGGTGTTGCGCATGATCAATCCCTGAGTGCTGCGAGCAATCGTCATTATGGTGTTGGCGCGATGCTGCGGTAGGTTGCCTGGGTCATCCGCTTCAGGGCCTTGCCCTGCACCTGTGGATGAGCGCCGACCGGCGGCATAAAAAATTTCGCCTGTCAAGCATTTTCGAAAGACAGGCGAAATACTCAAAGTCTATACGGGATAAGGACTTGCGTCTTCTCACCGCCCTCTCGCGCAGTCCCACTCAAAAAGGCCAGGAGCCACATAGTCGCCCCTGAAGAATCCTCAACCTCATGAATCTATTTGAGAAAGAGGCGGTTTTGCACTGCTGGATTTGCCGATAACTGCGATAATTGCATTCAGAAACTGGCGAAATCTGGAGGTATTTCGATGCGTCATCAGGTATCCCCAAGCGAGACGGCGGCAGCCCGTACGGACGACTTCTTTCGTTCTCGTCTGGACCAGATGATCGATCTGCGTCATCCCCTGGTTCGGTTATGTGAGGTGATGCCGTGGACCGTTCTGGAACGGGAACTCTCCGGGGTACTCCCACCCGCGCCCGCCGGGGCTGGCCGTCCCGCCCTGCCGCTGCGGATGGTGATCGGCCTGCTGTACCTGAAGCACGCCTACAACCTCTCTGATGAACAGGTCTGCGCCCGTTGGCTGGAAAACCCCTACTGGCAGTTCTTCTGTGGGGAAGCGATCTTTCAAACCCGCTTCCCCTGTGACCCCAGCTCCCTGACCCGTTTCCGGAATCGCTTGGGGGAGGCCGGTGTTGAAGAACTGCTGGCCCAGACCATCGAAGCCGCCAAGGACCTGAAGGCGGTGCGCAATGCCGATCTGGAACAGATCGTCATTGATTCAACAGTGCAGGAGAAGCATGTCGCCTATCCCACCGACAGCCGCCTGCTGGAGCTTGCTCGGCACAAGCTGGTAAAGGCCGCCAAGGCCGAAGGCATCGCCCTGCGCCAGAGCTACGCCCGCATCGGCCCGGCACTCAAGTTCAAGGCAGGGCGCTATGCCCATGCCAAGCAGTTCAAGCGAATGCGCAGAACCTTGAAGAGTCAGCGCACCCTGCTGGGGCGGCTGATCCGAGAGCTGCACCGCAAGGCCAGCAGCGAGCAAATGCAGCGTCTCGCAGTCCTCCTCGAACGCGCCGAGCGCATCCGTATCCAGAAGCCCAAAGACAAGCACAAGCTCTATGCCTTGCATGCCCCTGAGGTCGAATGCATCGGCAAGGGCAAAGCCCGCCAGCCCTACGAATTCGGCGTCAAAGTCGGCATTGCAGTCACTGCCAAGAAAGGGCTGGTCATCGGCGCCCGCAGCTTTCCCGGCAACCCCTATGACGGCGATACCCTCGACGAGCATCTGGAACAGACCGCCATTCTCACCGGTGTTGTCCCCAAGACCGCCATCGTCGATCTCGGCTACCGGGGTCGGCAGCCTGAACACATCACCGTCGTCCACCGGGGCAAGAAGAAAACGCTGACCCCGCCGCAGATCAGGCTCCTCAAGCGACGCCAGGCCGTCGAACCCACCATCGGGCACCTGAAAGACGGCCACCGCATGCGGCGCTGCTTCCTGAAAGGTCAGATGGGCGATGCCCTGAACGTCGTCCTGGCCGCTGCCGGTTACAACATCCGTTGGCTGATGCGCTGGATCGTATCTTCTTGGGCCAAAATCCTGTCCCTGCTGATCTCACACTGGCGCGAAGCAGAAGCCATTGCCCCACACCAGCGCCTGTCAAGCCAACCTCACGCCACTGTGGCGTGAGGGTTGGTGAATTCTTCAGGGACGACCACATAGGGGCAACGCGATTGCGGGCTCTGGCGCGTCCGGGCGTGCATCCTGCCCCAAGACTGATAAATCCTGATTACGATGCTTCGGTGGCTTCACGATGACGGTAGGTCTCTGCCACGAAATCGATGAACGCCACTGCCGAGGCTACAGCTAGCCGTGCATGGCGAGGCTGTAGACCACGATGCTGGCCGTCACGGCCATGACCGGTTCCGTAAAGCCCCCGCAGTTGGGCCAGGTTGTTGGTAAGTTGGGTAAGGTTGCGGAGGATGAGGCGAATGTTCTCCGCTCCCTTGGCTTCGTCAGTGATACCTTCAGGTACCAATTGGAGTTCCTTGGCGACATTCTTGGTCAAGTTGCCCAGATCATCGGACTTAGTGAATGATACCCCGCGCTTAGTGAGGATAGTCTTACAGCACGACTCGACAAGTTCTTTGGCAGTGCCGATGGCCAAGTCCGGATCGGTGTCGATGGCGCGCTCTAAACGCTCGATGGCCTTGGCCATCCACCCGGCGTCCAGCGCATCGGCCACGGTGCGGGCCCGCAGCACCGAGCGTCCTCCATTGTGGGTAAGTACACGATAAGCGAATCTCGGCCGGCCAGCGATACGCTCTTCCTCAAAGATTTCCCATCCGGCCGGGCGAAGCTGGTCATTGAAATGTGTGACCAATGTGAGGGCCTCGTCTCTGTCCGGGCGAACCACCGGGTTGACGATTTCACAGAGAAAGCTCAAGAAGGTATCCGCAGGACCGTCCAATAGCTTGAATCGACGGTCAGAAAACACCCAGTCGGGCTCCCAGTCTTCATTGTTGATGCAATGCTGCCAGATGTCGCCGGCGGCATCCTTGAACCGGGTGTCGAACGAGGGAAGCTCTTTGAGATCGAAAATCCGGCTCAAGAATTCCACATCGTCCAGCGTTCCATTCCATGCGACGCCTTCAAGGCGAAGGCCGTCCAGAATGTTGACTCGCGTCTGGCGAGGCAGTCCGGATTCTTCGGCACGCCATTCCTTTCTGTAAGCCTTGGCCGGAACGATCTTGGCTGAATACCAGTCTTGCGTTTCGGTCTCTAGAACCGTCTTCAAACGTGCAGTGACTTGCTCCTCCCACTGTGTGCGCCGCACACCCATACGTGCGTAGTCAGAAGGAGGTACTTCAAAGTACACCTCCCAGATACCCGTTCCTCCATTCCAGTTGTCATAGCCTGTCTGTTCCGCACGGGCCGGGTATAGTCGCACGAGTTCCGCCGCCTCAGTCATATCCTCCGCGACCAACAAGGCGTGAACCGTCGCCAGGATTCGATCCAAATCAAGTGTTTCCATGCATAACCATTAACCCTTTACCAGCCGAAGCGCTGCTCCACTCGGCTTTGACTCGGCGCTTGCTGCTCGCCCACCCTTAAGGGCATTCAGCATGAGTCCGAATGTCAACTCATTGATTTCTTCTGGAGAGATTGAAAGCTGATGAGCCACATCAGCCTTACTTAATCCCTCTTGACGTAAAGCAGAGAATATTTTCTCAAGAACAATCGATTTCTCGTGATTGATACTCTCCGGCTCCTTCTGCCTATAACCGGCTTGAGCCAACTGAATGCACAAGGTTCGATAGGTCCAGTCAGTAGTCAGGCCCAGGGCATGAAGACGGTAATTCAGTGCTGCCACAGAAACCGACCAGTGCCTCTTATGCCGAATCAGACTGGAGAGCGTTGCGGACTTCGGAGCCATAGCAAGAACACTAGCTCTTGGCATGAGAAACGCGGAAGCAAACGCGTTGGCTTCGCGCTCCAAATCAGGGCCGTGTGGTTGAGCATGTTGGTGAAGCACTAAATGACCTAACTCATGCGCCGCATCGAACCGACAATGCTCCGCAGACTTAAATGTGTTTAGAAAGACGTATGGACGACCTCCCTTCCACATTGAAAAGGCATCCACCTCCTTCGCGTCAATCGCCAACGAAAACACGCGCACGCCCTTCGACTCTAAAAGGGCGATCATGTTCTTAATTGGCAACTCGCCAATCCCCCAATGCGCCCGGAGCATGTCGGCAGCAGCTTCCGGGTTCTGAGCCGACGAGCGCGAGGGGTAACCCTCCGGCTCACTCGAGTCATAATCCCCAGAAGCAACAGCATTTCCCCCGCCTTCTCGCCCCAGGTCTGGAACATCCGGATTGGGTAGTTCAAACCGAGATTCGATCCACTCATTGAGCAACAAAGCAACAGCACCAGCACCCAAGGCTGAATCACGCTGGGAAGCCGTCATTTTCGACAAAGACCGAAAGCTCGCCACATCAGGGGTTGGGAATTCTGGATCATCTCCAAAGAAGAACGCTTCGGGGAACCGAAGCGTTTCTGAGATTTGTTTAAGTGTGTTGCTTTCGGGTTCCTGAGAGCCAGCCTCATAGCTTGAAACTGATCTTTCGGTTACTCCAATGTGTTTAGCTAGCTCGCGCTTCTTCATGCCTCTTCGTTTTCGGGCAAGGCTCAGTCTCAATGGATTGAACATGACAACCTCGTCATGCTTTACGACGAATATCGATTTCGATGTCCGGTCCGCTGGGCGGATAGATCTCCACCAAATCATCATCGAACGGAATACTACCGAGGATGATTCGTTCAGACCATTCAGATATTTTTCCGTCTTTGCCGATGCTCGACGGGCGCGACAACTCAAGGCGAATCTCACCACGTACCGTATCGGTATGGTGCATCAAAACCCAGGTTTGCTTTCCATCAGCCTCATCTTGGATGTCCGGAGGCAATTTCTCAAACAACTCCAACTGACGATTAGCCTCAATAGCTTCGACCGTATTGCGCCCCTTCTTGGAACGGTTGCAAGGGTGTGCGGATGGATTGCCGGTCGCTTCGTCGCCCGACGCTACAGTGATAGCCAACCCCCGTTCCTCGTGAACCGTCAACGCATAACTTCCAACTTCCTGCCGAGTCCAACCAAGAGGGCGAAGCTGCTCACGAAGTGCAGCGACGATCTCTCCCCACATGTTCAAGCCATGGTAGATCGTTGGATGGTTGAGAGTGAGGCGCGTCCGTTGCAGATGGCCCTGGTAGACCGCTTCACGAAGTGCGACTTCATTGACCTCAAGTTGGTCAAGTCGACTGGCAATTTCATCAGTGTTCTCGAACAATACAATAGCGTTCATAGCGTTTCGGGCCCCAGCTTAGACTTCCGGTTATTATTCCTCATTTGAGGTGAAAAAACAAGAAGTCGAAATGTGCTTCGCTACGATGCCGTTGGATGGCGGTCGGATGACCTAGGATTTCGTCTAAACCCCCGATCCCGCGCCATGAACGCCTCCAGCATATGCGGGATCAGCGTCACGGCATCGACCGGCTCGCCGTAGGTCTGCGCATGCAGCGCGGCGTAGCGGTCGAGGTCGGCCTTCAGACTGGCCGGACACGCGAAGGTCAGCTTGACCGTCTCGCTCTTGGGCAACGGTCCGAGCCGCAGCTTGTTCGTGTTCATTGCGATGATCCTCTCTGGAAGAACAGCGGCTGGTACGGCCGCAGCACCAGATCCCGGTTGACGATGACGCGCACCGGCAGGCCGGGACGGCTGGTCAGCGTGGGCTGGATGTTCATGTTGCGCCGGGTCACTTCCTGGCCGACTTGATTGATCGTGTCCTGCGCGCTGTCGCGGCCGGCGATGATGACGCGGTTGCCGTCCTGCCGGTTCTCGGGTGCGGCCAGCTCGGCGCCGACGCCCAGCAGCGTGGTCAGCAGCGCGCCGGCGAAGATGCGATTCCAATGCCAATCGACGCCATCCTCCAGGCCGGCGTCGCCGGCTGGGTCGGTGCCGACCAGGTTGTCGAGCTGGAACGAGGATGTGTCCGGCAGGATCATCCGGTTCCACACCACTTGCACGCGGGTCTGCCCGTAGCTCACCTGGCTGTTGTAGCGGCCGAGGATGCGCGAGCCTTGCGGGATCAACAGATGGCGGCCGGTGGCCGTGTCGTAGACCGGCTCCGTCACCGTGGCGATCACGTCGCCCGGCAGGTCGGAGTTGATGCCTGTCACCAGCGCCGCCGCAATCACCGTGCCGGCCATCACCTGGTACGGCGAGGCAGGCAGTTGCAGGTTGCCGGAATTACGGGTTTCCGTAGAACCGGCATTGCTCAAAAACGCCTCCTTCTGATCCTGCCGGTTTTGCACGGCGGTGGGGTCGAGCGGCTGCGCCGCCGTCGAAGCCGGCCCGGCGGCCAGCGGATCGAAACCCGCCAGCCCGGTCAGCGGTGGCGCTCCCGCCGGGGTCTGAGCGGGAGCGGCCACGGCGGCGCGTTGTCCGCCCGTACTGAAGAACACGGACGAAGCTGCCGCATCCTCGGCTTCCTTGAGCCGCGCCAGGCGCTCGGCCTCGGCCGGGTCATGACCGGGCTGCGCATAGCCTTGCGCCTGCTGCTCGGCGCGCAGCATTGGCCCGCCGAGGTCGCCGGGCAACGGCTCGCCCAGCACCGGCACCTCCGGCGGCAAGGACGGCGGCAGTTGCGAATAGTCAGCGGGCAACCGGGCCAGCCCTTCGGAGGGCGAGACGCGATCGACGTTGTACAGCTCGGCCGGCTCGCTCCCGCCACGGCGCTGCGGTGCTTGCAGCGACCAGAGCGTTGCGCCCAGCACGGCGGTGGCCACGCCGCCGGCGAGCACCGCCAGCACGCGCCGGTTCAGGCGCGTGACCGGGCGCGGCTGCGCGCGCAGCGCGACCTGTTCCGGCGCCACCTTGGGCGGGGCGTCGGGTGCCGGACGGCCGGAAGCGTTGTCCTGGTCCATGCTCAGTTCCTCCGCACGCCATCGGTTCGCTCGATGCGCACCACGTCGCCCCTGTCGCCGCCCAGGCGCAGTTCGGCCGCGCCGAACAGGCGGTCCACAATGTAGTACGGGGTGCGGAAGCGGTAGTTTACGAGCTGGCCATCGCCCTGCGCGCCGATCACGAACAGCGGCGGCAGCTCGCCTTGTGCGATACCGGCCGGAAACTGGATGTAGACCTTCTCCGTGTCGTCGAAGACACGCAGCGGCTTCCACGGCGGATTGCTGCCGCTGATCGCGTAGCGGAAGCGGATGTTCTCCAGCGTCAGGCCGGTATCGAGCGGCGCCGCCGTCTGCGCCGCCTGCGCCTGGCGCTGCAAGGCCAGCATGCGGTCGCGCGGATAGTCCCAGGACACCGACGCCATCCACGCCTTCTCGGTCGAGGTCAGCTCGACCAGGTACGTCCTACGGCTGGTGGTGATGACCAGATTGGTTTTCAGCCCGGCGCGGATCGGCTTCACCAGCACGTTGATGCGCAGATCGTCGCCCGCGCCGCTGGACGTGTCGCCAACGATCCAGCGCACCGTATCGCCGGCGGCGACCGTCACCAGTTCCTCGCCGGGCTGGAGTGTAATCACCGTGACCCGCTCCGGACTCGTATAGACCTGGTACAGCGCGCCGTCGGTAAACGGCCAGACCTGGATCGCATTGATGTAGCCGTCGCGCGTGGGCGCCATGCGCGCTTCTTCGTTGGCGCGGGACACGCGCACGCGCTCGTCCTCCGGCTCGGGTGCCGTCTCCGTTTCCGCGAGTTCGGGCAGCGGCATCAACTGTCCCGGTAGCGGCAAGGGTTCCGGCATCGCAACCACTTCCATCGGCAGCGGCGGTTCGGGCAAGGGCTGCGCCTGTACCGGCTCGTCGAGCGTGATGCTCGGCGGCTTGCGCGGCGTGGCGCAGCCCGACAGGGCGATGGCGAGCAATGCAACAGCGTAAAAACGGAAAGACGGTTTCATGGCCTGCCTCCTTCGGTTGAGTCGAGTTCACGGCTCCACGACAGGCCGTTGACGTAGATACCCAGGGGATTGCGGCGCAGCCGTTCTTCGGTGCGCGGCGTTTGCAACACGATGGACACCACCGCCGTCCAGCGCTCCAGTCCCGCCGCTGCGCCGTTGACGTAGCGGCGCTCCGTCCACCGCACCTGGAACGACGCATCGCTCGCGCGCACGACGCTGTTGATCTGCACCGTCACCGTTTCCCGGCCGATCCGTGCGAAGGGGTCGTTGGCGCGCGCATGCTCGTTGAGCACGGCCGCACCGCGGTCGGTGGTGTAGTCGTAGGCGTCCAGCCAGTTCTGGCGCACGACGATGGGGTCGATGGACAGCGAGCGCACCAGCGTGACGAAGCGCGCCAAATGGTGGGCGATCTGCGCATCGTTGGGCCGGTACGGCGTGGCCGCTTCGCCGACGGCGCGCACTTGCCCGCCGTGGTCCACTTCCACCACGTAGGGCGTGACGATGGACTGCGCCGAACGCCAGACAAGGCCGGCGGCCATCAGCAGCGCCAGCACCAGGCAGCCGAAAGCCATCAGTCGCCAGTTCTTGGCCTGTGTACGGGCCGAGCCGATGCGCTCGTCCCATACCTGTTCGGCAGCCTGGTATGGCGTCGCCGGTTGCGGTGTGTCGGCATAGCGCACCTGCGGTCGTTTGAATCGCATGGCAGGTTCTCCTTATGAGTTCGATGGATCGCGCAGGCTGGGGCCGCTGCCCGCGCCGCCCCCGTCGCCACCGCGCAGCGTGTGCGCGACGGTGGTGGCGGCATGGGAAAGCTGCTGGCGGCGTTGCAGGCGTCTGGCCCACGCGGGTTGTCCGGTGTTGGCAGGCGCGCCTTCCGCACCGCCCTGAGCGGTCGCGCCGGTAGCAGCGCTGCCCGTGGAAACATTGGGATTGATGGCGGCAGCGGCGCGCGCTTGCAGCGAACGCGCACCGGCGGACATGCGCTGCCCGACCGACTGCGCGCCGGTCCGGGCGACGTTGCCCAGGCCGGCCGCCGCGCCTCTGAGGCCACCGCCGGCACCGGCGGAACCTGCCTGGAAAGCCGACCGCGCGCTGCTGGCGGTCGATGCCATCGACCGTGCGCCGCCGACCGCCATGCGAGCCGCTCCGGGCGCCATGCGCGCGCCGGCCGCGACGGCACCGCCGACGCCGGTGGCCGCTGCGCCCACCGCGACCGCCGTACCGGCCGCGCCGAGCGTGGCGCCCGCCATCGCCCCGGCGCCGAGCTGCGGCGAACCGGACACCAGGCCAGTCGCGATACCTGGTCCGAAGATCCCCAGGGCCAGCAGCGACAGCGACGCCAGCATGATGACCAGCGCGTGGTCGATGGAGGGTTCGGCCGGCGTGACCTGGAACTCGGCGAACAAGCCGGTGCCGATGCCGACGATCACCGCCAAGACCAAGACCTTGATGCCCGAGGCCACGACATTCCCCAGCACCTTTTCGGCCAGGAACGCGGTCTTGTTCCACAAGGCGAACGGCACCAACACAAAGCCGGCGAGCGTGGTCAGCTTGAACTCGATCAGCGTGATGAAAAGCTGGATCGCCAGGATGAAAAAACTGAGGATCACCACCAGCCAGGCGAGGAACAGCACGGTGATGACATCGAGGTTGGTGAACACGCCTGGAAAGCCGGTCATGTCGCCGATCTGTTCCATGATCGGCGCGGCGGCGTCGATGCCGGTCTTGGCCAGCCGCCCCGGTTGCAGGAACTCGGCCTGCGTCAGCGTCGAGCCGGAAGCGGTCAGCCCCAGACCCGCGAAAGAACGGAACACGATGCTGGCCAGCCAGTTGAAGTTGCCGATGATGTAAGCGAACACGCCAACGTAGAGCACTTTGCGGATCAGCCGGGCGATCACGTCATCGCCCTGGCCGGTGGCATGACTCATCGCCCAGTACAGGCCCGCGATGGTGATGTCGATCACGATCAACGTGGCAGTGAGGAACGCGACCTCGCCACCCAGCAACCCGAAACCCGAGTCGATGTAGTTGGCGAAGACGATCAGGAAGCGGTCGATCACCGCCACGTCATTCATGGCCTGTTCCTCAGTCGCGGTAGAACGGCACGGTCTGCGGCGTGTACGGCGTGCCCTCGCCGAGGAAGCGCCGCCGCACTTCGCGCGATTGCTCGGTGGCCGCCGCCTGGCGCGCCAGTTCCAGCGACGCGGCCCGGTCCTGCGTCAACTGGAGCTGCTGCGCCTGGATCGCCTGCTTGGCCTGCAAGGCCAGCAACTGGTTGGTCGCCTGCATGGCTTGCAGCGCGCCGTTGGCCGACTGGCTCTGGCCGACCAGATCGGCGAGCACGCCTTCGTCTTCGCTGAGGTTCTGGTACACCTGCGCCTGCACGCGCATCGCGGTGTGCAGGCCGTCGAGCGTATGGCGCCAGCGCTCGCGCGCGTCTTGTGCCATGCGGTCGCCGCTCACGGTCGCTGCGTATTCGTGCGGATACAGCCGGGCGAACTCCTGGTCCAGATTTTCCACCCGGTAGGCGAGTCCCTGCGCCTCAGCCATCAGGCGTTCGATGGTCGCCAGCGTCGAGCGCAGGCGATTGACCGTGTTGTAGTCCAATCGATCCAGATTGCGTGCCTGGTTGATCAGCATCTGCGCTTCGTTCTGAAGCTGCCGCACCTGGTTGTCGATCTGTTGCAGCGTGCGGATCGCGGTCAACGTGTTCTGGATCAGGTTGGTCGGGTCGATGACGGTGAAGGCGAAAGCTGCGGCAGGCTGAATCGCCAGCGTGGTCGCCAGCACCGCAGCCAACGACATGGAACGCATACGGGTTTTCATGGCGAAGTCTCCTGTGGGTGAGTGGACGGAAAGGTGGGCAGCAGATCGGCCGCCCAATTGAGGCCGCAATGGCGCAGCCATCCGCCGGTAAAGTCGGGGGATGCCTGCTGCACGCGGTCGATGTCGCGCTGGTCCTGCGGCGTCGAGGCGCCGGCAAAAGCCAGCGTGACCGGCCCCAGGTCGAGGTCGAACAGGCGATTGCCCAGCCGCGACTGGTAGTAGTAGTCGCGCTTGGGCTGCGCGGTGGCGACGATTTCGATCTGCCGGCTGTTCAGCCCGAAGCCTTCGTAGATCGTGCGAATCTGCGGTTCGGTGGCTTGCGGGTTCGGCAGGAAGATTCGGCTCGCGCAGCTCTCGATGATCGCGGGCGCGATGCTCGAATCCTTGATGTCGGCCAGCGACTGCGTGGCGAAGATGACGCTGACGTTTTTCTTGCGCAGCGTCTTCAGCCACTGACGGATGCGCGCCGCGAATACCGGGTCGTCGAGGAACAGCCAGGCTTCGTCGAGGATCAGGAGCGTGGGCGCGCCGTCGAACCGCTCGTCGAAGCGGGCGAACAGATAACCGAGCACCGCCATCACGGCGGCGCGGCTCGCCATCAATTCTTCCATCTCGAAGCCCTGCACGTCGGCCATGCCCAGCCGGTCGTGGTCGGCATCGAGCAGACTGCCGTGGGCGCCGCCGAGCACGTAGGGCGCGAGCGCCTGGCGCAGCGCGTTGTTCTGCAACAGCACGGAAAACCCGGTCAGCGTGCGCTGTTCCACCGGCGCACCGGCGAGGCTTTCCAGCGCCGACCAGATGGCCGCCTTCTCGTCCGGGCCGATGCTCACGCCCTCGTGCAGCATCCGGCTTTCCAGCCATTCGGCGGCCCAAGCGCGGTAGCCTTCCTGGTCGATGCGCGCCAGCGGTTGGAACGCGATGTCGCCATCCGTGCCCAGGTTGTAGTGCTCGCCGCCTAGGCCCAGCACTGTCGCCCGCATGGAACGACCCATGTCAAAAGCGAAGATACGCGAGCCGCGATAACGACGGAACTGCATCGCCAGGGTGGCGAGCAGCACCGACTTGCCCATGCCGGTGGGGCCGCACACCAGCGTATGGCCCACATCGCCGATGTGCGTCACCAGCCGGAACGGCGTGGCGCCATCGGTGCGCGTGACGATCAAGGGCGGGCCGTCGAGGTGCGCATTCTTCTGCGGCCCGGCCCACACCGCCGACACCGGCATCAGGTGCGCCAGGTTCAGCGTCGAGACGATGGGCTGGCGCACGTTGGCGTAGACGTTGCCCGGAATCGACGACAACCACGCATCCACCGCATTTAAGGTCTCGGGAATGGTGACGAAGCCGCGCCCCTGGATGACGCGCTCGATCATGCGCAGCTTCTCGTCGGCGACATCGGCATCGGTGTCGAGCACGGTCACGGTGGCGGTGACGTAGCCGAAGGCGACCTGATCGCCACCCAGTTCCTGCAACGCGGCATCCGCATCAGCCGCCTTGTTGCTGGCGTCGGTATCCACCAGCGGCGATTCCTGCTGGAAGATCGTTTCGCGCAGCAGCGCGACGACGTTCTTGCGTTTGGCGAACCACTGGCGGCGCAGGCGGCCGAGTTCCTTTTCCGCCTCGGCCTTGTCCATGCACAGGAAGCGCGTGCTCCAGCGGTAGGTGAAGCCCAGGCGGTTCAGGTCGTCGAGCAGCCCCGGCCAAGTCGAGGTCGGAAAGCCGCGCACCGTCGCCACGCGCAGATGCGCATCACCCAGCATCGGCGCCAGGCCGCCGGTCAGCGGGCAGTCGGTCAGCAGCGCGTCGAGGTGGAACGGATGTTCCGGTACGGCCACGCGATGGCGCCGCGTGGAAATGGTCGCGTGCAGATAGGTCAGCGTCTCGCCGTCATCGAGCCAGACAATCTCCGGCATCACGCCATCGAGCAGGTCGAAGCAGCGATCCGTTTCCGCCATGAACGCGCTCAGACGCTCGTGCCAATCCACGCCGCGCTGCGGCGTGTTCTCGTAGAGCAGCTTCGCGGCGCGTGCGCGGGATTCCTCCGGCGGCAGGTACACCAGCGTCAGGTGATAGGTGCTCTCGAAGTGGCTCTGGTCTTCCTCGAACACCGCGCGGCGTTCCTCGTCCACCAGCCACGACAGCGGCTCGGGAAATTCCGAGTGCGGATAGTCGGCCGCCGCCAGCCGATCGGCTTCCACGAACAAGGCCCAGCCGGAATCCAGCCGGCGCAGCGCGTTGTTCAAACGCGCCGACGTGGCGATCAGTTCGCCCTGCGTCGCGCTGTCCAGGTCCGGCCCGCGAAACCTCGCCGAGCGTTGAAAGGAACCGTCTTTGTTGAGCACCACGCCGGGCGCCACCAGCCCGGCCCAGGGCAGCCAGTCGGCAAGCAACGCGGGGCGCTGGCGGTATTCGGTGAGGTTCAACATGGCATCCTCCTCACACGTCCAGCAGCGGCTTGTGCTTGATGTGCCGCGCGAAGACCTGCATGAACTGCGGATCGACACGCGCCCCCCACACCGCCAGCGAATGGCCGACGATCCACAGCACCACCCCCGGAATCCAAAGTTGCAGGCCCAGACCCACAGCGGCGGCCAGCGTGCCATTGGCAATGGCGACGGCACGCGGGGCACCGCCCAGCAGGATTGGCTCGGTCAGCGAGCGGTGCAGTGGTACCTCGAAGCCAGTGGCGAAGTCATCGGGCGCACTCATACGACGGCCCCGCCGGAGAAGCTGAAGAACGACAGAAAGAACGAGGACGCGGCGAACGCAATGGACAGACCGAACACGATCTGCACCAATTTGCGAAAGCCGCCCGAGGTGTCGCCGAAGGCGAGCGCCAGGCCCGTGGCGATAATGATGATGACCGCCACGATGCGGGCCACCGGCCCCTGGATGGAATCGAGGATGGCTTGCAGCGGCCCTTCCCAGGGCATGCTGGAACCCGCTGCGTGCGCTGTGCTGGCCACCAGCAGGAACACCACGGCCAGCAGTAGCCCCTGCTGCGCCGGCACGGTGAGGCAGCGCAGGCGCGCAAGACGGAAAAGCGGATTTACGGAAGTGCGGGAAGCATGGGCAGGCGTCATGGCAATTCTCCAAGGTGGGTTGAGGGTGGGGATGCGAGCGGCGCGAGCGCGTCGTCGAGCTGGTAGCCGTTGCCGTCGAAGCCGGTCACGCGGGCGACGGTCTGGACCTGGCGGGCACGGCCGCGACCGGCGATGAAGACGATGACGTTCACCGCCTCGGCAATCAGCGCGCGCGGCGGCGTCATGGCGACTTCGAGGATCAGTTGTTCGAGGCGCAGCAGCGCACCGTGGGCGGAACTGGCGTGAAGGGTGGCGATCCCGCCGGGGTGCCCGGTCCCCCACACTTTGATGAGGTCCAGCGCCTCGCCGCCGCGCACCTCGCCGACGATCACGCGGTCGGGGCGCAGGCGCATCGTGGCGCGCACCAGTTCGGTCATCGACACCACGCCAGCGCGGGTGCGCAGCGGCACGTGGTCGCGCGCTGCGCACTGCAATTCCACCGTGTCTTCGAGCACCAGCACGCGATCGTTGGTGGCTGCGATCTCGGCCAGCAACGCATTGGCCAGCGTGGTCTTGCCGGTGCTGGTGCCGCCGGCGATCAGGACGTTCTGTCGTTCGCGCACCGCGTGGCACAGGAACTCGGCTTGTTCCGCACTCAGAATGCCGTCGCTCACGTAGTCGGCCAGGCCGATCACACCGATCGCGCGCTTGCGCAGGGCGAAGGCCGGCCCCGGCGCCGCCGGCGGCAGAATGCCCTCGAAGCGCTCGCCGGTCTCCGGCAGTTCGGCGGTCAGCAGTGGCTGGCCGCGATGCACTTCCGTGCCGACGTGCGCCGCGACCAGGCGGATGATGCGTTCGCCATCGGCGGCGGATAGCGATTCGCCGGTGGCGGCGCGGCCCGACGACAGCCGGTCGATCCACAGCGCGCCGTCCGGGTTCAACATCACTTCCACCACGTCCGGGTCTTCCAGTGCGGCGGCGATCAGCGGCCCCATCGCCGTGCGCAACATGCGGATGCGCCGATCCAGTGAGGTGGCGGAGGACGACGGCGGCTGCGGGACGGCGCTCATGAGACCGTCTCCTGTGTCTGCTCCCGCGCTTCGGCGAGCGCGGCCGCATCGTCCAGCCGTTGCGTGTCGGGCTGGATCTCGTCGTAGACCTCACGCACCAGGCTGCGCCCGCGCAGCAGGTGGCGGCCGAGCTGTTCGATGAACTGCTCGAAACGCGCCTTGCCCTGCGCCTTCGCGGCTTCCTGATGCGCTTCCGGTAGCGGCGTACTGACAGTCAGGTAGTAGCGCACGAACAGCGCCAGCGTTTCGAGCAGGATGTTCTGGTCGCGTTCCAGCTTCTCGAACTGGCGCGACAGCCGATCCAGGCGTTTGGCCATCGCCGCTTCGCGCTGGTCGGCTGCGTCCGGCGACAGCCAGGACGCCAGCGCCGCCGCCACGATGGAGGACTTGGACACACCTTTCTTCGCGGCCAGTTCGTTCAGGCGCCTGGCGTGGTCGCGTTCGATGAACAGGTTGAGGCGATGGCGGGAATGAAGCTGGCTCATAGTGAGATTCCGTCGTCGGGGTCGAGGGCGGCCAGCCGCGCCGCGCGCTGCAAGCGCGGATCAAGCTGGGACGGCAGAGGCAAAGGCGCGTCGTCTTCGTCATCGAGCAGCGCCAGGTCGCTAGCCACATGCTCGGATGCGGGGTTGTAGGCGACGGCTTCGGACAGCTCGGGCTGGCGGCGTGGGCCGCCTTCGTCGGCTGCGGCGTCAGTGTCGGCAAAACCGGCAGCGACTGGCACGACAGGCGTGGAGGGAATCGCCAAGGTGCTCCAGTCATCCGGCCGCGCGCTCGGCGCATCGGCATAGCGGCCCGGTGCGAGCACAGGCGGCGGCAGCACGCGCTGCTTGAAATTGGCGTCGGCGTAGTAGCGCAGTTTCTGCGCCTTGATCGGCGGATGGCCCGAGACCATCACCACCGCCTCGTTGGTGGGAAGCTGCATCACTTCGCCTGGTGTCAGCAGTGGCCGTGCCGTCTCCTGCCGCGACACCATCAAGTGCCCGAGCCAGGGCGCGAGCCGATGGCCCGCGTAGTTGCGCTGCGCCCGCAATTCGGTGGCGGTGCCCAAGGTTTCCGAAATGCGTTTGGCGGTGCGCTCGTCGTTGGTCGCAAACGTCACGCGCACATGACAGTTGTCCAGAATCGAATGGTTCTGACCGTAGGCTTTGTCGATCTGGTTGAGCGATTGCGAAATCAGGAAGGCGCGCAGGCCGTAGCCCGCCATGAAGGCCAAGGCGCTCTCGAAAAAATCCAGCCGGCCCAGCGCCGGAAACTCGTCGAGCATCAGCAGCAGCTTGTGCCGGCGCGCCACGCCGTCGCTGCCATCGAGTGATTCGGTGAGCCGCCGGCCGATCTGGTTGAGGATCAGGCGGATCAAAGGCTTGGTGCGGCTGATGTCGGACGGCGGCACCACCAGGTACAGCGACACCGGATGCTCGGCAGTGATCAGGTCGGCGATGCGCCAGTCGCAGCGCGAGGTGACTTCGGCCACCGTGGGATCGCGGTAGAGGCCAAGGAAACTCATCGCGGTGGACAGCACGCCCGAGCGCTCGTTATCGCTCTTGTTGAGCACTTCGCGCGCGGCGGAGGCGACGACGGGATGCGGTGATTCGCCCAGATGATGCGTGGTCATCATCCGATGAAGCGTCACCTCGAACGGGCATGCCGGGTCGGACAGGAAGTTGGCGACGCCACGCAGCGTCTTGTCTTCGCCGGCATAAAGCACATGCAGGATCGCGCCGACCAGCAGCGCGTGCGATGTCTTCTCCCAATGATTGCGGCGCTCCAATGCGCCTTCGGGATCGACCAGGATGTCAGCGATGTTCTGCACGTCGCGCACTTCATGCGCACCTCGCCGCACTTCAAGCAGCGGGTTGTAGGCTGCCGACCTGGCGTCGGTGGGGTTGAACAGCAGGCAATGCGAAAAGCGCGAGCGCCAGCCGGCGGTGATGGCCCAGTTCTCGCCCTTGATGTCGTGGATGACGGCCGACGCCGGCCAGCTCAACAAGGTCGGCACGACCAGCCCCACACCCTTGCCCGAGCGCGTGGGCGCGAAGGTCAGGACGTGTTCCGGCCCTTCATGGCGAAGGTATTGGTGCTCGAACTGGCCGAGGAAGACCCCGGCCGAACCGGCGAGACCGGCTGCGCGCACTTCGGCCACGTCGGCCCAGCGTGCCGAACCGTAGGTGGTGACGCGGCGGGCCAGCCGCGAGCGCCATACCGACAGGCCGATGGCGACCACCACTGCCACCAGGCCACTGGAACCGGCGATGGCGCCGCCCTTGAGAAAGACGTGGGGCGCGTAGGCGTCGAAGAAGAACCACCACTCGAACAGCCGCCACGGGTGATAGACCGGCGTACCGAAGAAGTCGAACCAGGGCGCGCCCAGGCGTAGCTGATAACCCAGGGCAGCGGCGGTCCACTGCGTGGCGGCCCACACCCCGGCGATCACGATGCCGAACACTGCCAGCACCTGACCGTACAGCACACCTGTTGCCTGCATTCCGGCCTCCGAATGTCTCCTGTACCTTGCGCGGCGAAGCGAGTGCCGCAGGTATCAGGTTCGGTGCCGGATCAGTGCAGGTCAAAGACTGTTATCGGCAAAATGCAGGGCGAAAACTGCAATAATTCCGGCTGGCGCGCGTGTGGGACAACCGCTGCGCACGAGCGCACACTGCGGCATATCGATAAGCCGGACGTTTTTTTCACCCAATACGTCGGATCAGAACCTCGGTTCTTCCGCCGGCGGCGTATAGGGCACGTCGCCGTCGCCCATGAAGCGCCGGCGGGTTGCCTCGGCCACCGCGTTGCACAACTCATCGCCGAGCGCGGCAGGGTTGTTTCGGCATTGCTCGCGCAGTTCGGCGAGTCGTTCCGGATTGGCGATCAGCGATTCGACAGTCTCCGGCGGTGCCGAGTCGCCACAGGCGATCATCATCAATGCAAGCGATAACACCGTGAGTATTCTCATGGCTCCATCTCCTTCGTGATGTCAGATTGATGCAAAGGCGTGTCCACGCCGATCGGACTGACCCGATCAATGAAGCGGCTCAAGGTCTCGGACGGGTCTTCATCCCGTCGCAGCAGATAGGTGATGAGGGTCGGGGAACGGCCTGCCAAGGGGCGACCGACTACATCCCCGTCCCGGCAGGCGATGAGCTGCGAGGCACCGACCAATGCCAGCGCATAACCTGCCGCCACCAGCGTCAGCATCAGTTCCAGCGAAGTCACCTGTTCGGCGATGAGAGGGTCCACGTCTGCGCGACGCAGGATGCGAGCGATCTGCTGCCCATAGCCTTCGCAGGACTGCGGATCGCACATCACCAGCGGATAGCGCAGCACCTCGTCCAACGGAATGCGCTTGTGAATCAGCAGAGGGTGTCGCGCCGGCAGAACGACCACCAGCGGATCGCTCCATGCCGGCTCGGCCACAATGCCATCCCCGACCTCGGCCGACTGGGCGAAGCCTACATCGTACAGGTCGTCGTGCAATCCCCTGATTTGCTGTGACAGGGGCACCTCGAACAGGCGGACCTCGATATCGGGATCGTCCTGGCGGCACTGCGCCAGCAAGGCGCTCAGGCGCGGCGGCGTAATCCCGTCGGACAAGGCAACGCGCAGTTGATCCTGGTAGCCGGCGGCGACGGCCTCGACACTGTTCCGTGCCTGCTCCAGCACAGCGAAAACGCGCCGGACATGCTCCAGGAATACCTGGCCCGCGCGGGTCAGTCGCGTGCTGCGGGTCGTCCGGTCAAACAGACGAGCACCCAGCTTCTCCTCCAGTTCCTTGATGGCGCGCGACAGCGGCGACTGCTCAATATGCAGACGCTGAGCTGCACGCCCGAAGTGCAGTTCCTCGGCTACCACAATGAAGTAACGAAGATGGCGTAGCTCCATAGGCATCCTCATGCCGTTTTTCTGTTCGTCTTCTGATTGGATTCATCCATCAATCAGCATCAGTCACGTTCCAAGACACGATTGCTTGCGGGAATCGCTGCACCATCATCCGGGCCATCGCCGATGCAGCGTGTCGATGACGAACTGATGCGCGTGCGGTGCCAAGCCATGCGATTCAAAATGCGGATGGTTGCTCGGCAAGTCTTCATGGTCGTGAACCAGGACGATCTGATCGTCCGATGGCCAACTCCGTATCGCAACGAACAATCCCGCTATCGCAAGAACACTCAGAGCAGCAAGGGCGACTCCCAAGCCAAGCTTTAGACCGACCCAGCCCGCCAGTGGATACGCCAACAGCCAGCACACATGTGAGAAGGAGAACTGGGCAGCAAAGACGGCCGGCAAATCCTCATTGTGAGCAGAACGCCGTATCAGCCGCCCTCCTGGTGTTACCAAGCCAGCGTAGGCCATCCCCATCAGTCCCCAGGCTGGCAGCAGTGTTGCCCAGCCGCGCCAGTTTGGCAGCGCAACCCAGACTGTCGTGATGGCCAATAGCACCACCACCATCACGGCCGCGGCCGTTAACATCACCTGGCGGTCAGACCGCTTGTCGAGCACCTTGGGCAGCAGTAGTGCAGCCAGCATCGATCCTCCACCAAACGTCGCCAGCGCCAGCGCAAGTTGTTGCTCGCCTCCACCCAGGAACTCCCGAACGATCACCACGGTGTTGACGAACACCATCGCCCCACCGGCGGCGGCACACAGATTCAAGGCGAGCAGCCCGCGCAGTCGCGGTGTTTGCAGGTAGATGCGTGTGCCACGCAGGATGCGTTCGACCAGCCCCTCGCTACGGTCCGTGACGACGGTTTTCGGGAGCGCTGCTACCAGAATCAATCCTGCCGACAGCACGAAGCCGAAGGCGGTGCCAACAAAAAGACCATGGAAGCTGATCCAGGTCAGCAGGATTGCCGCCAGGGTCGGACTGAAAAGACTCTCCAGGTCATAGGCGATACGTGACAAGGACAATGCCTGCGTGTAATCGCGTTCCTCGGGAAGCACCTCGGGGATCAACGACTGGAACAGTGGCGTGAAACAGGCGGAAGCTGCCTGCAAGATCGCGATCAACAGGTAGATCTGCCAGATCTCGGTCACGAAGGGCAGTACCAGTACCACGCCGGCACGAATGACATCGAGTGAAATCAGTGTGGCCTTCCGCTTGGCCGGCGGCACCAGGGCGCCAGCCAACGGCGCCAGCAGCACATAGACTGCCATCTTGATTGCCAGCGCCGTGCCCAGTACCGCCCCGGCGCTCGGGCCGGCCAGCTCGTAGGCCAACAGGGCGAGGGCCACCGTGGCCAGCCCGGTGCCAATCAGCGCCGTCATCTGCGCGAGAAAAAGCTGCCGGAAGCCGGCGTGGCGAAGAATTCCGAGCATCGAACCCACTCCAGTCATCCAAATCAACACAGAGGGTGCCGCGCCTTGCTGGTGCAGCACCCAGGCTTTCAGTCGTCTTTGTCCTTATCCGACGACCGGGGCGCCGTCCCGCTCTGTTTCTCCGCATCGCATCGCGCCTTGAGTGCCTTGACCTCCGGGTACGAAACATCGTTCGTGTAGCGTCTCGTATCGGCCAGTTGGGCGCAGGTGGTGGGTATGAGCTTGTCATCGTCGTCATGCCCGCCAGGGTGAGCGAACGCCGTCACGGAAACGGCGGATGCACACGCGATAACAGCAAACACCAGAGTGCGAATAGTCATGGTAAAAATCTCCTTTCAAATGGAACCAGTGTTCTCAACGGGGTTAAACGTGGATGGAAACCGACTGCCATTTGCAATGGCAGTCCTGCATTGGCCAATACCAGTGCTGCCGGCATTGGCGCATCACCTGAGTGATGTTCAAATCACGCGCTTCATTTCGGCGTACTGACCGCGCGTTCGAATGATGACGGTCACATCGGCGCTTCCTCGATTTCGCCAGAACCAGCCATGATTACCATCAAAGGCGGCTTCGAGAACACCTTCGTCGGACGGCACACCACGCCCTTTTTCATAGCTGATGGACTGCCCACCGCCATCACCATGGGTGTCGAAATTCACGACACCGCCTTGCGCGACCCAACTGAATTCCGCCCGTTCTCCGGCTTGCATCACCAGTTTGATTTCGGTGCCTTGTCCGGGTGTGAGCACGACCTGCATTTCATCTCGCCAGCTTTCCGCTGCCGCTGGCTGACTCGCAGCAGAACTTGCCCCGGTGTCCTGCGGCGTTGCCACCTCACTGACGGTGGCCGGCTTTGCAGCCGCTTGTGCTGCGGCGGCATCCATTGCCGCATCAATGGCCGCTTCCTCAGCCAACTGCGCCTTGATTTCCCCCATCTCGGTCAACCCGAGCACACGACCGATTCCGGTGGGGTCGACTGCATACTCGGACGGCAGTACGATCGTGATCAGAATCGCGATGGCAGCAACCAACGCAATGAGTGTCGAGCGCAGCAACTGCTCTGAGGTTGGCAAATCGTCGAGGGTTGGTTTGGTTACGTTGTGCATAAAAATTTTCTCCGTGTGCGGTTCAAGAAACGAAATAGCCGGTGATTTGGTACCCGATCAAAATGAATCCGGCACACATCATTGCTACGTTCGCGGTATAGGCATGGCGCCAAAAGCTGGTTGTTCGACGCCAGTAACCCATCACAATCAGGATCGTGCCAAGCGCCAAAAGTTGACCAATCTCAACGCCGACGTTGAATGCCAATAGATTGGGAATCAGGCCATCAGGTGAGATGTCGTACTCGATAATTTTCGTGGACAGCCCGAAGCCGTGAAACAAGCCGAAGATCAGAGTTGCATGTTTCGTGTTTGGCTGAAATCCGAGCCATCGTTGAAACGCACCGATATTGTCGAGCGCCTTATAAACTACCGACAACCCAATGATGGCGTCGATGATGTAGCTGTTGATTCCTATATTGAAATACACGCCAAGCAGCATCGTGGTCGAATGCCCGATGGCGAACAGCGTCACGTACAAGGCGATGTGTTTCATCTTGTACAGGAAGAAAATCACACCGAACAGGAACAGGATGTGGTCGTACCCGGTCGCCATGTGCTTGGCACCGAGATAGACGAAAGACAACAGGTGGATGCCTGTGATCTCCTGAATGTAACCTTTGTCGCCTTCGGCGACTGCATGCGCCAACGCTTCGTTGGCGCTCGCAAACAGAAGCAATATCACAGCCCCAAAAAACAGGGCCACTCGATGCCAGGCAGGCAGATACAAACCTGGCACGCTTTCAGAAAGTCTTTCATTCATAAATGTCATACCTCAATGTTTACTTACAGATGTTCTTGTGCATCACGCATAGCGAGTGGACTCCGGTGGTCGCTCGGGCGACCACCGGAGCCGGACGGGATCGGCGTCTACGTCACACCGCCTTTGCCTCCTCGCGCTCAGCGTTTCGGTGAACGAGGCGGTACAGCGCCGGCAGCACCAACAGCGTCAGCAGGGTCGAGGAGATGATCCCGCCAATGACCACGGTGGCGAGCGGACGCTGCACCTCTGCGCCTGTCCCGACGTTGATGGCCATCGGTATGAAGCCGAGGCTCGCAACCAGGGCGGTCATCAGCACCGGACGCAATCGCGTCATGGCACCGTTGACGATGGCATCCTGTAGCGGAACGCCATCGTGGAGCAGCTTGCGGATGAAGCTCACCATCACCAGCCCGTTGAGCACGGCCACGCCCGAGAGCGCGATGAAGCCGACACCCGCCGAGATCGAGAGCGGAATATCACGCAGCCACAAGGCGGCTACCCCTCCGGTCAGCGCCAAGGGCACACCGCTGAAGATGATCAGCGCATCCCGGCCCGAACCGAAGGCCATGAACAGCAGGCCGAAGATCATGACCAGCACCACGGGCACCACCACCGACAGGCGTTGACCGGCCGAGATGAGTTGTTCAAAGGTGCCGCCATAATCGACCCAGTAGCCATCAGGCAATTCAATCTGGCGGCTCACCCTTTCGCGCAGTTCCTCCACGAACGAGCCCAGGTCACGCTCGCGCACGTTGCTGGTGACAACCACCCGGCGCTTGCCATTTTCCCGGCTGATCTGGTTGGGTCCGAGCGTCACTTCGATCGACGCAAGCTGGCCGAGCGGCACGTAGGCGGCCTGGCCTAGACCGGCAGCGATACCGGTCGGCACCGGAATTGGCAGGGATGCCAGTGCCTTCGGGTCTTGACGCTGCACTTCCGGCAGCCGCACCACGATATCGAAGCGGCGGTCGCCCTCGAACACCTGACCGGCGACGGCGCCGCCCAGTGCAATCGCCACAGTCTGCTGCACGTCGTCGATCGCCAGGCCATAGCGAGAGAGCGCTTCCAGGTTCGGTGTGATCGTCATCAGTGGCAGGCCCGTCACCTGTTCGACCGCCACATCCGCCGCCCCGGTAATGTTCTCGGCCAGTGCCTCGATCTGCGCACCAAGCCCGGCCAGTTCATCCATGTCGTCGCCGAATACCTTGATGGCCACCTCTGCACGTACGCCGGCGAGCAACTCGTTCATGCGCATCTGTACTGGCTGCAAGAACTCATAGTTGCTGCCAGGGATCGCGCGGACAGCTTTATCCAGCTCAGCAACCAGAGCCGTCTTCGGTTTGCGCGGATTGGGCCAGTCACTACGATCTTTGAGCATGATGAAGGTATCGGCCACCGACGGCGGCATGGGGTCAGTGGCGACCTCCGCGGTACCGATCTTGGAGACCACTTCCGACACCTCGGGAAACGCTTTGAGTGTGTCTTCAAGTTGGCGTTGCATGCCGATCGCCTGAGTCAGACTGGTACCGGGAATGCGCAGGGCGTGCAGGGCGATGTCGCCCTCGTCCAGGTCCGGGATGAACTTGGTGCCCAGGCGCGTCGCTAGCAGGGCCGACAGCACCACCAGCACCACCGCCGCCGCGACCACCAGGACACGCAGCTTGATCGCCTGCTTGAGCAAGGGCGTGTAGACGCGGCTGATACCTCGCATCAGCCTGGTTTCCTTCTCGGACACCTTGCCGGTGACTATCATGGCGATGGCGGCCGGCACGAAGGTCAGCGACAACGCCATCGCGGCAGTCAGCGCCATCACCACGGTCAGGGCCATCGGATGGAACATCTTTCCTTCCACGCCGGACAGCGCGAAGATCGGCAGGTAAACGATCGTGATGATGAACATGCCGAACAGGGCAGGCTTGATGACTTCGGCACCCGCCTTGGCCGCCAGGTCGAAGCGCTCGTCGCGGGTCAGCAGGCGGCCGAGCTGGCGCTGTCGCTCGCTGAAGCGGCGCAGGGAGTTTTCCACGATAATCACTGCGCCATCGACGATCAGGCCGAAGTCCAGCGCCCCCAGACTCATCAGGTTGGCCGAGACCCGGTTCTGTACCATGCCCGTGATCGTCATCAACATGGCGAGCGGAATCACTGCTGCGGTGATCAGCGCCGCCCGGATGTTGCCCAACAACAGGAACAGTACCGCGATAACCAGCAGCGCTCCCTCGATGAGATTCTTCTGCACGGTGGCAATGGCGCGATCGACGAGATTCGTCCGGTCGTAGACCGCGTGCGCATTTACGCCTTCCGGCAGTGTGGCATCGATCTCCGCCAGACGCTCCGCAACACGCTGAGCAACGGCACGGCTGTTCTCGCCGATCCGCATGATCACCGTGCCCAGCACAATCTCTTCGCCGTCCTTGGTCGCCGCACCTGTCCGCAGATCACTGCCCTCGATCACGTCGGCGACGTCACCGACGCGCAACGGCAAGCCATCGCGCGTCGCCACCACGATCTGGCGCAGCCCCTGGATGTCGGCCACCTGGCCGGGGATGCGGATCAGGTATTGCTCGCCGAAGCGCTCGATATAGCCCGCACCGACGTTGGCATTGTTGCGAGCAACGGCATCCAGCAGGTCGCCCATTGTCAACTCGTACGCCAACAGCTTGACCGGATTGGGCGTGATGTGGAGCTGGCGCTCGTAACCGCCGATGGTGTTGATCTCGGTTACGCCCTGCAAATTCCGGAGCTGCGGGCGAACCACCCAGTCCTGTAGC
This sequence comes from Polycyclovorans sp., assembly GCA_002706265.1. Lineage (GTDB taxonomy): Bacteria > Pseudomonadota > Gammaproteobacteria > Nevskiales > Nevskiaceae > Polycyclovorans. The sequence goes on along the minus strand of PAKU01000029.1, from coordinate 10,713 downwards.
GTGCGCAATTCGGTCGGCGTCCATAGCTCCTCGTAACCCGGTTCCGGCTCCAGGGTGTACATGAAAATCTCGCCCAGGCCGGTCGCCACCGGTCCGAGCGTGGGGTTCAAGCCCACCGGGATCTGCGAGGACGCCTGTTGCAGGCGCTCGGCGATCTGCTGCCGCGCAAAGTAGATGTCGGTGCCATCCTCGAAGACTACGGTTACCTGCGACAGCCCATAGCGCGAAATCGAGCGGGTGTAGTCCAGTCGGGCGAGGCCGGCAAGCGCGGTCTCGATCGGAAACGTCACGCGCTGCTCGGCCTCCAGTGGCGAGTAGCCCGGTGCCTCGGTATTGATCTGCACCTGGACGTTGGTGATGTCCGGTACCGCGTCGATAGGCAGGCGGCTGTAGCTCCAGATGCCCAGCGCCGACACGGCCAGTACCAGGAGAAGAACAAGCCAGCGATGCGCGATGGACGCGCGGATGATGCGTTCAAGCATGGCGGCGTCCTCAGTGATCGTGGCTGGCGCCGGACTTTTCAACGTCCTGGCGGATTAGGAAACTCTGCTCGGCAACGTACTGCGTACCGGGCTTGAGTCCGCCCAACACTTCGACGTACTCGCCATCGCGGTCGCCGAGTTCAAGCATGCGCACCTCGTAGGTCTCATCGATCTGTGCGAAGACCACGGTGAAGTCGCGGAAGCGCTGCAAGCCCGACTCTTTCACCGCCAGCGGCACCTCGCGCGAGCCCACGGTGACTTCGGCCGCCACGGTCATGCCCGGACGCCACCGGCCCTCCGGGTTCGGAATGCTGACTCGGGCAATGACACTCTGACCGGAACCAGCCACCGGCAGCAGGCGCCCGATCGTCGCCTCGGTTTCGGCCCTGCCCGTCGCGGAGCGGATGCGTACCGACTGCCCCGGCTCCAGGATGTCGGCATCGGTACCGATGGCACGCAGGTCGATCCATACCTGCGACGGGTCGGCCAGCTCGAACAGCGCACCTGCTTCGGCCACGTCACCGACGTTGGTGTTGCGCGCCAGCACCACACCATCGAACGGTGCCGTGATGGGATAGGTGCGCATGCTGTCGTTGCCTTCGACGACCGCCAGCGTCTGACCGCGCCGGACGCGCTCGCCCTGCTGCACGTTCACGGATCGCACGATGCCGGGGAAGCGCGCCCTGACAGCCGCGTGCCGGTTGGCATCCAGTTCGATGGTGCCCATCAGCTGCACGACATCGCGGATGACGGCCGGCCCGGCAGGCTCGACCCGGATACCGGCATCTTCCGCGATGGCTGCGGGGATGGTCACACGGCCTTCGTAGGAGTCAAACGCCCAACGGTACGCCGCGCCCGCGTATTGGGCCGTCACTTCCACATCGAACGAATGTGGTTCCGTGACCTCTCCGTCACCCTTCAGATAGTCGTTCTCCGGGGTGAAAGCAAAATCATTGATTTCGCCGTCGAGGCGCGTTAGCTGGATTCCTGCCTGGACGTCTTGTGGCGACAGCGGCTTGCTGCCTTGATAGGCGTAAAGCCTGTAGTGCGGCGGTGCATTGGTTTCAAAAATGGTGATCTCCAGTGCGAAGTCGCCTTCACGCAACAGGCGTCCGTTGTTCGGACCACGCTCATAATCTTCATTTGCTTGTGCGTCTGCGCCAGGCGCAGCGCGATCGTCGTTGGGACTGCAAGCGATCAATGACAAACAGAGGAGAAACAGAAAAGGCAGGCGATTCATAAGGTCAGTCCTCAACGGTGACGGTGAGGCGTTCCACCTCGACCAGCAGTAGGTGATAGCGAGCGGCGGCTTCAACGGCGCGTTCGTTCAGATCGAACAGCGTCCGTTGTGCCTGTGCCAGCGAAATGAAGGAGAAGCGCCCGCTCTCGAAGCCCCGGCGCGTAGTCGCCAGTGCGTCTTCGGCCATGGGCAGCATGCGTGTACGCAGTGCCTCGGCTTCGTGCCGCGCGTGTACGAGTTCCTGATAGATTTCGAACAGGGCTTGATGGCGCTCGAAGCGGTCGGCGTCCCGGCGGGCTTCCAGCGCGGCGAGTTCAGCGTTAGCCTGGGCCACCGAGTAGCCAGCACGCTTGCGGCTACCCAGTGGCACCGAGATCGACATCACCAGACCCTGGTCGTTGAAAGCCTCCATGCGCCGCACGCCCAGGCTGAGATCAATATCCGGTTTGGCGCTCGCTTCGGCGACACGACGCCGGGCAGCGATGGTATCGGCCTGTAGTCGTGAGGCCCGCAGTTCCGGCGTCATTGGCAGGCGGGCGGCCAATACCTCAAATGATTCGATCGTCGGGAGAGCTTGCAGGTCGCCGACGACAGGGCCGAAGCCAGGCGTCGAAGCGCCCCAGCTTGCCGCCAGCGTCATTCGGGCGCTGGTCAACTCGTGCTCCGCCGTCTCGCGCGCCAGCTCTGCTTCTGCGAGCGCAATCTCGGCAGCCTGAAGATCCGACTCGGGGTTGCGGGCTGCCGTGACCCAAGAGGCAACTTCGCGGCGGGTGCGCTCGGCCTGCTGGACACGCTCCTCGGCGTATTCCAGGCGCTGTTGTCTGGCCAGCACCTCGATAAAACGGAGCGTGGTCCTACTGGCCAGGTCGATCCGCGCCGTGTCGGCCTGATTCTGCTGTTCCCTGACCTCGGCCCGGCCGAGCGTTTGGCGGGCCTCGCGCTTGCCACCGAGTTCGATGACCCGGCCAATGCGCAACGTGGTTTCAGCCGAATCAACACCACGCAAACTGCCAGTGCCGGCCACGTTCTCGAACTCACCACCAATCACGTAAGGTGGCGGTAATCCCTCACGATCCGCACGAGCCTGCACGGCCTGGAGTTGGGCCGTTTCAGCGACGATAGAAGGATGAGAGGCCAGCGCGCGTGCGACCGCCTCTTCCAGTCGCAAGGGATCGGCAGCATGCGCTACAGACGTAGCGCATATGCCGGCGAATCCCCACACCATTAAACGAAGCACACTCATGAAAACCCTCGCGACAGTAGCAATAAGTGGACAAACAAATCCGCCCGACGGTGATGCTTCCACGCGCGCGTAGAAGCACTATAAAACCGATCATCAATCGGTTTTTTGGACATGAAAACACCACAAACAATCATGTCCGCTTACCTTGTCAGCACGGTAATAAGTGATTCGGTAAAGGCGTGCAGCCAGCCTGTCGATAGGCTGCAAAACACCAGCACACAAAAACCGAGAAACGCGCCCAAGTACGACACCGCACTGTGCTCGGGCGCCAGCAATGCCTCGACGCGCTCGGGAACGAAGTCGGAGAAAAACGCCATCGACAACGGTCTGTGCTCCCTGGCGTGGTTCCGAAATATCTTTTCCACTGCGACAATGGTCTCGGCCACCACCAGCGGACAGCCCACCGCGCTGGCAGCGGCGAAGTCGCAACGCTGCTCCAGGGCAAGCTCCAGATCCCGCAACAACCGGCGGCGAGTGCCCGGCAACTGGATGCTCGATAGCACGATGGCGATCAAGCGGTACAGGACATCGCGATGGGCGATGTGCGCCTGCTCATGCGCCAGCACGACGCGCAACTGCGTTGCATCGAGCCGCTGCATCAACGATGTCGAAAGCAGAATATGGCCACGCCCGATGCCGCAGGCCAGCGCCATGGGCTGATCGGCGTCAAGCACATGCAGTTTGTCCGGATGTCCGGGGCGCCAGCTCAAGCGCAGCATCGCTGCAAGGGTTTGTCGAGCACGCCAAAGACTCAACGCCGCCCGCGCCGCCAGCCAAACTGCATACGCCGCCAGCAACGCCAGTGCTCCCCATAACAAGAGGCTTTGCCCACTGTCACTCGGGTGCCATACGCACAAATGCAAGAGCGAACCCGAGTGCTGGTAACAAGCTGCGGCCAATCGGTCCGAGTCATGGAACACCGATGGCATGGCGACGGTCATGGCCGCATAGGCAATACCCGCCAGTGCGGGTGTTACCAGTATCCACCAGGTTATTCGCGCCCGTTGAGGAGGCGTCTTGCTCGACAGCCGACGGCGCAATAGACGCCCACAAACTGCAATCAGCAGGCTGAGCGTGATCGCCAGAACGAATCCGGCCAGCAGCGCAAATTGAAGTAGCTGCCCATGGCTCATCAATCAATTCTCGTCCAGTTCGGCGCGACGGCGCGCAATCATTTCCTCCAGTCGCTTGAGCTGGTCGTCGTCCGCTCGCGCAGCGAGATCGGCGAAAGCTGACAGCAACGCATCGGGCTGAGGGCCTGCAACGCGGCGCACCGTGGACTCCACCATCTTGTGAATCAGTTCCGAACGAGACAGCTTGGCCGAGTACTCGTAGGCGTGACTGATCTTCTCGCGTTGCAGGATGCGCTTGCGAAACAGACGCTCCAAGGTGGACTGCACGGTGTTCAATGTGATCGACCGTGATCGCCCTACGCGCGCGTAAACCGTCTTAGCGTCGGATGCACCGAAGCGCCAGATGTCTTCGAGCACAGCAATTTCTAGATCGCCCAGCGGCGGCACCTCAGGATTAGTCAACTTGTTGGACCCAAATGCTTGACTGAAGCCTCAAGTATTACTCACAAAAAACCGACCGTCAATCGGTTTCTATCAGGATATCATGCTTTCGGCAGTGCCGGGTCGAGCTTCCTGTCTGCGGCGAACAGTCAGCCGATGGAAGCCCCCCGCTGCCGTCCGATCTGCCAGGACACCGCGCCGCCTTGCATGACGGCAGACATCTGCTGGCCGAGACGCCGCTCGATCACCGGCTTCCACGGCACCAGACTGAAGTGCTTGCCGTCATCGAGCATCGCATAGCGTCCGCTGGCAAGCATGATGTTGCGCCGGTAGATGCCGCTGGCGCGTTGGCCCTCCTTTATCAGGCGATGCTCCAGGCCGGTCTCCGCCGCGATTCTCTCGGCGGCAACGGATACCTCACGCCCGCGCAGTGTCGCCAGCAGCTTGCGGGCGAGGATGACGCGCTGGCCGCGCCGCTCGGCCAGCCCCTGTTCTTCGAGAAAGTCGGCACGCTGTTGCAGCGCATTCTTGACCTCGCCGCCAAAGCCAGACTCGCCGATGCCCCGACCACCGCCAATCAACTGCTGATCCAGCCAGGTGGCACCGATCACGCGGGCCTGCCGCTCGATGGGCAGGTGCGATTTCAGCTCCACCGCCACGCCCCCGGCGCGCTGCGTGTCGTACTGCCGGCCCTGCTCGGGCAGGTCGGCCGGCACCTGCCAGACGCCTTCGGCCAGGCGCTCGACGATGCCAGCGCGGCGCAGGGCTTCCAGCCGGCGGACATGGGTCGCCACCACATCGGCGGGGTCGCGGCCGGGCACGGCCTGCGCCTTGGCAACGGTCACGTGATGATCGGTGCGGTACAGACCATCGGTGGCCAGCGCGGCGATGGTCCTGTCCGCCGCGCGCACGCCGGCCGAACCCTTGACTTCCACCACCGCGCCGGCCGGGTACTGCTCCAGTTCCGTCTTGGCCGGCAACGCGACGTAGTGGGCTTTGCCGTCGATGCCGTCGAGCACCAGGTAGCCCTTGTCGTACAGCTCATCGGCGAGGCCCTTGGCGGCGACGCGGCCGATGATCGGGCGGGCGTTCTCGCCCGGCTCGAACACCGCCAGCTCGCGCTGCGTGCCGCCCATTGCCCGCTGCATCGTGCGGATGATGTCGCCACGCTCGCCCATCGCGCGCAGCGTTTGTTCCGCCTCGGCATGGACCGCCCACACGCCGGGCTGCGGCTCACTCGCCAGTCCCATGCGCTGCAAGCGTTGCAGGCGGCCCACCAGCAGCAAGCGCTGGCGTTGCAGCCGGGGTTCGTTGAAGCGCTCGACATGCACCAGGCCGTCCACGGCCTCGCGCTGCAAGCTGCGATCCAGCCCGGTCCACCGCGCCTGATCGACTTCGCGCTGCATGGCGCGCTGGATCTCCAGCTCGGTGCGCGGCCCCAGCCATTCGGTGGCGACTTCGGCGGCGCGCTCGCGCATGCCGCGCGTGATGTAGTCCTGCGAGATGATGAGGTCTTTGCCGGTGTTGTCCTTGCCGCGCAAGACGACGTGCGTATGCGGATTGTCGGTGTTCCAGTGATCGACCGCCACCCACTCCAGCCGCGTGCCCAGGTCGGCTTCCATGCGCGTCATCAGGTCGCGGGTGTAGCGCCGCAGATCGTCTAGTTCGGCAGCGTCTTCCGGTGAGACGATGAAGCGGAACTGGTGCCGGTCGCCGCGGCCGCGTTCCTCGAAGGCGGTCAGGTCTGCGTCGTCGGTTGTTGCGCTGTATGCCTGCCCCGGCTCGCCGTCGCGGCCGACGCCTTCGCGTTCGATGTAGCGCAGGTGCGTGATGGTCGAACGCGCGCCGGCCTGCTTGAGATACACCAGCCGCACCTTGACGGTGGCGCGGCGTGCGTTCGCGGAGAGCGACTGGCCGGTGAAGCGCGCGGCGACGTGGCCGCGCCCCAGCCGCGAGCCGGGCGCTTTGCCGCGCTTGCCGCCGGTCGCATTGGCCGCCTTGCTGGCCTGGCGCAGCACCTTGGAGACGAAGGCATCGCCGCGATTCTTCGGCGCGCCGGGACGCAGGCGGAAGCGGTCGGCGGCGTCATTGCTGTGCCGGTTCATGCGGCGGCTCCGGCGCAGTCCAGCGAGCCAGAGGGCGCGATGCACGCGGTTTCGTCAATGGCCATGCGGCATTGGCACTGTTCACGGCACGGTGCCGTGATAAGGCGCGTGCCGCGCCAACCCCACGTGCAGACTGGCTTTGTGGGCACCGTGGTGCCGCACCCTTCAATCTTGCCCTGCATCTTCCCCCGGCCTGACGGCACGGGGGTGCGATGCCCCGGCGGCGCTGCGCAAGGCGCAGCTCGACCGCCGGCGAGCGCCACCCATGCCTGCGGCATGGCGCGCTCGGGGCAAGCTGTCTGCACGGGGGAATGCCGGGCGAAGCGCGGTGCGAATGTACGCGCGCCGCACCGGCATGAACGCGAAGGCTGCCTGTCGGACGACAGGCGGTTGTGCAAGGTCATGGGCGTGTCTCCAGACAGATCGGTCGCGCCACGCCGATCACGGCGGATGCGCTGACCGGACCGAAGTAACGGCTGTCGAACGATGCCGGATTGGTGGCGCTGAGCAGAAATAGTTCGCCTTGGGCGAGCGGCCCGCACTGCGGCCAGGATGGCAGCGACCGGCCCCAGCGGTCGGCGCGCAGCACGGCGGCCACCGGCACGCCGTCGATGCGCACGATGCCATTGACGATGCAGACGTGTTGTGGCGCGACCGCGCCGACACGTTTGAGCAGCGGAATGTGCGACGGCAGGTAGCCGCGCTGCGCGGCCAGCGCGGCGGCGTCTGCCGGCAAGGTGGTCAGCACGATGCTGCCCACGGACAACGGACGGGGCAGCGAGTCGGCAGAGTCGATGCGATACCAGCCGACCGGCACGCTGTCGGACGGGTTGTAGACGATGCGCGCCGACGGTTGCACGAAGGCTGCCCAGGCCAGCGCAGCGAGGCCGCAGGCAGTGAGTGCAGCCAGGACGATACGCGCGCGAGGAAGGGTTGCGGTCGCGGTGGTCATTGCAGGTTCCTCCCGGCCAGGAAGGCGGCGTGCCGTTCACGGGTGTAGTCCGGCAACGGCAGGCGCGCGGCCAGGCGGTTGCCCAGCGTGCGCCAGTACGCGGGCGATACGTCGGCAGGGTCGAGGTTCAGAGCCTCGATGGTGTCGATCTGCGCGAGCACCGCGCGCACTTTCCGTTCGCCTTCGGCGTGCAGCAGCAGGCGTGCGCCGGGACGCACACCAGGAATGCTCTGCATAGCGTCGAATGGCGTGCAGGCTTGCAACACCATGAGCTGCCAGCGCACGGTGCCGTAGTCGTTGGATTCCCAGCGGATACGACAAAAGATCGCGACTGGCAGGAACATCGCGCAGCGCCGCCAGCGGTCGAGCTGCGCGGTGCGCGCCGGATGGCCGAAGCGCAAATAGAGGTTGATGCGCTGCGCGAGGTAGGCGAGCGACACGCGCGTGAGCGGCACGCGGCTGTCGAGCGCGGCGAGCGGCTGCGGTGACGGCGCGACCGTGGCCGTCTGCGTGGCAAGGGTCATGGCGTTTTCTCCGGGAACTCTCGTTCCAGCAGCGCGCGCAACAACTCGGCCACCGTCACGCCCTGCGTGAAGGCCGAGACCTTGATGCGTGCGCGCATGGCCGGCGTGATGTCGAGCGTGAGGCGTGCGGTGTAGAGGTCGCCTTTCTGCACGCCGTTGGCGTCGCCCTGGCGAATCCAGGCTTCGGCCTCGGGATTCGCTGGCGGACGCGCACCGATGGCGATGCGCTTGCCGCGTGCGCTGCTCATGGCGACCACCGCAGCAGTTCGTCGGCCAGTGCGGCGATCTCGCGTGCCGCCGTGCTGTCGGGCGCGGTTTCGCGTGCGAGCCGCCCAGCGGCCACGCTGTCGGCAAAGACGATGCGCTGGCGAATTTCAGCGTGCAGTGCGGGCAGCGGCTGTTCGGCGAGCGCGCCACGCGCTTCGCGTCCGATCACGGTGCGCACGACACGCCGGTTGATGACGAAGGCCGCGCGCAGCGCCGGCCGGAACACTTGCGCTTCGCGGATCAGCGCCACCATTTCGGCAGACGCCCACAGGTCGTAAGGACTCGGCTGCACCGGCACTAGCACGCGGTCGGCCGCCAGCAGCGCGGAGCGCGCGAGTGCGGCGATGCGTGGCGGGCCGTCGATGACGATGTGATCGCAGCGCCGTGCGAGCTCCGGCGCTTCCTGGTGCAGCGTTTCGCGTGCGAGACCGACGGCGCTGAACAAGCGCGGCAGGCCCTGCTGGCTGCGCCGCTGCGTCCAGTCCAGTGATGAGCCTTGCGGGTCGGCATCCAGCAGGATGACCTGTTGACCGCGCAGCGCGAGTTCGCCGGCGATGTGGGTGGCGAGCGTGGTCTTGCCGACACCGCCTTTCTGATTTAGCAAGGCGACGATCATGGTGCCGTCCTCCGTTGCGGAAGGTGGCCCGATGAACAGCTTGGAAAACGCTGTTGCTGTTGCCCTTGAGCGGTTATCCACCGCGCCAAGGTGTTTATCTTATAAGTTAGATATTCAAGGTTAGATACGTTAGAGAGCGCCGAAACCCGCGCCGTTATTGGGCTTGCGGCGATTTCGCACGCCTGATAGCACGATAGGGACACGCCTGATAGCACGAGCCTCGGCACGCCCGATAGCACGAGCGCATTCACAACTTGTCCCGCAGTTATCAACGTGCCGTGGACGGCACGGGACGGAACGCGAGAATTTCCGGCTCGCCGGGCCAGCGCACGATGGACAGCGCGTAGCCCGGCAGCGACTGCCGCGCGACCAGCGCGCGCAGGTCGCAGGCGAAGTCGTGGGGCTTGGCCAGGCTGCCCGACTTGCGGTGCAGGTAGCGGAAGTCGAACTGCCAGCCGTCGCGCTGGTGGCCGCCGTGCTTGCGCACCAGGCGGTACAGCCAGCGCTCGATGCCGCCGGTGAGCTTGAAGTACGCCGGGTCGATGGTGAGCACCAGGGCCTCGTCCAGCACGCCGGCGAAGAACCAGTCCGGCAGGATGAGTTCGAGGCCGAGCGGCACGCCCTGGGCGTCCGCGCGCTCCTTCCACTCGTTGATCCACGAGAAGCGGTGCAGGCGCCGGCCCGTGGTCTCGCGGATCGACGTGGCAATCGTGGTCGATTGCAGGCGATCCAGCGCGGCCTTGAGGCGCTGATAGTCGCGCAGCGAGGTGCCGCGGCCGATGAAGCGCAGGATCTCGTAGGGCGTGGCCTGCATCCTGCGCGACGGGCGAATGCCCGTGTCGCGCGCTTCGACGATCTGGCTGGCGGCCCAGATGAGGATGTCGGCATCCCAGATGGTGGCGATGCCGTGCTCCTGCGTGCCTTCCACGCGCACGGTGACGCCACCGGAGCGGAAGTCGATCGGCGCGGTGCGCCGCGATTTCGCCAGCGAGAAGAACGGATAGGCCATCAGGTCTTGTGCGTCGCGTGGCGCCATGTCGCCCGGCAGCGCGCGGAACAGGTCGAGCTGTTCGCGTTGCTTCCGCTCCAGGTCGGACACGACGAGGGCCACCCGCGCGCCGACGATCAGCGGCCATCGCGGTAATCGCCGGCGTGGCGTTCGGCGTATTCGGGGTCGGACGTGGCCTCGAAGCTGCGCGCGTCGGCCCAGGCATCGAGGTCAGCCACGGCGTACATGACGCGCCGGCCGAACTTGCGAAAGCGAGGGCCGCCGCCGATCACGCGCTGCTTTTCCAGCGTGCGCGGCGACAGGCGCAGGTACTCGGCGGCTTCGTCGTTGGTGAGATAGCGTTGAGGCTGCGAGGCAGCGGTCGAGACAGTGGCGGCAGGCCGCAAGGGAGCGGGACGCATGGTGTGAACCTCCATCGGTTGAAAGCGCCCGGCCACACAGCGCGACCGGATGGAGGCAGTCTCAAGAAGCGAGGGGTTTTCGATCAGGGCCGTTTTGCGTCCGCATCAAGACGACCCTTCTCAAGCGGCGGAAGCTGTGCTAGGAGCCTGGGCGGTAGAAAGCACTGACGCTACGATAGGTCATGCCGACGACCTACCGCCCGTACGCCCCTGACCAGCTTCTGTTGCTTCCCGCCTCGCTCAAGGAGTGGCTGCCGGAGGCGCACTTGGCGTACTTCGTATCCGACACCGTGGAAGCGCTGAACCTCAGGGCGTTTCATGCGCGCTACGAAGGTGACGGCCGACGCCGGCAGCCGTTCG
>PAKU01000028.1 GCA_002706265.1 Polycyclovorans sp. | reverse complement strand
TGCTGAAGCCGTCGGTCAGCTTGGCGCCGCACCCACGGTCACCGCGGTGGCCAACGGTTCCAGCTTCCAGTTCGATGCGACCAACTACATCGGCGCCGTCGCGCCGGGTACGGCCGCCAATGAAGCATGGTGGGCCGACTGGACCCTCCCGGGCAGCGTGCAGTAAGCCCTCGCAGTGCGGTACGAAAAACGGCGACCTTCGGGTCGCCGTTTTTGTTGTGGTGCCTGCGTGACCGCTGGGCAAAGGCTGCGCCGCGGGGACCTTCAGATGCGCGTATGCGCCGGATCAAACACGCGCCAGAGGCCGCCCGAGAACACTTCCAGCGGCTGGTACTGGCGCTTGTAGTCCATCTTGCGGCTGCCGGGCACCCAGTAGCCCAGGTACACATGCGGCAGCTCGGCGCTGCGGGCATATTCGAGGGCCTGCAGCACGGCGTGGTTGCCGAGGCCGCGTTGGGTCTGGTCGGGCCGGTAGCAGGTGTACACCGCCGACAGGGAGGCCGGCAGCCGGTCGATCACCGAAAACGCGAGCAAGGTATCGCCCTGCCAGTACTCCCAGATCTGCACTTCCAGCCAGGCGCACTGCAAAAAGGTGTCGAAGGCTTCGCGGTTGTCCGGCTCCATGCCGCCGTCTTCGTGGCGGTCGCGCAGGTAGTGGCGGTACAGCTCGAAATGACGGTCCTGCAGCCGCGATTCGATGCGCAGGGTCAGGTCGCTGTTCTGCTTCTGGCACCGGCGCTGTGAGCGATTGGGCCGGAACGACGAGACGGGAATGCGCGCCGGTATGCACAACTGGCAGTGCTGGCAGTACGGCCGGTACACGTGGCCGCCACTGCGGCGAAAGCCCTGTTCCAGCAACCAGCTGTAACGGGTGGCGCTCATCGAGATCGCCGGGTCGATGTAGGCGTTGCGCGCGTTGCGGTCGGGCAGATAACCACAGCGATGCTCGGGGCTCAGAAACAGGCTGAAGCGTTCGGGTGGCCGCATCGGGTTCATGCCCACACCCCGACCGGCGCCGGCGCCGCTGCGGCCGGGCGCGCCAGAGCGATGAATCGATCGCGCGACCACTCCACCGCGCCAAGCCGGGTCAGGTGCTCCGAGGCCACCTGGCAATCGATCAAGGCGAAGTCGTGGGCCGCCAGCCGCTCACACAGGGCGACCAGCGCAACCTTGGAGGCATCGGTCTGGCGCGAAAACATGGACTCACCATAAAACATGCGGCCAATCGCCACGCCGTAGAGCCCGCCGACCAGCGCGTCACGGTCCCACACTTCCACGCTGTGCGCGTGGCCCTGCCGGTGCAGCTCGGTGTAGGCATCCCGCATGGCGTCGCCCAGCCAGGTGCCGCGATGCAGCGCCCGAGGTGCGGCGCAGCCGGCGGTCACCGCCTCGAAGCAGGTGTCGACCGTGACCCGGAAATGCCCGCTGCGCAGCGTGCGGCGCAACGAGCGGCTGATGTGCAGCGCGCCCGGCGGCAGCACCGCCCGCGGATCGGGGCACCACCACAGAATCGGCTCGTCGGGGTTGTACCAGGGGAAGGCGCCGTAGGCGTAGGCGCGCAACAGGCGGGTGGGGTGCAGGTCACCGCCAATGGCGAGCAGGCCATTGGGTTCGCGCAGGGCCAGGTGCACCGGCGGAAAAGGCTGCTCCGGGTTGTGCGGGTCCAGCCAATGAAGGCGGATGGGGTTATCCATTGGCGCTTTCTTGCAGTGGCCGGACGCGGACGCAGGTCCAGACCCAGTTGCCGTGGCGGATGGGCTTATCCATCGGCGCCCCCCGCCGCTGCGGGCTGCCGGTAGGCGCTGTGCGCCCGGCGCAGCCACGCGGCGTGATCGGTCACCGCCGCACGCTCGCGCGCCAGAAAATCATCCACGGCGGCCCGCAGGCGGGGCTCGACCAACCAGTGCGCCGACGTGGTGCGTACCGGGTCGAAGCCGCGCGAGCGCTTGTGATCGCCCTGGGTGCCGGCGTCGAAGCGGCGCAAGCCGCGCTCGATGCACCAATCGATGCCCTGGTAATAGCAGGTCTCGAAGTGGGCGCCGTCCAACTCGCGGCGGGCGCCCCAATGCCGGCCGTAGAGCGTGTCATCGCCCTCGAAAAACAGCGCCATCATCTCGCGCTGATCTTCCTGGCCGGCCGCACGGCCGCTGAGGACCCACATGGGGCTCGGACCCTCACGCAGGTAATCGTCGAAAAACGCGCGATTCAGATAGGGCGGCTGGCCGCGCAGCGCATACGTCGAGGCGTAAAGGGCAAACACCTCGTCCAGCGCGCCGGCGCTCAGCGTGTGCGCCGCTTCGCGCTGGTAGGTGATGCCGCACTCCACCAGCTTGCGGCGCTCGCGGCGAATCTTCTTGCGCTTGTCTGACGACAAACGCGCCAGAAAATCATCGAAATGCAGGTAATCGTCGTTGAACCACTGGTACTGGATGTCATGCCGCAGGCTGGCGCCCGCCTGCTGGGCCGCGCCCGCGCCCGACGCGTCAACGAACAGCACATGGGTCGACGAGTACCCGCGCTCGGCCGCCAGTTCGCCCAGGCGCTGCAGCAGCAGGGCCTCGGCCTCGGCGTCGATCGCCGCCCATCGCGGGCCGGTGCTGGGCGTGAAGGGAATGGCGTTGACCAGCCTTGGGTAGTAAGACTGACCCAGTTGCTCCGCCGCACGCGCCCAGGCGAAGTCGAAGACGAATTCACCGTAGGAATGCGCTTTCAGGTATAGCGGACAGGCGGCCAGCAGCCGGCCATCGGCGGCTTCCAGCAACAGATGACAAGGGCGCCAACCGAGCTGCGGTGACACGCTGCCGCTGGTTTCCAGCGCCTTGAGAAATCGATGGGATGTGAACGGGTAGCCGCCGCCAAACAGCCCGTCCCATGCCGCCGCGTCGATCGTCGCGATCTGGTCGGCGTGGCGAAAGCGGCCCGCCGCCAGGGCGGGCCGTGCAGGCGTGTCAGCGTTCAAATGGGTCAGTGGGGGGCAAATGCAGCGGGGTTCAGTGAAAGGTGGGGGCCACGGTCGGCACGTCGCGCAGCGACCACTGGACGATGGCGTCGTGCTCAAAGCCGGTGATCGACTCGGCATCTTTCGGTGGGTGGGCCTCGGTGACCCGGCCGTCGGCATCAAAGGCCACGAAGGCGCCGGAGGTCTGTACCTTGATTTCGCCGATCTCGCTGTCATCGAGCGTGATCTGCAGGTATCTCACCATGCGATCGGCCAGTTCAGGCAGCGGACGGGTGCCGGCCGCGACCATCGCGGCCTGTTCGGCGCTGAATTCACGAATGCCGTCTTCTGGGGTGATGAGGAAGTGCTTCACTTCTGTGCTCATGGGAAGGGTCCTGTCAGCGTCCGAGATGGACAGGTTCAATATGCAGGGTTCCAGCAAAGTTTCAAGTTGCCGGGCGCGACCGGCGCAGGGGAGCCGACAGCTGGACTGATAAACTTCGTGGGCCTCTCCGGGATGGACTTGCGATCGTCTCGCGACGTTCAGAGACGGCTCAAGCACTTTACGTACCAAGGCAGGCGGACGTTGGCGGAACCCAAACAATGGTGGCTGCAGTTGCGCGGGCAGGGTGCCTCGGCACCCGAGGCGGCAACGCCCGGCGGGGTCAGCCCGTGGCTGGTCAGACTGCCGCGCGAAGCCGCGATGCTGGCCTGCGCCGGCGTTGCCGTGGTGCTGCTGATGCTGCTCATCAGCTTTCATCCCGATGATCCGGGCTGGATGTCTTCGGGTGCCGGCGGCGACGTGCACAACCTGATCGGCCCGGCGGGCGCCTGGCTGGCCGACGTGTTGCTGTCGGTGCTGGGCCTGACCGCCTACGGACTGCCCTGGGCCTTGCTATGGGCGGGCATGCGCATCCTGCGCGGCGGCCGGCGTGACGAACCCCCTGCCGAGCATGTTCTGCCCTTGCCGGTGCGCTGGTTCAGTGGCGTGGTGATGGCGGCGGCCTTGTCCGCGCTGTTCGCCGTACACGTCGATGCCGCGCCCAGCGTGGCCCCGCAAGGCGCCGGCGGCATTGCCGGGCTCGCCTTGTCCAGTTGGCTCAAGGGCGGTCTGGGCGGCGTCGGTGCCAGCCTGGTGCTTCTGGTGTTGGCCATTGCCTCGGCGCCGCTGGTCTTCACTTTTTCGTGGCTGCGGGTGATGGACCAGATTGGCGGCGTGCTGCTGCGCCTGGGGCCGCTGCTGCGCCGTGGGGTGATGTCGGTGGCGGCGCCCGAGCGTGTCGCGCCGCCCGCCTTCAAGACCATCGATGTGCCGGTCACGCCCGCGCCGTCCGCCCCCGCGGCCTCCCCCACCGCCGGCACCGCGCCACGCAGCACCCTGCAGAAGAAGGGCATGCGTGTCGCGCCGACCCTGTCGCCCGACAGCGCCGAGGTGCCGCCGCCCGAGGCCTTCGAATTGACCTCTGAACGCGATGAGGCGCCGCCGCCGGTCAGCGTCGCCGCCCCCAGCGTCGCCAAAGCGGTCGTCGCCAAACCGGTGGCCAAGGCCCATGCGCTGGACGACGTGCCGCCTTACGAGGGTGATCCGCTGCCGCCGATCACCCTGCTTGATCGTCCGCGGGTCTCCGGCAAGCGCTACACGCCGGACGAGCTTGAACAGCTGGCGCGTGACGTCGAACGCCATCTGGCCAGCTTCGGGGTCAAGGTCGACGTGGTCGACGCCACGCCCGGTCCGGTCATCACCCGCTTCGAGATTCAGCCCGCCGCGGGCGTGAAGGGTTCGCAGATCACCAACCTGTCACGCGACCTAGCGCGCTCACTGTCGGTGGCCAGCGTGCGCGTGCTCGAAGTGGTCGAGGGCAAGCCGGTGATCGGGCTTGAAATTCCCAACCAGCAGCGCGAGATGGTGTTCCTGCGCGAGATCATCGACTCGGCCAAGTTCCGCAGCAGTGTCGCCACCCTGGCCATCGCCATGGGCAAGGACATTGGCGGCGAGCCGGTGGTGTTCGACCTCGCCAAGATGCCGCACCTGCTGGTGGCCGGCACCACCGGATCGGGCAAGTCGGTGGCGATCAACACCATGATTCTGTCGCTGCTGTACCGCGCCACGCACGAGCAACTGCGCTTCATCTTCATCGACCCGAAAATGCTGGAACTGTCGATCTACGACGGCATTCCGCACCTGCTCACGCCGGTGGTCACCGACATGAAGGACGCCGCCAACGCCCTACGCTGGTGCGTGGCCGAAATGGAGCGCCGCTACCGGCTGATGTCGGCGCTGGGCGTGCGCAACCTGGCCGGCATGAACCGCAAGCTCGAAGAGGCACTGGCCGCCGGCGAACCGGTGATGGACCCGCTGTTCAAGCCCGCCGAGGGCGATCTGTTCCGCGAAGGCGCGGCCACCGCCGATGCCGTGGAGCCGATGCCGCACATCGTCATCATCATCGACGAGCTGGCCGACATGATGATGGTCGTCGGCAAGAAGGTCGAAGAGCTGATCGCCCGCATCGCCCAGAAGGCGCGCGCGGCCGGCATTCACCTCATCGTCGCCACGCAGCGCCCCAGCGTGGACGTGATCACCGGGCTGATCAAGGCCAACATTCCGTCGCGCATGGCCTTCCAGGTGGCGTCGCGGATCGACTCCCGCACCATTCTTGACGAGCTGGGCGCCGACACCCTGCTGGGCAATGGCGACGGGCTGTTCCGGCCCATCGGCGCGTCACGGCTGGACCGCGTGCACGGGGCGTTTGTCGATGACCACGAAGTGCACAAGGTCGTCGCCTACCTCAAGCAGATTCCCAACAAACCGCCGCATATCGACGACATCTGCGCCGAAGAGCCGAGTGGCCCGGCCGAAGGTGGCATCGACGACGCCGAGTCGGACCCCATGTACGACCAGGCCGTCGCCGTTGTGCTGGAAACCCGCAAGGCCAGCGTGTCGTGGATGCAGCGCCGGCTCAAAATTGGCTACAACCGCGCCGCGCGCATCGTCGAGCAGATGGAGGCATCCGGCGTGGTCGGCCCCTCCGGCCCCGGCGGCAACCGCGACATCCTGGTTCCCGGCGGGCAGGATTAGCGCGGCATCAGGGCGCATTCAGCGCACCCGCCCCACGCTGCCCGCCGCATTTCAATGAGATTCGCCATGTCTGTGCTTCGACCTTTCGCGCTGTTGTTGGGCGTCGTCTTTTCTGCGCTGGTCGTGGCTGCGCCGGTGGACGAGCTGGACGCCCGCTGGCAGGGGCTGAAGGCATTCGAAGGCCAGTTCACCCAGACCCAGCGCGACCACGACGGCACCGTGCTCTCCGAGGGCGCGGGGACGCTGGCGCTGGCGCGTCCCGGCAAGTTCTATTGGGCTTACACGTCGCCTTACGTGCAGACCATTGTTGCCAACGGCCAAACCGTCTGGGTGCACGACCCCGACCTCAAGCAGGTCACCCGCCGCCCGGCCGAGGCCGCGCTGGCCGGCACGCCCGCCTCGCTGCTCGCCAGCGGCGACAGCCTGGGCAAAGGCTTCGATGTGCTCGCCCTGCCGCCCACCGACGAAAGCCCAAAGGGCGCGCAGGGCTGGCGCCTGACCCCGCAGACCGCCGACAGTGAATTCGACCGCATCGACGTCTGGCTGCGCGGCAGCGTGCCGGTGCTGCTGACCTTCAGCGATCCGCTGGGCGGCACCACCGATGTGCGCTTTGACGACATCAAGATCAACCCGCGCTTCGCCCGCGACCGCTTCGAATTCACCCCGCCGCGCGGCCACACGGTGATCGGCGAGAACTGAGGCGACAGCGCGCGCCGCACGCCCGCAAAGCAGGCACACTTTCGCCTCATGGCGGCAACCTCACATCTGCAACCGCTGGCCGAGCGCATGCGGCCGCGTCATCTCGACGAGGTGATCGGCCAGCCGCACCTGCTGGCGGCAGACGCCCCGCTGCGCGCCGTGCTGGAGGCGGGGCACCTGCCCTCGCTGGTGTTCTGGGGGCCGCCCGGCGTGGGCAAGACCACCCTTGCGCGGCTGCTGGCACAGGGCACCGACGCGGTGTTCGAAACCCTGTCGGCCGTTCTGGCCGGCGTCAAGGACATCCGCGCCGCCGTCGAGCGCGCGCTGGCCGCGCAGCCGCGCCGCACCCTGCTCTTCGTTGACGAGATTCACCGCTTCAACAAGGCACAGCAGGATGCGCTGCTGCCGCATGTCGAATCCGGCGCCCTGATCCTGGTGGGCGCCACCACCGAGAACCCGTCGTTCGAGCTCAACAGCGCCTTGCTCTCGCGGCTGCGGGTGATGGTGCTGAACCCGCTCACCGCCGACGACCTGCGGCCGCTGCTGAACCGCGCGCTGACCGACGGCGCGCGCGGCCTCGGCAAGCCTGCCGATTTTGTGCCGCCCGAGATTCTTGACCACATCGCCCGCGCCGCCGACGGTGACGCCCGCCGCGCCCTGATCCTGCTCGAAACCGTGGCGGCCGGCGTTGCGGCCGGAGTGACCCTGGACGACGACGGCCTGGCGCGCTTGCTGGGCCGTGGGCTGCGCCGCTTCGACAAGGGCGGCGAGCAGTTCTACGACCAGATCTCGGCCCTGCACAAGGCGGTGCGCGGCTCCGACCCGGATGCCGCCCTGTACTGGTTGCTGCGCATGCTCGACGGCGGCTGCGACCCGGCCTATCTGCTGCGCCGGGTGACGCGCATGGCCAGCGAAGACATTGGCCTTGCCGACCCGCGTGCGCTGCCCCTGTGCCTCAGCGCCTGGGACACCTTCGACCGGCTGGGCGCGCCCGAGGGCGAGCTGGCCATTGCCGAGGCGGTGCTGTACCTGGCCGTGGCGCCAAAGAGCAACGCCGCCTACGTGGCGTTCAAGACCGCGCGCGGGCTGATTCAGCGCGACGGCTCGCGCGAAGTGCCCCTGCACCTGCGCAATGCGCCCACCGGCCTGATGAAGACGCTCGGCTACGGCGACGGCTATCAATATGATCCCGACCACGAAGGCGGCGTCGCGCTGGGGCAGGGTTACTGGCCCGAGGGCATGGCGCCGCAGCGCTTTTACGCGCCGGTGGATCGGGGGCTGGAGATCAAGATCGGCGAAAAACTGGCGCGCCTGCGCGCCCGGCGCACGCCCTCATGACGGCCTGGCTGGCGGTGGCGGCCGGGGGCGCCCTGGGCTCGCTGGCCCGTTACGCGGTGAAGCTGGTGTTTGGCGCGGCGGCGGGATTTCCGTGGTGGACCCTGCTGGTGAACGCCCTGGGCGGCCTGTTGATTGGCCTGCTGGCGGTTGCCGCGCGCGACTGGCCCGAAGCGCTGCGCGCCGGCCTGATGGTCGGCCTGCTGGGCGGCTTCACCACCTTCTCGGCGTTCTCGCTCGAAACCGTGCAACTGCTGCGCGAGCAGCCGCTGCTGGCGCTGCTCAACGTGCTGCTCAATGTCGGCGCGGCGGTGATCGCCTGTGCAGCGGGCCTGTGGCTGGCGGGACTCAAGGCATCCGTATAATTCGCGGCCTCAATCGTTTCGGAAGCCTGATTCATGCTCGACCCCAAGCAACTGCGCGCTGACCTGCCGGCCGTCGCAGCGGGCCTTGCCCGGCGCGGCTACGCGCTCGACACCGACGCCGTCACCGCGCTCGAAACCCGCCGCAAGGCCCTGCAGACCGAAACCGAGCAGCTTCAGGCCGAGCGCAACCGTCGCTCCAAAGACATCGGTCTGGTCAAGAAGCAGGGCGGCGACATCGCCCCGGTGATGGCCGAAATGGAGCAGCTGAAAAGCCGCCTGCAGACCGCCGAGGCCGCGCTGGACCAGGTGCAGGCCGAGTTCGACGAGTTCACCGCCGCGCTGCCCAACATCCCGCAGGCCGATGTGCCCAATGGTGCCTCTGAAGCCGACAACGTCGAGGTGCGCCGCTGGGGCACCGTCGTCGACCAGGCCGACGCGCCCGACCACGTCACGCTGGGCGAAGCGGCGGGCCTCATGGACTTTGCCGCCGGGGCCAAGCTGACCGGCGCGCGCTTCACCGTGCTCAAGGGGCAGTTGGCGCGCATCCACCGCAAGCTGGTGCAGTTCATGCTCAACATCCACACCACCGAGCATGGCTACGAAGAGCTGTACGTGCCGTACATCGTCAACCGCGATTCGCTGCGCGGCACCGGCCAGCTGCCCAAGTTCGAGGCCGACCTGTTCAAGCTCGAAGGCGACGAGGGCTGGTACCTGATTCCCACCGCCGAAGTGCCGGTCACCAACCTGCTGCGGGGCGAGATTCTCGACGCCGCCGACCTGCCGCGAAAATGGGTCTGCCACACCCCGTGTTTCCGCTCAGAGGCCGGCAGCGCCGGGCGCGACACGCGCGGCATGATTCGCCAGCACCAGTTCGAAAAGGTCGAACTGGTGCAGGCGGTGCGGCCGGACGAATCCACCGCCGCGCTGGAGGCGCTCACCGGCCACGCCGAAGTGATTTTGCAGCGCCTGCAACTGCCGTATCGCACCGTGGTGCTGTGCACCGGCGACATGGGCGCCGGCAGCGCCAAGACCTACGACATCGAAGTGTGGCTGCCGTCGCAGCGGCGGTATCGCGAGATCAGTTCCTGTTCCAACTTCGAGAGCTATCAGGCGCGGCGCATGCAGGCGCGGTTTCGCAATGCGCTGGGCAAGCCCGAGCTGCTGCACACCCTCAATGGCTCCGGGCTGGCGGTCGGGCGCACCCTGGTGGCGCTGCTGGAGAACCATCGTGACCTCGAAAACATCGAGGCCCTGCTCAGCGGTTGAGGGTTCAGGCCATGTCGGCCTGCCGCCGGCGCAAGCCATAACGCTCCAGCTCCAGCACCCACTGCCGCAGCAGTTGCAAGGCGCTGGCGGCCGGCTGCAGAAAGCGCGCACCCAGATGCGTGCCCTGGGCGCTGCTGCTGACATGGCGCACCTCCAGCGGCAGCGTCACCTTCGCGTTTTTGACGCTCCACTCGCAGCTGAGCGGCTGATCGTTGTCGGGCGTCCAGTGGCGCGGCGGTTGCAGGCCCACGCCGGTGAGGCTGATGTCGCGCACCGTGGCCGGGACCGGCTCGGCGTCGCCCTGGCGCAAACGGGCCTGGGCCATGCCATGTTCGGCGGGCACATCGGCGCGAAACGCCTGGCGCCGCTGCACGTGCTGGACCTGCGTGGGCCAATGGACGTCGAGGCGCCATTCATCGCGGCCGCGCGTCAATTGCCGCAGCGCGCTGGTGATGTGCACGCGGGCGCCGTGCAGGCGGCCCTCGGCCTGCACCTCGGTGTCGGGCGGCAGCCACAGGGTGGGCTCCTGCGGGGTCAACAGGGTGACGAAGGCGTAGCCCTCGTCGCCCATCAATTCAGGCGGAATGACGGCCGATTGCCGGTCCAGACCCGGCACCGTCAGCAGCAGCCGCGCGCGCTGTTTTGCCAGGCCGCTGATCAGCAGGCGGGTGCTGTCCAGGGGCGTGTCCGCCTTCATCGCAGCTGGCCGTGTCTGCCATACGCGGTGGGCACCTCGGCGCGCAACGCACCCTGCAACCGGCGTGCGGCGTGCAGGCGCAGGCGTGCCAGTTCGGCCAGTGTCTGCAACTGGCCGCGGGCTTGCCCAAGCTGGTCGGCGGTGAGCGAGGTCGGGCGCTGGCGCAGCCGGTCAAGCTGCGCGCGCAGCGCCCGGTTGGCCGCGTCAACCTGGTCGGGCGCGTGGGTCAATGCGTGCTGAAGCTGCGTGAGGGTGTGCGCCAGGGCGTCGGTTGACATGGGCGGCTCCCGAAATGGCCCGAATGCGGGCGGTCACAACTGCCACTGCAAGAGCCGTTCCGCGATCAATGTCGGGTCGACCTGGTAATGGCCCTCGGTGATCGCCGTGCGCAGTTCGCTGAGCCGTGACGCCTGTTGCAGCGGGCTTTGTGGCAAGGCGCCGGGCGCGCGGGCGGCATCCGAAAGCGACAGGCCCGCGGCTCGGGCGACGGGCGGCGCAGGGTCCTGGCCGCTGGGCGGCGCCGTGGGCAGCGGCGCGCGCGGCGCTGCGATATTCGGGAGAGGGGTGACTTTCATGACGGTTTCCGCGCAGGGGGATCATCCTGCTATCGGCGCCGTGTCGAAAAACTTTAGGGCGCGTCGGAAAGCCGTCGCGACAGGGGTGCCCCAAAAGGCCAGCGCAGGTGGGTGAAAAAATCCAAGCGTCTGATGGAGGCCCTTGGCGGGATCAAGACCGCGAGTTCAGTTCGCACGGCGTCGGGCCCGCGTCGAACAATCCGGGGCGGATGAGAACGTCAGGGGAGGAGGCGAGATTTGCACCCGCCTGTTAGCGCGCCGACGCGGCTTTGAACTGCAGCTGCAAGCCCAGCGCCTTGGCCACCTTCAGCACCGTGGCGAACGTGGGGTTGCCATCGCCCGAGAGGGCCTTGTAAAGCCCCTCTCGGGTCATGCCGGTGTCGCGGGCCAACTGGCTCATGTTGCGGGCGCGGGCGATGTCGCCCAGCGCATGAGTGATGAGCGCGGGGTCGTCGCTCGCTTCTTCCATCACGGCTTCGAGGTAGAGCGCGATGTCTTCCTCGGTCTTGAGGTAGTCCGCCTTGTCATAGCGGCTGAAGGTTTCCTTGGGCATCACTTAGTCCTCGAAGTGCTCGGCGATCAACTTGGCCTGTGCGATGTCCTTCTGCTGGCTGGATTTGTCGCCACCGCACAACAACACCACCAGCAGAACACCGCGCCGCATGAAATACACCCGGTAACCGGGGCCGTGGTCGATCCGCAGCTCCAAGATGCCGTCGCCAACGGACTTCACGTCGCCGGGATTGCCGAGGCTCAAGCGCCGCAGCCGCACCTCGATCCGTGCCTTGGCCCGGCGGTCCCGAAGCCCATCGAGCCAGCGATCAAACGTCGCGCTCTTGACCAGCTCGACCCTGTGTCAACTGTATTGATCAGGTGAAGGTGTGTCAACTGTGGTTCACATAGTGACCGGACGGGGCATGCGGCCGCACGTGGGATGGGCCGGCGCTGCGGACCTTTGCGGCCCATCACCGGGTGCGGGTGCTGCGCCGGCTGCAGCGCCCATCCAGCCACCAATTGCAAAGTGCCATAAAAAAGCCGCAGCCCGGACCCGGCTGCGGCTGGTCACAACGGTGACGCGAGAGCCTTACTTGGCGACCGGGTTCGGCAGTTTGTCGTTGGCGGCCGGCAAGCCCACGTGGTGCACCGTGCGCTGCGGGAAGGGGATTTCGATGTCTTCGGCGTCAAAGCGCAGTTTGATCCGCTCGATGGTCTCGCAGCGCGTCGACCACCAGTCGCCGCTGTTGACCCAGAAGCGCACCGCGAAGTCGACCGAGTTGTCGCCCAGGTTGGTCACCACGATCGAGCTGGCCGGTTCTTCCAGGCGCCGTGGCTCGCTGTCGACCAGTTCCTGCAGCACGCGCTTGGCCTTGAGCAGGTCCGAGCCGTAGCCGATGCCAATGGTCAGGTCGACCCGGCGTGTCGGCAATGCCGAGAAGTTGGTGATCACATTGGTGGTCACATTGTTGTTCGGCACGATCACGAACTGGTTGTCGAGTGATTTCAGCACGGTGTGGATGATCTTGATCTCATCGACCACCCCCATCTCGCCGCCGATCTTCACGAAATCACCCTTCTTGAAGGGGCGAAAGATGATCAGAATCACCCCCGCGGCCAGGCTTGACAGCTGACCCTGCAGCGACAGACCAATGGCCAGCGCCGCACCGCCCAGAATGGCCGCTGCCGAGGTTGTGCTGACCCCCACCTGGCCCAGCGCCGAGATAATCACCACGGCCATGGCGAGGCCATAGATGACGTTGCTCAGAAAGCTGACCAGCGTCTCGTCCATGCGGCCGCGCGTCATGGCCTTTTTGAGCAGGTTCAGGGCGATGCCGACCGCCCATTTGCCGATGATGAAAATGGCCAGCGCGGCCAGCACGTTGATCAGAAATGGCCGGGCAATTGCCAGGTACTCTGCGACCGGAAACGACATGAAAAACCCCTTCAATCGTTGCGAATGAAGGGGCATTTTGGCACCTGGGCATCAATGTTGCAGTGCGGTATGCCCGCCAGGCGTCATTTTGGCGCCATGCGCAGCGCACCATCGAGCCGCACGGTTTCGCCGTTGAACATCGGGTTGATGACCATCGACTCCACCAGCAGCGCGTACTCCGACGGCTTGCCAAGGCGCGAAGGGAAGGGCACCGACGCCCCCAGCGAGCGGCGTGCTTCTTCCGGCAGCGAGGCCATCATCGGGGTTTCGAACAGCCCTGGCGCAATGGTCAGCACGCGAATGCCGCTGCGGGCCAGTTCGCGGGCAATCGGCAGGGTCATGCCCACAACACCGGCTTTGGAGGCCGCATAGGCCGGCTGGCCGATCTGACCATCGAACGCCGCCACCGAGGCGGTGTTGATCATCACGCCGCGTTCGCCGCCGTCGTCGGGCGCCTGGGTGGCCATCTGCGCCGCGGCCAGCCGCATCATGTTGAAGCTGCCCACCAGGTTGATCTGGATGATGCGGTTGAACACGTCCAGCCCCAGCGGGCCGTCCTTGCCCAGCATCTTGGCGGGGGTGCCCACGCCCGCGCAGTTGACCAGCACATTGAGGCCGCCAAAGGCGCTGACCGCGAGTGCCACCGCCGCCTGTGCCTCGGCCTCGTTGCACACGTCGCACTGTGCAAAACGGGCGCGCTCGCCCAGTTCCTTGGCCAGAGCTTCGCCGCGCGCCGTGTCGCGATCGGCAATCACCACCGACGCGCCACCGGCGTGCAGGTGGCGCACGGTGGCCTCACCCAGACCCGATGCGCCGCCGCTGACCACTGCCACGCTTGATTTCACCTTCATCTTCTTCACTCCTGTGTGTTGATCTTGTGATGTTTTTACGTTGTTGGGCCGCACACGCAAAACGACGCGCCGGCCTGCGGGTGAGGCCGACGCGTCGCGGTTGACCGGGCGCCGCGCTATTTCACCGTGATGGTGATTTTCTCAGACATGACCGGCGGATTGTGCGGCCGATGCAGGCCATCGCCCAGCAGCAGTTGCAGCGTGTGTTCGCCGGGCGCCAGCGTGAGCGTGGTTTCGGTCTGGCCAGCGCCAAAATGGACGATCTGCTCGGTGGACGGCAACGGCGCGTCCATCGCCACCTCGGGCGCGTCGATCAGCAGGTGGTGATGCCCGGCGTTTTTCGTCATATCACCTGCGGGCACCACCTCCATGTTGCGCAGGCCGAACACGACCTTCACCTCGCCTTCAACCTCGTCACCGTCGGCGGGCGACACGAAGTACACCTCGGCGCCGTCTGGCGCGCTCACGGGGGGCGGCGGCGTGTCGGCGACAGGGGCAGGTGATGCGGCGGGCTGTTGGGTCGGCGCAGGCGCGGACGTGGGCGTAGGCGATGCGGCGGCCTGTTCGGTGTCGGCCGCAGGCTCAGCGCCCGGGGTGGACGGCGTCTCGGCGGAACAGGCGGCAAACAGGGCCGCTGCGCTCAACAGGGCAATACGATCTAAACGAAACATGGTGCGCTCCTTGCGGAAGGGGGGTCATCGGGGCGACAGCGCATCGAATCACGGGCGGTCGTTACCGTTGCGACGGCCATCGTCGTTGGCCATGGAACACCCGCAAAATATCGACGCGCTGACCCTGCACACCATACGACACCCTGCAGGGTGTACCCACGATGACCTGCGCTCGCGTGCCGGGCATCCGACCGGCGCGACCCAGGTGGGGGCGGTTGGCAGGCTGGCAACGCTGCCTTCGGTGGGCAGAACCCTGCGCGCAGTGGCTTGCGGAGGATCCTGAGCGATGTCGATGGCGCCTTCTTGGAGGGGTCGCAAAGCACCGCCCCACATCCTCAATGAAGCGCTGGACATCATCGCCACGGTGACAGCCATGCCGGTTCAGGCATCAACCGCGAAGGCGACTTCCGTTGCGTGCACGAAGGGGTCGATCGGCACTTCCGTTCAACATTTTGCTGCGAATGGCCCAAAATTTTGCGCGTCACGCGGAACGGCGCCGGGATTGCTCTATACTGCCGCCGCCCGAACCTGCCCTGATGCCCTGACGCAGCGTTTTCGGTTGACGCGAGCCTGATCACACAAGATTTCGGTGTTGCGTCGTGATCTTCCCAGCGAGACCCGTCGTAGACGCCCCACCGTGCAGGCGTCCGCACCAAGTCGGTCCCCCGCCTTTCATTCTTTGCACGGCCCTCAAGCGCCGTTGATCCGGCTCCGGAGTCTTACCCATGTCTTTTTCAGAACTCGGCCTAGATGCCGCTCTCATGCGTGCCATCGAGCGTGAGGGCTACACCACGCCCACGCCCATTCAGGCCAAGGCCATTCCCGAAGTGCTGGCCGGCCGCGACGTGCTCGCCGCCGCCCAGACCGGCACCGGCAAAACCGCTGCCTTCACCCTGCCGCTGCTGCAACATCTGCTCACCAACCCCCGCGAGGGCGGCAAGGCGCCGCGCATTCTGGTGCTGGTGCCCACCCGCGAACTGGCCGCGCAGGTCGGTGAGTCGGTGGTCGCCTACGGTCGCGATGTCACCGTCAAGCACGCCGTGATTTTTGGCGGTGTGGGCATCAACCCGCAGATCGACCGCGTGCGTCGCGGGCTGGACATCATCATCGCCACGCCCGGCCGCCTGCTCGACCTCACCGGACAAGGCGTGCTCGACCTGTCCAAAATCGAGATTCTGGTGCTGGATGAGGCCGACCGCATGCTCGACATGGGCTTCATGCCCGACATCAAGCGCGTCCTCAAGCAACTGCCGGCCAAGCGCCAGAACCTGATGTTCTCGGCCACCTTCTCGCCCGACATTCGCGGTCTGGCCGAAGGGCTGCTCACCAATCCGGTCAGCATCGACATCGCCCCGCGCAACACCGCCACGCAACTGGTGGACCAGCGCGCCATCTTTGCCGAAAAGGCCGACAAGGCCGGGCTGCTGGGCTTCATGGTGTCGCGCGGCAACTGGAAGCAGGTGCTGGTCTTCACCCGCACCAAGCACGGCGCCAACCGCCTCTGCGAGCGGCTTGAAAAAGACGGTCTCACCGCCGCCGCCCTGCACGGCAACAAAAGCCAGGGCGCCCGCACCAAGGCGCTGGCCGGCTTCAAGGACGGCAGCGTGCGCGTGCTGGTCGCCACCGACATTGCCGCCCGCGGCATCGACATCGAAAACCTGCCCCACGTCATCAACTACGAACTGCCCAACGTGCCCGAAGACTATGTGCACCGCATCGGCCGCACCGGTCGCGCCGGCGCCGTGGGCGAGGCCATCTCGCTGGTCGCCCACGACGAGCGTGGCTACCTCAAGCAGATCGAACGACTCATTCGCCAGACCATTCCGGTGTTCGTGATCGAGGGCTACACCCTCAACGCCAAACCCGGCACGCCGGGTGAAGCCGACGACCGCCCGGCGCGACCGCCGCAGCGTCAGGGTCAGCGCCGCCCCAATCCGCCGGGCGCCGGTCCGCGTCCGCAGGGTCGGGGTGGCCGCGGCGGCCCGGTCAAGCCGCAGAAAAGCGCCGAGCACCTCAAGGGCATGAGCCGCAAGGTGCATTGAGCGCCACGCCGTCAGCGCCGACCGCACCCGGTATCGGTGACGGCGTGACGTGACGTGACGTGACCGCGCCGCCCGATGCGGTGCCGCGATCAAGGCCACAGGGACTGCCCCGCCGGGGCAGTCCCTGTGGCCCGCCCGTGGAATGCTCAGGCCTGCGCCGCCACCGGGCGGCCGAGGCGCTCCAGGGGCATCTGCGATAATCCGGCGCCCTCCGCACCGCGCTCCTGATCCATGTCTTACGCCCCACACCTCGAAGTTGCCCGCGCCGCCGCCGATGCCGCCGCAGCCCTCATCCGCAAAGCCTATCGCGGTCAGTTCGACGTACAGCTCAAGGCCGATGCCTCGCCCGTTACCGAGGTCGACATCGCGGCCGAAAAAATCATCCGCGACACCCTGTCCGCCGCATTCCCCGACCACGCCCACTACGGCGAAGAACTGGGGCGCGGCGACACCGACGCCGAATACCTGTGGCTGATCGACCCCATCGACGGCACCAAAGCCTTCGTGCGCGGCTACCCCATGTTCTCGGTGCAGATCGCACTCATGCACCGCGGCGAACTGGTCATGGGCGTGAGCTGCGCGCCATGCTGGAACGGCAGCGGTGAAACCGCCTGGGCGGTCAAGGGCGAAGGCGCATGGCTCGACGGCGAGCGCATCCATGTCAGCACCATCGACACCCTGGCCAAGGCCACGCTCTCAACCGGCAACCTCGCAACCCTGGCGGCCTCGCCCGACTGGGCCAAGCTCGGCCGGCTCATCCCCAAGCTGCACCGCATTCGCGGCTACGCCGATTTTCTGCACTACCACCTGCTCGCCAGCGGCCGCATCGACGCAGTCATCGAATCCGACCTCAACATCCTCGACATTGCCGCCCTCACCGTCATCGTCCGCGAGGCCGGCGGCGTGATCACCCAGCTCGACGGTGGCCCCATCGGACTGGGCACCACCTCGGTGCTGGCCAGCAATGGGCGGGTGAATGTCTGGTAGCGGCAAGCAGGTCACCGCGTCTGAACAATGTTCCTACGTCGGGGCCTGCGGCCTGGAGCGCGCTGCGTCACCCGCCTCCGCGTCCGTGTTCGTTCCAGCGACAAGGTAGAGCGCCGCAATCAAGCACAGCGGCGCGATTGGAACGTGCAGGGCATTGCTGAACAGTGACAGCAAGCCAACGCACCAACCGGTTGCGATCACGAACGTGAGTGCCGGTGTGGCGGGGTGGCGCCGCAGGCTCACACACCAAAGCAGGATGGCCGCCTCAATCATGCTGAAGTCGTAGTTGTGCACATACGGCGACATCAGGGCCGTGGCCAGCGTGAAGACGAGGATGTCGGTGGTGCTGAGTGGCAGCGATCGCAGATGGCGGCGCCGTACAAAGTGACGTAGAAAAATCGTCAGCGCGGCCACGGCAAACAGCGCGTGAACGAGGTAACTGCCGACCGTGTCCAGCCCGGCGATGCGTGCGCTGTTGAAAGCTGAAGGAATCATCAACATGCCGATGCCCACCGCATGGTGGAGAACGCTTTGCTGCAGGGGCAAGGCCGCTGTGAAGAACGCCGTCCACACTTCGGAACCCCACAGCAAAATCGGCAGTAAAGCGGTGGCAATAACGGTGAGCGTCGCGTATGCGAATGCGCGCCACTGTCCCCGGAGAAGCAGGAGGGGCGGAATCAGCAAGCCAAGAATGGGCTTGAAGGCGAGCAGGCCAAACAGCACTCCGGCCATGCCGGGGCGATGGGCCAGCAACCGAAGTCCGCCGACCAGCAAGGCCGCACTGATCAAGCCGTTCTGTCCCATGATGAGATTAAAACCCGTCATCGGGGCGACCAGCAGGAGCAGCAGAACCGGCCGTTTGAAGTCGGGTGCGCCCACGGCAAGCATCAGCGCCAGTAACCCTGCGGCCGAGTACGTTGCAAGTGCAATCGGGTAAGGCATCGACCCGACCAGCGCTGCCGTTGCAAAGGCGGTTGGCGGATAGAAGTACGAGTTCCAGCCTACGCCGCTGCCCACCATCGCGGTTTGAAATGCGGTGAACCTGTCGTTGTCATAGATCGCCAACGCGCTGCGCTCTTCAAGCAGGATGCGACCGGCAATCCACAGATTGTGCGCATCCCGCCCAAACACCTGACCACGGTTGAAGGTGTCAAACAGATAGGGCGCTTGATCAAACACCATGAACACCAGCAAGGCGGGCAAGGTGATCAGGCTGATCCGGGTCAATTGCGCCCAGACATCCCTGCGGTCAACGTCATTCATCGGGGGCCTCATGAACCGGCTGTCGGGCGCAGCGGCGGTGCCATCACCGCCCCTGCTGAAGATAAAGCAGCCGCTTGATCTCCCGCTGCCCCTGCTTGACCGACTGCAGAATCACGCCGCAACCGCCTGCCAGCAGCGCCGCCAGCATGACGCCGGTGCACAGCAGCGCGGTGGGCATGCGCGGCACCAGGCCGGTGGCGAGATAGTCCCTGACGATGGGCAGCGCCAGGGCCAACGCCAGGGTGGCGAGCAGGCCGGCCACCAGCGAGAAGAACAGCATCGGGCGCTCCTCGCGCACCAGCCGGGCAATCGTGCGCAGAATGCGCCAGCCATCCGGCAGCGCGCGCAGCTTGCTGGCGCTGCCCTCGGGGCGTGCGCGGTAGGGCGTGTCCATTTCCACCATCGGCACGTTGAGCGTCAGGGCGTGCACCGCCAGCTCGGTTTCAATCTCGAACCCGCCCGAGCACACCGGCAACGATTTGGCGAACCGCCGCGACATCACCTTGTAGCCCGACAACACATCGTCCAGCTCGCGGCCAAACAGGCGCGCAATCAGCACGGTGAACAGGCGATTTCCAAACCGGTGCCCCGGCCGGTAGGCGGCCACCTGCTGCCCGACGCGCCGACCGTTGACCAGATCGAGCCGCCGGCTGATCAGCGTGTTCAGCATGCCCGGCGCCGACTGCGCGTCGTAGGTGGCATCCCCATCGACCAGCACGTAATGGTCGGCATCCACGTCGGCCAGCATGCGGCGCACCACGTGGCCCTTGCCCTGACGGGGTTCGCTGCGCACCACCGCACCTGCCGCCTCGGCCAGCGCGGCGGTCTCGTCGATCGAATTGTTGTCGTACACGAACACCGTGGCCCAGGGCAGCGCCTGGCGAAAGTCGCGCACCACGGTGCCGATGGTGGCGGCCTCGTTGTGGCAGGGAATGATGACCGCGACGGCGGGCAGGATGTCGGTATTCGATGCGGGCGAGTTCATGACGGGCGATAGACCTAACGACGCGCGGTGAGGTGATTGAACAGCAGGCCGCCTCCGGTGCCCGCGAGGCAAGGCAAGGCAAGGCACGCGCCCACCATGGCCGCGCCACGCCAGCCCCCGGCGCGCAGAGACGCGACGCCGCGTGCCGACCCTCGCAAAGCGCGCAAAGGCGTGCCCGTGTTCATGCATGACGAGCGGCACTATTACACGAGCGATGGGGCGTTTTGAGTGATGCGGCGGCGCCCGCCGCCACGCGCGGCGGCGGGCCCGATTAGCGGCGGCGACGGCGCGGTGAATCCCGCTAGGCTTGTACGCCCCATTGCCCGCACAGCGCCATGAACGTCGTCTGGACACGAAACAGAATTCTGCTGGCTGCCGTATTGGTGATGGCGGTGGCCTTGGTGCGCACCGGCTTCAGCATTGGCCTGGATGCGGTGGCCGACGCGCGGCTGCCCAACCCGGACAGTTTTTACAAGTTGGTGCTGCTCGAAGATCACGATCCGCAGACAGGGTTGCATTTTGTGGCGCGCGACAACGCGCCCCAGGGCAACTGGGTGCACTGGTCGCTTCCCCATTCATGGACGGTGTGGCAGGTGCATCGCCCGCTGGTCGCGGCGGGCCTGCCGCAGCGCCCCGCGCTGCTCTGGGCGGGGGTGGGCGTCACCATGGTGTCGATGCTGTTGCTGTCGGTGCTGGTCGCCCTGGCCGTGGCGCTGCATGCCAGCCACCGGGCGGCGCTGGTGTCCATGCTCACCCTGGCCACCAGCATTCCGCTGCTGGGTTATGGCCGCCTCGACCAGATCACCCATCACATTTTCATGCTGGTGCCGGTTGCGGCGGCAGCGGCGTGTTTTTTGCGCCCGCTGCCGCCGGCGCGTCACGCCTGGCCAGATGCCCTTGGCGGCGGGCTGCTGGGTCTGGCGCTGTGGATTTCGCCCGAAACCATGCCGCTGGTCGCCGGATTCGCGGCGGTACGCGCGGTGCTGAAGCTGGAGTCGGCCGCGCCCACGCCGAGCCTCACCCCGGTGGCCGCGGGCCTGTTGGCGGTGGTGGCGCTGGGGTGGTGGGTCGACCCGCCGCCGCCCGGCTACGGCGCATGGGCGCTGGACCACATCAGCCTGGCGTGGCTGGTGTTTGCGGCGCTGCTGGCGGTGTTGCTCATGCTTGCAGACGCGCTGGCCGCAAGGGGTGTTGCGCCGCACCGCGCCACGGGCATTCTGGCCGGTGCCGCAGCGGCGGCCGCTGCAGGCTGGCTGCTGGGCGTTCCCGGCGCCCTGCACGGCCCGGCCGGCCTGATTCCGCACGAGATGAAAGTGCTGTGGTGGAACAGCATCAAAGAGCTGCAGTCGGCGCAGACGCCGCACCAATGGGTGGCGTATCTGATGATGCCGTGGGCCGCGGCGGCCCTTGGCGGTTGGGCGGCGTGGCGCACGCGACGGGGGTCGCTGGCGGTGCTGGCGCTCATGGCGCTGGCCTATGGCCTGCTGGGCGTTTGGCACCTGCGCATGGGGGCCGCCGGCACCGTGGTCGCGGCGCTGACCCTGGGGCTGGGATTGACGCAGTTCCGCATCTTCGTCAACGGGGTGGTCGATGCCTCGCTGGCCCTGCGGGAACAGATGGCCGGGCTGGCGCTGATCTTGCTGCCCGTGCTGCAGATGCTGCTGGTGCTGGGGCTGTTGTTCTGGCAGGGCACCGAAGCTCCGGCTGAACGCCCGGAGTGCGCACTGCCCGCCATTGCCCCCGCTCTGAACCGGCTGCCGCCTGCCACCGTGCTGGTGCCGGTGTTTGACGCGCCAGAATTGCTCTACCTCACCCACCACCGCAGCGTTGCCGGCCCGTATCACCACAACGTTCAGGGCATTCTCGACGTGTACCGCGCCTGGTCAGACGACGATGCTGCGGCCGCCCGCGCCAAGGCCATCGTCGAGCGGCGCGGCATTGACTACCTGCTGGGGTGCTCGCGCATTCAGCCCGCGCTGCGGGGCACCGAGGCGGCGCCCAGCCTGGCGGCGCGCGTGCGCGATGGCGATGTTCCCGACTGGCTCGTCCCCGTGGCCTGGGACGACGACCCGGCGACCGACTGGCGTCTTTACCGCGTGGTGGCGGCCGGGCCGTGACCGTGCCGCGCACCCCACTCAGTGGCCCGCGCGGCAGGGCGTTTGAACCACCTCGCCGCTGATCAACTCGATGGCGGTGAGCGGCCCGCCCCACACGCAGCCGGTGTCCAGCCCGCGCACGCTGGCCTCGGGCCAGTCGATTTTGCCCAGCGTTGACCAGTGGCCGAAGACGATGGGCGTGTCGCGGCTGGCGCGCGCCGGGTGCGCGAACCACGGCAGCAGGCCGTCGGGCGCGGGGTAGGGCGCCAGTTTGTGGCGAAACTCGAGACGGCCATCGGCATACACCATCCGCTGCCGCGTGAAGGCGTTGACGATGTAACGCCAACGCGCCACGCCGACGAGTTGGTCTGACCACACATCCGGCTCGTTGCCGTACAGCGCGTCGAGCAGCGTTCCGGGGTCGTCACTGCGCAGTGCGGCCTCCACTTCGGCGGCATGCCGCAGCGCGTCGTCCACGGTCCAGTCCACCGCCACGCCAGCATGCACGCACAAGGTGCCGGTGATGGGCTCGCGATAGGCCAGCCGTTGATGCCGCAACCAGCACAGCAAATCCTCGCGGTCATGGGCGTCAAGAATGTCGTGCAGCGAATCTTTGCGGTTGAGTCGGCCGCTGCGGGCGGCGGCCAGCAGGTGCAGGTCATGGTTGCCCAGCAGCACGGTGGCGGCGGCGCCCAGGGCCCGCACCGCGCGCAGGGTGCCCAGGGAGTCGTGCCCGCGGTTCACCAGATCGCCCAGCAGAATCAGCCGGTCGGCGCCGGGGTCGAAATCAAGCTGATCCAGCAGCGCTGCGAAGGCGCGGCGTTCCCCTTGCAGGTCGCCCACGGCGAAGATGCGGGTCATGACCCGGCCCGGCCGGCCGCCGGCCAGGGCAAGGGTCCGTCACGCGCAGGGCACGCCCTGCCAGGCGCCGTCAACGGCTGCCCCAGCGCGGCGCGGTGCGGGCAGCGACCGGTTGCCCTCGCAAGGCGGTGGGCGCAGCGGCGGTCGGGGGCACGCCACCGGGCAGATGCCGGGCCAGCGTGGGTGACAGAAGGTTGATCCATGGGTCGGCCGGTTTGGCGAAGTTGAGGGGCGCGATCATCTTGCCGCGCCGTGCCCCCGCGTGCGCGCCGGCCCGCGGCAGGGGCCTGTGCGGGGTGCAGGCGCGGCCCACCCGTGTAGGAAAATGCCCATATGCCAGTGAGCGGTGGTGTTGGCCCGCACGAACGGCTTTGACTTCACCCTGGCCGCCATTGAAGATCATCACAGGCCCGGCAGACGCCTGGCGCCACTTGCAAAGGAGCGTGTCATGTTGGAACAGATCAAAGCGTTTTTGATGGATGAAGAAGGTGCCAGTGCGGTCGAGTATGGGCTGATTATTGGGTTGATTGCGGTGGCGATTATCACTGTGATGATTGCGCTAGGTGGTGGCCTTGATAATCTTTTCGAAACTGCCAATTCTGCGGTTACTAACGCTGCCACTAACCCTTGATGGCAGTGGTTGAGAGCCAACGCGGTGTCAGGTTCGGTTGAGCGGGTTTGCTTGACCGACCCTGGCCCCTGACGGCCAACCTCCTCCATGCACACCGGGCCACACCATGATGCTGGGCGTACTCTTCTGGGCGGTTGCGGTCGCGTGGTGCGACCTGAGCACCCGGCGTATTCCCAACATTGTGTTGTTGCCCGGCCTGGTGGTGGCCGCTCTGGCGGTCATGGTCACCCAGGCCGGTCTGTTTGGCGCGGCGTGGCCCAGTGCGCTGGGCGGCATGGCGCTGGCGATGGCGCCCTGGTTGTGGGGCTACCGCCTGGGCCACGTGGGCGCGGGTGATGCCAAGTTCGCCGCCATACTAGGGCTGATGTTCGGGGTGCCGGTGGCGCTGGTGGCCACCCTGGTGGCCATGGCGGCCTTTGGTCTGCTCAGCCTCATCTGGGTGCGGGCCGGCTGGAAGGGGTTGCGACTGCCGGTGGCGCCGTGGATTGTGCTGGGGTTTGCGGTGGCGGTGGTGCGTGATCAGGACGGGCTGGGGTTGACCTGACCGGGCAGCCCCGCAGGACCAGGCCGGCGGCCGGCAGCGGCCGGCAGCGGTGGTGTCGGCGGGGTTCACGGCCTCGCCATGTTGGCGCGCTTCACTTCGCCGTTGGCGTGACGCATGTTGCCGTTGGCGCAATGGCCGGGCGCAGGGGTTGTTGCACGCATCTCACATGCGCCTTCGGGCGCGCAGGAGTCAGGGACGCTATGAACCAGAACACGATGAAAATTGCTGCAGCGGTACTGGCCATTCTGGCCGTGCTGCTGGGCATTGCGGTGGCGCTGAGTTACCGCGCCACCACCGCCGACGCCGAAGCGGCGCGGGCCGAGGCCGAGGCGCAGCGCGCCCAGCGTGACCGGGCGGCCTCACAGCAGACCCCGACCACGCTGGCGGTGGTGGCCATTGCCCCGCTGGCGGCCAACCAGCCGGTGACCCGCGAAGCGGTGGCGCTGCTGCCCATGCCGGTCACCCCGGCCCGCTACTTCACCGACCTCGACAAGGTGGTCGGCCGCATTCCGCTGGTCGATGTCGATGCCGGCGCGCCCATCACCGAGCGGTATTTTGGCCGCACCAACCAGTTGGCCATGGTCATTCCAGATGCCCACGTGGCGCTGTCGATGGAGGTCAACGACGTGGTCGCCGTGGGTGACTTCGTTCGACCGGGCGACTTTGTCGACTTGCTGGTGTACCTGCGCAGCGGCGGCGGGGTCGAGAAATCGCAGGCGCGCATCCTGCTGCCCAAGACGCGGGTGCTGGCCTATGAAGACCGCATTGTCGACCGCCCCGACGGCCTGGAAGAAGGGGCCGACGAAAAGAACGCACGGCGCCGCACCCGCACCGCCGTGCTGGCCGTGCCCGAGGCCGACGTGACCCGCGTGATGCTGGGCATGAGCGTCGGTGAGCTGCGGCTGGCGTTGCGCGGCCAGCGCCCCGAGGCGGTGGCCGGAGGTGACGAAACCACCGAAGCCGGCCTGCCGATGACCGCCGAGGCGGTGCAGGCCCAGGCCGACGCCAAGGTGCCCGACCAGGTGGTTTCGCTTGAAGAGTTGGGCCGTATCAAACCCCCGCCCGCAGCGGTGCGCGCCGCGCCGCCGCGGCCCAGCGTTGAAATTATTCGTGCGAACGAAGTGATCCGGGTGCGCCCATGAACCGTCGTCAACAGCCCGCCTTTCCCCTGGTCCCGGCGTTCGCGCAGGGGCGTACCCACGCGTCGCGCGCCAGCGGCAGCACGGCGTGGCGGTGGTCGCAGTCGTCGCGCTCGTTGCTTGCGGCACTGCTGCTGGCCGTGACGGCGCCCGCCTGGAGCCAGGCCACCGGCACGCCGCCCGCGGCACTGCAGGACGACGCGGCCAATGCCGAGGTGCTGGTGGTCGAGCGCGGCACGCACCGCTTCTTCCGTGAGCTGGGGGCGGTGGCGCGGGTTGCCGTGGGCGACCCCGCCATTGCCGATGTCAACCTGGTGAACCGGCAGCAGTTGCTGATTGCCGGCAAGTCGCTGGGCGTGACCAGCCTGCTGCTGTGGCGTGATGCCCGCGGCCAGCCCACCCAGTACCGGGTGAACGTGGTGCCGCCGCGCGACCCGGCCGCGGCCGCAGCGCCCATGGACCCTGAACTGCGCGATGCGGTGATTCGCCCCGCGCAGGGCCTGTCGGGCCGGCTGCCGAATCTGGCGGCGCATCGCCGCGCGCGGCAGCAGGCACAGGCGGGCGCCGAGGCCCCGGTGGCAGATTCAAGCCAGATCGAGCTGGAAACCCAGGTGTTGACCGAGGTGAAAATTGCCGACGTGAGCCGGCGCAGCGCCCAGCAGTTTGGCTTCAACTTCGGCAAGATCGGCGGCGGCGGCCTGGTGCCCAACACCGAGATCGGCGTCTCGGCGCCCGGCTCGGTGCCCACGGTGCCCAGTTTCGAGAACCCCGCCGTGCCGCTGGGCGAGGCCTTCAATCTGTTGATTGGTGATCCCTCGCGGCGGATTGGCGGCGTGCTCAGCATGCTGGAGCGCAAGGGGCTGGCGCAGGTGCTGGCCGAGCCTTCACTGCTGGCCACCAGCGGGCAGACCGCCAGTTATCTGGTCGGCGGTGAATTTCCGGTGCCGGTGAATCAGGGCGGCTCGGCGGCGGGCAGCATCAGCGTGCAGTTCCGCGAGTTCGGGGTGCGCCTGTCGCTCACGCCCACGGTGCTGTCGCGCGACCGTATTTCGCTGAAGGTGGCGCCCGAGGTGAGTGATCTCGACTTCAGCAACGCGGTGCAGATCGGCGGCGTGCTGACGCCGGGGCTGCGGGTGCGGCGCACCGACACCACCATCGAGCTGGGCGATGGCGAGAGCTTCGTCATAAGCGGCCTGATCAGTTCGAGCACCGAAGACAACATCGACAAGGTGCCGTTTCTGGGCGACATCCCGATTCTGGGGGCGTTTTTCCGCTCCTCGCGGGTGGGCCGCGAAGCGCGTGAGCTGATCATGGTGGTGACCCCGCACCTGGTGCGACCGCTGGCGCGTCAGGCACAGTTGCCGAAGCTGCCGGGCGAACGTGAGCGCCGCCGCAATCCTTCTGCGGTGGAGACGCTGTTTCTGGAGACCGGCGATTTCTCGACCGGCTTCAGCAACTGACCCCATGAAATTCACCGCGTACCTCGTCGCCACCGATCCGGCCTTCGCCAACTGGCTGAAGCACACCATTGTCGATGTCGAGTTCGTGGCCCTGCGCGTGGTGAGCGTGGCGGACTTTACCGACCAGCTTGACCGCCTTGCCAAGGCCGATCTGGTGCTGTTCGAGATGGACGTGGCCGAGGTGGAAACCCGCTGCGCGATGATGGAGCAGTTGCTGGAGCGCCTGCCCGACGTGGCGGTGGCGGCCGTTGGCCGTGAGCCGCACCCCGATGTGGTGCTGCAGGCCATGCGCGCCGGCGCGCGCGACTTCTGGGTGATGCATCGCGACGATGCGGCGCTGCCGCAGGCTGCGGCGCGGCTGTTGCGGCGTTCGCAATCGACGCCGGCGGCGGCCACCACCAAGGCCGCAGACCAGGGCCGGGTGTTCGCGCTGGTGTCGAGCCATCCGCTGGATGGCATCGGGTTCACCGCCGCCCATCTGGCTCTGGCGCTCCAGAGCCTGGAGCGCGGCGACAGCGAGCGCCAGCGGACGCTGCTGTTCGACTGCGCCTCGCCGGCGGGCGCGGCGGCCATCTTTCTCAATCTCACGGTGGGTTACACGGTGCTCGATGCGCTGGGCGACGTGTATCGCTGCGACCAGACGCTGATCGATACCGCCTTCGTCAGGCACAAATCGGGCCTCTACGTACTGTCGTTGCCTGAAGACCTGCTGGGTGCGCCAAAGCTGGACCCGGAAATGCTGGGCCGGCTGATCGGCATTCTGCGTGGCCTGTTCAGTGACATCGTGCTGGGCATCGACGGCCACGCCGGTCGCGAGGTGCTGAGCGAAGTTCTGCCGCAGGTTGACCGGCTGGTCTGGCTGGCCGACCAGTCGATACTGCGCTCGCGGCAGAGCAGGCATCTGCTGCGCGCCCTGCACACGCAGGGCGTGTCGCTGCCGGGCATCGGCCTGCTGGTCGATGCCTATCAGAGGCGGCTGGGGCTGGAGCCCGAGCACCTCGCCGAGCTG
The DNA here is from genome assembly GCA_002706265.1 of Polycyclovorans sp. Lineage (GTDB taxonomy): Bacteria > Pseudomonadota > Gammaproteobacteria > Nevskiales > Nevskiaceae > Polycyclovorans. The sequence goes on along the minus strand of PAKU01000028.1, from coordinate 60,457 downwards.
CTGGAGATTCCGCTGCTCGGCACGCTGACCGGCGATCCGGCGGCGCGCATCCAGTCGATGAACACCGGGGATCCGATGTTCAAGCTGTTTCCCAAGGATCCCTTCGTGGCCGACATCAACGAGCTGGCGCGCGTGCTGCGCAGCGGTGAGCCGGTGATGGGTGCGCCCAGGGGCCAGGGCGGCCTGCTCAAACGGTGGATGAGCTGACATGGGCATCGCCACCGCCGCCACGGACGCCACGCTGGAACGCTTTCGCCTGTCGGAGGCGTATCAGCAGATCAAGCGCAATTTTCACCGCCACCTGATCCAGCAGATCGAGGAGCGCAGCCTCGACATCGACGCGTGGGACGCGGCCAAGACCGAACGTTTTGTGGCCGAGCAGATGCGCCGCTTCGTGGTGGAGCAGCGCCTGGCGGTGAACCAGCGCGAGTCCGAAGCGCTGGTGCACGACGCCCAGGACGAGCTGACCGGCTTCGGGCCGATTCAGGCGCTGGTCGACGACGACACGGTGAATGACATCGTCGTCAACGGCCCCAACACGGTGTTCGTGGAGCGCAATGGCGTGCTGGAAGTGGCGCCGGTGCGCTTTGCCGACAACCTGCACGTGATTCGGGTGATTCAGCGCATCCTCGCGCCACTGGGCCGCCGGGTGGATGAGTCAACCCCGATGGTGGATGCGCGCCTGCCGGACGGCTCGCGCGTCAACGCCATCATTCCGCCGATTGCGCTGGACGGGCCCTGCCTGTCGATCCGCAAGTTTCGCAAGCAGGCACTCACCGAGGCCGATCTGGTGCGCTACGGCAGCGCCACCCCGGCGATGCTGGCCTACCTGCGCGAGCGGGTGCAGCAACGCACCAACCTGATCGTGGTGGGCGGCACCGGCTCGGGCAAGACCACGTTCTTGAATTTGCTGTCGCAGTGGATCCCGCAGACCGAGCGGGTCATCACCATTGAAGACGCTGCGGAGTTGCGGCTGGAACACCGCCACGTGGTGCGCCTGGAAACCCGGCCGCCCAACCTTGAAGGCGAGCGCGCGGTGAATGCCCGCGATCTGGTGCGCAACGCGCTGCGCATGCGGCCCGACCGCATCATCGTCGGTGAGGTGCGCGGCGACGAGGTGCTCGACATGTTGCAGGCCATGAACACCGGCCACGACGGCTCGATGACCACGCTGCACGCCAACTCGCTCGATGACGCGCTGAACCGGCTGGAACTGCTGGCCAATTTTGCCGGCTTCTCGGGCAGCGAAGTGACCCTGCGTGCCCAGGTGGCCAGCGCCATTCACCTGATGGTGCAGGTCGCGCGCCTGCCCGGTGGCGAGCGCCGCGTGACTCAGGTAGCCGAGGTGCGCGGCACCCTCGACAGCGGACTGGACCTGTGCAGTGTGTTCCGGTTCGACCCCGCCAGCGCAGCCCATGTGGATCAGCGAGGTCAATCATGAATCTGACGGCACTGTTGCTGACGGCGATGCTGGTGCTTGCCGGCGTGGCCCTGACGCTGTTCCTGCGCGCCGCGGCCAACGAAAAGGCGCGCAGCGCGCGTATGCGCCAGCGCGCCATCGGCGAAACGGCCGAACGGGAAGCCGGTGAGCGCTACCGCCCGCGCAAGGACGCCATCAAGGATCCCGTCACCCGTAGCCTGTGCACGCTGCTGTGGCGTTCGGGCTACGAGGTGGCGCCCGAGAAGGTTTTGCTCGTCTGGCTGCCCACGGTGCTGGTGGTGGTTCCGGTTCTGTTCTTGACGGTGGGCTGGCTGGGCGCCGTGGGCATTGTGGGCATGGTGATCGTGCTGGGCTGGGCGTGGTTGACGCGCAAGGCGTCCTCACGCCGCGCGATGATGCTGGAGCAGTTGCCGGGCTATCTGGAGGCCACGATGCGGGTGTTGGCGGCCGGCAACACGCTGGAGGAATCGTTGGCCCTGGCCGCGCGCGAAGCGCCCGCGCCTTTGCAGCCGCTGATGGTCAGCGTTGGCCGGCAGGTGCGTCTGGGTGCCCCCACCGATGCCGTGCTGATGGAAGCGGCAGAGATTCACCAGCTGCGCGACCTGAAGGTGGTGGCCATGGCGGCCTCGATCAATCGCAAATACGGCGGCTCGCTGCGCAACATTCTGCGCAGTCTGGTCACCGCCATCCGCTCGCGGGAAATGGCGGCGCGCGAACTCCGCGCACTGACGGCCGAAACCCGGTTCTCGGCCATCGTGCTGTCGGTGCTGCCCATCGGCATTTCGCTGTACGTGTATCTGCAGAACCCCGGTTACTACACCACCATTCTTGAAGACAGCGGAGGCCGGATGATGATGTTGATCTCACTCGGTATGCAGCTTGCCGGCATCACGGTGATCGTGAAGATGATGCGCAGCACGGACGAACCCTCATGAGCGCCTGGGTCTTTGGGGTGCTGGCGGCCGTCACCGTGGTGGTGGTGGGCGCACTGGGCCTGGTGCTGTGGATGGTGCTGCAGAATGCCCGGCAGCAGACGCGCCTGCGCGCCCGCGTCGCCCCCACCATGACCGCCACCGGCGACGCCGATGATGGCGCCGCCAGCGGCGGCGGTCTGGTCGAACGCGTGGCCAAGAGCGGCAAGGTCATCGAAGGCTGGGTAGACCCGGAAAACGAAAGCGCCAAGCTGTTGCTGCAGGCCGGTTACCGCAGCCCGCAGGCGCGTATCGGCTGGTACGCCTTTCAGGGCGCGGTGCCGCTGGTGGCCGGCGCGCTGGTGGTGGCCTACTGGTTGTTGGGCGCCGACCACCCGCAGAAGTATCTCTACCTGCTGATGGCCGGATTCGTGGCCTTTGCGCTGTCTCTGCTGATTCCGCGCTGGGTGCTGCGCAGTCTGTCGGAAGGCCGTCGGGCACGGATTCGCGGCGAGGTGCCGCTGTTCGTGCATTTGCTGATTCTGCTGTTCGAGGCCGGGCTCTCCACCCGGCAGGCGATCGCGTCGCTGGTGCGGGAAGGCGGCGGCGTGCTGCCCGAACTGGGGCGTGAGTTCGAGATTGTGTTGCGCAGCATCGACGCCGGCGCCGACACCGACGCGACTCTGAAGGGCCTGAGCGATCTGCTGGAGGTCGAAGAACTGTCGTCGGTGCTGTCGGTGCTGCGCCAGGTGGACCGCTTTGGCGGTGAAGTGCGAGAGCCGCTGCTGGAAACCCTGGCGGTGCTCGAAGAGCGGCGCAGCCTCACCCTGCGTGAAAAGGTCAACCATCTGTCGGGCCGCATGACCGTGGTCATGGTGCTGTTTTTCTTCCCTGCGCTGCTCATCTTTGTGGCCGGGCCCGCGTTCATGTCGATCATCAAGGCGCTGGGCGATGTTGCGGGTTGATCGGTCAAGGGTTGCCATCCCCGGCCGGTCGGCAAGGGCCGCGGGCCGGCCCGGTGCCGGGGCGGCAGCACTGCTGATGCTGTTCGCGACGGCCCTGAGCGCCTGCACCAGCCCCACGCATCGTGTGGAACAGGGCATCGACCAGGCACCGATCGGCCGCGCCGGGGTGATGAAGCTCAACGACGCCGCCGCCCGGCCATCGCCGCGACGGTCTGCCGCGCCGGCAGGCCAGGCCGCAACGGCCAGCGACAGCGAACTGCACAACGAACTGATCCGCGGCATGATCGCGCAGGATCAGTTCTATGCCGCCGTGGCGCATATCCAGGCGCAGCGGGTGAGCAGCGGCGACAGCACCGAATTGCGCTGGCTCGAAGGCGATGCCCGGCGGCGGCTCGGGGAGCTGAGCGAGGCCGAACGGCTGTTCAACACCCTCGGTGACAGTGCCTATGCGGCCCATGCGCAGCACGGTCTGGGGCTCATTGCCGCCCGCCGCCGGCAGGAAGAACGGGCCCTGACACACCTGACGTCTGCGGTGGCGCTCCACCCGACGGCGGCCGAGTTCCGCAACGACCTGGGCTATGCCTACCTGCGTGCCGGTCAGTTCGACGCCGCGCTGCGGCAACTCGCGACCGCCGCGGAGCTGGCGCCCGACGACCCGCGCATACGCAACAACCTGATTCTGCTGCTGCTGGCCAGCGGTGACACGCAACGGGCGCGTGACATGGCGGACAACAGCGATGTGGATGCAGCCGGCTTTGCCCGCCTGCAAGCGCAAGCCCGTCAATTCACGCCCGCGACTGCCCGCCGTCCCTGAGGATTCTTGCCATGACAACGACACTACGACTTTCCCTGCTGCTGGCGGTTCTGGGGCTCGGCATGGCCGCGCACGCGCAACCGCCGGGGCGACAGACCGCCAAGGCGCCGCCGCTTGCCGACGGCACCGACACGCGCGCCTGGCTGACCCTGCAGAAGAGTGGCATCGCCGCGCCCTCGGACCCGCGACCCATGAGCGGCGAAGTGGCCGAGCGTGTCTATCAGCGCTACCTCGACAGCTACACCCAGCCCATTCCCGAGACCTTTGAGCGCGAAGATTTCGGCAGTGGTGGTGGGGGTTAGTCATCGGCACAGGCAGTGCCGCGGTCGCCCTCGCGCTTCAACCGGCCCGGCCAGCGGTGATGACCGGGCGAGGCGGCTGACCCGGTTACGTGCTGCGCCGGCCCACGCGCGCCGGGGTGGCCATGGCCGGGTCCGTCATACGGACCGACGGCCCATGCTGTTTCAGCCTTGACCGAGGGCCGGCGGATGCCCGACGCAGCGCGCCGTGCGCGGTCCCTGAGGGGGCTGCTTCTGGCCCTGGTGCTTGCCGGAATCGGCGCGGTTGCCCTGGGCATGGGCCTGCATGGCCAGGCACGGCTGGACCTGGCCTACACCGAGGCACGACTGGCCGCGCGGTTCCGCCCGCTGCTGGTGGCCAGGGACGAGGGCGCCGTGCGCCGCCAGGTCAGGGCACTGCAGACCGATGCGCGCCTGGCCCTGAGCTTTCTGACGGTGCGCGACGCCTCAGGGCGGGTGCTGGCCAGCGGCGGCGCGTTTGAATCGTGGCCCTTGCGGTGGGTGCCGGCCGTGCAGCGGGCCAGCGTCCGCCGGCAGGTCTATCGCGTCACCAGCGATCACGGCCTTGCGGTGATGGCAGATGATGCGGCGCAACCGCTGGGCACGGTGGAATTTTCACGCTTCAGACAACTGCGCGCCGAGGTCGATGCCGCCGCATTGGTGACGCTGCGACGCGTGGGCATCAGCCTGCTGGTGGTGGTCGGCGGGCTGCTGGTCGGCCTGGCCTGGCGGCAGCGTCGCCCCGCCGCGCGGCCCGACCCGGACGTGCTGCGCGCCCGGCTGCGCGGGCAGAGCGAGGCAGCCGGTGCGCCTGCGGGCGCGCCCGAGGCCGAATCAACTTCGGCGTTCGCGCTGTTGGCGGCGCTGCAGGTGGCGGCACTGCGCTTCGACCCCGAAGGCCGGGTGCGGGCGATGAACGCGCCGGCCGAGCACTGGACCGGCTGGCGTGCGCGTGATGCCCAGACCCGCCCGCTGTTGTCCGTGCTGAAGCTGCAGGACGCCAGTGGCGAGTCGGTGCTGGGCACCGCCCACGGCCTGCTGGCCGATCCGCTGCCCGAGCGCCTGCAGCAGCCCTTGACCCTGCTGAGCCGCAAGGGCGAGCGCCAGCGGGTTGATCTCACGGTGCTGGCCGAGACGCGCGGCGGCCGCGAGGGCGGCATCGTGCTGCTCACCGATGCCGGCCCTCGGCTCGATGCGGTGGCGGAATTGCAGGCCGAAGCCGGGGTGATGCGCGAGGCGCTCGGCCATCTGGATGAGGCGATTCTGCTGGTCAACCGTGACGGCAGCGTGCGCACCGCGCACGGTCGTGCCGACGCCCTGTTCGGCTATGTCGGGGCCGAGTGGGCCGGGCTGACGCTCGCCAAACTGTTCCCCGTGCCCTTTGTGCACACGCCGGAGCTGAGTCTGGTCGCGTTCGAGTCGGTGCAGGGCGACCGGCCGCCGGTGCGCGCCTGGCGCAAAGACGCGCAGTCGTTCCCCGTGACCTTGCGGGCGCATCCGCTGGGGGAGGGTCGCGGCTGGGTGGTGCAGGTGCGCGACCTGAGCGAAGCCGGGCACGTGCAGCGGCGGGTGCAGCGGGAGCGGCGCTGGTTCGAGCTGGGGGTCGATCAGGCGTTCGTGCTCGATGCCCAGACCCTGTCGTTCATCGAGGTCAGCGCGGCGGCCAAGGCCGCACTTGGCTACCCGCCTGCGCGCTGGGCCCACCTGTCGTTGCCGGGCATCGCTCCCGAGCTCGACCGCACCGCGTTTCAGGCCTGGCTGCGCGCCTTGCGCGAAGGGCAGGTCGAGGTGGTGCACTACACCACCCGGCATCGCAGCGCCGACGGCGCATGGCTGCCGGTGAGGGTGGCCTTGCAGTATCTCGACGACGCGGTGCGGCCGGTGTTTCTGGCCACCGCGATGCGCCTGGACGCGTAGCGACAGGCTGAGCAAGTCGAGCACCGGCATGGCCGCAAGGCGCTTTTTCTACGGCCACGTGCAAAGAGGGGATGAGCCTCCCCCAACCTCGGCCTGGTGGTTCAACAGTGCGTTACATGACTGGTTTGAAGGGGTGGACGTACGGCGCTCCCTCCCGGCGAAAGCCCAATTCGATTCCGGACGGGGAACTGAACCCCCGTCCGTTCGATGCGGGTCGCATCTTGCGACGCTCACGCACGCCTCTGAAACCCTGGCGAGCACCTCGAACTGGCCGGTCGGTGCCCGGGTCGGCATGATGGCACCCCAGATGTCAGGACTCATTCCATGAGCGCCGTAATGACCCAGTCAACCGCCAAAGTGCTGCCCAAGCAGGCGCGTGACCTCGCTCGCGAGATTCAGAAAGATCCCGAGCGGGCCGTCAAATTTCTCGTGAAGGCCGGCATCATCACGAAGAGCGGCAAGCTGGCGACCCATTACCGTTGAAGCGGTCAAGGGCACACCCTCGGGCCCAGTGTGGCCTAACACGGGTGTGACAAGTCACTCGGCGAAGCGGTCCTCGGCGGAACATCCAAGCTAAAGCCCAGCGAGAACGAATACGACTGGCTCGGCCCGGGCAGCTACTTCTGGGTCGACAGTCCCGAACGCGGATTGGCCAGGGCTCAAGAACTCAGCAAGCGCAAGCGCCCCAAAATCAAATCGCCATTCGTGCTGGGCGCCCTGATTCACCCCGGGCTGTGTCTCAACCTCACGGACTGCGCGTGATGCAGGAACTGGCAGACGCCCACGGCATCTTGGTCGCCTCCATTGCGGCAGCCAAGGCCCCGATACCCAAGAACACCCATCAGGACAGCGGTGTGTTCCTGCGTCGGTCGCTGGACTGCGCGGTGATCCAGACCGTGCACGAGCTACGGGAACAGACCAGGCTCGATCTCTGCGACACCGTCTACGGCGTTTTCGAAGAGGGCGACGAACTCTATCCCGGCGCGGGCTTCAAGAAACGAACCCACGTTCGAATCGCCGTCCGAAATCCAGAGTGCATCATCGGCTACTTCCGCGTCGGTGGGCTCTGATTCCGGATTCGTCGCGTTCGTCGGCGATTCGGGACAGCAGCGCTGCTCAAAAACGCAGCGCCGCTGGCTCAACCAATTTCCGTCGGCCGCTGAGCGCAAGAATTGGTTAATTGCAGGCTCGGAACCGACGGGCTGCCGGTTAAAGCACGGTCACAGCGATCTGCGGACGCCTCAGGGCACGGCGTGCAGTGCGTTGGCCAACCTCGCGAAGTCGGCCGGGGCCAGTTGTTCGGCGCGGATGCTGGGGTCGATGCCGCAGGCGCTGATGTCGTCGGCGTTCATCAGGGGCTTCAGTGTGTTGCGGAGTTGCTTGCGGCGCTGGCTGAAGGCAGCGGTGACCAGGTGCTCGAAGCGGGCGCGGTCGTCGATGGCGAAGTCGGGCGCGTGCGGCGTCAGGCGGACGATGGCTGAATCGACCTTGGGCGCCGGCTGGAACGCCTCGGGGCCAACCACGAACAGGCATTCGGCGTGAGCGCGCGCCGCAAGGGTCACGCTCAGTCGGCCGTAGTCGGGTTCGCCGGCCGAGGCGCACATGCGGTCCACGACCTCTTTCTGCAGCATGAAGTGCATGTCGGTGATGGCGCCGGCGTGATCGAGCAGGTGAAACAGCAAGGGCGAAGAAATGTTGTAGGGCAGGTTGCCGACCAGCCGCAGCGACTGCCCTTGGGCCAGCGCGGTGTAGTCCACCTTCAGGGCATCGGCCTGGGTGATGGTGAGTTCGCCGTGGCCGGCGCAGTGGGCGGTCAGTCGGGGAATGATGTCGCGGTCCAGTTCGATCACCTCCAGCCGGCCGAGGGTGTCGAGCAGCGGCACGGTCAACGCGCCCAGGCCGGGGCCGATCTCGATGATGCGCTCGCCTTCACGCGGTCGGATGGCGCGGACGATGCGGTCGATCACCCCGCGGTCATGCAGAAAGTTCTGCCCGAAGCGCTTCTTGGCGCGGTGCGCGCTCATGCCGGCCCGCGCCGCCGGGCGGCCAGTTGCGCCGCCAGCCGCAGGGCGGCTGCAAAGCTGCCGCCAAGGGCGCGGCCGGTGCCGGCCAGGTCGAGCGCCGTGCCATGGTCCACCGAGGTGCGCAGCAGCGGCAGGCCCAGGGTGACGTTCACCGCCTCGCCGAAGCCGGCGTACTTGAGCGTGGGCAGGCCCTGGTCGTGGTACATGGCCAGCACGGCATCGGCGTGATCGAGATGTTGCGGGGTGAACAGGGTGTCGGCCGGGAGCGGCCCGCTGACGTTGATGCCCTCGGCCCGTAACTGCTGCAGTGCCGGGGTGATGATGGCGGCCTCTTCATGCCCCAGGTGTCCGGATTCACCGGCGTGCGGGTTGAGCCCACACACCAGAATGCGCGGCGCGGCAATGTCGAAGTGGCGGATCAGGTCGTGATGCAGCACCCGCGCCGTGGCGACGATGCGCTTCAGGGTGATGGCATCGGCCACCGCGCGCAGCGGCAGGTGGGTGGTGACCAGCGCCACGCGCAGGGTGCCGGCAGTCAGCAGCATCACCGGAAGATCGCCGCCGCTGTGCTCGGCGAGATACTCGGTATGACCGCTGAAGGGAATGCCGGCGTCGTTGATGACGCTCTTCTGCATCGGCCCGGTGACCAGGGCGTCGGCGCGCCCGTCGAGGCAGGCCTGCAGCGCGGTGTACAGCGCCGTGATGACGCCGGCGCTGTTGTCAGGGTCGAGAACTCCGGGCCTGACCGGCCGCGCCAGCGGCACCGGCAACACGCGCAATGCGCCGTCTGCAATTGGTGCGAAGGTCAGATGCGGGTCGATGACGCAGGAGATTTCCAGACCGAGTTGCCGGGCGCGCTGGGCCAGCATGGCCGGATCGGCGACGATGGCCAGCTCGGCGTTCAAGCAATGGCCCTCGGCGGCCCATTGCAGCACCAGATCGGGGCCGATGCCGGCAGGCTCGCCCGGCGTGACCACCAGCCGGGGCGGGTGGCGGCGTGGCCCGTCTGCCGTCGGCTTCAGGTGGCGTCCTTGGCGGCGGCTTCGGGCGGGCGATCGGACGCGATCCGGTATTCGACGAACGCCTCGGCGCGCAGGCGCCGCGACCAGCTGTCGTATTCCTCGGCCACCCGGCGATTCTTGATGGCGTTGCGCACCCGCGCACGCTTGGCAAGCTCGGTGACGTCGCGGGTGCGGCGGTCCACGACCTCGACGATGTGCCAGCCGAACTGGGTGCTGAACGGCTCGCTGAGCTCGCCCGGCGCAAGCGCGTCCATGCGCTCCTGGAAGGTCGGCACCATCATGCCCGGCGGGTTGTAGCCCAGGTCGCCGCCATTGTTCTTGCTGCCGGGGTCATCGGAAAACTCGGCCGCGAGCTTGGAGAGCTTTTCGCCGGCCACGATGCGCTGGTGCAGTTCGCGCGCCAGCGTGCGCGACTGCTCGTCGCTGCGAATCGTGTTGGGGCTGATGAGAATGTGCCGCGCGCGGGTTTCGACCACGCTCTGCCGTTGGTCACCGCCCTGGCGTTCGATCAGCTTGATGAGGTGGAAGCCGCCGCCGGCTTCAATGACCTCGCTGACGCCGCCAACCTCCAACGCCGCTGCGGCCGTGGCAAAGGCCGCGGGCAGGGACTCCGCGGCGCGCATGCCCAGGTCACCGCCATCAAGCGCCTGCTGGCCATCGGATTCGGCAATGGCGATGGACTCGAAGGATTCGCCGCCCTCGACGATGCGCGTGCGTATCGATTCGATGCGCGCGCGGGCGGCGCTGCGTTCTTCTGGCGAGATGCCGTCGCGCAGCCCGATGAGAATGTGCTGCAAACGGTATTCGGCGTCGTTGGCCGTGCCGTCCTGCTGGGCGAGGTAGAGGTCGACATCGCTTTCCGACACATTGATGCGCCCTTCGACCTCACGACTGCGAATGCGGTTGATCGCCATCTCGTCGCGAATCTGTTCACGCACGGTCAGGTAGTCGGTGCCCTCCGAGCGCAGCGCGTCGGCGAACTGCGACAGGGTCATGCCGTTTTCCTTGGCCAGATTGGTCAGGACCTCGTTGAGCTCACGATCGTCAATGCGAATGCCGGCCGCGGCCGCACGCTGGGTCTGCACTTTGATGAGGATCAGGCGATCAAGCACCTGCTTGCGCAGCACTTCGGGCGCGGGCGGCGTGATGTCGCGGCTGCGGATCTGCTCGTTGGCCTGCTGTACGGCACTGTCGATCTCGGATTCGAGGATCACGCCGTCGTTGACGGCCACGGCAATGCGATCCAGCGGCTGCGCGGCGCTGACCGGCGCAATGCTGGCGGCGGCCAGCGTTGCACTCAGGATTGAAAGGGGAAGCAAGCGCCTGAAGGTGCGATTCATGAGCGATGGGGTCTGGTAGTAAGGCGGAAAAAGCAAGCCGAAAAAGATAACACGTCGGGTAGACCACGCCGCGCGGCGAACGATCCGTGGGGTTCAGGGCGGCGCGTCGGCGCGCGGCTGGAAGGGGTTGAAGCCGCTGCCGAGACGGGTCAGGCCCTTGAGCTCGAACTGGAAGTAGACGCCGCTGTCGTAGCGACCGTCGGTGCCGGTCAGAAACCGCCGATACGCGGCACGGATCGCCCAGCAGCAGTCCTCGAAGCCCAGCCCCGCCAGCAGGTCGATGCTTTGGCGTTCGGCCAGCGAATAGCGCCACAGATGGCTGGCGGTGAAGCCGCCGCCGATCGGCCATTGAAAGGCCAGATCGGCCTGCTCCAGCAGGTCCGACCGGTAGCGGTAGGCCAGCCGCGCCTCGCGCAGCCCTTCGCGAAAGCGCAGGCTGAACTGGGAGCGGTCAAAGCGCTCTTCGTCTGGCGACCATTGGGTGGCCGCCTGCGCCGAGACCCGCGCGCTGACCTGGTAGTCGGTGCTGGCGATGAAATCGGTGGGGCCGTTGTCGGGCAGCTGTGGTTCGTCCGGCAGCGCCACGCGCGGGGCTTGCAGACGATAAATCTGCCCGACGGACGCACTCCAGCGCACGATGCCGCGTTCGGGGTCGAGCAGTCGCGTGGTGGCGGCCACCGCGACGTGGTGGGCGTCGGACACGCGGTCGGCGCCGGTGTAGCGGTTGCGCGCGAACAACTGGGTGAAGTCGAAGTCGGGCTCGCCACTGTCGAACAGCGGCAGGTCGGACTGCGCCTCGAAGGGCGTGTACAGATAGAACATGCGGGGTTCGAGGGTCTGTATCGAGCCGGAGTGGTTGATGCGGTCGAAGCGCAGGCCGGTTTCGGCGCCCACCGTGGGCAGGCTGCGCGAGGGTCGGGGCGTCGCGCCGGCGAGGTTGCCGGTCAGTTCGTAGACGGTGTAGCGCCAGTCCACCTCGGCAATCGTGTAGCGGCTGAGCTGATCGACTTCGTAGCGCAGGTAGGGCCGGGCGTCGAAGCGCTGGCCTTCGATGGCGTCGCGGCGGGCGAAATAGACGTACTCGCTGTCGATCCCGGCACGCACGCCGCGCCAGTCGTTGGGGGTGAGGGCGGCAAAGCGGACCTGCGGCAGGCGCCTGAAGGGATCGTCCTCCGGGGCCAGGTTGAGCGCGATGGTCTGGTAGTCCTGGATCAAACCCGTCAGCGTGTAACTGCCCGGCGCCTGATAGGTGAGCCGCAGGCTGCGGTCGAGGTGGGTGAGGGCGGCCAGGTCGAGCCCGCCGCCCAGGTCTTCGAAATAGCGCGGGTCGCTGACCTCGGCAAACCGTGCATCGACGGCCAGCCGGTCGTTGATCAAGCCTTCGTGTCGTCCGTCGACATAACTGCGCGAGCGCCCGGCGGCGCCATTGCCGGTGTCGTTGGGCAGGGTTTCGTAGCGTAGCGTTCCGCGACTGTTGCTGAAAAGGTAGCGGCCGTCGCCGATCATCTGCAGACCCCGGCTCGACATGATGCGCGGCGTGACCGTGGCATCGTAGTTCGGGGCCAGGTTCAGATAGACCGGCCAGCGCAGGTCGATGCCGGTGTTGTCCGACTGACCAAAGGTGGGAAACAGCAAGCCGGTGCGGCGCCGGTCATCGATCGGAAACTGAAAATACGGCAGGTACAGCACCGGCACATCTGCGAGGCGGATGACGGCGCCGCGGGCGGTGCCCAGGCCTTCATTCACATCGAGGTCGATCTCGCGGGCGTCGAGTCGCCAAGCCTCGGCCTCGGGTGGGCATGAGGTGTAGCGCCCACTGTCGAGCTTGACGCGCCCGGTGCTGTCGAGCGTGAGCACCTCGGCCCCGCCACGGGTGTTCTGTTGGCTCAGCGCGAACTCGGTGCCGAAAAACGTGCCGGACTCGTCCACCAGATTGAACCGCGCCGATTCACTGGTGAGCATCAGGTCGGGGCTGCGGAACAGCGCGCCATCGGGCATGGCCACGCCATCGCGCTCGGCGTTGAGCGTCAGCCGCGGCGCTACCAGCACATTGTCCCCTTCGCGCAGTTCCACATTGCCGCTGACCTCGGAGTCGCTGCCGTCGATCAGTTCCAGCAGGTCGCCGGTGATGTTCAGGTCGGCGCTGTAGCGCAGCTCGGGCGCATCGTCGGCCACGGTGAACGCCCGGCATTCGCCCGCCGCCCAGCCGGCCGAAGGCACCGCCAAGGCGGACATCGAAAGCAGGCCGAGCACGGCGGCGCGCAGGGCGGAAAGTCGCAGGCAGAAGGGCATCAACAGGGCGGTTTGGGGTGGCGCGGCAGGGCGTGGCAGGACATGGCAGGTGATGGACGCGCCGATCAGAACCCGCGTTCAGGGGTGCGGTGACTGGCGAGGCCTCAAGTGTAGGGGCGCAGTGTCGCCCATGGCGCGCCACTTCAAGGGATTCTGTGACGGTATGCTGACGGCCGAATGACGCACAACCAAGATCACAGGGCCGAGGCCGCCCGGCAATGGGCCTGTTCCACGCTGGGTGTGAGCGACGCAGGCTGGGCGCCCGCCTCCGCCGATGCCAGCTTTCGCCGCTATTTTCGCCTGCAATCGGCGCGCGGCAGCGCGATCGTGATGGACGCGCCCCCCGCGCAGGAAGACTGCGGCCCCTTTCTGGCGGTGGCCGCGCGGCTACAGGCGGCCGGGCTGAGTGTGCCGCCGGTGCTGGGGCAGGACCTCGACCGGGGATTTCTGCTGCTGGGCGACCTGGGCACGCACACCTGGCTGCAGGGCATGCCCCGTGCGCCAGAGGCCGCGCTGGCCTGGTTTGCCACCGCCACCGCGGCACTGGTGCAGGCGCAGCGGCATATCGACCCGGCCGGGCTGCCGGCCTACGACGCGGGGCTGCTGACGCGTGAGCTGCAACTGTTCCCCGACTGGTTTGTGGGCCGGCATCTGGGGCGCCGCTTCACGGCGGCCGAGTCGGCGCTGTGGGACACGGTGTGCGAGCGGCTGCTGGCCAACGCGCTGGCGCAGCCCAGGGTGTTCGTGCATCGCGACTTCATGCCGCGCAACTTGATGGTCAGCGACCCCAACCCCGGCATTCTGGATTTTCAGGATGCGGTGTGCGGCCCCATCAGCTACGACGTCATTTCGCTGTTCAAGGACGCCTTTCTGAGCTGGCCGCAGACCCTGGTCGACCAGGGTCTGGCGGTCTACTGGCGACAGGCGCGCGCGGCCGGCTTGCCGGTGGCCGCCGCGCTGCATGACTTTGTGCTGCAGGCCGAGCGCATGGGCACGCAGCGTCACCTGAAAGTGCTGGGCATTTTCGCCCGCATCCGCTACCGCGATGGCAAACCCGCCTATCTTGACGACGCCCCGAGGTTCATCGCCTACCTGCGCGCGCGCGCGGCGGTCGATGCGCAGATGGCGCCACTGGGCGCGCTGCTCGATCAACTGGGACTGGCGCCATGAAGGCGATGATTCTGGCGGCCGGCCGCGGCAGCCGCCTGCGGCCGATGACCGACCTCACCCCCAAACCGCTGATCGAGGCCGGCGGCAAGCCGCTGATCACGCACCTGCTGCGGCAGTTGCAGCGCGCCGGCATCCGCGAGGTGGTGATCAACACCGGCTGGCTGGGCGCGCAATTGGAGCAGGTGCTGGGCGACGGCCGACGCCACAACCTGAAAATTGTCTATTCACATGAGGGCTGGCCGGCGCTGGAAACCGGCGGCGGCATCGCCAACGCCCTGCCGTTGCTGGGCGAGGACGAGTTTCTGGTCGTCAACGGGGATGTCTATATCGAGGGCCTGGACCTGAAGCGGCTGGCGCGCATGCACCTGCCGGGGCAGGACCTGGCGCACCTGGTGCTGGTGCCCAATCCGTCGCACAACCTCAAGGGCGACTTCGGGCTGGTGGCCGGCCGGGTGTTCGATGCCGGGCCGAGCTACACCTTCAGCGGCGTGTCGGTGCTGCATCCGGCGCTGTTCGAGGACGCGCCCAAGGGGGCCTTCAAGCTGGCGAAGCGCCTGCGCAAGGCCGTCGAAAACCATCAGGTGACCGCCGAGCTGTTCACCGGCTACTGGTCGGATGTGGGCACCCACGAACGTCTGGCGCAACTGGAAATGCGCATCGGCGGCGGCGCCTGAGCCGCGCGCGGTCACCGGGCAACGGGGGCAGGCGCCGGGCGCGAGGGCGGGCGCTGAACGCCGGTTGAGACTCAGTCGATCAGCCCCTCGGCGCGGGCGCGATGCCAGTCTGCGGCGTCATCCAGATCCCACAGCATCGGCAACTCGCAGGCAGTGCATCCCAGGGCCCGCAGCCGAGCGCGGGTCTGCGCCATGACCCGGTCGGTGCCCCAGTCGATTGCGCTGAACAGTGCCGGGTCTGGCCGGCGGGTGCCGACCAGCACATAGCCGCCATCCTCGGCCGGCACGAACACATGGTCGTGCTCCGCCAGCGCGGCCACCGCCGATCGCAGGTGGTCTGCGGTGAGCGCCGGGCAGTCCGTGCCGATGACCACGGCCGGGTGTTGCCCGGCGTGCATGACCGCGAGCGCGTGCGCCATGCGTGCGCCCAGATCGTCGCCCTGCTGCGCGACCGGCGGTGGGGCGCCTTCACGGGCCAGCGCCGCCCAGAAGGGATGACAGGCATCGCCCGCCGACCACAGCCACACCTGCGCACCGCTGGCGGCTGCGGTGCGCAGGGTGCGTCGGGTCAACGCCGCCTGCAGGGCGGCCGCGCCGGCGGCGCCGAGCGTGGCGTTGAGCCGGGTCTTGGCGTAGCCCGCAATCGGTGCCTTGGCGAAGATGCCGATTCTGGGCGTGGGGCTCAGGCCAGGACTTCCTTGAGAAAGTCGCGCTCGCTGACCGCCGAACGACGTTCGGCGTCGGCGTTGTGCTTGATGCCCAGGTCCGCGATATTGGCGCCCGGCACCGAGAAGGCGTGCTGGGTGTGGCCGTAGAGGTGCAGTTGCCAGTCGCTGCCGCCTTCGGTGAATTCCTTGCGGAAGGCAACCACGTCTTCGATGGGCGCCATCGGGTCGTCGGCGCCGTGCAGCACCAGGGCCTTGGCCTTGATCGGCTTGGCCGGCAGGCCGTTGGGCTTGAGCAGGCCATGAAAGCTGACCACGCCGCGCACGTCGGCGCCGCTGCGGGCCAGGTCGAGCGCGCACAGGCCGCCAAAGCAATAGCCGATCACGGCCACGCGGCCGGTGTCGGCCTCGGGCTGGGCCTTGGCCAGCGCCACGGCGGCATTGATGCGGGCCAGCAGCTCGCCGCGGTTTTCCATCAGCGGCGTCATCAGCGCGCTGTTTTCTTCAACGCTGTTGCCGCGCACGCCTTTGCCGTAGAGATCCCAGGCCACGCCCAGGTAGCCGGCCGCCGCAAGCCGCTGGGCGTGGCCGTCGGCAAAGGCGTCCCGGCCACCCCACTGGTGCCCCACCAGCACGACCGGCCGGGGGCCTTGGAGGGCGCTGTCAACGGCCACGAAGGCCTCGAAGGTCTTGCCGCCGTGGGTGTAGTCGACGGTACGGGTGGTGATGCTCATAAGGGGTTCTCCTTGGCGTGTGTGAAGATGCGACGAGGCCGAACCGTTGCCGGATTGCGCCGGCACGTCAACCGCAGGTCGGCTGTCATTGTTCCGCATTCAGGCGTGGCTTACAGTTCGGCGCGATGAACGACCCAATGCGATATCCCGGCGCCGCCGAAGCGGCCGAGGCCATGATCATGGCCGGTCACCTGTTTCACCAGCGTGGCTGGGTGCCGGCCAGCGGCGGCAATTTTTCGGCCCGGATCGGGGCAGATGAACTGTTGATCACGGCCTCCGGCGGGCACAAGGGCGAGCTGAGCCCGGCGCAGTTTCTGCGGGCCGACCTGGATGGCCGCCCGCAGGAACCGGGCCGCAAGACCTCCTACGAGACCGGGTTGCATGTTCAGGTCTACGCACGGGTGCCCGAGGTGGGCTGTGTGCTGCACACGCATTCGCGCGCCAATACGGTGCTGTCGCGGCGGTTCGAGCAGCTCAGCCTCAGCGGGTTCGAACTGATGAAGGTGTTGCCGGGGCAGCCCGATCCGGCTGAAACGGTGGTGTTGCCGGTGTTCGAGAATGATCAGGACATTGCCCGCCTGGCGGCCGGCGTTGATGCACGGATGCGCCAGGCCCCTTTTCCCGCCTATCTGATTGCCGGCCACGGCCTGTACGCCTGGGGCCGAAACGTTGCGCAGGCACGGTATGCCGTGGAAGCGCTGGAATTCATGCTGGACTGCTTATTGATGGAGCTTGACCGATGACCACCCTGACCGTATTTGCCGACACCGATCCGCAAACCCCGCTGCTGCACACCGATGATTTCGACGCCATCCAGGCCGAGCTGGCCGCCATTGGCGTGCCCCTGCAGCGCTGGACCGCCAGCGAACAGCTGGCGCCCGATGCCAGCAGCGAGACCGTACTGAAAGCCTACGAAGGCTCGGTGGCGGCGCTGAACGCCAAGTACGGCTTCCAGAGCGTCGACGTGATGGGCATGCACCCCGATCACCCGCAGGCCGGCGAGGCACGGCAGAAATTTCTTGCCGAGCACGTGCACCACGACTTCGAGATTCGCTTCTTCGTTGACGGCGCGGGCGTGTTCTACATCCGCAAGAACGGCAAGGTGTACATGACCGAATGCACCGCAGGCGACCTGATCGAACTGCCGGCCCACACCACGCACTGGTTCGACATGGGGCCCCGGCCGCTGTTCAAGGCGATTCGCTTCTTCACCCAGCCCGAGGGCTGGGTGGGGCATTTCACCGGCGATGCGATCGCCACCAGGTTTCCCGCCTACGCGGGCGCGGCGGCCTGAATGGGCGGGCAGCCGATCAAAGCGATTCTTACCGACATCGAAGGCACCACCTCCTCCATCGATTTCGTCCACGAGACCTTGTTCCCCTACGCGCGAGCGCGCATCCGTGACTGGCTGCGCGCCAACGCGCATCAAGACGAGGTGCACATTCAGCTCGACGCCGTGGAGCAGCTCGTGGGATGCGACCTGTCGCTGGCCGAAGCCGCCGACGTGCTGGAGCAGTGGATCGACGAAGACCGCAAGGCCACGCCGCTCAAAGCCTTGCAGGGGATGATCTGGGCCGAGGGCTACGCACAGGGTGAACTGCAGGGGCACGTCTACCCCGACACCCCGGCCGCGCTGCACCGGTGGCACGGCGACGGCCTGGCGCTGTACGTCTACTCCTCCGGCTCGGTCACGGCGCAGAAGCTGATCTTTGGCCACACCGCCCACGGCGACCTCACGCCATTGTTCACCGACTACTTCGACACCCGCGTGGGCGGCAAGCGCGAGGTGGCCAGCTACCGCGCCATCGTCGAGGCCGTGGGCTGTGCGCCGGAAGAGATCCTGTTTTTGTCAGACGTGGGCGCCGAACTCGACGCGGCGCGTGACGCGGGATTGCAGACCTGCCAAGTGGTGCGCGACGGCAAGACCCAGGCAGCGCCGGGGCATCGCCAAGTGGCGACCTTGGCCGAGATCAAGCTTTAGCGCCAGCCTGGGCGGGGTGGGTTGCAACGCCCTCACCGCCATTGCTGATGGCCGGCCTGAGGGCTTTGCTTCTGACAGCAGGTCGCATCGCACACCGAAGGTGGCGGGCACGGCCCGCCCTTGGGGCTTTCGCCGCCACGCGCCCGCCGCCGGTGTGCCTGACGGTCGTGTCAGGTGCCAGGTCTAGATCAACCGTCCCCACGCCTGATAGACGGCCACGGCCACTGTGTTCGACAGATTCAGGCTGCGGCTGCCCGGCCGCATGGGTAAACGCAGGCGCTGTTCGCCGGGCAGGCTGTCGAGAAGGTCGGCGGGCAGTCCACGGCTTTCCGGGCCGAACAGCAGGATGTCGTCGGCGCCGGGGGTGGCATCGTCGTGGCGCCGGGTCGCTTTGGTGGTGTAGGCCCAGAGCAGGTGCGGTGGCTGTTGGGCGCGCCAGGCGCAGAACGCGGCCCAGTCGGCGTGGTGGGTGATGACGGCCTGCTCGTGATAGTCCAGCCCGGCCCGTGACAATGACCTGTCGTCGGTCCTGAAGCCGAGTGGATGGATCAGGTGCAGCCGGGCGCCGGTGTTGGCGCACAGGCGGATGATGTTGCCGGTGTTGGGCGGAATTTCGGGTTGATACAGCGCAACGTGCATGGCGTGGTGACTCAGGGGCGCTCGCGGCCGCAGGCCCAGCAGGTTTCGAACGCGGCGGGGTTGGGCTCGCCGCAGGGGCAGGGCCAGTCGGGCTGGTCGCTACGGGCTTCCCAGCGGGCGATGAGGGCGCGTGCCCGTTGGTGCTGCGTCGGGTCACGCAGCACGAGGCGGGGGTAGACGATGGCCGCCAGTTCACCGCGCGCGCCGACGGCGTGGGCGTCGAAGACATCCACCTCGATGTGATGCTCGGCCAGATGGTCCTTGAGCAGGTGGGCCTGTACCGGGTCGGCGGCCAGATAGAGGGGGGTGGCTATCGCAGTCCCCGTTTTTCAAGCACGGCATTCACCGGTTCTTCAATCTGCGTGAGATCGCCCACGATGACGATGACGGCGTGGTCGGGCAGGCCCAGCGCCGCAAAGGCCTCGCGTGCCGCAGCGGCATCCACCGCCTGAATGGCAGGCACGTAGTCGTTCCAGTAACCCTCGTCCAGCCCGTGGACCAGCGGCAGCATGAGCGCGCTGGCGACCTCGCCGGTGGTCTCGTTGCGGCCCGGCAGGCTGCGGGTCAGGTTGCCGGCGGCGTATTCCACTTCTTTGGCGGTGAACGGCCGGGTGTTCAGCGGCTCTTCGAGCAGGTGCATCAACTCGGCGAGTGCGTCGGCGGTGCGGTCGGTCTGGACGCTGGCGCTGGCCACCCAGGCCCGCGGGCCCAGGCTGGCGTTGAGGCGGGAGTAGGCCCCGTAGCTCCAGCTTTTTTCCACGCGCAGGCGTTGGTTGAGGCGCGCGGCGAAGGTGCCGCCCAGCACGCTGTTGGCCACGTCCAGCGCGCGTGCATTGGGGGCGGCGAAGGGCGGGGCCAGCGCGGCCACCAGCAGCACCGACTGCGGTGCGTCCGGTTGATGCACCATCAAGACCTTGGGCTCGCTGGGCGCGTCCACGGGCGGCAGGGGCAGGGTGGGGGGTGCCTCGCGGGGGGCTTGCCAGTCGCCGAAGCTGGCTTCCAGCAGGGGCTCCACGGTGGCCCGGTCGGTGTCGCCGACGATCAGCATTTGCGCCCGGTCGGGGCGCAGCCACCGGCGATGAAACGCGCTGACGGCGTCCGGGGTCATGGCCTGCACCGATTCGGGTGTGCCCAGCCCGCTGCCGGGCATGCCGTAGGGGTGATCGGCCCCGAACAGGGCGCGCGCCCAGCGGTTGTTGGCGATGCTGGTGGGGTCGGCCGCGGCCTGGGCCAGCGCGGCCAGGGTGCGCCGTTGCAGGCGCTCGAAGTCGTCGGGGTTGAAGCGCGGATGCCGCACCACGTCGGCCATCAGTGCCAGGCTGGGGGCCTGCCGCGAGCTGAGGGCGTTGAGGCTGACGAACGACAGGTCCAGGGTGTTGCCGCTGCTGATGGCCGCGCCGAGGCGGTCGGATTCGGCCGCCAGTTCCAGCGCATCGAGGGTGCCGGCGCCTTCGCTCATCCACGCCATCGCCAGTGCCGCGGTGCCGGGCGCGCTCAGGTGATCGGCCGCATGACCGGCGGGGAACAGCAGGGTGTATTGCACCACCGGCGCTGCGTCGCGCTGCGCCAGCGCCACGCGAATGCCGTTGCTGAGGGTGAAGTGCTCCAGGCTCGGCAGGCTGAGGGCATCGGCTTCGCCGACGGCGGGAATGATGCTGCGATCGAGCGCGCCGGGGGCTTCGGCGTCGGTCTCAGCCTCGGCTTCGGCTTCGGCTTCGGCCTTGAAGGGTTCGACGGTAAGGGTGAAGTCGCCGCGCGAGAGCCAGCGCCGTGCGGCGTCGCGCACGGCCGCCGGGGTGGCGGTGCGCACCCGTTCGAGCCACACGTCGACAAAACCGGGATCGCCGCAATACACGGCGGCCTGGGCCAGTGCATTGGCCTTGCCGCTGTAGCCGTCGATGCGTTCAAGACCGCGCACCGCGCCGGCAAAAATTTGCGTGCGGGCGCGCTCCAGTGCGGTTTCGCTGGGGCCTTCGGCGAGAAAACGCGCCAGTTCTTCGCGGACCACCGCTTCGGTGTCGGGCACGGCGGCGTCGGTGGCGACCATCACGTCGATGAGGAACTGCGAGGCAATCTCGGTGGGCAGCATGCCGGCCGAGGCGCTGGTGGCGCGCTGTTCCTTGAAGACCAGCCGGTCGTACAGCGGGGTGTTCTTGCCGCTGGCGAAGACCTGCGCGGCCAGTTCCAGCAGGGTGTGGTCGGCCTCGCAGTAGCCGGGCACGTTCCAGGTCATGATCTGCCGCGCTTGCGGCACGCGGTCTTGCAGGCGGTGGCGGGTGGCGGTGTCGCGCGGCGCCACCCAGGCTTCGACGCGCTGGCGCGGCGGGCCGGGCGGCAGGTCGCCAAAATAGTGTTTGACGCGTGCCAGTGCGTCGTCGAACGCGATGTCGCCGGCAATCACCAGCGTGGCGTTGGCCGCGCCGTAGTGGGTCTCGAACCAGTGGCTCACGTCGTCCAGGGTGGCGGCGCGCAGGTCTTCTTCCGAGCCGATGGCGGTCCATGAATAGGGGTGGCCTTCGGGCCAGGCGCGCTTGGCGATGATCTCCCAGATGCCGCCGTAGGGCTGGTTTTCACCCTGCTTCTTTTCGTTGAGCACCACGCCCACTTCTTCGTCGAGCTTGCTTTGGGTGAGCACCGGCAAAATGAAGCCCATGCGCTCGGCCTCGATCCACAGTGCGCGGTCCAGCGCCCCGGTGGGCACGTTCTGGAAGTAGTTGGTGCGGTCGTACCAGGTGGTGCCGTTGAGGCGGGTGGCGCCAATGGGCTCCAGCAACTTGAATGGATCGTCGTCGAAGTGCTCGGTGCCGCGAAACATCAGGTGCTCGAACAGGTGGGCAAAGCCGGTGAGGCCTGGGCGCTCGTCCTTGCTGCCCACGTGGTACCAGACGTTGACCGCCACCAGCGGCGCCTTGCGGTCCTGGTGCAGCACCACGCGCAGGCCGTTGTCGAGCTGGTGTTCCTGATACGGAATGCGCACCTCGGGCAGCGGCGGCAGCGTGTCGGGGACCGGGCTGTCGTCGCCGGTGGGCGGCACCAGCGCGCAGCCGGCAAGGCCCACGGCAGCCCATAATGAAAGCCCCGCCCACAACGCAGACCCTTGGCGCAACATGCGACCTCCTCGTTCAGATGCAATGCGGTCGAGTGTAACGACGGCACGGTTTTCGGGCGGCGTGCGGGTCAGCGCCGACGGCGACTGGTTGCTGGGCGCGCGCCAGGTGGCCTCGCCCAACCACGACGCGCGGCCGGTGGCCGATGACATTTCATTGCTGGTGATTCACGCCATTTCATTGCCGCCGGAGCGTTTTTCCGGCCCTGCCGTGATGCAGTTGTTCACCAACCGGCTGGACCCGGCCGGGCATCCCTACTTCGCGGCGCTGGCGGGTGTGCGGGTGTCGGCGCACCTGTTCATCCGCCGACGCGGCGAGCTGATTCAGTTCGTGCCGTTCAGCGCCCGTGCCTGGCATGCCGGCGCCTCGCATTGGCAGGGCCGGGACCGCTGCAATGATTTTTCGATCGGCATCGAGCTTGAGGGCTCGGACCACCGACCGTTCACCACCGCGCAGATGCGGCGTCTGCGGCAGGTCGTGGGGGCACTGCAATCGGCGTTTCCGCAGATCACCCGCGAGCGGGTGGTGGGCCACAGCGACATCGCGCCCGGCCGCAAGACCGATCCGGGGCCGTGGTTCGACTGGGACCAGCTCTGGCGTGACGGCTGACCGCAGGTCACAGGCGCCTGCGGATCGGCGGTCGAGAATGAGTCGGGTTCGAGTCAGTTAAAATATGGGCCCCTCAACACGCATTGACGCCAATTCTGGCGCTTTGTGCAGTTCATTTACTCAAAAAGGACGGTAGGCGATGGCGATCAAGGTCGGGATCAACGGGTACGGACGAATCGGGCGCAATGTGTTGCGTGCGCTCTATGAAAGCGGTCGCAAAGACGTGCAGATCGTCGCGATCAACGACCTGGGTCCGGTTGACACCAACGCCCACCTGACGCGCTACGACACCACGCATGGCCGCTTCCCCGGCACCGTGGAAGTGGAAGGCGATTACATGATCGTCAACGGCGACAAGATTCGCGTGCTGGCCAACCGCGACCCGGCCCAGCTGCCCTGGGGCGAACTCGGGGTTGACGTGGTCATGGAGTGCACCGGTTTCTTCGCCACGGCCGAAAAGGCCGGCCTGCACATCAAGGGCGGCGCCAAGAAGGTGATCGTCAGCCAGCCGGCCGGCAACGACGTGAAGACCATCGTCTATGGCGTGAACCACGACACCCTCGTGGCCAGCGACAGCATTGTCAGCAACGCGTCGTGCACCACCAACGGCCTTGCGCCGCTGGTGGCGCCGCTGCAGACCGCCATTGGCGTGGTGCACGGGCAGATGACAACCATTCACGCTTTCACCAACGATCAGGTGCTGACCGACGTGTACCACTCCGACCTGCGTCGTGCGCGCTCGGCGGTCAACAACATGATTCCCACCAAGACCGGCGCCGCGGCCGCCGTGGGCCTGGTGTTGCCCGAACTCAAAGGCAAGCTCGACGGCTACTCGGTGCGCGTGCCGACCATCAACGTGTCGCTGGTGGACCTGACCTTCGTGGCCGCGCGCGACACCTCGGCCGAGGAAGTGAACAGCGTGCTCAAGGCCGCCGCCGACGGCCCGCTGAAAGGCGTGCTGAACTACACCGACGCGCCGATGGTGAGCAGTGACTTCAACCACGATCCGGCCTCCAGCACCGTGGATGCCCTGCTGACGAAAGTCATCGACAAGCGTCTGGTCAAGGTGGCGTCGTGGTACGACAACGAATGGGGTTTCTCGAACCGCATGCTCGACACCGCGGTGGCCCTGACCAACGCGAAGTAAGTCGTACCCGTGATGAGGTGACCCGAGAACCGGCCGTCGTGTCAGCGATGCCGGTTCTTTTTTATGCCCGCTGAATTTTTTGTCCGTGAGTGCCATTGCCCATGAATTTTCTTCGCCTTGAATCGCTAGACCTCGCCGGTAAACGCCTGCTGATCCGTCAGGATCTGAACGTGCCGATCGCCAACGGCCGCATCGCCTCGGACGCCCGTCTGCGCGCCAGCCTGCCGACCCTCAAGCTGGCCCTGGAGCGCGGTGCGTCGGTGTTGGTCATATCGCACCTCGGCCGCCCCAAGGCGGGGCGCTTCGAACCCGAGCACTCGTTGACGCTGGTGGCGGCATGGCTGTCGGCACAACTCGGTCGCACCGTGCCGTTGATCAGCAACTGGATCGACGGCGTGGCGCTGCAGCCCGGCCAGATCGCCCTGGGCGAGAACACCCGCTTTCTGGTCGGCGAGAAAACCGATGACGAGGCGCTGGCCACGCGCATGGCCGCGCTCTGTGATGTCTACGTGATGGATGCCTTCGGCACCGCGCACCGCGCCGAGTGCTCCACCCACGGCGTGGCCCTGAAGGCGCCGATGGCCTGCGCCGGTCCGCTGCTGTCGGCCGAGCTGGATGCGCTGGGCAAGGCGCTGGCCACGCCCAAGCGACCGTTGGCGGTGATTGTCGGTGGCTCGAAGGTGTCGACCAAACTCGATCTGCTGAAAACCCTGGCCGACAAGGCCGACCAGCTCATCATCGGCGGCGGCATTGCCAACACCTTTTTGGCCGCCATCGGCAAGCCCGTCGGCAAGAGCCTCTACGAGCCCGACATGCTCGATACGGCGCGCGAGATTCTGGCGACCATCCGCGCCCGCGGCGGCGACATTCCCATGCCGCTCGACGTGGTCGTGGCCCCCGAGTTCAGCAACGAAGCACACGCCGAAGTGCGCCTGGTCGATGACGTGGAAGCCGACGAGATGATTCTCGACATCGGCCCCAGAACCCGCGCCACACTGGCCGGCCTGCTGAAAAACTGCGGCACCATCGTCTGGAACGGCCCGGTGGGCGTGTTCGAGTACGACAGCTTCGCCGCGGGCACCAAGGCCCTGGCGCTGGCCATCGCCGAATCCGATGGCTTCTCGCTGGCCGGGGGCGGCGACACCCTGGCCGCCATCGACAAATTCGGAGTCGCCGACCGCATCAGCTACATCTCCACCGGTGGCGGCGCGTTCCTGGAGTTTCTGGAAGGCAAGACGCTGCCCGCAGTGGCCGCCTTGGCCCAGCGCGCGGCGGGTTGAGGGTTCGCGGGGTTTTTATCGCCCCGGTGCCCACGCACCAGCCGACGGGTTGCCTCTCGTAGATACCGTCTTGGCTGTCAACTCATTTTCGATACGAGTGCGGGGTTGTAGTCGGTCTGGTGCGTGGGCACCAGCAGGCGACACCCCTCCCGGCGGCCCGCGGCCGCCGCGGTTTGGCTACCCAAGCAAAGCCGTCGTGGCAGCAGTTCGTCGCGACGCGCGCTGACCGTGTGGAAACCAAGGCCCTTTGGGTCGTAGCCAGCAGCCAGCCCCGGTCTGCACCTGGGTACTCGCAGCCGAATCACGGCCTCACGGTTGCCCGGTGACCAGAAACTCCGGGTTGATCAGGGATTCGTTCTGGTTGTAGCGCAATGGCGTGCGCTCGGCCAGCGACAGCACCGCGCCGCCGGCTTCTTCGACCACACACTGCGCGGCGGCGGTGTCCCACTCGGAGGTTGGCCCCAGGCGCGGATACAGGTCGGCCTCGCCGGCCGCGATGAGGCAGAACTTGAGCGAGCTGCCGCGCGACATCACCTCATGCGGCGGCAGGGCGTCGAGCCAGGCCTGGGTGCGGGCGTCGCGATGCGAGCGGCTGGCGAGCACGGTGGGCCGCGCGGGTGGCGGGCGGGTCTGAATCGGCGCGCTGGCGCCTTCACGGATGCGGGTGGCACCGGCGCCACGCGCGGCGGCGTAGGTCTCGGCGAGCACCGGCGCGTGCACCACGCCGAGCACCGGGGCGCCATCGACGATCAGCGCCACATTCACGGTGAACTCGCCGTTGCGCTTGACGAACTCGCGCGTGCCGTCCAGCGGATCGACCAGCCAGTAACGTGACCATTGACGGCGGGTCTCGAAGGGCAGCACCGCGCCTTCTTCAGAAAGCACGGGAATGTTGGGCCACGCGGCGGCGAGCGCGGCGGCGATGTGCCGGTGAGCACGCAGGTCGGCCTGGGTGAGCGGCGAATCGTCCCCCTTGTGCTCGACGCTGAAATCCTGCCGGTAGACGTCCAGAATATGGCGACCCGCGCCTTCGCAGATGTGGATCACTTCCGGCAACCATTGAGCCCATTCAGATGACACAGTCCACCTCTTCCGATGCGTGCATGAAGAACGCCGCGAGTCTAGGGGATGCCCAAGTCGACGGGTCGCAGGTAGACCTGGTCATGCTCGACATGGACGGCACCATTCTGGACCTCGCCTACGACAATTACTTTTGGCGCACCCTGGTGTTCGAGCGTTATGCAGCGCTGCACGGCATCAGTCGCGACGAGGCCGATGCCCGCCTGTTGCCGGAGTTCATCGCCACCCAGCACACGCTGCCGTGGTACTGCACCGACCATTGGAGCCGGGTGACCGGGCTCGACATGCTGGTGCTCAAGGCTGAAATTCGCGAGCGCATCCGGCCCCTGCCGGGCGCGGTGGCGTTTCTCGACGCGGTGCGCGCCAGCGGCCGCGGGCTGTGGCTGGTGACCAATGCGCATCCCGACACCTGGCGATTGAAGCTGTCACACACGGGCCTGCAGCCGCGGTTCGACCGCATCGTGTCGTCGCATGAGTTTGGCGCCCCCAAAGAGCACCTGGCCTTCTGGCGCGGCCTGCGTGCGGCGCATGCGTTCGACCCGGCCCGGACCCTGTTCGTGGACGACTCCAAGGCGGTGCTCGACGCCGCGCGGGCCTACGGCATTGGTCAGGTCATCGGCATTCGTCACCCCGATCACAGCGCGCCGCCGCGGCCGGTGGAGGGGCACGACACGGTGGATGCCTTGGCCCATCTGACGCTGGACTGAGGAGGTGGCCGGCAGGCCCAGACCCTGTCCGGACCGAGACGCTAGCCCGGCCGCGACCCGTCCGGCATCAGGCCGCAGCCGCGCAGCAGCCGCTGCCAGGCCAGGGTGTGGCGCTGCCTTGCGTCTGCCAGGTCGGCCCAGAGGCTGCCGGGCGCGGTGGACAGCGCACGTTGCGCGTAGCGCTCAAAGGCGGCCGGCGCCTCTGCCGGCGCCGCCGCCAGCAGGGGCGCCACGGCGTTGTGCTGCGCCGCACCCTCGCGATGCAGGGCCGCCAGATAGGGCTGCAGGCGCCCCGCGTACACCTGATAGAACACCGTCTCGAAGATCCGGGCCTTCGGATTGGGCAGCGCCTGCGGACAGAGGCGTTGCAGGTTCACGGCTTCGAGCGCCTCGGCCGCCGCCTCAAGCGTGGCCGTCATCTGGCCCGCCGCGCGCACCCAGCCGCCGCCATAGGGCGCGCTGCGCAGGGTCTGCAACGCCGACTCGATGTCGTCGAGGGCCACGCCATCGGGCGGATCATCGAACTGACGTGCGGGGGCTGCCAGCGTCGCAAAGGCTCTGACTGGGGCCTGCGCCGCGGCATCGGGCAGCGCGGCCGCGGCTGAAAAGTAGCGGGCGAACTCGTCGCTTGCCCAGGTCGCGGCCCACCACGCCAAGGGCCGCGTGGCGGCCTTGACGGCACGCAGCGGCGCAATGTGCTCCAGCAGCGCCGCGTCGTCTGCGTCCAGCGCGTCCTGGTCGGCCAGCCACGCGTGGCACCGCGCCAGGCGATGCCCGAAGCGGAACTCATAGTCCAGACGCCGGGTGGCCGGCCAGTAGCCCCGGCCCATGATGCTGTTGCGCTCGGCGATGAGCTGGGTGAGGTTGCAACGCTGGAAATCGGTCAGGTCGAGCAGGCGGGCGCGCACCTCCGGCAGCGGCAGGTGGCGGTCCCGGGCGCGCGGGTAGGGCAGCGGCGCGGCCTGGGGCAGCACGATCGGCTGGCCGGTGATGCGCGCCACCCGTGCGGTGTAGTCGGCCATCATCGCCTCCGGCCCCTGGCGGCAGGCGCTCACCAGCATGGCAGCGCACACGGCGATGAGGCGCAGCGCGGGTCGTTGTCTGGGGCTGAAGAGGGTGCGGCGCACGGCGCTTGGGGGGTGTCCGGTGGGTGCCGCCAACCCTAACGAAAAAGGCCGACATGACGTCGGCCTTTTGGGCGAAGCGGCGCGCGATCAGCCTTCGGGCTGGTCGGCCTCGGCCTCTTCGATGCTGAGCAACTCGACTTCGAACACCAGGGTTTCATTGGGGCCGATGCGGTTGCCCGCGCCCCGCTCACCGTAGGCCAGCGATGCGGGAATGACGAACTTGTACTTGGCACCGGGACTCATCAGCTGAACACCCTCGGTCCAGCCGGCAATGACGTTGCCCAGCGGGAAGGTGACGGGTTCGCCACGGCTGTACGAGCTGTCGAACTCGGTGCCGTCGATCAGCGTGCCGCGGTAGTGCACGGTGACGCGATCTTCGGCGGAGGGCTTGTCGCCTTCGGCCGGCGTCAGCACTTCGTACTGCAGGCCAGAGTCGGTTTCGGTCACGCCGTCGCGCTTGGCGTTTTCGGCCAGAAACTTCTCGCCGGCTTCCTTGGCGACCTTGGCGCGTTCGCCGACGGCCTTGGCCTGGGAGGCCTGAATCCGCTCGGCGGCGGAGTTCTTGATCTCTTCGCGGGCAACGTCGTCGAGCTTGAGCTCGCGACCCTCAAAGGCGTCGTCGAGGCCGGCCTTGAGCGCGTCAATGTCAATTTCATCGCGCACCGGGGCCAGCGACTCGCCCAGATCAACGCCAATGGCATAACCAAAGCGCGCCGCGTCGTCTTCGAGATCAACCGACTCGGCGGGGGCGGCGCCCTTGTTGCAGGCGGCCAGCCCCAGGGTCAGGAGCGCCATCGCGGGCAGTGAAAGTTTGCGAGCTGAGAAGACCATGGAACGTCCTTGAAAATTTCAGTGATGAGGTGTGAGGGTGGGTGGGGTCGGAGTGACGACCCCGCGTGATTGGGTGCGCGGCAGTCTAAACAGTCTCTGCCGATGCCGCCGAGCCGGCCGTTGCCGGGCGCCGTCGCGACAGCAGTTGGGCCAGGGTCTGCCGTGCGTCATCAGACAAGAATTCGAGCGCACGTTCGGCGGTGGCATGAATGTCGGGCGAGATGCGCAGGCCCTCATCGCCCTCAGAAGTGAGCAGCCCGACCGAAATCAGCGTGGTCAGGTAGCCGCGGAACAGCGTTGAATCGAAGAACTCGGGCGCGTCCCGCCCGGTGAGCAGCGCCATGCGCTCGGCCAGCAGCCGCGAGTGCTCCTCGATGGCTGCGCGTGACACGGGCAGTTCGCGCTTTGCCTCGGTGGCCAGCAGCAGGGTGGTGATGCAGTAGCGCTCCAGGGTTTCGCCCATGACCCGGCCCAGCATCGACAGAGTGGAGAACGCCGGCTGGGCCACCGACGGGCGCACCAGCCAGGTTGCGTCTTCCGGGTCACGCGACAGCAGGCCGAGCTGCACCAGGACGGCGATGGTCTGTCGCGTGATGGCATCGATGCCGTCAACCGGCCACGGCAGGAAGAACTCATTTCTCAGAAATGGATACAGCGCCTGCACGCTGCTCAGCACCGAATCTTCGGGCATGGCGCCACGGGTGCGGAACAGGTTGGCGATCAGGCCCGGCATGGCCAGCAGGTGCTGAATGTTGTTGCGGTTGTAGGTCATGGCCACCGCCGCCTTGCCGGTGACCCCGTAAATGTCGCCCCAGCGATGCTTGACCTGCGCGATGCCGGCAATCGGCACGGCCCATTCCAGCACCGCGGTGGGCGAGGTCTCGGGAACCAGCTGGTCCGGCCCCACCGGCACGCCCTTGATCAGCCAGATGAGATGGCCAATCTGCTCGATGAACTCATCACGCGACACGGCGCGTTGCGGGGCGGCCAGCAGCGCCACCGCCGCCAGGCCGTTGGCATTGGCCACGGCGCCGGCGTTGATGCGCCGCGCGTTTTCGAGGCCGAGCTGCTGCACGAACTTGTTGAAGCCGACGGGCTTTTCGCTGCCGTCGGGCGTCATGATCTCGCGCCAGCCCGGCAACGCCGCATCGGCGGCATCCTGCAGCCGGAAGGGCTCGCCGAAGTTGATGTAGGCCTTGCCGTATTGCCGCGACAGAATGGTGCCGGCCTTCAGCAGCCCTTCGGCAGACTCCTTGCGCTTGGTCGCGCCGCGCAGTTCCTTGGCGTAGCTGCCCACTTCCCACACCCGGTCGTAGCCGATGTAGACCGGCACCACGGCCACCTTGCGCGCCCGCTGCCGCAGGCTGGCCTCGACCACCATCGACAACAGCCCGGTCTTGGGCGGCAACAGGCGTCCGGTGCGGCTGCGGCCGCCTTCGGGGAAGAACTCGATGGGGTAGCCACGGCGGATCAGCGCGTCCACATAGGCGCGAAACACGCTGCTGTAGATGCGATCGCCCGAGAAACTGCGGCGCATGTAGAAGGCGCCAGCGCGCCGCAGGATGGCGCCCGCCGGCCAGAAATTGAGGTTCACCCCCGCCGCGATGTGTGGCGGCACCAGGCCCGCGTGGTACAGGGTGTAGCTCACCAGCAGATAGTCGGCATGACTGCGGTGGCAGGGCATGTAGATGATTTCGTGGTCCTGCGCCCAGTCGCGCACGCGGGACAGGCCCTGCGTCTCGATGGCCCTGAACACGCGTTTGAAGACGATGCCGCCCAGCACCTTGTCGAGAATCCTCAGCGTGATGGTCGAGTAATCCGCCGCAATCTCATTGGCGTAGCGGCGTGCCCGGGTCATGGCCGCGCTGCGCGTCAGTTTGCCGTTGCGGGTGGCGTCGTCGATGGCGCTCAAGACGCCCGGCCGCTGCAACAGGTCGTCGATGACCACGCGCCGCGGCAGCAGTGACGGCCCCAGCGCCGCCGTGCGGGCGCGCAGAAAATGGAAGTGCAGCGCGCGGGTCAGCTTGCGCTGTCCCAGCGCCGGTGTCGGCGCCGCATCGAAATACTCGCGAAACGCGATGGGGCGGCCGAAGTTGGCCAGCACGTTGCGGCCGTTGGCGAACATGATCAGCAGCTTGCGCAAGCGCCCGGCCTGCACGCTGTCGGAAAACAACAGGCGAAACCAACTGGTCTCGGAGCCGGGGTCGCGGCCCCAGAAGATCGACACGGGAATCACCTGCGCGTCGAACTCGGGCATGCCGGCGGCGGTTTCGATCAGCGTGGACAGGCTCGATGCCTTGCGTCGTTCTTCCAGCAGCACCGGCATGTACAGCACGCCGGTACGGTCAATGTCGGGCACATGGCGCCCGGTGCGGCTGGGGCTGGGCAGGCCCATGTCGCGGCAGATGCGCTCCAGCACGAACAGGTCGGTCCAGTCGCGCGTGGCCAGCACGTACACCACCGGGCGTGCGGGGTCCAGGGCCATCTCGCCGACCAGCGGCGCAGGCGCCGCGCGGTAACGGATGTACGCGTTGATCGGCCGGAACGACAGCCACGCCATGCTGTAGAGCAGGCGAAAGAGCCACTGGCCGATTTGTCTCAACGGACCCCCTTACAGATGATCGTTCTCGCGCAGTGCGCGCTCACATTTTCCGGGGACTCTGCAACACTTCGACCCTCGTCGCGGGTGCGGCGTCTCCCGTACTGATTCCAGCCAGGTAGCGTGACCTGTTCATGAAAAGTGTAAACGAAGCAACCCCTACGCCTGAGGACAAAGAGCGTCAGCAATTGCGCGAAGCCTCGGCACGTCTGACGCGTGTGCGGTCTCTGACCCACTGGCTCGACAACGCGATTCGCGTGCCCGGCACGCAAATTCGGTTTGGCATTCAGCCGATCATCGGGCTGGTGCCGGTGATTGGCGACGTGATCGGGCTGCTGCTGACCGGGTTCGTGATTGTGCAGGCATGGCTGATTGGCGCGCCCAGGTCGCTGCTGGGGCGCATGGTGACCATCGCCATCGCCGATTTCTTCATCGGCCTGGTGCCGGTGGTCGGCGATGTGGGCGATGTCGTCTTCAAGGCCAACACGCGCAACCTCAAGTTGCTGGAAACCCATCTCGACGCCCGGCTGACCCCGCCGCCGCCGCCGCCGCGTCGCGGCCGTTGGGTGGTGCTGGCGCTGCTGGGCGCGGCAGCGGTGTGGGGGTTGGTGGCAGCCGTGGCCTGGTGGTCACAGCGGTGAGGGCCGTTGATGCACTGCGCACCAGCGCCCTGTTCGAATCACTGAGCGATTCGGTACTCGACGCCCTGGTCGGTCGCGGCACCTGGATCAACGTGCGCGGCGGCGAACGCATCATTTCAGTGGGCGATGCCTCCGACTGCATGTACGTGCTGGTCGCTGGGCGGCTGGCCGCGATCAGTCCGGTCGGCGAGATGCTGGGCGAGATCGCCCCCGGCGAACCCATCGGCGAGATCGGTCTGCTGGCCGATGAGCAGAGGGTGGCCAATGTCACCGCGCTGCGCGACTCCATTCTGCTGCGCTTCGACCGCGAGGCCATGCTGGAGGTGCTGCGCGCCGAACCGGAGGCGTTGCTGGTGCTGACCCGCACCATCATTCGCCGCCTGCGCCGCACGCAGAAGGAGAAGCGCCGCGCCCGCGCCCTGGGCCGTCGCGCGGTGGCGCTGATTCCGCTGCTGCCCGGGCTCGATCTGACGCCCGTCGCCAAGGCCCTGGTTGACGCGCTGTCGCCGTATGGCAGCGTGCTGCTGCTCGACCCCGAGACGGTGGACCACGCGCTGGGAGCGGGCGCCCACGACACCCTGTTCGACGACGCCGACGGGCATCAGCGCGTCGTCACCTGGTTGGCCGAACAGGAGCAGGCGCATCGCTATCTGATTTATCTGTGTCCGCCCAAGACCGGCGCCTGGGCGCGGCGCTGCATGCGTCAGGCCGATCGGCTGCTGCTCGGCGTCGACCCCGGCGCGCACGTCTCGGGCACGCCGATGTTGGCCGAGCTGCTGGCGGCGGGCGTGCAGGTGCCCCGCGACATCATGATGCTGTCCGATTCGCCGGGTCGCGAGACCGACGTGATGGCCTGGCGCGATCGGGCCCGGGCCAACGGTCATCTTTACGCGGCGCCCGACGGCCGGCTGCCGGATGCGCGACGCATCGCCCGGCTGTTGACCCGTCGCAGCATCGGCGTGGTGCTGGGCGGCGGCGGCGCGCGCGGCTTTGCGCATCTGGGCCTGTTCCGGGCGCTTGAGGAGCTCGACATTCCGGTCGATGTGGTCGGCGGCAGCAGCATGGGCGCCTATTTCGCCGGGCTCAAGGCCGTGGGGCACGACACCGAAACCATGCGCAAGATTGCGCGGGACATGTTCGTTGAACACAACCATCTCAACGATTTCATCTTTCCCAGCGTGGCCTTCATTCGCGGTCGCAAGTTCGTCAAGGAGCTGCACCGCTGCTTCGGTGACGTGCAGATTGAGCACCTGTCGACCCGCTATTTCTGTGTCTCCAGCAACCTGTCGCGAGGGCGCCTCGAGGTGCACGAGCAGGGGCCGCTCTATCTCTGGACCGCCACCAGCATGGCCGTGCCCGGGGTGGCCCCGCCGGTGATCTGGAACGAAGACCTGCTGGTCGATGGCGCGCTGCTCAACAGCCTGCCCACCGACGTTATGGAAGGGCTCGATCTGGGGCCGATCATCGCATCCGACGTTTCAACCGGCGGCGAGTTGACCGCGCCCGGCATCAAGGGCCCCGACCCGGAAGGTTTGTTCAGCTGGCGCGGCGACGCCAAGCGGCCGTCGCTGCTCAACATCATGTTTCGCACCGCAACCGTGGGCGGTCAGCGCGGCGCCAGCGAGCGCGCCAGCAGGGCCGACGTGTATCTGCGCATGCCGGTGAGCGATGTCGGCATGTTCGACTGGAAACATTTCGACGACGTCAACCGGCGCGGCTACGAATTCGCGCTCGACCAGCTGACCCCGGTGCGGGATCAGCTGGTGAACGGCATGATCTGAGATCGCGGCCCGTCGGCCGGGCGCGCTCAGGCGGCGCCCGAGGCAGACGCACGTGGAGCGCTGCATCAGGTCGTTTGCGGCGCGACCGGGTCAAAACGTTCAGTGCGAGACATGCATTCCACCTGAGTCGCGCTCATGGCAACGTCCCTACGCCTGCCGAATGACATCGAGGCCCGTCTGACCGCATGGGCAGCGCACACCGGCCGATCCAAGACCTTCTACATCTTGGAGGCCGTCTCGCACTCAAAAAACCGTTACATCAGTTACCGCGCCGCGACATGAAGGCGATGCGCTCGAACAGATGCACGTCCTGCTCGTTTTTCAGCAGCGCGCCGTAGAGTGGCGGCAGGGCCTTTTTGCTGCTGGCATCGCGCAACACCGCAGGGTCGATATCTTCGGCCAACAGCAGCTTCAGCCAGTCGAGCAGCTCCGAGGTGGAAGGCTTCTTCTTCAGGCCCGGCAGGTCGCGCAGGCCAAAAAAGACCTCCATCGCCTCCTTGACAAGGTTCTTCTTCAGGTCGGGGAAGTGCACATCGACGATCTGCTGCATCGTGTCCTTGTCGGGAAAGCGAATGTAGTGGAAGAAGCAGCGGCGCAGAAACGCGTCCGGCAATTCCTTTTCATTGTTCGACGTGATCAGAATGATCGGCCGCACCTGGGCGCGCACCGTGCGCCGCAGCTCGTGTACGTAGAACTCCATCTGGTCGAGTTCGCGCAGCAGGTCATTGGGAAACTCGATGTCGGCCTTGTCGATCTCGTCGATCAACAGCACCGGCCGCTGCTCGCTCTCGAAGGCCTCCCACAGCTTGCCCTTGATGATGTAGTTGCCAATGTCCTTGACCCGCGCATCCCCCAGCTGCGAATCGCGCAGGCGCGACACCGCGTCGTACTCGTAAAGGCCGTGCTGCGCCTTGGTGGTCGACTTGATGGCCCAGTCGATGAACGGCGCATTCATGGCCTGCGCGATCTCGCGCGCCAACTGCGTCTTCCCGGTGCCGGGCTCGCCCTTGACCAGCAGCGGCCGCTCCAGGGTGACCGCCGCATTGACGGCCATCATCAAATCGTCGGTCGCGACGTAGGCATCGGTGCCGGTAAAACGCATGGAAAAACTCCGCGAAGGGTGAAGCGCATAAGTGTAGCCGGGCGGGCACAGCGGGGTTTATCGGGCGTGCCGCCTTCGCCACCGTCGTCGCATCTGCGCGCAAGTCGCGCTCAGTGCAGGCCATCGGCCCGCAGGCGGCCCAACAAAAAACCCCGGCGTTTCAGGCCGGGGTTTTGCGAATGCTGCGGGGTGATCAGGCTTCGGCGGCCAGCGCCGCGGCCTTATCGGTCTTCTCCCACGAGAACGTGGTGAAGGTCTGCCCATTCAGGGTCTTCTCGACCGGCTTGCGGCCGAAGTGCCCGTACGCCGCAGTGGCCTGATACATCGGATGCAACAGGTCCAGCATCTTGATGATGCCGCCCGGCCGCAGGTCAAAGTGCGCCCGAACCAACTGCTCCAGACGCGCGTCGCTGACCTTGCCCGTGCCGAAGGTGGTCACCATCACCGAAGTGGGCTCGGCCACCCCAATGGCATACGACAACTGCACCTCGCACCGCGCCGCCAGCTTGGCCGCGACAATGTTCTTGGCCACGTAGCGTGCGGCGTAGGCGGCGCTGCGGTCCACCTTCGACGGATCCTTGCCCGAGAACGCGCCGCCGCCATGGCGTGCCCAACCGCCGTAGGTGTCAACAATGATCTTGCGGCCGGTCAGACCGCAGTCGCCAACCGGCCCGCCGATGACGAAGTTGCCGGTGGGGTTGATGTGAAACTTGGTGTCTTTCGTGATCCATTTCTCAGGAATCACCGGCTTGATGATCGACTCCATCACCGCCTCACGCAGCGTTTTCAACTTGATGTCGGGGTCATGCTGGGTCGACAGCACCACCGCATCGACGCCTACGGCCACGTCATTCTCGTAGCGCAGCGTGACCTGACTCTTGGCATCCGGGCGCAACCAGGGCAGCCCATTCTTGGCGCGCCGCACCTTGGCCTGCAGCTCCACCAGACGGTGGCTGTAGTAGACCGGGGCCGGCATCAATTCCTTGGTTTCGTTGCAGGCGTAGCCAAACATCAGGCCCTGGTCGCCGGCGCCGATATCGAGGTCACCCTTCTCTGCGCCGGCCAAGCCGTCCACGCCCATGGCGATGTCGGGGCTCTGTTTTCCCAACAGATTCAACACGCCGCAGGTTTCACCGTCGAAGCCAATGGCCGACGAGGTATAGCCCACATCCGAGATCACCTTGCGCACCAGCGCTTCGAAATCGACGTTGGCCTTGGTGGTGACCTCGCCCGCCAGAATTGCGACGCCGGTCTTCACCAGCGTCTCGCTGGCGATGCGGGCGCGGGCGTCCTGGGCAAGAATTGCATCGACAATTGCGTCCGAAATCTGGTCGGCAAGCTTGTCGGGGTGGCCTTCGGAGACAGATTCGGAGGTAAAGAGATAGCTGGACATTCAAGAGACCTGTTTTGGGTGTCGAAGTGGATGGCGCATTTTTTCACCGTGAAGCCCAAGTTTAACGTTGGTTGCCCTGTAGCGAGCGCCTGATCTGTGTGATACTTTTTCGCGGTACGGTCTGAACGGACGGGCGTCACTCACGTGATGTTCAGGCCGCGCGGGCAAACTTCGTAAGACTGCAATCAGGGAGTGGGGTTCCGGCGCATCGCGCACTGCTGACGACCCCGTCAATCATCATCAAGTCGGAGATTCAGAAATCATGTTCGAGGCCACAAAAATAGTCGCAGCCTCCGCCCTAGCTGCTGTTGCGATGTCTGCCGGCGCTCAAGCGGATACGAGACCGTACATTTCGCTCGGAGGAAATGTCATTTTCGAAGATTCAGATCGCGAATCCGACACGGGCTTTGGGGGCAAGATCGCCTTTGGCAAGCGCCTCAACACCTATCTGGGTTACGAGTTGCAGGGGTTCTACAATGACTTCGACGGCGGCAGCAGCGGCCTCGCCGACTGGGAAGATTACGGCGTCGGCGCCGATGTCAACCTGTTTCTGAGCCAGAGCCCCACGTGGGCGCCTTATCTTCTGCTCGGGGCTGGCGTCATGCGTTCTGAAGCCACCGCGAACAATGCTTTTGCCCCCCTGCAGCGGCTCGATCAGCGCCGTGCATTCGGTAACGTCGGCGCGGGTTTGAAGTATTTCCCGATGACCGCGAACGTGGGCTGGACGGCCGACTACCGGTTCCGGTACTTCGACACCAATGTGGCCGGCATCGAAGAAATCGGCGATCACATCGTGTCATTGGGCCTGCTGTTCCCGCTTGGTTCCAAGGTAGCAGCCGCACCCGCGCCCGCCGCGACCGTGGTTGACAGCGATGGCGACGGTGTTCCGGATGATCGTGACCTCTGCCCGGGCACCCCGGAGGGTGTTGCGGTAGATGCACGCGGTTGCCCACGCGACTCGGATGGTGACGGCGTTCCCGATTATCTGGACAAGTGCCCCAACACCGCGACCGGCGTCACTGTGAACAAAGATGGATGCCCCGTTGATGCAGCGGGTCCCAACCGTACCTTTGAAAACGTGAACTTCGCCTTTGACCGTTCCGAACTGAATGCCTATGCGCGTGAAATTTTGGACAACGCTTCTCAGGTGATCAACGAGTTGTCGGGTCAGTACGGTGGTCTCAAGGTGCAGATCGACGGTCACACTGACTCCGTGGGTAGCCCCGGCTACAACGTGGCGCTTTCCGAGCGTCGTGCCAACGCGGTGAAGCAGTACCTGATCCGTAAGGGCGTCGATGCCAAGCGTATCGAAACGCAGGGCTTTGGCCTCACCAAGCCGATTGCCACCAACGAGACGGAAGCTGGGCGTGCGCTCAACCGTCGCGCTGAAGTTCGGACCAAGGCGCAGTAATCGGAGCAAGAAGCGCCTGAGATGATGTCCAGTTCATTCGCTTAGGCCGCAGGTCTTGGCCCTCCCGCTACCCAATAGCGGGAGGGCTTTTCTTTTGGGCTCACCAGGCGTCGCGGATTCAGACGGTGGCCAATGGACCGCCTTCAAGTGCGTCAGAGTGACCCGCTTGTTGCGGGGTGGTCCTGAGACTCACATGCAGGTTTTATTCGAGTAATGTTCATCATGCCGTTCAATCGACTTTGGAATTGGCTGCTCAGCA
This sequence comes from Polycyclovorans sp., assembly GCA_002706265.1. GTDB lineage: Bacteria > Pseudomonadota > Gammaproteobacteria > Nevskiales > Nevskiaceae > Polycyclovorans. The sequence continues at coordinate 22,495 of PAKU01000028.1, read as the reverse complement.
TCGCCGTGGTTGGATATGGGTTTGCGGGGTCTTTACAGGCTCAGAGCGTCCCGCTTGCGCTCTCCCATTCACTGTCTGCTGAGGCGCCAAAGCGCGCGCCGCGGAGCGACGATCCAGGGCTGACCGTAGATTCCTTGCCTGAGGCGCTTCGCGCAGCCTGGTCGACCGAGGCCCGCATACTGGAAGCGCAAAGTGTGGCCAGTGCGAGCGGATTCGATGTTGACGCGGCCCGGACGGGCTTCTTCCCGTTTGCGACGATTGGCGCGAACCAAAGTGAAGACGGAGACACATTCACGTCGGTTCGCATCGTTCAGCCCCTCTGGAACGGCGGTTTCACGCGGGCTGAAGTGGACGGTGCCCAGCAGGCCGAAAGGGCGGCAATCGCCGAGATCGAGATGGCCCGTCTGGAAGTGGGGCGAGAAGTACTGGAGGCCTATTTTGAGCTGCTGTCAGCTGAAACCCAGGAGGAGCAGTGGACCCGACATATCGCAACGCTGCAGCGCCTCGTGGGCGTCATTCGGCGTCGCGCTGAGGAGGGCGTCGCGCCAGAGGCCGATGTGCAGACGGCCGTCAGTAGAATCCGTCAGGCAGAGGCAGGTCGCGAGGTGAGCCGCGCGGCCAGTGCCACGCAAAGGGCCGAACTGGCCCGTCTCATGAGTCGGGAGCCAGGTGACGTGCGGTGGCCCTCTCTTGCCAGTCAACTGTCGCCCGCCGAGCAGGCCGGAGCGAACGACCGTCGTATTCTTGAACGACATCCGCAGCTTGTCGCGGCGGAGGCGCTGATCGCCCAGCAGGCGGCAGAAGAGCGTCGCCAACGCGCCGCGATCTGGCCCGAACTGCAGCTTCAATATCGGGTAGATGTTGAAGGCGTGCGTACCTCGCAGCAGGACGGCGCCCTTTTGGTGCTCGAGTATCAGACCGGAAACGGGTTGCGCGGCATCCGTTCGGCGCAGGCAGAGGCCCAACGCACACGCGCCGCGGCGCAGCGGCGATTGCAGGCTCGGCAAGAGGTCATCACGCGCCTCAGAGTCGTTCGGGCCGAGCTCGTGGCGGCAGTGGCCCAGCGTCGTTCGCAAGCGGCAGCCGTCGCCGCAACCGATGTGCTGCTTGACAGTTTTCTCAGGCAGTTCGAAGTCGGTCGCAAGTCGTGGGTTGAGGTGCTGAACGCGTCCAGAGAGGCCAACGACACTCGGCTGCAGGCGGTTGCTGCTGAAAGCCAGTATTGGCTTGCAAATGCAACGCTTGCGCTTGAAAGCTTGCGCTGGGAGCGTCTGGTCAGCACCGCGGACGACGGCGCTGCGTCGCCGCCGCTTCCGGTTCTGGAGTCGACGCGCCACGACACCGAGCTCTTTGAGCAACCCATCGAGCTTCCTCAGGACGAAGGGGCGAGCCCATGAGAAAAGCAACAGAAGACAGTCCCCGGCGCGCTGAACTGGTCGCCGAAGCCATTCGCAAGATGGCCCAGCTTCGCGGATTGCACGTGTCGATACGCGAGGCATCAGCGGCTTGGGCCGATGTTCCCGAGCGCGAACCTGCTGCCCGTCTGGCGGCGGTGTGGGCGCTGCTGTTCCCCGGCCATTCTTTAGAGCGGGTTCCCGCCGACAGACTGCACCCCTCGCAGTTGCCTGCTTGGGTGCTTGACGATTCAAGACTCGGCATCTTGAGATCCTTGGGGTCTGCAACAGAGGTCGCCACCATCGACTGGTACCCCAAGCAGGCGGGCGACGGTGCCGCACACCGGGTGGCCTGGGTTCCGGTCGTCCCCATCACCGCCCCTGACGATGATCTCGAGGTCAACGTAGACCGTCGTGGTCCGGCCACGATGGCGATCTTGGCGGCGTTCAAGGCGCACTGGCGCATCTTTCTCAACGTCGCCCTGGTCACCTTGATGATCAATCTGATCGCGATAGTGGCCCCACTCTTCGCCATGCAGGTGTACGACCGGGTTGTGCCCAACCTTGCTTACGACACCCTCTGGGTTCTGGCCGTAGGGGTGATCGTCGCCTACGTGTTCGAGCTGATACTTAAACTCGCGCGCCTGAGAATTCTTGAGAAGACCACCCGACGCATTGATGAAGCCCTGTCGTTGCACTTCTTCAACCGCGTGCTTGGCTTGAAGGTTGACCGACGGCCCCAGCGTGTGGGGTCCTTGGTGGCACAGGTCCGCGACTACGAGGCCGTGAAGAACATCTTCACCTCCTCAACGCTGTTTGCGCTGGCCGACCTTCCGTTCGTCATGTTCTTCATCAGCATCGTCTGGATGATCGGCGGTGCCATTGTCTGGGTGCCGATCGGCTTCTTCGTCATTTGCCTCACCATCGGCCTGCTCGCCTACATCCCCGTCAAGCGCGCGCTGCGTGACCAGAAAGACGAAACCACCCGACGGCAGGGGCTGTTATTCGAGGCCATTTCCGGTGCCGAGCGCATCAAGTCGTTGGGGGGCGAGACCTTGTTTGATGACCACTGGCATCGGGTCTCCAAGGTCGTCAATGAGCATGGAGAGCGTGTCCAGTCGCGAATGGCCGGCAGCCAGTTCACCACCCAGTTTTTCCAGCAGTCGGCATTCGTTGCCATCATCATCGTCGGGGTCACGCAGATCGAGGCCGGCGTGCTCAGCATGGGCGGACTCATCGCCGCGACCATGCTGTCGTCCAGGGCGCTGGGCACCACTGCGGGCATCACGCCGCTGCTGCTGAGCTGGGGCTCAGCCCGGTACGCGCTGGAGATACTCAACCAGCTTCTGAGCCGCCCCAGTGATCAAAACGACCATCGCCAAGCCAGTAGCGCCGTGGACAAGCTGCCGCTCTCACTTTCAGGTTTGATCTATCAGTACGAGGGCGACCAGAAGCCCTCGCTCGACATTGCCGACTTGGTGATTTCACCGGGAGAGCGAATCGCCATACTCGGCACCAATGGAAGCGGCAAGTCCACGCTCATGAAGCTTCTGGCGGGAATTGCCACCCCGAGTCAGGGCGAAGTTCGCATCGGTGGCCTCGACATGCAGCACTGCCGGCTGAGCTGGCTGCGCGAGCGCATTGGCTACCTGCCCCAAGAGGTGCAGCTGTTCTCCGGAACCCTTGAAGACAATCTGGTGCTGGGTTTGGCGCGCCCCTCTGAAGACGAAATACGCAACGCACTGCGTGCCACCGGACTGCTTTCAGCCGTCGAACGCCACCCCCTCGGCCTCGGCCTGCCCATCCGCGAGGGAGGCACCGGCCTCTCCGGTGGACAGCGGCAAATGGTCGGGCTGACGCGCCTGCTGTTGCAGCAGCCGTGGATCTGGCTGCTGGACGAACCGTCGGCAAGCCTCGACAGCGAAGCCGAAGCGCGCCTGATCGCGGTGCTCACGAACCTTCCGGCGCACCACACCATCGTCTTCACCACCCATCGGCCAAACTGGCTCAAGCTCGCGAGCCGCGTGTTGCTGCTTGAGAACGGCGAAATCAAGCTCGATCAGCCGGCCGAAAAAGTGCGCATTGGCACGGCCAACCGCCCCGACCCTCACGCCATTGATCGCACCGGTGTCGAATCAACCGCAGCAGATCGGTCATTGGGCAAGACGGGCTCGTGAAGCCACCCGAGATGCGCGCGCCAGGCAACAAGGAAACTCAACATCACCATGGCTGCTTCGCCTAAAAATTTGCAAAGTCGGTTATTCGCCCGTATCGAGCCCATCCGCTTGGGCCCGGAGGGGCGCATTGGATTCTGGGTACTTGCCCTTTTCATCGCATTTGGAACCTGGGCGAGTTGGGCTGAGATCGACGAACAAATCCGCACCAACGCCAAGGTCATCGTGTCGTCCAGATCGCAGATCGTTCAGTCGGTCGATGGTGGCGTGTTGACCGAGCTCAATGTTCGAGAGGGCGACAAAGTTGCAGCAGGCGACCTGCTCGCCGTGCTCGACCCGGCACGCATGCAGGCCAGCGCAGACGAAATTGTGGCCAAAACGCTCAGCCTGAAGGCCGTCATGCAGCGGTTGGAGGCCGAGATCGGTGATCGGCCCCTGAAGTTCAGCGAAGAGCTTCGCCGGCACCCACAGATCATCCGCAGCGAGACAAGACTCTACGAGCGACGCCGCCAGGCCTTGGACGAAGAGCTGGCCTCCATCGAGGCCGGCTTGGCGCTGGCAACGCAAGAGCTCGAAGCACTGCAGCGACTTGCCGCAACCGGCGACGCATCGTCCACCGAAGTTCTGCGCTCCCGCCGCCAGGTCACCGAGATGCAAGCCAGCCTGACGAATCGGCGAAACCGCTACTACCAGGAAGCTCAGGCCGAGCTGTCGAGCGCGCGGGGTGAGTTGCAACAATCGCTTCAGGTCTTGGCGCAGCGCAAGGAGGCCCTGGCCTCCACCCGGCTTTACGCCCCCATGAGTGGCGTCGTGAACAACGTACGCTTCACGACCATCGGCGCCGTTCTACGTGCAGGCGAAGAGCTGTTGCAAATCGTGCCCAGCGGCGAGCCACTGATTGTCGAAGCCAAGGTGCCGCCGCGAGACGTCGCGTTCGTGCGGCGTGGACTCAAGGCCAATGTCAAGCTCGACGCCTATGACTACGCCATCTACGGTGGCTTCACGGGTGAGGTGGTCTACATCAGCCCCGACACCTTGGAAGACCGCTCGCCAGGCAGCGAAGAAGAGCCCGCCTACCGCGTCCATGTCGAAATCGACCCCCAGAATCAGGGGAGGCGGCAGGCCCGAGCCGATGAAATCGAGATCATTCCCGGCATGACCGCGACCGTTGAGATCATCACTGGACGAAGGACCGTGGCACAGTATTTGCTTAAACCCATTAGGCGGGTCAGAGAGAACTCACTTACCGAGCGGTAACAATAGATTGCGCGTGTGTTGTTAATGATTGCATTATGTAACGCAAGGGGGCTATGCTCGGGCGTCGGAACAACAAGGGGGCGTCGTGTGCCGAACTGGACAATTGATGTTGCCTGTGTCCCACAAACGTCAAAAGCCGCGTGCTAGACTTTTCGCTAATAAGCCTCTCACGAGGCTTGTTGTTGGCTTGTGAGGGGTGTTAGCTTTCGCGTCTGTTGGGGCTCGCGCGCGCAGCGTGAGATCAAGCTTTATCGGTAACGATTTTCTCGCAAGAGCGGCGGTTCCGCCGACACGCTAGTCGGTAACTTTATTAATTTGGAGATTGTTCATGGCAAAGGAAGTAGATAGTCGCCTAGACGCTGCGATGCAGGCGCTGCAAGCAAGCCTGCTCGTCGACGACGCAACGCGGCAAGAAGAAGGGGAGGCCATCGCGCCTGCAATTGAGGCAAGCGCCACTGGCGAAATTGCCGAATCTTCACTGGTGGCAGACGCCGGCACCGCGTTGGATTTGGCGACACTCGCTTCCGCCAGTGACCAGGCGGCTGCAGTACCTTCCTGGGCCCTGATTGGCGGTGCAACCGTTGTCGGCATCAGCGCCATCGTCGTCGCCGCCGACGACGACGATGAAATCGAAGTGACTGGCGGTGGCGGCCAGGAGCCGGAACCCAATCCCGAGCCGGAACCCAATCCCGAGCCGGAACCCAATCCCGAGCCGGAACCCAATCCCGAACCCGAGCCCGAGCCAGGTGATGCAACTGACGTCACCGCCGAGCTGGGTCCCAACGGTGACCTCGCCAATGGTGGCACGCTGACCGGCACGGACGGTCAAGACATCTTCGAGATCAATTTCGGCGTTTTGGGTGCAGGTGATTCGGCCAAACCCACGTCAATCGGTCAGGGTCAGAACATCCGCATCGAAAATCTCAGTCTTGAAGATGGTGACACCATCCGCTTCGTCGGCACGCAAGACCTTGACACGGCTGAGTTCTTTGATCTCGTCAAGCCGACGACCAACCCGTTTGCCGACACCACCACCCTCAACTTCTTCAATGATGTTGGCAACGCCGTCAGCGTGAGCTTCACGATCGATCAAGGGTTCGATCAGCAACTGGGCGCGCAGGATGACCTGTTCGTCAACTTCTTCGACATCACCACCGCCTAATTTCAGGGAGCTTTAAACAAATGGTTACCAAACTACTCACCACGATCAATGATCGTGAAATTCTTGACGGACAGATCGACACCTTCGTCGATGTCTCCGGTGCAGCCGACCGTTACCTGGTCGAGGGCACGATCAGCGGTGATGTTGAAGTCCAGGACTTCGACGGCGGCGTGATTGTTCTGCCGGCCGGCTTGACCCTTGAAGATGTGCAGGTCGCAGCCGGCGGTTCCGCCGTGCAGATCACCGTCAACGGTTCGACCATCACCTACACCTCGGGTGGTGCAGGTGCGGCCTTTACCGTGGTGCTGGGCGGCAGCAACGAAAATCTCGCAATCGGCCAGACCGTGACTGCTGAAGCCTTCGCAGACCTGTTCGACGCAGCCGGCGCTGGCGCCGTGGTCGGCGCTGACGGCACGCTGGGCGATGGCACCGTTGATCCGGGCCCGAGCGAAGACCTGCGTCTGACTACCGACCAGGACAACATCGTCGGCACCGCTGGCGACGACACCTTCACTGCACCCATCGTGCAGAACCAGCTGGGCGCCGTGACCAACACGTTTGAGTCGGGCGACCGTCTTGACGGTGGCGCTGGCCGCAACGTGCTGGAAGCTGACCTGACCGCCACCGTTTCGGGCACCATCCCCGTCGGGCCGGCTGTTTCAGCCTCCACCGTGAACATTCAGGAAGTGTATCTGCGCTTCCAGTCGTTCCAGCTCGACTTCAACAACAACAACGTGCTCGGCGCCAACATCGACGCTCAGCGCATGATTGGTGTTGAGCAGTGGTGGTCAGAAGACAGCCGCAGCAGCATCGTCATTGAAGACATCCGTTCCAACCCGTTGAACACCACCTTCGGCTTCCGTAATGCCGATCCGGGTTCAGTCGTTGGCGGCGTTGATTACGAAGCCTACTTCAGCCCCGAAGCCCTCGAAGGCTTTGTTGATGAAGTGGATTCGGCCCTCACCATTGACCTGTTCGACGTTGACCAGCCCGCGCTGGAATTGCAGCGTATCGACGTGCTCAGCCTCACCATCGAATTCAATGGTGACGAGTACGTGCTGGCCTCTCCCGCGATCGAAGATGCCGACACCTACGCTGACCTGGCCGCAGCCATCCAGGCTGAGCTGGACGCCGATCCGGCCCTCGCCAACCTCAATGTCACGCTCGACAACAACCTCGGTCGCACCGTGGTGTTGATCACCGATCCGGCTGGCGGCGAGTTCGGCGCTGGCTCAGCGGTTGAGTTCCAGAACAATACCGGTGGTCTGGTCGCTCAGGGCGTTACGCCCGGCGCGCCGGTGCCCTTGGTTGAACTGATCACCACCAACATCGTGCTCGACAACGTTGGCCGTGGCAGCGAAGCCGGCGACATGATTGTGGGCAGCATGTCCACCCGTGGCGGCGTTGAAGTGTTCGATGTCACCGTGGACCGTGATAGCTGGCTGCAGAGTCTGTCGTCCACAAACAACGTGCTCGAAGAAGTCTATGTTCAGAGCGCCGCCGGTTCTGACGGTTACCTGTTCTTAGGCGCAGGTGAAGAAACTCAGAACAACCTGACCAACCAGCGCATCCCAGTCACCACCGACAACCGCCTCGCCCCGACCGGCGTGGTTGACGTTCGCGTGTTCGACTCCACGATGTTTGCAGGCGACCTGAAGCTGGGCGCCACGCTCAGCGACCAGATCTTCGACAAGTATCTGACCGATGCTGAAGACGTCATTGAGTTCCAGTACCTGTTCGGCAATGGCAGCAACAATTTCAACCTGAACCTGGCTGAAGACATTGCCCGTGATCGTGATTTCGCCCTCTCCATCGTTGGCGGCGACAGCGATGACCGAATCAACTTCACCGATGCCAACGACACCAAGAGCACCATCTCGGTGGACGGCGGTCTCGGCGAGAACGTGGTCGAAGTTCAGACCAGCACCAATGACGACGACACCGCCACGGGCACCACGCAGGCTTTCGCAGAATTCCTGAACGTGCAGACGCTGGTTGTTGCCGGCAATAACAACACCGTGCAGAACATCGTCACCGGCAATATGGATAACGCCGGTCTGGAAACCATTCTTGTCGCAACCGAAAATGGCTCAGACACCACGATTGAGCGCATGCTGATTGACACCGAATTGGTGATCACCGGCAAGAATGAAACGGTCGGTGAAGGCAACAACAACGACGATCAGGACTTCGGTACGGTCGCCATCAACGGCACCCGCGCGCTGCCCGGCGACACCGAACTGGAAATCACCCTGCAGAACACCGCGCGTCTTGACGGCGTGCTGACGGTCAATGAACTGTCAGTGGGCGATGAGTCCCCGGCGTTTACCAGCGGAGTGGCCAGTGTTGTGTTGGCGTCCAACGGCAACCGTGACACCAGCAACCGCGTCACCAACTTCAATGCTGAGCGCGTGGGCGACCTCTCGTTCGTCGGCACGCAAGACTTGGGCATCGTGGTCACTGAGCTCGGCACCCTGCCGCTGCCCGGCGGTCTTGATGTGCTGGTTGACGGTTCCGCGCTGGAAGGCGACCTGACCCTCGGCGTGATCGCTGGCGGCGTGCTCGGCGGTACCGATGCTGATGAGCTCATCGGCACCGCAGGCGACAGCGATTTTCTGGCGCTGGCCGGCATGGGCGCTGTTCTCGAAACCACCGTCTCAGGCTTTGAAACCCTGCAGTTCGGCTGGCTCGTTGGCCCCAACCAGATGACGGTGGATACCGGCGCCGGTGCTCAGGCATTTGCCAACGGCAGCTACGACGCCACCAACACCTCGGGTATCACCAACTACATCGTTGGTAATTTGACCGGTGGTAACACCTTCAACCTCGAAGGCCTGCGTAATGGTGACACCGTAACACTGGGCGATGCCACGGGTCCTGACGGTCAGCTGCTTGGTGCCGTTCCGCAGACCTTCACGCTCGAGGGTCCGGGCTCCGTCGGCGCGGTGCTGAACATTGCCGCACTCGACGTGCTCGATGATCTGAACTACGCCGCCGGCATCGCTGAGTTCAACGTCAGCGGCTTCGGCACGGTCAACGCTGATCTGGCTCGTCCAGACAACAGTGGCCCAGGCGTTGTGAACTACAACATTCCGTTCGTGGGTGACAATGCTGAACTCGTGGTGGACGGCGTCGGTTTCACGTTCGACGTTGGCATCTTGGTGGCTGATGCGCTTCTGGTGGACAACATCCTCCAGAACCTGGTGCTCACCGGCGGTTCGGCTGCTGCCGGCGATGACGATGTGTTGACGTTCACCCAGCCCTTGGCGGCTTCTTTGAACGTGATCGATCTCAGCGGCTTCAATGGCTCAGTGACCTTCACGTTGGATGACGCTGTACAGCAGGATCCGACCGGCGCCCCCGGCGACGTGATTCGTGCCAACGATGACGTTCGTGTGCTGGTGCAGGATCAGGATGACCTGAACGCGACGCTGACCGACGCCAATGCTGCCTTGGTTGACTTCAACACCATCTTTGAATTCACCGGTGCGCCGGCGCTTCAGGATGGCGGCTTGCCTGCAGCAACGTGGACGATCACCAACTTCGTCACCGAAGCTGAAGCGGGTGCAACGCTCGACAACCACTCTATCCTTGATCTTAGTGCGCTGGGCATCACCAGCTATGCTGAGTTAGATCGCGTGGACATGGGCGGCAACTTGGTTCTCACCTCAGAAGCTCAAGGTTTGAACCCGACTTGGCAGATCGTGTTGAACGGCGTGGTCGAAGCTGACCTCGGCATCGCCGAGAACTTCATCTTCGCGTAAGCCGTCGCGTTGTTAGATGGTTGAGCCGCCTCTTCGGAGGCGGCTTTTTTTTGTCCCGCGACAGTCGATGACGTAAGGAAGATTTTTTATGAAATTTGTGGCGTTGAGCTCTGTTGAACATCGCGACCTTCGCTTCACTCCCAACCAGTCCTACCTGCCGCTGCGCCAGCAAATGCTGGTACCGCTGGCGGCCACCGAATGCGCGCGAATGGCGCGTGAGGGCACTTTGGTCAAGCCCAGCGAACAGACCCAGATTTGCCTGCTGGCGGGGCTGGACCTGGGGCAATGCCAGTACATCAATGACACCGGTCATTGGCTGGGCCGCACGCCGCCGGCGATGTTTCGGCTGTACCCATTTCGGCTGGCCGATCTGGGCGAGCAGAACTATCAGGTGCAGATTGACCTGCAAGCGCCGCATTGGTCGGCAGACGGTGGTGAGCCGTTGTTTACCCCCGACGGTGAACACGCGCCACTGATGGAAAAGGTTCGCACCGCCTTGACGCGGGTGCAGCAAGACATGCTGAAAACGCAGCAATTGACCCAGCAGCTTGACGAGGCAGGTCTATGGATGACTCAGAATTTGGTTTATGGCAAAGGTGGCGCGAAGTCTGCCGTCACCGGTTTGCAGATCATTGATGTGCAAAAACTTGGCGCGCTGCCCGCAGAGACCTTGTTGAAGCTGCACCGGTCTGGCGCGCTCGCGTTGGCGTTTGCGCAGGCCAACTCGCTGTCGAATCTGCGTGATGGCGTGCTGGCACAGGCCTTGGGTCGCAATCCCGGTAATGACCCGTTCGACACCCTGGACCTTGACGGCATTGACTGGGGCCGCTTGCAGTAAGCGGTAATCGATAGGCGCCGACGCGGTATACTCAGCGGCTTTTAATGAGAGAGGCGGGTATGGCAGAGAAGACGATTTCCATCGACGGGCAGACGTACGCAATCAGCAGCCTTAATGATCAGGCCAAAGCGCAGGTGCAGAATCTGCGTGCCACCGATGCTGAAGCGGCGCGGCTTCAAGCCCAGATGGCCATCACGCAAACCGCACGTATCGCCTATGCGAAGGCACTGAAAGACGAACTTGCGAAGATCAAGCCGGTCGAAGCCGGTCACTGATTGATGGCGACCAGCGGCGTCGGGGCAGCTTGCCCTTGAGGTCGCGCGGCGCGTCGGCACGACACCCTGCAGCAACACAATCGATGGAACCTTGCGTTGAGGCCAAATCAACCGGCAGCGACGTGTGTGGTCATTGGGGTTTGAGATGAATCGGAGTGGGTCATTTTGAAGGACAACGCCAAGGCCGGTGCTACGCCGGCAGAGTTTGTGGACGCACTCAAGCCGTTCCGATCTGCAGCGTGGACCCTTGCGTCATTTTCGATTGTGCTCAATCTGCTGATGCTGGTGCCTGCGGTTTACATGCTGCAGGTTTATGACCGCGTGCTGGCCAGCCGAAACATCACCACATTGGTCATGATCAGCCTGCTGGCTGTGGGGCTTTATGCGCTGATGGCGCTGATTGATTGGGCGCGAGGCTTGGTCATGTCGCGCGTGGGTGATGAGTTGGATGCCAATGTCAGCCCCAGAGTGTACGAAGCGGCGTATCAAAAAAATCTGGCAGAAGGCGGCGGCGGTAACGCAGGCCAAGCACTGACGGACTTCACCAACGTACGTCAGTTTGCGGCCGGGCAGGGGTTTTTCGCGTTTCTGGACGCGCCGTGGTTCCCGATTTATATCGCCATTATTTTCATGTTTGATTGGCGCTTGGGCGTGTTTTCGATCATTGCGGCCGTATTGTTGGTGTCGCTGGCAGCGCTGAACGCTTGGATCACCCGCAAGCCGATGCAGGAGGCCGGCAAGCACGCTGCGCAGTCCAGCGCCATGGCCACCACGGGGTTGCGCAACGCGGAAGTGATTGAGTCGATGGGCATGCTGTCATCGCTGCGACGGCGCTGGTACGGCACCCACGGCAATTGGCTGGGCGCCCAACGCGATGCCAACGAGAAGTCCTCGGCGGTGCAGTCCAGCACGCGCTCACTGCGCATGGCGCTGCAAAGCGGCATCCTCGGCTACGGTGCCTATCTGGCGGTTCTGGGTGACATTACCCCTGGCATGATGATCGCCGCCTCCATCTTGTTGGGTCGCGCCCTGGCGCCGGTGGACGCGTTGATTGGCGTATGGCGGCAGTTTGGCGGCGTGCAGGTGGCGTACCGGCGCTTGCAGGTGCTGTTTACCGATCATCCGCCCAAGGAACAGGGTATGCCCCTGCCGCCACCCGAAGGCTGGGTGAGCGTCGAGCAAGCTTATGTGGGCCCGCCGCGATCACGCAATCCGGTCCTTCGCGGCGTGTCGTTGAACATCGAGCCGGGGCAAGTCCTGGGCGTCATCGGGCCTTCGGGCAGCGGCAAGTCAACGCTGGCGCGCGCCCTGATGGGCATTTGGCGTCCGATGGGCGGGACCGTGCGACTGGACGGTGCCGATGTCACGCAATGGGACAAGGCTGCGTTGGGCCCATATCTGGGTTATCTGCCACAGGACATCGAGCTGTTTGCCGGGTCGATCAGCGACAACATTGGCCGCTTCGGTGAGCTGGAGTCTGAGAAGGTTGTTGCGGCCGCTCGCCTCGCCGGCGTGCACGAGATGATTCTGCAGTTGTCCCACGGCTACGACACGATGGTGGGCGAAGGCGGGGCAGGCCTTTCGGGCGGGCAGCGGCAGCGGGTGGCGCTGGCGCGCGCCGTCTACGATCTGCCGCGATTGCTGGTTTTGGACGAGCCTAACTCCAACCTCGACGAAGCCGGGCAAAGCGCTTTGGCACAAGCCCTGCAAAAACTGGCGCAGCTGAAGCGCACGGTGGTGGTAATTACCCATCACCCGTCGGTGTTGAGAGTGACCACGCACTTGGCGGTCATCAAGGATGGCCAACTGCAGATGTACGGGCCGACCAGCAAGGTGATGACTGAATTGGCCGCATTGAAGAAGCCGGCCACGGATGCCGGCAACGGTCGCGGCCCGGATCGTGATGATCGTTTGACGTTGAACACGGGTCTATAGGGCCATGCAAACCATTGAATCAAATCGCGGCCTGACCCATTCGCCGTCGGAAGAGCGGCCCTCGTACCAAAAAGCGGGCCGAATGGGCTGGCTGTTCGTGCTGGTCGGCTTCGTAGGTTTTCTGATCTGGGCTTTCACCGCGCCACTGGATGAAGGCGTGCCCGCCACCGGCGTGGTGGTGGTCGATGGCCTGCGCCGCGCCGTGCAACACCCGACCGGCGGCATCATCGGCGAGATTCTGGTCCAGGACGGCCAAACGGTGGAAGCCGGCGATCTGTTGCTGAAGATGGACGCGACGGCCACGCGGTCGGCTTTCGAAGCGGCTCAGTCGCAGTGGGTTAACGCCGAGGCGATCAAGGCGCGGTTGACGGCAGAGCTGACATCGGCCGACGCGGTGACTTTCCCGGACACATTGCTGGCGATGGAAGACGACAGTGCGAAAAGCGCGATGCTGATTCAGCAGTCGTTGTTCATGTCTCGACGTGAAGTGCGCCGTGCCGAGCTTCGGGCCCTTGAGGAGCAAATCCGCGGGTTGGAGATTCAGGCCGATGCCGCCAGTCGGAGCATCGAGGCTCGCCAGCGTGAAATGTCGGTGGCGGCGGCGCAATTACACAGCTTGCGGCCGTTGGTGGTGTCCGGCGACGTGACGCGTTCCCGCCAAAATGACCTCGAACGCGTGGTGGCGCAGATCGAGACGTCGGTGGCCCAGGAAATGGGGCGGCGCGGGCAGCTTATGAGCCAGATCGCCGAAAGCAAGACCCTGCTGGCGCGACGTCGGGACGAGATTGTTCGCGAGCTCCAAGACGAATTCGCCACGGTTCAGCGGGAAGCTGAGCAGTATCGCAGCCGTCTGGTGGCCAGCGAGTTTGATTTTGCCAACGCCGAGATCAAGGCCCCGGTCAGTGGCACGGTGGTGGATCTGGCGGTGAATACACGTGGCGGTGTCTTTGCGCCAGGCGATGTCCTGATGTACATCGTGCCGCAGGATGAGCCCCTGGAAGTTGAGGCGCAGATCGACGTGCACCTGATCGACAAGGTGCAGATCGGCTTGCCGGTTGACCTGATCTTTGCCGCCTTGAACCAGAACAAGACGCCGGTAGTGGAGGGTGAGGTGGTCAGCGTCTCGGCTGACCGACTGACCGACGAGCGCACCGGCGCCCCTTACTACCGGGCCATGATCAGCACGACGGAGCACGGGAAAGTTCAACTGGCCGGTCAGGAGATTAAGCCGGGGATGCCGGTCAATGTCTTCGTGAAAACCGGCGAACGGAGCTTGATGACCTATCTCTTCAAACCGTTGCGCGACCGAGCGCGGACGGCGTTGACGGAAGAATGATGATTCATCGCCGAACGCGACTACGCCATGCGATCCAGCCTATTTATTCAGGCGCGTTGTTGTGTGCATTGTGGATGGCGCCCGCTGCGGCGGCCGTCGCGTCATCTGACGCTGCGCTGAGCCGGTTCAAGCTGGAAAATGATTTACGGATTTCGGAATCGACCGCCAAGCCGACCGAGGCATCGCAGTCGGACTTGCAGGGCGAAGGTGAAGTGCCGTCGCTGATGACCTTGGTGAAAATGGCCGAGGCCAATGATCCGAGCTATCACGCCGCTCAGGCGGGGCTGGCTGCCGCACGGGAGTTCAAGACCATTGGTCGGGCATCGATGTTGCCTGTGATGCAAGCCAGTGGCTCGAGTTCGCGTAACCGACAGGACCGGGAAATTCAGCAGGGCAGCCAACGGCTCAGCGACCGACGCTTCTACAACGCCTTTTCGGCAAACCTGCAGCTTCGCCAGCCGATTTACGCGCCCGAAGCGCGCGCCCGCTTTGACGAGGCCGTGGCGCTGTCGAATGAGGCCGAAGTGGCATTCGTTGACGAGTTTGCCAATATGGTCATTCGCGTTGTTGATGCCTATCTGCAGGTATTCATGACCGCGACCCAGCTGGACGTGTTGACCCGCTCCCGCAATGACTTCAAAGATTTACTTGATTCGGCAGAACGGCGCTTCGAGGGGGGCGAGTCAACGCGCCTGGAGATCCTTGATTTGCGCGCGCGCTATCAGCGTGAGGCTGTTCAAGTTAAAGCGGCCGAGAACGCACATCGATCAGCAATTGCGATGTTGTCCTCAGTTGTCGGCGGAGTTGATCAGGCTTCGTTTGAGCGGCTGCAGGACGCGGGTGGCCCACTGAAGCTCTCTCGCGGCTCGATTGAGGGGTGGACCAATATTGCCCGGCGGTCGTCTACCCAATTGTTGGCCGCCGAATCTGCCGTGGCTCAGGCTGAAGCGGGCTTGGGTCGCGCCAAAGGCGCCACGCTCCCTCGGCTCGACGCATTGGCGAGCTTTGGCGTGAACGACTCGGACTCGGTGAACACGGTTGATCAGCGTTTTGAAACCGGCTCGCTGGGCCTGCAACTCTCGGTGCCGATCTTTTCGTCAGGTGCCGGTAGAGCGGGCGTACGACAAGCTGAGGCTTATCTGGTCCAGGCAAAAGCCGAATACGATGCCGCTCGATTGCAGCTGGATCAATCGGTTCGCGAGGCTTATGACCAGTTCATTTCAGTGATCGAGCAGGAGCGCGCCATGGTCGCAGTGAAGCGATCAGCAGAAGCCTCTTCTGAGGCGGCAGACCGCGGGTACAAAGCTGGTGTCCAGGCGATGATGGATGTCATCGCGGCCAAGAGTCTGGAGCGTGAAGTCGCGCTGGAAGCGCTTGCAGTTCGATATGAAAGTGCCCGAGCGTTTGTCGTCCTGCATCAGCTGGCCGGACAGGTTGACGAAGAGCTCATCAAAACACTTTCGAGTGCGCTCTCAGGCAATTGATCGCTACTGTTCGTCCATCGATTCATTAGCAGTGGGTCGTTATGGATGCGTGGTTTGGGGCCACAGCACGATGACGTTCATTGCGTCCATCCCCGAGAACTCCGGCAGTTGATTGGGTCGCGGTTGATGCTTCAATGGATCGTAAAGGTGGCCTCTGTAAAGGCCGCTCCAGTGCCAACGTCCGCGCCCCCATGCAAGCAACGGGGCGCCTGACGATCCTGGAGTAGCGTCACAGTCACTAAGCCATACTCGCTCGTTGTGCAGTGCCTCGCCTGGTGCTGCCGGGCGTGCGAAACAGTCATCGCTCACCCAGAGTCCCCGGCGGTCCCCCCTGTAGCCCACCAGTACGACCCGCTCTGGCGCACCGCTCGAGGACCAGATCGGCAATCTGAATGCAGCGGGGCGCGATACGGCAATGATCAGCATGGCCCAGTCCTTCGGGTTGGTTTGCGCGCTGCCGTCAAACTCGCCAGTTCGAATGTCCACCACCGGATCGCTGCCCCAGAACCGGCCCTCGGCCTTGAACCGGCAATCGTCCAGCGGCGCGCCGGTGGCGGGGTCGATGACCACATGCGCCGCCGTGAGCAGTACCTCGTGTCCTGCGTCCGCCGTGCCGGTATCGACAATTGCGGCGGTGCCGACGAGCTTGCGGCCGGTGCCGGGGTGGCGGCAGGTCAGCCGCCCCAGCGCCTCACGAACCGGATAGGTGGCTTCGCTGGGGGTGAGCTTGCGGCGGTCGTCGTCACCGAAGACGGCCGCTTGCGCCCAGCCCGACAGGGTGGCCACCAGGAGCACGCCGCTCATGCAGGGTTTGATGTTCATGGCCCCCATGGTAATGCGCACCCTGCTTACTGCGATGGGTGCCAGATCGGCCGCCAGCCGCGGTGCTCAAACCGCTATCCTATGCGGCCTTATTTCAAGCTGGTTACGTGGCCATGTCTGAGCGTCTCTCCCTTGCCAACGCCCTCCGCGCCCTTGCGATGGATGCGGTCCAACAGGCCAATTCAGGCCATCCGGGCGCGCCGATGGGCATGGCGGATATCGCCGAGGTGTTGTGGAACGATGCGCTGAAGCACAATCCGGCCAATCCGCTGTGGGCAGATCGCGACCGCTTCGTGCTGAGCAATGGCCACGGTTCGATGCTGCTCTATGGTCTGTTGCACCTGTCGGGCTACGGTCTGCCGCTGGATGAGTTGAAGCGCTTCCGGCAGCTGCACTCGAAGACGCCGGGGCATCCCGAGATTGACGTGACACCGGGCGTGGAAACCACCACCGGGCCGCTGGGGCAGGGTCTGGCCAATGCGGTGGGGTTTGCCATTGCCGAGACGGTATTGGCCAGTGCCTTCAACCGCGATGACCATCGCATTGTTGATCACAACACCTACGTGTTTCTGGGTGACGGCTGCCTGATGGAAGGCATCAGCCACGAGGCTTGCGCGCTGGCGGGCACGCTGGGCCTGAACAAGCTGATCGCCTTTTACGACGACAACAACATTTCGATCGATGGCGAAGTGGAGGGTTGGTTTGCCGATGACACGCCGGCACGTTTTGAAGCCTATGGCTGGCAGGTGATCCGCCGGGTCAATGGCCATGACCCGCGTGAAATCGAGATTGCGCTGAAGACCGCGCGCGATTTTCAGGGTGGCCCGACCTTGATCTGCTGCAAGACGCTCATCGGCTTCGGCTCGCCCAACAAGCAGGGCAAGGAAACCTGCCACGGCGCGCCGCTGGGCGCGGATGAAATTGCCCTGACGCGCGCAGCGCTGGACTGGCCGCACGCGCCGTTCGAGATTCCCGATGCCATTCGCGCCGGCTGGGATGCCCGCGATGCCGGCGCCAAGGCCGAGGCGGAGTGGAACCAGCGGTTTGCGGCCTATGCCCAGGCGCATCCCGATCTGGCGGCGGAGTTCAGCCGGCGCATGGCCGGCGAACTGCCCGCCGACTGGTCGGCCACGGTGCAGGCGCTGATCGATCAGGCGCTGGCCATGGACAAGCCCATTGCCACGCGCAAGAGCAGCAAGGCGGCGATTGAGTTGCTGGTGAAGGGCTTGCCGGAGCTGTTCGGCGGCTCGGCCGATCTGTCGGAGTCCAACGGCACCGACTTCAAGGGCCATGTTCCGCTGCGCCGGGGTTCGCTGAAGGGCAACTACGTGAATTACGGGGTGCGCGAGTTCGGTATGAGCGCCATCATGAACGGCATTGCGCTGCACGGCGGGCTGATTCCCTTTGGCGCCACCTTTCTCACCTTCAGCGACTATGCCCGCAACGCGGTGCGCATGGCCGCGCTGATGAAGCGCCGCAGCATTTTTGTGTACACCCACGACTCCATCGCCCTGGGCGAAGACGGCCCCACCCACCAGGCGGTGGAGCACGTGTCGGCGCTGCGGCTGATGCCGAACCTTGAAGTGTGGCGCCCGGCCGATGCCTTTGAGACCGCCATTGCCTGGCAGCAGGCCATCGAGCGCCAGGACGGCCCCAGCGCGTTGATCCTGACGCGGCAGAATCTGCCGCCGCAGGCACACGAGGCCGCCCAGGCCGACGCGGTGCGCAAGGGCGCCTACGTCATCCACGCCGGGGGTGTCACGCCCGCGCTGGTGATTGCCGCGACCGGCTCTGAAGTGGCGCTGGCGGTGGATGTCGCCAAGGTGTTCGGCGAGCAGGGCACCGCGGTGCGCGTGGTGTCGATTCCCTGTGCGGACCGCTTTTTCGCCATGCCGCGTGACGCCCGCGCCGAGTTGTTCCCGGCCGGCGTTCCGCGCCTTGCCATTGAAGCGGGCGTCACCCATTACTGGCGCGCGCTGGTGGGGGACGACGGCGACGTGATCGGGGTGGACAGCTTCGGTGAGTCGGCGCCCTATGGCGCGCTGATGAAGCACTTCGGCCTCACCATTGAAGCCGTGGTGGCGCGCGCCGAGGCCTTGCTGAAGGGCTGAGCGGCGTCGCGCGGGGCGGATTATTTGCGGATTATTTGCGGATTATTTTTGGATGCTCCGGCATCCGCGTGGGCATCAGAATCGGTGCCGCGCGCGGTTCACGCCGTTGAACTGGGGTGGCCGATCAGCCCGCGAAAGATGTGTTTCGCGTAGTCGGCCACCTGGGGTTCGGATGACTTGAGCAGGGCCTGATAGCGCTGCTGCGCGGCGGCCTCGGTGCCATCGACGCTCAGGTCGAGCAACACCAGGTGCCCGACCACGCCCAGCACGATGGCGCACTCGAACCAGTCATCTTCCGGGCATTTGCCGCGATGTAGAACGAAAATGCTGCGTTCCTTGAGCATTTGCCGGGTCGACCAATTGCGCGTGTCGCCCCGTTGCGGGGGCAGTATTTTTTCGATGAAGGGACGCTCGCCCAGGCGGCCCGCCAGCAACTCGGGCGCGCCCAGCAGACCGGTCAGCGTGGTGCTGCGTGCGAAGCCGACCACGCCATCGCGCAGCAACAGCAGTTCCTTGATCGGTCCGGTCGCACTCATCGATCAGGCCAGATTCGCCGCATGAAATTGCAGGTGCTCGGCAATGAAGCTCTGCACGAAGAAATAGCTGTGGTCATAGCCGGGCTGCATGCGCAGGGTGAGGGCGACCTGGGCTTCGGCGGCAGCGTCGGCCAGCAGCTGCGGTTGCAGCATGGGCAAGAAGGGATCCTGGTCGCCCTGGTCAATGAGGGGGGCGGGGCCGTTCCAGCCGTGGGACACCAGCAAGCGCGTGCTGTCGTAGCGCTGCCAGGTGCTTTCGTCGGCGCCCAGATACCGGCTGAAGGCGTTGCGGCCCCAGGCGCAGCGGGTGGGCGCGGCCAGCGGTGCAAAGGCTGAAACGCTGCGGTACTGCTGGGGATTGCGCAGCGCGCAGACCAGTGCGCCATGCCCGCCCATGCTGTGGCCTGACAGCGCAACGCGGTCGGCATCCACCGGAAAGTGGGCGTTGATCAGCGCCGGCAATTCCTGCGTCACATAGCTGTACATGCGGTAGCCCTGCGACCACGGGACTTCGGTGGCATCGACGTAAAAGCCGGCGCCCAGGCCGAAATCGAAGCTGTCTGCCTCGCCGGGAATGTTCAGGCCACGCGGACTGGTATCGGGCGCGACGATGGCAAGCCCCAGTTGGGCGGCCATGCGCTGCGCCCCGGCCTTGATGGTGAAGTTTTCTTCGGTGCAGGTCAGGCCCGACAGCCAGTACAGCACCGGCACTTTTGCGGTCTCGGCCTGCGGCGGCAGATAGACCGAGAAGCGCATGGTGCAGGCGGTTTCGGACGCGGCATGGCTGTAAGTGAACTGGGTGCCGCCCCAGCATTTGTTTGCGGACAGTTGCTTGAGCGTGCTCATCAGAACAGCACCACGCCGCGGATGGACGTGCCCTGGGCCATCAGCTCGAAGCCGTCGTTGATCTGTTCCAGAGGCATGGTGTGGGTGATGAGCGCATCAATGTTGATTTTGCCGTCCATGTACCAGTCGACGATTCTGGGCACGTCGGTACGGCCCCGGGCGCCGCCGAATGCGGTGCCGATCCAGCGCCGGCCGGTGACCAGCTGAAACGGGCGGGTGGCAATTTCGGCGCCGGCCGGCGCCACGCCGATGATGGTCGAGACACCCCAGCCCTTGTGGGCGCATTCCAGCGCCTGCCGCATCACCTTGACGTTGCCGATGCACTCGAAGGTGTAATCGGCGCCGCCGCCGGTCAGTTCGACCAGATGGGCCACCAGATCGCCCTGCACGTCTTTCGGGTTGACGAAGTGGGTCATGCCGAACTGGCGGCCGATGGCCTCGCGTTCGGGGTTCATGTCGACACCGACGATCATGTTGGCGCCGACCATGCGCAGCCCCTGCAACACGTTCAGGCCAATGCCGCCCAGGCCGAACACGACGCAGTTGGCGCCGGCCTCCACCTTGGCGGTGAAGATCACCGCGCCGATGCCGGTGGTGACGCCGCAGCCGATGTAGCAAATCTTGTCGAAGGGCGCGTCTTCACGCACCTTGGCCAGCGCGATCTCGGGCACGACCGTGTAGTTGGCAAAGGTGGAGCAGCCCATGTAGTGCAGCACCGGCTTGCCCTGAAACGAGAACCGCGAGCTGCCGTCCGGCATCAGGCCCTGGCCCTGGGTGCTGCGGATGGCCTGGCAGAGATTGGTCTTGCCGCTGGTGCAGTAGCTGCATTCCCGGCACTCCGGCGTGTAGAGCGGAATGACGTGGGCGCCTTTTTTCAGGTGCTTCACGCCCCGGCCCACGTCGACCACGACGCCCGCGCCCTCGTGGCCGAGAATGGCGGGAAAGGCGCCCTCAGGGTCTTCGCCCGAGAGCGTGAACTTGTCGGTGTGGCAGAGGCCCGTGGCCTTGATTTCGACCAGCACTTCGCCTTCGCGCGGGCCCTCAAGCTGCACGGTTTCAATCGAGAGCGGTTTGCCGGCTTCAAAGGCAACGGCGGCACGGACGTCCATGAGGTGTCTCCTGATGGTGGGTGGGCAAGCAAGTACAAAAAGGGCGGGGCATGGCGGGGCCGCATCCTCGCCGCAGGGCACGCGCAGCCACGTTGGTGGCGTCAGCCCAGAATGGCGTAGGGCCCACCGCGCTCCAGCGCGGCACGGTAGGCCGGGCGCGCCTGGAATCGCTGCACATGGTCTTTGATGACCTGCGGAATGGCCGGGCCGCCGCGAGCGCAGAGCGCTTCCAGCGGAAAGCTCATCATGATGTCGGCGCCGGTGAGGCGGTCATCGACCAGCCAGGTTTTGCCCTGCAGTGCCGTCGCCAGTGCGCCCACGTGGCGCTCCAGCGATGGGCCGATGTACAGGGCGTTGACCTGCCGGTCGATGGCCTTGGCAATGGGGCGGATGAAGAACGGCGCCTTGGCCGGGACTGCGCCGAACAGCAGCTTCATCACCAGCAGCGGCATCAACGAGCCTTCGGCGTAGTGCATCCAGTAGCGATGGTCCAGGCGGGCATCGGGATCGCTTGGCGGGCTCATGGGGCCGTCGCCGTGCTTCTCGATCAGGTATTCGACAATGGCCCCTGATTCGGCCACCACGCGTGCGCCATCGGTGATCACCGGCGACTTGCCCAGCGGGTGCACGGCGCGCAGTTCCGGCGGCGCCAGCATGGTTTTCGGGTCGCGCGCATAGCGCTTGATCTCGTAGGGCATGCCCAGCTCTTCCAGCAGCCAGAGGATGCGCTGCGAGCGCGAATGTTCGAGGTGGTGCACCACAATCATGAGGCGATGACCTTCAGGCGTCAGTGGCCGCCAAGCATAACCGAGACCCGCAATCGGTCCGGCCGCGCGGCGTCGGCCCGCGGGTCAGTCGCCAAAATGCAGCGGCGCGTGCACCCGTCCACCGGGTGGCAGTTGCAGAAACCATCCAGTGCGGGACAGCGCCGCGATCACCACCTGCACGTCGACCCGCGCGAGCCTGCGTCCGGCATGCAGCCGCAGCGGCATCACCTCGGTGAGGGTGCCGGTGCGGGTCTGCAGGGCCTCAGGCAGTTCGGCAAGCAGGAATCCCTCGCGCACGTAGACATAAAGATCGGGCTGGCGCGCGGCGCGGTACACGCGGCAGTCGATGCCCGCGTCGGCCGGGCTCACGACGCGAGCGCGTAGGTGTTGTCGAGGTACGCCACGATATCGGCCGACTCGTACATGGCCACGCCGGTATTGGGGTCGATGAGGTAGGGCACCTGCACCGCGCCGGTGTGCTCGTTGAGCCAGGTCCGGTTGCGGGTGGTGTTGCGCGGGCCGTTGAACAGGCGGTCGCGGAAGAAGGCGGGGCCCATGTCGGACCATGCGCCCTTGGCGGTATTGCGCAGGCGGTAGGGCAGCTCCAGTTCGCAGAGGCGCAGGCGTACGCTCTTGGCGTAGGGGCTGGTTTCAAAGCTGAACAGTTCCAGCGGCTCGGCAAGCG
>PAKU01000027.1 GCA_002706265.1 Polycyclovorans sp. | reverse complement strand
GGGAACCTTTCGGGATGCTCAATAATTTCCTCCGTAAGGTCCACATCAAGCTCTGGCCAATAGAAATGACCAGGAGACTGCTCTTCAACATTAAGAATTACGCTGACCGGTTGCTCTTTAAACCAGGGGAAGTTGTCGTACGGCATGAAAAGCTCACGGTTGTGGGCCAGAAGCCACACACCATGTGCAGAGATATTTGTCACCTCAACTGCTGAAATGCTGTTTCCAGGCGCTGACAAGCTCATCTCGATGATCCTCCACCGGTGATTCGATTTCTTTCAATTGCTGCCGATTATATCCATGATTCTTGGCCAGTTCGAGGTATGGTTCAAGCCAGAATTTGGCTTCGCCATCACCTGAGACGATGTGGACATGCATGCGGGACTCTTCCCGTGAGAAGAAGAAAAAGCGATATCCCTTCTCCTTGAATATTGTAGGACTCACCCATACTCCCTACTCATAACGCCTGAATTAAGCCGCGCCGCGAAGTCGCGTCAGCTTGAATGAATTGTTAACTGCGGCGGACAAAAACATGCAGAACGCGCTTGATCTTGATCTGAAGCTTGTGCCGAATTCGCCGCAGTCTGTCGTTTGCAAACCTTTCCCCTGGCCGCTCCACATAATTGGTCATACTGGACTTGCCAAGACGAACCTCGGTTTTTGGTCTGGATGAGGTGTAGTAGTACATGGCAATTGACTTGCGATAAATTCCATGAGGCGTCTCAAGCGGATCGGGGTGCCCATGGTAGGAAATGTCATTGGTTTCAAAGATCAAAGCATTTCCTAGGCGCGGCTCTAGGGAGAATTGCTTATTCGTTACGCTTTCATCCCAAAGCTCAATGGCTCCCTTCCAGCCGGATTCCCAAGGTTCATTCAGATAAATCAGGAGATTCAATCTGCGATGCATGTTGAGAGATGGGTGCCAATTGAAATCGGTATGCAATTTTAGAAATCCGCCGCGTCCAATTGCATGAACTCCGCCGCCACGAAGTTCGGGGTCTCCGTGTAGGTCGCTAATTCCAGTAATTTCTTCTAGCTCGTCAATAAATTCTTGGGAATTGAGATAGGCGAGAAACTTTTTTGTATCTGGCGGCATCAACTCAAGTGATGACTGCTTGAATTTTTTATGTGAAGCATATATGTTTTTTTCTTCTGGTATAGATTCAATGTGTGCAATTATTTCACTTGCAACTTTGGATAGTTGAGTGCGATTAAACAGGTCTCCGGCGCTTGCGTAGCCGTAGGGTCGCTTGGATCGAAACTCAGCCTTTAGGTTTGGAATGGCCTCTTTTTTGATCATCTCACTCATAGTCGA
The DNA here is from genome assembly GCA_002706265.1 of Polycyclovorans sp. Classification (GTDB taxonomy): domain Bacteria; phylum Pseudomonadota; class Gammaproteobacteria; order Nevskiales; family Nevskiaceae; genus Polycyclovorans. The sequence continues at coordinate 13,002 of PAKU01000027.1, read as the reverse complement.
TTCCTCTGTTGGTAGAGCAGCTAACTACATTTAGGCCGCTTGCGGCCATAACAATTTGACAGAAAATAAGGGGTCGGAGTGAATAAAATACATTGCGCGGCCAATTGAGCGTTGCTACTCCTGCGAGTCGAGCACGACTTTCTCCTTCTTCGGCCTTCCACGCGGCTTGTAACTGATTTGTTGCTGGAACTGCCGTTCAATCTTAGCCTCGAACCTAAAGCAGTTTGTTCACCCGCCTGATCTGCGCCCCCAGCGCCTGCAGCTTTTCTTCAATGCGCTCGTAGCCGCGATCCATGTGGTAGATGCGGTCGATGATGGTTTCGCCATCCGCCGCCAGGGCGGCGATGACCAGTGAGGCCGAGGCGCGCAGGTCGGTGGCCATGATGGGGGCGGCGGTGAGGCGTTCGCGGCCGGTGATGATGGCGGTGTTGCCTTCGACCCGAATGTCGGCGCCCAGGCGCAGCAGTTCGTTGGCGTGCATGAAGCGGTTTTCGAAAATGGTTTCGCGAATGGTGCCCACGCCTTCGGCGAGGCAGTTCATGGCCATGATTTGCGCCTGCATGTCGGTGGGAAAACCGGGGTGCGGCATGGTGTGCAGGTTGACGGCCTTGGGGCGCTGGCCGTGCATGTCGAGTTCGATGAAGTCGATGCCGGTGCGGATGTGGGCGCCGGCCTGTTGCAGTTTGACGAGCACGGCGTCGAGCAGGCCGGGGTCGGTGCCGGTGATGCGCACCTTGCCGCGGGTGGCGGCGGCGGCGGCCAGGTAGGTGCCGGTTTCGATGCGGTCGGGCAGCACGCGGTGTTCGGCGGCGTGCAGTTGGCTCACGCCCTGTATGTGGAGGGTGGTGGTGCCTTCGCCGACGATCTTGGCGCCCATGGCGCGCAGGCAGCGGGCCAGATCGACCACTTCGGGCTCGCGCGCGGCGTTTTCGAGCACGGTGTCCCCCTCGGCCAGCACGGCGGCCATCATCAGGTTTTCGGTGCCGGTGACGGTGACGGTGTCGAAGACGATGCGCGCGCCCTTGAGCTTGCTGGCCTTGGCATGCACGAAGCCGCCTTCGAGCGTGATCTCGGCGCCCATGGCCTTGAGGCCCATCAGGTGCAGGTCGACCGGCCGGGCGCCGATGGCGCAGCCGCCGGGCAGCGACACGTGCGCTTCGCCGCGGGCGGCCACCAGCGGCCCCAAAACCAGAATGCTGGCGCGCATGGTGCGCACCAGCTCGTAAGGCGCCACGCAGGTGGTGATACCGGAGGCATCGAGCACGCGGGTGTGTACGTCGGGCTGTTCGACCTTGACGCCCATCTGGCTCAGCAGCTTGCCGGTGGTGCCTACGTCCCACAGGTCGGGCACGTTGGTGACGGTGAGCGGCGCGTTGCTGAGCAGGCTGGCGCAGAGGATGGGCAGTGCGGCGTTCTTGGCACCACCGGCGGCAATTTCACCGCTGAGAGGGCCGTTGCCCTCGATGACAAACTTGTCCATTCGTTACGAACTCAGGCTGGGATAGAGACGGAAGGGATCAAGCCCATCCGCTTGGCACGCCGGGTGAAGCGGCGCTCGTCAAAACTGGCCATGCGGGTGCAGTCGCGATAGCTGGCGTGGTGCAGGGCGTCGGCGAAGTCCAGCCCTTGCCTGAAGCCCGCCAGCGCGGCGAGGACCTGTGCTCTTGCCTCGATTTCGACCTGTGGTTGCGCCAGAAGGTGGTCGAACACCCCTGCAATCTCGGCGGGTGTGAACGCGTAGCGCCCGCGCAGCAGCCACTCCAGCTCCAGCAAAACCGTTTTGGCCACCCTCAAGTGCTCGCCCGACTCGATCAATCGGCGCGCCGCTTGGCGCTGGCGCTGCGTCGCGGCATCACTGTTCTCTTCGGCCACGAAATAGCGAGCGAGCACATGGGTGTCGAGCCCGATCATCGGTGGGCGGCGCCCTTTTTACGGGGTTTTTCTGCGGCGGGCGCGAGCAGGCTGGCCACGTCAAAGTCAGCAGGCGCGGGCGGCTGGGAGGTCTTGAGCATGCCAAAGCCGCTCACACCGACTTCGGCGGGCTGCCCAACGACCTGCAATTCGGCATGGTCGCCGACCACTTTGAAGGCCACGCGGCTGCCCTGGCGAATGCCCAATTGGCGGCGCACGTCATGCGGAATGGTGACCTGCCCCTTGCTGGTGACGGATGTGGCGCTCACAGTGCGATCCTTGGCGAGGTATTACCGGGTATTACCCTACCATGCTGGCCGGCAGGTCGGCATTCATGCCCACTTCGAACGGTGATTGGCGGGCTGAAGCCCGACCTGCCGCCCCATCGGTTCAGGCGCAGGGCGCCTTGGGCGCGCGGGTGCGCAGCGCCAGGGCGTGAATCTCGCGGCCCATGCGCTCGCCCAGCGCCGCGTAGACCATGCGGTGTTGCTCGACTACGGTTTTGCCGGCGAAGCCGGTGAACAGCACTTCGGCTTCAAAATGCTGCCCGTCATCGCCTTTGACCATTGCGACACACCCCGGCAGGCCGGTCTCGATCAACTGTTCTATCTGCTTTCGGTCCATCGGTTTACTTCCTCAAGCTGTAGCCGTCGGCCAGCATTTTCAGGGCGATGCCCGACATGACGGCAGCAAAGGCCGCGCACCACGCCAGGCTCATCAGAATGGGCGCGTCGGCCTGCCCGAACATGCCGTAACGAAAGCCGTCAATCATGTAGAAAAACGGATTGAAGTGCGATGCCGTGGCCCAGAACGGCGGCAACGCGCTCACCGAGTAAAACACGCCCGACAAAAACGACAGCGGGGTAATGAAGAAATTGGTGAAGGCCGCAATGTGGTCAAATTTTTGGCTGATGAGCCCGACGATCACCCCGCCGGCCGCCAGGGCGGTGGCACCCAGCGCGAAGATGACGAACAGCTCCAGCGGCCGCGCAAACGGCAGTTGCAGAAACGGCGCGGTGACCGCCAGCATGGCGCCGGCCACCAGCAGGCAGCGCACCAGCGCGGCGCCCACGTAGGCCACGAACCATTCCACGGCGCCAATCGGGGCCAGCCGCACGAACACCAGATTGCCCATCACTTTCGACTGGATGAGGCTGGAGCTGGTGTTGGCGAAGGCGTTCTGGATGACGGTCATCATGATCAGCCCCGGCACCAGAAACGCCGAATAGCTCACGCCTTCGTACACCGGCGTGCGGCCGCTCATGGCCTGGGCAAACACCAGCAGGTAGAGCAGCGCGGTGATGACCGGCGCGCCCACCGTCTGGCCCAGCACGGCGGTGAACCGCCTGCACTCTTTGAAGAACAGGGTGCGGAAACCGTAGGGATTGCCGAAGACGCTCATTTCTTCGTCAGCTCCACAAAGATGTCTTCAAGGTCGGGCTCGCGGGTGTGAATGTCGTTGACCACGCAGCCTTCAACGCGCAGTTGTTCCAGCACGGCGGCGACCGGCTGGGTGCGGCGATCGAGCTTCAGCTCGATGCTGCCGTCGGCCTCGGCATGAACGAACGGGCGCAGGCCCTCGGGCAGCGGCGCGCCACTGAACGACAGGGTAAGAAAGCGGAACGGATGGCGCTGCAGCAGAGTGCGGGTGGGCTCCAGAGCCTTGACCTCACCCTGGTCGAGAATGGCAATGCGGCTGCACATTTCTTGCGCTTCTTCAAGGTAGTGCGTGGTCAACACCACCGTGGTGCCCTGCGCGTGCAATCGGCGCATGAAGCCCCACAGGGTGCGGCGCAGTTCCACGTCCACGCCCGCCGTGGGCTCGTCGAGGATCACCACCTTGGGTTTGTGCACCAGCGCCTGGGCAATGAGCACGCGGCGCTTCATGCCACCCGACAGCGCCCGCATCGACGTGCTGCGCTTGCTGGACAGTTCCAGCGCGTCCAGCATTTCGTCTATCCACGGCCAGCTTTCTTTGCCGCAGCCGAAGTAGCCGGCCTGCAGACGCAGCATGTCACGCACATTGAAGAACGGGTCAAACACCAGCTCCTGCGGCACCACGCCCAGCGACTGCCGCGCGGCGCGCCAGTGGCTGATCACATCGTGGCCCATCACGCTGATGCTGCCGCTGCTGGGCTGGATGAGCCCGGCAATAATGTTGATCAGCGTGGATTTGCCCGCGCCGTTGGGCCCGAGCAGGCCAAAGAACTCGCCCTGCTGGATGTCGAACGACACGCCATTGAGCGCGTGCAGGGCGCCGAAAGACTTGCGGACATCGGCAATACGGATGGCAGGCTGCATGGCCGCTCATTATAGTCGTCCGCTCCCCGCCCCCTTGGCCTGTTGATGCCCAGCACCGCACTGGTTTGGTTTCGCCGCGACTTTCGCCTGCACGACAACCCGGCGCTGGTGGCCGCCCTGCACGACGCCGACCGGGTCGTTGCCGTGTACCTGCACGCGCCCGATGAAGAGGCACCGTGGCAGCCCGGCGCGGCCAGCAACTGGTGGCGGCATCACAGCCTTGCCGCACTTGCGACGGCCATCGCCGAGCGCGGCGGACGGCTGACCCTTCGGCGTGGGGACAGCCTCGCAATGCTGCGTGAATTGATCAGAGAAACCGGTGCTCAATCGGTGCACTGGAACCGGCTCTACGAGCCCGCCATCCGGGCGCGGGACGAGCAGATCAAGGCGGCGTTGAAAGCCGACGGCATCATCGCCCGCAGCCACAACAGCGCGCTGTTGTTCGAGCCGTGGTCGCTCAAGACCCAGGCCGACCAGCCCTACCGCGTGTTTTCGCCGTTCTGGCGCAATGGCGAGCCGCAACTGGTCAACGCCCGCACTCCCGAGCCCCTGCCGAACGGCGACTGGGCCGGCCATGGCCTCGACAGCCTGCCGCTGGACGCCCTGGGGCTGCTGCCGACCATCGCCTGGGACGCCGCGTTCGCCGACCACTGGACGCCCGGCGAGTCGGGCGCGCTTGAGCGGCTCGACGCCTTTGTGGACGACGCCGTGAACCAGTACCGGGCGGCCCGCGACCTGCCAGCCGTGCCCGGCACGTCGGGGCTGTCACCGCACCTGCACTTTGGCGAGATCAGCCCGCAGCAGGCGCTGGCGGCCATCAAGGCGCGGGGTCCGGTCAGTGGGCAGGCCGCGCACTTCATTCGGGAGCTGGGCTGGCGCGAGTTTGCCCACCACCTGCTCTATCACTTCCCGCAGACCCCCGAGCAGGCGCTGTACCGCGACCGGTTCGGCCGGTTTCCCTGGCGCCGGCCTGACGACTACGCCGACGATCTGCGCGCATGGCAACGCGGCCAGACGGGCATTCCCATCGTCGATGCCGGCATGCGCCAACTGTGGGCCACCGGCTGGATGCACAACCGCGTGCGGATGATCGTGGCCAGCCTGCTCACCAAACATCTGCTCATCCCCTGGCAGGCGGGGGCACACTGGTTCTGGGACACGCTGGTCGATGCCAGCCTGGCCAGCAACACCCTGGGCTGGCAGTGGGCGGCGGGCTGCGGGGCCGACGCCGCGCCGTATTTCCGCGTCTTCAACCCGCAACTGCAAAGCGAGAAATTCGATGCCGACGGCGCCTATCTGAAACGCTGGGTGCCAGAAGTGCGCGCCCTGCCGCCCAAGGCCATGCACGCGCCGTGGACGGCCTCGGCGCCGCCACCCGGCTACGCGCCCATCGTCGATCTGAAAGCCGGTCGCGAGCGCGCGCTGGCGGCCTACGCCACCCTCAAGGAATGAAAACCCCGCACCCCACCCAGGTCCGCCAGGCCATCGTGCTGCTGGAGGAGGTCATGGCCCGTCAGGTGCCGGCAGACGCCATCCTCGCCAGCCACTTTCGCCGCCACAAACAGATGGGCGGCCGTGACCGCGCGCACCTCAGCGCGCTCATCTACGGGGTGCTGCGCAACTGGCAAAGCTTGCGGGCGCGGGTCGGCGACCAGCCCCCGGCGCTGATCGGTGCGGTGTTGCACGGTCAGTTCAACTGCGATGCCTCGGCGCTTGCCAGGCTGGGGTTCGACGATGCCGCGGCGCTGGTGGCGCAGCTGGAGGCGCCGCGCGATCTGCCCTGGACGGTTCGGACCAACCTGCCGGCGTTGATGGCGGCCGACTTCAAGGCCACGCTGCCCGAAGCCGAATGGCAGGCGGCGGCCGAGGCCCTGAACGCGCCCGGCACCGTGGACTTTCGTGTCAACCGCCGGGTTGCGACCCGTGCGGCCGTGCTGGCCGATCTGGCCGCACGCGGCATCGACGCGGCGCCCACGCCCTGGGCGCCCGACGGCGTGCGGCTGGCGCGGCGCCTGCCCAACGGTGATTGGCTGTTGCGCCACGGCGCCATCACGCCGCAGGACGAGGGCAGCCAATGGCTGGTGCACTGCCTGCCGCTGCAGGCGCACGAATCGGTGCTGGACTATTGCGCCGGCGCCGGGGGCAAGGCGCTGGCGCTGGCCGCGCTGATGAACGATCAGGGCCGCGTCACCGCCACGGATTTTGATGCCGCCCGCTTGGCACGCCTTGCGCCGCGTGCCGCACAGGCCAGCGCCGAGGTCACGGTGCGGGCATTTCCGCCGTCGCCGGAACTGCGCTTCGACGGCGTGCTGGTCGATGCGCCCTGCTCCGGCACCGGCAGCCTGCGGCGCGCCCCCGAGCGGCGCCTCGACACCCCCGACATTGCCGCGCTGGCCCGGCTGCAAGGCCAGGTGCTGGCCGATGCGGCGCGCCATGTCGCGCCCGGTGGCTGGTTGGTCTACGCCACCTGCAGCGTGCTGAGGGCCGAGAACGAGGCGGTGGCCCATGCCTTCACGGCCGCGCAGGCCGCCCTGTTCACGCCCTGCCCGCTGAAAACACCCGAAGGCGGCAGCGCGCCCACGATCCGGCTGTGGCCGCATCGCCACAACACCGACGGATTTTTTGCCGCCGGATGGCGCCGTGCCGGCTGAAGGCCAGGTTGGCAGACGGGGCGCCTACAATGTCGCTCCATTTGAATCAACTTAATGTTCATGCTCCTTCCCTGGGCCTCCGTCATCGTGGGTTTGGCACTGCTCGTCTGGTCTGCCGACCGCTTCATTTACGGCAGTGCCGGGCTGGCGCGCACCATGGGCATTTCGCCGCTGATCGTCGGCATGGTGATTGTCGGTTTCGGCACCTCCGCACCTGAGCTGGTGGTGTCGGTGATCGCCGCCTTCCAGGGCAGCCCGGGCATTTCGATGGGCAACGCCATCGGCTCCAACCTTGCCAACACCGCGCTGATCCTCGGTGCCGTAGCGCTGCTCAAGCCCTTCACGGTGCAGCGCGGGGTCCTCCGGGTCGAAATTCCGATGGTGCTCGGCGTCAGTGTTGCCGTGTACCTGATGGCCCTGGACGGCTGGCTGACCTATCGCGACGGGGCGATGCTGGCCATCGGCCTGATCGGCTTTCTGAGCTGGATGGTGTACAGCGCCAAGCGCGGCGAAGCGCCCATCGTCATCGACGGCGACGACATTCCCAATAACGTGCCCACCGGCAAGGCTGCGGCATGGATCATCGTCGGCCTGCTGCTGCTGGTGGTGAGTTCGCAGGCGCTGGTCTGGGGCGCGACGCAGATTGCCGCGCAGTTCGGCGTGTCCGACCTGGTCATTGGCCTCACCGTGGTGGCCATTGGCACCAGCCTGCCGGAGCTGGCCGCCAGCGTGGCCGGCATCGTCAAGGGCGAAAACGACATCGCGCTGGGCAACATTCTGGGCTCCAACCTGTTCAATCTGCTGGCCATCATGCAGGCGCCGGCGTGGATCGCCCCGGGTCTGGTGCCCGACGGCATGGTGGAACGCGACCTGCCCGTGATGGTCGGCGTCACCCTGCTGCTGCTGATCTTTGCCTGGGGATTCGGCAGCCGCCAGCCGCGTGTCAACCGGCTGGAAGGAGGCGTGCTGATATCGTCCTACGTCGCCTATACCGTCTACCTGATCATGACGAGCACGTCCGCATGAGCGAGGCCTCACTGGTCGCCCTGGGCCGCCGCGCACTGGAAATTGAGCGCGACGCCCTCAGCGCCCTGATTGCCCGCATCGACCCCGCCTTCGCAAAAGCCTGCGGCATTCTGCTGGGCTGCAAGGGCCGGGTCGTGGTCACCGGCATGGGCAAGAGCGGGCATATCGGCTGCAAGATTGCCGCCACGCTTGCATCGACCGGCACCCCGGCATTTTTCGTGCATCCCGGAGAGGCCAGCCATGGCGACCTGGGCATGATCACCCGCGACGATGTCGTGCTGGCCATGAGCAACTCGGGCGAAACCACCGAAATCGTCACTTTGCTGCCGCTGTTCAAGCGCATGCAGGTGCCGCTGGTGGCCATGACCGGCAAGCCCGATTCCACCCTCGCCAAGACCGCCGATGTGCACCTGGACGTGTCGGTGGCCATGGAGGCCTGCCCGCTCAACCTGGCGCCCACCGCCTCGACCACCGCCACCCTGGCCATGGGCGATGCGCTGGCCGTGGCCCTGCTGGATGCGCGCGGCTTCAAGCCCGAAGACTTTGCCATGTCGCATCCCGGTGGCAGCCTGGGCCGGCGCCTGCTGTTGAAGGTGGCCGACGTGATGCATCACGGCGAACGTCTGCCGGTCGTTGATCAAAGCGTTTCGCTGCGCGAGGCCCTGATGGTGATGACCCAGAAAGGGCTCGGCATGGTGGCGGTGCTCAAGCCCGACCAAACCGTCGCCGGGCTGTTCACCGACGGCGACCTGCGCCGCGTACTGGACCTGGACCGAGACCTGCGCACCCTGTCGATCAACGAGGTGATGACGCCGGGCGGCAAGTCCATCCCCGCCGACGCGCTGGCCGCCGAAGCGGTGGCCCGCATGGAGCAGCACAAAGTCATGGCGCTGCTGGTGCTCGACGCGCAGCGCCATCTCACCGGTATCGTGCACATGCACGAGCTGCTGCGCGCCGGGGTGGTGTGAGCAAGATGAACATGTCGCCCGACATCAAGGCGCGCGCCGCCGCCATCGAATGCCTGTTCCTCGACATCGACGGGGTGCTGACCGACGGTCACCTTTACATCGGCCCCAACTTCGAAGAGACCAAGAACAACTACGTGCGCGACGGCTACGGCATTCGCCTGTGGCTGAAGGCCGGATACCAGATCGCGGTCATTTCGGGCCGGCCTTCGGAGTCGATGCGCACCCGACTGCGCACCCTGGGCGTACAGCACATCGTGCTCGACCGCGAAGACAAACTGCCCGTGTACCGCGAGATCCGCGACCGGCTTGGCCTGACCGACGCGCAATGCGCCCATGTGGGTGACGACCTGCCCGATGTTGCGCTGTTTGAGCATGTCGGCCTCGCCTGCGCCCCGGCCGATGCACACGACACCGCGCTGGAGAAAGCCCATTTCATCAGCCGCGCGGTGGGCGGCCGCGGCGCCGTGCGCGACGTGATCGACCTGCTGCTTGCCGCCAAGGCCGCGCCATGATCCGCGCACTACAGATCGTGGCCGTGCTGGCCTTGCTGGCCCTGGTGCTGCGCAACCTGCCGGGCGACTCCGGCCCGACCGAAACCCCCGTTTCGAACGCGCCGCAGTACGTGGCCACGGGCGCGCGCTGGCAGCGATTCGACGCCAATGGCGACGTCGCCGTGGCCGCCACCGCTGAGCGCCTGATGGGCTATTCCGGCGGCGAGAAAGCACTGATCGGGCTGCGCATCGACCAGCTTGGTGGCGAAGACGTCTGGTCGCTGCAGGCGCCGTCCGGCCACCAGGCGGCCGAGGACCAGCCCCTGCGCCTCGACGCCCCGGTCACGGGCACCCTGCAACGCCCCGGCGCGGCGCCGGCCACGCTCGAAGCACAGTCGTTGTGGATCGACAAGGCGCGCCAGCAGTTGTTCAGCGACGAAGCGGTCACCTGGGTGGATGGTGACTCGCGGGCGCGCGCCCAGGGGTTCGACGGCGATTGGGCGGGCCGCTCCGTCCGCCTACGAGGAGATGTCAATGTCCGTTTCGCCCGTCCCCAGAACTGACGCCGGCCCCGCGCGCGCGCGCATCGCCGCGCTGCTGGCGCTGTGCCTCACCCTGCTGTTGCCGGCCGCCCATGCGGCTGACGCCCCCGAGCTGAAGGGGCCCGTCACCGTGACCGCCGACCAGGTCGACTGGAACAACAACCAGCGCATGGAATACCGCGGCAACGTGAAGCTGACTGCCGAAGGGTTCACGCTGGTCGGCGATCAACTGGAACTGGAGCAACGCCCCGGCGGCGTGTTCATTCGCGTGGACGGCAGCCCCGCGCGCATGGACCAGGACGATGCCCGCATCGACGGTCGCGTCACGGCACGGGCCGACCAACTGACCTACGACGCCGCCAGCCAGTGGATCGACCTGATCGGCAATGCGCGTCTGGACCGCGGCAAAGACCACATCGAAGGCCAGACCATTCGCTACAACGTCACCGCCCGGCAGGTGCAGGCACGGCGCGAAGGTGAGGGCCAGCAGATTCGCATCGTCATCGACAACAGCAGCCTGCAGCGCGGCAAGACCAAAGGTGACGCCCCTGCGCCCGCCCCCGCCAACGGGAACGGGAACGCCGCCCCATGAGCGCCTCGCTGCTGTCGGCACGCAAGCTGGTCAAGCGCTTCAAGCAGCGCACCGTCGTCCACGACGTGTCGATCGAGGTCCGTGCCGGAGAGATCGTCGGCCTGCTGGGCCCCAACGGCGCCGGCAAGACCACCTCGTTCTACATGGTCGTGGGCTTGATCCCCGCTGACGAAGGCCAGATTACGCTCGACGACGAAGACCTGACCAAGATGCCGATGCACGCCCGCGCGCGCCGCGGCATCGGCTACCTGCCACAAGAAGCCAGCATCTTTCGCACCATGTCGGTCGAGAACAACGTGCGGGCGATTCTTGAAACCCGTGCCGACCTTGACGGCGCCGCCCGCCGGGAAGAACTGGACCGGCTGCTGGGCGAGCTGCACATCGCGCACATCCGCACGGTGGAAGGCCAGGCGCTGTCGGGCGGTGAACGCCGCCGCGCCGAAATTGCCCGGGCGCTGGCCGCCAACCCAAGGTTCATCCTGCTGGACGAGCCGTTTGCCGGCGTCGACCCGATTGCGGTGGGCGACATCCAGAACATCGTGCATCACCTCAAAGAGCGTGGCATCGGCGTGCTGATCACCGACCACAACGTGCGCGAAACCCTGTCGCTGTGCGAGCGTGCCTATATTCTCGCCGAGGGCCGCGTCATCGCCGAAGGCGCGCCCGACGCGCTGCTGGCCAATGAAACCGTGCGCAGGGTCTATCTGGGCGAGCAGTTCAGGCTGTAACCAAAACGAAGATGCGGCCGGTCTGGCCGCCCCCAATGCCGCCGCGTGGAGAACCGCTTGTCTACCCTGATCAGTCGCCGCGATCTCGCCTTCATGCTGTACGAACTGCTCGATGTCGAGGCGCTGTGCGCGCACCCGCGCTACGCGCAGCATGATCGCGCCACTTTCGATGGCGTGATCGACGCCGCCGAGCGCCTGGCAACCGACAAGTTCCTGCCGCATGCCGCGAAGCTTGACGCGCAGGAGCCGCATTTCGACGGCGAGCGCGTGCACATCATCCCCGAGGTCAAGGCGGCGCTGGACGCGTACATCGACGGCGGCTTTCTCGCCGCCTCGTTCGATGCCGCGTACGGCGGGCTGCAGTTGCCCTACACGGTCTCGTCTGCGGCGCTGGGCATCTTCACCGCGGCCAATGTGGGCACCGCCGGCTATCCGTTTCTGACGGCGGCCGCGGCCAACCTGCTGCGCGCCCATGGCAGCGCCGAGCAGCAGCAGCGCTACATGCAGCCCATGCTGGCCGGCCGCTTTTTCGGCACGATGTGCCTGTCCGAGCCGCAGGCCGGGTCGTCACTGGGCGACATCCGCACCAAGGCGATCGAGCAGGACGACGGCCGCTACCGCATCGTCGGCAACAAGATGTGGATCTCCGGCGGCGAGCACGACCTGTCGGAGAACATCGTGCATCTGGTGCTGGCACGCATCGAAGGCGCCCCTCCGGGCGTGAAGGGCATCTCGCTGTTCATCGTGCCCAAGTTCGAGGTCGATGCGCACGGCACCCTGGGCCGCCGCAATGGCGTGCGCCTGGTCGGGCTCAATCACAAGATGGGCTATCGCGGCACGGTCAATACCGTGCTCAGCTTCGGCGAGCACGAGGCCTGCATCGGCGAGCGGGTCGGCGCACCCCATCAGGGGCTGGCGTGCATGTTCCACATGATGAACGAGGCGCGCATCGGCGTTGGCCTCGGCGCGGCGATGCTGGGTTACGCGGGCTACCGGTTCTCGCTGGACTATGCAAAGCAACGGCCCCAGGGACGTCCGCAGTCCGCGAAAGATCCGAGCACGCCGCCGGTGATGATCGTCGAACACACCGATGTCAGGCGCATGCTGCTGCAACAGAAAGCCTACGTTGAGGGCGGGTTGGCGCTGTGCCTGTACTGCGCGCGGCTGATCGACGAGCGGGCCGTCGCCGGCGATGACGACACGCGCGCGGCGCTCGGCCTGCTGCTCGACATCCTCACGCCGATCGCCAAGGCCTGGCCCAGTGCGTTCTGCCTGGAGGCGAACAATCTCGCGATCCAGGTTCTTGGCGGCTACGGCTACACCCGCGACTACCCGGTGGAGCGCCTGTATCGCGACAACCGGCTCAATCCCATTCATGAGGGCACCAACGGCATCCAGGGGCTGGACCTGCTGGGGCGCAAGGTGCTGATGAACAATGGCGCGGCCTTCCGACTGCTGGCCGAACGCATGCAGCGCGACATCGAAGCTGCGGACGACCCGGCGCTTGCAGAGCTTGCGCAGGCGCTGCGCACCGCGCGGGCAACCGCCATCGAGGTGACCCGTCAGCTTGGCCAAACCGCCGCCAAGGGTGAGGTGGACCTGTTTCTCGCCAATGCCGCCGCCTACCTCGAGATGCTGGGACACACGGTGGTCGCGTGGTTGTGGCTGCAGCAGGCACAGCGCGCACAGGCAGCGCTGGCAGGTGCCGGTGCCGGTGCCGGTGCCGGTGCCGGTGCCGGTGCCGGTGCCGGTGCCGGTGCCGGTGCCGGTGCCGGTGCCGGTGCAGACGATG
>PAKU01000026.1 GCA_002706265.1 Polycyclovorans sp. | reverse complement strand
TCGGCAGGCGCTTCGGAGGCTGCCGCCGCCAGTCCGCTGATGCCACCGGGGCGCCAGTTCGCCACCGTGGCCAGGTAGCCCCCGGCGAGGCGCGCGGCCCGACTCAGGCCGCGTCCGGCCTTCTGCGTCCTGCCGCCGTAGGTGCGCAGCAGGTAGTCGATGATGTCGGCGCTTTCGAGCATCACCGTGTCGGTGTTGGGGTCGACCAGCAGCGGAAACTGCGCCTTGCCCGCCAAGGCGATGGCCTCATCGCGAAAGCGCGTGCCGCCCTTGGGGCAGGGTTTGATCAACACATCAAGATCCAGCTCGCTCAGCGTTTCGCGGACCAGCCGACAGTAGGGGCTGCTCTCGATGTCGTAGAGCACCAGCCACTCGGCAGGCTGCACCGTGGCGGGTTTGAAGCAGGCGGTGCCGCGCCAGCCGGTGAGAGTGCTGCCCAGGGTGTGGCGCAGGGCCTCGAGGTTGCTGTTCATGTAAGGCTCATTGTTCTGGAAAATTGCGCTAGTGTGCCGGGGCCCAATGTCGGGCGTGAAGGGAGATTCATGATGACGGGTATCGAGACGCTGTTGTTGCTGGCAGGTCTGGCCGTGGTGATGGCGCTGGCCTATGCGGGCCCGAGGGTGCCGGCGGTGCTCACCGGCAGTCAGCCGGCTGACGCCTGGACGCGTGGCAATGCGCCGGTGGGCCCGGGCCTGCTCACGCGCTTGCAGCATGCGCACTACAACCTGCTCGAAACGCTGCCGGTTTTTGCGGTGGTGGTGTTGGTCGCGGCGGTCACCGACCGGTCAGGGCTGATCGACGGCCTGGCGCCGTACATCCTGTTTGCGCGATTGATCCAGATTGCCGTGCACCTTATCGGCACCAGCTTCCCGCTCGTTTTGGTGCGTGCGACGGCTTTTGTGGTGCAGATGGTCCTGCTGCTGATCATGCTCAGCAAGCTGATCTAGCCGCCGACGGTCAAGGCCTGCTGTTGGGGCCCGCCGTCAGGGTCTGCCGCGGTCTGTGGCCGGATTCAATAGGCCTGGCCGCGGTAGACCCGCGTTGGCGCCGCCCGCGGGGCCTCGGGCGCTGCGGGCGCGTCCAGCCTTTCGGCCTCGGCATTCAGCGGTGCGCCCAGTTCGTGATTGGCCGGTTCGGCAAGTTGCACCACGGCCGCTTCGACGGCGCTCGCCAGCGCATGCGCGCGCAGGGGGCGGCTGATGTCGGCGGCGGTGCCCCGCTGGCCGTAGCGGATGCGCGCCCTGGGCCACAGGTGATCGAGCCCGGCGGCCTGGCGAATGGCGTCTGGCTGGTCGACGTCCACAATCAGAATGTCGGCCTCGGCAGGCGGTGCCCATTCAATCTGCACGCTGAGCAGCTGCGAGGCAGAAAGAGTGGTCAGTGCCGAGACCAAAGCGCGACGCTCGGCGTCGCAGACGCCCAACAGGGCGGCGGTGAAGACTTGACGTTTGATCATGGTGCCGTTCCCTGGGTTGGCGGTCAGAGTTCCGCAGCAAAAAAAGTGCCATTCCTTGCGGTCAGGTCGGTCAGGTCGGCCCCGGGATCACGAAGAACAGAACCACGAAGTAATGCAAGGTGGTGCCGGCCATCACGAACAGATGCCAGATGGCATGGTGGTAGCGCATCCGTTCCAGCAGATAGAAGATCACGCCGCCGGTGTAGGCCAGGCCGCCGGCCACCAGCAGCCACAGCCCCAGGGTGGGCAGCGCCGCCATCATCGGCTTGATCGCCACCAGCCCGCACCAGCCCATGGCCACGTAGATGGCGACCGACAGCCGGTCGAACCGGCCGGTGAAAAACAATTTGAAGATGATGCCGGCAATCGCCAGGCCCCAGACCACGCCGAACAGCGACCATCCCCAGGCGCCTTCCAGCGTGACCAGGGTGAACGGCGTGTAGGTGCCGGCGATGAGCAGGTAGATCGAGGCGTGATCGACCACCCGCATGATGCGTTTGGTCTCGGGCATCGGCAGGCTGTGATACAGCGTCGAGGCGGTGTAAAGCACGATCATCGAGGCGCCGAAGATGCTGCTCGCCACCACATGAACGGCGGTGCCGTAAAGCGCCGAGAAAGTCACCAGCACGCACAGCCCGGCAATGGCCAGCACGATGCCGACGCCGTGGGTGAGGCCATGGGCGATCTCTTCGCCGAGGCTGTATTTGTTGGAGGGGCTGAGTGACACAGGCCGGATCCGCGGTGGCGCCGCCAAACGGCGGGGCCCATTCTGGCACGCCTGCCGTCGATGACGGGGCGTGCACCGAGCGGCTACCCTTGCCGCTCACCAATCCGAACCACCGGAGCTTCGCATGGCCGCTTCCCCGCAGTTCGATCTGATCGTTTTTGGTGCAACCAGCTTCGTCGGGCAAATCCTGACCCGCCATCTGTTCGACCGCCACGGCACTGACGAGGGCGTGCGCTGGGCGTTGGCGGGGCGCTCCGAGCCCAAGCTGGCGCAGCTGCGCGCGACCCTGGGGGCGGGCGCCGAAGCGCTGCAGCTGATCGTCGCCGACGCGCGAAACCCCGAGGCCATGCGCGATCTCTGTGCGCAGACCCGGGTGGTGGTTTCCACCGTTGGCCCCTACGCCCTGTACGGCAGCGAACTGGTGGCCGCCTGCGCCGCCACCGGCACCGACTACTGTGACCTGACCGGCGAGGTGCAATGGATACACCGGATGATCGCGCAGCACGAGGCCACCGCAAAAGCCTCCGGCGCGCGCATCGTGCATTGCTGTGGCTTCGATTCCATTCCCTCCGATCTGGGCGTGCACCACCTGCAGTCGGCGAGTCGCGAGCGTTTCGGCGCCCCGGCCGAGCGCGTCAAGCTGCGCATCAACGCCCTGCGCGGCGGTGCCTCTGGCGGCACCGTCGCCAGCCTCATGAACGTGATGAAGGAAGTGGCAGCCGACCCAAGCCTGCGCGGCATCCTGAGCGATCCCTATGCCCTGGCGCCCACCGAGGGCGACGCCCGCCCGGCCCGCCAGCCCAACGTGCAGTTGGGCGAATTCGATGCCGAGATCAAGGCCTGGCTGGCGCCCTTTGTCATGGCGGCCATCAACACCCGCATCGTGCATCGCTCCAATCTGCTCAGCGGTTTCGCCTATGGGCAAGGCTTTGTCTACGACGAGGCCCTGACCACCGGGCCGGGCCTGAAAGGACAGTTCAAGGCCAATGCCGTGGCCCTGGCGGTGGGCGGTTTCGTGGGGCTGTCTGCGCTGCGCCCCAGCCGTGCGCTGCTGGAGCGTTTCGTGGTGCCCAAGCCGGGCGAAGGGCCCAGCCCCGAGGCCCAGCAGAAGGGTTATTTCGATTTCCGCTTTTATGGCCGCACAGCGGGCGGCGACACCGTGGTCACCAAAGTGACCGGCGACCGCGATCCCGGCTATGGCTCTACCGGCAAGATGCTTGGTGAAGCGGCCGTTTGCCTGGCACGCGATGTCGACAGATCAAAGGTCGGCGGCGGCTTCTGGACCCCCGCCACCGCCCTGGGTGACGCCCTCATCGAGCGGCTGGTCGCCCACTCGGGCCTGACCTTTGAGGTGTTGTAATGCCCAGATCACCGGAGTTCGACAGCTAAACGCGCAAATGATTGTTCTCATGAGGCATGAGTTTTCAACGTGCAACTACCCCGAGTTCCGCAGCCAATCCGATAAGTGCTTGATTGTGTCAGGTCCCGGATGACTAACCACTCGACGCCGAAAGTGATGCCGAACGCCTGAATTAAGCCGCGCCGCGAAGCGGCGTCGGCTTGAATGAACTGTTGGGCTTCACGCTTTCTGGATCAGGAAAAGAAACTCTTTATTCGGCGCCTCGGCATCTCGCACCCATTCATTCGTCCAGCGCATGTCCGCCATAACGTTGCGGCGGTAGTCAACTTCCACAGCTTCGAGCAGCCGACCGTTCTCATTGATGACTCGATTGAGCTCCTCTGCTGTTGCCCGCCCCCCCGAGCTATAGGAGAGCAGGACGTGCTTCGCGCGAATAGATGCCAATGCACTTCGAATAGCTTCGACGGCGATCAGTTGGCCTGACTCGTTCCGCCGAAATTCTTCAAAAACAGATGCAGAAAGACTGTCTGAGGTGTCCATTCGTCGCTTGGATTTACCAAATGTGGGTGGTTGATCGTTCAACACCACAGAGGTCCAGACATGGTAATAGGCACCGTAGCGCACTCGCGAGGGAGGCATTTTCTCGTTGTTTGATCCATAGGGCGGATCCAAGTACGCGAGATCTACTTCGATATTTGGAACAAGATCAAAAATGTCGCCTTGGTGGACTGAATGTGCTGCGGTCTTAGGTAGCAGCGAAGGAACTTTGAGAAGAAGTTGCTTGTACGACCTCGGAGACCATTCATTCAGGTATGACGCGTAATGTCCTAGCGTGTTATCCACCTCGTCCAAAGCGCGGATTAAGCTGGTCAGAAGGACTGCTCTCTCAACGGGACTAATCTGTAGGCGATCAATTTCTGCTCGAACCGCGTCCAGCTTTCGCGTGTTTTGGCGCTGCCAGGGCTTCTTCAGTCCATCAGCCCCAATCGAACGCCCATTGCCTGGGTCGCCGCCGTATTGTTCGGTAAACCAGCCATCTAGAGGCGCAAGCCCATTCAGGTGCGCAATCATTGGCGCATAGTGACTTTTGGTGTGTTCGTTCAAGAGATAGCACGACGCGAAGACCGCAGACCAAGCAGCGATATCATTTGCGGCAACCGTATAGCCACTTTGTGCAAAGGCTTGCGATACGCGAGTTGTTCCGGCAAAAGCGTCTAGCACTGTTCTTGGGTTCACCTTCCTCGCCAATGACAGTATGTGAGGAAGCAATTTCTGCTTTGACCCTGCATACTTGATACCCTCTGTGCTTGGGACATCAACTACCGTTTCGCCGAATAGATCTATGGCTTCCATATCAACTCAGGTTTGATTTTTTTTTCTGTGCATCGATGTCGCATTTCAGCTCCTCAAGCGCGGCTTCATGCCCAACTGAGGTGGACAACAGCGCGTGCGAGAAAAGCTTTACAAGAATTGGATTTTGTGTGTATGTAATCCACCCGCCCGTAACACTGGTGAAGTACTTTAAGCCATTCCTTGTGTGTGTCCAAAGTCCACGTTGAAGGGCGTTTGCGGTACCGCTGCCATAGCGAACTTCACAGACGTAATCCCCTTCACTGTCATAAAAGCGATAGACGGGATGCTTTCGACCTTTTCCTTCGCATTCATAGATGACTCTGGCAACGCTTTGCATAGCCATCTCGTGATCAAACACGAGCACGTTGCACCGCTGCTTCTTTTCGTCATAAATGAGCGGCAATACATTTAATCCGCTGAAGTCTGAGAAAACGGGATCAGCCCAAAGCTTCGCAATTGCGCTTTTCCCTTCAATGATTTTGCCCATCTGTTCAAGCTTGGGGAACATCAAAAATTTCTTGTCTGTCGAGAGCTGTAGCGGACCGTCACCATAAGCCTTGAGGCTGACAGGAAATTCATCCTTGGTAATCTCATTGATGATCTTAATGTCTTCTTCGTGCTCTTTGGCTCGATATAGATCTTTCCCAACATGGATTGATTTGAAATCGTACATGTATTGATTAATGAACTCTGCTATTGCGATTTCAGCTAAATCACCGTGCGTCTTGTTTCCGATAAGTCGCATCGTGAAGATGTTACTTAGAGTCGTCGTGATGAGGTGAGGATTCTTGGCGATCAACAGTTTGAAGCGAGTGGCGAATTCTTTGTAGGGCGTCATGAGTTACGGTCTTTAGTTTGCGTGGATGTGTGGGGGCGAGCGTATCTGTGAGGCCCAACGCCTGAGTTAAGGGGTGCCGCGAAGCGGCATCCCCTTGAGCGAATTGTTAGGCCACACGGGCCGGGGCCTAGCCACGGAGGGGGCCTGGAATGTAGTCCGGTGGCTTTCGGGCCGCTCTTACCGCCAGGTAGTGAGCGAACACCGCAATTGGTAGGCCGTACAGCGCGAACAATCCGATCATGGGAATGCCCCCGATGGGATGCGTAGCGGCAGATATGAGTAGAGCAGAGACCACCGTCGAAGTGTAGTTAGCCCAGCCGACGCTCAGCAGGCTCGCATGGATAGGAGCTGCAATAAGCAACACAACAAATGCCCCAACAAAGAACGACAAAAAAAGAGCGCCCACAAGCGCAACGGGATCTGCAGACAACACGAGGCTCCCTAGAACGCTCACCGAGAAAGACCCGGCGCAGAGGGCAATGAAGTAGCTCTTGTAAGAGATCTCGGCTGCTCGAAGCAGGTCCATCTGGCCTAACGACGCGCTAAACGGCGCGAAAGAAGTGAGCGTCCGAGGCCACGTATTTTGTGGCCGATTTTGAGCGCCTTGTTAGCATTCTGCTTACCATAGGTACATACTTGACTTCTTATTGAGAATCTTCAGCTCGAACGATTCTGCACATGCGCCGCCTGCTAAGCCGTAGCAGACATGCAAAGGCAATAGGTGCTCTTCTCGAGGGTGGCAAAACCGAGCACCCGGCGCTTTTACCCATTCACACAATCTTTGTTTTCTTTCTTCTTCAGAGATATTTGTGTTTGAACAAGTATCCAATAACCAAGACTCAAATGCTTCATTCAAATCTTTTGACTCCGTAGTTTCTGGAGTAAAAAAGGCCTTCATATTGTGAAAAGAAAATCCTGACCCTATTAAAAGTAAAT
Organism: Polycyclovorans sp.; assembly: GCA_002706265.1. Taxonomy (GTDB): domain Bacteria; phylum Pseudomonadota; class Gammaproteobacteria; order Nevskiales; family Nevskiaceae; genus Polycyclovorans. The sequence goes on along the minus strand of PAKU01000026.1, from coordinate 134,231 downwards.
CTTCATAGTCTAAGCCCTGTAGCGCCTGACCAATACTAATATGCTCGGCAGGACTTAAGTTATTCAGAAGCGACAACTGAATACAAGGAATATCAGCATCTGGGTACATTATTTTTAGCGGTATGAACAAACCGTGATCAAAGCCCCTTTGTTTATCGAGATTGCAAGCAATGCCAACACGCTCTAGCTTTTCGTGGATTTTATTTGCAAGCAGTGCCTCGCCCTTGCAGGGATAGGTAATACTGTAAGATTCTTCTGGAAATCCATAATAATCATATATAAGCGATGGGCTCTCGCCAGCAGTAATTGTTGGCAATTTCTCTTCCCAATGTGCACTCACAACCACAATGGCCGATGGTTTACGCAATAAAGATGTTATGCTTTTTAAGCAATCAACCATTTCTGTATGCCCAGCATCACCCAAAAGAGGCATTGGCCCGCCGCCATGCGACAAGAACAATATTTGAGGTTTAGAGCTCATAATGACTTCCTTATTTGGTAAATGCTAACGCCTCAGCTAAGCCGCGGGCCCGCCGGAGGCGGGACCGTCGGCTTGAGCGCCTAGTTGGACCTTACCTGCGCGTATGAGGTCTATTGCTTGAAGATCTACTGAGAGTGCTTGACGCTCCTTTTCAAGAATAGGACGCCATTTTTCATAGGCAGCTCGTCCCGCCTTATATTCAGCCGCATAGGTGCTGGGGTCGGCCGCTTTATCTACTGACGTGAGATCAAATCCGACTCTCTCTGAGCCTATACCTTCTTGCCAATCTGCTAGAGACATATACGCCTCGACAAGATGTTTCATTAACGTTGGATCGCTTACTGAAACGATCTTGTACTGAAGTGCCTTCTTGATTGTTTCTTTTGGGTAAGGCAACTGCGCTGCATCAAAAACACAGAGCGGTGGCGGCGAGGCCAGCTCCAACGTCTCCCCGAACTTGCTGATGACCTCTAATACAAAATTTTCTGAGAGCGCGACAGGACCTTCTGGTTTTTGCCGAGGCTTCTGCCCGAATAACTTTCGGAATTTTTCAAACATGGGGTCTCCGGCGGCTTGCTTGTAAGGTCCAACGCCTCGCATCAGCCGCGGATTTGCCGCAGCGAAGCGAAGGCAAATACGTCGGCTGGATGCACTTGTTGGACCCGCTCATGACCCGAGATACCTTTTGAAGTACCCGGCCTTGGTGGAGTAACCCAATGCGAGATAGAAATCTGCCGCACCGGCAGTTGCCAGCGAAGCGAGCTTACAGCCGCTGTTCACGGCCCATGATTCAAATGCAGCCATGAGTAACCGGCCGACGCCACTACGACGCTCGCTGTTGAGTACAAGAATCTCGTCTACCCACGCTGTATCACCTGCCGCATAAAACGCCGAATGCTTGTAACCAGAAACATAGCCAACGAGCGTTTCGCCTTGCTCAGCAACAGCAATAAAGGAACACGGGTCCGTGAGCTTGCGCTGAAGCATGCTGATGTATGCGTCTGTACCTATCGGACTGGGAGTCGGAAACGCGCGTACCAACCCGAATAGCTGCGCCTCGTCTTTAAATTCAGCCAAGCGAGTTTTAATCATTCTTTAGGTCCAACTTTGAATTAGACGAACGCCCACGGCGCCGGTGTGTAGGCCTATCTCGAAGCGCCGCATCGTGTGCCCCCCAGGCTCTTCGATGGCAAGCTGGACACTAACTGTTTAGGCTGCCTAATATCAAGCGGATGGAAATGGTCAACCCACCGCCGCGGCTGCTGGACCGTGTGCGTGCCGCTGCGAGGGTGCGCAACATGGCGCTGCGTACCGAGCAGGCTTATGTGGACTGGATTCGGCGGTTCATTCTGTTTCACGGCAAGCGGCACCCCGATGAGATGGGCGCCGAGGAGGTTGCCGCGTTTCTGTCTCACCTCGCGATTGATCGAAATGTGGCGGCGTCAACCCAGAATCAGGCCAAGGCGGCGTTGATTTTTTTGTATCAGAAGGTTCTTGAGCGTGATTTGCCCTGGCTCTCCGAGGTGGTGCAAGCCAAGCGGGCCAAGCGCCTGCCCGTGGTGTTGACACCCCGAGAGGTTCGGGAGCTGCTTCTGCAGCTGAGCGGTACGAACTGGCTGGTGGTGAGCCTGCTTTACGGTACCGGCATGCGCGTGCTCGAAGGCTTGAAGTTGCGCATCAAGGATATTGATTTTGAACAGCGGGCCATCACGGTTCGACAGGCCAAGGGCAACAAGGACCGTGTCACGGTGCTGCCCGAGAATCTGATTTTGCCGTTGCAGGCGCAGCTTGAGCGGGCCAGGGCGCTGCATCAGCGTGATCTCGATCAGGGATTTGGCGCGGTTTACCTGCCTGCCGCCTATTCTGTGAAGGCCCCCAGCGCGGCCAAAAGTTGGGGGTGGCAGTATGTTTTTCCGTCGCCTGTGGGACGCTCGCGCGATCCCCGCAGCGGGGCGGAGCGTCGACACCACATTCTTCCCGAAACGATACAAAAGGCGGTGAAGCTGGCCGCTGCACGGGCCGGCATTTCGAAGCAGGTGTCTCCGCACGTGCTGCGACATTCGTTCGCCACCCATTTGTTGCAGAGCGGCTACGACATTCGCACGGTGCAGGAGTTGCTGGGTCACAAGGATGTGGCTACCACCATGATTTACACCCATGTGCTGAATCGCGGCGGACGCGGCGTGCTAAGCCCCTTCGATCAAATCGCTTAGAAGCGGTGTTTGCTGCCGGTCTCAGAGCAAGCTTGCCGCGCTGATCAGCGGTGCAGGAAGCGGCCGCGTGCTGCGCTAAACAGGCCATCGGCAGGCTGGGTCGCCAACCATTGTTTCCATTGCTCTGCCGATTGGTCCTCGCGCAGTTCGGCTTCGTCGAAGCCCGCGGCGCGTATTTCCAGCGCCTGGTCCAGAACGACGGCCTTGCCACTGGCGCGCAGGCGGCCGTTGTACCCGAGACGCCGCAGCTGGCGGGCCTGTGAGTAGGCGCGTCCATCGGCAAAGGCGGGAAACTGCAGGGCGATGCAGTCAATCTGCGCGAAGTGCGGCACCAGCGCCTTCACGTCGGCGTCGTTGGCCCAGCGCACGCCGCTGTGGGCCGGCACCGGCTCGGGCAGGTCGCCGCCGTCAAACCATTGCGCGGGTTCGATCGGCGTGGTGGTCATGATGTAGAGCGCGCTCATGCGTAGATCCGCTGCTTGAACGGCTTCATGCCGACGCGGCGGTAGCATTCGAGAAAGGTTTCGTCCTCGCCCTCGCGCTGGTCGAGGTAGGTCTGGATGATGCGTTCGACCGCTTCGGCCACGTCGGCGCGGGCCACCGACGGTCCGGTGCGATCGCCCAGGGTGGCATCGTTTTCGGCGCTGCCGCCGAGGGTGAGCTGGTACCACTCCTCACCTTTCTTGTCGACGCCGAGAATGCCGATATGGCCGACGCTGTGATGCCCGCAGCCGTTCATGCAGCCGCTCATCTTGAGCTTCAGCTCGCCGATGTCGTACTGGTCGTCGAGGGTGTCGAAGCGCGCGTAGATGTCGTCGGCCACCGAGATGGAACTGGCATTGGCCAACGAGCAGAAGTCGAGGCCGGGGCAGCAGATCATGTCGGTCAGCAGGCCGATGTTGGGGGTCGCCAAATGATGAGCCTTGAGCACTTTCCAGACCGCGTGCACATCGCCCTGCGCCACTTCGGCGAGGACCAGGTTCTGATCGTGGGTGGAGCGGGCCTCGCCGAAGCTGTAGCGCTCGGCAAGGTCGGCAACGACCTCGAGTTGCTCGGCGGTGATGTCGCCGGGCGCCACGCCGGGCGCCTTGAGCGAGATGAAGACGGCCTTGTAGCCCTCGACCCGGTGTGCCAGCACGTTGCGTTTGCAGAAGGCGGCAAAGGCGCTGTCGTCGGCCTGGGCGCGTTCATGGTCGGCAAGGTCGGCGGCTGCGTCACGGCGGTAGGGGTGGGCATCGAAGTGGCGCTTGAAGCGGTCGATGGCGTCGCGCGTGAGGGTCAGGTCGCCGCCGCGCAGGCCGGCGTTCCACTCCGCTTCAACCGCGTTCCGGAACGCCTCGACGCCGCGTTCCTTGACCAGAATCTTGATGCGCGCCTTGTAGATGTTGTCGCGACGGCCCCATAGGTTGTAGACCCGCAAGATGGCTTCGAAGTAGCTGAGCAGGTCCACTTCGGGCAGAAAGTCGCAGAGCTTCTGGCCGATGATGGGCGTGCGCCCCAGGCCGCCACCCACGTACACGGTGTAGCCCAGTTCGCCCTTGTCGTTGCGCACGATATGCGCGCCAATGTCGTGCACCAGGGTGGCCGCGCGGTCGCCGGTGCTGGAGGCGAAGGCAATCTTGAACTTGCGCGGCAGCCAGTTGAATTCGGGGTGAAACGTCGCCCACTGGCGGGTCAGCTCGCAGTACGGGCGGGGGTCGACGATCTCGTCGGCCGCCACGCCGGCCAGATGATCGGTGGTGATGTTGCGGATGCAGTTGCCCGAGGTCTGGATGGCGTGCATCTCCACCTTGGCAAGTTCGGCGAGAATGTCGGGCACGTCTTCCAGCTTCGGCCAGTTGTACTGGATGTTCTGGCGGGTACTGAAATGGCCGTAGCCCTTGTCGTAGCGACGGGCGATGTGCGCCAGCGTGCGCAGTTGCGGCGACGACAGCAGTCCATAGGGCACCGACACGCGCAGCATCGGCGCAAAGCGCTGGATGTACAGGCCGTTGCGCAGGCGCAGGGCCTTGAATTCTTCGTCGGGCAGTTCGCCGGCGAGGAAGCGCTGGGTCTGGTCGCGAAACTGGTCAACGCGTTGTTGCACCAGGGCGTGGTCGTGGGCGTCGTAGCGGTACATGAACTCTCGTGTGATCTCGTAGGTGAAACCCGGGCGCGAAGGGTATCAGCGCACCCGATTCGCATAAAGCGCTATGCAAAGACCTTTGGGCAATATCCCCTCAGGGGCCGGCCGCGGGCGCTGGCGCGGGCAGCAACTTGCCCGCCGCCACGGCGCGGGTTTCGGGGTCACTGATGCTGGCGATGGACTCGACGGTTTCGCGGTTCAAGTGCGGCGCGAAGGCGTGGATGAAATCGAGCATGTAGCCGCGCAGAAACAGACCCCGGCGAAACCCGATGTGGGTGACGCTGGGCTCGAACAGGTGATCGGCCGGCACGCGGACCAGGTCGGTGTCGACCTCGGGGTCGTAGGCCATGTCGGCGACGATGCCCACGCCCAGGCCGAGGCGCACGTAGGTCTTGATCACGTCGGCATCGACCGCGGTCAACACCACGTCGTGGCGCAGCCCGTGGGCGGCGAAAGCCTGGTCCAGCTTCGAGCGGCCGGTGAAGCCGAAGGTGTAGGTGACAATCGGATGCTCGGCCAGCCGCGCCAGAGTGAGGCGATGCTCGCGGGCGAGGCGGTGATCGGGACGCACCAGCACGCAGCGGTTCCAGCGGTAGCAGGGCAGCATCACCAACTGCTCGAAATGCTCGATGGCCTCGGTGGCGATGGCGAAATCGGCCTCGCCCTCGGCCGCCATCTTCGCGATCTGCGGCGGTGAGCCCTGGTGCAGGTGCAAGGCCACCCGCGGGTAGCGCTCGCGGAAGGTGGTGATGACCGGCGGCAGGGAATAGCGCGCCTGGGTGTGGGTGGTGGCGATGGCCAGGTCGCCGCGATCGGCCTGTTTGAACTCGGCCGCGACATTGAGAATGTTGTCGGCCTCCTGCAGCAGCCTGGCGCTGTATTCCAGAATGCGCTGCCCGGCCGGCGTGATCTCGGCGAGATGCTTGCCGTTGCGCACGAAGATCTCGACGCCCAGTTCATCTTCCAGCAGTCGGATCTGCTTGGAGATGCCGGGCTGCGAGGTGAACAGGCTCTCGGCCGCCGCAGTGATGTTGAGGCCGCGGCGGGCCACTTCGTGGATATAGTGCAGTTGGCGGAGCTTCATGACCGACCCTTTTATAACTGATGCGCCAATTATGAGACATTGTTAGATCAGATGGATATGGACTGGCCGTATTTTCCGCTGTTCGTGCGCGTCGCCGACCTTGAAGTGCTGCTCGTGGGCGGCGGCGAGGTGGCGCTGCGCAAGGCGCGGCTGCTGACCAAGGCCGGTGCCCGCATTGCCCTGGTCAGCGAATCGGTTCACCCCGGCTTTGCCGAGATGGCGACCGCGGTGCGCGTCATGGGCCCGCGCTTCGCGCCCGAGCAACTTGAAGGCGTGCGCCTGTGCATCGCCGCGACCAGTGACGAAACCTTGAACCGGCAGGTGGCGGCGGCCTGTGAGGCGCGCGGCATCTGGGTCAATGTGGTGGACGACCCGCTGGCCAGCCGCGTCATCACGCCGGCCATCATCGACCGCAGCCCGGTGCTGATTGCCATCGGTTCGGCGGGCCAGGCCCCGGTGCTGGCGCGACGGCTGCGCGAACGGCTGGAAGCGACCATTCCCTTCGGCACCGGGCGCCTTGCGCGCTTCATCGGGGAAGCCCGGAAGCGTCTGAAAGGGCGGATCAATCCCGACCAGAGCCGACGGCTGTGGGAATACTTTCTCGACAGCCCGGCCGCCGAAGCGCTGCTGCACGGCGACGAAACCTTGGCGCAGCCCACGGTCGACCAGTGGCTGGCAGGCGGCCAGATCCGCCAGGGTGAAGTCTGGCTCGTGGGCGCCGGCCCCGGCGATCCTGACCTGCTCACCTTCAAGGCGCTGCGGCTGATGCAGTCTTGCGACGTGGTGCTGTTTGATCGCCTGGTGCCCGGCGCCATCATGGATCTGGTGCGGCGCGACGCCGAGCGCGTGTTCGTCGGCAAGCGGCGCGATCAGCACACCGTGCCGCAGGCGGAGATCAACGCCGAGCTGCTGCGCCGTGCCCAGGCCGGCCAGCGGGTGCTGCGGCTGAAGGGTGGCGACCCGTTCATTTTCGGGCGCGGCGGTGAAGAGATCGAGCCGCTGGCCCGGGCCGGCGTGCCCTTTCAGGTGGTGCCCGGCATCACCGCCGCCAGTGGCTGTGCGGCCTACGCGGGCATTCCCCTGACCCATCGCGACCATGCGCAGACCTGCCTGTTCGTCACCGGCCACGCGCGCGCCGACGGGCAGCTGAGCCTGCCGTGGGACACCCTGGCGCGACGCGGCCAGACCGTGGTGGTGTACATGGGTTTGTCGACGCTCGACGTTCTGTGCGCGGCATTCGTTGCCCATGGCCTGCCGGGGGACTGGCCCTGCGCGATGGTTGAAAACGGCACCCAGCCCAATCAGCGGGTGGTCGTCGGTGTTCTGGCCGATCTGCCGCGGCGGGTCAGTGAGGCGGGCCTGAGCGGCCCCAGCCTGCTGATTGTCGGCTCGGTGGTCGGCCTGCACCAGACGCTGGGCATGCCCGCGCGCCGGGCGGCGTCGTGATCGGCCGCTGGCGTCGTCTCGGCGCAACCGGGCTGCTGGCGCTGGGCCTGGTCAGCGCCGTGGGCCCGGCTGCGGCCGCGCCGGCGGCCGCCACGCCCTGCTACCAACAGTGCCCCGTGGTCAACGGCTGGCTGGCGCGGCGCGCAATAACCGCGCTCGACAACGACGGCTTCCGCATCGGCTGGTCCAGCAGCCGCCGCAGCGCGCTTTGGGTGGCGTACGAGTTGCTGCCCGAGGCCGATCGTCGCGAGGTCGATCCACGGCCCAAAGGCTACACGGTGGATGTGCGCACCCGGCCGGCGGTGCGCAGCGAAAGCTATCGCGGCAGCGGCTTCGACCGTGGGCACCTGGCGGCCAATGGCATCGTCTCGCGCTTCTTCGGGCCGGTCGCGCAGCAGCAGGCCATGCACATGAGCAACATCGCGCCGCAGACACCGCGCCTCAATCGCGGCGTCTGGCAGCGGCTGGAGATGGCCGAAACCGATGTCTGGCTGGCGGGCGCTCAACGGGTCTGGGTGGTGACCGGGCCGCTGTGGCCCAGGCGCCCGGCGCAACTCAGCGGCGGCTTGCCGGTGCCGGACGGCTTTTACCGCATCTGGGTGCGCGAGCGCGACGGCCGTGCGCCGACCGTCACCGCCTTTCGCGTGCCGCAAATTGTCTGCGGTGACGAGCCGCCGCGCTATTTCCGGGTGCCGGTGGCCGACATTGCCCTCGCCGCCGGGCTGGACTTCGGCCCCCTGGAGCAGCTTGACGAACCGGAACTCACCGCCGCCGAGCGCCGCGCCATGGACGCCTTGCCGCTGCGGTATGCCCGCGACTTCCAGAAAACGCCGAAACCGAACGGCTGCACCCGCTGAGCGGCTGACCTCAACCGAGTTTTCTGAGCGCGCTCTGGTCCATGTCCTTGGCGCGCAGCCGCTTCTGCACGCTGCGCAACACGCCACTGGCATCCAGCCCGCAGGTGGCCAGCAGCTCTTCGCGGCTGCCGTGCTCGACAAACTCGTCCGGCAATCCCAGGGTGAGAACGGCCACCTGCTGATGGTGCGCCGCAAGCACCTCGATGATGGCCGAGCCGGCGCCGCCACAGCGGGCGTTGTCTTCCAGCGTGACGAGCAGGTCGTTTTCCTGTGCCAGATCGAGGATCAGCTCGATGTCGAGCGGCTTCACGAAGCGCATGTCGGCGACCACCGCGTCGAGCAGCTCGGCCGCCTCGACGGCCGGCGCCACCATGCAGCCGAAGGCCAGCAGCGCCACCCGGGGTTGGCGGCGGCCCAGGGCCTCGCGCACGATGCGGCCCTTGCCCAGCGGCAGGGGTCGCGGCGGTGACTCCACCGCCACCCCGCTGCCGCTGCCCCGCGGGTAGCGGACCGCGCTGGGGCCGCTGTGCGCCACCCCGGTGCTGAGCATGCGTGCGCACTCGTTCTCGTCACTGGGCGTCATCACCACCATGTTGGGAATGCAGCGCAGATAAGACAGATCGAAGGCGCCGTGGTGCGTGGCCCCGTCGGCGCCCACCAGGCCGCCGCGGTCAATGGCAAACACCACCGGCAGGTTCTGGATGGCGACATCGTGAATCAGCTGGTCATAGCCCCGCTGCAGAAACGTCGAGTAGATGGCGCACACCGGGTTGAGGCCCTCGCAGGCCATGCCGGCCGCCAGGGTCACGGCGTGCTGTTCGGCAATGCCGACGTCGAAATAGCGGTCGGGGAACTGCCGGGCAAACTTGACCAGGCCCGAGCCCTCGCGCATCGCCGGGGTGATGGCGGCCAGTTGCGGATTGCGCGCCGCCTCCTCGCACAGCCAGCTGCCGAACACCTCGGTGTACGTCGGGCGGGTGGCGGCTTTCTTGGCCGGAAACTGGCCGGTGACCGGGTCGAACTGCGACACCCCGTGATACTTGATGGGATCGACCTCGGCCGGGTCGAACCCCTTGCCCTTGACCGTCAGCACATGCAGCAACTGCGGCCCCTTGAGCTGCTTGAGCTGCTCGAAGGCGGCGGTGAGCGCCGCCACGTCGTGGCCGTCAATCGGCCCGTGGTAGGCCACACCCAGCGTGCGGAACAGCGCCCCGGGCTGGTCGAGGTGCACCTCGTTGACCTCGGCGTCTTGCGGCAGCCGCTGCAGGTGCGGGCTGACCAGCCCCAGCCGCTGCACCAGTCGCGCCGTGTGATTGCGCATGCCACCCACGTTTTCGGAGATCGACATGTCGTTGTCGTTGTAGACCACGATCAGGTCGGTGCCGGTGTGCCCGGCGTGGTTGAGTGCTTCATAGGCCATGCCGGCGGTCATGCCGCCGTCGCCGATCACCGCCACCGCCCGCCGGTCTTCGTGCTTGATGCGCGCGGCGGCGGCCATGCCCAGGGCGGCCGAGATGCTGGTGGACGAATGCCCCACGCCAAAGGCGTCGTACTCGCTCTCGTCACGGTGGCAGAACGGCGCCAGGCCGTGCAGCCGGCGAATGGTGTCCAGCCGGGCGCGACGGCCGGTGAGCATCTTGTGCGGATAGGCCTGGTGGCCCACATCCCACACCAATCGGTCGTAGGGCGTCTCGAAGCTGCGATGCAGGGCAATGGTGAGCTCCACCGTGCCCAGGTTGGCGGCAAAGTGGCCGCCCACGCGCCCCAGCGTTTCGATGAGATGGCGACGCAGCTCGACGGCCAGCTGCGGCAGTACGTTGGCGGGCAGCTTACGGAGGTCTTGCGGGGTCTCGACGCGGCCCAACAGGGTGTAGCCCGGCGTTTCGCTCATGGCGGAATCATGACAGGTTGGAGCGCCATTATCGTGCGCCGGCGGGCCGTGGGCCAAACGCGGGCGAGGGCGGCCGGGGGCGCTGAAGGGCGGGTGGTCAATGGCGGCGCTGCGCAACGGTGTCGATCAGGGCCAGCAGCGCAGCCGGGTCGGGCAGGCCGTACGCCGCCGTGCGGGCCTGGCCAAAGGCGGCCGCGGCGCGGTCGCGGGCGGCATCGAGGCCCAGCAGGCTGACAAAGGTCTGCTTGCCGTCGCGCGCATCCTTGCCGGCGGTCTTGCCGAGTTGGGCGGTTGCGGCGTCCACGTCGAGTACATCGTCCTGAATCTGGTAGGCCAGCCCCAGGGCGGCGCCGCAGGTGCTGAGGGCATCGCGCTGGGCCGGTGTCGCGGCCGCGGCAATGCCGGCCATGTCGAAGCAAGCCTGGATGAGCGCCCCGGTCTTGCGCTGGTGCAGGGTGGTCAGGGCATCCAGCGGCAACGCCGCGTCGCCGTGTTGCGCCGCAAGGTCCAGCACCTGGCCGCCCACCATGCCGCGCGCCCCGGCGGCGGCGGCCAGAGTCGCCACCAGTTGCACACGGGCGGTGGCGTCCAGCGTGTCGGCGGTGGCGAGCACCCCGAAGGCCAGCGTGTTGAGCGTGTCACCCACCAGAATGGCGGTGGCCTCGCCGAAGGCCTTGTGCACCGTGGGTTGGCCGCGCCGCAGGTCGTCGTTGTCCATGGCCGGCAGGTCATCGTGAACCAGCGAGTAGGCGTGGATCAGTTCGATGGCGGCCGCCACCGCATCGAGGCGCTGGGGCGCGGCGCCCAGGGCCGTGCCGCTGGCATAGACCATCAGCGCGCGCAGCCGCTTGCCGCCGGCCGTGGCGTAGCGCAGGGCCTCGACAAAGGTTTCGCTGTCGGCGTCGGCGGGCGTGCCGCGCGCCAGACTGACGGCCAGGGCCTGCTCGACGCGGCTCGTCCAGGCGTGCACCCCGGCGGTCATTCGGCGTCGCTGGGCCGGGTCAGGGTGTCCACCCGCTGGGTGGCGGTGTCCAGCGCCGTGCGGCAGCGCTGGCTCAACTGCGTGCCCTGCTCGAACAGCGCGATGGACTGATCCAGCGGCAGGTCGGCGGCTTCCAGTTGTTGCACCAGCGCTTCGAGGGCCTTCATGTCGGCTTCGAACTGGCTGACCGGGTCGTCAGCCGGGGTGTGTGGCGCTTTCTTGTCCGGGGCTTTGCTCATGGGGCTTTCCTTGACGCTCAGGGCGCCGCGCGGCCGCGCCACTGCACGGCATACAGATCATGCCGACGGTCTTTGCGGTTCTGCACCGAGCCATGCGCGCGGGCGGTTTTGAGGGCGGCCAGGTCGAGGTCGGCGAAGGCGATCATCTCGACGTTGGGCGTGGTGTCGGCGGCAATGCCGTCGCGACCAAAGGGGAAGTCGCAGGGCGTGATGATGGCGCTCTGGGCGTAGTGGATGTCCATGTTGTGCACGCGCGGCAGGTTGCCGGTATTGCCCGAGGTGATGACGTAAATCTGGTTCTCGACGGCGCGCGCATGGGCGCAGTAGCGAACGCGCAGATGGCCGTTGCGCTCTTCGGTGGAGTAGGGCACGAACAGGATGTCGGCGCCCTGGTCGACCAGATGGCGGGTCAGTTCGGGGAACTCGCTGTCGTAGCAGACCAGCACGCCGATGGTGCCGCAGTCGGTCTGGATGGCGCGCACGTAATCGCCGCCCTGTACCTGCCACCAGTAACGCTCGGAAGGCGTGGGGTGAATCTTGGGTTGTTCGTAGACCGAGCCGTCACGCAGAAACACGTGGGCGAGGTTGAGCAGGCGCCCGTCTTCCTGCACCGCCGGGTGGCTGCCGGCAATGATGTTGACGTTGTAGCGCAGCGCCATTTCGTGGAACAGCGCTTCCAGACGATCGTTGTATTCGGCGAGCTTGAGCACCGCCTCGCGCGGCTTGAGCGGTTCGTTTTCAACCGACAGGAGCTGCATCGCGAAGTATTCGGGAAACACCACGAAGTCGGATTTGTAGTCGGACACCGTGTCGACGAAGTAGCGCACGATGTCGGCGAATTCATCGAACGAGCTGATGGCCCGCTGCAGGTACTGCACGGTGGCCACGCGGACGGTGGAAGGGCCGCGGTCTGCCGCCGAGTGGGCGCGGGTCACGTCCTGCCGGGAGTGCGGGTTGCGCCAGATCATGTGCGAGGCCGCGCCGCCCGATTCGGTGTCGGACTTCAGGTATTTCGGCAGCACGCCCAGAAACTCGAAGCCCTGCCGCAGCTGAAAATTCATCACCTGGTCGCGAATCTGACCGGCAATCACCGCGCGACAGTATTCGCCGTGGCCGCCGACCTTTTTGGCGCGGCGCGCGTAGCCCGGCAGGCGACCGCCGAAAACGATGCTGTCGAGGCCCAGGTCGACGCACAGCTTGCGCCGCGCCGAGTAGAGGCGCTCGGCCAGGCGCCGGCCACGAAACGCCGGATCAATCGCCACTTCATAGCCGTACAGCACATCGCCATCTTCGTCGTGCGTCGAGCCGAAGCCGTTGCCGGTGATCTCGGTCCAGGTATGGGGCCGCATCGCCTCGTCTTCGGTGACGATGATGGTGGCGCAGTAGCCGACCACCGCGCCGTCGAGTTCGGCAACCAGATGGCCTTCGGGAAAGTGGTTGAGCTGTCCGCGCAGCTGGTCCAGCGTGTAGCCGGTTTGCGGCGCGTAGGCCTTCTTCACCAACTGGCGGATGGCCGCGATGTCTTGGTGTTGCGCGGGACGTATCGTCAGCGAGCGGGAGCGCGCCATGCAGGACTCATCAGGGAAATGTAAGGGCAGTATCGCTTACTCGTGCGGGGATCAGGGGTCGCGCGGTCGCTGGGCGCCGCGGTGGGACCCCGGGCTCAGAGCCTTGGTCGACGATAGCCGCCCGCCACGCCCCCGGGCGCCAGTACCAACTGCCAGAGCTGCAGGTTGCGTGCGCGAAACGCGCCGGCGCAGGACAGCAGGTAGTAGCGCCACATGCGCTGAAAGCGGGCTCCGAAGCGCGCTTCAAAGGTGGGCCAGCTGCGCGTGAAGCGCTCGTGCCAGGCCATCAGCGTGCGGTCGTAGTCGGCGCCAAAGTTATGCATGTCCTCGATCACGAAGTTCGGGTCGGCCGCGTCGGCGATCTGACCGAGCACCGGCAGCTGCCCGTTTGGGAAGATGTAGCGGTTGGTCCAAGGGTCGGTGGTCCCACGGTGATGGGTCTTGCCGATGGTGTGCAACAGCATCAGGCCATCCGCTGCCAAAAGCTGATGGGCGATCTTGAAAAAGTCGGGATAGTTCTTGCAGCCGACATGTTCAAACATGCCAACCGAGGCGATGCGGTCGAAGCGCTGGGTCGCACGCGCCGCATAACGGCGGTAGTCAACCAGCGCGACCTCGACCGGCAAGCCCGCGCAGCGTGTGCGCGCCAGTTCGGCCTGTGCCTGCGAGATGGTCAGGCCGACACACCGCGCTCCGTAGCGTTGCGCCGCATGGGCCAGCAGGCTGCCCCAGCCACAGCCGACATCCAGCAGCCGCATGCCCGGTTCCAGGCCCAGCTTGCGACACACCAGATCGAGTTTGGCCGTCTGCGCATCGTTCAGGGTGGCTGCATCGGCCCAGTAACCGCAGGAGTACGCCATCGATTCATCGAGCATTGCGGTAAAGAAGTCGTTGCCCAGATCGTAGTGATGGCGTCCAACGATCCAGGCCCGCGCTTCATTCTGCAGGTTGAGCACCCGCGCCTTGAGTATGGCCAGCAGCAGCCCCGGCGGGTGTATGGCGTCGTGCAGGCGGGCCCGCAGCAGACGGTAGATCAGGGTGTCGACCTGTTCGGCGTCCCAGTCTCCGTCCATATAGCTTTCACCCAGGCCGAGGTTGCCCTGAGCCAGAATGCGTCTGGCGGCGCGAGGGTGGTTGAGCTGCAGGTCAAAAGGCCGTCGGCCATTGAGCTCTATGCCGGCACGCGCCAACAGCGCGGCAAGATGGTCCGTGGCGCGCCTGCCGTGCCTGTGGCGGCGAAACTCGGGTTTGGTCGACCGTTCTGCGGGCGACGAGGGGTGTGGGGCGTTCGACATGCTCGCTCTCCATCTGACCGACCCAATGCGACTCGCTGTGGCCTTGCAGGCAACCGTCGCGACCGGTGGGCGGCGTTCCCAGCCGCGCGGTGTCTGCACCTAAGGTAGTGGTCGGGTGCCGGGCCCGCAAGCGCCTCGACGCTTGGCCTGCTTTGTCTTCGGTGCGGTGGCGGGTCGGCCGGGCATACCGACGGAGGGCTTCTTGCCCCTTCGATGATTTTTCCCGTAGCCTCCGCGCGCCGCGCTCCCGCCCGCTTCCCTGGTTTCGCTCATGACCGATGCACACGAATACGGCGCCAATGCCATTGAGGTTCTTCAAGGCTTGGACCCGGTGCGCAAGCGGCCCGGCATGTACACCGACACCCAGCGGCCGAACCATCTGGCGCAGGAGGTGGTGGACAACGCCGTCGATGAAGCGCTGGCGGGTCACTGCAAAAGCATTCAGGTCACGGTGTTCGAGGACGGTTCGCTGGAAGTCTCTGACGACGGCCGTGGCATGCCGGTCGACATTCACCCCGAACATGGCGTGTCGGGGGTGGAGCTGATCCTCACCAAGCTGCACTCCGGGGCCAAGTTCTCGAACAAGATGTACGGCTATTCCGGCGGCCTGCACGGGGTGGGGGTGTCGGTGGTCAATGCGCTGTCGACGCGTCTGGTGGTGACGGTCTACCGCGGCGGCAAGCAGCACGAAATCGCATTTGCCAGCGGCCACAAGGCTGAAGAGTTGCGCGAGGTGGGCACCGTGGGGCAGCGCCGCACCGGCACCACCGTGCGCTTCTGGCCCGACCCGCAGTATTTCGACAGCCCCAGATTCAGCCTGCCGCGGCTCAAGCAGAACCTGCGCGCCAAGGCGGTGCTGTGCCCGAATCTCAAGATCAGCCTCGATGACCGCGTGCACGGCGAGCAGATCACCTGGCTTTACGAGAACGGCCTGCTCGATTACCTCAAGGATGCCTTGGGTGACCTGGAGACGCTGCCGGCCGAGCCGTTCACCGGGTCGTTGAAGGCGGCGCGCGAAGAGGCCGAGTGGGCGCTGGTGTGGACCGTCGGCGGCGGGGAGGCGGTGGCCGAAAGCTATGTCAACCTCATTCCCACGGCGCAGGGCGGCACCCACGTCAATGGCTTGCGCACCGGACTGACCGAGGCGATCCGCGAGTTCT
Organism: Polycyclovorans sp.; assembly: GCA_002706265.1. Classification (GTDB taxonomy): domain Bacteria; phylum Pseudomonadota; class Gammaproteobacteria; order Nevskiales; family Nevskiaceae; genus Polycyclovorans. Next base: position 118,890 of record PAKU01000026.1, on the reverse strand, counting down.
GCGAATTTCGCAACCTGCTGCCACGCGGCGTGAAACTCACGCCCGATGACGTGTGGAGCGGCTGCCAGTACGTGCTGTCCACCAAGATGCACGACCCGCAGTTTGCCGGCCAGACCAAGGAGCGTCTGTCGTCGCGCGAGACGGCGGCGTTTGTCTCGGGCACCGTGCACGATGCCTTTGGCCTGTGGCTCAACCAGCATCCCAACGAAGGCGAGCAGATTGCCCAGCTGGTCATCAGCAATGCTGCGGCGCGCCTCAAGCAGAGCCGCCAGGTGGTGCGCAAGAAGATCACCTCGGGCCCGGCGCTGCCGGGCAAGCTGGCCGATTGTGTGTCCACCGATCTGTCGCAGACCGAGCTGTTTCTGGTTGAAGGCGATTCGGCCGGCGGTTCGGCCAAGCAGGCACGGGACCGCGACACCCAGGCGGTGATGCCCTTGCGCGGCAAGATTCTCAACACCTGGGAGTGTGATGCCAACGAGGCGCTGGCCAGCCAGGAAATTCACGACATTTCGGTGGCCATTGGCGTGGACCCCGGCAGTGCCGATCTTGGCCAGCTGCGCTACGGCAAGGTCTGTGTGCTGGCCGATGCCGACTCCGACGGATTGCACATTGCCACCCTGCTGTGCGCCCTGTTTCTGCGCCATTACCGGCCGTTGGTGCAGGCTGGGCACGTCTACATCGCGATGCCGCCGCTGTACCGCATCGACCTGGCCAAGCAGGTGTTCTACGCCCTGGACGGCGCCGAGCGCGATGGCATTCTCGACCGTCTGCAGGCCGAAAACCCCAAGGCCAAGCTCAGCGTCACCCGCTTCAAGGGCCTGGGAGAAATGAACCCGCTGCAGCTGCGCGAAACCACCATGGCCCGCGACACCCGCCGGCTGGTGCAGTTGACCCTGGACGAGGGGCAATCGGACCAGATCGTCGACATGCTGCTCAATAAAAAGCGCGCCAGCGACCGCAAGGACTGGCTGGAGCGTGAAGGCAACCGCGCCAACGTCTGACCGCCGCCGCCGCGCACCCGGGGCCTGACGGCGCACGGGCTGGCGGCTGCGTACACTCTGCCCCCTGCCATTTCCGGGTCACTAGAACACGATGTCCGTGATTGAAACCGAACGTCTGCCCCTCTCGGTTTTTGCCGAGCGCGCCTATCTCGATTATTCGATGTACGTGGTGCTGGACCGCGCGCTGCCGAACATTGTCGACGGGCTGAAGCCGGTGCAGCGGCGCATCGTCTACGCCATGAGTGAGCTGGGTCTGAGCGCCGGCGCCAAGCACAAGAAATCGGCGCGCACGGTGGGGGACGTACTCGGCAAGTTTCACCCGCATGGCGACACCGCCTGCTACGAGGCCATGGTGACCATGGCGCAGCCCTTTGCCTATCGCTATCCGCTGGTGGACGGGCAGGGCAACTGGGGCTCGCATGACGACCCCAAGAGCTTTGCGGCCATGCGCTACACCGAATCGCGGCTCACGGCTTATGCCTCCACCCTGCTGGTGGAACTGGCCAACGGCACGGTGGACTGGCTGCCCAACTTTGACGGCACCCTGGAAGAGCCGCGTCTGCTGCCGGCACGGCTGCCCAACATTCTGGTCAACGGCACCACCGGCATTGCCGTGGGCATGGCCACCGACATTCCGCCGCACAACCTGCGTGAACTGGCCAAGGCCTGCATCCACCTGCTCAAGCATCCGGGGGCCGAGATTGAAACCCTGATGCGCTTCGTGCCCGCGCCCGACTATCCCACCGGTTGCGAGATCGTTTCCGACTCGGCCGACCTGCTCAAGCTCTACCGCACCGGCCTGGGCAACGTGCGCGCCCGCGCCCGCTGGGAACGCGAGGCCGACACCGGCTACCTGGTCGTCACGGCGCTGCCGCATCAGGTGTCCGGCTCGCGGGTGCAGGAGCAGATTGCCGACCAGATGCGCGCCAAGAAGCTGCCGCTGGTGGAGGACCTGCGCGACGAGTCCGACCACGAAAACCCGGTGCGTATCGTCATCGTGCCGCGCTCCAGCCGGGTGGATGCGGCGCAGTTGATGGCGCACCTGTTCGCCACCACCGATCTCGAAAAAAGCTATCGCGTCAACCTCAACATGATTGGCCTCGACGGCCGGCCCAAGGTCAAGAACCTGCGCGAGATTCTGGTGGAGTGGCTGGAGTTCCGCTTCGCCACCGTCACTCGGCGCCTCAATTACCGGCTGGCCAAGGTCAACGACCGTCTGCACCTGTTGGACGGTTTGCTGATTGCGTTTCTCAACCTCGACGAAGTGATCCGCATCATCCGCTTCGAGGACGAGCCCAAGGCGGTGCTGATGGCGACCTTCGCCCTCAGCGAACGCCAGACCGAATACATCCTCGACACCAAGCTGCGCCAGCTCGCGCGGCTGGAAGAGATGAAGATCAAGGGCGAGCAGGACGCCCTGGCCGCCGAGCGCGCCGAACTTGAAGCCCTGCTGGCCGATGACGACGCGCTGAAAACACTCATTTCGCGGGAAATTGCCGACGATGCCCAGAAGTACGGCGACGATCGGCGTTGCCCTATTGGCGCCGCGCCGCCGGCACAGGCGCTGTCGGCCGAGTCGATATTGCCCGCCGAAGCGGTGACGGTGGTGCTCAGCCAGGCCGGCTGGATCCGCGCCGGCAAGGGCCATGACCTCGACCCGACCACCCTGACCTACAAGGCCGGTGATGCCTACTTCATCCATGCCCAGGGCAAGACCAACCAGCTGTTGATCGGCCTCGACACCAAAGGCCGTGCCTACACGCTCAACCCCAGGGAGCTGCCCTCGGCGCGCAGCCAGGGCGAGCCGGTCACCACCCGCCTTGATCTGCAGGATGGCGGCAAGCTGGTGTCGCTGCTGATGGGCGAGGGCGACCAGCGTTACGTGCTGGCCTCCAGCGAGGGTTATGGCTTTATCACCCAGCTGGACGCGCTGCAGGCGCGCAACCGTGCCGGCAAGGCCGTCGTCAGCCTCGGCGATGCCCTGCTCATGCCGCCCACGCTGTGCCGTGACAGCGCCTCGGACCTTGCCGTGTGCACTGCCGAAGGGCGGCTGCTGGTGTTCCCGGTCGCCGACCTGCCCGAGCTGGCCAAGGGCAAGGGCAACAAGCTGATTGGCCTGAAGGGCCATGACGTGATTCTGGCCCTGGGCGTTCTGCCGCCGGGCGCCAGTCTGGTGCTGACCTGCGGCAAGCGCACGCTGACGCTGAAACCGTCCGATCTTGCGCTGTATCGCGGTGCCCGTGGCAGCCGCGGCGGGCACCTGCCGCGAGGGTTTCAGCGGGTCGAGGCGATGGCGGCGGAGCTGGCCGCCAAGCCTTGAACTGTGACCCTTGAGTTGGGGTCTGTCTGCCGCATATTGTCTCCATCGTTCCCCTCGAACCCTTTCAGAGAGTTGCGCCTACCCATGAAACGAATCGGATTGTTCCTTCTGACCAACATTGCTGTGATTCTGGTGCTGTCGGTGGTGGCCCATCTGTTCGGGCTCAACCAGTACCTTGAAGCCGACGGCACGCTCAACCTGACCACCTTGCTGCTGTTCTGCGCGATTTTCGGCATGGGCGGCTCGTTCATCTCTTTGCTCATGTCGAAATGGGTGGCGCTGAAGATGACCGGCGCCCAGATCATCGAGAATCCCCGCAGCAGCCAGGAAATGTGGCTGGTGAATACCGTCAAGCGCCAGGCCCAGGCGGCCGGGATCGGCACGCCGGACGTGGCGGTCTACAACGCGCCCGAGCCCAACGCGTTTGCCACCGGGTCGAACAAGAACAAGGCACTGGTGGCCGTGTCCACCGGGCTGCTGACGCACATGTCGCAGGACGAAGTGGAGGCCGTGCTCGGCCACGAGATTGGCCACGTCGCCAACGGTGACATGGTGACGCTGACGCTGATCCAGGGCGTGGTGAACACCTTTGTCATGTTCTTTGCCCGCATCATCGGCCACTTCATCGACCGCGCCGTGCTCAAGAACGAAGGCGGCTACGGCATTGGGTACTTCATCAGCGTGATCGTGCTGCAGATCGTGTTCGGCTTTCTGGCCTCGGCCATCGTGGCCTGGTTTTCGCGGCATCGTGAGTTCCGCGCCGACCGGGCCGGCGCCCACCTGGCGGGGCGCCGCAAGATGATCAGTGCGTTGGAACGGCTGAAGGTGGCGCACGGCCAGTCCACCCTGCCCGAGCAGATCACCGCCTTCGGCATCTCCGGCGGCAAGATCAGCAAGATGTTTGCAACCCACCCGCCGCTGGAAGCGCGCATTGCCGCGCTGCAGCAGGCCAACACCGCGTGAGCTGAGCGGGAGGCGGCGGCACGAAAAAGGCGACCCTTGGGTCGCCTTTTTCTTTTCGTGCGTCTCTGCTGAAGCCGCGGCTGGCCACGTTGAGGGGGCCAGCCGCAGTGTGCCTTTACGACTTTGCGGTCAATTTGACCGGCAGATGCTCATAACCGCGAACAAAGTTGGATTGCACACGTTCGGGCTCGCCGACCACTTCGATCTTGTCGAAACGCGGCAGCAGCTCCTCCCACAGGATGCGCAACTGCAGTTCGGCCAGCCGGTTGCCCATGCAACGGTGGATGCCGTAGCCGAAGGAGAGATGGTTTCGCGCGTCCTTGCGATCAATGATCAATCGATCGGGATCCTCGAACTTGCGTTCGTCGCGATTGCCGGAGGCAAACCACATCACGACCTTGTCGCCCTTCTTGATGGTCTGGCCGCGCAGCTCCACATCCTGCGTGGCGACCCGGCGCATGTGCGACAGCGGGGTCTGCCAGCGGATGATTTCCGAGACCATGTTCGGAATCAGCGCCGGGTTGGCCTTCAGCTTGGCGAATTCCTCCGGGAACTCGTTCAGGGCCAGCACGCCGCCACTCATGGAATTGCGCGTGGTGTCATTGCCACCGACGATGAGCAGGGCCAAATTGCCGATGAATTCCATCGGACGATTGATCATGTCCTTGGTGTCGTCGCTGCTCTGCAGCAGGCTGATCAAATCGAAGCTGGGCGGCTCCCCCGCCGCGCGGCGGGCTTCCTTGTCGCGCCACAGTTGCGAGAACGCCCAGGCCATTTCGGCAGAGGCGTCAAACATGTTCTCTTCATCATCGAATTCGCCGCCGGATGCCGCTGTCGTCCCAGCCAGTCGATCGGACCAGTCAGTCAGCTTGTGCCGTTCCTCGTACGGGAAATCCAGCAGCGTGGCCAGCATGCGGCCCGTCAACTCCTTCGATACCGCCGGCACCCAGTCGAAGGGTTTGTTCAGCGGCAGGCTGTCGAGCACATCCCCGGTACGCTGGCGGATCAGGCTTTCCATTTCCTTGAGGTTTTGCGGCGCCACCACGCCCTGAACCGACCGGCGCTGTACATCATGCTTGGGGGGGTCCATCGCGATGAACATCTCCACGGGCATCCCTTCCGGAAAGTCCCCCAGCACGATCATCGGTTCGGAGGAAAACAGCTCGTGATGCTTGTCCACGAAGAGGATGTCCTCATAGCGCGTCACCGACCAGAACGGCCCGAAGGGACTGTTCTTCTGATAGTGCACGGGCGCCTCGTCGCGCAGTCGCTTGAAATAGGCGCGCCACTGGTCTTGCCGATACAAGAACGGGTTGCTGAGGTCGATGCCCTCGAGCGCCAGCGTACCGATATCGGGAACGGGCGCTTCAACGAAGTGGAGCGGGGGCCTCCGCGGGCCGATGACCCGCTTCTTCGCCCTCACCAACAGCTTCAGCGCGCGGATCTGCAGGTGCATCGGCACCACTCTGGACGTGGCGTTGATGACCTTGGTCTGGAAAACATCAATTGCATGGGATTGCGATGACATACGGTACTCCTCGATTACATCTGGAATTCGGGCAGGTGAACGGTCATGCCGTCCATTGCCTCGGTGGTGTGCACCTGACAGCCGAGCCGCGAGGTTTTGGCGCGTTCCGGGGTCATGGAAAGCATCTGCTCTTCGTCGTCACTGGGCGTGCCGGTCTTCTTGAACCAGTCGGCGGCAACAATGACGTGGCAGGTGCCGCAGGCGCATTCGCCGCCGCAGTCGCCATCGATGCCCGGAATCGCGTTATCGACCGCGATCTGCATCAGCGAAACGCCCGCCTCGAATTCGGCGACGTGCTCAGTGTTGTCGTGTGCGACAAACGTGATTTTGCCCAAGGGTTTTCTCCTTCCTGTGGTTGTGGTAGTGCAGCTTAGGGAGAAGCCAATGCGCCGGCGAGGTCATTTATTGACAGTGAAGGGTCATTTAATGACAATCGGCGTTCGTCACGGGCCGAGGCTTCGCACGCATGAAAGCAACGCATCGTGAAGACGGCGCACTGATCCAAGGGGCCGATATTCCGTCGAGTTACTCGTGGCTGATTGCGCGGGAGCTGGGCCTCACGTCGCGCCAACTGCCCACGCTGCTGCAAGGCACCGAGCTCGGCGTTGCGCAGTTTCTGGGCGAGGACAGCATGCTCACCGCTGCGCAGCAGGTGCGGATACTGCGCAACGGACTGATGCTTTCGGGCCGCCCGGAATTCGGCCTGAGGCTCGGCAAACGGCTGACGCCGGCCACCCATGGCGCCATGGGCTTTGCTGCCTACAGCGCCCCTGATCTGCTCACCGCGCTGCACGCGATTCACACCTTTCTGCCCACGCGCGCGAGCTTCATCGAGCTGCACCTGCGCCAGGCCGAGGTGCATCTGGAATGCGAGCTGAAGTTTCAGGTGCCGTTGGACGCGGACATTCATCGTTGTCTGGCGGACACCATGGCCAAGGTGCTGCTGGAGTTCGGTGAATTCATCACCGGCGGTCCTTTGCATGAAGCCGAGATCTGTTTTGCCCATGCGGCGCCGGACTATCAGGCCCGCTACCCGGAGTACCTGAGCGGGCAGATTCACTTTGACTGCGACCGGTTGATGCTGAAGCTGCCCATGGCCTTGTGCCGGGAGCCGAACGCCTCGGCCAGTCATGAAAACTACCGACTGGCCTTGCAGCAATGTGAGGCCATGCTGGCGCAGCTTCAGTCCCACAAGCCGAGTTACCAGACCCGGCTCAAGAAGATGATGCTGGCCCAACCGCCGGGCACGCTGAGCGAAGACGAAGCGGCGGCATCGCTGTTCATGAGCAAGCGCACCTTGGCACGCAAGCTTGAACAGGAAGGCAGCGGCTTTCGGAAAATCCGCGAAGAGATTCTGTCGGCGCAGGCGGCGAGCCACGTGCGCGACGGCCTTCTGTCCGTTGAGGCGATCGCCGCGCTGATGAATTACCACGACAGTGCCAACTTCAGACGCGCCTTCAAGCGCTGGTTTGGTCAATCACCCGAGCAGTACCGGCACCCGGGTGGTGCGTGACCGGCGCCCCGTCTGCCAGGCCCGGGCCCGGGCGTGCGACGGACCAGCGCCGCGTTATCGCCTGAAGCGCTGGGTCAGATCGCCATAGGCGTCGATCCGTCGATCCCGCAGGAACGGCCACCAGCGGCGGACGTTTTCGCTGCGCGCCAGGTCGATGTCGACGCAGAGCACGTCGGGGTCGTCGCCGAGTTGGCCGAGCAGTTCGCCCTGCGGCCCGGCAACGAAACTGCTGCCCCAGAACTGGCTGCCACTGAGCTGCCCGGTGGGGTCAGGCTCATGGCCGACCCGGTTGCAGGCCAGCACCGGCAGGCCGTTGGCCACGGCGTGCGACCGCTGAATGGTGATCCAGGCATCGCGCTGGCGGGCCTGCTCGTCGGCCGTATCGTCCGGGTTCCAGCCAATGGCGGTGGGGTAGATCAGCAGCTCGGCACCGGCCATGGCCATCAGCCGCGCGGCCTCGGGGTACCACTGGTCCCAGCACACCAGCACGCCGAGCCGGCCGGCCGAGGTGTCGATGGGTTCAAAACCCAGATCGCCCGGCGTGAAGTAGAACTTCTCGTAGTAGCCGGGATCATCGGGAATGTGCATCTTCCGATAGGTGCCCACCAGACGGCCGTCGCGCTCCAGAACCACGGCGGTGTTGTGATAGAGCCCCGGTGCGCGGCGCTCGAACAATGACCCCACGATGACCGCGCCCAGCTCGGCCGCGAGCCCGCCCAGCCATTCCGTTGAGGGGCCGGGGATGGTTTCGGCAAGGTCGAACAGCTCGGTGGACTCGTGCTGGCAGAAGTACAGCGAGGTGTGCAGTTCTTGCAGCACGATCAGTTGTGCGCCCTGGGCCGCCGCCTGGCGGATGCCGGCGTCGGTGCGGGCGACGGTCTCGTCGCGGTTGCCGGTGCAGGCATGCTGCACCAGTCCGGCGCGCAGGGTTTTCGGGGGTGTGGGCATGGTCATGGGCCTTTGTTTCAGGCGGGCACTTGCATGGTGACGCAATGCAGGCTGCCGAACTGGCGGATCAATGCGCAGCAGTCCACGCCGATCACGTCGCGGTCGGGGAAGGCAGGGCGCAGGCGTTCGAGGGCGATGGGGTCGTTGACCGGATCATCGTAGGTGGGCACCAGCACCGCGCCGTTGATGATCAGAAAATTGGCATAGCCCGCGGGCAGGCGCTGGCCCTGTTCATCAACATGGGCACGCGGCAGGGGCAGCGCGATCAGGTTGTAGGGCTGGCCGTCGGCTTTCTTCAGCGCCCGCAGCTCATCGGCCATGGGCTGCAGGAGTGCAAAGTGCGGATCGGCTTCGTCATCGCACCCCTGATAGGCAATGGTGTCGGGCGTGCAGAAACGGGCGATGGTGTCGATGTGGCCGTCGGTGTCGTCGCCCAGCAGGTCACCGTGCTTCAGCCACAGAATGCGCGACAGGCCCAGCCAGTGCGCCAATTTCTGCTCGATGGTGCCGCGGCCCAGTTTCGGGTTGCGGGTGGTCGCCAGCAGGCAACGTTCAGTGGTGAGCAGCGTGCCCTGGCCATCCGATTCGATGGCGCCGCCTTCCAGCACGAAATCCAGCGTGTCGACCCGGCCGGACAGCGCCCCCAGCTCGGCGAGCTGCCGGGTCACGGTGTTGTCCAGCGCCGCGTCGAATTTGCCGCCCCAGCCGTTGAACTGAAAATCGAGATGCGTCGGCTCGTTGCCGCGGATCACGGTGATGGGGCCGTGGTCACGCGCCCACACGTCGTTGGCGCGCACCGGCAGCACCGCAAGATGTTCGGGGGCAATGCCCTCGGCCAGCAGACGGCGATGCAGAGACTCGGCATCGTCCGGGCAGGCAATCAGCACCGGCTGGTACTGGCCGATGGCCACGGCGATGCGAATGAAGTTGGCCTCGACCTCCCCAAACCAGCGCGAAAAATCGCCGTCGCGGCCCGGCCAGGTCAGTTGCACAAACGCTTGCGGCGCCCATTCGGCGGGCAGGCATGGCTTCATGTCGGTCTCATCAACTCAGGAACGAACTCAGGAACGGGGCTTTGCGGCGTCGTGGCGGCTCGCCCGAGGGCGCGGACGCCGGTTCAGCGCGCACCGCTCAGGACGCCGGGCGAAGTGCCTCGGTGTTGCGCAGCGGTTTCGGCGCCTCTTTTACCACAGCATCGATGACCCGATCGCGCTCGAAGAAGACCGAAAAATCCGCGTAATCCCAACGGGTGATGGGCGGGTGTTCGGGCTTGCCGCCGCCCACCGGCGCAAAGCGCTTTGCCGGGGCGCCAAAACGGGCTTCCACAGCGGGCATGCGCGCGCCTCGGTCGGGCAGCGCAATATGCGTGGTGGGGTAGGTGTCTTGTGGCAGGGTCAGGGTCTCGGCGTGTGTGGCAAGGCCGTAACCGGAGGCAATAACGAAAAAGAGGCTCGCGCGCAGCATGGGGAACGTCTCAGAAGCCGGGACGCAGGCAGCATAGCAACGGGGCAGGGTGTGGCGCGCGCGCGTGGGCCAAGGGTCCGCCGAACGGTATCAACGCGGCTCTTGTATCTGCCGCGCCACCAAAAACACCGGCGCAAGGCCGGTGTTTTTGGGGTCACGCACCCGCGTTCAGAACAGGTACTGGAGGTTGACCGAACCCATGTCGACGTCGGCGTTGTCGACTTCCATGCGGTCGTACTCGACGCGCAGCTGCAGGCCGGGACCTTCACCGATGCGCACACCGAAGCCATAGAACATGTCGTTGCCGCTGCGGCTGGTCGAGAGCGCGTCATCAAGCGGGCCGCCCGCGCCGGGGGCGTCGCGGTCCACATCCCACCAAAAGTTGCCGATCTTGGCGAAGGGCGAAATGGTGCCGAGGGGCACGTGCACCAGTGCCGCCGCAAAGCCGCCGTCTGAACTGAGGCGGAAGTCGCCGTCGTTCAGGTCGCCCAGATCAAGGTAGCCGCCTTCAATGCTGAAGATTGGGTTGATCTGCGTGCCGATCTGGGCGCGCCAGCCGGTGCGGTTGTCCTTGAATTCCTTGTCGCCGTCCTCGTCTTCGGCAAGAAAATCATCGTCATTCAGACGAAAGTAGGTGATGCCGCCGCCGCCGTAGATGGCCGGTCCGCTTTGCTGGGAGGAATAGCCGCCCTGGGCGGCGGCAATGCCGGGCACCATGGCGAGGCTGCTGGCAAGCATGACGCCGGGAGCGATGAGTGCGATTTTTTTCATGGTTAAAAGTCCTTTCGAAATCAAGTAGCTCATGGGATTTAAGTGTCGAACGACCGCTGCAGGCTACGTTTCGTCAATGACCCGACACTGAACTGGCATGGGCAGGGCGACGGCATTAACCTCAGCCCTGATGGTCACGCGCGCACAGGTTTGGTCGCTTGCCCCGGTGGCGTGGGCCACGGCGCTGTGGCCGGTGGTGATCATTCACCTGGCCTACGTCAACTCGGCCGGCGGCGGTCACCTGCCGTGGTGCTGGCCTTATTGGGACGGGTGTACGTCGATCAGCGCCGCAGCCCGCTCGGGCAACTCGATCTATCTGTTCCGCGCCACGATGATGCCCTGGGCGGGTCTGCTCGCCGTGTACTGGTGGCTGGCCAGCCAATGGTGCCGGCAGCGGGTACCGCAGGCGCGGCTGCGGCGCGCCTGGGTGCTGACCTGCGGCTGGGGCGGCACGCTGTTCTACCTGCTCTACGCCACCTTTCTGGGCGAAGAGGGCGAGGTGCCACGCATGCTGCGGCGCTACGGTATCAACCTGTATTTCGCCCTCACCGTGCTGGCGCAAATGTGGTTGATCAGCGTCGCCGTTGGCTCCGGCGTGCTTTCGTCATGGCAGCGGCGCGGCTTTCTCGGCCTCTTCGCTGCGCTCATCATGCTGGGCTTGGCCAGCCTGCCTTTGCAATTCATCGTTGAGGATCGCCGCGCCGTGCTCAACGCTCTTGAATGGTGGTATGCGCTGTTGATGGTGGGCACCTACGCGCTGATGGGCCGCGTCTGGCAGCGTCAGGGCTGGCGTCTGCAACTGCTGCATTGACCGCCCGCGGGGGCCGCTGTGACGCCCGCCGTACCTGGACAGCTTGCGGCAAGCGGCGATGCGGCATGATCCGACCTGATTGATCGACTTTCGGCACACACGACATGAAAATCGTTTCCATACTCGTTGTTGCTGTTCTACTGAGTGGCTGCTCTATGTTCGGACCCAAACGCGACCCCATTCCGTTGGTGCCTGAGGTGGACCTGCCCCGCTTCATGGGCACCTGGTACGAGATCGGCTTTACGCCCATCTTTCTGGTGCGTGATGCCCACAACGGCGTCGAGCATTACCAGCTGAACGACGACGGCACCATTGCCACCACCTACCAGTACCGCGATGGCGCGTTCGACGGCAAGCTGAAAACCAACACCCCCAAAGGCTTCGTGGAGCCTGGCACCGGCAACGCCTTGTGGGGCATGCAGTTCGTGTGGCCGTTCAAGGGTGAGTACCGCATCGTGCACTTGGAGCCGGACTACTCGGTGACCATCATCGCCCGCAACAAGCGCGACTACGTGTGGCTCATGGCCCGCGAACCGGAAATGAGCGATGCCGACTTCACGCGGTACCGGCGGATGATTGGCGACATGGGCTACGACCTCGCCGACTTCAAGCGCCACCCGCAACAGTGGCCGGAGGCATCGCCGCGACCGCCGCTGAAGGATTGAGGCGCGCACAGAATGTCGTGGCCGTTGCATCCCCGGCCCCACCCCCTTGACCCATCGTTCACCCAATAGGCATCCACATGCGTCCAGCACTGATCGGCCTGAGTACCGCCGTGGCATCACTGGTTTTTTCTGCGATCGCGCCGGCCGAGGCGGCACGCCCCAACGTTATCGGTTGGGTCGAAAAGGGCAAGATCATGCCCTGGGGCGCCACCGCCAAATTCAAGATGGACACCGGCGCCCTCACCTCGTCCATGCACGCCGAGCACATCGAAGCATTCGAGAAAGAGGGCGAAGACTGGGTGCGTTTCGATATTGAACTCGAAGATGCTGAAACCGGTAAGCAGCTCGAACAACGGTTCGAGCGCCGTGTCATCCGCAAGGTCAAGCTCAGTGGTGCCGGTGGCAGTGATCACCGCGTCACCGTGCTGATGAACGTCTGTTTTGGCGACGCGATCTTCGAAGAAGAATTCTCACTCGATGATCGCGACGACCTGAACTACCCGGTGCTGATCGGCCGCCGCACGATTGAGCACTTCGGCGTGATCGACGTGACCCGTACGTTTACCAAAGACCCCACCTGCGACGCAGACAGCAAGGTCTACGATCGCGAAACGCTCCAGGCCATCAGTGAGGTGGGCCTTTGACGGCGCGCCTCGACGACCGCATCTGCCATCTCAACACTTGATCATCGCCCCGGCGTCAAGACGGTGGGCGGCGGACGCTTATCGCAGGACGCTTCAAGTCATTCCGTTCTGGAACCCCGCTCTCGAGATCCCCGCGCGTCGGCTGGGCACGCACAAAAATGCCCGCACGAAGGCGGGCATTTTTGCGGCGCGAGGCTGTACCGGGGGGCTTACTCGAAGCGAGTGCCTTCCTTGGCCATTTTCACCAGGATCGGCGCGGGCTTGAAGCGCTCGCCATATTTCTTGGCGAGCTCCTTCGAGCGCTTGACGAAGTTTTCGACGCCATAGGCGTTGATGTACTGCAGGGCGCCGCCCTGGAAGGGGGCGAAGCCCCAGCCGAAGATCGAGCCGATGTTGGTGTCGGCGACCGACTCCACGACCTTTTCAGCGTAGCACTTGGCGGCCTCGTTGGCCTGGGCGAACATCAGGCGGTCCATCAGGTCTTGCTGGGGCAGCTGCTCGGCCAGCGGGAAGGCCTTGGCCAGGCCCGGCCACAGGGCTTTCTGGCCGCTGGCGGGATAGTCGTAGAAGCCCTTGCCGGCTTTCTTGCCAGGACGGTCAAGGTCCTTGCACATTTTCTCGACCACGGCAGTGCCGGGGTGCTCGGTCGCGGGCTTGCCTTCGGCGACGAGGTCCTTGCGGGTTTGTTCGAGCACGTGCATGGACAGTGACAGCGAGACTTCGTCTTGCACGGTCAGCGGGCCGACCGCCATGCCGGCCTGCAGACCGGCCATTTCGATGGACCGCGGGTGCTGGCCTTCGGCGAGCAGCGTCATGCCTTCCATGGGATAGGTGGCGAAGCAGCGGCTGGTGTAGAAGCCGCGTGAGTCGTTGACGACGATCGGCGTCTTCTTGATCTGCTGCACGAAGTCGAAGGCCTTGGCCAGCGTTTCCGCGCTGGTTTTCTTGCCCTTGATGATTTCCACCAGCGGCATCTTGTCGACCGGCGAGAAGAAGTGCAGGCCGATGAAGTTTTTCGGCCGCTCGCTGGCTTCGGCCAGCCCGGTGATGGGCAGGGTGGAGGTGTTGGAGGCGAACACCGCGCGCTTGTCGAGCACCGCCTCGGCCTTCCTTGTCACGTCGGCCTTGATGCTGCGGTCTTCAAACACCGCTTCGATGACCAGGTCGCAACCCTTGAGCAGCGCGTAGTCGGTGGTGGGCGTGATGCGGGCCAGCATTTCGGCCTTGGCCTCGTGGGTGCCGCGGCCTTTCTTCAGGGCCTTGTCGAGCAGGCCCTCGGAGTAGCCCTTGCCCTTGTCGGCGGCATCTTGCTTGGCATCAAGCAGCACGACGCTGATGCCGACCTTGGCGGCCGCATAGGCGATGCCAGCGCCCATCATCCCGGCACCGAGTATGCCGAGCTTGGTCACCTTGGCGCGCTCCACGCCCTCGGGGCGCGAGCCGCCCTTGTTGATGGCGTTGAGCTGGAACCACAGTGTGCCGATCATGTTCTTGCTGACCTGGCTGACGACCAGTTCGGCGAAGTAGCGGGACTCGACGCGGCAGCCCGTGTCGAAGTCGGTGATGCCGCCTTCGAACACGCAGCTCATGATGTTGGTGATGGCGGGGTAGTTGCCGAAACTCTTGGCGCTGGCCATCGACGGCGCGATGGACCACATCTGGCCGTTCGCGGGTGACTTTGAGTCGCCGCCCGGCCATTTGAACTTCTTGTCGTCCCAGGGCTGTGCAGCCTTGGGGTTGGCTGAGATCCAGGCGCGCGCCTGGGCAAACATCTCGTCAGCGGTCTCGACCACCTCGTGGATGATGCCCTGCTGCTTGGCTTTTTCGGCGGTCAGTTCCTTGCCTTCGAGGATCAGCGGCAGGCTGGGCTGGATGCCGATCAGTCGTGGCAGACGCTGGGTGCCGCCGCCGCCGGGCAGCAGGCCCAGCTTGACTTCCGGCAGGCCGAATTTTGCCTTGGGATTGTTCAGCGCGATGCGGTAATGGCAGGCCAGCGCCAGCTCCAGGCCACCGCCAAGCGCGGTGCCGTTGAGGGCGGCGACCACCGGCCGACCGCACTTTTCGAGGCGGCGCATCAGTGCCTTGAATTGCTCGGCCATCTCGAACGCTTCGGCCGGGTCGGTCATTTTGTAGACCTTGTCGATATCGGCCCCGGCGAGGAACTCCTTCTTGCCGGAGGTGACGATCACGCCGGTGACGCTGGCGTCGCCTTCGATCTTGCCCAGCGCGTCCTGGAACGGCGTGAGCAGTTCTTCGTTGAGCACGTTCATCGAACGGCCCGGCATGTCGAGGGTGAGGGTCACGACGCCGTTGGCGTCTTTGTCGTATTTCACTGCGGTCATGTTCTGTAGTCCCCGACGGCTCAAACGCGTTCGATGATGGTGGCGATGCCCATGCCGGCGCCCACGCAGAGCGAGGCGAGGCCGGTTTGCTTGTTCTGGCGTTCCAGTTCGTCGAGCAGGGTGCCAAGCACCATGCAGCCGGTGGCGCCCAACGGGTGGCCCATGGCGATGGAGCCGCCGTTCACGTTCACCCTGGCCGGGTCGATGTCGAGATCACGCTGGGCGCGCATCACCACTGCGGCGAAGGCTTCGTTGATCTCGAACAGGTCGATGTCCTTGGCGCTCATCTTGGCCTTGGTCAGGGCCTTCTTGGCAGCTGGGCCGATGCCAGTGAGCATGATGGTGGGTTCAGAACCGATGACCGCCGTCTGCACGATGCGGGCACGGGGCTTCAGCCCCAGCTTCTTGCCCATCTTCTTGTTGCCGATCAGCATCAATCCGGCGCCATCGACGATGCCGGAACTGTTGCCGGCGTGATGCACGTGGTTGATCTTTTCCAGCGTCGTGTACTTGCGCAGCACCGTGGCGTCAAAGCCCATCTGGCCCATGGCCTCGAAGCTGGGCTTGAGCGCGCCCAAGCCTTCCAGCGTGGCATCGGCACGGATGAATTCGTCGTGGTCCAGCACGGTGAGGCCATTGACGTCCTTGACCGGCACCAGTGATTTTTTGAAGTAGCCCTTGTCGCGCGCGTGCGCCGCCTTCCGCTGCGAGTTCAGCGCAAAATTGTCGACGTCTTCACGTGACCAGCCTTCCACCGTGGCGATGGTGTCTGCACCGATGCCCTGCGGGGAAAAACCCGTCTGCTGGTTGACACGCGGGTCCATGGCCCAGGCGCCGCCGTCACTGCCCATGGCCCAGCGCGACATGCTTTCGACGCCGCCCGCCACCACCAGGTCTTCGAAACCCGACATCACCTTCATCGCGGCAATGTTGACCGACTCCAGCCCCGACGCACAGAACCGCGACTGGGTGACGCCGGCCACGGTTTCAGACCACTTGGCGTAGAGGGCGGCCACGCGGGCGATGTCGGCGCCCTGTTCGCCCACCGGCGTGACACAGCCGAGCACGATGTCGTCAACCAGCGAGGTGTCGAGATTGTTGCGCGCTTCCAGCGCCCAAAGGAGGTTGGCCACCAGGTGAATGGGGGTGACCTGATGCAGGCTGCCGTCTTTTTTGCCCTTGCCGCGAGGTGTGCGGACGGCGTCGTAGATGAAGGCTTCAGTCATGGGCTTGTGCCTAGAAAGAGTGGGTGGGTAAGGTTGATAACCTTACGCAATGGGATGGGTTGGGCGCCGAACGCGAAGGTGCGGGCCTTGCCCTGATTGGGTGGGGGGCGCTAGCTTACGCATCACGACAAGTTGGGGTCAACCGGCCGACTTGCAAGCACGGAGTTCATCGGTAATCATTATTTCCATGAGGACATCTCCCGATACCGCCGACCATCGCGCCTCGATCAGGACGGTGGTCTCAGCCGCCGATCTCAGTGCCGAGCGCGCCAAACTGGACCAGAAGACCCGGCTGCGGATCGAGCAGGCGGTGCTCGACATTTTCGCCGACCGCGAGTTTCATCGTGTCGGCCTGATCGAAGTGGCCCGCGCCGCGAATGTGTCACTGCAGACCATTTACAAGTACTACGGCAGCAAGGAAGCGCTTTTGTTCGCGACGCTCGACACCTGGTTGAGCAAGCTGGCCGTGCGCATGCTGGATCATCTGCAGGGCATCGAGGATTACAAGGAACGATTCCGCAAGGTGTTCTGGGTCACCCTCGATTTCTTCGAAAAGCATCCCAAGGTGGGCCAGATCATCATGTCCAGCGTGTACGTGAACACCTGGCGCAAGCAGGCGCATTACGCCAACCCTGAGCTGTTCGGGACCTTCCTCAAGGTGCTGGGCGAAGGGCGCAGTCGCGGAATTCTGAACGACGAGGTCGAAGAAAAATACCTGCTCGACGTGATCATGGGCGTGCTTGGGCGGCTGGTGCAGATGCACATCCATCGCGGCATGAAGGAGCCTCTGACCGACCAGGCCGGGCCGTTGTTCGAGATGCTCTGGCGGGCGATCGCCAAGCCTTCATCGGTGGCCGTGTGAGCTTTGAGGCGTGTCGCCGGCGACCCACGCCAAGCCTATGAGGCCAGGTGGCGGGTGAAAAAACCGGTCTGATCGGCCACCACCTGCCGGAAGCCGTCGCCAACGTAAATCTCGAAGTGGCGGCACGGGTAGCGTTTGACCTCCGCCTTGTCGCCGGCCTGGCAGGCGGCGTCTTCCATCGCCGCGGGCGGGACCACCGCGTCCAGTTCAGTAATGCAGATCAGCACCGGGCAGTTCAGCCTCGCCGCCATGCGATTGGGGCGATAAAACGGCAGGGTCAGCGTCCAGCTCAAGGTGATGGCGTTGACCCAATCCGGCGGTGCAATTGCAAGGTAGCCCGACAGCGAATCGGGCGTGGTCAATATCGCCTGGCTGCCCGGCGCGCCGACCACCGGCCATGTCATGCGCTTGGCCCCCAGCGTGCCGCGCAGCGCGTCGAGGCTGGCCTGGCGACTGAGATTGAGCACTGCAGCCCATCCGTTCTGACGCAGCAGGTGCCTGAAGGTCGCCAGGCCGTCGAGCATGGCGCCCTGCGCCGACACGGCGGCCACGTCGCCGTCTTCCACGGCCACTGCCACCACGTGTCCTCCAGAGAACGAACTGCCCCAGAGGCCGATGCGGGTCGGATCGATGTCTGACCGGCTGCGCACGTAGTGCAGGGTGGCGTGCCAGTCGTCAAGCTGCATGCGGATGTCGACCAGCTGGCGTGGCTCGCCGTCACTCAGTCCAAAGCCTCGATAGTCAAAGCAGACCACGCAAAACCCGGCAGCGGCGAAGTGGCGCGCAAAGGGCTCGAGGCCCGCAGCCCGCGTGCCGCCGAGCCCGTGACCCATGACAATGCAGGGCAGGCCCCGCGCGCCCTGCAGCGCCGGGTTGGCCGAAACGTAAACGCCGGCCCGCAAGGTGATGCCGTGACTGAGCAGCTCGACTTCTTCGACCGTGACGCTCATCGCGGAACCCCCAAGACTGAAAATCGTGACCCCAGCATAACGGCCGCAGGGCGATCACATGCACGGCTGTGCCGCGAGGGCGTGGGTCTGTTGTCGGCGCGGCCGGTCTGCGCCGCAGGGTGCCCAAAGCCAGCTGCACACGGCCTGGACGCAGCGGGGCGTGGCGGGGCTACGGCAGGGTTTAAGGCAGGGACCGCAGAGGCTGCCGACGCACATGCCTGCGGCCGTTCGGGCTCAGGTGATGTTGCCGACCATGCCTTTGGCCGACAGCACTTCGATCCAGTAGCCGTCGGGGTCCTTGATGAAGGCGATGTTCTTCATCGCGCCTTCGTTGGGCCGTTTGACGAAAGCAACGCCCATGCGTTCGAAGTACGCACAAGCGGCGGCGACGTCGGGAACCGTGATGCCGATATGACCGAACCCCCGTGGGTCGGTGTTGCCATTGTGATAACCGCCGAACTCGGGATCGTCTTCGGTGCCCCAGTTGTGCGTCAGCTCGATGGCGCCCTTCTGCATGAAGGTGAACGCCGTACGCGCTTTGGTCTCGGTTGGCAGGGGCCCGTCTTCGTCACGCAGGTAGCCGACGAAGTACAGCGAAAACTTCATCTCCGGGAAGTCGAAGGTGCTGAGCAAGGTCATGCCCAGCACGTCGACATAGAACGCCAGTGACTTGTCCGGGTCGCGCACCCGCAGCATGGTCTGGCTGAGAATGAACCCCTCGGTGGGGTGCGGAGACGGATCGGTACGCATGGTCGGCAACTCCTGAAAAAGACGGGTGGAGTTGCCGACCTTAACGCCTGCGCACTGAACGGCGCAGAAAAGCGCTCGTCAGAACTGGTACTTGAAGAAGAAGCCCAGGTTGTCGCGGTCACGATACGTGTTGTTGGCGCCACCGCCGGCGAAGCTGTTGTAGGCAATGGTGAACGAGAACGACTTTTCGTAACGCGTTTCGAGCAGGAAATTCACGGTTCTCCGCCCCTCGACAAAGTTGCCCGCAGGGCCGGGCGCATTGCCCTGAAGGTCGTGCGCAAAGATGAACAGCGGCTGCACGCTGATCCCCGGCAGCACGGACTCATAGTTGATGCGGCCCACGATGCGATATCCCCAAGAGAAGGCATCGGCAAAGGCGCTGCGCGGCGCCTGAAAGGGGTTGAAGCGCAAGCCATCCGGGCCAATCGAGCAGCTGGGGTTGGTCGAACAGGCGAGTCGCGAGCCGTCGGCACCGCTGCCTTCGGCCCCGGCGCTGGCATGGGTGGCGGCGGTGAGAGGGCCTTCGATCTGCAGCTCGTCGAAGTCGGGCATGTTGAGCACGTGGGTGGCGGCCACCTCGTAGATCAGGATGATCTGGTCGGCCGCGATCCAGTTTTCAGTGCCGCTCAACACGCGCGTCGCGCCCAGGTTGTACTGCGCCACCTTGCCGGGAATGTAGCCGCGAATGTAGCTGTTGGGCGGCGTCTCGCCAACGGCCACACCGCGGTACGGCATGATGAAGTTGGGGAACGATCGCGCTGAGCCGGGGGCGGTGCCCACAAGCAGATTGAGCGAATCGTTGTAGGGGTTGTTGCCATCGGCGTCGACAAAGTCATTGTCGTCGTAGACCACGAAATTACCTTCGGCGTCGAAGCCCAGACCGGCACTGGTGCCTGCGCAGTCCAGGGCCGGGTCGTGGCAGCGGGTCAGGGTTGGCCCGAACGAGGCAAATGCCAGGTCAATCAGCGCCACCTGCAGCGGCAGGTTGGGGCGGTACGACACTTCGCCCTGAAACGAGTAGTTGCCGAAGGTGGTGGTGAAATCCAGTCCGTACATCTGCAGGTCTTCCGGGTACTCGATCTGCAGCTGGGCGGTGTCGAG
Source organism: Polycyclovorans sp. (assembly GCA_002706265.1). Classification (GTDB taxonomy): domain Bacteria; phylum Pseudomonadota; class Gammaproteobacteria; order Nevskiales; family Nevskiaceae; genus Polycyclovorans. The sequence goes on along the minus strand of PAKU01000026.1, from coordinate 99,031 downwards.
GGGCACTGCATCGCTGGCAGGCAGGTTCGGGCGCGGCAACAGCAGATTGATCAGACCCAGCGGATCGCCCCCGTCCAGCAGCCCCAGGTCACCGACCACGCCAGGGCGCTGCGCCAGCAGCGAGAGGGTGTCGGTCAGCAACTGTGACGAGGCCGAGGGCGCCGTCACCGGCAGGTTGGGGCAGAGGTCGAGAAACTGCAGGGTGTTGCGTGCATCGATGCCGGCCGCATTGCCTTCGCGGCGTGCGCAGCTGGCATCGGTGGAAAAAAAGCTCACATAGGGCAGCTTGGAGTGGTAGTTCATGCCGTAAAAGCCGAACTCCGTGCCGTTGTTGATGCTGTCGGAATAGTACTTGAACGACACCCCGAACTGCCCTTGGTCACGCGCGTCGCGATCAGGATTACGGTTGATGGTGAGCGACGTGGGGGTGATCAGCGTCAGCGGGTTGTTCAGCGGCGCGCCCACCATTTCGGGGTCGTCTGCGGCGCCGCCAAAGGCAGCGTTGACGCTGTTGCGCTGGTTGTCGGTGCCGATGTCCACGAATGACATGAAACCGCCGGCGGTCGGAATCTCCACCGGCGCCCACTCGTACTGATAGAAGGCTTCCATGGTCAGGCCGGTCGCGATTTCGGTGCTGGCGCGGATCATGCCGACCGGCACGAACAGCTCTTCCAGCAGGCCAAAGCCGAGGCGGTTGAAGGCGTTGGCGTTCACTGGCTGCGCCTGGTTGAGGCTGTTGATCACGGCCACCGTGCTCTGCCCCCAGTTCACGGTCTGGCGGCCAAGCCGGAAGGTCAGGTTCTTGGTGCCTTCGGCATACGGGATGGAGCCGAAAAAGTTGGCGTCGAGCAGGTCGTAGCGCAGGCCAATTTCACGCGCTTCGCTGCCGGCGCGTTCGCTGTTGACGGGTGCACCGGGGCCATACACCCGATTGAGGAATCGGTTGGAGACCATTCCGTCGCCGGTGATGCCGACTCGGTCCGCGTTCTCCGGGGTGATGACGTTGGGCCGGTTCTCTTCGAAGTCGTTGTAATTCACATAGTCGTAGATGCCGATGCCGCGCAGGAAGATGCCGTAGCGGCCGAACAGGAAGCGGAAGTCCTGGCTGATCTTGAAGGGGGCCTGCACCACGTCGCCACGGCTGTAGTTGAGGTTGCCATCGTCAAAGTTGATCGACGCCATGCCCGGTGCATCCCGCAGCTTGGCGGCGGGGTGCGACTGGTCGCGGAACAGACCCTGGCAGCTTTGGAACTGGCCACTGCAGACATCCGGGTCGAGATTCGACTTGCCCACCAGATTGTCTGCCCGATCCTCCAGGCGAAAGGCGTAGCCGAAGGTGCCGGTGTTGTTGAGTACGGCATCGACGTTATTGCCAAACGCATCAAAGCTGAAACTGATGGCATGGGCGCTGACGGACGCACCGGCCAGGACGGCCGCTGCAACACAACGCGTCGCGAACCCGCGGGCTCGCAGGCTGGTTTGAATCATGGTGGAAACTCCCTTTTTTGATACTGGCTCAGGTGGGTGATGCAACATCAACCCCTCGCTTCGTTGCCGAATCGACGGACAGGGAGTCTCCAGTTCCCGGCGCATGATCCACTCTGCGGTGGGTCTATGCGCACCCGGCTCGGGCGGACGTGCCCTGAGCCGAATCAATCTCGCAGCGGCGCTGCATTCAGTCGTTATTCAGCAGTGGCATACTGAACAAACGACTGTTCAATTGCAAGGCAGATCGCGTGGTAAATCAAGCCCGCAGGCGCTGCACCACCGCGCTTGCAGCGGCCGATGCATCAGTGGCGAAAATGGCGCACGCCGGTGAACACCATGGCCATGCCGGCTTCATCGGCGGCCGCGATGACTTCGCTGTCGCGCATCGATCCGCCCGGTTGAATCACCGCCGTGATGCCCGCCGCCGCCGCCGCGTCGATACCATCTCGAAAGGGGAAAAACGCGTCCGAAGCCATCACGCTGCCGGCAACGGTCAGCTTTTCATCGGCAGCCTTGATGCCAGCGATCCTGGCCGAGTAAACGCGACTCATCTGCCCTGCGCCCACGCCGATGGTGCGTTCGTCGCGGCTGTAGACAATGGCGTTCGATTTGACGAACTTCGCCACCCGCCAGCAGAACAGCAGGTCACGCAGCTCGCCCTCGGTGGGCGCACGTTGACTGACGACCTTCAGGTCGGGCAGTTGCACGATGCGGTTGTCCACGCTTTGCACCAGCAGACCGCCGCCGATGCGTTGCAGGTGGAAGCGGCTGTCGCCCTCACCGTCCGGAATGTCCAGCACCCGCACGTTGGCTTTTGCTGCGGTGATGGCCAGCGCGTCGGCGCTGATCGACGGCGCCAGAATCACCTCGACGAACTGGCGGCTGACAATGGCCTCGGCCATCGCCGCGTCCAGCGGCCGGTTGAAGGCAATGATGCCGCCGAAGGCGGAGGTTGGGTCGGTTTGATACGCGGCCTCGTACGCGGCCAGCGGCGATTCGGCACGGGCAACGCCGCAGGGGTTGGCGTGCTTGACGATCACGCACGCTGGCGCGTCGAACTGCCGCACGCAGGCCCAGGCCGTGTCGGCATCGGCCAGATTGTTGTACGACAGCGCCTTGCCCTGATGTTGGCGATAGGTCGCCAGGGTGCCTGGCGCCGGTGCCGGTTCGCGATAAAAGGCCGCCGTCTGGTGCGGGTTCTCGCCGTAACGCAGGTCTTGCACCTTGGCAAAGCTGAGGTTGAGCTGTGACGGATAGTCGCTGCGCGTGGCCACGGCGGTGGCGTCGTCGTTCAGGGTCAGCGACGACAGATAGTCGCTGATGGACGCGTCGTATTGGGCCACGCGGTTGAACGCGGCGACCGACAGCATGAATCGCTGGTTGCGGGTCAGGCCGCCGTGGCTGCGCAGCGATTCGACCAGCGACGCGTATTGATCGGGCGCCGTAAGCACCGCCACATCCGCCCAGTTTTTTGCGGCCGCGCGCAGCATCGCCGGGCCGCCGATGTCGATGTTCTCGATGGCGTCTTCGAGCGTGCAGTCGGGCTTGGCAATGGTGGCTTCGAATGGATAGAGATTGAGCACCAGCAGATCGATGGGGGCAATGCCGTGCTCTGCCATCACGGCGTCATCGGTGCCGCGACGGCCCAGCAGGCCGCCGTGAATTTTCGGGTGCAGGGTTTTCACCCGGCCGTCCATGATCTCTGGGAACCCGGTATGGGCCGACACCTCGGTGACCGCCAGGCCGGCCTGCTGCAGCGTCTTGAAGGTGCCGCCGGTGGAAAGCAGCGCCACATTGAGTGCGCTGAGCGCCTCGGCGAGCGCAACAATGCCGGTCTTGTCGGAAACGGAAAGCAGTGCGCGGCGGACAGGTGTCCGTGCAGGAGAAGACGTCATCAGGCGTTGGGGTCGAGGTTGTGTTGTTGGAGTTTCTTGCGCAGGGTTGCGCGATTGAGTCCCAGCCACTCCGCCGCCCTGGACTGGTTCCCGCCGGTGTGCTTGAGCGTAATGCTCAGCAGGGGCACTTCGATTTCTCGCAGGATGGTGTCGTACAGCTCGCAAGGCGGCGTGCCATTGAGCGTGCTGAAGTAGTCTTCCAGCGATTCGGTCAGTGCCTGCGCAAGCGGCTTGATGTCATGACCGGAAATTGGGCGCATCGAACAGATCCTGGGCGCCTGGGCGTGGGCCCGGCAGGGAAACGGCGGGGGAGGTGGACTATACGCCTCGCTTCCGGGCGTGAAAAGCCGCGATGGGCGCGCAAGGGAAACGCGGTTCCGCGGTCAGCGTGTCACGTGCCGGTGTTTGGCGAACGTTGCCAGTGGCCGACCACGGCGCTGAACAGCAATTGCGCACTTTCGACCACCTCGGAGCGCGACGCACGGTAGCCGCTGAGCACCCAGTGCATCGTGATTTGCACTACGGCGCCGACCATGCCGGCCGACACCAATTCCATCTGCTGCGGTGGGCGCTGCGCCGCAGGTGCAATCGCGTGCATGACGCGCGCGATAAGTTGGGCGAATCGGCCTGTGCAGGTGCGGTAGCAATGGTCAATTGCAGGGCTGACGCCCAGGATTTCGAAGTGTGTGACGCGGGCCACGCGCTCGTCTTCGCAGTGCCGGTAATACACATCGAGCGCCGCGTGCGACATGGCGACCGGGTCGGGCGACGCACCCTCCACGGCGCTCAGGATGCGGGTCTCCAGATCATCTGAAAGCTTTAAATACAGCGCCTCAAGCAACGCTTCACTGTGCTCGAATGATTCGTAGAAATAACGCTCGGTGAGGCCAGCGGCCTGGCAGATGCCGCGGACCGAGGTGGCGTGGTAGCCCGCCGTGCCAAAGCATTCCAGCGCCGCATCGAGCAACTTGCTGCGGCGCTCCGCGCGACGCGCGACCAAACATTCGCCGCGGTAGGTGCGGCGACGATTCGGGGGTGGGGCAGTAATGCGATCATCACTCATCTGAAAAAATCGTGACACGGTTGAATGTCACATGCAAACGCATCCCCAGCCCTTCCCATCTGAACAAGCGTGCTCGACAGACCCGCTTGCACGATGAAGCGCGGGCAGCCGATGGCGGACTCGGTGCCTGTCGATGCGCCGCTTGCCCATGCACGAAAAAGGCCGGTCACTTTCGCCGACCGGCCCACTGATTGTCGCGTTGCTCGAAGCGGGTCAGAACTGCAGGTCGTCCTTGTTGCGCTCGATCGTCGCGGGCCCTATTCCGTTGACGCGGGTCTGTAGATCGTTGGCATCCTTGAAGGGCCCTCCGCTCTCGCGCGCCTCGACGATGCGTTCCGCAATCGTGGCGCCGACGCCCGACAGATTCTCAGAAAGCTCTTCTGCCGATGCGCTGTTGACGTTTACAGGCGCGGCCCAAACGGCAAACGTAAAACCCAGTCCAACGAGTGCAGCCAAAAATGACTTGAACATGATGGTGACCTCCTCAGTCTTGAGAAAATTGACTGTGCGCCCAGCCACCGCAGACGTCAACCTGTGTTGCTGCCGACCCAAAACTGACCACCTGGGTGCGGACAAAATCTTGGACTATCTAGAGGGGTAGTTCATGTACTCATACGAGGATCGGCTGCGAGCTGTGCAGCTCTATATCTGTCAAGTTGGGAAAACGAGTCCGCTTGACGATTCGCCAGCTCGGCTATCCGACCAAGAGTGCGCTCACGGGCTGGTATCGGGAGCATGAGCAGCGTAGTGATCTGTCCGCTGGTTACTTGCTTCAGTAGAAGTACACGGCGGTCCAAAGAGAAGCTGCGGTCACGCATTATCTCGAAAGTGGGCGTTGTCTCGCGGCAGCCATAAAGGCCCTTGGCTATCCATCCAGGTCACTACTGTCAGCTTGGGTCCAAGAGCTGCGCCCGGAGACGCGCCGACCTCTGGTTGGACGATCCCAGAACCTGTCGCCTGCGGTGAAGCAGTCCGCAGTCATCGCGTTGTGTACACGACAAGCCAGCGCCCAGTCGGTGGCTCAATAGCTGGGTGCTCGAAGGCGCCACGTCGCCCACGTGGCGGCTGAGGCTGGTGATTGCTTCCGGGTGTAGTGTTGTGTGGCGCTACAGATCACTACACTGCGGCGTCACAGTGATAACTATGAAGTTATAATTTGGCCATTCCCGAACGGACGATTGGCCGTGACTGAAGAGGCCGAAGTCAGCCCTGACTTCGAGGACGCCTTCGCGGCGCTCTATCCCCCGGATGTTGCTCAGCTCCGGCGAACCCGTGCGCTGGCCATGCGTGACTTGCGGGCCGAGCTTCGGGCTCTGGCCGGCACGCAGCAGCAGATCGCGGACAAGCTTGGCATCAAGCAGCCCAGGCTGAACAAGATCCTGCGTGGTGATGCCGCCGCCATCTCACTCGACAACCTGGTCCAGCTCGCTGCCCGTGTCGGCCTCCATGCGGAACTGGTCTTCACAAAGAGGGGAGACTCGTCAGCGTCATCGTTCGAGAGCGCTCTGGCCCAAGCCGATCGTCACTGCGACATGGAAGGGTTGCCCGCCGCGGGCGAGCATGCTCGGAAGTTGGGTCAAAAAGTGGCCGAGGGCTCCATATCTCCGGACGAAGCGGTCCGGGCGCTTGTTGAGCACCACAAGCAGTCGTAGTCCTCCTCAACCCCTGAGACTGCGCATGCGAAAGTCGATCTGTACGGCAACGCGCTGAGGTTGGGACTGTCGAGGCGAATTGGTGCTATAGTGCATTAGTATTTTGTTATTTTATTGAGGCCGCCATGCCAACATTCTCAAGCCAGCCCGCCGTGAAGGTTGTGGGCGCCAATGGGACCATCTCGCTGGGCAAGCAATACGCCGGTCGCCAAGTGCTACTGGAAGAGCGCGAGCCTGGGGTTTGGCTGGTGCGTACCGCTACGGTGATCCCCGACAACGAGCGCTGGCTGCATCAACCACAAGCTGCGGAAAGTCTGCGCGACGCCTTGGCCTGGGCGCAGTCCAACCCAGCGCGTGACGACGACAGCGAAGCCCTGTTGACCCGTTTGCGCGATGAAGGCCGCTGATCGCGACGGCACGGTTCGGCTGGATCTGAACAACCCGGTCTTTCAGCGCGACCTGCTCGAACTTCAGAAAGCGGAACGCCACGCCGCTTTGGACATGCTGGGCAAACTGCGGCAACTCACTTGGCAGCAGGTCTATCGGGATAAGGGTCTGCGTTGGGAGAAGATCGTGAGTATCGAGCCCCCTGCCGGGGTCCCGGCGCTCTACAGCCTCCGCATTACCCAGGCGCGTCGCGCCGTGGCGTACCGAGATGGCGACTTCATTCGCCTGCTGGCCATCCCGCCCGATCACGACGCGACCTACGGCAAGAAGTAACATTTTCTGCCTGCCAACTTCTTTCGAGGTAGTCAGCGTTGTTGGTGCGCGCGCACAGCGCGATCATTGCGCCTATCTGATGATAACCCTCAGATCCATTTTGATAATGCTGGTGCCCCGAGCAGGAATCGAACCTGCGGCCTAATGCTTAGGAGGCATTCGCTCTATCCACTGAGCTACCGGGGCGTATTACATCTGCCGGAGCAGTCGCAGTTCCTTGAGGGCTGCGGCGAGCTGGACTTCGAGTGGCGCATTGTCGGCCGACTGAAGGGCTAGAGGCTCCATCTTGAGGGCGATCTGTTCAGCGCGGAGCTGAGTGTATCGCTTGAGCATGTCCAATGTCTTGTGGCCCGTGATGGCGCTGACTTCCATCATGTCGAGCCCTAGCTCGAACAGTCGCGAGGTGGCCTCGTGCCGCAGGTCGTGTGGCCGCAGGCCCACGATTCCAGCGCGGCGACATGCGCGCTCGAAGGCCTGGCTGAGGCCCCCCGGCCCGAAGCCCAGCACCGATTCGTTAGGTTTGGCGCGCTTGGGTTTGGCCTCCGTCAAAATGGAAATGGCCTTCTGGCTGAGCGGTGCAGTCCGTTTGGCGCCTGTCTTGGCGGCGCCAGCGTCTTCAGCTCGGATCTGAAGGGTCCGCCGCTCGAAATCGACATCGCCCCACACCAATGCACAGAGCTCGCCACGTCTGGCCGCTGTTTCGATGGCAAGGATGATGGCCCACCGAAGCGCCTGATTGTGGGTGCAGGCGGCCATCAGCCTCTCCTCTTCGCCCGGCAGCAGACGGCGATCCCGGCCGTCGCCCTCCGACGGACGGCCCACGCCCCGGGCCGGGATTCCAAAAGGAAGGCGATAGCCCCATGACTTAATGGCCACATCGCTGACCCTGGCAAGGAAGGCCATCTCCTTCTTGACCGTCGCCGGCTTCACATTGCGGTCCAGCTCGACCAGTGGGGCGCCCAATTTGCCGCCGCCGCGTTTGCTGCGTTGCTTCAGGCGGATGTCGCGATACTGTCCAACACGTTCGGGTGTCAGCGCAGCAAAGGGGTGTCACCCAGTTCTCGTCGCAAGGAATCGGCGCAGGACTTCGCGGCGCTGGGAGAGCGAAGCGTAGGGGCGATCTCCTCCATCTAACGGTCGATGATCTGGCCCAGGGTGGCCTTCTTGGCGCGCTCAACACCAGCGAAGTCGGCCCCCAGCTCGGCGAGGCGTTCCTGCTCAGAAACCCAACGCTGTCCGGCCTCCTTCGACTTGAAGGAACGGGTGACGCGACGCCCGTCCGGAAGAGTGATGCGGAAGTCGTGACGGACCTGCTTCACGATCTTCTTGCGCCCATCGTCGTTCCTTGTAATAGGACATGGCGGCACCGGGCAGATATGGAGCAGATGGGCTAAACCTCTGATCCAGAAAATGCAGTGAGTACAAGGGTCTATAGGCTATCGTACCTTCGCCTCCCAAGCGGTAGGTCGCAGGTTCGATTCCTGCTCGGGGCGCCATTCAGACGTCCTGCATTTGAAGCGCGATCGGCGCTGCCTTGGTGTGCTCGTTGCGTGAGCCGCCCGTTTTGTTGCGGGGGGTCGGTTGGGGCTTGTCACATGAAAAAGGCCACCGCGAAGGTGGCCTTGTTGGGGTTGCCTTAAAACGTTAGGCGCTGGGGCAAAGCAGGTTGCCCAGCAACGGCAGGGGCAGGTTGAGGCAGGGCGTGTCGCTGTCAGTGCTGCCCAGAAGCGTGCCCAGTACGCCGGTGATGACGTCGAGCACCGGGGCCAGCGGGGTGCCACTCAACTGGTCCCCCGAGGTGTCGCCGGGGGTCAGCGGATTGCTGCCCAGCTCCCCTGACAGCAGGTCGATGATGGGGCCGAGGACCGTGTTCTGCAGCGGCGCCAGTACTGCGCTCAGCAGGCTCAGTGCGGTCGTGCCGGGGACGGCGTTGCCCCCAGCAATCAATTCGGCCAGCGTGCTGCCAAAGTCGCCAACGGCCAGGGCGTTCAATCCGCTCAGAGCGCCAGGCTCGCCCACTTCGCCTTCCAGTCCGCCCAGCGGCAGCAAGTGAGTGGTCACGTTGCTGACAATGCCGCTCAGCAGGGTCGTCAGGGCGTTTTGCAGCGTGGCCGCGTCAAAGGTGACCAAGCTTGCGAGGACGGGTTCGAGATCGTTGAGCGCAGCACCCACGGTGAGCAGCGCGCCGCTCACCACGGGGGCGTTCTGCACGTCGGTCGGCAGCATTGCCAGGCTGGCCTGAACGGTGTCGTTGAACTGCTGATAAGCGCTGACGAGGCTGGCGGTGGGCAGATTGCGGTTGGGCGTGGCACCACCGGTTGCGTTGAGCAGCTGCGCAATTGCGGGCCCGAGGGTTGCGCCGATGGACTCAAACGGGGTTCCGGCCAGCGGGTTACTGCCGTTGAGCAGTTGTTGGGCATCTGGTGAGCCGCTCACGCTGTTGCCGAGCGTGGCGCAACTGGAGCCCGCATCGTTCAGCGACAGCAACAGTTGCGCAGTGTCGAAGGCGATGGCGCGGACGCGCTCAGTGAGTCGCTCGGGGTTGAGGGTCTGCGACAGTGAGGTGAGGTCTGATGGGTTGCCATTGAGCGACAGTGCCCCTGCCAGTACGTCGACGGTGTCGAGAATCTTGTAATTGACGAGCTCATTGGCGCAGTCGACCACGCCGGCCAGCGGCGTGCCTGACAGTGCCGAAGCCAACGGGTTGAGCACGGTGTTGTCAAGCTCGGCTTGTACCGGGTCTAGCGGCCCGGCGGCGCGCGCAACGGGATCGACAGACGGGCTGGTGACGGGGTCGGGGGTAGACCCTGCTCCGCCACTGCCGCCGCCGCCACAGGCCGCCAGCGAGAGTGATGCGACTGCGGTTGCCACGATCAGTGTGTGGCGCGGTGCGGTGAAAAGGTTGAAGGTCATCGGCGGCTCCATGCGCGTGAAAGGAAGCCAACGCTAATGCGTGCCAATGTAAGAAATAACTGACAGCAACCCGACGGTCAGCCTCGACCGATAGAAGGACATCCGGCGGCTGCAGGCGCACCGCCGGTCCGCGAAATCAATGCCGCTCAAGCTTGAGCTCAGCCAAACTTGGCCAGCATCTGCGCCCAGTCGGCGCCTTCGGTGCGCGCGCGTTCAAGGTCTGGCGCGTTGGCGAGCGTTGCCACCAGGCTGCAGCTGATCATTTGGTAAAAGCTGCGGTCCAGCGCCTTCCGTGCGGCGGCCAATTGCTGCGCGATCTTGGCGCAATCGGCGCCGGTTTCGACCATTTGCTGTATGCCGCGGAGCTGTCCTTCAACCCGCTTCAGGCGGTTGATCATTTGACGACGGTGCGTGTGTTCCAGGGTGGTTGAGCCGGTTGCGATCATGGGCGTTTGCATGCTGGGAGGGTTGAGCGTCAATATACCCCACGGGGTATATCTCGAGGAGACGTTCGCATGGAGATGTTGGTTGATGTGCCTGCGTGGATTCGCGGGTGGGTCGGTGGATTGCTGATCGGCAGTTCAGCGCTGTTGCTGATGGCATCCCAAGGCAAGATCGCGGGCATCAGCGGCGTGGTGGGGGGATTGTTGGCCCCGGCGGCAACCGGTCAGCGGGCTTGGCGGCTGCTGTTTGTTGCAGGCTTGCTGGTGGGCGCGCTGCTGGTGCAGTGGGTCACGGGGCGCTGGGTGACCACCGCCATTCCCGCGTCCTTGGGCCTGATGGTGGTGGCCGGCTTTGTCGTGGGGGTGGGCACGCGAATGGGCAATGGCTGCACCTCGGGGCACGGCGTCTGCGGCTTGGGTCGTCGCTCGCCGCGGTCGCTGGTGGCGGTGATGGTGTTCATGAGCGTTGCCGTGGCGACGGTGTTCGTTTCGCGGCACGTTCTGGGGGGCTGAGATGAAATCATCTGCAATGCTGTTGCTGGCGGGGATGCTGTTCGGCGCGGGGCTCGCAATTGCCGGGATGACAGAGCCGACGCGCGTGCTGGGGTTTCTCGACATCTTCGGCACCTGGGACCCGACGCTTGCCTTCGTCATGGGCGGTGGCGTGGCCGTCACCTTGCCGGGATTCGCCGTGTTGATGCGTCAATCGCGCCCCTGGCATGCACTGCGTTTCGAATGGCCGACGCGGCGTGATGTCGATGCACGACTGGTCGTCGGCAGTGCGCTTTTCGGTCTTGGCTGGGGGCTGGCGGGATTTTGCCCCGGCCCAGCCCTTGCCGGACTGGTGACGGGATCAGCCGCCGTTGTTGCCTTTGTGATCGCCATGTTGACGGGCATGATGGCGCATGATCGTCTATTGAAGATGTGAGACCCCCCGAACTTTTTTGGAGCAGGATCCGTTTATGCCCCCCATCGACATCGACACATTGAACCTCCCTCAGCAGGGTCATCCGCTTGCCGGCGTGGTCACCGCCGGGCAGCCCAGCGCCTCGCAGTTTTCGGCGATCAAGGCCGCGGGCGTTTCAAAGGTCATCAACTTGCGCCCAGCGACTGAAGATGCCGGCTTCGACGAGGCCGCCGTGGTGCAAGGGCTGGGCATGGAGTATCAGGTGATTCCCGTGGCCGGCCCGGGCGATCTGTCGATGAACACCGCCAAGGCGCTCGACAAAGCGCTTTACGAAGCGGGCGATGCGGGCGTGTTGATCCACTGCGCGTCGTCGAACCGCGTTGGTGCGCTGCTTGCCTTGCGTGCCGCCTGGTGCCAGGGCGCATCTGACAAGGCCGCGCTGGCGCTGGGTGAAGCGGGCGGGCTGACCAAGATGATGCCGATGGTGCAGCAGATGCTGGCCGAGCATAAAAAGGAATGATTGCAGGGCGGCTTCGCCAGCACGCGACGTAACCCACTCTTGAACGGTTGCGCAGATGCCCCCATCACAGGGGGCATCCTGTTACCAGACACCAGAGATCGCGATCATGAGCGCTGACGCCGATGTGACCACCGCCCCGCAGCCCCACAGCTTTCAGGCGGAAACCCGCCAGCTGCTGAAGCTGATGATTCACTCCATGTATTCCAACAAGGAGATCTTTCTTCGCGAGCTGATCTCCAATGCTTCGGATGCCTGCGAGAAGCTCCGGTTTCTGGCGGTACAGTCGCCCGAGCAGCTGGGCGACGTTTCCGACCTCAAAGTGACCTTGGCAATCGACAAGGACGCCCGCACGCTCACCATTGCCGACAACGGCGTGGGCATGAACGAGCAGGACGTGCGCGACAACCTCGGCACCATCGCGCGTTCGGGAACCCGCCAGTTTCTGACCCAACTCAGCGGCGACCAGAAAAAAGACAGCCAGCTCATCGGCCAGTTCGGGGTCGGCTTTTACTCGGCGTTCATCGTGGCCGACAAGGTCGAGGTGCTGACGCGCAAGGCCGGTGAGGATGCGGCCGTTCGCTGGGTGTCGGACGGCGAAGGTGAATTCACCGTGGCCGCTGCCGAGAAGGCTGAACGCGGCACCGAAATCACCCTGCATCTGCGCGAGGACGAGGCCGAGTTTCTGGAGCCCAGCCGCATCGAACACATCGTGCGGCGCTATTCCGATCATATTGGACTGCCGATCCGCCTTGATGGCGAAACCATCAACCAGGCGCGCGCGCTGTGGACGCGGCCCAAGTCCGAGCTCAAGGACGAGGACTATCAGCAGTTCTACCAGCACATTGCGCACGACTGGGAAGCCCCCACGGCCTGGGCGCATCACAAGGTTGAAGGCACGCTTGAATACACCTCGCTGCTGTTCATTCCCAAGCGCGCGCCTATGGACCTTTGGGATCGCGATCACGCGCGCGGCCTGCAGCTTTATGTCAAGCGGGTTTTCATTCTCGACCGGGCGGCCGAGTTGCTGCCGTCTTACCTGCGCTTCGTGCGGGGCCTGGTCGATTCTGCCGATCTGCCCCTCAACGTCTCGCGCGAGATGCTTCAGGGCAACCGCACCGCCGAGAAACTGAAGAGCGCGCTCACCAAGCGCGTGCTCGACCTGCTGGACGACCTGGCCAAAAATCGGCCGGAGGATTACGCCGAATTCTGGAAATCGTTTGGCGCGGTGCTTAAAGAAGGCATCGTTGAAGATCAGGCCAACCAGGCCCGACTGGCCGGTCTGCTGCGCTTCACCAGCACGACCTCGGGTGATGCGTGTTCGGTCACGCTTGCCGACTACGTGGCCCGCATGCCTTCAGGCCAGACCTCCATCTACTTTCACTCGGCAGATTCCTTGGCGGCGGCGCGCAACAGTCCGCATCTCGAAGGGTTCCGCAAAAAGGGCTACGAGGTGCTGCTGCTCACCGACCGCATCGACGAATGGGTCACGGCGCACATGACCGAATTCGAGGGCCGCAAACTGGTGTCGGTTGCGGCCGCCGCGGCAGATGTCGAAGGCGTGATCGAGACCGCCGACAAAGCCAAGCAGGACGAAGACTTCGCCGACACCTTGTCGAAGCTCCAGCAGGCGCTGGAAAGGCGCATCGCGTCGGCACGTCTCTCCAGCCGGCTGACCGAGTCGCCGTCGTGCCTGGTCGCCGCCGACCACGGCGTGTCGCGTCGCCTTGAGGCGATGCTGCGGCAGGCGGGTGAGTCAGTGCCCACCTCGCTGCCCATCCTTGAAGTCAATGCCGCACACCCGTTGGTCGAACGACTCAAGGGCTGTGCGGACACCGAGGACTTCGCCGATCTCGCCGAGTTGCTGCTGGGGCAAGCCGTGTTGGCCGAAGGCGGTCAGCTCAACGACCCGGCCCGGTTCGTGAAAAGCCTCAACAGCCTGCTGCTGGGGCGTGCTGCGCAGGGCGGCGGGTCAGGCCTCATCCTGTAATCGCTGGCCCGCGATGCGCGTCCAGCCTTCCTGGCTCAGGTCGGGCTCGAAGCGCAGATAAGGCGCGTAGCAGGTATGAAGCTCCTCGGCCTGACGGTCGAGGAGCCCTGCCAGCACCAGGCGACCCCCGGGCTTGAGCTGGCCGGCCAGAGTCGGCGCCAGGGTCTTGAGCGGGCCGGCCAGAATGTTGGCTAAAACGAAATCCGCCGGCGCGGCAGCGAAGGCCTCCGGCAGACAGGTCGCGATTCTGTCAGCCACGCCGTTGGTTTCGGCGTTTTGCCGGGTTGCGGTCAGCGCCTGGGGATCAATGTCGACACACACCACGCGTTCGGCGCCCAGCAGCAGCGCGGCGATGGCAAGAATGCCGCTGCCACAGCCATAGTCAATCACCGTCTTACCGGCCAAATCTTGTGCATCCAGCCAAGCCAGACACAGGGCCGTGGTGGGGTGTGTGCCGGTGCCAAAGGCCAGGCCTGGGTCGAGCGTCATGATCACCGCATCGCGCTGCGCGGGAATCTGGGCGCGCTTTTCCTCGGGCGTGACCCACAGCCGGCGCCCGAAGCGCAGCGGCTCCCAGTGCACCAGCCAGGCACGAACCCAGTCCTGATCTTCAAGCAGCTCGGTTTCGAGCCGCAGATCAGCACCATCCGGCACCAGCGTGCGCAAGGTGTTCTCCACTTCATCGACCGCGACGGTGGGGTCGAACAGGCCAAGCACCACAGTGTCTGTCCATAGCGGGGTTTCGCCTGGACCGGGCTCCAGCACCGGATCATCGGCAGCGTCGATGAAGCTGACCGACAGCGCCCCCGCGACCATCAGCGCCTCGTCGACGAACTCAGGATGCCGGCTGTTGTGAATCCGAAATTGCAGAAAGGACATGTTGAGCGTCGATTGGAGCGGGAAGGGCGCGAGGATACGCGAGCCCTGATCGACACGAGGGATCGCCGGTTCGACCCCCGCCGCACCCGGCAGTGGCGCGAACCTATTGAGTCGGCCAGAAAAAGATTGAACCCGGTCATGCAGCATATTTGACATGCGGGTCTTGGAAGTAGGTCTTCCATCCCGGATCAGTGCCTCCAGAAATTTGATCAACTTGTCGGCGTTGAACGCCGAATCAATGATCATCCATCGCGCTTGGCCCTTGTTGGTGACCGTAGCGATCATCGACAGCTTCTCGCGGGTGCCACCGTCCAACCGTGTCACGGGCGTTTGACCGGCGGGTGCGTAGCTTCTGCCGCATGCATCGGTATTGACCAATGCCGTTTCATCGCCCCAGTGAATCTTACCCCCTCGGTCCTGGCGCTGGCGGCAATCTTCGGATACTGCTCGTAAAGCCAGGCTCGGACGGCTTCAGGGCGCTGTTCATAGGCGCGCCGGATCGGCTTTTGCGGTGTGAAGCCCCAGCGTTTCAGGTAATTCCCGACACCGCGAACAGAAAGCCTGATGCCAAATTCGCGCTGGATCAACTCGGCCACTGCCGCACTGTTCCACAGGGCGAAATCCATCTTCAGCTGCTCCGGGCGCTTGTCGCAGATCGTGCGCTGAATCTGATGCTCTTGATCGTGCGTGAGGCTCCGGCCAACGCCGCCATGTCGACCTCGACGTTTCGGTGTCAACGCCGCCGCACCGCCTTCGTCGTACAGATCGATCGCTTTGCGCGCCGTCGGATAGCTCCAACCAGTCAGCTCCACGATACGCATCACGCCGCGCCCCTTCCGACCTCCATCGTTCCAAGGTGTCCGCCGACACGCCGACCGCGGCGGCCACCACCTTCACGTCTGCACTCTCCGGCGGCAGCAACCGCGCAACCGCTCTGTCCTTGAATCCTTGTCCGTATCGAGCCACATCGTCGTCCTCTCGCCTCCCTCCGTGGTTTTCCAAACAAGGAAACAACTATTCTGACGCTGGGGGCGGCTGGCTGGTGCTGGCCTCGAAAACAGCCGGCCGCTCAGAAAGTTACGAGCAGCCCCTTGCGCAAGCGCCTCCGACTCCATACAATGCGCGGCCTTCGAGGATGGCCTCGGAGATTTTTTGAAGATCTGGTGCGGGGTGGAGCAGTCTGGCAGCTCGTCGGGCTCATAACCCGAAGGTCGTAGGTTCGAATCCTGCCCCCGCTACCACTAATATCTGACTGCCGTTTCGCGCTTCCGCGAACACTCCCCCGGCGTCCTCCCCCAAAACAATCTCATCCCCAAGCAGTTCGCGCACGGCGCTTCTGATTTCGGGTGTGTCGCGTGCGTCTGCGAGTTGCTCAACCAGGCGCCGCCATGTTTCGCGGGCGCGCGGCAGAATTTGCGCGGGCTGGTAGTTGCGGGCGGCTTTTAGTTCGGCACTTGCGTCGGTCACGCCTTGCTCGGCATCGATGAGGGCCTGGCGCGTGCCGGCAGTGATGATGCCGGCCTTGAGTGCAGCCATGATGTTTTCGCGCGTGCGCTCCGCGTCTCTGATTCGTTTTTCGATGTTGCCGGTGTCGGGGGCCGCTTGCGTGAGTAGGCGCCGGGCCTCGCGCTCGAATGCGTGGTAGGCGGCTTCGCTGAGCAGATCGCGTTTGATGCCGGCGAGAAGGGCACTTTCAACGTGTGTGCGGGCGACGCGCAGGCGGCTGGCGCAGACGGTGGGGCCGCGATCTTTGGCGCGGGCGCAGCCGTAGCGGTAGGCGTCGACGGCGACCATGGGGCCGCCACAGTCGCAGCATTTGAGTAGGCCGCTGAGCATGTGCCTGGGCGATCTTCCGGGTGGGGCGCCTGATCGGCTGCGCCGGTTTTGCAGCGTGGCGTCGGCGGCCTGCCATTGCGCGTCGGTGATGATGCGCAGCTCGGGGTGCTCGGTGATGATCCATTCGTTTTCGGGCCGCTCTGAGCGCAGGCGGCGGCCGGTGTCGGGATGTTTGGTCCAGGTGCTGCGGTTCCAGATTTGGCGGCCCCGGTAGATGGGGTTGGCGAGGATGCCGATGCCGCGTTTTCGGTCGCCGTAGATCACGCTCATGGCCCAGCTGCTGCCGCGCGGGCTGGGCACGCCGTCGGCATTGAGCGCGGCGGCGATTTGCCGGGGTGTGTGCCCGGCTGCGGCCATGTTGTAGATGCGGCGGACGACCTGGGCGTGATCGGGGTCGATGGTGCGCTGGCCGGTTCCTGCTACCCGGTAGCCGTAGGGCAGGCCGCCCGCGCTGGCGCCGGCAAGGGCGCGGCCGGTGAGTCCTCGATGGGTTTTGTCGGCCAGTTCGTCGAGGTACATTTCGCCCATGAGGCCGCGCAGGCCCACGTCGATTTTGTGGCCCTTGCGGGCGGTGTCGACGCCATCGCTGGCGCCCACCAGGCGCGCTCCGGCGAACCGCACGCGCTTGAGCAGTTGGCCTATTTCGCTGCTGTCGCGGCTGAGCCGGCTGAGGTCGTCGACCACTACCAGATCAACGCGCCCGCCGGTGATGTCGGCCACCAGCGCGCGGTAGCCGGGGCGGTTGTCGCTGGCGCCGCTGATGGCGGCGTCGGTGTAGGCGACGGGCTCGGGCACGCCGTTGCGCTGGCACCAGTGCCGCACGTTGCGCAGCTGATCATCCAGCGATTCTGCACGTTGTTGATCGGACGAATATCTGGCGTAGGCGGCGACTCTCATAGCCGAAGTTATGCCGCCCGCTGCCGGTCTGGCAATGCGGGGTGATTCGGTCGCTGTGCGGACTCAGCCTGTTCTGATGCTGGTTTGGGGGTGAGATGATCGGCCACGGCGCGCTGTGCCAGGGCGGCGATGATGGCGTGATGTGCGGGGGTCATGGGCCGGCCTCCTGGTTCATGGCGGCGTCGATATACCGATCGAGCGCCTCGTTTTTTGCGGCCCGTGGACAATTGCCAAACACAGAATCAAACTGCTCTGCGTTGAGGCTCCTGATGAACCTGTACCGGTTAGCATCCACCCGCGCCGCCTCAACATCAGCGGCTGGTTCTGGGGGTTGTGGCGATGCGGCGAGCGCGGTCTTGATCTTGGCAAGCGCAGACATGCCGTCATCGAGGCCAGACTCCCAGTCCTTTATGGCTTTTCGGATGCGGATAACAGCCATGGCCGATTCCAAGTACGGCACTGCCGCAGGCTTGGCGAGTTCGGCCACGGCCACGTCGATGGCCAAACCTATCGCCTTCGGATCGGCTTTCGGCGGACCTTCCGTCCCGCGCCGCCATTTGTTGTGGGCCTCAAGGATTGCGCGTGCTTCGTCGCGGGTCATGATTGCCCCCGATGCTTTGTGAGGGCGGCGTCTGCCATCCGTAATGTTTGGTCTGATCCCTTGATGCGCGATGCTCCGATCAGGTTTCGGCAATATTGCAACGCCTCCACCAACTCCCACATATCAGGCGGGGCGGCATACAACGGCACCCACTGAGCGCCGCCGTACTGATCGTCTGATAGGATGTCGAGCCGGACCATCATCATGGCGTGGCGCTTGCCGGTGATCGCCGTGTTCGGGTAGCCGTATGCAACGGGCTCCTGCCGCGCCAGTTCAGCCCGCATCGCATCCCGGCCCTTGGCATAGCCGTCCATGTGCGCCACGGTCAGCATGTCGTTCGCGTCAGCCTGTCCAGCGGTAAAGCCCGCATCCCAAAAATGCCGACAGGTGATCGGGTCCTTGGCAACGTTGAGCAGGGCGTCGTATGCCCGCTGGAATGCCTGGTGTTCGGCATCGGCTGCGTGTTCCTGCACTTCTGATAGCGTTGGCATCAGCCACACTCCTGTTCGTAATTGGCGCGCACAGACACCCGGCGCTCAAGGGCTTCGATCATCTGTCGGTCGTTCATGCGCTCGGAATTGAGGCGCTCGATTTCCGCCGCAGCGGCATCGTTTAAGCGCCCGATCGCGTGGCCGATGCAGTAGCCGCCCAAGGCGGCGCAGGCGATGGCGAGGGCGAGGGTCATCCCATCCCCCCAACATTTCGCCGGGTATCACCGCGCAGCCACGCCTTGAGGCATGACATGCCGACGGTCACACCCTCATCGGCTAAGTGACCCTGTATTTCAGAGATCGACCAGATGTTTCTGGCGTGCAGGAATCGGGCGCGGCGGACGGTGGCGTCGCTGTATTTGATCCGGTTGTCGGTTGTGCGATCGGTGGTCATGCGGCGGCCTCATCAGCCGGGCTGTATTCCCACTTTTCGATCAGCTTGAGCGCGGCTTCGGGCAGCGGCCGCGCAACGACTTCGGCGCGGGCTGCGATCCAGCCTGCACACAGGCGGCCGTCTTTCGGCGAGTGGCAGTAGAAGCCCTTGCCCTCGGTCACCGACTTGAGAAAGTCCAGCTGCGTCTGAAGGCAGCCATTCGGCACCGTGCCTTCCCGACATGCGCAGGTGGCGCACATCTCGCCGCGCACTGCCGGGACGTTGTGGTTTTCGAGGCCCGCAGCCTTGAGCCGGGATTGCCCGAGTGCTGCCAGGCGCGCGGCGTTGCGGCCCATGTGCTGGCCGGTGGGGCTGACGCGGTGGTGGTCTTTGGTTGGGTAGTTCACCTCGCCTGCCCCCACTTCCGCTGTTCCTTTTGACGACGGGCTTTACGCACGTCTCGCTTCTTGGTTTTCATGCGGCCTCTCCCAATGCGTTGCCGCCGTAGTAATCGGCGACAACGGTGTTGATTCGCGCCAGCAACGCGCGGTCCTTGATGTGAATGTGGACGTTCCCGTTTTTGTGCGCCTTCAGCACGACGTATTCGTCGTGGAATGGCTCGCCCTGGGCCCATGCGGCGTTGATGAGCGACTGCACCGGGCCGTAGTCGAACTCGCGCTCGGTGAGCTTGTAGAGCACGCGCATGAAGTCGCGGACTTCGCCGTCGTAGTAGCAGGCGATCTGCCGGCCACGGAAATAACTGGCGCTTGACCAGCTCCGCACGATCATCTTCTGCGGCACGCTGAACCCGGCATCGGCGTGGCGTTTGTAGTCGCCGCTGAGCTTGCGGAAGATGGCCACCAAGCCACGCGCGAACAGGTGGTCTTTCTGCGGCAGGTACTCCATCAGGTTGGCGCGCAGGTTCGCTGCATTGAACTCGGGCGGGTTCTTTTCGAGCGAGTCGTCAAACTCTTTCCGCGCCTTCGCATCCCAAACCGCCTCGAAGCCGCCGATGCGGAATGCTTCACGCCATGCCTTGCGATCCAACTCGGCAATCAGCGTTTCGAGCGGTTGCTGAAAGCGCGCACCGAAGGGCATGGCGTGTTCGCGGATCATCGTCGCAGCTTCTGCAGCCTGTTCGATGCAGCGACCGGCCTCGCGCAGATGAGCGACAGCCTGGTCACGGTGGCGGACCATTTCGGCGATGGTGGGCGGAAGGCGTAGGGTGGTGGATAGGCTCATGCCTCGATCTCCACCGGAGTGGCTGCGTAGCCGATGTAAAGAGGGTGCTTGGGCGTTCCGTCAGCGTTGATGGCCAGCGCATGAAGTCGGATGCCCTGACGCCGCAGCATCTGCATGACCGCCGGGCCTCGGCCCATCAGGTTTCCGGGCTGGCCCCATCCGCAGATGACGATCCCGGCATCAGTGCAGGCCTCGGTGATTGCCGTGTCGTTGTGCCGACCGACGATGTCCCGACCCTCGGCGATGCGCTTCGGCAGTTGCTTGCTGTCGGTCTCGCGCCACGCGAAGACGTTGACGACAGAGACGGCGCCGTAATCTGCGCCCGCCGAGTTCCAGAGGCCCACACGACGCATGAAGCGCTCGATTGTTGGGTCGTTCTGCACCTCGGTGGCTGTGCTGGGGTTCATCGCGAGCAACACAGCCTTGGGCTCGTCCGACCACCGGCGAGACAGCAGGTACCGGTAGCGTTCGCAGTCGCTGAATACGGCCTCAGACCGAATGCCATCGGCTTCGTGGTGGCGGAAGATGAACGTCATGCGGCCACCCCCTCGCGCAAGGCCCCGCCGGCATCAACGCGGCTATGCCAGTGCAGCCAGCCGGACAGGGTGTAGCGATCGACCTCGATGCCTTCGTCGGCCAGGTGCTGCCGCGTCTCTTGCTGGGTGTAGCCGCGGGCGTAAATGAGGCGGGCGCGGCGCACGATTTGGTCGCTGTGGCGCGCCATCGGGTTATCGGCGCCGGGGCGGTAGCGGGAACTCATGCGGCGCGCCCCAGTTTGTCGGCGCTCATCAGGTGCCGAGACATGGCGCCAAGGATTCGCGGCAGGTCGGACGCCCGGTAGAGCTTCGCGGCCTTGTCGGTGGCGACGTGTTCGAAGCCGAGCTGCGCCAGGCCATCCGCGCTGATGGATAGCGGGGCGATCAGGGCGTTCAGTTCACCCAGGCGGATGCGGGCGCCGTCGTCGTTGGCGGACTTGATCGGCGTCGCGTCGTACTTGGGCGGTTCTTCGCTGCGTGCCATTGACTCGACTGCGGCGGCGCTGCGCTCTGCCGATGCGTGCGCCTCCAGTCGACGCCGGTCGTCGGCTTCCTGCCGCGCCTTGGCCTGCTCTTCCTGCCGGATGCGCTGGCGTTCCTGCTCGGCTTTTGCATCGGCCTCACGCTGGGCACGGGCCTCTTCCTCGGCGCGGATCTTTGCGCGCTCGGCATCGAGCCGGGCCTGCTCGCGCTGCTGGAATTCGGCGATGCGCGTCTTGATGAGGTTGCGCAGGTCGTCTTCGGACTTGCTGGTGACGAGCTGCTGAGCGTCGGAGAAAAGCGACTCATGCCCGGCGGCTTCGGTGCGCAGCAATTCCAGATTGGTGCGGATGCCGTTGGCGATACGGTCGGCCTCGATCTTGGCGCGTGCCAATTCGGTGCTGATGGCGTCGCGCAGGCTGGTCAGGGTCTTGAGCCCTTTGATCGCGCCTCCGAAATCGGCCGGCACGTCGGGCAGGCGAACCTTGCCGCCGAAGGTCTTGTTGATGGCCTCGACGTGCTCGCTGAACTGCGCGCGGGCCTTGGCCACTTCCTCGGTGCGAATCTGTTCCTTACGCGCCTTGGTGACCTTTTCGAGAAGCAGGCGCGTGCTGCGCGCGGTTTCGTGCAGGTCGGCAACTTGGCGTCGCATGGCCTCGACCGGGTCGATCTGCGCCAGCGCGGATTCTTCGGCGGTGGTCAGTGCCTCTTCGGCCTTTTTCAGCGTCTTGACTGCGGCCTCGGCATCGGCGAACGCCTGGTCGGTGTCGGGCTTCATGTCCAGGCCGGCGACGAATGCCTTGAGTCGGTCGCCGAACAGGTCGAGGTTGCTGATGACGGCGATTGCGCCGTCCATGCGCACCGAGACGGCGGGCAGGGATTCGGTGGGGGTGGCCACGACGACCGGGGCGGCTTCCTCGGGCACGTACGCGGCAACGTCGGCGTCGAACTGCTTCCACGCGGCGATTAGCTTCGGAATGTCGCCCTCGATGTCGGCGCGTTCGATGATCAGCGATTCGCTACCTTCCTCGGTGCCGTCGCCGCAGACGTAGATGCAGCGGGTCGCGGACTCGCACACGGCGAACTGCTGAACGATCTGCCAACGATCTCCCTCGGGAATGAAGCCGTCGCGGATCGTTTCCATCTTCGCGCGGTTGGCGAGCTTCACTTCGCAGATGGCGTCATCCAGCATCGTCACGCCGTCGAAACTGGCGCCCAAGTAACCGTCATCGCTGACGGCCACGGCGGGATAGAACTCTTCTCCGGCGATGCCTTCGGCAATGGCGCGAAGGGCGGGCTCCACTTCGTGGCCGCTATCAAAGCGGCGCTGTGTCGCTTCGTCGACCGTCGGCGCGATGCCGGTGGCGTAGCGCTTCACCAGTTCGCTGCGGGTGGTGTAGGGCGACACGCCCATAACGGCCGGCGCGTCACTGGCGTTACGGGTTGTGGCTCGGTGGGCATGCCACGCGGCATCGCCCTGGATCAATCCTTCAATGGTCTTCACTCAGGAATCTCCTGTTCTTGCGGTGGGTTGACCTTCGTGTCGGTCAGTTGCTTTTTCTGCTCGTCGGTCAGCAGGCCGCGTGTCTCGACCTTCTTGATCACGTCGGCGGCTGTGAACTGGCCGGATGCGATGCCCGCCTGCCATGCAGGCAAGTTCTTTTTGAACTGGTCGTCGGCGTATGGCATGAGCCCAGCGTTGCGGCCCACGTCATCGGCCGGCCGCAGGTGTTCGGGCAGGTCTTCGATGTCCTGGTCAAAGCAGTCCGACGCGCCGGTCACGGTCAGCGTCATGTCGATCTGTGCGCGCTTTTTCGCCATCTTGAGGATGGTGTTGGCCACGTCAGCCGGATCCGTGCGGACCTGCTTGTCTTTGTAATTGCCGAATTTGATGCGGCGGCGGTTCTCAGGCGTGGCGTTCCACTCTTCGTCGTACGCCTTCTTCCACTTGTATTTCTCTTCGTTGGATGAGCATTCGCCGATGCCCTCACCGAGAAGCGTGCCGCTCTGTGAGTGGGTGCCGATGACGCGAACTTGGTAACGGATGCAGTCGTCCGTAGACAGGTCTGTCACCTGAATGCTGGTGGCGATCTGGAAGGTGGCCAAAAGCACTTCGGAGCCCGGCTTGTACAGGCTCGGCTTCTTGCAGCCGGGGATGACGCCGTAATGCACGTCGCGCTTCATGACCGCGCTCATCACCTGCTGAATGGTGTTGACCCGTTCGCGGATGTCGAGTGCGGTCAGTGCCCGGCCTTCCTGCCGAACAAGCGGACGCGCCTGCTCAATGGTTGCAATCGCTGTCACGACTTAACTCCTTTGATCGCGCCACTCCGGCGCATGGGGATGACGTTGCTCGGCACGTAGCCGGGCACCATGTCGATGTCGGTGATGCCCGGCTCTGAGTGCGTGGCCGTGAGCCGAAAGCCCATGCGTTGCGCGACTGAGGCAAGGGCCATCGTCACGCTCATGGCGCTGGCGTCGGCGGGGAGGCGGACGCGGATGGTTTGGGTGCTCATGCGTCACCGCCCATCGCAGTAATCAGCGCGGCGGCGTCGTCACACGCTTTCAAGCCCTGTGGAGTGCTGCACTCCATGTGCTCGACGCAGCCGATCAGTGCTATCAGCAGACTGTCGCGCTGGGCGTTTGCCTTCGCCAACTCAGCCGCCGCTTGATCCAGATCGTCGAGGAGGTTTCGGGCCGCGCGATCGCCAGACCGGACAAGTTCGAGCAACGCGCCGGCGAGGCTTCCTGGGTCGTCGCGCTGGACATAACCGCCGTCTTCGCGCTCAGACATGCTGCCGGGATAGGCGCTGTCAAAGCCCCTGATGCGCAGGGCACTCATTTGCCACCCCCCAGAACCGCCGCATTCCGCTCGCCATTGGCCCGCAGTGCGTCGGCTTCGCGAGCGATCCGCCCGACGGTTGCCGGGTTGGGCTCCCAGCCATCGGGCAGGTCTGCCCACTCCGGCAGGGGGTTGTTGATCAGCAGATTGATGAGGGCGCGGATCATGCTTCCACCTCATCGCGTAGAGCCGCATAACGCTCATCAGCCGCATATTCCTCATCGGCCAGACGGTTTTTGCGCATGCGGTCCCACACCTGTTCGTCGTCCAGGTTGGCGGCGATGAAGGCGCGATAACGCTCTTTGAAAACGATGCCGATGATGTCGTTGCTGTTGTTGATCAGGGCGTCGTTCAGCTCGTCCATGAACACATCGGCGGCGAGGCTGTTGTCGTTCGCCTCGGCCTTGAAATAGCGGGCCAGCCAGTCGCCTGAGTCCTCTCCGTAGGTGGCCTCGATTGCGAGTTCTTCGCGGGCTTCCTGCTCGGGGGTGGTGTAAGTCTTGCGTGCCATCTCGTTCTCCATTCGGCCCGTGGTGGGGCGATGGAGTACATATTACAGAAAGCTGTAGGCGCATGCAACAGGATTCTGTAATTATGATTCAAGGCAAATCAACCACTTAGCTAGCGCCCACAAAAAACCCCGCACTTGGCGGGGTTAGGTGAGCCGAAAGGCCGTCAGTTTATGGTGACCTGCGGCGGGCCATCGCCTGAGACAGAACACTCCGCATTGCCTGGCAGCTCCTGACCCATGCGGTTTTTGCTTTTGAACTTCATCGTGACAAGCCACGTGCCGGTTGTTTTGTTGCTTATCGCTTGGGTCGAAAGCGTGGCGGGGTTGAAGCTGCTGGGAACTGCGAGGTTTGCCCGGATAGCATCGCGGCATTTGACAATCGCATCACCCTTGCTGATCCCTGCGAGCTTCTGAGACTGAGAGGCCGTAGCCGCCCGCTGGTTCGCTTGTGCCTCTGTGAGATAGAAGCGCTCGCCATTGCGGCAGTCTGCAAACAGGACGATGTTGTTCGGAGGGGATGATCGACCATCAGACAGGGCGACAATTTCCACCTTGTCGCATTTGCTATTGGCCGCCACAGTTTGAGCACCGTTTTTGATGGCTTTGTTGATGCGAGCCACGCCAGCTTCGCCCCAGCGCTCGAACGTCTTGGGGTATCCGCTGCGGGTGACCGGCAAGTCAGCGCCGGGCGTAATTTTGGGATTAGCCGTGGCGGCTGCACAGATGAAGATGCAGGACAACAGAATTGCTTGCATTGCGGTTTTCATTTGTCGCTCCGTGGTCGCGCTACTGCGTGGAGATGATCTGCAACACTCGCCCGTCAATCGCTGTTCTGGCCGTCCAGGTGTTGACCACCTTGCCGCCGAAAGCGTTGGCGCCGCGAAAGGACGTGGTGACGATTAGATGATCGCCGTTGTCACGGTATCGCGTGTCCACATGCTCGTACGAATCAGGGTCGTTCATGGCCGCCTTGATTCGTTGCGTCAGCTCGATGTGTGAGCCATTCCAGACGCTGAACCCAATCGACAGTTCGTCGTGCCGAATCTCGGCATCGGTTTTCGGAGGCGCTGGGGCGTCCGGCCCAAAGAAAAGCCAGACAGCAGATAGCGCAATGACCACGGTGGCAAGCGATACACCTACTTTGATCGATAGGTCTTCTCTGTCGCGAGAGCGCTGAATCTTGGCTATGCGCTCCGCTTCGGCTACGGCGGCAGCGTTCTCCCGAAGAAAATCGTCGGTTTTGCGTTGGCGCACTTTTGCCCTGATCTGCTCGGTCAGCGAATCATCATTTTTGCTTGTCACTCGATGCCCCTGCAAATCACAATCCACCAGCGCAGACCATACCGCACGCTCCTCGCTGATCCAAAACGCCCACCAGGGGCGGACCTGCCGGTACGACATCGCAAACTCGCGTTGCAGGCCGTAGCGGGCGGCGAGGGCGAGGGCGGCGGGATAGGTCATGCCGTGATTTTTGGCGGCGCGTCGACAGGCCCTCCAGACAACAGCACCAGCTCGGCGAGCGCCTTGGCACGTTCGTCGGGGATTGTTCGCCCCATCAGTTCGACGGCGCGCAATAGGGATTGCTGGGCGGGCGTCATCTTGGCCCCGATCCATCCGCCTTCACGCTGCTGAATGCGACGGGTTTCGCTTGTAGAAGCTGGCCCCGCAATGGCAAGGGGTGGAGCGGGGAGCGCCAATGTCGGCGCCTCCTTTCCTGTTGCTAGGTATTCAACCGAGACTCCTAGCGGGGCCGCCAACTGGTGCAACTTTGTCGATGAGCGCATGCCGCCGTTCTCGATTTCAGCGATGGTGCTATAGCCGACCTTCGAGCGCTTAGAAAGCTCGGTGCGCGACATGCCTGCGCGCGCGCGTGCTTTCTTGATTCTGTCACCTACCGATTCCATGCGCCGATAGTCACAGAACGCTGTAACAGAATGCTGTTGACGTGCGCTTACAGTATCCTGTAAATTAGGTTGCATGACATGGAAACAGCGAATTGATGAACTGATGTTGAGCGGCGAATCGGTCGATTCCATCGCTCGGCACATGGGCGTAACTGCCAATGCAGTGCGTGAAATTATCAAAGGGCGAACCGCCGCCCCGCGCGCAGATGCCGCCATCAGTTTGTTGGCGCTGCATCAATCCCTCATCCGTAGCACCCCCTCCACCAGCGAGGCGGCGTGAACCTTTCTCCTCTCCCTGTCCCGTCACCCCTCGCGGGGCAGGGCGATTCCCCGGCGCGTGTTCTCCAGATCGCGCGTCGGGCCTTTTATTCCTCGCGTCGTGTTCGCTCGTATTCATGGGCCTTTTTTTGCCCTGATTCCGACTTACAACGCAACGCAATTTCCTTGTAGGTCGCCCATGGACATGCAATTGGACCTGCGCGTTAAGCGCCCGGCACTGCAAATCGACCTGTCGATTTTGCCGAATATCCGCAGCCTGCATCACGCTTGTGCGCGGGCCGCTGAGATGTCCGGCAGCTATGACAAGGTGGTTGCAATCGATACCGGCGTTGATGCTCCGACATGGGCACGCATCAAGCAGGGCGACGCCGGGATAAAGGGCGATTTTCTGGATCGCCTGATGGATGCCACAGGGACCGACCTGCCGCTTCTCTGGCTGGCCTACAGCCGGGGCTATGACCCGACATCGCTGCGCAAGCGTGAGAGCGAATTAGAGGGCCGTTTGCGGCAGGAGCGCGAGAAGCGCGAAGCCGCCGAAGCCGAGTTGGCGACGATCAAAAGCTTTCTGCGCGACACCCGCGCCGCATGACCACGCCCGCCCGCTTTCCGCGCTTGGAGTTCAGCGCTCGCCCGCGCAAGCCGCGCCAGGGCCATCCTTCGAAGCCCGTGGCGCTGCGTTCGGTGCCCAGATCACAGGAGCGCCGGGAGCTGGAACTGCAGCTTCGTGGCGCGCGGCTGACGGCGCGTGAGCGGAATCGGTTGCAAATGGAGCTTGATGCACTTGAGGCGCGCGAACGTGGATAGCGCTTGGACAAGGTGCGTCGATTGCTCGCACTTCGTGCCCGACGCGATCAATCCCGAAGCGGGCGCTGGCACCTGCTCAATCGGCGTCAGCGGCAAGAGCATCGCATCGCGCAAGCGCGCCGATCAATCTTGGTATGCCGACGTCTGTTGGCCGCATGCGGAGCGATTCTGCCGCGAGCACACGGCGCATCAGCGGTACGAAATGAGCAAGGCCGATTGGGTCCACGCGAACCCATAGGCAAGCCCTGCCGATTACGAGCGGGCCATCCGCAGCATTGCGGACAGGGAGGGCGTGTGAGCGCCCGCAACGACTATCTCGGCACGGTGTTGCAACACCGGAGGGCGCGCTGCCATCCCGCGCCCTCACGCCGGGGCCTTTTCTCTGGATGGCGAGGAAATGAGCATGGCAGATGAATTAAGTGAGGCGGCGCAGCTTGCCAAAGCAGCGATGGCGCATCCGGCAGTGATGCAGCTTTTGTCTGATCTGACTGGCTGGGGCGACATGGACATGGAGTTTTCAGCAGAGAGGAAGGCCGGATTTGAAGCAGCGTTTCGCGCCGCATCGATCATGGTTGAGCTGGGTGTAGAGATCTGATGGACGCCCGCATTTCGCTCGAACTGCCGCGTCATCCGAAAACCAAAAAGCTCATCCGCCGCATTGGTGAGGGTGGCGCGTTCAGGTTGGTCTGCCTATTCCTATGGGTGGCTGGCAACCGATCATCTGGCGATCTGGAAGGCTTGACCGACGAGGACATCGAGCTCGCCGTTGACTGGACTGGCGAGCCTGGGGCTTTTGTCGCCGCGCTTGCTGATGTCGGATTTCTGGATGGCGCAGAGGGCACGCGAAGCGTCCACGACTGGGCAGAACATAACCCTTGGGCTGCGGGTGCCGAAGCGCGCTCAGAGAAGTCTCGGTGGGCTGCGCTGTGCAAGCAACACGGACGGAAATCTGCTGCCAAGCTCATGCCCGACTATGCAGAAAAGTTGCTAGAAGCAAGCTCGACGCATGCGGGTAGCACCGAAACACAGTGCCAAGATAGTGCCAGTGGCATGCCATTGGCAGGTTTTGGCAGTGCCCCGTCTCCGTTACCGTCTCCGTCTCCGTCTCCGTCTCCGTTACCGTTTCCAAAAGAAGAAAAAGCAAAAGACACGCGCACCGAAGTGCGCTTGCCGCCTGATGGCGGCGATGATTCCCCAACGCCCAAGAAATCCAAAACCGTGACGGCCAAGCAGATGGCGGCGGAAGGGGTGAACGACCAGCACGCCGTGGACTGGCTGGCAGTGAGGGCGAAGCATCGGGCGCCGCTGACCGTGAGCGCATGGGAGGCGGTGAAGCGAGAGGCGGCTTCCGCCGGGCTTTCACCGGCTCAGGCCGTGAAGATGGCTGCGGAGAATGCTTGGCGCGGGTTCAAGGGCGATTGGTGCAAGGACCAGCAGGCAGCCGGGCAGGCTATCCCCGAGTGGGAGCAGCGCATCATCGACGAAAACAACCGGGCATTCCCCGGACCAGGGGCCGCCAATGCGAGCCACTGAAATCGCACAACGCCTGGCCGGGGACGTGGAGCGGGCCTGCCTGCACCTGCTGAGGGACGGCAAGCGCAATGGCCACGAATGGATCTGCGGCGACCTCGACGGCAGCGCCGGGGAAAGCCTGAAAGTTCACCTGACCGGCGAGAAATCCGGCGTGTGGTCCGACTTCGCAACCGGCGAAAGCGGCGACATGATCGGCTTGTGGATGCAGACGCAGAACGTCGATTTGCCGACCGCTTGCCGCGAAGCGATGGATTGGCTTGGCATCAAACAGCCGAAGGTCGAAGCCCCAAAGCGCCGATTCAGCAAGCCCGCCAAGGAGGGCGTTAGCTCGCTGCCGCCGCAGGGTGCCGAGTGGGTTCGCTCAGTGCGAAAGATCAGCGACGCGGCCATGGCGGCGTACAAGCTGGCATTCAAAAAGGGCGCGCTGATGTTCCCGTATCTTCGTGACGGGGACTTGATCGCGGCGAAGTACCGGGCCATTCCGGAAAAGAAATTCTGGACCGATGCCGATTGCGAGCCTTGCCTGTTCGGCTGGCAGGTGATCGACCCCGGACAGCGCCGGGTGATTCTGGTGGAAGGCGAGTTCGATGCGTTGGCAATGTGGGATTACGGCATGCCCGCGCTATCGGTTCCGTTCGGTGGCGGCGACAAGGGCAAGCAACAGTGGATCGATAACGAGTTCGACCGGCTGGCCTGTTTCGATGAGATCGTTTTGGCGCTCGACAGCGATGCAGCGGGCGCCCAGGCCACCGAAGAAATCGCCAAGCGTCTTGGCCGCGAACGTGTCCGCGTGGCCGTACTGCCGCGCAAGGACGCGAACCAGTGCCTGATCGATGGCATCCCCGCTGATGAGATGCGGCGGGCCGTTGACAGCGCGAGAAGCCTTGACCCTGAGAACCTGAAAAGCGCGGCGGACTACGCCGATGCGGTGTGGGCCGAACTGAGCAAAACGGGGCCAGAGGCGGGCATTCGGCTGCCGTGGAGCGGCAAGGCTCAATCGCTTGTGTTGCGGCCCGGCGAAACCAGTCTTTGGGCTGGAATCAACGGCCACGGGAAGTCGCAAGTTGTCGGGATGATTGCCGTCAGCGCTGTAAAGATGGGCCACCGGGCTTGCATTGCCAGCTTGGAGTTCACGCCGCCCAAGCTGTTGCGTCGGTTGCACATTCAGGCCATTGGCCGTCGCGAGCCGACCGAGGGTCAGTCCCGGATGCTCTCGCAAAGTTGGCGCGATTCGCTTTGGGTGTTCGACCCCGGCACGAAGGACAAAGCCGACACGCTGATCGAAACCATGCGTTACGCCGTGAAGCGCTACGGCGTGGAATTGTTCGTGATCGACAACCTTTCCAAGCTGGGCATCAAGGACGACGACTACGCCGGACAGCAATCGTTCGTGGATCGTCTGTCGGACTTCTCGCGCACCGAAAACACGCACGTTGCCCTGGTGCACCACGTCCGCAAGACCGAGAAGGGCGAGAGCCAACTGCCCGAGAAGGGCGACATCAAAGGTTCCGGCGGTATTGTGGACATGGTGGATACCGCCGTCATCGTCTGGCGCAACAAGCCAAAAGAAGCGGACGTGCGAAAGGCCGGACGATTGACGCAAGACCTGATCGTTAGGCCCGACTGCATGTTGGGCTGTGTGAAGCAGCGCAACGGAGACGAGGAGCCCTTCATCTCGCTTTGGTTCGAGTGGCAGACGTACCGCTATTTCGACAGGCCGCCGACCTTGCCGGAATACGCGGATGGAAGCCCGTCATGGCATGACCAGGAGGCTTTCACATGAGCGCCGATGACCTCGTTGACGGCCTCACCAGCGTTCAATGCCGACAGGGCATGCGGCTGTTTATGCGGGCAATTCAGCGCCACGACGAAACGATGGATCACGCCAAGCTGGTGAAAGAGCTTGAGCGGATTGTGAGCGAGGTGGAAGTGATGGCGGTGACGGCATGAGCGTGCGAATCATCACTGGCGATTGCTTGACAGCAATGCGTGATCTGCCGGATTGCAGCGCCGACGCAGTGGTGACCGATCCTCCATACGGCCTTTCGTTCATGGGCAAGAAGTGGGACTACGACGTGCCGAGCACTGAGATATGGGCCGAGTGCTTGCGCGTGCTGAAACCGGGCGGCCACCTGCTGGCGTTCGCTGGCACGCGCACGCAACACCGCATGGCAGTTCGCATCGAGGACGCCGGTTTCGAGATTCGGGACATGATCGCGTGGGTCTATGGCTCCGGATTCCCAAAGTCGCACAACGGCGAGTGGGGCGGGACCGCGCTGAAGCCCGCGCTAGAACCGATCACCGTCGCCCGCAAGCCTCTCATCGGCACGGTAGCAGCGAACGTGCTGGAGTATGGCACCGGGGCGATCAATGTTGATGGGTGCCGGGTAGGCACGGAAGGGGCGACGAAGCGGTCAGGGCAAGCCGAATATCCAAAGAACCCGGACGGGACAGAAGATCGAAGCGGCTCGTGGGCGCGAACCGGACACGCTATCGAAAATATCGACGCTGGCCGCTGGCCCGCCAACCTGATCCATGACGGCAGCGACGAGGTTCTGGCGGCGTTTCCTGTGACGGGGGCTTCGAGTGGTGCGCCGCGCAATAACAACACCTCGCTCGGCTCCAGTGGCGCCAACGTGTTCGGCAAGGGTGGTGCGTTTGTTGGTGCTGGCCATGCAGACAACGGCGGCTCAGCCGCCCGTTTCTTCTACTGCGCCAAGGCCAGCAAGCAGGATCGGGAAGAAGGGCTGGAGCATCTTGACGCAGTGCATCGCCCAAACGGGAACAAGTGGACGGATCAGGATTACCGTGTGGCTCGTGGCGAAAGGCCGCCGAGTGCAGAAAGCGGTCCACGGCGAAACACCCACCCTACCGTGAAGCCTACCGACCTGATGCGCTACCTCTGCCGTCTGGTGACCCCACCGGGCGGCGCGGTGCTCGATCCGTTTATGGGCAGCGGCAGCACTGGGAAAGCTGCGGTGATTGAAGGCTTTGGGTTCGTCGGCATCGAGCGCGACGCTGAATACGCGGAGATCGCCAAGGCACGTATCGCGGCCGCGACGATGCCCCTATTCGCCGAGGTGGCCGCATGACCACCCTCACAGCAACCCGCGAAAGCCTCGCCCGCGTCTGGCGCCAGATCATGGAGGCCGTCGAGACGCAGGGGCCGCAGGACATCACGCTCAAGGCGCACCGGGACACGCGGAGCGCGGTCCAAAACCGACGAATGTGGGCCATGTTGGGCGACATCGCCCGGCAGGTGGAATGGCCGGTTGACGGCCGCATGCAGCGCCTCACGCCGGATGACTGGAAGCATGTGCTGTCGGCTGGCCTGAAACGTCACCAGCGCGTCGCCATGGGAATCGATGGCGGCTTCGTCATTCTCGGGCAGCGCACCAGCAAGATGACGATTGCGGAGATGGGCGACTTGATCGACCTCATGTATGCGTTCGGCAATGACCGTGGCGTTGTGTGGTCCGACCCTGAGTTTCAGTCGCTGATGCAGGCTGAACAGGAGCGGGCGGCATGACCCTACACAACAGCACCGGCAAGGCCACGAAGGCCCAACAGGCCCGCTTCGAGCGGATCAAGGAAATCGGTTGCATCTGCTGCCTCAAAACGCTGTACGTATATGAGCCGCCAGAGATCCATCACATCACCGACTGTGGCCGCCGCCGTGGGCATGACTACACCATCGGCCTTTGCCCATGGCATCACCGCGGCGTTTCGATTCTGCCGGTGCAGATGGCAGAGCTTGCAATGGGGCCGAGCCTCGCGCGTGGCGCGAAGCCATTCCGGGCGCATTGGGGCACCGATGACGAGCTGCTGGCCGAACAGAATCGGTTGATCGGGGTGGCGGCATGACCCCCCTATCCCTAGACGTGAGCCGCTGCGCCGGTCGCATCGGACTGGGGCCGTCCGACCCGATCTGTGATGAGCGCGAAAGCTGCGCCCGGTATCGGACGATTGAAATCGATCAGGTGCCGGACTACCGGGTCGTGTCGTTTGCGACGCACATGCGCGATGACGATGGTGTGTGCCGGGGCAAGATTGAGGTGGTGGGATGAGCCTTCGAGGAATCACAGACGGAAGCGATCAATGCGAGTGCCATCGGTGCATTGATGAGCAACGCAAGGGCGCCTCATTTGGTGGCTTCTTTGCGCCGCTATCCGCGACGAAGATGATCTTGTGCGGCACTTGCGGTTGCAAGCGCTGCCCGAAGGCTAGCGACCACCGGCTTGATTGCACAGACAGCAATGAGCGTGGGCAGGCCGGGAGCATCTACGCATGACCTGCCCAACCGAACACGTCGAGCAAGTGGCCCTGATGCGTTGGGCCGCTGCGTCAAAGGCCGCGTATCCCGAACTGGCGCTGTTGTTCGCGGTGCCAAACGGTGGCCATCGGAGCAAAGCCACTGCCGGGCGGCTCAAAGCCGAAGGTGTGAAACCCGGCGTTCCTGATCTTTGCCTCCCCGTGCCCCGTGGCGGCTCCCACGGGCTCTTTGTGGAGCTTAAGCGGCGCAAGGGCAGCACTACGTCACCCGAGCAGCGCGAATGGCTCTCACGGCTCGCTGGGCAGGGTTACGCCACGGTCGTGGCCAAAGGCTGGGATGAGGCGGCGGAATCGATCACGCGGTATCTGAGCATGGAGGCTGCATGAACCTCAAAGTCGAATCAGACCGGAAGCTGAAAGCGCGCCTGTTCAACCAGCGCCCACCCAGGCCGGGCAGCCCGCAAGCCGATGCGGCCAATCGAATCAGAGCCGAGATCGTCGCGGAGATGGAGAGGCGAGGGTTGCGACAGTGATGGCGGCACGACCGGGAGAGAAAATTTGAACGCTGCGACGATGATGCCAATCGAGATGCGGAACGTGCGCGCACGGTTCAAGCGCAACGATGTGTTCACCGAGATCATGCGCGACTGGGGCGGCTGGGCACGGGTCAAGCGTCCAGGCCTCGGCAGCGGTGGCAGCGTCGAACAACAGGAGCGTTATGTTCGCTCACCGGGAACGCACTCTGACCCGATGCTCGCCGAGCTGATCAAGGCCGATGAGGACGGGCAGGGGCTCTATCGCACCATCGATGCCCGCGTGATGGAGTTGCATCAACAGGCCCGCGACATCATCCGTGCGCGCTTCATCCGCATGATGTCGTTGCAGGAGATCGCCGACAAGGCGCGGGCCGACCGAGACTTGGTGAGCATCCTCCACGACCGAGCGCTGGGCACGCTCCGCGAAGCCGTCCGCCACTACGCCATGACGACGTATGACCGCGCCATGATGGAGACGTACGGGCGTCGAATCAGGGACATTTGACAATCGCGGAATTAGTGCGTATAAGAAAGCGCATAGTGCAGAAGTTGACTAAAGAGCCCGCCGACCAGCGGGCTTTTTGCGTTGGAGGACCTGAAATGCTCGGATCAATTCTCGGAATTGTCGAAGACGTGGCGAAGATCGCCATTGCGCCAGTGAAGATCGCGGCGGACATGACCCGCACCGTGACCAAGCCCATGGCTGATGCTGCTGTTGACGCAGCGGATAGCGTCGAAGAAGCCACCAAGGGCGCCCGTGGCGACTGACGGGTACGACGGTTTTTGATTCTCGGACAGCCGAGAGCTTTGAAGGATGCGGCACCAGCCAAGTGCGTAGCGCGAGGCCCCGGACGGCATCGCTTGAAAGCGGAAGCCTGTAGCACAGGCACTCGGAAGTCGCGGATCGACGCGGAGTCATGACCGATTAGATCGTGTGTCGAAGGCGTAGCACAGCACCGCGCAGCCGGATTGGCGATCCGGCCCGCTTTCATTCACAGCAGGGTAGCTCAGTGGCAGAGCCGGAAACCTGAGGATTCCCGAGGCGGCAGGAAATGGCCGCAACGTCTCAGGCCAGCGCGCCGGTTCAACTCCGGCCCCTGCTTCCAATGTGGGACGCGAGATGGTCTCGGCCGGGTCTCCAAGGAGGCAGGAATGAAGGTTTGCGGGACGTGCGGCGATGAAAAGCCGGCAAGCGCGTTCTACGCTCACGCGCGCAAAGGGCTCCAGTCGTCTTGCAAGGCGTGTAAGGCCGAGTACAACCGGCGGCACTACAGGGCAAACACCTCTCGCTATATGGCCAGTGCCGCAAGAAATCGCTCCCTTGATGGCCGGTTGAGAAGCCAATACGGCATCAATGCGGAGCAGCACCGGAAGTTTCTCGAAGCTCAGAACGGGAGTTGCGCGATCTGCCTGGCCTCGTTTGAGGGTCGCAGGACATGCGTAGATCACTGTCATAAGAGCGGGAGGGTTCGCGGGTTGCTTTGTGCGAAATGCAATTCGGCAATCGGCTTTCTTTCTGATAGCACCGACGCCCTGAGACGAGCAATCGAATATCTGGATCGCTGACCAGGTTCGATTCCACGGTCCTGCGCCAACATCATGCGGTTGCTCCGTTCCAGGCTAACGGGGCCGGTCCCTCAAACGAAAGCGGCTCGCCAGCCGACCGAAGGGCATGAACTGACCTGAGTGGCATCAGGTCGCGGGACCAGTAACCCGCAGATGACCACCAGCGCTGTAAGCCGCTGCAACGCAGCAAGCGCGCCGGACGCTGTAACCGGCGACCCACTTCACCCTTCTCCCCGTCCAGCATCGCTCAGTCGATAGCGAGGGAGGCCCCGTGTATGCGGGGCATCTATTGGCCCTGCCGGCGGTGGTCGGCACAACTCTCGGGAATCTCAATGACCAAGAATCTTGTTGGCCAGAAGTTCGGACGACTAGAGGTATTGGAGCGGATCGGAGTGCGTAAGTACCCGACGTACCAAAGAACAATCTGGCTCTGCAGATGTGAATGCGGCGTTGAGCGAGAGTTCTCTCAAGGACAGCTAACACCCACCGGTTCAAGGTCCTGCGGCTGCCTCATAAAGGAGGCGGAAAACAAGAGATCAACAAAGCACGGTAAGCGCGGCTCAATAACCTACAGCTCGTGGCACAACATGAAGCAAAGGTGCAACAACAAGAGAAACCTTTCTTTCAGGTGGTACGGAGCGATTGGGGTCAAGGTCTGTCCGAGGTGGGAGGAATCCTTCGAGTCGTTTCTCGCTGACATGGGAGAGCGCCCAAGCCCCGCTCATTCGATTGACAGAATAGACCCAACTCTGGGTTATGCGCCCGGCAATTGCCGATGGGCGACGTCGAAACAGCAGTCTCGCAATACCAGGAAGGCCGTGCCGCTAGAAATTGGCGGCAAGAAGATGTTCGCGGCTGACTGGGCGGACCAAGTTGGGATCAGCCGAAGGTTAATAACCAGACGCCTGCGGCGCGGATGGAGCCCAGAGCGGGCCATCTCACGTCCGGCTTAATGAGGGCGCGTTATGGCTCTCACGCCGAAACAAGAGAAGTTCGCCCAAGCAGTAGCGTCCGGAATGAATCAGTCCGACGCATACCGGCACGCATACACCGTGAAGAGCATGAAGCCTTCCAGCGTGAATGTGAACGCAAGCAAGCTGATGGCCGACGCTAAGGTGTCGCAAAGGGTGGCCGACCTACGCAAGCCGATGGCGGAAGCCGCCCAGGTAACGCTTCGCGGGCACCTTGAAGACCTCAAGATGCTGCGCGATCTGGCGATTGATGAAAAGCAGATCAGCGCCGCTATCGCTGCCGAGGTGGCACGCGGCAAGGCTGCCGGTGTGCATGTTGAGAGCCTGAATCATCACCACAGTGGCGCGGTTGCCGTGGCCACCATCGATACCTCGAAACTCTCCAACGGCACGATTGCCGAGCTATTACGTGCCCGCCGCGCTGAAACTGACCCCGGCTGATTGGCTGGCAATCGAGCGTGAGGCGTGTAAGCGCTCGCTTGCGACCTTCGTTCAGCAAGCGTGGCACGTGATCGAACCCGGTCAGCCGTACGTTCATGGCTGGCACATTGACGCGGTAGCAGAGCATCTTGAGGCGGTGACCGACGGGCAGATCACGCGACTGTATATCGCGGTGCCGCCCGGAAGCATGAAGTCATTGATGGCGTCGGTGTTCTGGCCAGCGTGGCAGTGGGGGCCGAAGGGTCAGGCGCACAAGCGGATCATCGCCACGTCGCACGCCGAAGGACTGGCGATCCGCGACAACCTGCGTTGCAGGCGCTTGATTGAGTCGGACTGGTATCGCTCGCTTTGGCCAGAGGTCAAGCTGACCGGCGACCAGAACGAGAAAAAGAAATTCGAGAACACCGCGACGGGCTTTCGGCAGGCCATGCCATTCGGCAGCCTGACCGGCTCACGCGGTGACAGCATCGTGATCGATGACCCGTTATCGGTTGACGACGCAGCAAGCGAGGCGAAGCGGGAAACGGTGAACACCACGTTCCTTGAGGCCGTTCCGACTCGTCTGAACAACCCGGACAAGTCCGCCATCGTCTGCATCATGCAGCGGTTGCATGAACGCGATGTCATCGGAGTGATCGAGGCTAAAGGTTTGGGCTATGACGCCCTTGTGCTCCCCATGGAGTTCGAGCCGGATCGGCGCTGCAAGACCAGCATAGGGTTCACGGACCCGCGCACAAACGACGGCGAGCTGCTGTTTCCCGAGCGCTTCCCGCCCGCTGTGATTGAGCGCGACAAGAAGGTGATGGGCAGCTACGCATGGGCCGGGCAGATGCAACAGCGCCCGGCACCGCGCGAAGGTGGCCTGTTCAAGCGGGCGTGGTTCGAGATTGTCGACGCAGCCCCGGCAAGTCGCCGCAAGGTGCGCCGCTGGGACTTGGCCGGAACCGAGGCAAAGGGCACCGGCGATCCTGATTGGACCGTGGGCCTGCTGCTGAGCGAACAGGCCGGAATCTATTACGTCGAGGCCGTGACGCGCATCAGAGAGGCGGCGGCAGGCGTGGAGCGCACGATCAAGGCGACCGCCTTGCAAGACGGCAAGTCAGTCCCGATTGTGTTGCCGGAAGACCCCGGCAGCGCTGGCAAAAGCTACGCGTCGTATCTGGTGCGCCTGTTGGCCGGTTGGAATGCCCGAGCCGAACGCGAGACCGGATCGAAAGAAGTGCGCGCAACCCCGGTATCGGCCCAGGCCGAAGCGGGGAATATCAAGCTCGTTCGCGGCAGTTGGAACGAAGCGTTTTTAGACGAGGTGAGTATGTTTCCGAACGCAGCCCATGATGACCAGGTGGACGCGCTTTCGGGGGCGTTTGCTGCCCTGTTGTCTGGCAGCAGCTACAACCTGGCCAACGTCGCATGACGACCGTCCAGAACAACGACAGCCTCAAGAACTTGGTTGCCAATCTGGGCACTGAGCGCGACAAGGCATCGGGCACGTTCTACACCGCGCCGTGCACGAACGACGACCAGTTGTCGAACATGTACCGCTCGGCATGGCTGCCGAAGAAGATCGTGGACATCCCGGCCCTTGATGCGTGCCGCAAGTGGCGCAACTGGCAGGCTAAGTCCGCCGACATCACGAAGATCGAAGCCGAGGAAAAGCGGCTGGGCTTGAAGGCAAAGGTTCTCGAAGCGTGGACGCGGGGCCGTCTTTACGGTGGCGCCGGGCTGTACATCGGGACCAACGATGCTGACCCCTCGAAGCCGCTGAACCCGCAAACGGTCAAGGCTGGGGGGGTGCGTTATCTCACCGTTCTGAGCCGCCGCGTGCTGAACCCGAAAGAGCTTGAGACCGACCCGCTGTCGGAGTTCTACAACCTGCCGCGCGCTTACGATGTCTCGGGCAGCGGTGGCAATCAACAGATCCACCCGTCTCGCATCGTGCGATTCATCGGCAACCCGCAGCCTGACCCCGAATTGGTTACGGGCTTCGATTATGGGTGGGGCGATTCAGTGCTTCACGCCTGCATCGATGCCGTCAAGAACGCCGATGCCACGGGCGCCAACATCGCCTCACTGGTGTTTGAAGCGAAGATTGACGTGATCAAGATTCCCCGGTTCATGGAAGGCATGGCCGATCCGGAATACCGGCGTCTTGTGGTGGAGCGCGCAACGCTCGCAGCCATGGCCAAGGGCATCAACGGCGCGCTTCTGATTGACTCGGAAGAGGACTATCAGCAGAAAAGCGCCACCTTCGCGACATTGCCGGACGTGCTGAATACCTTTTTGCAGATCGTATCCGGCGCTGCCGACATCCCGATGACGCGGCTACTCGGGCAATCGCCCGGCGGCATGAGTGCCACGGGTGAATCGGACCTGCGCAACTACTACGACCGCATCCAGAGCATGCAAGAACTGGTGTTGCAGCCATCAATGCAGATTCTCGATGAATGCCTGATCCGCTCCGCGCTCGGGTCGCGCCCCGATGACCTGTATTACGAGTGGGCGAGCCTGTGGCAGACCACGGCGAAGGAACGTGCCGACATCGGCAAGGCAACTGCCGAGACGATCAAGACGCTTCGTGAGACTGCCCTGATCCCCGACGACGCGATGAGCCGGACGGCCGTCAACATGCTGACCGAGCTTGGCGTTGCGCCTGGCCTTGAGGCGGCGATTGCGGAGCTCGGCGCAGAGCTGGACGAAGACGAAACCGATCCGGCTGAAGTAACCCCGGAGGAATAGACCATGCAGAAATTCAATGACGCCGTCACTGCGACAGGCGTCCGCCGAACTGTGGACGGCTATCTGGTCGCGGACGTTCGCGCAGCCCGCACGGGTATTCAGGAGTACGCCGGGCGTGAGCTTGGCCGCCCCGATATGCCTGTTGTGCGCGTGTATCGGCCAGAGGGTGAGGTGTTCGCACGCGACAGCCTTGCCAGCTACGCCCACAAGCCCGCAACCAACGACCACCCGGCGGCATTCGTGACCGCTGACACGTGGAAAAAGGATTCCATCGGGCAGATCGGTGACGACATCGTTCGAGACGGCGATCACGTTCGCGTGCCGCTGATCCTGATGGATGCCGGGGCGATCAGCGATTACGAAAAGGGCAAGCGCGAGCTTTCCATGGGCTACCTCGCGGAGATCGTTTTCGATTCCGGCGAATCGCCCGAAGGCGAGACGTATGACGCAGTACAGCGGGACATCCGCATCAATCACATCGCCCTTGTCAGTAAAGGCAGGGCGGGTAGCACACGCATCGGGGATTGGCGCGCCCCCGGTGAACCGGATCGCGCCGACATCCAATCTCCCAAGGAGAACCCCATGAGTGACAGCAAGACCCGGACGATCCTGGTTGACGGACTGTCGGTTGAAACGACCGATGCCGGTGCCCAGGCAATCGCCAAGCTACAGAGCCAGATGAAGGACGCCGAAGTTGCGCGTCAATCGCTGGAAGACACCCACGCCAAGGCCATTGCCGCCAAGGATGCCGACCTCGCAAAGCGTGATGCCGAGATCGACAGCCTGAAAGGCAAGGTGCTCAGTGATGCCGATCTGGACGCCCGCGTTCAGGCCCGCGCTGCCCTGATCGCAACCGCCAAGGGCATCGCAGATCAGGACTACACCGGCAAGTCGGATGCAGACATCCGCAAGGCCGCTGTGGCTGCCAAGTGCGGCGACGCGGCGATCAAGGACAAGACGGCGGCGTACATCGATGCGCGCTTCGACATCCTCGCTGAAGACGCTGCATCCGATCCCGTGCGCAAGGTGCTGATCAAGGGCGTTGACCGAAAGACCGCCAACGACAACGGGTATGCGGCTTCTGTCGCCGCCCTGAACGAACCCAACAAGGGAGGTAACCAGTAATGGCTATCCAAACCAACTACCCCGAAACCCAGGCCGTCGCCGTAGCGGGTATGCCCGCCACGATGATCAATGGCCCGATCATCTCCCGCACCGTGGAAACGGCAGTCATCGGCTTCGGCCGTGCCGTCACCCAGGGCGCGACCGACAAGGGCGTCGAAGCCTTCGG
Organism: Polycyclovorans sp.; assembly: GCA_002706265.1. Lineage (GTDB taxonomy): Bacteria > Pseudomonadota > Gammaproteobacteria > Nevskiales > Nevskiaceae > Polycyclovorans. The sequence goes on along the minus strand of PAKU01000026.1, from coordinate 58,422 downwards.
CTCCGGTGACACCACGTTCGTGGGCATCACCTTGCTGGATCGATCGGCGGCCGGCATGACGGTCGTTGACGGCCAAGTCACCGCCCGGACGGTTGATTCGTTCGGCATCGGCGAATCGGCCCGCATCGCCCCCGTGGGCAGTGGCCGTGACGTCTGGGTCGTCTGCGCAAGCGGCTGCACCGCAGGCGACGGCGTTTTCGTCCGCCCGTCCAACGGCGACTTCCAGGACAGCAACGCCAACTCGGCGGTGCAAATCCCTGGCGCCCGTTGGGACACCTCCGCATCTGCCACCGGCCTTGCCGTTGTGCGTCTGGCTTAAGGAGCCAATACCATGAGCAATCCTCTTTTTGATGCACAGTCCGCGCTCGGATTCGTCATCGCCCAAACCTCGATCATCGAGCCGGGCGTTTACGCAACCCGCTACCCGGACATTCAGTACCGGGGCCTGATCCCGGTTGACACCTCCGGTTCGGAGTTCGCCAGCTCGGTGACCTATTTCAGCTCTGACCGCCACGGTGCGGCTGACTGGATCAATGGCAATTCCGACGACATCCCGAAAGCGGGCACCACCCGGTCGAAGTTTGAAACCCCGGTGCACACCGCTGGCATCGGCTACGGCTGGGGCTGGGAAGAAGTGGGCCGTGCGCAGTTGCTCGGCATCAACCTAGCCAACGAAGACGCCATGGCCGCACGTCGTGCCGCCGAAGAAATGGTCGACCGCGTTGCGCTGTTGGGCGATGCCTCGAAGGGCTTCACCGGCCTGTTCGATGCGCAGGGCGTGACGGCTGGCGCTGCTGCCACCGGCAACTGGGGCGTTGTTGGCGCCCCCGGAAGCGCCACGCCTGACCAGATGGTCGAGGACATGAACAGCGCGATCCTGAATGTGTTCAACGGCACGAACACGGTTGCAATGGCCGACACGCTGCTCCTGCCGTGGCTGAAGTTCCAAGTCATCGCCACCCGGCGCATGACCACGGACAGCGACGAGACGGTGCTGAGCTTCTTCATCCGCAACAACGTGTACACGGCAATGACCGGCCGCCCGCTGACCATTCGTGGTCTGCGTGGGCTGGATGCGGCTGGGGTTTCTAGCGTTCCGCGAATGATTGCGTATCGCAACGATCCGCAGGTGCTTAAGCTGCACATGCCGATGCCGCACCGGTTCCTGCCGGTGTACCAGTCGGGTCCGCTGCGTTGGGACGTTCCGGGCGTGATGCGCCTGGGTGGCCTCGACGTTCGTCTCCCGAAGGAAGTCGCCTACGTTGACGGCGTATAGCATCTGAGGTAGAAAGACGAAGGCCCGGGGTGCGTCAACACCCCGGGCCCTCTTCCACACAACAACCGTTGGGGGTTGCTATGGGCAAGTCGGAGTTTACTCCAAAGGAAACTCTTCGCGAGCGGCGGTGTTTCACCGCAGAAGAGGTCAGAAACCGTCTCGACTATGATCCGGAGACCGGCATTTTTCGCTGGAAAGTCCGCGTCATGTGCTTTGGCGGCGGACGTTTTCATGGCGATGAGGCTGGAACTCTCAAAGACGGCTACAAAATAATCATTTTGTTCGGACGGCAATATCGCGCCCATCATCTGGCGTGGTTGCTTATGACCGGAGAATGGCCGCCATCTGACATGGATGTCGATCATAAGAATCGCATTCGAAATGACAACCGATGGACGAATCTGCGAATTGCTTCAAGGGCTCAAAACAACCTCAATACTCGAACGTTCCGCAAGAGCAGAAGCGGTCATCGTGGAGTCCATAAAAACAGAGCGAATGGGTGGTTTGCCCGTATTTCTGTTGAAAAGCGAGTGATTCATTTGGGGTGTTTTGCCACCCTTCCGGAGGCCATCGCGGCGCGAAGGGAGGCTGAGTTGAAACACTACGGACAATTCATATAGTTCAGAGCCCCGGTTTTCCGGGGCTTTTCATTTACAAGGATCGAACATGGCCATCATCACCAACAATCACAAGTCGCCGCTGGGTCTGCCCGGCGGGACGGTTCTTGATCCCGGCGTGAAAACGTCCGTGCACAACTGGAACGCGGTCAAGGACAACAAGGTCGTCGCCGCGTGGGTCAAGGCCCGCATTCTGATCGTCGAGGCCGAAGCCGCCCCCGTCGCTGCCCCCAAGGCTGCCGTGGATGACGACAAGGGCGCGATTCTCGCCGCCCTGGCCGAGCGCGGCATCAAGAAAGACCGACGCAGTTCGCTGGAAAGCCTTAAGGCCGCATTGGCCGAGGCGGATGAAGAAGAACCGGAAGCCTGATCGTGTACGGCGATCTTGCTGGGGCTGATGCTTACCATCTCGCGCGGGCCAATGCCGCGTGGGCGGCGCTGACGGAACCTGCCAAGACCGCCGCACTCGTTCGTGGGTCGGATTACGTGGACGGCCGTTACCGCTGGCGCCTGATGTCCGGGCGTTGGCAGTCCATGTTCCGGGGCGTGAAGACCGGCGGGCGGGCACAGGCGCGTGAATGGCCGCGCACTGGTGCGACCGACTACGAAGGGCTTGAAATCGAGCCGGACGAAATCCCCGAAGAAGTGCAGCACGCAGCCTATGAGGCAGCACTGCGTGAAGCGGCCACGCCCGGCAGCCTTTCGCCTGATTACGTCGCAGCCTCGCAGGTGACGAAGGAAAAGGTCGGGCCGGTAGAGGTGCAGTACGCATCAAGCGCGGTCAGTGCCAACAGCACGCCGAACCGGCCCGTTGTTGCGGTGATCGATGAGCTTCTTGCGCCGCTGCTGTTTCGCCCCTACGAACTGCCCGGCATCACGGTGGTATGAGCGCTTTCTACGACCGCCTGAACGCCACGGCGCAACGCCTGATCAGCACTTATGGAAAGGCCGCCACCGTCGTTCGCTTGGTCAAGACAGGCCCGGCACATGCGCCGGTCATTACTGACGACCCGTACCCCTGCCAGATCGTAGAGGCCGGTTACAAGCTGTCGCTGATCTCGGAAACGCTGATTCAGGTCGGCGACAAGATGGGCCTGATCTCAACCACCATTGCAATTGTCCCGGACACGAAAGACAAGATCGTGATCGACGGCGCCCGGTACAACTTCGCAGAGGTGATGCCGCTGAACCCCGGCGGCACGGTTCTGCTTTACGAATTTCTCGCGCGGGTGTGAACAAATCCGCGCGCCAGTTGGTTGCTGAGCTTGAGCGCCTAGAGCCAACCGTTGCCCGCGCCTATCTGGCCGAGGTGCAGCGCTTGGTCGGAGCGGCAAGCATTGCGGAGGTGGAGTCGCTGATCTCGGTCGGCAACATCGCCGGGGTCATCACCGCCCTGCAATTCAGCGAGGCGGACTTGTCGCAGTTGCTCGAATCAATCCGGGGCGTGTACGTGACCGGCGGAACGATTGAGGCCGGTTCGTTGCGTCCGCCCCGTGGTTTGGGCCGTGCCGCGATCCGCTTTGATGTCCGCAACACGCGGGCGGAAACGTGGCTGCGCACTGAGTCCAGCCGCTTGGTGGTGGACATTGCGGCCGGTCAACGGGACGGCATTCGGGCGGCAGTGGCACGTGGCACGGAGATAGGCCGCAATCCGCGCCAGACGGCCCTTGACATCGTTGGGCGCATCAGCCGACAGACTGGCCGCAGGTCGGGCGGCATCGTCGGCCTGAGTGGCCCACAGGCGCAGTACGTGGTGAACGCAAGGGCGCAGTTGCTGAGCGGCGATCCGGAGCAGATGCGCCAGTATTTTGAGCGCGTCCGGCGTGATCGTCGCTTTGACAGCATCGTGCAACGGGCGATTGATGCCGGGAAGCCGGTGAAGGCTGCCGACGTTGATCGCATCGTCGGGCGTTACTCGGATCGCCTGTTGGCATTGCGCGGCGAGACCATCGCCCGCACTGAGTCGCTGAGCGCGTTCAACGCGGCTCGGAATGAGGTTTATGAGCAGGGCATCCAAGAAGGTCTGTTTCGGGCCGACTCGGTGCTGAAAGAGTGGAGCACGTCCGGCGATGGCCGCACCCGTGACACGCACATCGCCATGGATGGCCAGCGCCAGAAACAGGGCGAGCCATTTCGCAGCCCATCCGGCGCGATGCTGATGTTCCCCGGCGATACGTCACTGGGTGCCGGTGCAGCCGAGGTGATTCAGTGCCGCTGCATGTCGCAAACCCGCGTTGACTGGATAGGGGAGGCAACCTGACATGGCCAAACAAGCATCAGCGGTTGCCGACGCATGGGCGCTCAAGTGCAGAAAGCGCGCCCTGGCCATTTTCCGCGAATCGGTACAACGCACGATTGAGGAAGCCCAAACGCCGGTTGCCAAGGGCGGGAAGATGCGCGTCGATACCGGGTTTTTACGTGGTTCCGGTGCTGCATCATTGACCGGCATGCCCACCGGCCCGCGCCGTCCGATTGAAGAGGGCGCGACGTTCGATTTTCTCGGCGATGGCGTGACCCTCACTATTGGCCGGGCGCAGCTTGGCGACACGATTTTTTTCGGGTGGTCAGCTGAGTACGCGCGGGCACGTGAGGCGCAGGACGGCTTTCTACGATCCGCCGCGCAGAACTGGCGGCCCACGGTGGCAAAGGTCACCCAAGAAGCCAAGGCGCGCATCCGATGAACGACGATGCGGTTTGGGATGCCTTTGCAACGTTGGCGGGGACGTTCGCAGCCGGTTACAGCCCGGCGATCCCGGTCATCTACTCCGGCACCGGTGGCGAGCCGCCGGACGAAGGCATCTGGATTGAGTGCAAGTATTTCCCGAACCGGACGCTCCAATACGGCGTGAAGGCGTCCGAGGTCATCAGCCTGCGCGGGTTTTGCCAAGCGATGGTCTGCAACCGCCCCGGCGCCGGGCTTAATCCGTCAATGGACGTTGTGCGCGATCTGATCGCGTACTTCGACACCGGCACCGTGCTGGGCCCGGCCTATGTGTCCCGGCCGCCATACGTTTCGGCTGTGATCGAAGAACCGGCGCGGGTGAAGCTGCCCATCACGATCCCCTATGCCGCCCACGGGTCGCGCTGAACTGCCGCAGTGTGATCGGTGGGTGATCTGCGCATCTGGTCCGAGCATGATTTACACCGATGTCGCGCACCTTCGCCGGTTCCGGTCGTGGCGCGTGATGGTCATCAACAACACGTGGGAGCTGATCCCATGGGCGCACGTGCTGTACGCCTGCGATTTTCAGTGGTGGGCACGTTACGGCACCGCAGCCGAGGCGTTCGCCGGTCAGAAATGGACCCTGAGCAGTGCCGCGCAATTGCGATACGGCATCAACCGAATCGAGAGAGGGCAGGGCGCTGGCCTTTGCACTGAGCCCGGCCACATCAACACCGGCGGCAACGGTGGGCATCAGGCCATCAATCTGGCTTGGCACATGGGCGCGAAACGGATCGTGTTGCTGGGCTACGACATGCACCGCAAGAACGGCGGGCACTGGCACGGCGAGCACGAAGGGATGCTCAGCGCGCCGGAGAGCCACATCAACGCATGGCGGCGCAACTTCGAGCCGCTGGCGAATGACATGGCAAAGGCGGGAGTTAGCGTCATCAATGCCACGACGGGGACGGCGCTGGAATGTTTCGAGCGGATGCCGATGGTTGAGGCCTTGAAATGCTGATCGTCGCCAATGGACAAAGCGCGCGGCTTGTGGACTTTGATCGGATCAAGGCGCCAATCATCGCGGTCAACGGCGCCATCGATTGGCTGCCCCGCGCTGACTTGTGGTTCCCCCTCGACATGAGCGAAGAGAATCGCCAGCGGTTCGATCGGCAACGCCCGGCGGTGAAATACATCGCGTGTGGCGAGCCTGGGCATGTTCGCCGGGTGTCGCATCGCGGAGCGGAACCTGCGGACAAATCGAGTCCAGAATGGTGGCGGTGGAGATGGTCGGCAAACCTTGGTCTGAGCGAAGACCCCGGCGCGATCCACACCGGCAACAGCGCCTACGGTGCGCTGGGTCTGGCGTACCACATGAGGCCGAAGCGGATTGTCTTGTGCGGAGTGGACGCCGATGATCAGCCGCGAATTGATGGGAAGATGACGCGCAGCCTGGCGCATCTGTCGATGTTGTTCGAGAGCGCATTGCCGCAACTGCGGGGCGCTGGAATTGAAGTGGTGAACGCGAGCCCATGGAGCCGCGTCACCTGTTTCCCAAAAATTGACCCCGCAAAGGTGCCCGAATGGATCATTTGAACGCAGAGCGCGCCAAGTACGAAAAGATGTGGGCGCAGCCTGCATATCGCGAACGCTCGCCCGGCTTCCGGCTGGTGGCGACCGCGTTTGATTGGATGGGCATGCGGGAAGGTCAGACCCTTTGCGACTACGGCGCCGGTACTGGCCGGGCGTCGCAGTGGCTGGCCGATCATGGCTTGCGGGTGACTGCATTCGACATTGCCGAGAATGCCATCACCGAGTTCGACGGCCCGAAGGTCATCGGCACGCTGTGGGACATGCCCGCATTCGGCACGTTCGACTACGGGTTTTGCTGCGACGTGATGGAGCACATCCCGCCTGAGCATGTGAGCGACTGCCTGAAGGGCATCGCACTTCGCACGGCCCGATGCGCCTTCTTCCAGATCGCACTGTTTGAGTGCCACATGGGCAAGGGGATCGGGGAGCATCTGCACCTGACCGTCAAGCCAACGAACTGGTGGGTTGCTGCATTGCAGCGGCATTTCGGTTCCGTCGAGATCAAACCCGGCGAAACAAAGTACGTCATCGCAAAATGCACACCGTAGCGACGGTATTGCGGTCTGGCGGTCATTACGGTGCCGACTATGTGGAGCGCATCAAAGCGGACCTTGAGAAGCATTCACCGGGCGTCCGGCTGGTTTGCCTGTCGGACTGCGCCGTGCCATGCAAGCGGATTCCGCTGCGTCACGACTGGCCGGGCTGGTGGTCAAAGATCGAACTGTTCCGGCCCAGCGTGTTTCGCGGTCATGTTCTGTATTTGGACCTTGACACCGTCATCGTCGGTGACATCGCGCCGCTGTTTCGGGATCAATTCACGGCGCTGCCTGACTTCTACCGCCCGAATGAGGGCATCGGTTCCGGCGTGATGGCGTGGCGCGGCGGAATGTCGCATCTGTATGCCGAGTTTTCAAAAGCGCCTGAGCGTTGGATGGCCCGCTGCACCACCCGGCAATGCTGGGGCGATCAGGGCTTCATTCAGACGCACGTCGAGGCTGATCGGTTCGGTGTTGAGGCGCAGTCGGCAAAGATTCAAGGCGACCGCCGCAAGGCCCGCGTCATTTGTTTCCACGGCCAGCCCAGGCCACGCGATGTAGGATGGGATTACCGCAAAGTGGCGGCCCGAAGGATGCACGCATGACAGACAAGATTCACCAACTGCCGACAAAGCCTGATGCGATACTCGCCGCCGGCGAAGAACTGCGCCGGAAGCTGCCCGCGCTGATCGAGAACGCAACCATGATCGCGAAGCTGAAACGCGCCCATTACGACGCCTACCTGAAAGAAGGCTTCACCCCTGAACAGGCAATCGAGCTGATCAAGAAGCTCTAACCAATCCGGCTCAGCCGGTAACCGCAACCCGCCCCTCGGCGGGTTTTTTTTCGCCCGCTCTCAGCGGGTTTTTTTATGCCCGTGAGGAACCCCAATGGCTGACCCTACTACTTACCTGAATGCAACCGTCTCAATCTCCACCGTCGCGCAGAACGTTGACATCAACGAAGCCGCGTTCGAGGGGCTGAGCTACACCGAGATCGCCAACGTCGGAACGATTGGCCAGTACGGCAACGAAACCAACATGGTGAATTACCCCGTGCTGGCACGCGCGTTGACTCTCAAGGCCAAAGGCCAGACCGACGGCGGCAGCTTCACGATCGAATGCGCCGTTGACCTGGTGGACGCCGGGCAGGTCGCCTTCAAGGCTGCTGGCCAGCCAGCCGTGCGCGACTCTTACGCCTTCAAGCTCGATCTGCCGAACGGCGCCGTGCACTACCTGCGCGGCCCGGTTGCCGGTCCGGTCTATCCGGGCGGCGGCAATGAGGACTTCATCCGATCGGTGTTTACCGTCGGCGTGAATCAGTTCCTCGAAGCGACCGTTTCGGCTTAACGCCACCCCTTCCGTCGGCCTAGCCCTCATGAGGGCGAAAAGGGACCTGATCCGCCCCCTGGCCGGTGGATTCATTTGGATCGATCAGATGAGGATCAACTAATGGATATTTCCGCAGCTTTCACCCCTGTTTCAACCCGCCCGCTCAAGATTTTGCACCCCGGCACTGATGAGCCGACCGGCCTTGTCCTGAACCTGCGCCCGCTAACTGACCGCAAGGTCAAGAAAGTGAAGCACGACATCCAGAACAAGCGCTTGGCGAGCCGGAAATTCAAGGTCACGTCGGAGCAGCTTGAGAACCAGACCCTCGAAATCCACATCGCGTGCGTGGAGAGCTGGGAATGGAACGGCGACTCCAACTGGGGCGGAAAGAAGCTCGATTTCACCGAAGAAAACGTCCGCGAGGTTTTGAGCAACCCAATCGTCAGCGATCAGGTTGACTCAGACCTTGGCGACATCGCGGGTTTTTTGGAGAACTGACCGAAGCCCTGATCGAGGCCGTCGAACACCACGTTCGGTATTCGATCCTCGGATCAGACGGGATTTCGCGCCGAGAGCGCAACGAGCGCTTCAAGACGCGGACCCCTGATGAGCCTGAAATCCCGGACGTGGTGACGCACGTCTGGGACCACTTCCACGAACTATCAAACCAGCGCCACAGCGGGCCGGAGCCCCTGTCATGGGGCGAGATTGAATCGTGGTCGCGGCTCACCGGAACGCCGGTCAGTAACGACGAAGTATCGATGCTCATTGCGATGGACAGCGCCTATCGGCATGCCGTCAGCAACGAGCAATCAAGCAACAGAAAGCAAGCCCAACCGGAACCCAAGGGAGGTAGATGAATGGACATCGCTGAACTTGGATTCCGCGCGGACTCCAGTAGCGTCCGCACTGCGACGCGAGACCTTGACCGACTGTCTGGCACCACTCGCAAGACCGAAACCGCAACGCAGCGGCTTGAGCGTGAGAACGCGAAGCTGGAGCGGTCGTTCTTCGGCGTGCGCAATGCTGTCGTCGGCTTCGTGGGCGCCTTTGCATCGATTCAAGGCATCCAGGCGCTGTCTCGCATCGCCGATCAGTACGCCAACATGACGACGCAAATTCGTCTGGCGACCAACGGACAGGAAGCGTTCGCGGCGGCAAGTGCTGAGGTGTTCGCCATCTCGCAGCGCACCAGCACGGCGCTGGCCAGCACCACGAACCTGTATGCCCGAATTACCCGGTCGACGGCTGAGTACGGCATTGAACAGGCCCGCATCCTCGCCATCACCGAGACGATCAACCAGACGTTTGCGGTGTCGGGCACGGCTGCCGCCAATCAGGCGAACGCCATCACGCAGTTGACGCAAGCCTTCGCGGGCGGCGTGCTGCGGGCCGAGGAATTTAACTCAGTCATCGAAAACAGCCCCCGGCTTGCGCAGGCGCTGGCCGATGGCTTGGGCATTGGTATTGGCGCACTGCGTCAGCAAGTCAACGACGGCGAAATCACCGTCCAACGGATGATCGCAGCGCTTGAGAGTCAGGCGCAGGCCGTCGAGGAAGAATTCTCGCGCATGCCGATCACGATTGAACGCGGGTTCACGCAGGTGAGCAACGCGGTTCTGAAATTCATCGGCGAAGCGGATCAAGCGCGTGGTGTTTCGGCAGCGTTGGGGGGCTCGCTGGCGGCGCTTGCCGAGAACCTTGGCCTTGTCATCAACGCGCTGGCTGTCGTCACGGTGGCAGCGGCCGGGGTAGGGTTGGGGCGGTTGTCCTCTTCGGTCATCGGATCGGGCGTCGCCTTCGCGCAGGCTTCGGCAGTGACGCGCGCGCACTCAGCCGCGCTTGTTGAGAATGCCCAGAGAGAAGCCGCCAGCGCTGCCGCATCGCTTGCATCTGCCCGCGCCTCAGAGGTCAAGGCGGCGGCAGAGGTCAACAGCGTCCGCGCTGTGGTGGCTTCCGTGCGGGCAGAGGTTGAGTTGGAGAAAGTCCGACTCCGAGCGCAGATTACCGAACAGGGCCGGGCCGCCACGATTCAGCGCATGGTTGCCGCAAGCGCATCACTGGCATCAGCCAACAGACTGTTGGCCACCACTGAAACCGCGCTTGCTGGCGCCACTGCCGCAACTGCCGCCTCACAGACCGCGAAAGCAGCTGCCACTGCGCGCGCTACTGCCGCAACTGCGGCGGCCACCCTTGGCGCAAGGGCACTCGCTGCCGGAATCGCCGTCGTCCGTGGCGCGCTGGCTTTGGTTGGCGGCCCTATCGGCGCCGTGGTCGTTGGACTGACCGCTCTGGTGCTTTGGTTCAACCGGGCACGTGATGCGGCTGGAGAGCTGTCCGGAGCGCCTCAGAAATCAATCAGCGAATTGGCTGATGAGGCAGAACGCTTACGTTCTGGCGGGCCATTGCTGGCACCCGACCAATTACGTGGCGTGGAAGAGGCGCAGGCGCAAATTCAACGGCTTGCCAACGCGATGGGCATCTATGAAGCGCAACGCCAAGCTGCGATAGCGGCGGGCGACACCTTCGGCGCCACTCAGATCGCCGTCGAGATGAACAACGTCGCAGGCGCAATCGAGAAGACCGCCAATGACATCCGTCGGCTGAATGAGGCGGTCAAGCCGGTGCCGATTGTGCTTGGCGAGACAGAAACCGCCGCAACTGCCGCAGCCGACGCCATTGGCAACCTCTCCACCGCCGAAGCCGACCGCCTAGCCGACCTGCAAGAACAGATCGCTTTTCAGACCCGCATCAACGAACTGATGCGCGATGGCCGCACCGAATCCGAAGCGCGGTTTGTCGCTGAGTTTGAAGCGGCAGATGCGCTGACGCGGCAGTTGATGGTGCAGCAACAAGTGACCGAGGGCCTAGCCAATGCGCAGAATGAAGCCGCGCGCGCCGCTACCGCAACCGCCGAAGCCAACAAGCGCGCCCAAGAAGAAGCCGCAACTGCCGCCCAACGCGCCGCAGACGAAACCGCAGCTGCTGCGCAGCGTATGCGTGATGAGCTGAATCGCGGCATCACTGATGGCCTGCTGCGGGGCTTTGAGGCGGGCAAGAGTTTTGCTGACAATTTCATCGACGTACTCAAGGCGCAGTTCCAGTCACTGGTGCTGCGCCCGACAATCAGCTTCATCGTTTCAGGCATTCAGAGCGCTATTGGCCAGATCGGCGGGGCGGCGTTTTCATCTCTGACGGGTGGCGGTGGCATCGCTGGCCTGTTGGGCGGGACGAGCGGCGGCATCGGGGCCGCGATCTTTAACGGCACGCTGCCGCTGATCGATGCCATCGGCAACACGTTCCCGACGCTGGCCTCATCGCTGACTAATCTAAGCGCAAGCCTCACTGCGCTTTCGCCGGGCATGCTGGCCCTTGGGGCGGCTGGGGCTGCTGGACTATTTGCAGTCGGTCGCGGCCTGGCCGTCGATAACAGCCGTGTCGGCGAAAACGTCCAGGGCGCGGCTGCAGTGCTTAACCCGTTGTCACTTGTTGCCAGCGGTCTTGACCGCATCACCGGCGGCGGAGCTTTCGGGACCAAATTCAGAACCGTTGGGCAGGAGCTGACGCTATCCGTCGAGGACGGCGTGATCGAATCCATGCTCTGGGTCACGCAGAGCCGCAAGCGCTCCGGCTTTCGTGGCCGCAAGTGGCGCGCGTGGTCTGAAGAGTTCAACACCGAGATATTCCAAGCCGCATTCGATTCGCTGGCCGAAACAGCTGGGCAGGCGGCGCGTCTTGCGGGCACCGGGCTTGACCTGAGTGCGACGATTCAACGCGACATCTTCCGCGACGAGAACGGCGCTCAACTGGCGTTTGATGACCTCGCCACCGTGATTGCTGAACGCATCGTCCCCGGTATCCGCGACTTCTCGCGCGAGGGTGAAACGGTCGCCACCACGTTCGCACGCATCACTGCGCAGGCCCAGGGCCTGGACGCCGGGTTGATGGGCCTCAACACGTCTTTGTCGGGCGTGGCTCTTTTCGAGCAGGCCGAGCGTCTGTCTCAGGTGTTTGGCGATCAGTTGTCCGGCTCAATGTCGTCTCTGCAATCGGTGTTGCTGACATCGGAGCAGCAATTCGAAAATCTGAGGACCGTATTGTCAGGTGCCTTGGGTGAAGTCGGCGTTGCGCTGACCGACAGCCGGGAAAATCTGCTGGGTATCGTGCAGGGGCTAGATCTGACGACCGAATCTGGCATCCGTGCTTACGAAGTACTACTCGCCGCAGCGCCGCAGCTGGGGCAGTTCTTCGACACACTGGATCAGCGGGCGGATGAGGCTGCACGCAACGCGGAGCAGGTAGCCGCCGCGTCTGAACAAGCCCGCCAAGCCGAACTAGCACTGGCCGCCGCACGCTATCAGCAGTCACGCGGCTTGCTCGATCAGATCGCCGTGCTGACCTCGCTCGACCCCGAGATGACGCAGCTTGAGCAACGCTTCCGCGACCTACGTGCTGAGGCCGGGCAGGACGTTGGGTTGATTGAACTGGTCAACCGGCTGAGCGAGTTGGAAGTCGGGGCGTTGTTGGCCGCCCGCGCCGCTGAAACAGCCGCCGCAGCCCAGCAGGCCATGGCCGACGCTATCACCGCAGCGCAATCCCGCGTCAGCAGCGCCGAGCAGGCTTTGGAACAAGCTCAGGAAGCACAGCGCAACGCTCAGGTCGCGGTGCTGAACGAACAGATCGAAGGCGAGCGCGCACGGTTTGCGGTGATCCAAGAGGGCATCCGCGATCAACTCGCAGCCGAGACGGCATCGATCAACGCCCGCATTGCTGGTGCGCGTGACGTTGCCAGTGCATCGCAGGCGCTTGTGGGCCTGTTGAGCGGTGCAGCGTCCAGCGTTGCCGGGCTGTCGCTCTCGCGTGCGCAGGCGCTGAGCAACTTGCAAAGCATCGGGGCAGGGCGCTTGTCCGTTACGCCGGGGCTTGAGCGCTCGGTGTCGGCGGCACAGCAATTCGAGGCTGACGATTTTGCGTCGCAGATCGAGATGGCCACGGCGCAATCGCTGACGGCTGAAACGCTTGCGCAGCTTGCCGGCCGTGCCGAGAAACAACTGAGCGCGGACGAACGGACCGTTGATGTGCTGGAACGCAGCCTGATCTACGCACAGGCCCGCGCTGACCGCGAATTGGCCGTTGCCGAGGCACAGCATCTGGTCGAGATCGAGATGATCGATGAGCAGATCAGGCTCATCAACAACACGGTGTCGGCAATCGAGCAACTGCGCATCGCCAATCAGGGCGTTGCTCAGGCCGAGGCGGAGCTTGATGCAGCGCGCGGGGAGCTATTGCGGGCGCAGCATGCGCAGTTGCTATCACAGGGCAACACCGCCAACTCGCTGGCCTCGCAGCAGCTATCGGCGCTACGCGGCATCGAGGGCAGCATCGGGGCGATCTTGTCCGAATCGGTGCCCGGCTTTGCCAGTGGCGGCATGCATTCGGGCGGCTTGCGCGTGGTGGGTGAAAACGGCCCCGAGCTTGAGGCAACCGGCCCTTCACGGATCTGGAACCAACAGCAGATCGGGGCGGCGGTGGGTGGTGGTGGTGACCCTGCGTTGCGTGCCGAGGTGGCGGCGCTGCGCCGCGAGGTGGCTTCGCTCAATAACGTCATGACCCAGACCGCCCGGAACACGGCGCGCAGCGCCAACACGCTTGATCGCGTGGAAACCCAAGGCGTGCCCATGCAGGTGATCGAATGAAAATCGTCAGCATCACGCCCGTAGAGGTCAGTGCGCTCACGTCCAGCGTGCCGCTGAGTGAAACGGAATGGTCAGCGGGCACCCACAACCTTGGCGAACAGCGACGCGTCGGGCTGGACTTGTACCAGGTGCTTGTCAGCAGCACGACCGACGAACCAACCGCCGGAGCCGTCGCAGACCCGCCAACCTGGGGGCTGTTGGGCAAGGTCAACCGCTGGCGCATGTTCGACGGATCGACGCTGGATCAGACCACCAACGCCGACGAAATCACCGTGGCGATTACGCCCGGATCAATCGTCAATGCGGTGGTGTTCAACCGCCTGGGTGGCGGCGGCGAGATCCGGGTTTGGATGGAAGATCCAACGGATGGCGTGGTTTTCGACGAGACCGTGAGCCTTATCGACAACAGCAATGTCGTCGACTTCTACACCTACTGCTTCGAGCCATTCCAGCAGCGTTTCGACCTCGCGTTTCTGAACCTGCCGCCCTACGGCGCGGCCACCATCAACGCTGAAATCACAGCCACCAATGCGGCTTGTGCAGAGATGTCGATTGGCTTTGTTCGTGAGATCGCCCTGACCCTAAACGGCACCTCAGTGGGGACCGTTCGCTTCGGCGTTCGCAGAACAGACGCATTCGGGCGGACCACATTCGTGCGCCGCCAATCGGTCAAGCGCGTGAATTTCGAGGTCATCGGCCCGACAGCTTCCATAGATCGATTCGTCCGGATTTTGGACAACGAGCGCGACCAACCCGCCGTCTTTATCGGCAGCGAGCTTTACGACTCGCTGATCGTTTTCGGCGCCTATCAAGACTTTGAAAAAACATTCTCCGGCCCGGCGTATAGCGACGGGACGATCCGGGTTGAAGGACTCTAGGAGCGACCACAAATGCCAGCACCCCAAGTACCGCAGATCACCACCCCTGCACCGAACCGGAATGACCCGGAGAACTTTAGCCCCCGGATGGACACTTTCCTTGGGGAGTTTCCGGATGTCATTGACGGCATAAACACGGTTGCCGATTACGTCGAGACCACCGCCGGAGAAGCCTCAGACAGCGCCACCGCCGCTGCCACCAGCGCCTCTGACGCCGACGACTTCCGCGCCTCAGCCCAAGTCGCCGCCGTCAACTCCGATCTTGCACGGGCTGAATCTCAGGACATCAAAGATTCAAACGAAGTCATCGCCGCTGCGGTGCAGAGTGCGGCGGGGTTGCCGTCGTTGGTGGGGCAGGCTGGGCGTGTCCTCAAGGTCAACGCTACCGAAGATGGCGTTGAATGGGGCGTCGGCATTGAGGACGAATACACCGTCATCACAGCATCGGGTGATTTCTCTAAAAGCCCGAATGCGACGTGGATACAAGTTGAGTGCATTGGCGGCGGTGCATCGGGCCGAAACAACGCAAGCACAACCAGCTCTGGCGGCGGTGGCGGCGGGCAGTCCGTGCGACAGTTGTTTCGTGCATCTGATGTTTCGTCGCCCATTTCTGTTGTTATCGGCGCCGGTGGCGCGGCAATTGCGAATGGGGTGGCAGCAGATGGAAATGTTGGCGGCAATACAACATTTGGCGCTTTATTGACTGCCAAAGGTGGGTTTGGAGGAACCTCATCAAGTGCGGGGAATCCCGGGGGCGCGGGCGGTGCTCTCGCAGATGCGACCACAACGAACAGTATTCCGTATCAATTTGGTTCGGCAGCTGGTTTTTCAAATACTGCAGGTCGCCCAACGGTATACGGGGGCGCTGGCGGCGGCGGTAGCGGCAACACAACCCAAGGCGCAGGCGGCGCGTCTCAATACGGCGGCTCAGGTGGGGCCGGTAATGGCTCGGCTGGTGTTCCCGGCGTAGCTGGCACAGCCCCCGGCGGCGGTGGCGGCGGATCAACCAACGACGGAGGCTCAGGTGCAGGCGCACGCGGCGAAGTGCGGGTGTGGCAATGGTAGTCCCCATCGGCCCCAGCGACATCGGCACAGCCGGGCTGCCCGGCTTCGGCGTAGGTGTGTCACTGCCCGCGTTGCCCGCAGGGTACACCTACCTCGGCGGCAACGACCGGGCAGGCCCCGATTTTGGCCGCTACCTGAACGCATCCTCGCAGCCCGAAACCTGGGTGCCCGCCTGCTGGCTGCGGATCGGCAGCACTGAATCGCCGCGATATGCAGCGTTCGGCATCGATGCCGTGGACGTGCTGCCGCTGCGCGCCTACTACAACCTGCCCGACGCCGCTGCGGATGGATATTTCCTGCATCCGGCATTGGACGTGAATAAGCAGGTGCAGTCGGGGTTCTTTCGCGCGGCCAGCTTAACGGCGAATCAGTTGGATTATGTGGAGACGCTGTATACAGCGGCCTTGCAAGTAAACCCGTTGATTCTATTTTCCAACGGCGAGCAAGGTGCATGGTATGACCCATCAGACCTCAGCACCCTGTTTCAGGACAGTGCTGGCACTACGCCTGTCACTGCTGATGGCCAGCCAGTGGGCTTGGCGCTGGATAAATCAGGCAATGGCAACCACGCCTCACAGGCGACAGCTACGGCTAGGCAGCTCTATCGTACAGATGGGGCTAGGCATTGGCTTGAGTTTGATGGTGTTGATGATAGTCTTGTAATAGCCAGCTACCCCGTAATTGTGGCTGGGAAACACTCTGCGGGCATCTCAGGGCGAAACACTGGGGTTGGCTTACAGATGTATCTGGACTCCGACTCATACGTGGGGGGTTCTCGGCTGACTCAAAATCTCAGAACACAGAGCCTTGTCCCGGAGAGTATTAGCTTTGTAGGCACGGAAGACTTTAATGACCCCGGCCCCGCCACTGTTGCCAACACAGACGTTGTACTAACTCAAGTATCCGCATCCACTGTTGAAGTGTTCAACAATGGGGTGAGTAATGGCCCCACAACACCTACCGGCACCTTAAATTCTGGGGGCAGGTTCGTGACCATTGGGTCTCGCACTGGGGGGGCTCAAAATTTCCTCACCGGGCGTATTTACGCCCTAGTGCAGATTGCCGACGAGCTTTCAGTTGGCCAGCGGCAGAGCTTGGAAGCATACTTGGCTGCCAAGGCGGGAGTGGTTTTGCCATGAATGCCCATGTCACGATTGTTGTCCCAGCCTCGCTCGTTGATGCTGCTCGCAATCTTGCTGAATGTCTCGCCCCTGGTGGTCATGGCATGTATATCACCGGGCTCTCAGCAGACGGGAACGAGCCAGCTACGCATTACATCAGCAGCGGGACAATGCAGGTTGCGTTTATCAACCTGCTTTCTGATGCAAGCGCAACGCACGCAGCGGCTGAACAAGGGGCCGTGCAACAGGGGCTGACGCTGACAGCCACGTTGGCTGATTGTGAAGCCATCCGAATGCAGGGAGACATCAGCAGCGAGCCTGCATTCGAGGCGATGTCGCGACTTGGCCTGCAAATCGTCACCACCGAGGAGCCGATATGACTGCATTCCTGATTATTTTCGGTCCCTTCCTGCTACTTCATCTTCTGTCGTGGACGCCTATGCCCGAAAAAGTGCCTGTCCGTCGCAAAGACTTGGGCGGCAAAAACGGCGGGCGCGTCATGGGCCGATCGTCCCTGTTTTGGGTTTGGGCGCACCCGCAGGCTGATGCCGCAACGATTGCCCATGAGCGCCAGCATGTGCGCGACAAATGGCGGCTCATGTGGCTGGGTTACCTGATCCTGAGCAACGCGCAGTGGTTCAAAGAGTGGCGCGAGGCGCGGGGCTATGCCGTGAGCGTGCAGCACGGGCGGTCGATTGAGAGCGCAGCGGCGGGCATGGCTGCTGGTGTCAAGATCAGCCCGGAGCGGGCGCGAAAGTTGATTGAGGCGCGGTTGTGATTCGGCAATGGGCGTTGCCGCTGGCCGTGCTGCCGCTGGCATGGTCAACCGTCGCCTACGCATCTGCCGAATCTCTGACCGGGCGTGATGTCGCGCTGGCGCTCATCGGCATTGTGCTGGGGCTGATCGGCGCGTATGTCAAGGGCATGGAGCGCGGCCTTGAGCGCCGCCTGGATCAGCTCGGCAAGGACATCGAAAAGCAGGCGACGAAGATCGGCAGCATCGGCGAAACGATGTTTCGTGATTACCAGCCAAAGTCCGAGATGAGCGCCGCAATGGCCCCGCTGCATGAGTCGATTGGGCGCGTCGAAGGCGCGGTGTCATCGCTGCACAAGCGGATGGATCGACATTTGACGGTGAGGGCTGACGGATGATCAAGCTCATTCAACGATTCGCCGAGTTCGTCGGCTGGTTGCCGCTGCAAGCCGCGCTGGCGATTGCCGCAGTCGTGGTGCTGGGTGGCATGAGCGGCGGGCTTGGACCTGACCTGCTGGCATGGCTGGCCGAGCTGCCGGTGATGCTGGCGTACGGCTTCGCGGCCCTGGGCCTGAGCTATCTCGCGTGGCGCCGCTGGCGAATGGAGCTGGACGCGACCGCGAAACATGAGCTGTGGCGCCGCCTGATGCTGGGCGAGCGCGGGGCCGTGACCGTGTACCTCACCAACGCTGTGTTCTGGATTGCGGTGCTATGGCTCGCGCTCTGGTTCTTTCGGCCTGCGCGCTGATCCTTGCCGCGTGCCAGTCGCCCTCGATTGAGGGTGGCCAGGCGGCGGTAAGTGCAGCGGTTGCCCCGGTGGTGGTGGCCGCACGCGAGGCCGTGCCGACACTGCCGCCCCAGCCGGTGTTGCCGGTGCCCACCGCCACGCCCGCGCCCACGGTGTACCCCGGCGCGGTGGACCTGATCGTGCAATTCGAGGTGTCCAGCCCCGGCTACTACGGCGCCCGGCTGGCTGGCGTGTACTACCCCGGCGGTCCCAGCGGTCCGACATGGGGCATCGGCTACGACGGCGGCCACCAGACCAGCGGGGTGATCCTGCGCGACTGGCAGTTGCATGAGCAGCGCGAGCGGCTGGCCATGTCCGCCGGGGTGACCGGCAACGCGGCAAAAGCCCGCATCGGCGAGTGGCGGGGCATCAGCACGGCCTACGGCTACGCCTACCGCGTGTTCGCCGACGTGTCGATTCCCGAGTACCACCGCCGCACGCGGCGCGCGTTCGGTGACGCCCTGGGAACCCTGCCGCCGCCCGCCGAGGGCGCGCTTGTGTCGCTCGTCTACAACCGGGGCGGATCAATGAGCGGCAACGCCCGGAGCGAGATGCGCGCGATTCGTGACGACTGCCTGCCGGCCAGTGATGTGCAGTGCGTGGCCCGAGAGCTGCGCGCCATGTGCCGGCTGTGGCGCGGCACGCCCAACGGCCCGGGCCTGTGCCGCCGCCGCGATGCCGAGGCCGATCTATCACTACAACCGGGGGCGCCCCTTGCGGGCGATGAGCGTGAATGAAGACGAAAAAGCAACCGCAGATTTCCACGCCCGCGAGGCGCGCAACGTGAGCGAAGCCGTCGCGTCAGTCCAGCGGCTGGAATCGTTTCACGACCGACCGGCCATCGAGAACGGGGAAACCGTCATAGGCTGGCTGTGGCGCATCGCCCGCGAGCCGCTGTCGCCCCACGTTGCCGAAACACAACTGCGCGCCGATCTGTACGCGGTGTCGCGCCAGTTGCGCGGGCGCATCTTCTCGCTGCCCGAGCTAGATCCGCAGCGCGCGGCCGTGGTGCTGCACGTGGCGCTGGTAATCGGCAGCGACGCCCTGCTGGCCGAGCGCGACCTGTGGGATTCCCTGCGGCGCGCGGACTACAACGCGGCCAGTGATTGCCTGCTGCTGAGCCGCTGGCCGGCAATGGCCGGCGACGACATCACCGAACGCCGCCGCGTGCTCGCCATGGCGCGGCAGATGCGCGACGGGGTGCCGGCATGACGCGCGAAACAGCCCTGTCGCTGATTCTCGCCGGGGTGGTGGGCGTGTTCGGCTACCGACTGGGGCTGGGCGACGCCCCGGTGATCGAGCGCGTCGAGTACCGCCCGGCAGTGATCCAAGACGACGGCAGCGTGATTGCCGAGCGCGACCCGACGCCGCCCGACGCGCCTGCACCGCACCGCATCCCGCGCGGCAACGTCGAGGTGCGCCGCGTCGAGGTCGAGGTGCAGCCCGACGCGCCAGGGTGCCCGGTGTGCCGCGTCGACCTGTCGCTGGTGCGTGATGATGAGGGTGGTCAGCGGGTCATTGCGTCCAGCCCCAACGGCTCGATTCTGCGGGCGCTCGATGTGCCGATCCTGCCCGGCCTGTTGCCGCCGCCGGTGAGGCCCTGGGCTGCTGGCCTGAGCTATGACCCGTTCGGCGGTCGCGGCGGCGTGTGGATCGAGCGGGACGTGTCCCGGTTCCGGCTCGGCGCCGACGTGCAGCAGGATGAGCGCGGCGCGCTCAGGGCGCTGGTTCGGGTGGGGTGGCGGTTTTAGCCGCCCGCCGAATCCCCTCGCTCACGTTGCCGTCTCCGATCTCCCGCAGGCGATCCACGGTGGCGCGATCCAGCCGCACGTTGACGCGGACGTCGCCCACCGTGGGGCGGCCTGAGTTTGGGCGAGCGCCGCCGTGGTTATTCATGCCCGACCAGGTGGCAGGCTGACGGTCTGGCCGATGCGTTCCTCAGCCCGCACCTCGGCAATCAGATCATCCTGCACCGGGTCGGGAGCGCCGCCGCGCCGCCGGTGTTCCGCGTACCACGCCATGATCATCGCGCTGGCGTTGTCCTCATTGCTCATGAGGTTGGGGTCGATGCCCGAGGCCTCGCAGATCGTCACCAGTGGCGCGGTATCAAACGACCCCGCGCCGTCAGGATCGCGGGCGAGCCGCAGATCAGCAAAATCGATCCCGTCAGGGATGGTGTAGCGGGTCAGCGCCTGCGGCATCTGTGCCTCCACGGCTTTTGCAATCCAATCGGTGAGCCGCATGCCCTCGGCCCGTGAAGCGCGAATCCAGCGGCCTTTTGTGGCCGCCGGGACGCGTAGGTGGATGAGGGATTCGCTCAAAGCTCGGCGATGCCAAAATAGCGGATCGCATCACCAAACCGGGCGGCGAAGACCCGGGGCGGCTCGCTGTGAATCCGCCCCCGAATGTCTTCGGCGCCCTCGATCAGATCGTCGACGCCTAGCTCGCTGTACTCGGCAGTGTTGTTGGCGATCCCGGCAAGTAAGTCGCAAGCGCTGTCCCAGCCCTCCCCGTTGATGGGTTGGGCCTGGAATTCGCCGAAGCCGGAAGGGTTGGCGACAATGGATATTTCGTAGTGCATGGAGGCTTACGACTTTTTCAGCATGAGGGCGGTAAAGCTGGGGCATTCAGCAACCTGAACCTTGCGGAAATCTTCGATCAGGTAGCTGCGCGCGATGTCGGCGCCGTTGCTCTGCTGAAAATCCTTTTCCGCCATGTTGCTCGACAGCTTGATCAAGGTGGCTTCCACCTCGTTCATCGCCATCACCGAATCAACCGGGCTGGCGTCGATCTTAGCGGCGTGCGCTTCGATGCCGGCAAGAAGTTGGCTGGTGAGGGTTTTGGCGGCTTTTTGGATGTTGCTCATGATGTTGCTCCTTTCAGGATTCCCGGTTCCGCCGGGGCGGTTGCTTTGCTGCTGATGGGCCTATTGTACAGACAAAACCAAGGGGCGCAAGTGTTTTGCAAAATTATTTTGCAGGCGCCCAAGGCGACCGGGTGCCGCCGGCTGTTGTACTTGCCGCCCCTCCGCCGCTATACTCCGCGCCCGTTCGTGGGGATCATGATGCGGTACGGGATGCTCAGATATTGCTCGGAGCGTGCCCCCGCTACCAATCTTTGGCGGAAAACGAGGCCCCTCTGTGGGCCTTTTTTATTGCGGTTTCGTGGGGACTTAATCAGATTTACTGTGCTTAATCAAAAACTTAACAACTTGCTGGAGCCTTTGATCGAATCGCTCGGTTACGAGCTGGTGTTGATCGAGTTTTCGGCGGGCTCGCACAGCGCCATGCTGCGGCTGTTCATCGACGCGCCGGGCGGCATCACTTTGGGTGACTGTGAGCGCGTGAGCCGCGAGGCGGCAGCGCTGCTGGATGTTGAAGATCCGATCAGCACGGCTTACCAGCTTGAGGTGTCGTCACCGGGCATGGACCGTCCGCTGGTCAAGCCGGCGCATTTCGAGCGGTTTGTTGGGGAGACGATCAAGGTTCAGTTGCACGTGGCGCGTGAGAATCGGCGCCGCTTCTCCGGTGTGCTGGTGGCAGCCGATGCGAACGGGATTGAAGTTGCGCTTCCCGAAATGCGACTGCAAGTGTCGTATGAGGATATCGAGCGGGCCCGTCTGGTGCCCGATTTTGACCGTGAAATGGCCAAATCATGAATAAGAACATCCTGCTGATGGTTGACGTCCTCTCCAATGAGAAGGGTGTCGAGCATGAAATTATCTTCAAGGCGCTCGAGGCCGCACTGGCATCGGCGACCAAGGAGCATCACGGGGATGAAGCCGATATCCGTGTCGAGATTGATCGTGAAACGGGCGAATACCTCAGTTATCGCCGGTGGACGGTGTTGGAGGATGACTCAGAAGATTTCGAGTTCCCGGAGCGTCAGATCAAGCTGACCTACGCGCAGAAGGACCATCCGGAAATTCAGCCGTTGGAGGTCATCGAGACGCCGGTGGACTCGGTGGACTTTGGCCGGATCGGGGCCCAGAAGGCCAAGCAGGTCATCATTCAGAAAATCCGCGAAGCGGAGCGGGCGATGGTGGTTGCGGCGTACACCAGTCGCGTGGGCGAATTGTTGACCGGCATCGTCAAGCGCATGGAGCGCGGCGCGATCATCATGGATCTGGGCAATAACGTCGAGGCAGTCATTCCGCGTGACCACCAGATTCAGCGTGAGCCGCTGCGACCGGGCGACCGGGTCCGCGGTTTCATTTATGAGGTGGGTGCGCAGATTCGCGGGCCGCAGATCTTCGTCTCGCGTACCGATCCGCGCTTTTTGATGGAGCTGTTCAAGCTCGAAGTGCCGGAAATCGCCCAGGGCCTGATTGAACTCAAGGGCGCCGCGCGTGACCCCGGCCTGCGGGCCAAGATTGCGGTGCAGGCCAAGGACAAGCGTATCGATCCGGTCGGCGCGTGCGTGGGCATGCGCGGTTCGCGCGTGCAGGCCGTGTCCAACGAGTTGGCGGGTGAGCGCGTCGACATCGTGCTGTGGGACGAGAACACCGCGCAGTTCGTGATCAATGCCATGGCCCCGGCCGAGGTGGAGAACATCGTCGTGGATGAAGACGCCCATGCGATGACCATCGGCGTATCAGAAGAGAAACTTGCCCAGGCAATCGGCCGCGGGGGCCAGAACGTGCGCCTCGCCTCCGAGCTGACGGGCTGGACCCTGAACGTGATGACCGCTGCCGATGCCGAGGCGCGCAAGGAAACCGAGAATCAGGCGATCCAGCAGACCTTCATGGCCGATCTGGACGTCGATGCCGAGGTGGCCCTCATCCTCGTGCAGGAAGGGTTCACCTCGCTCGAAGAAGTGGCTTATGTGCCAGACGAAGAGATGTTGGGCATCGAGGAATTCGATGAACAGATCGTCACCGAATTGAAAAATCGCGCCCAGGACGTGCTGCTGACCCGGGCCATCGCCAGCGCCGAGTCGGCCGCCGATGGCAGCGACAAGGATGACCTTCTCGCGGTCGAGGGGATCGACGCGCAGGTTGCCGATGTGCTCAACGAGGCGGGTATCCGCACCGCCACCGAGCTCGCCGACCTGGCCACCGACGAATTGCTGGAAAGCGTCGAGATGGACGAAGCAGCAGCATCAGAATTGATTATGGCGGCTCGCCGTCGCGTTTACGCCTGAGCGCTGCTCTGGCCGGAAACCACAGGATTTGCATGTCGACAGTTACCGTTCTTGAATTTGCCAATGAGTTGAATCGCCCCGTCACCGAATTGCTTGCGCAATTTCGGGAGGCGGGCGTGTCCGTGAAGGAAGCGTCGTCATCGATCAGCGCGCAAGACAAGATCGCGCTGCTGAGTTACTTGCGACAGAAAACCGCGCGCGCCACCGGGCAGTCCGGTGAGTCTTCTGAGGCGGCCTCGGCCGAGTCGGACGTGGGCGTGCGGCGGATATCGCTGAAGCGTAAAGAAACCACCGAACTCAGGGTTTCTGGCGCCCGTGGCGCGCCGGCCAAGACGGTCAGCATTGAAGTCCGCAAGCGCCGCACCTTCGTGCCGACCGAGCTGCCAGAGCCGGTTGCAGCGCCCGAGCCCACCGCTGAAGAGCGGGCAGTGCGTGAGGCCGAAGCGGCCCGGCGGGCGCTGGAAGCCGAGCAGATCGCGGCGCGCAAGGCGGCCGAGGCCGAGGCTAAACGCGCTCAGGAAGAAGCCGAGCGCCTCGCGCGAGAGGCCGAAGAGCAGGCCCTGCGTGACGCTGATGAAAAGGCCAAGCAGGATCAGGCCGAGCACGAGCGTCTGCTGAAAGAAGATTTGTTGTATCGCCAGCGCTGGGAAGCCTCCCAGTCGCGTCGTCGTGCCGAGGAAAACCTTCGCCGATCGGCCGAGATGCGCGCCGCCACGCCTGCGCCGGTTGCGGCTCCGGCGGCCAGAACCGCCCCAGGTGCCGCCGCACCTGCCGCCGCCGCGGCCGCGCCCGGCACCGCTCCCGCGCGTCGCGGCGATCGTCGCGACGGTGACCGCAAGGGTCGCAAAGAATTGCACGTGGCCGAGGGCAAGTCGGGCAAACGGGACAAGAAGAGCCGCAAGAGCAGTGGCGGCCGGGTACAGATTGACAACCAACATGCCTTCGAGCGCCCCACCGCGCCGGTGGTGCGCGATGTCGAAGTGCCCGAAATCATCACCGTCGGCGAGTTGGCCAACCGCATGGCGGTGAAGGCCACCGAACTCATCAAGCTGATGATGAAGAACGGCCTGATGGCAACGATCAATCAGAGTCTTGATCAAGACACGGCCGCGCTGATGGTCGAGGAAATGGGCCACCGCGTCGTGATGGTGAAGGCCACCGACGTCGAGGAGTCACTTGAACAAGCTGTTTTCGCCGAGGTCAGCGACGCCGAGCGCGTGCCGCGCCCACCGGTCGTGACCATCATGGGCCACGTGGACCACGGCAAGACCAGCCTGCTCGACTACATTCGCAAGACCAAAGTGGCGTCGGGCGAAGCGGGGGGCATTACCCAGCACATCGGCGCCTACCATGTCGAAACCGAAAAGGGCGTGATCAGTTTTCTCGACACGCCGGGCCACGCCGCCTTCACCCGCATGCGGGCCCGCGGCGCCCAGATCACCGATATTGTGGTGCTCGTGGTGGCGGCTGACGACGGCGTCAAGCCGCAGACCAAAGAAGCCATTCAGCACGCCCGTGCCGCGGGCGCGCCCATGGTCGTGGCCATCACCAAGATCGACAAGCCGGACGCCGATCTCGACAAGGTCCGCAACGACCTGTCGCAAGAGCAGGTCATCTCTGAAGAATGGGGCGGCGAGTACCAGTTCGTGGGCGTTTCCTCGCACACTGGCGAGGGCATCGACAAGCTGCTCGAGGCGATTCTCTTGCAGTCGGAAGTGTTGGAGCTCACCTCGCAGATCGACGCCGATGCGCGCGGCACCGTGGTCGAATCCTCTCTTGAAAAGGGTCGCGGCCCGGTGGCGACCGTGTTGGTGCGCAGCGGCACCCTGAAACAGGGCGACGTGATTCTCACGGGCCAGTATTTCGGCCGCGTGCGTGCCATGTTTGATGAGGCAGGGCGTCCGGTGAAAACCGCTGGGCCGTCAATTCCCGTGCAGGTGCTTGGCCTGTCCGGTGTGCCGGAGGCGGGCGACGACGTGGTGGTGGTTGGCGATGAGAAGAAGGCGCGCGAACTGGCCGACCTGCGTGAAGGCAAGGCGCGTGAGCAGCGCCTGGCTCAGAACCAGGCCTTGCGCATGGACCAGATTCTGGCGCGCATGGGCGAAGGCGAGATCAAGCAGTTGACCTTGATGATCAAGGCCGACGTGCAGGGCTCGGCTGAAGCGCTCTCCGAGGCGTTGCGCAATCTGCCGAGCGAGGAAGTGCGCGTTAACGTGCTGTCCGCCGGGATCGGCGGCATCAACGAATCCGACGTCGACCTGGCGCTGGCCTCGAAGGCCATCATCATCGGCTTCAACGTCCGTGCCGATGCCGGTGCGCGCAAGCGCATCCAGGACACCGGTGTGGACGTGCGCTACTACTCGATCATTTACAACGTGCTCGATGAGGTCAGTGATGCCATCTCGGGCCTGCTGGGCACCGAGACCCGCGAGCAGATTGTCGGCACCGCGCAGGTTCGCGACGTGTTCCGCAGCGCCAAGCTCGGCAGCGTTGCAGGCTGTCTGGTCATGGAAGGCTCGGTGCAACGTGCGCTGCCCATCCGCGTTCTGCGGGACAACACGGTCATCTACGAAGGCACGCTGGAATCGCTGCGCCGCTTCAAGGATGACGTCAACAAGGTTGAGGCCGGGACTGAATGCGGCATCGGCGTGAAGGATTACAACGACGTCAAGGTCGGCGACCAGATCGAGTGCTTCCAGCGCTTCGAAGTGAAGCGGTCCGTCAAGACGGCGGCGGCTTGAGGTCGCCGCGCTCATCATGGACACGGCATTGAAGTCGCTTCCGTCGCGAGGATCGGGCGCCCATGCCTAAAGAGTTTTCCCGTACCTCAAGGATCAATCAGCAACTGCAGGAAGTGCTGTCGGTGCTGATTCGCGAGCTCAGGGATCCGCGCATTGGCGACATCACGGTCACTGCAGTCGATGCCGCGGCCGATATGCGGTCGGCCAACATCAAGGTCAGCAGCTTTGCCGACGACGCCGCGCTGGCGCAGTCCGTCAAGGTGCTGAATCACGCCAGCGGCAAACTGCGCCGTGATCTGGGCCGGCAACTCACCCTGCGCTACATTCCAGAGTTGCGATTTCTGGCCGATCGCGCGTTGCGTGAAGGGGACCGCATTGCTGCCATCATTCGCGATGCGCGGGCGGCGGACGACCGTGTGGCGGCCGCACGCCAGCAGGCCGAGCCCGACGGCAGTGTTGACGGGTCCAGCAACGACGGATGAGCAAACCGCGTCGCCCGAAACGCGCGGTAGATGGCATTTTGCTGCTCGACAAACCCCCAGGCATTACCTCCAACGCGGCGTTGATGGAGGTCCGGCGTCTGTTCCAGGCGGACAAGGCCGGGCACACCGGCAGCCTGGACCCCATGGCCACCGGCATGCTGCCGATCTGCCTTGGCAACGCCACGAAGCTCAGCGGCCAGTTGCTGGCGTCCGACAAGGCCTATCGGGCCACCATTTGTTTGGGGGCCAGAACCGACAGCGGAGACGCAGACGGCACGGTCGTCGAATCGGCATCGGTGCCGGCGCACGATGCCGCGCAAGTGATCGCGATGCTCGACGCCAGTTGTGGCCCTCAAACACAAATTCCACCCATGGTGTCGGCACTGAAGCACGAGGGGAAGCGGCTCTACGCGCTGGCGCGCGAGGGGGTGGAGATTGCGCGCGCGCCCAGAGACATCGTCATTCATCAGCTCAAGCTGGTCGACTGGCAGCCCATGCAATGGGTCATCGACGTCCAGTGCTCCAAAGGCACCTACATTCGGGTGCTGGCTGAAGACCTGGCGCAAAAAGTGGGAACATTGGCCCATCTCACCGGTTTGCGGCGACGGTGGGTCACGCCATTCCGCGGCACGCAATACGCCCTTTCGCAGCTGCAGGCCATTGCGAGCGACGGGGGACACGTCGCGTTGGACGCCTGCCTGCTCCCGCTGTCATCGGCGCTGGTGCAGTGGCCCAAAGTGGTGGTTACGGGGCCGCAGGCGGCACAGCTCCGTGCGGGCCAGCCGATCGCCGTGCAAGACAGCGCCGCGTCAGAAGTGGGCGCAGCGCAGCGAGAGGTGGCGGTTCTCGACGGGGAAGGTGTGGCGATCAGCCTGGCCGTTTGGCGCGACGATGGCCTGCTGTGGCCGAAACGGTGGCTTTCAAGAGACGAAAAGCCTTAGAGCGAGTTGCGTGGTGGGGCTGTCGCTGACTACAATACGCGGCTTGATTAACGACTTATATGAACGCTGTTCTGGAGCATTCGAGATGACGATGTCTGTGGCCGAGAAGGCTGATGTTGCAAAGAAGTTCGCGCGCGTTGCCAACGATACCGGGTCGCCTGAAGTGCAGGTGGCCTTGCTGACGGCCCGCATCACCGGGTTGATGGGCCATTTTTCCGCGAACAAGAAAGACCACCACAGCCGCCGTGGCCTGTTGAAAATGGTCAATCGTCGCCGCAGCCTGCTCGACTATCTCAAGGGCAAGGACGAAGGTCGCTATCTGAAATTGATCGGCGAGCTCGGCCTGCGTCGCTGAGCGATCAGGCTTCTTGAGTTCTGCGGTGCTGGTCGACGTGTCCGGCGGCCAGAAACAATTTGAATTTCTGACGCCGCCGGAGGATCTCCGGCGGCGATTTATTTGTTTATGGAGAAATGATTAATGGCTATTTCCGCCACGCCGGCAACGGCAGTCAAGAAAAGCTTTCAGTTCGGTGGTCAGACCGTCACCCTGGAAACCGGCGCCATCGCGCGGCAGGCCTGCAGCGTCATCGTATCGATGGGCGAGACCGTGGTCATGGTCAACGTCGTCGCGCGCAAGGATGCAAAGCCCGACCAGGGCTTCTTCCCGCTGACGGTGGATTACATGGAGCGCTTCTACGCCGGCGGTCGCATCCCCGGCGGCTTCTTCAAGCGTGAAGGGCGTCCGACCGAGAAGGAAACGCTGACCTCGCGTCTTATCGACCGCCCGTTGCGCCCGCTGTTTCCGGACGGCTTTTTCAACGAAGTTCAGGTGGCCGCCACCGTGCTGTCCCTGAACCCTGAAATCAGCGGCGACATTCCCGCCATGATCGGCGCCTCAGCGGCCGTTGCGCTGACCGGCGCCCCCTTTGCGGGACCGATTGGCGCGGCGCGTGTCGGCTTCCAGGACGGCAACTTTATTCTCAACCCGACCGAGAGTCAGCTGAAGACGTCCGAACTGGATTTGGTTGTCGCGGGCACCAAAGACGCCGTGTTGATGGTCGAGTCCGAGGCCAAGATGCTCTCGGAAGAGGTCATGCTGGGTGCGGTGTTGTTTGGCCACGAACAGATGCAGGCGGCCATCGTCGCCATCAACGAGCTTGTTGCCGAAGCCGGTCTGCCCAAGTGGGACTGGCGGGCGCCGGACACCAGCGCGGTGAGCGGCTTCGCGGCGGCGTACGAAGGGCGCATTGCCGATGCGTACACGCTGACCGACAAGAAGGAGCGCGTGGCCGCAATCAACGCGATCCGCGCCGAAGCCGTGGGCGCCAAGCCCGAAACGCTGGGTGACCGCGACGTGAAGGATGCCTTGCACGAGCTTGAGGCCAAGGTGGTGCGGGGCCGCATTCTCGAAGGGCAACCGCGTATCGACGGTCGTGATCGCACCACCGTGCGCCCGTTGTCTGTGGCGGCAGGCGTTTTGCCGCGCACCCACGGTTCGGCGCTGTTCACCCGCGGCGAAACCCAGGTGCTGGCCGTCGCGACCCTGGGCACCGGCAAGGACTACCAGATCATCGATGCGATCGAGGGCGAGTGGCACGAGCGCTTCATGTTCCACTACAACTTTCCTCCTTATTGCGTCGGCGAAACCGGCCGCATGAACATGCCCAAGCGGCGTGAAATCGGCCACGGGCGCCTCGCCAAGCGGGGCGTCGCGGCGGTCATGCCCGACTTGACGACCGAGTTTCCGTATGTCGTGCGCGTGGTGTCGGAGGTGACCGAGTCGAATGGTTCATCGTCGATGGCATCAGTCTGTGGCGCCTGCCTGGCGTTGATGGACGCCGGCGTGCCCATCAAGGCGCCGGTTGCCGGCGTCGCGATGGGGCTGATTCTGGAAGGCAGTGACTGGGCCGTATTGACCGATATTCTCGGCGATGAAGACCATCTGGGCGACATGGACTTCAAGGTTGCCGGCACGGCCAATGGCGTGACGGCGCTGCAGATGGACATCAAGATCGCAGGCATTACCGGCGAGATCATGCAAAAGGCCCTGGAGCAAGCCAAGGCGGCCCGCCTGCACATTCTTGAGGCGATGAACGAAGTGATTGCAGCGCCGCGTTCGGATGTTTCCGAGCACGCGCCGCGGATCACGACGATCAAGATTCATCCGGACAAGATTCGCGAAGTGATCGGCAAGGGGGGTGCAACCATTCAGGCCATTACCCGGGAAACCAATACGCAGATCGACATCAGCGACGACGGCACGATCAAAGTCGCCGCCACCAGCACCGAAGCCGCCCAAGCAGCGATCAGCCGGATCGAGATGCTCACCAAAGATGTGGAAGTCGGTGCGATCTATGAAGGCAAGGTCGCCAAGATCATGGACTTCGGTGCGTTCGTCACCATCGCGCCGGGCAAGGATGGGCTGGTCCACATCTCGCAACTGGCCGACAAGCGCGTCGAGAAGGTCGAGGAAGTGGTCAAAGAAGGGCAGGTCGTGCGCG
Organism: Polycyclovorans sp.; assembly: GCA_002706265.1. Lineage (GTDB taxonomy): Bacteria > Pseudomonadota > Gammaproteobacteria > Nevskiales > Nevskiaceae > Polycyclovorans. The sequence goes on along the minus strand of PAKU01000026.1, from coordinate 28,299 downwards.
TCAAGGTGCTGGAAGTCAGCCGTGACGGCAAAATTCGCCTGTCGATGAAGGCCTTGGACGAAGTTGTTGCTTGAAGCGACCGGCTTCCGCAGAAAACAAAAAACGGCCGAGAGGCCGTTTTTTGTGCGCGCTGCCCGGCTCGCGCGACGGGCGGTTGCGTGACGACTGGATTTGCGACCCATTGTTGCACTCTGACTTCAGGTGCCCGATAATGGTGCGATAAGCGCTGAGGTCAGGCGCAGGCGTGACCAGAAGAGCTCAACAAATCTGGCCTCTGGAGGGGGACAAAAATAAAAGAGCCCCCCGGAATCCGGAGGGCAAGGTGCTAGAAAGGCGCGTGGCCTTTCTGGAGGAGACCATTTAAAGCCCGGCACCCGTGTCGGGTTTTTTATTTCCGGACTTTGTTGCAGTGCAGTATAGAGATGACCCTGAGTGTTGTCAATTGCATCTCAAAACTTAATGCACAACGATATCAATCAGTTGGAGAGAATAATGGTGCGGCGCACCATTCTGTTCTGGCAACCGCCTTGTCTCGCGCCTGGGAAGAGCAGGGGCGCCAGCAAGATTGGGGATTGCGTGCGCCCATGAAGTGGTAGAGAATCCAATTCACAAGAGCCGTTCATCGGCCGTTAGGCACCGATGCCTGCATTTTTGCGGGACACAATAAAAAGAGCCCCCGGAGACCGGGGGCAAGGTGCGAGAAAGGCGCTTGGCCTTTCTGGAGGAGACTGTTTAAAGCCCGGCACCCGTGTCGGGTTTTTTGTTTCCGGACTTTGTTGCGGTGCAGTATAAAGATGACCTTGAGTGTTGTCAAATCTCTTGTGGGTGGAAAGTAACCCTGTTTATCAGCGACTTGAAGACGTTCATGCTGCGTTGCGGCGGTAGACCGATGGTGCCTCTGCGAGCCTGTGCTGCACCCACTTGGCAATGATTTCAGTGAGCAAATGCCGTGCCAGCGGCCCGCCTACTTGCTGCTGGGCTTGATGGCCCGGGCACGCTCCGAGAGGCTGCGAACGAACTCGCTGCGAACCGTGCGCCACAGCGGCCGTTGCCCATCGGCCAGCTCCTTGAGCATCTGCAACGGCTGTTGCGCCTGCCCCAGCATGTTGCGCAGCTGCTCGGTGAAGTGCTGGTGCTGCTCGGAGTACAGCTTCATCGACAGCTCCAGGTAGCGGCTGATGCTGGTCTGCATGGGGTCGTCGTAGAAGCGGATGATGAACTGCAGCAGGTCGTTGGTGAAGATCGGCGTGCCGTTCTCTTCCCGCTCGGCGATCACCTGAAGCAGGATGCCGCGGGTGATGTCATCCCGCGTGCGCTTGTCTTCGACTTTGAACTGCACGCCGCTGATCACCAGCTTGCGAATGTCTTCAAGCGTGATGTAGCGGCTGATGGCCGTGTCGTAAAGACGGCGGTTCGGGTACTTCTTGATGATCCGGATTTCAGACATCGGTATCGGGTATTTTTGTGCAGTGCATCATTGAATCATGCCAGATGCTGCCGGTGAAGGCCATGCGCGCCTCAGGACGCCCTGAGGCTCTCGAGAACGCAGCGCAGCTGCAGCACGGGCGCTGCACGGTGCAGCATTGGCGGTAGCGTGTGTCCCAGCCGGGTGAGCACGCGCAGCATCGCCGCCGACATGCCGCTGGGGTCATCAGGCAGGGGCGCCGCATGATTCTGCTTGCTCATCTTCCGGCCTGACGCGTCCATGACCAGCGGCACGTGGTGGTATTTCGCGGGGCGATGGCCCAGCGTTCGGGCAATTTGCAATTGCGGCGCGGTCTCCTGCCTCAGATCGTCGCCGCGGACCACTTCGGTGATCGCCATCGCGGATTCATCAACCGCGCACGCCAGGGCGTAACCGGGGATGTCGTCTTGGCGCCAGATGATCGGGTCGCCCAATTGCGCGCGCGTGGCGTGTTGCGGGCCTTGCAGTTGGTCGTTCCAGTGCAGATCAGCGTCATCCAGTATCAGGCGCCAGGCCGGGGTTCGGGCCGGCGTGTGGGGATGACGCCAGCAATGCTGATCGTAGGCCGAAGGGGTCTCCTGCAGCCGCGCCCGTCGCTCGGCGCGGGTGCAGTCACAGGGATAGAGCGCGCCGGCCCGGGCCAGTACCTCACGCGCGTGGCGATACCGTTCGACATGCTGCGTCTGGTAGACAGGGTGCCCGTCCCAGTGCAGGCCGTAGGCCTCCAATTGCTGCAGGATGCAGGCCGTTGCGCCGGGCGGGCAGCGTGCGGCATCCAGGTCGTCGATGCGCACCCACCATTGGCCGTTCTGGCGGCGGGCGCTGATCCAGCTCGCCGCTGCCGTTTGCAGCGAGCCCTCGTGCAGCGGCCCGCTCGGTGTCGGCGCAAATCGTCCTTTCGTCCTCATTCAGCCGAGTTTGATAGATTCCGCGCGTCCTTTCATTTGTAATGGTTCGCCATGAAATCGGTCTCCCGCCACGCTGGGCTTGCGGCATGACGCTCGAAGCGATCCTCTTCGATGTCGACGGCACCTTGGCCGACACTGAAGGGTTAGGACACCATCCCGCCTACAATCAGGCATTCGACTCGCTGGGCGTGCCGTTTCGTTGGGATCGCGATCTGTACCGCACGCTGCTCAAGCAGCCCGGAGGGCGTGAACGCATCCGCCACTATCTGGATGCCTACGCCCCGGAGTTGGGGCCAGAATCCGCCGCCGTTGCGCGCGACCCGGACCAGTGGATCGCCAAGGTCCATCAGCTCAAGTCCGATTTCTTTCGCGACCGGGTCGCGGCGGGTCAGATCCCGTTGCGCGCCGGGGTCGAGCGGCTGATCTGCGAGGCGCGGGCTGCCGGCATTCGCCTGGCCATCGTCTCCAACGCGTCGCGGCGCACGCTGGACCCGGTGCTGGAATTTAGCCTGCGTCCCGAGTTGCGCGCGGCAATCGAGGTGATTGCCAGTGGCGAAGAGGTCACCCACAAAAAGCCGCATCCCATGCTGTACCAGCTGGCCCTGCAGCGCATGGGCCTGACGGCCGCCCAGTGTGTGGCCGTTGAAGATTCCGCCATGGGCCTGGCGGCTGCAAAAGCCGCCGGCCTCGCTGCCCTGGTGACGATCAATGAAGACACGCGTGACCAGAACTTCGCCGGCGCCGGTCTCATCGTGTCCAGCCTTGGCGGGCCCGGCGATCCGGTCTGGGTTTACCGGGGCGATATGGGGCATGCCCGCTGGGTCACGGTCAAGGTGCTGGCCGGGCTGCTCGCGTCGGGGCAGAAGACTTAAGCGTCCACCGCTCAGACCCCTGGCGTAAGCCCGGCCCCCGTGGGGTCGACATGCCAGGCCGGCGGCGGCAGCGAGGGCACGTAGCCCGGCGTGCAGTGTTCGGCCGTCACGTGGGTGTACACACCGCCACGCACGTTGAAGACCGCGGTCAGGCGCATGAAGCGCGGCCGCGTGGCCGCCACCAGGTCGTCGAGCATGCGGTTGGTGACCGCCTCGTGGAAGCAGCCCTCATTGCGGAAGCTCCAGATATAGAGCTTCAGGCTTTTCAGTTCCACGCACTGCTGGTCGGCAATGTATTCCAGATACAGCGTCGCGAAGTCCGGCTGCCCGGTCTTGGGGCACAAGCAGGTGAACTCCGGCAGGCGCATGCGGATGACGTAATCGCGGGTCGGCGCGGGGTTGGGAAAGGTTTCGAGTGACTGCGAAGCGTGTGGGGTCATGGGCGAATCAGATCGGGGCGACGGGGCAGGGCGCGCTAAATTAAACTATTGCGACACGCCTGAGCGGGCGCGCCGTAACCTGCCGTTCAGTGGGGCTGCCCCTAGGCGGGCTGGCCCGGTGTGGGGAGGCTTGCCGTCATGCACGTTGTCAGACGCGACGGGCTTCAGATCTTCAATTCACGGAAATCGCATGCGCCTGTCGGGGATCAAGCTCGCCGGCTTCAAATCTTTTGTCGATCCGACCCAGTTGCTGCTGCCGTCCAACCTGACGAGCGTGGTCGGTCCGAACGGCTGCGGCAAGTCCAACATCATCGACGCGGTGCGCTGGGTGCTGGGCGAGTCCAGCATGAAAAACCTGCGCGGCGCCGATGCCGAAGACGTCATCTTCAACGGCTCCAGAACCCGCAAGCCGATCGGCCGTGCCAGCGTGGAGTTGCTGTTCGACAATCAGGACGCGCAGATCACCGGCAGCTATGCCGCCTACAGCGAAATCTCGGTGCGCCGCGAGCTCGGCCGCGACGCCGGCTCGCAGTATTTTCTGAATGGGCGCAAATGCCTGAAGCGTGACGTCACCGACCTGTTTCTCGGCACCGGACTCGGCGGCAAGAATCAATACGCCATCATCGAGCAGGGCATGGTCAGCCGCATGGTCGAGGCCAAGCCCGAAGAACTGCGGCAATGGCTTGAAGAGGCGGCCGGCATCAGCAAGTACAAGGATCGGCGTCGCGAGACCGAGAGCCGCATCCGCGCCACCCGCGAGAACCTCGATCGTCTCAACGATCTGCGGGGTGAAATTGACGGTCGCATCCTGGCGTTGACCAGGCAGGCGGCCAATGCCGAGAAATACACCACGCTCAAGGCCGACGAGCGGCGTCTACGCGCCGAGTTGCTGTACCTGCGCGCCCAGGCGGTGGCGCAGGAGTCGGCGGGCATCGCGCAGCAGATCGCCGCGCAGCAGGCCTCGCAGGACGCCGCCGTGCACGCCCTGGCCGCCGCGCGTGCGGCGCGCGAGCAGGCGGAGCGCGCCCTGCGCGAGACCGAAGCGGCCATCAACGCCGAGCAGGCACGCGTCTACGAAGCCGAATCGGCGCGCACTCAGGCCCAGCAGACCCTGGCGCATACCCAGGCCCTGCGCGACATGCAGACCCGCGAACGGGACGAACTCGACCGTCGCCGCAACGACACACTGGCGCGCCGCGACCGCGAGGCCGCGCGGCACGCCGAAGCAGACCAGCATCTGGCTGCCTTGTTGCAGCGTCTCGCTGAAGCCGAAGCGCTCGAGGCCGAAGCCCTGCGTGATCTTGAGCGCCAGGAATTTGCCCTGGCCGAAGCCCAGCAACTTTGGGAGCAATTTTCGCAGAGCGCCGAAGCGCCACTGGCCAAGACCGAATCCGAGCGGGTGCGGGTGCAGGCACTGGACCGTGCCCGTGTGCAGGCCGAGGCCCGTCTCAAGCGATTGACCGACGAGGCCGCCACGCTCGACATCCATGCGCTGGTGCAGGCCCTTGCGGGCGCTGATCAAGAGGCCGAAACCCTGGCCGCGACCCTGGCCGACGGGCGCGCCCAGCTGGGCAGCATGGAGTCGCAGCTCTCGACCTTGCGTGACGAGCGCCGGCAACACGAGCAGACGCTGCATGACGCGCGTCAGCATCTGCAGGGCATCAAGGGTCAGCAGGCGTCGCTTGAGACCCTGCAGGCCGCCGCGCTGCGCAATGACGAAGCCGCACTCAAGCAGTGGTGGGCCGAGTGCGGCGTGCAGGACGCACCAAAGCTCGCCGAGCGCATCGAAGTTGATGCCGGGTGGGAGCCGGCCGTCGAGCATGTGCTGCACGCGGTGCTGAGCGCGCCGGTGGGGCTGGACGCGCGTGCATGCCAGCCTGCGGCCCAAGGCCCGGAGCGCGGTGCGGTGATCATGGTCGATCGCACTGAAGCGGGTGTTTCCGTGCGGCCGGACGACACGGCGCTGGCGGCCCACGTGCGGGGCCCGTCGGCGCTGGGTGACTGGCTGCGTGACATCGAAGCGGTTGCCGATCTTGCCGCGCTCATCGCACGCCAGTCGCAACTCGCCGCAGGGCAGTCGTGCATCACGCCAGACGGCATCTGGGCAGGACGCGACTGGGTGCGCTACCCGCAGCGGGGCCAGGGGCAGAGCGGGGTGATCGAACGGCGCCGTCAGCTCAAGGCCTTGGTCAAGGCGCGCAGCGACGTTGAGGCCACGGTCGCGGACCTCGACACCACGCTGGGCGCGCTGGCGGCCCGCATCCAGGCGCTGGAGGCGCAGCGCCGCAGCGTTGCGCAGGCCACCGATCAGGCTCAGTCACGCCATGCGCAGAAGCTGGCGCAGCAACAGTCGCTCAAGGTGCGCCTCGAACAGACCCAGCAACGCGCCGCGCGGTTGGCGCAGGAGCGGCAGGAAACCCAGCAGCAGTTCAACGAAGCCGAGGCCGAGCTGGCCGACACACGGACCGGCCTGGTGGCCCTTGAAGCGCAGTCGCAGGCGCTGCGTCAGGCGCGGGGCGAACATCAGCAGGCGCTGGCCAAGGCCCGCGACGGTGTGCAGCGCAGCCGCGCATCGCATCACGCCCGGGCGCAACAGGCGCAGCGACTGGCGGTGGAGCGTGCCGGTGCCGAATCGACGCTGGCCGCGCTGCTGTCGAGCCAGCAGGCCTTGGCCGAGCAATTGCGTCACCTCGACGCCCAGGTCAGTGCCCTCGGCGCCCAGGCCCAGCAGTGGACCGAGCCGCTGGCCGTGCAGGCTGCAGCGGTCACCGCCGCCGAGGCCGCATTGGCGGAGCGACGCGACGCGCTTCGCGGCAAGCGCGGTGTTGCCGAGGCTGCGGAGCGCCAACTGCACGGGTCGCAGGTCGATCTGCAGCAGGCCGAACAGCGCCGGGAGCGCGAGAACGAGGCGCTTCAGGCCCTGCAACTCAAGGCCGAGAACTGCCGCACACGGGGCGAGGCGCTGGATGCGCAGCTTGCTGAGAGCGGTTTCAGCCGTGAGCAGCTGGCCGCCAACATCGCCGCCGACCTCACGCCGACCGCGTGTGAAGACCAGTTGGCCGGCGTCATCCGGCGCATCGAGCGTCTCGGCGCGATCAACCTCGCGGCCATTCAGGAGCTCGAAGAGGCCCAGACACGCGCGCACTATCTCGAGGCCCAGCACGCGGACTTGAGCGGGGCGCTGGAAACGCTCGAGGCCGCCATGCAGAAGATCGACGGCGACACCAAGGCCCTGTTTCGTGACACCTTTGACCGGGTCAACACGGTGTTTCGCGATCGCTTCCCAAAATTGTTCGGGGGCGGCGAAGCCACCCTGGAGCTGATCGGCGATGACCTGCTCAATGCCGGGGTGCGGGTGATGGCGCGGCCGCCGGGCAAGCGCAATGCGACCATCCAGCTTCTGTCGGGGGGCGAAAAGGCGATGACGGCGGTCGCCCTGCTGCTGGGCCTGTTTGAGCTCAACCCGGCACCGTTCTGCCTGATGGACGAGGTCGATGCCCCGCTGGACGACGCCAACGTCAGCCGCTTTTGCGAGGTCGTGCGCGAAATGTCGCAGAACGTGCAATTCATTATCATCACCCACAACAAAATCACGATGGAACTCGCGCATCAATTGCACGGCGTCACCATGCAGGAGCCAGGGGTGTCGCGACTGGTCAGCGTCGATGTCGATCAGGCGGTTGCCCTGACCGAAGTGGGCGAGGGTGACAGCACGTGACCGCCGCATCGATCCATCCGGGGATTGAAGCCGGCGGGCGAGATTTCGAGACCAACACGCTCCGGGGGCATTCGTCATGAACAAGTTGCAGCTGGCCCTGCTGATATTGGGAATCCTCATCATCTTGGGGGTGATCATCAACGCCCTGCGCGAGCGCCGCCGAGACTCGATTGGCGGCACGCGCTGGACGCCGCCCTCCCGATCCAGCGATGGCAGCGGTGGCAGCGGCGGCAAGGGCCTGCCTCTGGGTGACCAGATGGACATTTTCGGCAGCGCCGCCGGCGAGTTCGATGAATTTGGCGTGGGCCGTCCGCGCAAGGTGAAGGAGGACGATGGGGCAGAGGTCGCTCTGCCAACCGCGGCACCCGACAGCAGACCGCCCCCGCCCCCGCCCAAACGTGCTCAGTCGCCGGCGCAAGCACCGGCTGCGGCTGCGGGTGCGGCGTCCGTGTCGGATCATTCGCTCGCCGGCAAGGCGCGCAAGGTGCCGACCCTGTCGGCCGATCGCGAGGGGTCGCCCGCAACCGCCAGGGCTGCGCCCTCGCTGGGCAGTGGCCTGTTGCGCACGCCCAGCGGCAACCCGCGGGACGCGATGGACGCGCCCCCCGAATCGGCTCCCGCCGAGGCAGCGCCGGCCGAGCCAGCGGCAGCGACCCAATCGACCGCGGCCGCCGAGGCTGCGCCTGACTGTGTGGTGGTGCTGTTCGTGGCCGAACGCGAAGGCCAGTCACTGCCCGGAACGCGCATTCATGCGGCACTCAGGGCGCAGAAACTGGTGCCAACGCCTGAAAAGATCTACCAACGTGGCTCCGGCGACGACGTGTCGTTTTCGATCGCCAGCCTGGTCAAGCCTGGCGCGCTGGACCCCGCAGACGCCGGCCGCTTTGCCTCGCCGGGCCTGACGCTGTATCTCACCGTGCCCGGTCCGCAAGATCCGGTCGCGGCGCTGGAAGACCTGTTCATCACCAGCGACCGTCTGGCCGGGGCGCTCGATGCCGATGTCTTTGACCAGGCGCGCCAACCGTTGACGGCGGCCAGCCGCGCCGCGCTGCGGCAAAAGGTCGCGGCGGCCGCGCAAGCCGCTTGAAGCCGGGGGCGTCCGACTCGGCGGCGCGTGCGGCGGAACTGCGGCGGCGGCTGACCGACGCAGAGCACGCCTACTACGTGCTCGACCAGCCGCAGATGGACGATGCCGAATACGACGCGCTGCTGAGGGAATTGCAGGCGCTCGAATCGGCTGATCCCGAGCTGGTGCGCCCCGACTCGCCGACGCAGCGGGTTGGCGGCAGTCCCTCGGGCGCCTTCGCGCCCGTGCCGCACCGGGTGCCGATGCGCTCGCTCAACAATGCCTTGGACGAGGGCGAGTTTCTGAGCTTCGACCGGCGCGTCTGCGAAGGTCTGGGGCGTGCACACGTGACCTACATGGTCGAGCCCAAGCTCGACGGCCTCGCCGTGAATCTGCGCTATGAGCACGGTCGCTTCGTGCAGGGCGCGACCCGTGGCGATGGCCAGACCGGTGAAGACATCACCGCCAACCTGCGCACCCTGCGCAGCCTGCCACTGCGTCTGCGCGGGCAGGCGCCGCCCATGGTGGAGGTGCGCGGTGAGGTGTTCATGCCACACGCCGGCTTCGCCAGGCTCAATGCCGAGCAGGCCGCGCGCGGTGACAGGACCTTCGTCAACCCGCGAAATGCCGCCGCCGGCGCCTTGCGACAGATCGACCCGCAGCTCACCGCGCAACGGCCTTTGCAGTTGTACGTCTATGCCCTGGGCGCCAGCGACGGCTACACGCTGCCGGCCACCCAGCAGGCCTTGCTGGCGCAGTTTCGCGACTGGGGTCTGCCGGTGAACCCCTTGAATGCCGTGGCCGAAGGCGCTGACGCCTGCCTGGCCTGCTATGAAAAGCTGCTGGCGCAGCGGCCCCAACTGCCCTTCGACATTGATGGCGTCGTGTACAAGGTCGACGCGCTGGCAGCGCGCGAAGAGCTGGGCGAACTGGCGCGCGCGCCGCGCTGGGCCATCGCCTACAAATTCCCCGCTGAAGAGGCACAAACCCGGCTGCTGGATGTCGAGTTCCAGGTGGGCCGCACCGGCGCAATCACCCCGGTCGCGCGCCTTGCGCCGGTGTTCGTGGGCGGCGCCACGGTGTCCAACGCCACCTTGCACAACCTTGATGAGATTCGGCGCAAGGACATCCACATTGGTGACACCGTCATCGTGCGCCGCGCCGGTGACGTGATTCCCGAGGTCAAGGCAGTGGTCATCGATCAGCGCCCGACCGACGCGCGCACCATCGACCTGCCGTCGCAATGCCCAGCCTGCCGGAGCGAGGTCGAGCGCAGTGACGACGCGGTGGTGGCGCGTTGCCCGGCGGGGCTGGGGTGCCCGGCGCAACTGCATGCGGCCTTGCTGCATTTCGTTTCGCGTCGCGCGCTCGACATCGAAGGCATCGGCGACAAACTGATGCAGCAGCTCATTGACCACGGGCGGGTCGCCGAGCCTGCCGACCTGTTCGCCGTGACCGCCGAGTCGCTGATGGCCCTGGAGCGCATGGGCGAAAAATCGGCGGCCAATCGTGTCGCGGCCCTGGACAAGGCCAAATCGACCACCCTGGCGCGGCTGCTCTACGGCCTCGGGATTCGTGACGTGGGCGAGCGCACCGCCGACACCCTGGCGCAGCATTTCGGCCGCTACGAGGCATTGCTGGCGGCCTGCCAGGCCGATGCCGCGACCGCGGGCGAAGAAAAGGACAAGGACCGGTATCCGCGACTGCGCGCCGTGGCCGACGTAGGGCCCGAGGTGGCCAAACGCCTGGTCGACTGGTTCAGTGATCCGCAGAAGCAGGCGATGGTGCAGCGTCTGCGCGAGGCCGGGGTGCACTGGCCCGACGTGGCGGTAGCCTCCGCTGAAGGGCCGCTGTCGGGCCGGCGTTTCGTGATCACCGGCACCCTGCCCGAAGCGCGTGACGCGGTGGCGGCACGCATCACCGCGGCCGGTGGACAGGTGGTGGGCAGCGTGTCGCGCAAGACCGATTATGTGGTGGCGGGCGAAGCGGCCGGCTCCAAGCGGGTCAAGGCCGAGCAGCTGGGCGTCACCGTGCTGGGCTGGGAAGCGCTTCTCAAACTGCTGGACGCACCCACGCCGGTCTGAACCTTCCCGGCCATCGTGCGTCAGAGCCGGTCCGATACCACTGATCAGTCGAAACCGGCCCCCGGCCCGTCACTGGCCCATCCATTGCATGGGGGTCGGTATAACTGAGGCCGACCCGAAGATGACGCCATGAAACCGATGTCAGTCACGCCCTCGCTAAGAACCCTGCAACTGCTCAGCCAGCGCACCCAGCGCTGGCCGTTCGCCTTTCCGCCCGGACTTGAGGCGGCGTATGCCGCAGCGCGCCGGCGGCAGGGTCGTCTGCTGCGGGCCTTGCTGCTGTGCATGCCGCTGCTCGCCCTGTGGGCAGTGACTGGCCAACCCGAAGGCGAGGCCGCCACCCAGGGGCCGGGCTGGCTGACCGGGCTCACCGTTGCCAGCATTGCCCTGATGCTGCTCACGGCGGCCGTCGTCGCTCGGGCGCCGCGCTTGGGTGAGCGGGCCGTTCGCTGGCTGCAGATCGCGGCCATTACCGTGGCGGTTACCTGGCTTCTGGGGCTGCGCCTGTGGCTGATGATTCGGGGTGGCGACGCTGCTCTGATGGCCATCTGGTTGGCGACGGCGTGGATTCTGGTCAGCGCGTTTGGTCGCTATCGCTGGCACTACCTGCTGCCCGGCATTGTGATCAGCGCCGCCATTCTGCTGCTGCAGGATGCCGTGATGAGCAGCGACCAGGCCGGCCTGCTGCATCGCGAATCACTGATCACGCTGCTGCTGTTTGCCATCGCTGCCACTTTGAGCGTGCACCAGGACCGTACCCAGCGGCTGATGTGGCTGATCGAGCAGTCACAGACGCTGCTGAGCCGCGTCGACAGCCTCACCGGGCTGGCCCACCGGCACGAGTGGAACATCCGCCTGGCGCAACTTTGGGCCCAGGCACGGCGCGAATCGCGGTCGCTGAGCCTGGCGCTGATCGACATCAATCGATTCGGGGCCTTCAACGCCCAGCATGGTCATGGCACGGGGGACCGCGCCTTGTGCGCCCTGGCCGACCAGCTCAAGCCGCTGCCGCGCGCCGAGGGTGCGTGCAAGGCAGTGGCCCGCTATGCCGACGATCAGTTCGCGGTGGTGTGGATGGGCCTTGATGCTGCCGCGGCGCAACGCGCCCAGTCACGCCTGGAGATGCTGTTGGGCGGTCTCGACGTGCCGGACGCGCTGCAACAGTCGGCCGAAGTGTTCACCCGCGTGGCGATGGTGCACCTTGAATCGGTGGCCCAGAAAACCCCGGATGTCGTGGAGGCCCAGCTGCGCCGTGCGCTGGTCGAAGCCGGCCATGCGGCGTTGGTCGCGCCGGCATCCGTGGCCGCGGGGGTGCCGCTGCAAGCCTGAATCAGCGCGCCGTTTCAGTCGGTGTCAGGGCGTTTGCAGGCGCATCGACAAGGCGTGAATGTCGGTGTCCATCAGGTCGCCAAGGGCGGCGTACACCGCACGGTGACGGGCAATGGGCGTCAGGCCGACGAAGGCTGCACTGGTGAGGGTGACGTGAAAATGCCCACGGCCACTCTGCGCACCGGCGTGCCCGGCGTGCAGGTGGCTGTCGTCGCGTACCGTCAGCTCGGTGGGCGACAGCGCGGCGCGCAGGGCCGCCTCGATCAGTGCGATGCGGTGGGCGCTCATGCGGGGAGCGCCTTGACGAACGCCTCGATCCGCACCTGTTCGAACAGACCGGCCTTGGCGTAGGGATCGCCTGCGGCCCACTGCTGGGCGGCTTCCAGGCTGTCGAAGTCGGCGATGATCAGGCTGCCGATAATGGGGGTTTCGCTCAGCGGCTTGCCGGGCTCCAGCGGACGCGGCCCTGCAAGCAGCAGGCGATGGTCATCGATCAGGGCCTGCAGATAGGCGAGGTGCGCTGGGCGTTGCGCCGTGCGCAGGGCGGCATTGCCGGGCGCGTCGTCGGCCAGAATCATGAACCACATCAGGGCTTGTCCGCCTGCTGTGGCATGTACTTGGTCAAGAACGGCAGCTGCGCCAACAGGAACACGAAGGTGATGATGGAGTAGCCATAGGTGCGGAACTGTACCCACACCTCTTCGCTGAACTGGCTGGCGACCAGCAGGTTCAGCCCCGCCAGTGCCAGAAAGAAGGCGCCCCAGACGGCGTTGAGCCGCCGCCAAAGGGTCTCTGGCAGCGCCACCACGGTTTGCGGCAGGCGCTGCAGCAGCACGCGATCGCCGATCCAGTGCGATCCCAGCAGCACCAGGCCCAGCAGCGCGTACATCATCGTCGGCTTGAACTTGATGAAGGTGGGGTCGCGCACGTAGAGCGTCAGTCCGCCGAACACCAGGGCGGCCATCGCGGCGGCCAGGTGCAGCTTGTGCAGCCGGCGTTCCAGCAACCCGTATCCGGCCACCGTCACGAACAGCGCAATGATGACGGTCAGCGTCGCGGTGTAGATGTCGCCCAGATAGTAGGCAACGAAAAAGGCCACGGCGGGGCCAAGGTCGAGGACGTGTTTCATAGCCCCTTAGTGTACGAGCGCGCCGCGAATGCTGTCGCGCAGGGGGTGGGTATCAGTACAATTCAGCCCCCGACAATTTCTGATGAGACCGCACGATGAATTTTGATGCCCTGAATGCAATTGCCAAGGCCATGGTGGCGCCCGGCCGTGGCCTGTTGGCTGCCGACGAATCAACGGGCACGATCAAGAAGCGGTTTGACTCCATTGGCGTCGAGAACACCGAAGCCAATCGTCAGACCTATCGCGACATGCTGTTCACCACCGAGGGTTTCGAGCAATACACCTCGGGCGTCATTCTGTTTGAGGAGACCCTGTTCCAGAAGTCGCTGGCCGGTCAGTCGTTTTCGGACCTGTTGCAGTCCAAGGGCGTGATTCCCGGCATCAAGGTCGACAAGGGCGCGCAGCCGCTGGCCAACGCCCATGAAGACGAAACCGTGACCGAAGGCCTTGATGGCCTACGTGCCCGGCTTGAGAAATACCATGCCGCAGGGGCCCGCTTCGCCAAGTGGCGCGCGGTGATCAACATCACCGAGAACGCGCCGTCGGATTACGCCATCCACGTCAACGCCCATGCCCTGGCCCGCTATGCGGCGCTGTGTCAGGAGGCCGGCATCGTGCCCATCGTCGAGCCCGAAGTGCTGATGGACGGTGACCACCCCATCGACGTCTGCGAAGAAATCACCGACCTGGTGCTCGACGCGGTGTTTGCCGAGCTTTCGGCGCAGGACGTGTACCTGGAAGGCATGATCCTCAAGCCCAACATGGTCATTTCGGGCAAGAAATGCCCGGAGCAGGCCAGCGTGCAGGAAGTGGCCGAGCGCACCGTCAAGGTTCTGAAGCGCCGCGTGCCCGCAGCGGTGCCGGGCATCGCTTTCCTCTCGGGCGGCCAGAGCGACGTCGATGCCACCGCGCATCTCGATGCCATGAACAAGATCGGCAACCTGCCCTGGACCCTGACCTTTTCTTACGGTCGCGCGCTGCAGGCTGCGGCGCTGAAGGCCTGGGGCGGCAAGACCGAGGGCCTGGACAAGGGCCGTGCCGCCCACCTGCACCGCGCCAAGATGAATGGCCTGGCGGCGCAGGGCAAGTGGAACAAGGGGCTGGAAAAAGGCGCCTGAAGGCCACCCGGCTTCGTTTGAGCGTCGTTTGATCAAAGCCCCGCCCGGCAGACGCCGCGCGGGGCTTTTGCGTGATCAGCGCCGCGCACGGCGCGCCTCGACGTACACCCAGGCGCGATGCCCCGACCGCAGCTGCACCACCTCGCGCCGGTAGGCGTCGCCTTCATAGGCATCGGCCCGCTGCAGTCCCGCGGCGCTGAGCCTCAGGCGTTCGCCATCGATGCAAGTAGGGGTGTTGGCATCGAGCCACAGCATGGGATAGCCACGCTGTCCGGTGAGGCGAAACAGGTCGGCGTCGAGGTCATCCACCCACCGGCAGCACGCGCCTTGCACGCTGTCGGGTGTGGCCGGAACGGCGCGGCCGAACAGCCAGCGCTGCACCTTGCGCTCGCGCAGGCTGCCGTAGGCAAACAATGCCAGCCTCGGTGCGCTGTTCGGCGTCATGGCCGCGAGCAGGCGCGAAGGTTCACTGTCAAAACCCTAATTGGCTCCAAAGGCGCGAGTCTGACGATCGTCACCTGGCGCGTCGAGCCTGTAGGCTGCAGGCGGGTCGGAATCGTGGAGAAAGCGGCATGGCGGTAAGTCTGGATGGACGCCTCGTGGTGGCCTTGTCATCGCGCGCGCTGTTCGATTTCGAAGAAGAAAACCAGCTTTTCGAGGCGCAGAACGACCGCGCCTACATGAAGCTGCAGCTTGCGCGCCTGGATGTGCCGGCGCGCCCCGGTATTGCCTTTCCGCTGGTGCAGAAGCTCCTGGCGTTCAATCAGGGCGACACGCCGCGCGTCGAAGTGGTGTTGCTGTCGCGCAACGATCCGGTGTCGGGTCTGCGCGCCTTCCGCTCGGCGGCCCATCACGGCCTGCAGTTGGAGCGCGGCATGTTCACGCGTGGCCGTCCGCCCTTTGGCTATCTCGATGCGCTGGGCGCGCACCTGTTTCTGTCGATGAACGGTGACGACGTACGCGCCGCGCTGGATGCGGGATTTCCGGCGGCCAGGGTCATGCCGCTGTCGAAACCCGCGAGCGGCTCGAAGGTTGACGAAGTGCGGATCGCCTTCGACGGTGATGCGGTGTTGTTTTCCGACGAGGCCGAGCAGATTTTTCAGCGTGACGGCTTGCCGGCCTTCACCCGGCACGAGGTTGAATCGGTGGCGCGGCCGCTGCCGCCAGGGCCTTTCAAACCTTTGCTGGCGGCCTTGCACGCGCTGCAGCAAAGCGCCGGAATCACCCTGCCGATCCGGTTGCGCACCGCCCTGGTCACGGCGCGCAGCGCCCCCGCACACGAGCGGGCCATCCGCACCTTGATGGACTGGGGCCTCGAAGTGGACGAGGCCATGTTTCTGGGCGGCCTCGACAAGGCCCGATTTCTACGCGCGTTCGCACCGGACTTTTTCTTCGACGACCAGACCGGCCATTGTGAATCGGCGGCCCAGTACGTTCCGTCGGGGCATGTCGCCGCGGGGGTGAGCAATCTGTGAGGCCCGCGGTGGGGTGATCGTTTCCCGAGACGCGGCGTTCCCGCGGGTCTTGATGTCGGTTGGGGCGCCGGGCGCCTAAAGCTGCCGCCTCAAGGCCGCAGCAGCCGGTCGAGGATGCCCTCGTACATCCGTGACAGCGGCGCAAGATCGGCGATGCGGACGTGCTCGTCGATCTTGTGGATGGAGGCATTGATCGGACCCAGCTCGATGGTCTGGGCACCCCAGGGGGAAATGAATCGCGCGTCAGACGTGCCGCCGCCGGTGAAGCGCTCCGGCGCTGCGCCGGTGACCGCGTGTATCGCGTCACTGGCGGCGTCGGTGAGCGCGCCGTGCCGGGTGAGGAAGGGTTTGCCCGACAGTTCCCAATTCAATTCGTATCGCAGACCCGCTTCATCGAGCATGGCCTGCACGCGCTGCCGCAACTGCGCATCGGTGGACTCGGTGCAATAGCGGAAGTTGAACACCACGTCCAGGGTACCGGGCACCACATTGGTCGCGCCGGTGCCGGCGTTGATGTTGGAAATCTGGAACGAGGTTGGCGGGAAGTCAGCGTTGCCCTCGTCCCAGGTCTCGGCCGCCAGGCGCGCCAGCACGGGTGCCGCACGAAGGATGGGATTCTCGACCTTGTGCGGGTAGGCGACGTGCCCCTGCTTGCCGAGCACCTTCAGCCGGCCGTTGAGCGAGCCACGCCGGCCGATCATGATGCGGTCGCCCAGGGTGAGGTTGCTCGAGGCCTCGCCCACGATCGCGTAATCCGGCACCACGCCGCGCGCCTTGAGCTGCTCGATGGCGTACTGCGTGCCGTAGGTGGCGGGGCCTTCCTCGTCGCTGGTGATGAGAAATGCCAGGGTCCCGGCCCAGTCCGCATCGTTAACGAAGCGCTCGACTGCGGTGACCATGGCGGCGATGCCGGACTTCATGTCGGCGGCCCCCCGACCATAGAGCAGGCCGTCGTGCACGGTGGGTTCGAACGGGGGGCTGCGCCACTGGTCCAGCGGGCCGGTGGGCACCACGTCGGTGTGCCCCGCCAGCACCATCAATGGGCCGTCGCCGCGGCGCAAGCTTGCCCACAGGTTGGTCACGCCGCCGGCATTGAAATACTCGGCGGCAAACCCCAGAGGCTGCAGCCGCGCCATCAGCAGGTCGCAGCAGCCGGCATCGTCCGGCGTGTTGGAGGGCCGGGCGACAAGGGCCGTGAGCAGTTCCAGCGTGGCGTCCATCAGCGTGGCCTGGCCGGGTTCAGCCTTGCTGCTGCGCGTCGCGCAGCAGTTCGTTGATGCCGGTCTTGGCGCGGGTTTTTTCGTCGACCTTCTTGACGATGACCGCGCAATTGAGGTGGTAGCGACCGCCGTCACGCGGCAGGCTGCCGGCCACCACGACGCTGCCGGCAGGCACTTTGCCGTAAAGGGTATCGCCGGTCTCGCGATCGTAGATGGGTGTGCTGGCGCCGATGAACACGCCCATGGAAATGACCGAGCCCTTTTCGATGATCACCCCTTCGACAATCTCGCTGCGGGCGCCGATGAAGCAGTCGTCCTCGATGATGGTGGGGTTGGCTTGCAGCGGTTCGAGCACGCCGCCGATGCCGACGCCGCCGGACAAATGCACGCGGGCGCCGATCTGCGCACAGGAGCCCACGGTGGCCCAGGTGTCGACCATGCTGCCTTCACCCACGTAGGCGCCGATGTTGACGTAGCTGGGCATCAGCACCGCGTTCTTGGCGATGAAGCTGCCGCGGCGCACTGCGGCGGGCGGCACCACGCGCGCGCCCTGGCGGGTGAAGTCGGCCGCCGCCCAGCCTTCAAATTTCAGGGGCACCTTGTCGTAGCCCCGCAGCGCGCCCATTTCAACCGGGGCGTTGTCGGCCAGGCGGAACGACAGCAGCACCGCCTTTTTCAGCCATTGATGCACTTGCCATCCGTTGGCGGTCGGCTCGGCCACCCGGGCCTCCCCGTTGTCGAGCAGGGCGATGGCCTGTTCCACCGGCCGGCGATGCTCGGGGTTGGTGGCATCGAACTGGGCGCGCGCGTCCCACAGTGCATCGAGCTGGGCTTGCAGCGTCATAGGGTTTACTCCGGAAAGGTCAGACTTCGGTTTCGGGGCGATCGAGCGTGCGGGCAATGACTTCACGCAGGGCCTCGAGCGCCTTGGGGTCGGTGATGGGCTGGCCATCACGATCGGACAGGTAAAAAACGTCTTCGGCGCGTTCGCCGATGGTGGCGATCTTGGCGGCGTCCAGCGAAATGCCGCGCTTGGCAAAAATGCGGCCGATCAAGGACAACAGCCCGGGCTGGTCGGCGGCCACCAGTTCGAGCACCGTGCGGTTGCGCGAGGCGTCCTGGCGAAACAGCACCCGGGTCGGCGTGCTGAAGTGCTTGAGCCGGTAAGGAATACGGCGGTTGACCGCCACTTTGCCCGACTCGGGATCGCTGAGCGCCTGCTTGAGCTGGGTGGTGATCTCGTTGAAACGCATGCTGGCCTCGACCGGCTGGTTGTCGGCCTCGGCAATCACGTAGGTGTCGAGCACGTGGCCGTCATGGGTGGTGTGCAGCCGGGCATCGAGAATGTTCAGGCCCATGCGCGCCAGCACCCCGGTGGTGACGGCGAACAGGCGCTCGCGGTCACGCATGTAGATGAACACCGTGGTGCCGCGATCGGCCAGCGTTTCGACGCGCACCAGGGGCAGGTGCTGGGCGTCCTCGCTGAGCAGGGCCGGCACCTGCCAGATCAGTTCTTCAGCGCTGTGGCGCAGAAAGTAGTCGGCATCGAAGCGTGACCAGAGCTGGCTGACGGCCGCCATGTCGGCGCCGGCCGCCTGCAATTGCTGGCGCGCCGCCCGCTGGGTGAGGCTGACCTCTTCCTCGTCGGTCATCGGGTTGCTCAAGCCGCGCTGAAAGGCCCGTTTGGTGGTGCGGAACAGCTCGGTGAGCAGGCTTTCGCGCCAGGCGTTCCACAGGGCCGGATTGGTGGCCCGAATGTCGGCGCAGGTGAGCAGAAACAGATAATCCAGCCGCTCGCGGTTGCCGACCCGCGCGGCAAAGGTGGCGATCACGGCGGGGTCGCTGAGGTCCTGCTTCTGCGCCGTGAGCGACATCACCAGGTGATTCTTCACCAGCCACGCGACCAGCTCGGCTTCGGAATGGGCGAGGCCATGATCAAGACAGAACTTCTCGGCCTCGATGGCGCCCAGCTCGCTGTGATCACCCCCTTGCCCTTTGGCCAGGTCGTGGAACAGCGCCGCCAGATGCAGAAGCTCGGGCTTTGGCAGGGTTTCCATCACCTTGCAGGCGATGGGCAGCTCTTCGGCAAAACGCGGGATCTGGAAGCGCCGCGTGTTGCGCAGCACGCGCAGCACGTGCTCATCCACGGTGAGGGTGTGGAACAGGTCGAACTGCATCAGCCCGACGATCTTGCCGAAACTGGGCAGGTACCGGCCCAGCACCCCGTAGCGGTTCATCAGCCGCAGGCTGCGGGTCAGGCCGTCGCCGTGGCGAATCATGGTGATGAACAGGGTGCGTGCGCGCAGGTCGCTGCGCACGTTGGCGTCCATCAGGCGGCCGTCGCGCAGAATCATCCGCAGGGTTTCAGCGCGCACGCCCTTGATGTCGGGCTCGACCTGGATCAGCCGGAAAATCTCGATCAGCGCCCAAGGGGTTCGGGTGAAGACTGCGTCGTCCACCGCCTCGATGGTGTCGCCGCGCTTCTGGAAGCGGGCATTGAGCGGGGTGATGCGTTCGCGGGCCTCGTCACGCAGAATCGCCTCATCGAACAGCTGTAGCAGCAGGTCGTTGAGGCACGACAGCGTCTTGATGGTGCGGTAGTACAACTGCATGAACTGCTCGACGCCGCGGTTGCGGTCGTCATCAACAAAGCCGAACAGCTCGGCCACCCTGATCTGGTGGTGAAACAGCAAACGGTCTTCGCGGCGCCCGACCAGCTTGTGCAGCGCAAAGCGCACCCGCCACAGGAAGTCTTGTCCGGCGAACAGCTCGCGGGCCTCCTGCTCGGTAAGAAAGCCCTCGTCCTTCAGCGCCATGAGGGTGCGGTTGCCGAAGTGGCGCTTGGCCACCCAGGCGATGGTGTGAATGTCGCGCAGGCCGCCGGGGCCTTCCTTGACGTTGGGCTCCAGCTTGTAGGCGGTGTCGTCAAACTTGGCGTAGCGCGCCTGCTGCTCGGCCTTCTTGCCGGCGAAGAACTCGGCCACCGGCCACAGGACGTCGGGCGACAGTGCCGCCTCCAGCTGTCCCGCCAGGACCTCGTCGCCGCAGAGGGGGCGCGCCTCCAGCAGGGTGGTGATGACGGTGATGTCTTTACGGGCTTCGTCGACGCACTCGTCGAGCGTGCGCACGCTCTGGCCGACCTCCAGGCCAATGTCCCAGCCGAAGGCGGTGAGCCGCTCAAGCGGGCTGCGGTGCCGCTGCAGGGCGTCCCCCTCGTGCAGCAGCATGATGTCGATGTCGGAGTGCGGCAGCAGCTCACCGCGGCCGTAGCCGCCCACCGCCAGCATGGCCAGGCCGGCGGGCTGATCCGGAAAATGCAGGGTCCAGGCCGCGCGCAGGCATTCGTCGACCAAGTGGGCGCGGGCGTGCACCAGCGTTTCGGCACGGCCGCCGTCGTCAAACATGGCGAACAGGCGGTCGCGACCCCAGTTCAACGTCTCGCGAAAGGCATTGATCGTGTACTGGCCCTTGGCCAGACGGGCCCGTACCTTGGCTGGTGAAAAGACGGCGTCGGATTCGTCGTCGTCGTCGAGAATTCGGCTTGCGCCTGCTTCGATCAAAGCGCGCCGTCCCGCAGGGTCAGCACTTCATGGCCGTCGCGGGTGACGAGCACGGTGTGTTCCCACTGCGCCGACAGGCTGTGATCCTTGGTGACCACCGTCCACTGGTCGGGCAGCTCTTTGACGGCCGCACGTCCGGCGTTGAGCATGGGCTCAATGGTGAAGGTCATGCCTTCCTTGAGTTCAAAACCGGTGCCGGGCTTGCCGTAGTGCACCACCTGAGGGTCTTCGTGAAACACCAGCCCGATGCCGTGGCCGCAGTATTCACGGACGATGGCATAGCCGGCGGCCTCGGCCAGTTGCTGGATGGCGTGCCCGATGTCGCCGAGCCGCGCGCCGGGCCGCACCTGCTCGATCCCCTGGATCATGGCCTGGTGGCAGGTCTCGACCAACCGCCGCGCCAGTACCGTGGGCTCGCCAACGAAGTACATCTTGCTGGTGTCACCGTGGTAACCGTCCTTGATGACGGTGACATCGATATTGAGAATGTCGCCCTTCTTCAGCACCTTGTTGCCGGGAATGCCGTGGCAGACCACGTGATTCACCGAGGTGCAGATGGCCCCGGTGAACGGCGGCCTCGAGCCGCCCGCGGTATAGCCCACCGTGGCCGACACACAGCCCAGCGGACCCTCGACGAACTCACGGCAGATGCGATCCAGCTCTCCCGTGGTCACGCCCGGCTTCACATGCGGTTCGATCATGGTCAGCACCGACGCGGCGGCCTGGCCGGCGGCGCGCATCTTGTCCTGTGCTTCGGGGGTTTTGATCGTGACGGACATCAGGATTGGCAGCTCCACCCTCGCGCGAAAAGACAGGAAGTTGTGAGGCGAGGGGGCGCAATGGTATAAAGCGCGCCCCTTAAAGGCAACGAAGGTTGTTTTAAGGGCTAATCCATTCGCAGGTTTCAAGGGTGGCTCGGCGCTCAAGCAATGAGTCCATAGCCTGCGATTTGCCATCAACCCATTGAATGAAGGAATAAATCCCATGGCTGATATCACCATGCGGCAACTGCTGGAAGCGGGCGTCCACTTTGGTCACCGCACGCGTTACTGGAACCCCAAAATGGACGAGTTCATTTTTGGTGACCGTAACCGCATTCACATCATCAACCTTGAACAGACGCTGCCGATGCTGCGCGATGCCTGCAATTATGCAGGCCAGCTCGCCGCCAACGGCGGCCGCATCCTGTTCGTCGGCACCAAGCGCGCCGCGCGTGACGCCGTTGAAGAAGAAGCCCAGCGCTGCGGCATGCCCTACGTCAGCCAGCGCTGGCTGGGCGGCATGCTCACCAACTTCAAGACGGTGAAAGGCTCGGTCAAGCGCCTCATCGACATGGAGAAGCAGGTTGAAGACGGCACCATCAACCGTCTCAACAAGAAAGAGCAGCTGATGTTCCAGCGCGAACTGGAAAAACTGCGCCGTTCACTGGGCGGCATCAAGGCCATGCCCAGCCTGCCCGACGGCCTGTTCATCATCGACACCGGCTACGAAAAGAACGCCGTGCTCGAAGCCCGCAAGCTGGGCATTCCGGTCATTGCGGTGGTCGACACCAACAATGACCCCAGCGTGGTCGATCACGTGATTCCCGGCAACGACGACGCCACCCGCGCCGTGCGTGTGTATGCCGAATGCATTGCCGACGCCATCATCTATGCCCGCGGCGCCAACCCGATTCCGTTCCGCGAAACGCCCGAGCCGGTGGCTGAAGACCGCTCGCAGCGCCCGCGCCGTCCCCCCGGCGGCCCGCGCCGTGACGGCGGCGGCAAGCCCTCAGGCGGTGGTGCCCCGCGTGCCGCCAAGCCCGCGCCGGTAGCCGAAGCCGCTCCTGCGGTTGCCGCTGACACCGCGCCAGCCGCCGCCGACGCCAAGCCCGAAACCAACGAGGAATAAGATGAGCCAAGTGACTGCATCCCAGGTCAAGGAACTCCGCGAGCGCACCGGCGCCGGGATGATTGACTGCAAGAAGGCACTCGAAGCCAACGATGGTGACATCGAAAAAGCCGTCGAGAAGCTGCGCATGGACGGCATGGCCAAGGCCGACAAGAAAGGTTCGCGTGTGGCCGCCGAAGGCGTGATCGGCAGTGCGATTGCCGACGATGCCGTGGCGCTGGTCGAAGTCAACTCCGAAACCGACTTCGTCTCCAAGGGCGACGACTTCAAGGCCTTTGCCGATGAGGTTGCGGCGCTGGCGCTGGCCAAGCGTCCGGCCGACATGGCGGCGCTGCTGGCGCTGGACGTGGGCGGTCAGACGCTGGAAGAAAAGCGTCGCGCGATGATCGCCAAGATCGGTGAGAACATCTCCATCCGCCGCTTCTCGGTCGTGGCCGCCGCCGGTGGCGCGTTGGCGCATTACCTGCACGGTTCGAAGATTGGCGTGGTGGTGGCCCTGAAGCAGGGTGACATCGACATCGCGCGCGACATTGCCATGCACATTGCGGCGTCCAGCCCGCGCTTCCTGTCGGCCGACGATGTCGATCCCGAGGTGCTGGCCTCCGAGCGCAAGATCATTGACGCGCAGATCGCCCAGGAGCAGGCGCAGGACATCGAAGACGGCAAGAAAGCCAAGCCGGCCGAGATTCTGGCGAAAATGGCCGAAGGCAAGATTCGCAAGGTGGTTAGCGAGATCACCCTGCTGGGCCAGCCTTTCGTCAAGCAGCCGGATCAGACCGTGGGCCAGTTGCTGACCGCCAACAAGGCCGAGGTCGCGAGCTTCGTGCGCTTTGCAGTCGGTGAAGGGATTGAGAAGCAGGCCACTGATTTTGCTGCCGAAGTGGCCGCTCAGGCCGGTTTGTCAGCCTGATCTGGCGTTACACTGGCCAGACGTTTTCAAGGCCCCGGAAACGGGGCCTTGTTGTGTGTATTGCATGGAGAGGTGATTGATGTCAGCGAAGCCCGTTTACCCGCGCATTCTGTTGAAGCTCTCCGGCGAAGCGCTTTTGGGCGACCTGCCATTCGGGATCGATGCCGACGTCACCACCTTCATCGCCGGTGAGGTCAAGGCGGCGATCGAAGCCGGTGTGCAGGTGGCGCTGGTGGTGGGCGGCGGCAACATCTTTCGCGGCGAAGGGCTGGCCCGCGCCGGTATGGACCGGGTGACGGGCGACCACATGGGCATGCTGGCCACCGTCATCAACGCGCTGGCGCTGCAGGACGCCATCGAACGTGCCGGCGTTGAAGTGCGGGTAATGAGCGCCCTGAAGATCAATCAGGTGTGCGAAGACTACATTCGCCGTCGCGCGATTCGTCATCTTGAAAAAGGGCGGGCAGTGATCTTTGCCTCCGGCACCGGCAACCCGTTTTTCACCACCGACTCGGCGGCCGCACTGCGCTCGGTGGAAGTGGGCGCCGATCTGTTGCTCAAGGCCACCCTGGTCGATGGCGTCTACACCGCCGATCCCAAGAAAGACCCGACCGCGACGCGCTACCGCACGCTGACCTACGACGAGGCGCTGAACCGCCGCCTCGGGGTGATGGATCAGACCGCGCTGGTGATGGCGCGCGACCACCGCATGACCCTGTGTGTCTACGAAATGGCGCGCCCCGGTGCGTTGATGCAGATCCTCAGCGGCGACGAAAACACCGGCACCTACGTGCGCGTATGAACACTTCGGCAATCATTTCGCCGATGATGCCGTCCCAGATGTTTGTGTTGGAACCGAGATAGCCATGGACCTCAACCAGTTGAAGCGCGATATCGA
The DNA here is from genome assembly GCA_002706265.1 of Polycyclovorans sp. Classification (GTDB taxonomy): domain Bacteria; phylum Pseudomonadota; class Gammaproteobacteria; order Nevskiales; family Nevskiaceae; genus Polycyclovorans. Next base: position 4,217 of record PAKU01000026.1, on the reverse strand, counting down.
AGCGCGCATGACCAAATCCATCGACACCCTGGCCTCGCAGCTGCTGCGGCTGTGCACCGGCCGGGCCAATCCCGCGCTGCTGGACCACGTGCGGGTCGATTACTACGGGTCGGATGTGCCGATTTCGCAGGTGGCCAACGTGGTGGTCGAAGACGCCCGCACCCTGTCGATCACGCCCTGGGAGCGGACCATGATCGCCGCCATCGAAAAGGCGATCATGAAGTCCGATCTGGGCCTGACGCCCAATACCGCCGGCGCGACGATGCGCATCAACATGCCGCCGCTGACCGAAGAACGCCGGCGCGATCTGGTCAAGGTGGTGAAGAGCGAAGTCGAGCAGACCCGCGTCACCATTCGCGGGGTGCGCCGCGACGCCAACACCTCGATCAAGGACGCGGTGAAGGCGAAGACCTTGACCGAAGACGACGAAAAGCGCGCCGAAGCCGATATCCAGAAACTCACCGACCTGTACATCAGCAAGGCCGACGATGTGGGCGCGGCCAAAGAAAAAGAACTGATGGCGGTCTGAGCCTTTCACGTATGCCGGTTGTGCCCGCTCCCGCAATTCCGCAGCACGTCGCCATCGTCATGGATGGCAATGGCCGCTGGGCGGCAGGCCATGGCCGCATCCGTACGGTCGGGCATCGGGTCGGCGGCGCCACGGTGCGGGCCGCGATTGAGTTCGCCCGTCAACGCGGCCTCCGGGTGCTGACGCTTTATGCGTTCTCGCAAGAAAACTGGTCGCGGCCCGAGGCCGAGGTCCGGGTCCTGATGCGGCTGTTTGCCCGCGCCTTTCGTCAGGAAGTGGCTGCGCTGCACGCCCAGCAGGTGCGCCTTCGCTTCATCGGTGCGCGCACCCGCCTGAGGCCGGCCCTGCTGCAGGCCATGGAGGCGGCCGAAGCGCTGACCGTGGACAACACCGCGCTGGAAGTCGTGATCGCCATCGATTACGGCGGTCAATGGGACATCTGCCAGGCCGCGCAGCGCTGCGCGGATGACGGCATTCCGGTAAGCCCCGAAGCCGTCACGGCGCGACTGAGCACCCGCGACCTGCCCGACGTCGATCTGCTGATCCGCACCGGCGGCGAGCGGCGGCTCAGCAATTTCCTGCTCTGGCAGGCGGCCTACGCCGAGCTGTACTTCACCGACATTCTCTGGCCGGCCTTCGACCACGCCGCGTTCGAGGCGGCGCTGCGGTGGTTCGCAAGCCGTGAGCGGCGCTTTGGAGCCGTGCCCTGTGCCGGTTCGTCCACGGCAATCGCGAGACCCGCGGCGCGGGCGGCGCGCGCCTGATGCTGCGGCAACGGGTGCTCACCGCAGTGGTGCTGCTGGCGCTGCTGCTGGCCACGATTTTCATGGCGCCCAGCGCCATGCTGGTGGCGGTGTTCGCGCTGGTCGGCGCCATTGCCGCGCGGGAATGGGCGGCGCTGTCCACGTGGGCGCGCGCACCCTCGGTGGCCTTGGGCTACGCGGCACTGAGCTACGGGCTGGTGATGCTCGCCTGGTGGGCGCACACGCGCTCTGCGGCGTGGCTGCCGGCGCTGCTTGGCCTTTCGCTGCTGAACTGGCTTTGGGTGGCCTGGGCGCTTGCCGGGTATCCGCAACGGGTCAGGCCCAGCGTCCAGTCGCGGTGGGGCATCGTGCAGGGCCTGATTCTGGTGGTGCCGACCATCGTCGCCTGTGGCCACTTGCAGGCCCGGCCCGAGGGGGCATGGTGGCTGCTGTTCGCCCTGTTTCTGGTGTTTGCGGCCGATGTGGGGGCCTACTTCGCGGGGCGTCGCTTCGGTCGTCACAAGCTGGCGCCGCTGATCTCGCCCGGCAAGACCCGCGAAGGCGCGGTGGGCGGCTTGCTGCTCTGCGGCGTATGGGCCGGTGTGGGCCTGTGGCTGTTCAAGCTGACCGGCGGTCCGGCCTTGGGGTTTGTGCTGCTCTGTGCCGTCATCGGGGGCTTTTCGATCTTGGGCGACCTGTTCGAAAGCGCCTGCAAGCGCATCGCCAACGTCAAGGACAGCGGCAACATTCTGCCCGGTCACGGCGGCATGCTGGACCGTATCGACAGCGTCGTGGCCGCAGTCCCGCTGTTCGTGCTGGGCCTGATGGCGCTGGGACTGGCATGAAGCAACTGGTCGTGCTGGGCGCCACCGGATCGGTCGGTCGCGCCACCCTGGACGTCGCCGGCCAGCACCCCGACCAGGTGCAGGTGCTGGCGCTCACCGCGCATACCGACGTCGCCGCCATGGTGCGTCTTTGCCGGCAGCATCGGCCCCGGCTTGCGGTGATGGCCGACGCCGCTGCGGCGCGGGCACTGGCCGAGGCGCTGGGGGGCGAGTCCATCGAGGTCATGGCCGGCATGGAGGGGCTGACGGCGGCGGCGGCATTGCCGGCGGCGACCGAGGTGATGTCGGCCATCGTCGGCGCGATTGGCCTGCGACCGACCCTGGCGGCGATCAACGCCGGCAAGAAGGTGATGATCGCCAACAAGGAGCCGTTGGTGATGGCGGGGCCGATGATCATGTCGGCGGCCCGCGCCAGCGGCGCCGTGATCCTGCCCATCGACTCCGAGCACAACGCGCTGTTCCAGTGCCTGCCGCCGGGTTATCGCTGCGGCACCCCGCCGCAGGGCATCGCGCGGCTGGTATTGACCGCCTCGGGTGGCCCCTTCCGTGGCTGGTCGGCCGAGGCCATGGCGTCGGTGACCCCCGCGCAGGCGGTCAAGCATCCCAACTGGGTGATGGGGCAGAAGATCTCGGTCGACTCCGCCAGCATGATGAACAAGGGTCTGGAGCTGATCGAGGCCGCCGCCCTGTTCTCGGTCACGGCCGACCAACTGGAGGTCATGGTCCATCCGCAAAGCACCATTCATTCCATGGTGACCTATGTCGACGGCTCGACCCTCGCGCAGCTGGGCAGCCCTGACATGCGCATTCCCATTGCCCACGCACTGGCGTGGCCGCAGCGCTGGTCGGTCGACGTGCCGGCGCTGGACCTGCTGGCCCTGTCGCGGCTCGACTTCGAAGCGCCCGATCGCCATGCCTTCCCCTGTCTTGCCTTGGCCGAAGCCACCCTGCGACAGGGCGGTATTGCGCCGGTGGTACTGAACGCCGCGAACGAAATGGCGGTCGAAGCGTTTCTGGCCGGGCGGTTGCCCTTCATGGGAATTCCAGCAGTGATCAGCGAGATGCTTGAAACTGTGGGCTCCGCCCCGACCGCAGGGCTGGAACACGTGATGGCGATTGACGCGGAAACCCGCGCGCGCGCCGCCGCGTACGTGCAGACGAGGAGCGTTGGATGATGGATGTCATGTGGTCAATCGCCGGGTTTCTGGTGGCCATCGGCGTGCTGGTGGCGTTTCACGAATTTGGCCATTACTGGGTCGCGCGACGCTGTGGCGTCAAGGTGCTGCGTTTCTCGATCGGCTTTGGCAAGCCGCTGTTGACGCGGCGTGCCGCCGACGGCGTGGAATGGGTGGTCTCAGCCATTCCGCTGGGCGGTTACGTCAAGATGCTCGACAGCCGCGAAGGCGAGGTGCCCGAGCACGAGCGCCATCTGGCGTTTGACGCGCAGCCGGTGGGCAAGCGCGCGATGATCGTCGCGGCCGGCCCGGTGTTCAATTTCATTCTGGCCATTGCCTTTTACTGGCTGATTTTCGTGATCGGCGTCGAGGGCATGCGCCCCATGATCGCCGCGCCCACCGCCGACAGCATTGCGGCGCAGGCCGGGTTGAAGGCCGGTGACGAAATCATGACCCTGGGCGGCAAGGGCATTGCCACCTGGGAAGTGCTGCACACCGAACTGATCGATCAGGCCCTCAATGGCGAACCGGTGGTGGCCGCGGTGCGCAGCACCGGCGGATCGACCCGGCAGGTGACGCTGGCCCTGCACCATGCGCGGATCGACCCGGGGTATCTGTTTGACGACCTTGGACTGCGCCCCTACGAACCCCCCATCGCGCCGGTGCTGGAGTCGGTGATGCCGGGCGAGGCGGCCGACCGCGCAGGGTTGCAGGCGGGTGACCGGCTTCTGTCGGTCGATGGCCAGACCATCGTGTCCTGGCAGGACTGGGCGCGCTGGGTGCGTGACCGCGCCGGCGCGGTCGTGCAGCTCGAATTCGAGCGGCAAGGGCAGGTGATGCAACGCGAAGTGATCATCGGCGAGGTCAATTCCGTGGGCCGCTTCGGCGCCAGCGTGGCCGTGTCCCCCGAGATGTGGCAGGATTT
>PAKU01000025.1 GCA_002706265.1 Polycyclovorans sp. | reverse complement strand
GTGTTCCAATACCTTGATCCCTTCGGCACGGAACGCGGCTGTAACGGCCTCGCCGATGGCCGGGTCTTCGCGGAAGAACAGCGTGCTGCGTGCCAGGATGGTCACCTTGCTGCCCAGCCGGGCGAAGGCCTGCGCGAGTTCGACGGCCACTACCGATGAGCCGATCACGGCCAGCCGGTCGGGGATCGTGTCGCTGACCAGCGCTTCGGTCGACGTCCAGAAAGGCGTGTCTTTCAAGCCTGGGATCGGCGGAATCGCCGGACTGGCCCCGGTGGCGATGAGGCAGCGGTCGAAACTCACCTCGCGCATGCCGTCGTCAGCGGTCGCCACGGTCAGCGTGTGCGCGTCCTTGAATCGGGCGTCGCCGCGCAGTACGGTGATGGCCGGAGTGCTTGCCAAGATGCCTTCGTACTTGGCGTGGCGCAGTTCATCGACGCGCCCCTGCTGCTGAGCCAGCAATCGCTCACGCAGGATCTTCGGCGAGGCGGCGGCAATGCCGCCATCGAACGAGCTCTCGCGCCGCAGGTGAGCTATGTGGGCAGCACGGATCATGACCTTGGACGGCACGCAGCCAACATTGACGCAGGTGCCGCCGAGGGTGCTGCGCTCGATCAGCGTCACGCGCGCCCCTTGCTCGACGGCCTTCAACGCCGCCGCCATCGCCGCGCCGCCGCTGCCGATCACGGCCACGTGCAGTGCAGCCTCATCGTCCTCGCGCTTTGCTTCGCCACCCAGCCGCTCTTGTGCTTTGTTCAGCAGGTCGCTGGGCTGCTCCGGCGCATCGGCAAGTTGCGCTCGGTAGCCGAGGGCGGACACCGCCGCGACCAGCGAGCTCACGTCCGCGGCGGTACCCACATTGGCCTCGATCTCGGCCTGGCGCTGTGAGTAGGACACCGAGGCCGAACGCACACCGGGCACCTTTTCCAATGCCTGCTTGATGTGCTCAGTGCACGCCCCGCAGGTCATGCCGTCGATGTGCAGTGTGATCGCCTCGGTCATCAGCGTGCGCTCACTTCTTGACGGTGGAAGGAAAGCCGGCGTTCTCGGTGGCCTTGGTCAAGGCGGCCGGCGTGGTCTTGGCATCGTCGTAGGTCACCACTGCCTCCTTAGGCTCCCAGGTCACCTTGGCCTCGATGACGCCTTCGACCTTGGACAGCGCCTTTTTGACCGTGATCGGACAGGTGGCGCAGGTCATGCTCGGCACCGACAGCGTGACGGTTTTGGTGGCGGCCCAGGCGGGAGCGCTGAGGGCAACGGTCAGAGCGAGCAATGCGACGAGTTTCTTCATGGCAATCTCCTTTCAGTAGAACAGGGGCATGAGGTAGGGGAACACGAGCGCGATCAGCACCAGGGCGGTGACGATCCAGAAGATCACCTTGTAGGCCGTCCGCACCTGGGGCACGGCGCATGCGTCGTCCGGCGCGCAGGCGCGAGCCGGCCGGAAGATGCGACGCCACGCGAAGAACAGCGCCACGAGCGCCACGCCAATGAAGATCGGCCGGTACGGTTCCAGCGCGGTCAAGTTGCCGATCCAGGCGCCGGAGAAACCCAGCGTGATCAGCACCAGCGGACCGAGGCAGCAGGTCGAGGCGAGGATGGCGGCGAGGCCACCGGCGGCCAGTGCACCGCGGCCGTTGCTGGGGTCTGCCATGTGAGGGATCTCCTTCCGAGACGTTGCGTGATGCGCTAAGGTTACTTCCGTAGTCAAGTACGGAGTCAAGCGCGATGGTGAACGATCCGCAAACACTGACCATCGGGGCTTTCGCCAAGGCCGCTGGGGTCAACGTGGAGACCATCCGGTTCTATCAGCGCAAGGGTTTATTGCCAGAACCGGAGCGGCCTTATGGCCGTGTCCGCCGCTACGGATCTACGGACGTGGCGCGGGTGCGCTTCGTGAAATCCGCCCAGCGGCTGGGATTCAGCTTGGACGAAATCAGCCATCTATTGAAGCTGGAAGACGGCACTCACTGCAGCGAAGTCGCCGAACTGGCTGCACTCCAGCTCACCGACGTGCGCGCCAAGCTGGCGGACCTGGCGCGGATCGAAGCGGTGCTGTCCAGGTTGGTCAACGAGTGCCATGCGCAACGGGGCAATGTGTCGTGTCCGCTGATCGATTCTCTGCATGGTAGCTAGGCGAGCTGCTTAATCCGATTTTCCGTTCCACTGCGCCTCAACCCCAGTTTCAATGGTCATTCTATGGAACTGCCGCTGTCGTTCTGGTGACATGAGCATTACATTTTTGTAATCTCTGCGTCATCATCCTGGCAGGTCCGGCTAGATAGATTGCTAGTTGAAGCCACCTGCCCCGATTCGCCTGCCATGAGGGGCCGGGCGCCGCATGAGTAACGCAACGATGAAACTGCTGATTGTCGAAGACGAGAACAAGACGGCGGACTATGTTCGTCAGGGCCTTATGGAAGCAGGGTTTGTAGTCGACCTGGCGCGCAACGGGCTCGATGGTCACCACATGGCCATGACCGAAGCCTACGACCTGATCATTCTCGATGTCATGCTTCCAGATATAGACGGCTGGCGCATCCTGCAGTCGGTCAGAACTGCGGGCAATCAGGTTCCGGTGTTGTTCCTGACCGCACGTGGCCATGTGGATGATCGCGTGCAGGGGCTGGAGCTGGGTGCCGATGATTACCTGATTAAGCCATTCGTCTTTGCCGAGCTGCTCGCTCGCGTGCGCACTCTGCTGCGTCGCGGCGCCATGCCTACCCATCACGACCGCATGCAGATCGTGGATCTCGAACTGGACCTGGCACGGCGGCGTGCGATCCGCGGCGGACGGCGTATCAATCTGACCAACAAGGAGTTCGCGCTGCTTGAGTTGTTAGCGCGTCGTCAGGGTGAAGTGTTGCCGCGTTCGCTGATCGCGTCCCAGGTCTGGGACATGAACTTTGACAGCGACACCAATGTGATTGATGTCGCGATTCGTCGGCTGCGGGCAAAGATCGACGATGACTTCGAGCCCAAGCTCATTCATACCGTTCGGGGCATGGGTTATACGCTGGATATCCCGGATGACGAATAGATCTGCTATCGCCCATCGTCCAGCGTCACTCGCGTCGCGGGTGACCTGGTTAGTCGGCCTCGCGATGCTGCTGGTATTCCTGATATTCAACTGGATCAGTGTCAGATCGTTGGATCAGCACTTCGCCGAGATGGACGAAGAAGAATTGGGGGTGATAGCCAGTTCGGTGATCCGGGCGCTAGGTGAGGTGCATGACAACAGCGATGCGCAGGCCTTGCAGCGTGCAGTCCGCGGGCACCATGGCGTCTACTACTATGTAGCCAATGCTGCTGGAGAAACACTCTATGCTCCCAGGGGTGGTCCCGATCTGGCACGCTTTACCGCGAATGAGCGTCCTATCGATCTCGCAAGTGAGCAGGAGATGTCGGTATGGGAAGAAAACGGGACGCACTATCGCGGCGCCGTTTTACAGAGCGGCGGCGATGACACCCTGGGTGAGAGGTACACGATAGCCGTTGCGATGGATATCGGTCACCATCTCACATTCATCAGCAGTTTTAAACGCATCCAGTGGTGGACGGTCGGCGTCGTCATGTGCATTGCGATCTTGGTGGCCTGGGGTGCGGTTCGCTGGGGGCACAAGCCGATCCGCAGGGCCAACGAAAAGATTCGAGCGATCACTTCTTCCAAGTTGTACATGCGATTGGACCCGAAGGAAGTGCCGATTGAACTGGAAGAGACCATCTCCTCGTTCAACGCTATGCTCGGGCGTATCGAGGAGGGATACGCGCAACTGGCCAATGTTTCCGCCGACATCGCCCATGAACTGCGCACGCCAGTCACCAACTTGACCACGCAGACGGAAGTGGCGGTGGGTCAGGCCCGTTCCGCCAATGAGTACCGGGAAATTCTCTACTCGAACCTAGAGGAATTCGGGCGCCTGAACCGGATGATCAACGATATGCTGTTTCTCGCGCAGACCGAGAGCGCTCCGGCCGATCTCTATCTGGAGACCGTGAATCTCACCGAAACGATCCAGGGATTGTTCGAGTATTTCGAGGCCTGGATGGAAGATCAGGGCGTCTCGTCGCAGCTCAAGGGACGAGCAGCACCGATACGGGCCGATCAGGAGATGCTTCGCCGCGCACTCAGCAATCTTCTCTCCAACGCGATCCGCTACACGCCACGCGGGGAAACCGTTACCGTGACGCTGTCCCAAAATGAGCAAATCACCACCATCAGCGTCGAGAATCCGGGCGAGAAGATTTCGGCGGAGGATCTGCCAAGGCTTTTCAATCGTTTCTACCGCGGCGACCCGTCTCGGCAACGAAAGGGTGATGGTGCCGGGCTGGGGCTTGCCATTGTCAAGTCAATTGTCGAGGCGCACGGAGGCAAAGTCGGTGTCGAATCCGACGACGCGCTGACGCGACTCCTCATCGTGCTACCGCGCGCTTCACCGAAGACTGATCGCGAGTAAATATTGGCAGCGCTCAGCATCCGAAGAACCTGCATACCCGACCTGTGCCAGCCGGTGATCAACGCCGTCGTCTGCTAAGGTCCCGCCCGGAAGCCCGCGATCTGCTCCACCAGCGCCGAAGGTGTGGTCGCGCGGGCTCCTTGATCCTGCGGCGGTAGCCTCGCCTCATAGCCCACAACCATCAAGCTGCCCACCTGTTCCGTCGCCAAGGCTCTCCCCAAGCGAGCCTGCTTCGGGCGATTTTTCATGCTGCGGCGGGAGCATGCAGCGCACGTAGCTGTAGACGGCAAATAGGGGGTACGTGTTACAATAGATCGGATATGAAGCTGCTGTGGGAGAGTTCGCTTCCGCATGTATCTTCCCCGGTTAACTGAACCTCGGTCTGCCATGACCCGTACCGCTTCGATCAACGTTGCTCAGTGGTGGCGCTTCCAGTAGGAAGCGGCACGTCGTTGCGGCCTCGATCCGCACCTTGCCGCCGTACCGGTAGGCAAGGTTCAGCAGATGGCTCTCCGGCACGGCGGCTCCAAAACTCAGGAGATTGCCCGATGCCATTAAATCCCCCCGCCATAGGTAGCGCCTCGCGTACCCCGTCCTCGTGGTGCTCAGTTGCGCACGTCGCTCACCGGCGTTCAGGCCCACAGCCTCGCAAGCAACCTCATCGAGGCCCCTTGCATGGAAGCACTGTGAGGCCGGCCTCTATGCTCGCCAACACCCTACAAGGACACTCTTCGGCGCTTGTTCTGCCGAAGTCTGGCGCGAGTGTGTATATATCTGTGTATATAAAGTTAGGGTCGATCATGAAAAATACAATGAAATCAACAGGATGAATCGCCTATGTTGCTGATGATCGACAACTACGACTCCTTCACCTACAACCTCGTCCAGTATTTCGGCGAGTTGGGGGCCGAGGTCGTGGTGCATCGCAATGACCAGATCACGGTCGATGCGGTGGCGGCGCTCAATCCCCGGCACATCGTGCTGTCGCCCGGCCCTTGCACGCCGGACGAGGCGGGCATCTGTCTGGAATTGATCGAACGCCTGCAGGGGCGGTTCCCGATACTCGGCGTCTGTCTCGGTCATCAGGCCATCGGGCAGGCGTTTGGCGGCAAGGTGATTCGTGCGCGGCAAGTGATGCACGGCAAGACCAGCGCGGTGGTGCACAACGATCACGGTGTGTTTCGCGGCCTGCCCAGCCCGTACACGGCCACGCGGTATCACTCGCTGATTGTCGATCGGGAAGGGCTGCCCGAGTGTTTCGAGACCACCGCGTGGACGGTGAGCGACCGCGGCGAGGTGGACGAGATCATGGGCATTCGCCACACGACGCTGCCCATCGAGGGCGTGCAGTTTCACCCCGAATCCATTCTTACCGAGCACGGCCACGCGCTGCTCAAGAACTTCATGGACGCTTACTGATGGCCATCACTCCGCAGGCGGCGCTGCAGCGCGTCATCGAGCATCGGGAGATTTTTCCTGACGAAATGACCGCGCTGATGCGCGCCATCATGCAGGGCGAGGTGTCGCCGGTGATGATGGCCGCGCTGATGATCGGCCTGCGCGTCAAAAAGGAAACGGTGGGCGAAATCGCCGCCGCGGCGCAGGTCATGCGGGAGTTTTCGCGCAAGGTGCGGGTGCCGGCCAGTGATGCGCCGCTGCTCGACATTGTCGGCACCGGGGGCGACGGGTCGCACAGCTTCAACATTTCCACCTGCTCGATGTTCGTGGTCGCCGCCTGCGGCGCGCGCGTGGCCAAGCACGGCAATCGCGGGGTGTCATCGAAGTCGGGCAGCGCCGATGTGCTCGAAGCCCTGGGTGTGGCCATCGACCTGCCGCCCGAGGCGGTCAGCGAGGTGCTGGCCGAAACCGGCATTGGCTTCATGTTTGCGCCCAATCACCATCCCGCCATGAAGGCGGTCGCCCCGGTGCGTCGCGAGATGGGCGTAAAAACCCTGTTCAACATTCTCGGTCCGCTGACCAACCCGGCCGGCGCGCCGAACATTCTCATGGGCGTGTTCCACGAAGATCTGGTCGGCATACAGGTGCGCGTGTTGCAACGTCTGGGCGCCGAGCGTGCGCTGGTGGTGTTTGGCCGCGACGGGCTCGATGAATTGACCCTGGGCGGCGTGACCCGCGTGGGCGAGCTACGCGATGGCGCCGTCACCGAATACGACGTGCACCCGGAGGACTTTGACCTGCCGATGGCCGGCACGCGGCAATTGGCGGTGGCCGACGCGACGGAATCCTGCGCCCGCATCCGTGACGTGCTGGCCAATCGACCCGGCCCGCACCGCGACATCGTGCGGCTCAATGCCGGCGCCTCGCTCTACGCGGCCGGATTGGCCCGCGACATCGCGGGCGGCATCGCGCTGGCAACCGAGGCGCTGGTCTCCGGCGCCGCGAAGGCCAAGTGCGATGCGCTGATCATTGCCACGCGCGCCCGCGCCAAAGGCTGAGGCACGGCCATGACCGACATTCTGGAACGCATCATCGAGGTCAAGAAGGACGAGATCGCCACGCTCAAGCGCCGCACCAGCGCGCGTGACCTGATCGAAATGGGCCGGGCGGCCAGCGCGACACGCGGCTTCATCTTGGCGCTGGACCGGGTGGCCGACAGGGGCGCGGCGGTGATCGCCGAAGTGAAAAAGGCCAGTCCCAGCAAGGGCGTGATCCGCGCCGACTTCGAGCCCGCCACCCTCGCCCAACAATATGCCGAGGGCGGTGCGGCCTGTCTGTCGGTGCTGACCGACGAGCGCTTCTTTCAGGGGCACAACGACGGTCTGGTGGCGGCGCGCGGCGCCTGCGCCTTGCCGGTGATTCGCAAGGATTTTCTGGTCGACACCTTGCAGGTGCTCGAAGCCCGCGCCATCGGCGCCGACTGCGTGCTGCTGATCGCCGCCTGTCTGTCGGCGGCGCAGTTGAACGAGCTGCACGCCTGCGCGCGGGAGTCGGCCATGGACGTGCTGGTGGAAGTGCACAACGCCGATGAACTGGCGCGGGTGCATCAGGCCCGTCTGAAAGACGGTTGGGTGCTGGGCGTCAACAACCGCAATCTGCGCACCTTTGAAACACGGCTTGAAACCACGCTGGAACTGCTGGCCGACGTGCCGGACGGCATCGCCGTGGTCACCGAGTCGGGCATTGCCGAGCCGGCCGACGTGCGCCGGATGATGGACGCCAACGTGCGTCGTTTCCTGATCGGTGAATCGCTGATGCGGCAGCCCGATCCCGGCCGGGCGCTGGCCGCGCTGATCACGCCCGCCTGATCACGCCCCAGAGAGGCCTCCGCCTCAGGCGGCGGTCGCGGTGGCAGTCTGCGCGGTGGTATTGGCGGCGGCGTGATCCGAGAGAATCAGCATGCGGCCTTCAGCACGCAGCACGCCATCGGCTTCGAGTTGCTTCACCACCCGGCCGGCCATTTCGCGCGAGCACCCCACATGTCGTGCCAGCTCCTGGCGGCTGATGCACACCGACACTTCACCCTGCGGGGTCAGCGTCGCGTCGGGGCTGCTGCCCAGATTTTCAAGGGTGCGGGCCACGCGCGAGCTGACCTTGAGCAGCGCCAGATCGGCGATGCGCTGGCCGCAATCAAAAACCTTGGAGGCCAGATGGCGAGAGATTTCGAACAGGGTCTCGGGGTGCTCGGCACAGAAGCTGCGGAACTGCTCGGCGCCCATCTCGGCGATGAGCGTCACGCGCCGCGTGCGGATCACGGTGTTGGGCAGGTGGTGGTCAGGAAACAGGCAGGCTTCGCCACAGAACTCACCGGGGTTGAGATAGCCCAGCACTACTTCGCGACCGTCCGGCGCCTCCAGCGCCACGCTCAGCGAGCCTTCGAGCACCAGCATCACCTCGGTGGGGCACTGGCCTGACCGTAACAAGGTGCGTTTGGCCGGCACGCTGCGCTTGCGCGCCTGCTGGAGGAAAGCCTGCATTGCGGGGGAGTCGAAGAGTGTCACGCCGGAGAGTCCTATCAAACAGCCCGGGGGGGCTCATGGACAGCGAGGGTGAATGGCGCATCCTGAATCAACGCTGGCCAGAACCAGCACAAACCCCGCCGATCTTCGAGAATGACCCCTGTTATCAGGCCATTGAGCAAGGAAAACGATGGACGCAAGAGTCAAGTGGGTCGAGAACGCCGCCTTTCTGGTGGAATCGGGCAGTGGGCACGCCATGGTGGTCGATGGCCCCGAACATATCGGCGGGCGCAACATCGGCGCGCGGCCGATGGAGTTGATGCTTATGTCGGTGGGCGCCTGTTCGTCGGTGGACGTGGTCTACATCCTGAAAAAAGCGCGCCAGCCGGTGGCCGGCTGCGAGGTTGCGGTCAAGGGCACGCGCGCCGAGACCGAACCGGCGGTGTTTACCGACATCCATCTGCACTTCATCGTCAGCGGTGCCGGGCTCAGCGAGGCGCAGGTGAAACGCGCGGTGGCGCTGTCGGCCGAAAAATATTGCTCGGCATCGATCATGCTGGCCCGCGCCGGGGTGAACATGACCCACACCCATGAGGTGAGGGAGGTCTGAGCGGCGCCGTCATCAAGTTGTCGTAAAAACCTATAATTCTGCGCGCTGTCGTCGCGTCCGGCCCTGCCGGGCGCACTCCATTTGACCTGCCGGACGCCTGCATTGCCCAAGAAGCCGACCCCCAAGCCCACCACCAATTCGCGTTTGAAACTGCTGGGCTTCAACAACCTCACCAAGTCGTTGAGCTTCAACATCTACGACATCTGCTACGCGCGCAGCCGTCAGGAGCAAGAGGAATACATCGAGTACATCGATGAGCAGTACAACGCCGAGCGCCTGACCAGCATCCTCACCGAGGTTGCCGACATCATCGGCGCGCACGTGCTCAACGTGGCCCACCAGGACTACGACCCGCAGGGCGCCTCGGTGACCATGCTGATCTCCGAAGGCCACCTCGACGGCCTGCCGACGCCGGGCAAGAAGAAAGAAAAGGAATCGGTGGTCGCGCACCTGGACAAGAGCCACATCACCGTTCACACCTATCCTGAAATTCACCCCGACGCCGGCATCTCGACCTTCCGCGCCGACATCGACGTGTCGACCTGCGGCAAGATCTCGCCGCTGAAGGCCCTGAATTTCCTGATCAAGAGCTTCGAGTCCGACATCGTGGTCATGGACTACCGCGTGCGTGGCTTCACCCGCAACGTGCGCGGCATGAAGCATTTCATCGATCACAACATCGATTCGATCCAGAACTTCATCTCGGCCGACATCAAGCGGCGCTATCAGATGGTCGATGTGAACGTGTATCAGGAGTACATCTATCACACGAAGATGTGCCTCAAGGAACTGGACCTCGAAACCTATCTGTTCGGCGAAGGCGCCGCCGACCTGACCGCCCGCGAGGCGAAGAAAATCCGCTCGCGGGTCGACCACGAGATTCAGGAAATTTTCTACGGCCGCAACATCCAGCGCTGATCGGCGCTGAGCGGCTGCACAGCACCCGGCCGCGCTTTGCGCTAAAAGTGCCGGCATGACCGGCGCCGGCACCGACGACACCCCTTGCCCTTCGCGGCTTGCAGATCGCCTGCTTGCCGCGCTGGTGTGTGTGCGTGAAGAGGCGGCAGGCCACCCCGCCGATGTGCCGGCCGCCGATGCCGCCGCGCGCCAGACCGGGGGTGACTTTGCCCGCCGCATTCGCGCCCGCGCCGCAGCCCTGCCCGACGCGCCGGCGCTGCGCAAGGCCATTCAACAGGTGCTGGGCCGCGGCCTGGGATTGCTGCTGCTGGTGGTGGCGCTGGCCGGCTTTTCCGGTGCCTTCGCCGCCGCGGCCGCGCTCGATGCCGGACCGCCCGCCAGCCTGCCGCTGGTGTTGCTGCTGCTGGTGGGCAGCAACCTGCTGATGCTGCTGGTGTGGCTGCTGGGCGTGCCCCTGTCGCGACGCGTCACGCCGAGCCTGGGCCGATGCGCCATGACGCTGTGGCAGCGTTTCGCCGGCGGCCGTGCGGGCATTGATGCGGGCGATGATCCGCGTCGAACGGTCTTGGGCATTCTGGTGGGGGGCGCCAGCGGCCGCTGGCTGGCGGCCAGCCTAGGGCACGCGGCCTGGCTGAGCTTTGCCCTTGGCGCATGGCTGAGCCTGCTGATCTTGCTGAGCGTGCGCGCCTACGCACTGTCGTGGGACACGACGCTGCTGGCCCCGGCCACGGTGGCCGCGTGGGTGCACGGCCTGTCGTTCGGCCCCGCCGCGCTGGGGGCGCCGGTCGATCACCTGTTCGCCGGCACCGCGGGACAGACCGTGGCCGGCCAGGCCGGCGCCCAGTGGCTGCTGGCCGCCGCGCTGGCCTACGGCGTGCTGCCGCGCCTGCTTGCGCTGCTGTGCTGCGGCGGCCTCTGGTGGCGGGCGCAGGCGCGTTTCGGGCGCGACCTGCAGCGCAGCGGTTACGCACGCTTGCGCCGCCGGCTGATGCCCGACCGCGTCTTGCTGGGCGTGACCGACGCGGCATTGGCCCCGCCTCCCGCCGCGCCGCCCTCGCCGCCTGAGGCGGCAACCGCGCACGCCGTCCCATGGCCCAGCGGGCCGGTGCTTGGCCTGTGGCTGGACGACGCCGGCGATCGCAGGCCGCCCGCCTTGCCGAACGTGCATTGGCATGGGCTGGGCGCAACCGACACCGCCGCCGCGCGCACCGCCGCGCGGGCCGCCGTCGCCGCCCACCCGCAGCGGCCGGTGCTGGTGCTGGCGCGCGCCACCATGTCGCCGGACCGCGGCGCCGAGCGCTTCATGGCCCAACTGCGCAGCCTGACCGCCGCCCCCGTGCAACTGGTGCTGATCGACATGGACCGGCTGGTCGCGCGCGGCCCCGCGCCCTGCCGCCAGCGGCTCGCCGACTGGCAGACCCTCGCGCTGCGCGCCGGGCTCGAACACCGCCCGCTGCAGTGGCCGGAGGGGCTCGCGTGACCGCCGAGGCCAAGGTGCAGATTGCCGTGGTGGGCCACACCAACACCGGCAAGACCTCGCTGCTGCGCACCTTGACGCGCGAGAGCGGCTTCGGCGTCGTGTCGGCACGTTCGGCCAGCACCCGGGATGTCTCCGGGGTGGCGCTGATCTGCGACGGCACCCCGGCGCTGGCGCTGTTCGACACACCGGGCCTTGAAGACGCCAGCGGCCTTGCCGAAGCCCTGGACGCCCAGCCCGAGGCCGCTGATCCGGTTGCCGGCATCGAGCAGTTTCTGGCCGGCGACCATGGCCAGGGCCGCTGGGAGCAGGAGGCCAAGGTGCTGCGTCAGTTGCGGCGCAGCGATGCCGCGTTGTACGTGATCGACGCCCGCGAACCGGTGCAGACCAAACACCGCGACGAACTGCGGCTGCTCGGTGCCTGCGGGCGGCCGCTGGTGCCGGTGCTGAATTTCGTCGCCAGCGACGAGGCCGACCCCGAACGCTGGCGCAGCCAACTGGCGCGCATGGGCCTGCATGTGCAGGCCAGCTTCGACACCGTGGTGTACGACGCCGCCGCCGAACGGGCGCTGTTCGACAAGCTTGGCGTGGTGCTGGACGCGCATCGCGGCCTGCTGCAGCGCCTCATGCAGTCCCGCGAGGCCGAGCGCGAGGCCGTCACCCTCGCCGCCTGCCGCGCCGTGGCGACGATGCTGGTCGAAGTGGCCGGGCAACGCCATCAGGCCCCGCTGCATGTGCCCCAGGCCGACATCACCGAGGCGCTGCGGCGCAGCATCGCCGCCGCCGAACAGCGCTGCGTCGATGCCGTGCTGGCCCTGTTCCAGTTTGACCTGCAGGCCTACCAGCCGCCCGAACTGCCGCTGACCGAAGGCCGCTGGACCCTGGACCCGCTGGACCCCGAGGCGCTGCGCAGCTTCGGCATTCGCGCCGGCTCTGCGGCGGCCACGGGCGGCGCGGCGGGGGTTGCGGTCGACGCCGCCGTAGGCGGCATGAGCCTGGGTGCGGCCACCGTGCTGGGTGCGGGTCTGGGCGCCGCCTGGAGCGGCGCCCAGACCTTCGGCCGCCCCTGGCTGGACCGTCTGCGCGGCCACCAGCAACAGGTTGCCGACCCCGCCATCCTCGCCTTGCTGGCCACCCGGCAAGTGGCGCTGCTGCGCGCCCTGTTGCGCCGCGGCCACGCAGCCGACACACCCGTGCAGATGACCCCCACCGCCCAGGGGTGGCCCAGCGCGCCCCTGCGCGACGCCGTGCTGCGCGCGCGCCACCGCAGCGCCGGCGGCCTGGCCGCAACTGGCGCTGAACACGACACCGCAGTGAGCCCCGTTGCGCACCAGGTGCGCGTTGCCGTCGGCGCCACCTGAAGCGCAGCATCGGTTGTCGAGGCCCCCGGCGTTTGGCGCAACACCGGCGCAGGCGGGCAATCGTTCGATTCCCCACGCCCACCAAGAGGCCCCTCAGCCGGTCAAGGCCACCCATGCCAGCCGCGCGCCCGCAGCGTGCTCGCCCGGCGGCACGCGCACGATCACATTGGCCTCGATCAGGTTGCTGAGCATGTGCGAGCCCTGGCGGCCCAGCGGCTGCAGTCGCGCCTGTCCATCGGCATCAACTGCCAGACGCATGCGTGCCAGCAGGTCGCGGCGGCTATCACCCCGGAAGTCTTCAGCAAGGGGTGCGTGGTGCCAGTGCGGGCCGGGCGGGGTTTCGCCCTCCATCAGCGCCAGCACGCGTGCGGCGTGCACTTCCAGTCCCACCAGCACCGCGCCGGGGTTGCCGGGCAAGCCGAGGATGAACGGCCCGTCGCGCGGATCCCTGCGCGGGTCCCCGCGCGGGTCCCCGCGCTGTCCGAAGTACAGCGGCATGCCGGGCTTCTGGGCGACCCGCCAGAAGCGCTCGGTCACACCCAGCGCGGTGGCGGCCGCGCGCAGAAAGTCTTTGTCGCCCACCGACACGCCGCCGGTGGTGATGACCAGATCGGCCTCGGCCAGCGCCGCACCCAGGGCGGCGCTGACGGCATCCAGCGTGTCGGCCACATAGCGCACCTGCGGCACCGCCCCACCCCGCGCCTGAAACCAGGCGTGCAGCAGCGGCCCGTTGGCGTCGAAGATTTGCCCGGCCGCGATGGCGCCGCCCGGCGGCACCACCTCATCGCCGGTGACCAGCAGGGCGAGGCGCGGGGCGCGATGGCAGTTCACCTCGCCAATGCCGGCCATGGCCAGCGCCGCAACGCCGCCCGGGGTGAGCCGGGTGCCGGGGGTGGCCAGAGCGGTTCCGGCCCGCAGTTCTTCGCCGCGCAAGCGCGTGTCTTCGCCCGGTGACAGGGCGGCTTCGAGCACGATTCGGTGCGCGTCACGGGTGACGATTTCCTGCCGCGCCACGGTGTCGGCGCCGGGCGGCAGGCGGCCGCCGGTAAAGATGCGCGCGGCCTGACCCGGGCCGATGTTGGGCAGCTCACCGGCGCCCGCAGCCACTTCGCCGATCAGCGCGAGCGTCACCGGTGACCCACTTCGTGCCGGTGCAAGGTCGGCGCTGCGCAGCGCGTAACCGTCCACCGCGCTCTGCGTGAACATGGGCAGGTCGGTGGTGGCCACCGGCGCTGCGGCCAGCACCCGACCCAGGGCCTGGGCCAGTGGCGTGGCTTGGGCGGGCAAAGGTGAGACCGCTTGTGCGTAGGCGCCCAGGGCGTCGTCGAGGGTGATCATGGTGCTAATCCAGTTCCGAGCATTTTCAGGCCGGCCACCAGCAACACCACGGCCAGCGCGCGTTTGATGCCTTCGGGCGCCAGACGACGGCTGCCCAGCCAGCCCCCCAAGCTGCCTCCGACGATTGCAGCCAGTAGCAGCGGCGCAAGGAACTGGGGCGAAGGCCAGCCCTGCCCCTGTCCCCACCAGCCGAGCAGGCCGGCCAGCGAATTGAGCAGGATGAACGGCGCCGACACCGCGGCGGCCACCTTGGCGCGCGCCCATCCGGCCATCAGCAGCAGCGGCGTGAGGAAGATGCCGCCGCCGACACCGACCAGACCGGAGAGCAGACCCAGCACCGCACCCACCGGCAGCGCCCAGGCCAGGGTGAGCGGGCGCGTGGTCCCAGCCTCTTTCGGCCTCCAGAACAACCGCGCCGCCGACAGCAGCAGAACCCCGCCCACCAGTATTCCGAACACGCCCGCCCCCAGCGGCAGCCGCCCCCCCAGCCAGGCAAACGGCACCGCCGCCACGGCGAACGGCCACAGCACGGCCCAGCGGAAGTGCCCGGCGCCGGCGAACTGCGCGGTGGCGATGCCGGCCACCGCCACGTTCATCATCAGGGCCGTGGGGCGGATGGTTTCGGGCGGCAACCCGGTCAGCGCCATCACCGCGATATAGCCAGACGCGCCGCCGTGGCCGACGCTGGCATACAGCACCGCAATCAGCAGCAGGCCCAGCGGTAGCAGCAGCGCCGCCATACCGCTACTGATACCCACCCGCATGCGGCTTGCCGGGCCGGCAGACTTCGATCAGGTGGATCAGCGCCGGCTGGATGGCCGCCAGGGTTTCGCTGGCGCCGCCTTTGCTGCCGGGGCAGGTGACGATGAGGCTGTTGTTGCGTGCGTAGCCGGCCACGCCGCGTGAGAGCGCGGCATAGGGCGTGCGCCGCTGGCCGAAGGCGCGGGCGGCTTCCATCAGGCCGGGCAGCGGTTGCTGCAGGTAGGGCGTGACGGTTTCCACGGTGCAGTCGCGCGGCGACACGCCGGTGCCGCCCACGGTCATGATCAGCGCCACGCCGGCGTCGAGCGCGGCATCAAGTTCGGCGCGCAGTTGATCCGGCTCGTCGGGAATCACGGTGTAGCCGATCTCGGTGAATCCAGACTTCTGAAGGGCGGCTTCTACCGCGCGGCCTGCGGTGTCGGGTTTGCGCCCGGCGGCCACGGTGTCGGACAGCACAATGACCCGCGCGGTGGCGGCCACCCGCAGCGCGCGGCCAAACTGCGACTTGCCGCCCTTTTTCTCTTCCAGATGCGTGTCGGTAATGCGCAGCTCGGCCGGCTGGCAGTGCGGCTTGAGCATGTCGTAGAGCGTGAGCGCGGCCAGGCTGGCGGCGGTGAGCGCTTCCATCTCCACCCCGGTGGGGCCAATCGTTTCGACGGTGGCGATGACCTTCACCGAGGTGTCGGCCAGCTCGAAGTCGATGTCGGCGCGGTAGATCGGCAGCGGATGGCAGAGCGGAATCAGCTCGTCGGTGCGCTTGGCGGCAAGGATGCCGGCGACGCGCGCGGTCTTCAGGGCATCGCCCTTGTCGGTGTTGGCTTCGCGCAGGCGGGTGATGCAGTGATCGGGTGCGTGCAGCACACAACTGGCGCGGGCGCTGCGGCGGGTTTCGGGTTTGCTGCCAACGTCTTTCATGCGTGTTTGTGGCCGTGATGATGATGGAGGTGATCGCAGGGTTCGGCGGCCGCACCAAAGCGGGGTTCGCCAAGGTCGGGGTTGATGCAGCAACCGTCGACGAAGGCGCTGCTGCCGTCGGCGTAGAACTCTTCCTTCCAGATCGGCACGCGGTGCTTTACGGCATCGACCGCATGGCGGCAGCCGGCGAAGGCTTCGGCGCGGTGGGCGGCGCGGACCACGCAGTAGATGGCGACGTCGCCAATTTCCAGCAGGCCGGTGCGGTGCACGACGCGGCAGTAGGGCAGATCGAATTTGGCGCGGGTTTCGGCCTCGATTTCGCGCATCAGCCGTTCCGCGAGCGGCGGATACGCCGAATAGCGCAGGCGCAGCACGGGCTTGCCTTCGTGGTGGTTGCGCACCGCCCCGCCGAAAATCGCCAGCCCACCACAGTCGGGGAACTGGCCTTCGGCGAGGAGCGGGTCGAGTGCTAAAGGCTTGCTGGAGAGCGTCATGGTCATCTCACTTGTCTTGTGCCGTCATGCCGGCCCCCGGCCGACAACCTGCCGGGGCATGCTTGATCCGGTATCCGGGGGTCGGGCGATGAGCGCGATGAACGCGCGCGGGCGGCAAGGTTCGAGCCCTGCAGTTGCCTTCCTCGGCGCGACTGCACTGCTCGATGGATTCCCGGCCCGGCCGCTCGCTGGGCCAAGCATTCACTGGATGCTTGGCTACCCCAGCTCGCTGGCCGGGCGTTCGCATTGCCTGCGCGCAGGCCAGAACACCTGGGTTGAAGCCATCCATGGCGCAACTTCATGGCTCGATTGACCCCCGGCCCGGCCGCTCGCTGGGCCAAGTATTCACTGGATGCTTGGCTACCCCAG
>PAKU01000024.1 GCA_002706265.1 Polycyclovorans sp. | reverse complement strand
TCTGACCACGAACTTGCCGTCACCATGGGCTCGACCATGACAGCGGAGTCAACCACACGAATCGCCAGCGCTGACAGCATTAGTGCAGAGCATCCCTAGCGGTTTCTGCACAGGTGTAATGACCTAGCGGTTTCTGCACAGGTCAGGCCGCTAATGCATACGCCTCAGCGGGTGTTTTCATGCCCAGCGCCTGGTG
Source organism: Polycyclovorans sp. (assembly GCA_002706265.1). Taxonomy (GTDB): domain Bacteria; phylum Pseudomonadota; class Gammaproteobacteria; order Nevskiales; family Nevskiaceae; genus Polycyclovorans. Next base: position 22,275 of record PAKU01000024.1, on the reverse strand, counting down.
GGGTCGCCGGTGGTTGTAGAACTGAATCCAGTCGGCGATCACGCGCATGGCGTGCTGTTGTGTCTCGAAGCGGTGCCGGTGGACGCACTGTTCCTTCAGCGTCCGGATCACCCGCTCGACCATCCCGTTCTGCTGCGGGCAGTGCGGGGTGATGAATTCCTGCTTTAGGCCATAGCTGCGTACCAGCCGGCTGTAATGCCGACTGGTGAAGACGAGCCCGTTGTCGGATCTCAGCAGGAACGGCTCCCGGACCCGTCCTAGCGTGCCGTAGCGACAGATCAGCGCCTGTTCCAGAGCTGCCGCTGCTGTCGTGGCCTTGCCGCTTCTGGAGAGCTGCCAGCCCAGTAGCTGCCGGGTATGGCAGTCGATGACCAGGGCCAGAGTGAGCCAGCCGTCCCGGCCACCCCAAACTCGACATAAGTCGGTGGCCCAGCGCTGGTCCGGTGCAGTGGCGACCGATGGCAGGGCCTCGATCCTTGGTCGTCTGCCAATCGCGCGCTTGCGGACCTGCCAGCCCTTGATCTGGAAGATCCGTTGCACCGTGTTCTTGTTCATCCCCAGCAAGCCCGCCACCGTGCGGTAGCCGAAAGAGGGCTCTTCCTCGATCAGGGCCTTGATCGGTTCGGCCAGTTCCGGTTTGACCACCGGGGCTGCCTTGGTCGGCCGGTAATACACGCTCCGCCGCGCCACCTCGAACCAACGGCACAACTTCACCATCGACACTTCAAAACCGTCCGCCCGCAACCCCTGCTGGATCGTGACCATCAGGTCTCGTCCTTGCCCAGCAGGGAGGCCAACTTTTTTCGGGCACGAAGCTCCAGCATCGCCTCGCCGTAGGCTTCCTGAAGGTCCTTGAGCTGGCGCTCGTACTGCTCCCGCACATCCTCAGGCTTGGCACGCAGCGCGTTCTCCATGCCGCGCTTGCCGTCCTCCACCCAGCTCTCGATCTCAGAGGGCGGAAAATCAAACTGCCGACTGGCCTCCGACACCGTGGCCTTGCCCTGAATAATGTCCAACACCAGCGCCGACTTCCTCCGCGCCGTCCAACGCTTGATCTCTTCGTCCACCAATACGCCACTCATGGGTGCTCCTTCTCAAAGTAACACCTGAGCAGAAAATCACTGGGTCATTACACGACTTCCAGGCTGTGTTGTGCCAGCCCGCCTGGCTCCGCGTGGTGGGCGACCACAGAAGCCGGTTTGGCGATGAAAGGAAAAAAGATCTTGGGCTGACTGAGAAGCCCGTGTGCCGCCTGCGCCACGGCCGGATTCCGAATCTCCGTGTCGATGAGCTCAGCGATTTTCCTCACCGCCTCAGCACCGACAACCGGCAGTCCGGCCACTGGGCAGTGGTGCAAGGTGCATTGCTCCGGCGGGAGCAGGTCAGTGATTTCCAGATACAACGCTTCGTGCTTGTCGATCACCTCGGGCCAGCCTGTGCAGCAAACCACCGTGCCAACTTGAAGCTGATCGCGAAGTGCGGAGGGTACGTCGGCCACCGCCCGGTGTTCGCCATAGAGCGTGCCCACGCGGAGGTTGACCAGATCACTGTCGGGGCGCGCGGCGACGGACAGAATCCTGAATTGACCGTCGACGAAGGCTAGATCTTCGCGTATGGATTGTTCGACTGCGATAACGCTGTGTAAGGGCATGAATGACTCCATTCAGAATGTTGATATTTACATCATTGTGATGTTAAGAACAACACGATAAAGCACAGAACATCGCTTGCCAAGGGGGTTCAGCTATCATCAGACCAACAAATCTCGTGTGGTCAGAAAATGATCAAAAGCCAGTTAGCCATCCGCATGGCAGAGCGACGCATCAAGATCATTGATGTGGTGCGGGCGACAGACATCGACCGAAGCACCGTCACCAAGCTCTACCACGACAAGCTCAAGCACTTGGACCTAGGGGCATTACACAAGCTGTGCCTGCTATTCGGCTGCAACGTCGAGGGCATCATCAGGTTCGAGACCGATGAAAAAGGGAAGGGCGACGATAACGCTTAGCCATCCTTCTGCTGTCTCACCAAATGAGACAGCAACCTACTAGGCTGATCCCTCAACAACCGATTTCAGAATGCTCGCCAAGAAACCTACGCATTGTTTTGCTAAGCGCCTTCGACATATCGGGCAATTCCGACTGTGGCCTTGAAGGCGAACTTCACCAAGTGCTCCCTTATCGTCCCCGAGACCCGCTGTGTGGCGGATCTGTTGTTGGCGGGCATCTCGACGGATGAGTGGCGGCAGCGTATTGAGATCGACAACGTGCTCCAGAAGAAGACCCGAAACAGTGCGATCACCTACGCCAGCTTGGCTCGTTCGAGGTTAATGACGATGGATGCGCCGCTGTGGGAACTCGTCCGAGACGGCTCATCGCCAGAGGCCACTGATGGCGCACTTGCGGCCACCATCAAGTTCTCGCCCCTCTTCGGGCAATTTTTGAGCACGGTTGTTCGGGACTGCCACCGCCGCTATCTCACAGAGCTCCCGGCCAGTGCGTGGGATGACTACCTAGATGACATGCAGCGCACCCATTCCGAGATGCCCAGCTTTAACGACTCCACCCGCGTGAAGCTGAGGCAGAACGCGATGCGCATGCTTCAAGAGGCGGGGTTTATCGAGAGCACGCGGCATCTCGTGCTTCGCAAGCGCCAAACCGAGCCGCGCGTCCTTGCATACCTCAATGAACATCAAGAAGACTTCGTGATGGAGTGCATCCAGGCATGAGCCTCGCCAAGCTGGAAGAGCGGCTCAATGCCGTCCTTGAACGCATCACCGCTGATGACTTCCTCTCCGGGCGCGGTCTGGGCAATGAGGTGCCTTTCTACGCTTTCGACTATCCACCAGAGTTCGAGCCCAAGGTTCGCGACCACATTCAGTTTTTGCTCGAAACTGCGCCCAAGCGTCGTCCCGGCGTGCGCATCAAGGTCATCAACCTGTTCGAAGTCCTTATCCGCATGCTGGAAGCGCGTGGCCTTTACGAGAAGTCGGTGGCCATGCAAAAGAGCAAGGGCGATCAAGCCCTGCTTAAAGCCATTCGGGCGCCGTTGGAAGCCGACAAGGTCGCCGCTGAGGTCATGGCGGACCTGCAAGCCGATCCCTGCGATGTATTGCTGATGACTGGCGTCGGCAGCGCTTATCCGCTGGTGCGCACCCACACCCTGCTCAACAGCCTGCAACCCAGGCTGGGCAGCTTGCCTTTGGTGCTGTTCTATCCCGGACGTTACGACGGCCAGTCCCTTCAGCTCTTTGGGCTGCTGGGCGAGAAGCCCTACTACCGTGCCTTCAGACTCGTGAGCTGAGACCCAACTTAAAATGAAAATTCAGGAACTCTTCGAGCGGCCCATCCGCCGCAACATCAACGGTGTCATCAAGGCAGACCAGAACGATGCCGCATCGGTCTGGCAGGAGCTTGACGAGTACGTTGTCACCAAGGAGCTGGACCAGCACTTTCGCCGCTTCTTCGACAGCTATCTTGCTGCCCTGCAACGACCCGAAGAAGCGGCAGGCAAAGTGGGCGTCTGGATCTCCGGCTTCTTCGGCTCGGGTAAGTCCCACTTCCTGAAGATCCTGTCTTACCTGTTGGAGAACCGCGAGGTCACCCATGAAGGGCAGACCCGCAAGGCAGCCGAGTTCTTCCGCAGCAAGATCACCGACGCCATGCTGGTGGCGGACATCGAGCGCGCCGTCTCCAGTGACACCGACGTTCTGCTGTTCAACATCGACAGCAAAGCCGATGCGGCAGATGGTCGAGACACTGTGCTCCGCGTCTTCCTGAAGGTGTTTAACGAGAAACTTGGCTACTGCGGCGACCACGCGCACATCGCACACATGGAGCGCATGCTCAGTGCCAAGGGGGTCTACGACCGCTTCCGTGCCATCTTCGAGGCCGATGCAGGCGAGTCGTGGGAGGCCGCCCGTGACGCCTACAGCTTCCACCTCGATGCCTTCGGTAAGGCCTTGTCGGAAGCACTAGGCCAGGCGATCCCGGATGCCGAAGCCTGGATGCAGCGCTTTGAGACCGACTTCTCCCTGACCGTTGAGAACTTCGCGGAATGGATTAGGGACTACCTCGATAAGCAGGGCAAGTCGCGCCGACTGGTGTTCCTCGTCGACGAGATCGGCCAGTTCGTGGGCAAAGACACCCAGCTCATGCTCAGCCTGCAAACCATTACTGAAAACCTTGGCACCGTTTGCGGTGGCCGTGCCTGGGTGGTGGTCACCTCACAGGAAGACATCGATGCCGTCATTGGTGAAGTCCGCGCCTCCCGCGCCAACGACTTCTCGAAGATCCAGGGGCGCTTCAAAACCCGGTTGTCACTTTCCAGCGCCAATGTCGATGAGGTCATTCAGGCCCGCTTGTTGGCCAAGCCCAAACCCATCCATGACCAGCTGACCCAGCTCTACTCGGGTAAGGCAGACATCCTCAGCAACCAGCTGAGCTTCGTGGGCGCCGGGCGGACCTTCCGTGCCTATGGTGACCAAAATCACTTTGCCGAGGTGTATCCCTTTGCGCCTTACCAGTTCCAACTGGTGCAGCGCATCTTCGAGAGCATTCGCAAAGCGGGCGCCACAGGGCTGCATCTCGCACGTGGCGAGCGTTCGCTGCTGGATGCCTTCCAGTCAGCGGCGACGGCGGTCGCGGAGGAAGAGGTCGGCATTCTTGTTCCTCTCCATCGCTTCTACTCCAGCATCGAGAGCTTTCTCGAAGGCGTCGTCAAATCCACCATCGATAACGCCAGCCGCAACGTCAGCCTCAAGCCCTTTGACGTCCTGCTGCTCAAAACTCTATTCCTGATCCGTTACGTGGACGAACTCAAGGGCAACGTCGACAACCTCATCACCCTGTTCATCGACCGCATTGATGCCGACCGCCTAGCGCTCCGTAACGAGATCGAAGCCAGCCTTCAGCGTTTGGAAAAGGAAACACTCGTCGCCCGCAACGGCGATGACTTCTTCTTCCTCACCAACGAAGAGCGGGATGTCAGCCGCGAAATCAAGGAAGTTGATCTCAGCAGCGCCGACGAGGCCAAAGAGCTGGGCAAGCTGGTCTTTGAGGAGGTGCTCAAGGGCATTCGAAAGCATCGCTACCCTGTCAATCGCAAGGACTTCGGCCTCAACCTCACCTGCGACGGCTTTCCTCACGGGAGGCCCGAGGAGGGCAACTTGCCGTTGCAGGTCATCAGCCCTTTGAATGACGAGCATCGCAGCTTTGACGAGCCACGCTGCATCATGGCCAGCGGCAATGCACCCGGCAGCGTCATCGTGCGCATGAGTGATGACGAAGCGCTGGCCCGAGAGCTGCGCCTCTATCTCCAGACTGACCGCTATGTCAGTCGCAAGGCCGACAACTCGCTGCCATCCGCCACCCAGAAAATCCTCCGCGAGCGCACCGAAGAAAACCGCCAACGCAGAGGCCGTCTTTCGGTCATCGTCGAGCGCCTAATCAAAGACGCCGACTATTACGCCGCAGGCCAAAAGCCGAACCTCAAGGGCAGCGCGCCGCAGGCATTGGTCGATGAAGCATTGGGTTACTTCGTCGCCAACACCTTCTCCAAGCTCGGCTACATCGAGCACCTCAATCCCGATCCTCAAAAGGAGGCCCACACCCTCATCGCTACCCACGGCACAGCGGGGCTGGACCTCGAAACTACTTCGCAGATCAATCCGCGCGCGCTCAAAGAGCTGAGCCAGCTCATTGCGCTACAAACCCAAGCCTCGCGGCGCATCGTTCTGCACGACCTCACCGATGGGCACTTTGCCCGGCGTCCCTACGGCTGGCCAGAATGGGAAACCCTGTTGTTGGTAGTGCGGTTGGTTCTTCAGGGCGAACTCACCCTCATCCACAACAACACAGCGCTCAAGGTGGAGGAGCTTTGGCCGGTGCTGAACACGCCTTCGCGGTGGCGCAGCGTAGAAGTCCAGAAGCGTCAGGCGATGGGCTCTGCCGAGCTACAGAAGGCGCGGCAGCTCATGAAGGATCTTTTCCACCAGATTGGCCCGGACGGCGAAGACGCGCTTTACGCCGAACTGCGCCGACAGCTCAGCGGCTGGAAGGCCGAGCTGGAAAAGTGGAAGCTCATGAGTCAGAACGGCTACCCCGGTGGCAAGGCCATCGCCGCCGCCATGGAGGTCGTCAATCGTCAACTGGCTGCTGCCGACAGCTACGCCGCCATTAGCGGCTTCCTGGCCCATCAAAATGATTTGCGCGACGCAGGTGACACCTTCCACGAACTCAAGGACTTCTTCGGCAGCCAGAAAGAAGCCTGGGATCGCCTCAAACTAGCCAGCCAGCACTTCGGCCTCAACCGCAGCAAGTTGGAGAAGGACGCCCAAGCAAGTCCAGCCCTGCAACGCATCGAGCTCATTCTCAACGCTGACGCTCCCTACGGGCTGCTGCGGGAAGCCGATGGCCTGATCTCCACCGTAGAGAAAGCCAACAACGACCTGTTGGAGGCCGCTCGACTCCGCGCCCTCGCCAACCTGGAAAAGTCCATTGACAAGGTTCAAGCCGAACTTGAGCTGGTGAAGGCCGACGCCGACCTACGCAACCGCAGCCTCAAGCCCCTACAAGACCGCAAGGCGCAGATTGGCCAACAGCTCAGCCTCGCGCACCTGTTCCAGTTGCAGGACGAGCTACAGCATCAAGCCGATGAGGCCATCGACCGCATCCATGCTTGGCAGGAAGCCCAACGCAAGGTGGCACCCCAGCCGTCACCTGTGCCCCCAGCAGGCGGATCAGCAGGAATCCCCTCAGGCGAGCCCATCATCGCGCCTGCGTTCAAGAAACCTCACATCCTGCGGGCGGCCCAGCTCGCCAGTACGGCGTATATCAGCTCAGACACCGAGGCAGAGGCATTCCTCGAAAAGCTACGCGCGGAGATGATGTCAGCGCTCAAGCGGGGCGAACGGGTGGAGATCCGTTGAGTGCAGCGAAGGGCGATCTTCTATGACCCATCTTTGCAGTTCTTTTATAAGTGCATACAATGGGATAGAAGATATTCGCTTCGAAGAGGTGGCACGTGATCGTCAAAGACCGCATCCAGCGCTCCATCAGCCGCAGCAAGGCCAATGCTTTCGTGCGCGCAGACTTCACCGGCTTTGGCAGCCCATCACAGGTGTCGCGGGCCTTGCGTCAATTGGTCAGCGAGGGTCGTATCGTCAAGATTGGCACAGCGGCTTGGGCCAAGGCCAAGGCCAGCAGCCTCACTGGCAATCCCATACCGATTCAGCCCATGAGCGATCTGGCCGACGAAGTGCTGCGCAAGATTGGGGTCGATCCAGAGCCCGGATATTTCATCCGCCGCTACAACCAAGGCCAGTCGCGGCAGGTGCCTCCGGGCATCACCGTCGATACCGGCACACGACGGATCAGTCGGCGCATAAGCTTCGGCAACCAGGTGGTGCGCTATGAGAACGATTTCCGCAACCCAGAAATCACAAATCGACGACTGGACGCTAGAGAGCGGTCCCGTCAGTCTGACCGGTGACGTTCTCGAAAAAGATCTGCACGTCACCGACGCCCTACGCACCCTTTTTGAACAACCCCTCAGCCACAACGCCGAGCTGATTTTTTGTGGCGGCACCAGCCTCACCAAGGCCTACCAGTGGATGGGCCGCATGTCGGAAGACATGGACTTCAAAATCCTGCTGCCGCCTGAGGCATCTCGATCAATCCGAAGGGCCGTGCGCGACGAAATTGTTGAGCGCCTCCAGCATCTAGGGTTTACGACCGACGAGGCCCGGTGGAAGCGCTTCAACGCCTCACGCCAGGTCGGCATGGAGTGGCGTTACCAGACTCTGTATCTGCCCGGCCAAGCTTTACGCCCTCACATGCAGATCGACCTGCGCTTTACCAGCCTCCGGTTGGCGCCGACCACCCAACACGTACGGTCATTGATTGGTGCTTCGCTGCCCAATCCGGCGCCGGGTTTTCCCGTCCTCTGTCAAAACCCCGCCGAAACCCTCGCTGAAAAACTCATCGCTTACTTGCGCCGTACCTTGCGTCGCCAGCGGGGTGGGGCGCCCGATCAAGAGGGCGAGCCCGACAACCGCAGCCTCATCCGCCACCTGCACGACACCCACGCCATCGTCAGCCATGCGCCGCAGGCCATTGACGAGGCAACCGCGATATTTCCGGACGTGGTGGCCGAAGAAATCAGCACCGGCAATCGCGCCGAAGACTTTGCCCTCCACGCCAATCCAAGGGCTGCGCTACAAGCCGCACTGAAGTCCATCGTCATCGACGAGGGCCTGCGTGATCAATACGACATCAATATCCGGCCGCTGCTGTTTGAAGCAGCCCCAGCCAATTTCCCCGACATCCTCGCCGCCTTTCGTCAGGCTGCCGGGCGCTGCATTCAGGCACTACCAGAATGAACAAATCCGCACTCAAGAAATACGCCCCCCAAGCCCGCAAGGACTTCATCGCCGCCGTCACCCAGCGCGCCCAGCGGCTGGGGCTGGACCCGGCGCGGCCTGCCACGGTGCAGCAAACCGGGGACGTGCTGCTGATTGACGGCCAGGCGTATCCCTCCAATTGGTCGGGGCTGCGCGGTCAACTTCAGACCCGCATCAAAGACCACGGCTTTGCCCAGGTGATGGATGCCATGGCCTACACCTGGTTCAACCGTCTGGTGGCCATCCGCTACATGGAGCTGCACGGCTTTCTGGACCACGGCTACCGGGTGCTCAGCCACCCGGCCAACCAGGCCACCGGCCACACCCAGCCCGAGATCCTCGATCACATTAATGAGCTGGAACTGCCCGGCCTCGACCGCAGCCGCGCGCTGGATCTCAAGCTCGCCGGCAACCGCGATGAAGAGCTGTACCGCGAAGTGCTGCTGGCCCAGTGCCACGCCTTGCACAAGGCCATGCCCTTCCTGTTCGAATCGCTGGACGACGCCACCGAGCTGCTGCTGCCCGACGGCCTGCTGCGCACCGATTCCATCCTGGGCAAGCTCGTCACCGCCATCGATGAGGCCGACTGGCAGGACGTCGAAATCATCGGCTGGCTCTACCAGTTCTACATCAGCGAGAAAAAGGATCAGGTCATCGGCAAGGTGGTGAAAAGCGAGGACATCCCCGCCGCTACCCAGCTCTTCACCCCCAACTGGATCGTCAAATACCTGGTGCAGAACAGCCTCGGCCGCCTGTGGCTAATGGCCAACCCCACCAGTACACTCGCGACCAAATGGGAGTACTACATAAAACCCGCCGAGCAGACGGATGAAGTCAACGCCCAGCTCGACGCGCTCATCCAGGCCCGCATCAATGAGGACGGCGCCACACTCAATCCCGAATCCCTCACGCTGCTCGACCCGGCCTGCGGCTCCGGCCACATCCTGGTGGAAGCCTACGACCTGCTGCGTGACATCTACCTCGAACGTGGCTACCGCCGGCAGGACATCCCCCGGCTGATTCTGGAAAAGAACCTCTACGGCCTGGACATCGACGACCGCGCGGCCCAGCTCGCCGGTTTTGCCCTGTTGATGAAGGCGCGGGCGGACGATCGGCGACTGTTTGGGCAGCCGGTGGCGTTCAATGTACTGGCTTTGCAGGAGACGAAAGAAGGGAGCGCGGACTTGCACAGTGCGCTGAACTCGCCGCAGGTTGACTACTCCGCAGTTAGCCTGCTTGTGGAGACCTTCGAGCAGGCCAAGACCTTTGGCTCGCTGATTCAGATTCCCGATGAACTGGCGAGTGCCTTGCCGGACTTGCGGCTGGAGCTGGATGCCGTGCGGGACGGCGGTGACATGTTAGGCCGCGATGTGGCGGAGACGCTGCTACGGCTGGTGGCGCAGGCGGAGGTGCTGGCCAAGCAATTTGATGCGGTGGTGGCGAATCCGCCGTATATGGGCGGCAAAGGTATGAATGCCGACCTCAAGGCTTGGGCCAAGAAGACATTCCCGGCCAGCAAATCGGATCTGTTTGCTATGTTCATCGAACGCGGTTTCGGCTGGAGCAAACCGGCTGGCTTCAACAGCATGGTCACGATGCAGAGCTGGATGTTTCTGTCCAGCTTCGAGGACATGCGGACGAGGCTGCTCGAAGATCGCAGTATCAGCACAATGGCGCATCTGGGCGCTCGGGCCTTCAGCGAGATCTCCGGCGAAGTCGTGCAGACCACCGCCTTTGTATTGCAGCCCCGGCACGTCGGCGGCTTCCGGCCTGTGTTCTTTCGGCTTGTTGACGGCAATGAACCCGCCAAGGCCGAAGCCCTGCGCACCGATCAGAACCGCTTTGACGCCGCCGCGCAGGATGATTTCAAGAAGATTCCAGGAAGCCCTTTAGCCTATTGGGCACCTTCTGAGATTATTGCTGCGTTTGCGTCATATCCGTGTCTAGGGGAGCGATACCAGGTTCGTGCTGGGATTTCGACAGGCGAAAATGCAACCTTCATCCTTAAATGGCACGAAGTCAATGTCAGTGAAATCCGCCGTTCAGGCGATCACCGAGGCTGGCGCTACTCGCCTCATAACAAAGGAGGGGAGTTCCAAAAGTGGTATGGGAATCAGGATGATGTCCTCAAATATAGTCCGACTCATATCGCTGAGATGGAAACTAAGGCGGGTTTCAGGCATGACGGCAAGGAGCTTTTTTGGCGGAAAATGATTGGCTGGTCGAAAATCTCTTCGGGGCCGCCCAGCTTCAGGCTTTATCCAGAGGGGTTTTCATTCGATTCTGCCGGTCTCGCACTTTTCAGTAACGACGGTGAAACATCTGCAGATGTAATGGCATTGCTGAACAGCTCCGTCTGCAAGTTTATGTTCAGCCTTCTTAATCCAACGCTCAATTTGACGCCTCAAGTAGTGAAGGCGATCCCAGATATACCAATTCCCAAAGAGTCATCCCAAAATGTTGAGGAATTGGTTGAACTTCACAAAGCTGACGTCAACTCATTTGAGGTGTCGATGAATTTCGACGCACCTCCAATTTTATCGAGTGACGATAGGTTGATCTCTCATTCCTTCAGTGCGCTATTGGCGGCCGGCTCTGAACTAACTGACCGCGCACTGCTTCTTGAGGAATCGATAAGCAATTCAATATTGCGCAAACTTGGACTCGGGCTGACGAGTGTATTTGAGTTAGATCGCCAAGATATCTCGCTTCAGTGCAACACGACTTTTCGGTATGGCCACCGGAACAGCAGTGATGTGGCTGAGAAATATAGAGCGGAATCCAGTATTGATTTGGTCTCATATTCCATAGGCTGCATGATGGGCCGCTACAGCCTCGACGCCCCCGGCCTGATCTACGCACACGCTGGCAACGAAGGATTCGACCCCAGCCGCTACGAAACCTTTCCGGCCGACGACGATGGCATCGTCCCCATTACTGACGAAGCCTGGTTCGACGACGACGGCGCCAACCGCATCCGCGAGTTCGTCCGCGTTGTCTGGAGCGAAGACACAGAAGCCGAAAACATGGCCTGGCTCGCCGAATCCTTGGGGCAAAAAGCCAGCGAATCCGCCGACGACACCATCCGCCGCTACCTCAGCCGCGACTTCTACAAAGACCACCTGCAAACCTACAAAAAGCGGCCCATCTACTGGCTGTTCAGCTCCGGCAAACACAAAGCCTTCGAAGCCCTCGTGTACCTGCACCGCTACAATGCCGGCACACTCTCCCGCATGCGTATGGAATACGTCGTCCCCCTCCAGTCCCGCATGCAAGCCCGCATCGACAAGCTGGAAGACGACATCACCAGCACCACCAGCAGCGCGCAGCAAAAGACCCTGCGCAAGCAAAAAGAAAAACTCGCCAAACAGCTCGAAGAACTCCGCAGCTTCGACGAAAAACTCCGCCACTATGCCGACCAGCGCATCACCCTGGATCTGGATGACGGCGTGAAGATCAACTACGGCAAGTTCGGGGATTTGCTGGCGGAGGTGAAGGCGGTGACGGGAGGCGAAGCTAGTGAGTAAACAAGCGAAGGGAAGCAAGAAAAGGACAGAACCATTAACGCGAACCAGGCCACTTTGGCAGTTCTTGGGGGTCCTTATATTCTCTCTTTTCGCAGTCATATCACTTTCATTTGTTTTTGTTTATCCTTTGACTGATGGATCGACGAAGTTAACTGACGGATTGTATCCTTCCAAAATTGGCGAGGCGGTTGCGTTATTGTCTGTGCTTGTTGGCATACCCGTTGGAGTGGCGGTCGCTTGGGTAGCTGTTGTGATTTCCTCGAGGGCAGAGGAGAATTCAATAATGACCGCAAAGCTCTCTACAATGCAGGCAAATCACGAACTTTTTTCAAGCGTCAATGCGGACGTATCCGATATCCACGAATGCTTTTGGATGCTTTCAAAAGAAGTCTCCCTTTTGTTAGTGGCAGCCGAATCGGTTAATGATAATATCGAAGCATTTTTCCGGGCTGGGCGCCTAAGTCAACTCGACGATCCATCGCCGCCAGAATGGGCCATGGCACTCAGGAAGGACGTTGCTATTGGGCCACTTTCCTTTTATTACCAAAGCTGTTGGGATGACTTGGCAGAAATTACCGCGTCTCTTGACGAGCCGGGCCTGCCACCGGAGGTTTCAGCGCTACAGACTTCATACTCTAAGCTAATCGACGCATTCGAAGCTGTTGCGGCGGCGCTTGAGGGCGTGGCAAAAAATCGCGCCGCTTCATTGTGCTGGAACAGATTCGTTGAGAGCAATGCGATTGCCGCTATTAATTCTTCCAAAATATCTGTGCGTCGCGATGCGCTGAAGACGTTTGTTGAAACCGAATTTACCAATGGAGCTGAGATTGATGATTTGACCGCAGCGCAGTCAATTCACATTCAAGACGGCAACGTTGGTATGTATGCTCAATTCACTAGAGAACGTGCTGCGGCACTGAGGGAGCTAGGAATCGGAGCTTTAGTGTTGTCGACTGCGCGTTCAAGCTTGATCAAGAACGACTCATTGCGATACGGCTTTCGAAGCAACCTCTCAAAAACGGCGTCGGAGCTTCGGCACCATGCTCCAGATATTTACCGAAGATCACTAGACCGAGCTGTGGGTGACTCAGAATTGTGGCTGCTCGGGAGTTTGCTATTTGCAAGACTTGGCCTGGCTATATTCGTTAAGGGTGATAAAGAAATAAAATATTTAGAACTTGATATGGGATCCAAGATGATTGCCCAGATTATCGGATCCATTCCGGATAAAGATAAAGTAGCCGAGGCCCTTATCGCGTTTCACAATGTATCTGGTCAAGAGCAGAGTGGGTATGCTGAGCTGGTTGAGAATAGTGTGTCTCGAGCTTTGCAAGCATGGGTGCAGCCCAGTTCGCTACTCCCGGGAGAATCGTATGACATTGCTAAAGAAGCGTTGATGACTCGCCGTGCTTTATGGTCGTTTGGACAATTTTCCAATGCTTCTGCATCGATCAATTTTGATTCTGAAACGTCAGAGGTTTACTTCAACGAACTTGTTTAATAGATTTGCCGCTCCACGAGGTGATCTCAAGCGGGAACGACTTCCCGCCGTGCGGCGGAGGCTACACAACATGCGGCTGATGAAGCCGGTAGAACGGACAAAAGCCATCGAGCTGCTTCGGCAGACGCTTGAACAATACGGGGAGTCCTGATGCCACAGCCGCAGAGCCAAGGGCAAGTAGAGAGAATCAAGGCAGGACTCACGTCGTTGCTGGTTGGGGGCAATCGCGTTGTCTGGTGGTCAGACCCGGATGCAGAGCTTTCCGAGATCGCGTTAGAGATAGATTTAGAAGGAATTGAGATTGTCTCCCTTGCACAGGAATCTGCCTTTGCATTGAAGCGCCGGATTGAGCTGGACGCGCCGAAACAACCCTTTGTGATTTACGACAGCCAGCCGCCACCGCCCGTCGAGTCCGACTGGCTACTGGATGTGCGCCTATATGCCGCCCGATTTGAGGCGGACGCTACCGCCATGCTGATTCAGGATTTGGGCCTGAAGAACCAGCATCTACGCGACCACTTGAAGGCGCGGGCTCGCTTTCTCGCCAGTCAGGAGCGGGTGGAGCGCCTGCAACGTTGGCTACAGCCGGATGATCTTGAGCCCGCCATAGACCTGAAGATGCTGGCGGTTGCGGTGAGGGCTGAGCAGCCGGATGTATTTCATGTGTTCTCGGCACTCTTCAGCTCTCTCGCCGCGCTCGACGAAGGCGCCGAGCCTGAAGGTTGCGCAGCCTTCTTAGCAATTCAAAAACTCGGATTAGAAGTACCGTTTTGGGCCTTTGCAAAAGCGACTTTCGGCTACAGCGCGGTTGAGCCGAAGCTCTGGAATCTGCTGCTGCACCTGCTGGTGACCGATCTGGGAGCAGCTTTTGGCTCGTCGCTGCCCGTGCCCTTGAAGCCACTGCTATTGACCGGGCCTAAAGCGGCGACGGTGTGTGTATTTCTGTCTCAGTGGCGTGACAGCACCTTGCGGCAGGGGGCCTACGACGTGCTTTCGTCTCGGGTGGGCCGCGAGCTGAATGTATCGGATCTTCTGGCGGACGTGCCCCTGAGCCGCCTGGCCGTGTGCATGAGCTTTATCGCGGTGGAGCGACAGTTGGCGGACCGCATTCGCTCGGCGCTGCTGAATGACAGCAGCGACGTGGTGACCCATGAGCTGAGAGCAGTGATGACGCAGCGTCTAGATGGTTACTGGGCCAACCCTCGTTGGCCGGATACACCAGAAGCGCCGCGCAAGACCTGGAACGCTTATTACCTGGCTGCGCAAACAGCGATGCGTTTCTTCGAGCTATGTCAGCCGCTACCAGCCAGCTTGAGGTTTTCGTCGGCGGCCGAATGCGTAAAGCGCTACACCGACGAGCTGTTCGAATTGGATCAGCTCTACCGCCAGTATCACGAGCATGCTGATGTGGTGGATCAACGCGGCGCCGATACCTTGCAGGCCGTGGGTCAAAAGGTTGAGGACTGGTACCTCAACCGATTCTTGCAGCCCTTGGCGCAGCGGTGGGATGGCTTCATTGAAGGCGGACTGCTGGAGCATTGGCAAGTTGAGGGGCTGCCGCCTCAGCAGGCGTTCTTTGCACGCGAGGTGCTGAAGTATTTGTCAGGCGATGCGGATCGCCGGGTGTTCGTGGTGATCAGCGATGCGCTTCGCTATGAGGTGGCGGAGGAGCTGTCACAACAGCTCAACGGCAAAAACCGGTTTTTGGCAACGCTGTCGGCCCAATTGGGTGTGTTGCCGTCATACACCAAGCTGGGCATGGCGAGCCTGCTGCCGCATGAGGCCCTCAGCTACAACGACAAGGGCTTGGTGCTGGCTGACGGACAGTCAACTGAGGGCATAGATCAGCGTTCCCGCCTGCTGAGCAAGCACGACGGGCTGGCGCTGAGGGCTGAAGACTTCCTCGCGATGAACAAGGCGCAGGGGCGTGAGGCGGTGAAGGATGCCTCCGTGATCTACGTCTACCACAACAAAATCGACGCGATTGGCGACACCGCCAGCACCGAGAGCGAGACATTTTCGGCCTGCCGGAAAGCCATCGACGAGCTGGACCAGATCGTCAGCCGTATCATCAACAATCTCAACGGCCATCATGTGCTGGTGACGGCAGATCATGGGTTTCTCTTCCAGGAAAGTGACCTGGAGGCGCTGGACAAAAACGCGCTCGCCCAGAAGCCCGGTGGCACTGTAGTGGCCAAGAAGCGCTACCTGATTGGCAGGGGCTTGCCCACCGTACCGCAGGCCCACACGGGCCATGTGCGCAACACAGCAGGGTGCGACGACGACATGATGTTTTGGCTGCCCAAGGGTGTCGCACGCTTCCACTTCGTCGGCGGTGCGCGCTTTGTCCATGGCGGCGCCGCTTTACAGGAGGTGGTAGTGCCGGTCATCACCGTGCGCCAACAGCGCGGCGCAAAGGCCAAGGCGACTGAGATCCGCAAGGCCGGGGTCACGGTGCTGGGCAGTAACTTCCGCGTCACCACCAACCGTTATGCCTTTACGCTGTTGCAGGCCGAGGCGGTGAGTGAGCGCGTCAAGCCTGTCGCGATTCGGGTGGGCCTCTACGGACCCGGCAACAAGCCGATCTCAAACATCGAGCACCTGACGCTGGATAGTGAGGCCGAGGATCTTGGCCAACGCCAGCGGACCGTGAGCCTCAATCTCACCGCAGGACCCTTTAACCGATCCGACACCCATCACCTGGTGATCTCGGATGCCGACACAACGGTGGAGTTGATGCGCACCGAAGTGAAAATCGACTTGGCGTTTACCAATGACTTTGACTTCTGAAATTCAGCCGCGCGATCTCGATCGGCTGCTCAACGAGCACTTTGCCGGTCGCGTGGTCCGCAAGGACCTCACCAAGCGTCTCAAAGAGGGCGCCAACGTGCCTGTGTACGTGCTGGAGTACCTACTCGGCATGTACTGCGCGTCTGATGACCAAACGGTCATTGACGCGGGCATGGAGACCGTTAAAAAGATCCTGGCCGAAAACTATGTGCGCCCCGATGAAGCGGAGAAAGTGAAGAGCCGCATCAAGGAACGGGGCAGCTTCAAGATCATCGACAAGGTGTCGGTGACGCTGAACGACAAAAAGGATGTCTACCAGGCGCTGTTCCATAACTTGGGCGTGAAAGACGCCGAGATCCACGACCGCTACGTACGCGAGTTCGAGAAGCTGCTGGCGGGGGGCATCTGGTGCATCGTGACGCTGGCCTATGTCTTCGACGAGGGCTCCAAGACCTCGCCGTTCGTGGTGACCGAACTCAAGCCGATCCAGATGCCGAACATGGACATGGACGGGCTCATGAAGGCACGGAATGCCTTCACCGAAGATGAGTGGATCGACGTGCTGCTGCGATCCACGGGCATGGAGCCAGCCAATCTTGATCGCCGCGCTTGCTGGCACCTGCTGGCGCGCATGGTTGGGTATGTGGAGAACAACTACAACAGTTGCGAGCTGGGACCGCGTGGTACCGGAAAGAGCCACATCTACAAGGAGGTCAGCCCCAATAGCATCCTGATCTCTGGCGGCCAAACGACGGTGGCCAACCTGTTCTACAACATGGCGCGGCGCATCGTCGGACTGGTAGGAATGTGGGATGTCGTGGCCTTTGACGAGGTCGCAGGCATCACCTTCAAGGACAAGGACGGCGTCCAAATCATGAAGGACTACATGGCCTCCGGCTCGTTCGCACGGGGCCGCGATGCCATCTCGGCATCCGCCAGCATGATGTTCATTGGCAACATCAATCAGCCGGTGGAAACGCTGGTGAAGACCAGCCACCTGCTGGCGCCGTTCCCGGCTGCGATGATCGACACGGCATTCTTTGATCGCTTCCATGCCTACATCCCAGGCTGGGAGATCCCCAAGATGCGTCCGGAGTTCTTCACGGATCACTACGGCCTCATCACTGACTATCTGGCCGAGTACCTTCGCGAGATGCGCAAGCGCAATTTTGCGGATGCCATCGACAAGTATTTCCGGCTTGGCAAGGACTTGAACCAGCGCGACACCATCGCAGTGCGGCGGACCACGTCGGGGCTGCTGAAGTTGCTTTACCCACATGGCAAGTTCGACAGGGAGGCCGTACAGCGCTGCCTGGAGTACGCGCTGGAGGTGCGCCGCCGGGTGAAGGAGCAGCTCAAGAAGATCGGCGGCATGGAGTTCTACGACGTGAACTTCAGCTACGTCGACCATGAGACCGATGAAGAGCGCTATGTGCTGGTGGCCGAGCAGGGCGGTGGCGGGCTGATTCCCGATGCGCCGTCTAAGCCCGGTGTGCTGCACCTGATCACTACAGGATCAAACGGACACCTGGGCTTGTATCGCATCGAGACACAGGTCACGACAGGCGGCGGAAAGCTCAGTACCTCAGGTCTTGGGTCCAGTTCCCAAGCCAAAGAGGCGCTCAAGGTCGGATTCGACTTCCTCAAGGCCAACGCCAATCGAGTCAGTGCGGGGAGCAAGGTCAACGAACACGACTATCACCTGCACTTGGTTGAACTACACAACAGTGGCGCACCACGGGCGCTGACGTTGGCGAGCTTCATTGCTCTGTGTTCAGGCCTTGTGAACCGCCCGGTGCAACAACAGCTGGTGATCCTGGGTGACATGAGCCTCGGCGGAAACATCACACCGGTCGACAATCTGGCCAATTGCTTGCAAATGGCTCTAGATGCGGGTGCCAAGCGCGTGCTGATGCCGATGGCCAGCGTGGGCGCCATCCCAACAGTCCCCGGCGAGCTTTTCGGCAAGTTCCAGGTGAGCTTCTATGCTGACCCCGTCGATGCCGCCTTCAAAGCGATAGGCATTTCATAGGTCAGCTTCTTTCGCTGCGGAGGCTGCTCACTTCGACCCGCCGAGGAGCCAGTTCACTATCCATTTCACGGGGAAATAGATCGCGAAAAAACGAAGAGAAGTCCCAGCAACAGCATTGACGAGCTCATGGATTTCACTCTGTTTGTAGGTCTTTCATTCTTGAAACTTCACGTGGATACACCCGAGTTACCGTGCACGCTGAGGCGATGCACGTCATCATCCGCTTCTACCTCAATATCAATTACAGAATCTTCTTTTAGTAAAGGAATTGTCATGAATTTCAGTGTCCCTTTGATTCTCTTCGCCGCACTGTCGCTATCGCCATCGATTGTCTCCGCGCAGTCAGCTGCCGAGCTGCTTGAGGCTGCTCGGGCCCAGTCAAAGGAAATCGAAGAGCTCAAAGGGGTGATGGACGGGCCTGACCGGAATCTCCGGCTCGCCGCGTTTGACGCCATGGTGGCGGGAGAGAACAGCTTGTACCGTGACATCGCAGTCGAAGCGGGGCTTGCAAGCAGCGACAGCCTGCTCCGCGCTCGAGCGCTGAACCATGCGATCGGATCGGTCAACAGTTTGGTGATTACCCTGTCAGTTGACACTTCGGCATCGAAGACGATTCAAGAACTCACCACAAAATATCTGGCCGAAAATCGGCAACTGCTCACGCTGACCCTTTCAAAAAAAACGTCGTCAGCTTCAGGCGTTAATGGTGCATTGAGCAATGACTACAGAGGCGGTGCAGGGGGAACTTTTGAGGTTCTTGGCTTGCAAATGATGTTCAGTGCGCCTTACAACTACATTACTGGCGAATTGACCCTTAAGGACGATGCCGTGTTGACTGGGCCTGTGTCCACCAGCGAAGGACATAGGTTTATCGGAACTGCCCGGCTTAGGTAATTAAGGTCCGATTACAATTGATTTCAGCCCCACCGGGTGATGCCCCGTGGGGCTTTTTTGTGGGTACAGCACCAGTTTCACACCCTTGACCGAAGATTCGCCGAACTCGACGCGGTGACGACCACCCTCGTCAAACTTCAATGCGCCACCCCAGGCGCTGCGATAACGGCCTGCTTCGCCCGACGAGACCAGCACCTCGGCGGACACGGGCTGCTGTTCAGGGGGTAAGCCGCTGACGTCGAAGCTGATCAGGCGGGTGAGCTTCGTGACGGGCAATTCCAACTCAAGCGTAACTCGCTGGTGATTGGCTTCGGTCAACCAGTATCCGTCACCCTCAGTCAGTGAATTAAGTTTCTCAGTTCCATGCTCAGGCCCCGCAGAAGGCGCGGACCAACTCACAATTTTGAACTGAGCTGTCTGCGCTGTCGGCGTGCCTGATGAAGGCGTGGTCGCAAGGGATGCTTGGGGGTTGGCTCCGATTGGCTTAGACGTGCCGGACCGCTCGACACGTTCCAACAATCGGTCGATACGCATCACTGTTCCCACGCCCGACCGTGTGCTGACGTTTAGCAGCATGCCAACTGGCACCTGAGAAGCCGACATAAGCAGGCTCCCACTCATGCCCTTGCGAATTGGCTGGTTGGCCATCGTGGGCACGATACGTATGTAGAGTTCTCGGTCGTCATCGATCCAGGACACCGGGAAGTAACCGAAACTGCCATCGCCGTTTACCGTTCTCAGCGAACCTTGGTTGGATTCTGCCAGCCGCGAATTGACGGCCCGGCTGAATCCGCCAATCCCATGCCCGCAGTTGCGTTCGATTTCGCCACGGACCAGCCCAACTGCCAGGTCGTCGCCAAGGTCTTGGAGCTCTTCGATGGCACCAAGAATCGCGCGCTGTGTGCCCAAGTAGCGAAGCGTCGGCGCTAGTGCCTCCTCCGCAACGTGCATCGGCAGTATCGCCAAACAGCGACCTGCGTGATTGGTGATCAGCGCCTGACCGACCTCCAGCGTACTCTCGCCGGGCTTGGTAACCACGGCTTGTCCAGCAGATGCTTGAGCGACGGACGTGGCGAAGAAAATGAAAACCGCCGTCGTCGCCTTAGTCAGAGGATGAAGGCATTTGTTTTGCAGGATCCAAGACATCTAGGGCGCCCCGTCATCAGCTACTGATGGCGAAGAATGGGCCATGATCAGGGATCTGGAACCCGCCAGACTCGCCAGCAGCGATAGCAGACCCACCATGATCAGTGTGACCAGTACGAAAGGATCTGAGTTAGTTAGTCGCGCCCAGCGGCTCGGCTTCATCGAAAATCCGGCTTCACCGTATCGGTCGACTTTGATCTGCTCCGCGATGCCGTAGCCGATCAGGTCCATCAAGAGCCGCTCGCCCCCTCTTGCCGGACCCACGCGTATAAATCCGCGTGGAAAGCGGGGCTCACCCTTTTGCGTTTCGGCGTCGAGCCTAATGGTATCGCCCAACATCAGCTCTACTGAGGCAACCAGCGCTCGCCCGCCAACTGTATCGCCAGCGGATCGATAGATTTGGATCTCGCCAGATTCGAGTAGTGCTCTGGCGTTGGGCGATACGTCGTCGCCGATACGTAGTGCACCTAGATAGGGAAACAGCCGATCCCGTCGGACGCCATCTAGGTCAAACACGATCATGATCGGTTGCTTGATCAGCCCAATGGTGCGGTCGATGTCGTCGACTCGCATCGCGATCCCGCTTGGGTTTTTTGGCGTCAGTGCAATTACCAAACGCCGTTGATCGAGAACTGCAAAGTTGGCGGTGGTGTAGCCCAAATCTTGATCGGCAGCAGCAGGCTCAGATCCCACGACACCCGTAAGTTCGCTCGTGGTCGCAACCCGGTACGCAAGTTGGCGTCGGGAGCCGCACAAGGCCGCGCGCTCAGCCGTATCAGTAATTGGTTCAAGTGCTGCATCCGCTTCAATGGGAGTGCGAACACACAGCACAGCGCCGGAGAGATCCCATCTAACCTCAGTGCTCTCAGGTACGTCGACAATTACGCTCGCGGTAAGCGCGCGCACGCCGAATGACCAAGTTGAGCCTATCGCAAGCACCCACAGCCCAACAATTACGAATGCGAGCACGGTGAGCGGAACCAGTAGCCGAACCACCCAAGACTGCAAAGAAAACCATGCCTGCTCAGCCGTCCGAAGCGACCCACCAGTCCCTTTCATAAGTCGCACAGTCGAAGGCCCTGACGGTTGGTCAATTGAGGCCGACGTAGAGCAGCATCTTGGCTTCGGGAAGCTCCCGGCCAAAGCGCTCCCTGCCAATCAGTAATTCATGATGGCCACTGGCCTCGGCATCGGGTAATGCAATCTCGCAGAGAAAATCAAAAACCACGCTCTTATCGTCGATCAATGGCTTGCATGTGCTTTCATCAAGCGATGGCCCAAGCCGCACAAAAACATCCGTGGCACCGAGCCCATTGACCATCAAAAAAATCGAGTCCGTTGCATCAGGCGACTGAGCGGGAAGGATGACGCGCTTTTCTGGGGCGTCGCAATCACCCTCCAAAACACTGATCGCCACCTGATCCTGATTGTAGTTAGAAAGAAGCTTCAGGCTCTTTGAGTGCGTGTAAGGCAGTGCAACTGGGGCTTGAGACTCATCGTTCGGAAGCACGTACGTGTTTCGGGCCATGTACACACCGTCTCGGGTCACCACCGACAGACAGACCTCCGATGAGTTGCCTGCAAACGATGGGATCTTAATCCGTCCAACATCCCGTCCGGATGCGATATCAGTGCTGTGAGCCCCAACCAGTACCGAGCCACTCACGGCCACTTCGGCCTGCACCGACTCACGAAACTCGGAATGTTTCAAACGGGCCTCGGATCCCGCTGCCATGCCGGTGCTAATGACGGTAACAAGCACTACAGCCGCAAGTGTCTGGATCATTCGAGCGCATCCCCCAAGATTTAGGAACCTAGTATCCGACGCTTTGCAATTTGTGGCGACTTCGGCGTGGATCAGCGGCCAAGCTGGACCGCTTAGGGATCATCTGAAAAACCCCGCCCCATGGGACAATTCTCGCTTCTTCGATGACCTATTGAGAGTCTGATCCTGATGAAGCAGCTGAGCCTTGCGTCTGGG
>PAKU01000023.1 GCA_002706265.1 Polycyclovorans sp. | reverse complement strand
CCGGGGGCGGCCCGTGGCCGCCGCGTTTGGCGTTTGATGCGGCCTTGCACGGCGGGCGCGGCCCGCCCTACGAGGCAAATCGCGGGCTGGTGCGGGGCCGGGGGGCGACACGCTCCGTAGGGCGGCCCGTGGCCGTCGCTTTTGGCGCTTGATGGGGCCTTGCACGGCGGGCGCGGCCCGCTACGAGGCAAACTGCGGGGTGGTGCGGGGGGCGGGGTGGCGACACGCTCCGTAGGGCGGCCCGTGGCCGTCGCGTTTGGCGCTTGATCGGACCTTGCACGGCGGGCGCGGCCCGCCCTACGAGGCAAACTGCGGGGTGGTGCGGGGGGCGGGGTGGCGACACGCTCCGTAGGGCGGCCCGTGGCCGCCACCCTCGTCACGTGATGCGGCCTTCCACGGCGTGGGCAAGCTCAGCGATGGTCCCACTGCACTTCGGCGATGCCGAGGCCCAGCACCCGCGCGACGACGAAGAGGTAGTCCGACAGGCGGTTGAGATAGCGCATGGGGTTGGCGTTGAGGGGCGCCTGGGCGTGCAGGGTCCACAGGGCGCGTTCGGCACGCCGGGCCACGGCGCGACCCAGATGGGCATGGGCGCAGGCCGGGCTGCCGCCGGGCATGATGAAGTCTTTCAGCGGGGGCAGGGTGGCGTTGAGCCGTTCCAGCCCCTCGTCCAGCGCCAGCACGTGGGCGTCTTTCACCAGTTCATGGCCGGGCATGGCCAGTTCGCCGCCCAGGTTGAACAGCTCTTGCTGTGTCGCGGTGAGCCGCTGGTGAATGGCCTCGGGCAGTGGGTGGGTCAGGATCAGCCCGATCACGCAGTTGAGTTCGTCCACCTCGCCCATGGCGTGCACGCGCAGGTCGTGCTTGGGCAGGCGGTCGCCGGTGGCCAGGCCGGTGGTGCCGGTGTCACCGGTGCGGGTGGCGATTTTTGATAAGCGGTTGCCCATGGGGTCTCGTCTGGTGTGGGGTGAAGGTGCGTCCGTTGCCGGGCAAGTTTATAGGGCACGCGAGGCTGCACGTGGGCTTCGCCCCGGCGCATCTCGTAACGTTTGTCACCGAGCCGGGCGCGCAGGCCGCCTACAATCTGCAGCATGGTGAATGTGAAAGCGCTGAAGCTGCGCAGGGCCAGCCGGACGCTGGAAGTGACCTTTGCAGACGGTCGCCATGCGGCGTTGCCGCTGGAGTACCTGCGGGTGTTTTCGCCCAGCGCCGAACTTTGGGGGCATGGCCGCAGTGAGCCGCTGCTGGTGGGGGGCAAGCGGACGGTGAATGTGGCGCGGGTCGAGCCGGTGGGCCGCTATGCGGTGAAGCTGGTGTTCGATGACGGGCACCACACCGGGCTGTTCAGTTGGGCGGTGCTCGACCGCCTGGCCAGGGATTACGAGGCCAACTGGGCGCGCTACGAGGCCCGGCTTGCCGAGGCCGGGATGAGCCGCGATCGCGACGTGATCAGCCTGAAGGCGCTGGGGCCGGCGAAGCAGTGGGTGCCGTGACCTTCGCGACCGTCGTGGCTGCGCCGGCCTTGGCCGCCGGGGGCTCGCCGCCCTCCAGCATCATGCCCAGCGCTGCGGTGAGCATGGGGACATTGACCGTTTGATTGATGTGCGCGGTGTGGGTGAAGTTGGGGAAGGCGTTGATCTCGATCAATTGCAGCGCCCCGTCCTGTTGCCGCAGAAAGTCGACGCCGAGGATGACGTAAGCCTCTGGGCTGGACGCCCGGATCAGGTTGGCAAGCACCGGCTGCAGCGCGGTCATGGTCTGGTGGGCGCGTTGCGTCACGTCGTCGGCCAGTCCGATATCGCTGAGGCTTTTCATCACCACGCCCGACGCCGGATTCATGTAGCCGGCGTGGTTGATCTGCACATCGGCGTCGGGGCTGGCTTCATCGTAGTCCGGCGCGTGAACAATGACGACGCCATTGGGATAGACGAAATACAGCTGGTTCCAAACCAATACGTAGGCGCGGATGGTGTACTTCTTGCCGTTCAGGGTGTGCAGGTTTTGCGCGCCTGCCTGGAGGATGGCGTGCTGGGGAAGTTCCAGCCCGGCGAGCGCCGCGTGGGGCACACACGACATGCCCTTGCCGCCGGTTCCGTAGGGGTTTTTGACGAACCACAATTTGGGCGCAAGACCGCTGGCGAGGGCGTCGGAGACGCTGCTGAAGGTCGGCGGGCACAGGTGATGCAAGCCGGCAGCGGCAACCGCTTCGCCGAGCTTGCGCTTGTTTGAGACGGCGTTGAGCAGCTTGCGGTCGATGAGCTGCACGACCCGGCCGTAGCCACGGGT
The DNA here is from genome assembly GCA_002706265.1 of Polycyclovorans sp. Lineage (GTDB taxonomy): Bacteria > Pseudomonadota > Gammaproteobacteria > Nevskiales > Nevskiaceae > Polycyclovorans. The sequence continues at coordinate 27,575 of PAKU01000023.1, read as the reverse complement.
GTCGTAGTCGGGCGTGTTGCCGAAGGTGTCCCAGTACAGCAGCAGGGTGGAACGGGCCTGCTGTTGCAGACGGGGTGCCAGCCGGGCGGCGACCTGCTCAAACTGTTCGGCCGAGCGATTCGAGACGATACAGCTGGTGCGGGGCGCGTCGGGGGTGAGGGCCGGCGATGCCCTGGCCTTGAGCGGTGGGAATTCGGCGGCCGCGCTCATGGCCCGCTCGTGGAACCAGATGTTGCAGGCCCACTTTTCGCCGTCCAGCACCGGGTCGCCGCCGTGCAGGCTGAGCGGATGGGCCTTGGTGTAGTCCGCTCGATCCACATTGTGGAAGATCAGCATCTTTCCCTTTTCCGCCGGCACCGTAAGCCCCAGTTTGGGGAAGCTGGTGCTGCCGCCGGCCGCAACGTCATCGAGGTAGATCAGGCAGGTCACCAGACGCTGCCCTCCCCGTGCGCAGCAGCGCCGCCCCTTTTCGGTATGCAGGTCATAGGCGTCGAAGTGGGCGCCATATTTCTGCTCGGGCCCGTAGTGAATGACCTGTATGGCCTCGGCGTTGGCAAGCGGTATGCCAATCCAGTCGGCGATGGTCTGCCCGATGCGCTGCACCGTGGGGTCGTCCTGGTAACGCAGCCAGGCGTTGCTGCCCGTGCGGCCCGGCAGCTCGGCAGCGCCGCTGTCGAGCGACACCTTGGCGCGTTTCAGTTCTCCGCGAGCGGCCTTGATCAGATAGGCGCAGTCCTCGGCCGACAGGGCGCCGGGGCGTACCGCCACCATGGGCTCTTCATTGAGTACGGTGGTGTTGACGTAGCAATGCTTCATGGGTGTATTCATGTCCACTGGCGGGCTGCCGCGCGCGTGTTCGTAAGGGTGCAGTTTAAGGATGCCGCAGCCTGACGCGCCGTGTCATGCAGGGGCAACAACACGATGTGCGGGGCCGGCGGTTCAGCTGCGTGGTTCAGGGCGCCGGCTCGCTTGGGGGCTGGCCACGCGCGGGCCCGGCTACAATCCGGGCATGACTGACCACAATTCCAAGCCGCCCGACGGCACGACCCACTTCGGCTTTCAGCAGGTGCCGCTGGCCGAAAAACAGAAGCGCGTTGCCGGTGTGTTTTCGTCGGTGGCGGCCAAGTACGACGTGATGAACGACCTGATGTCGATGGGCATTCATCGCATCTGGAAGCGCTTTGTCATCGATCTGGCCGCGGTGCGTGCCGGCGAGCGGGTGCTGGACGTGGCGGGGGGCACGGGCGATTTGACGCGTGCCTTTGCCCGACAGGTGGGGCCGAAGGGCTTGGCGGTGCTGTCCGACATCAACCCCGAGATGCTCAACGAAGGGCGCACGCGGCTGCTGGACGAGGGGCGCCTCGAGGTGCCGCCGGTGCTGGCCAATGCCGAATGCCTGCCGTTTGCCGACGAGAGCTTCGACCTCATCACCATTGGTTTCGGGCTGCGCAACGTCACCGACAAGGATGCCGGCCTGCGCTCGATGTGGCGCTGCCTGAAACCCGGTGGCCGCGCCATCGTGCTGGAGTTTTCCAGGCCGCTGGCCAAGCCGCTCGCCAAGATTTACGACGCGTACTCGTTCAGCGTGCTGCCCAGGCTGGGCCAGATGGTTGCGGGCGATGCCGACTCTTACCGCTATCTGGCCGAGTCGATTCGCATGCATCCGGACCAGGCCACGCTCAAGGGCATGATGGAAGCGGCGGGCTTTTCGCGGGTGCAGGTGTACAACCTCACCGGCGGCATCGTGGCCGTGCATCGCGGGTACAAGCTGTGACGCCGGCGCCGCTGGCCGCCGCGCTCGAGGTGGCGCTGAATCGCTATCTGCGTCTTGAGCCGGAGGCCGAGGCCGCGCTGGCGCCGCTTGCGGGCAAGCGCATTGCGGTGCAGCTCACGCCGCTGGGCTGGCATCTTCTGCTTGAAATGTTGCCGGGCGGCAGCGTGCGCGTGGGCGTTGACGAGCCGGATCCGCCCGCCGATGTGACGCTCACCGGCAGCCCGGTGGAGCTGCTGGCGCGCGGTGCCGAGATGGCGCGTGGCGAGCCGTTTTCGGCCAAGGGTTTGCAGGTGCGCGGCGATGCCGAAACGCTGCGTCGCTTCGCCGCCGCGTTGAATCTGGTCGGCGCCGACGTGGAGGAGTGGCTGGCGCCTTGGCTGGGCGATGTGCTGGCGCATCGTGCGGCCGGATTCATGCGCTCGGCCCTGCAATGGGGGCGGCAAACCTTCAGCACCCTGGCGCTGAACACCACTGAATTTCTGCAGGAAGAATCGGGCGACCTGCCGCGGCGGGTCGATGTTGAAGCGTGGCAGGACGAGGTTGATCTGCTGCGTGACGCGGTGGACCGGTTCGAAGCCCGGCTGCAGCGTCTGGAGCGGAGCCTGCTGCCATGAGCGCGCTGGCGCGGCTCTGGCACATTCACGCCACCTACCGGCGCTTTGGACTCAAGGAATTTCTGGGCGGCGCGCCGTCGAAGGACCCGCGCCCGCGCGGCGAGCGCCTGCGGCTGGCGCTGGAGGGCCTGGGCCCGGTGTTCATCAAGCTGGGGCAGGCGCTGTCCACCCGGCCCGACATCGTGCCGCACGACATTGCCGATGAACTGGCCAAGCTGCAGGACCGGGTGCCGCCGTTCCCCAGCGCCGAGGCCAGGGCGCTGATCGAACAGGCCCTGGGCAAGCCGGTGGACGGGTTGTTTGCGTCGTTCGAAGACGCGCCCATGGCGGCCGCCTCGGTGGCCCAGGTGCACGGCGCGGTGTTGCGCAATGACGACGGCACGCCGGGCATGCCGGTGGTGGTCAAGGTGCTGCGGCCGGGCATCGAGGCCAAGGTGGCGGAAGACATCGCGGTCATGTACGCGCTGGCCCGCTGGGCCGAACGGTGGTCACCGCTGGCGCGGCGGCTGCGGCCGCTGGCCATCGTCGCCGAGTTTGAGCACATCCTCACCGACGAGCTGGACCTGATGCGCGAAGGCGCCAATGCCTGCCTGCTGCGGCGCAACTGGCTGGGCAGCCCGCTCATTTATCACCCCATCGTGTTCTGGGACTTTACCCGGCCCAACGTGCTGGTGATGGAGCGCATCGAGGGCATTTCCATCCGTGAGCTGGACCGGCTGCGCGGCATGGGCGTGGACTTTCAGGTGCTGGCCGAACGCGGCGTCGAGATCTTTTTCAAGCAGACGTTCCGCGACAATTTTTTTCATGCCGACATGCACCCCGGCAACATTTTCGTGGATGCGCGCAACCCGGCGGCGCCCAGCTACCTGGCCGTGGATTTCGGCATCGTGGGCCAGCTCACGCAGGATCATCAGCGCTATCTGGCCGAAAACTTCCTGGCCTTCTTCAACCGCGATTACCGGCGCGTGGCCGAGCTGCATGTGGAGAGCGGCTGGATTCCGGAGGGCACCAGCGTCGAGGCGTTTGAAGGCGCCATTCGCACCATCTGCGAGCCGATCTGGCAGCGACCGCTGAAGGACATCTCGTTCGGCTTCTTTCTGCTGCGGCTGTTTCAGGTGGCGCGGCGCTTCAACTACCAGGTACAGCCGCAACTGGTGCTGCTGCAAAAAACCCTGCTGCAGGTCGAAGGCCTGGGGCGCCAGCTCTACGACGAACTGGACCTTTGGAAAACCGCCAAGCCCATTCTTGAGCAATGGATGCGCGACCGCCTCAGCCCGCAGGCACTGGCGCAGCAGGCCAAGTTTCAGTTGCCGGTGCTGGCCCAGGCCCTGCCACGCATCGCCGAACGCACCCTGCGCGAGCTGGAGCGCGGCGAAGGTCTGGGCGGCGCCGTGGCCCGGCGGCAGCAGGCGGCGCTGCTGGATGCCGTTGAGACCAATGGACGGCGCACGCGCTGGGCGCTGCTGGCAGGCAGCCTGTTGATCAGCGGCGTGTTGCTGATGGCGCTGGCACCCGGCGGCGCCCTGCTGGCGCCGGTGGCGTTGCTGGCCGGCGCCCTGTTCGCCGGGTGGCGCGCGTTGCGGTAGCCAAACCCCGACGGCCGCGGGCCACGGGCCGCGTGGGCACGCGATGAAGCCGCTTTGCCCACCCTACAAAAATGGGCGGCGCCGCGTCGTCCGACGTAGTTGAACGTTGGATCGGGTGCCAAACCCGGCGGCCACGGGCCGCCCTACGGAGGATGTCGCCGCGCCCCCGCCCGTGGGGCTTCCGCGGGCGGCACCTGTCACGGGCCTAAATGCGAAAGTACTTTAAGTAGTTTGCATAAGTTATTGTTTTAATTGATCTAGCAAGTCAATGGTACTTTGTCACGTAAGGTCTTGTTAATCAAAGAAAAAACGGGTCGGTTTGGCTTGCGGGGGGATATGGGGTGGTTTATAGTCCCTCGAACGGGAGGAAAGTGGGGAATCGTGGGGAAACCTCATTCCGTCCCATCGAGGATCGCTCTGGATGTTCGCTGGATCACATCAGCTCACGGTCGATGAGAAGGGACGGCTTGCCGTGCCGGCTCGCTATCGTCACGCGCTTGATGCCCAGTGCCAGTCCCAGGTGGTCATCACGATGGGCTACGAGCCCTGTCTCGAGATCTATCCCGCCCCCGAATTTCGCGCGATCTGTGAATCCATCGTGCAAATGGAAAATCGCGAGCACGCCGAGCTGCTGAAACGTGCGTTTGTCGGTCGTGCGGTGGAATGCGAGCTCGACAAGCAGGGCCGGATCAGCGTCCCCACGCTGCTGCGCCGGCAGGCCCATCTCGACACTTCGGTGGTGCTGGTGGGGCAGATCAATCGCTTCGAGCTTTGGGCCGAAGACAAGTGGACCGCGATGTACGGCGAGGGTCCCGACAGCATCCTTCCCACCCTGAAAGACGCCTTCCGGGCGCTGAAACGCTAGCCATGTCGCGGCCGGATTCTCCCGCCCACGCGATTCCCGGACGCGAAGGGCAGGCGCCCGCCGTTCCTGCAGCGCATCGGCCGGTCATGTGTGACGAAGCCCTGGCGGCGCTCGGTCTGCGGCCCGGCGGCTGTTATGTGGATGCCACGTTTGGTCGCGGTGGCCACGCGGCGCGTATCCACGCGGCACTGGAAGGCAGCGGGCGCCTGCACCTGTTCGACCAGGACCCGGAGGCCATCGCCGTGGCCCGCGCCCGTTATGGCGAGGCGGCCAATGTGCGGATTCACGCGGCCAATTTTGCGAGCCTGGCGCAGGCACTGGCCGATGACGTGGGCCGGGTGGACGGCATTCTCATCGACCTCGGCGTTTCCAGCCCCCAACTGGACAACGCCGAACGTGGATTTTCGTTCAGCCACGATGGTCCACTGGACATGCGCATGAACCCGTCCGCAGGGCAGAGCGCCGCCGAGTGGTTGGCGCAGGCCGAGTCCGATGACATTGCCGACGTGCTGTGGCGCTTTGGCGATGAGCGCAACAGCCGCCGCATTGCGCGGCGCATTGTCGAGACCCGGCAGACGGCACCGTTGACCCGCACCCGTGAACTGGCCGAACTGATTGCCAAGGTGCCGGGGCCACGCTCGAAGCATCACCACCCGGCCACGCGCAGTTTTCAGGCCATCCGCATTCACATCAATGGTGAGATGAGCGCGCTCGAGGCGGCGTTGCCGCAGGCGGTCGAGGCCCTGGCGCCCGCCGGCCGCCTGGTGGTGATCAGCTTTCACTCGCTCGAAGACCGCATGGTGAAGCGCTATCTGCGCAACGAAGGCAGTGCCGATGCCCCACGCATCAAGGTGCTGAAAAAGCAGTTTCCCAGTGATGCCGAGTGCGCGGTCAATCCACGCGCCCGGTCCGCCATGCTGCGCAGCGCCGAGCGTTTGCCATGAGCCGCACCTGGACGCTGTGGGTGCCGGTGGCGCTGTTGCTGGCGGTGATGGCTTCGGCGGTGACCGTGGTCGTGGCCAAGCACGAGAACCGCGCGCAGGTCACGGCGCTGGACCAGATGCGCCGCGAACGCAATCGCCTGGAGACGGAGTGGGCGCAATTGCAGATTGAGGAAGCCACGCTGGGCCACCACGCCCGCATCAATCGCATTGCCCGTGAACAGCTCGACATGCTCGAACCCGAGCATCACGTCATCGTGCCGCTGGAGGCGCCGCGATGACCAAAAGCCCCCTCAAAAAACGCGCCAAGGCCAGCAATCGCACCATCGTGCCGGTGGGGCCGAAGCCGGTCGGCGCCTGGCGTGGGCGCTTCATACTGATCGGATTCGCGGTGTTGGCCGCGTTGTCGGTCAGTCGCGCGTTTCACTTGCAGGTGATCGAGCGCGACTTTCTGCGCAGCGAGGGCGACAAGCGCCAGGTGCGTAATCTGACAATCCCTGGCCATCGCGGCGCCATTCTCGATCGCAACGGTGAGCCGTTGGCGCTGTCGGCGCCGGTGTCGTCGGTGTGGGTGGTGCCCGATGCGGTGCTGGCCGACCCCGAGTCGGTGAAGCGCCTGGCGGAGGGCCTGGGTCGCGCGCCCAGCGAGCTGCAAACCTTTCTGGCCGCGCGCAAGGGCCGGCAGTTCGTGTACCTGCGCGAGCAGATCAGCCCCCATGAGGCGCGCCGCCTGCTCGACCTGAAAGTGCCGGGCGTGTTTTCCGAATCGGACTTCGCACGCTATTACCCGGCCGGTGAGGTCGCGGCCCAGGTGGTCGGCTTCGCCGGTCGCGATGGCATTGGCCTTGAAGGCATGGAAAAGGCGCAGGAAGCGCGCCTGTCGGGCACGGCCGGCAATCGCCGGGTGATTCGTGACCGCAGTGGCCGGGTGATCGAGGATGGCGGCGAGTTCACCCCGGCCGTGGCCGGTGAGTCGCTGAACCTGAGCCTCGACCTGCGCGTGCAATACCTGGCCTATCGCGAACTGGCGGCCGCCGTCGCCAAGACCGAGGCCAAGGGTGGCCTGGTGGTGATTGCCAACGCCCAGACCGGTGAAATTCTCGCGATGGCGGCGCAGCCCGGCTTCAACCCGAACAATGGCGATGCCCGCGGCTTTGCCGCCGGCATTCGCAACCGCGCCGTCGTCGATGGCTTTGAGCCGGGCTCCACCATCAAGCCGCTGCTGGTGGCGCAGGCCCTGGAGCTGGGTCTTTACAACACCCAGAGCATCATCGACGTGACCGGCGGCACGCTGCAGGTGGGGCGCCTCACGGTGCGGGACATCGCGCGTCGCGGCGAGATCGATCTTGCAACCCTGCTCGCGGTGTCGAGCAACGTCGGCGCCGCCAAGATCGCGCTGGCCATGGGCGCCGAAAACGTGTGGGCCGGCTACCAGCGTTTCGGGCTGGGTGAGCCGGTGTTCAGCGGATTCCCCGGCGAGGCGCTGCCGGTGCTGCGGCATTTCACCGACTGGGGGCAGATCGCCACCGCCACGGCGTCTTACGGCTATGGCGTTTCGGTGAATGCCCTGCACATGGTGCGCGCTTATGCAGCGCTGGCCAACGACGGGATGATGCCGCAGCTCACCTTGTTCAGCGACGGTCTGCGGGCCCCGCCGCAGCGTGCCGTGTCGCCTGCCACCGCCCGCCAGGTGCGCGAAATGCTCGAACAGGTGGTGGCCGAGGGCGGCACCGGCAAGCGCGCCCGGGTGGAGGGTTATCGGGTGGCGGGCAAGTCCGGCACCGCCCGCAAGGTTGCCGCCACGGGCGGCTACTCGGCTAACAAGCACCAGGCCATCTTCATCGGCATGGTGCCGGTGGAGCGGCCGCGGCTGGTCGGCATCGTGATGATCGACGAGCCCAAGGGCCAGTACTACGGGGGTCAGGTGGCGGCGCCGGTGTTTTCGGAGGTGATGCAAGGCGCGGCGCGTCTGCTGCAGATTGCCCCGGATGCGCAGCCGGTGCAGCCGCAGATGATCGAGTCGGCGGCGCTGCCCTCTTCGGGGGTCACGCGTCGATGAACTGGCGTCTGCCCGACCTGTTGCAAGACCACGCAACCGGGGTGCCCGACGTGGCCGTGCCGCGTCTGGTCAGCGACTCGCGCCAGGTGCGTCGCGGCGATGTGTTCGTGGCGCTCAGCGCCGTGCGCGGTGCGGGGCACGGGCTCGACTTCGTGGCCCAGGCGGCCGCCTCGGGCGCCGCGGCGGTGCTCGTCGAGCCGGTGCCGGGCCGTGCGGTGCCGCGTGAGCTGCCGGCGGTGGTCATCCCCGACCTGCGCCGCGAGTTGGGCGTGATCGCCGCGCGCTTTCACGGCAATCCGGCCGACGCGCTGTTCACGGTGGGCGTGACCGGCACCGACGGCAAGACCACCACCGCGTGGCTGATCGCCGAGGCGCTGGAGCGCCTGGGCAAGCCCTGTCGCTACATTGGCACGCTGGGGTCCGGGCGGCTGGAAGCCCTGGGCAGCGTCAGCCACACCACGCCCGATCCCCTGCGCCTGCAAGCCGATCTGGCGGCGACCCGGGATGACGGCATGCGCGCGGTGGCCATGGAGGTCTCGTCACACGCGCTGGACCAGCATCGGGTTGCCGGCATCGGGTTCGATGTGGCCATCCTCACCAATCTGGCGCGCGATCATCTGGACTATCACGGCGCCGAAAGCGACTACGCCGCGGCCAAGCGGCGCCTGTTCACCGAACATTGCCGCGGCGTGAGCGTGCTCAATCGCGATGACCGCTGGGGGGCGCGCTGGCTGGCCGAAGGCGCCGACGTGATCGCCTACGGCCTGGGCGGTGAAGAGGGCGGCGACGTGCCGGTGGTGCGCGCCGAACTGATGCGACAGCACCGCGACGGCATGCAGTTCGTGCTGCACGCGGGCGGCAAGGCGCACGCCGTCAGCACCACGCTGATGGGCCGTTTCAATCTTTACAACCTGCTGGCCGCCGCCTGCGCCCTGCGTGAGGGCGGCTTCGAGTGGGCCGATGTGGCCACGGTGCTGGGCGAAGTGGGCCCGCCGCCCGGACGCATGGAACGGTTCACCGCGCCGGGCGCGCCGCTGGCGGTGATCGACTATGCCCACACCCCCAACGCGCTCGCGGCGGCCCTAGCCGCGGCGCGCGACCATTGCGACGGCCGGCTGATTCTGGTGTTCGGCTGTGGCGGCGACCGTGACGCCGGCAAGCGGTCCCTGATGGGCGAGGCCGCCGCCGCGGGCGCCGATCAGGTCATCGTCACCACCGACAATCCGCGCTCGGAAGACCCCGACGCCATCGCCGCCGCCGTTGTCGGTGCGCATGATGAGTTCGCCGTCATCCACGATCGCGCCGCGGCCATTCAGACGGCGCTGGCGTCTGCCGGTGAAGGCGATCTGGTGCTGATTGCCGGCAAGGGCCACGAGAACGTGCAATGGGTGGCCGGCGTGGCGCGTCCGTTCAGTGACCGCGAGGTGGTGCGTGGCTGGCTGGCCCACCGGCCGGGAGCGCAGGCATGAGCGCCGACCTGCGCTGGATCAGTGACGCACTGGGCGTCGCGCCGGTCGCCGCCGCGCGCGACGTCGGGGCGAATGCCGACGCCAATGCCAATGCCGACCGCGCGTTCGCAGGGTTCGAGATCGACAGCCGCCGGGTCAAGCCCGGTCAGTGCTTTGTCGCGCTGGCGGGTGACCGGGTGGACGGACACGCCTATGTGGCGCAGGCCCAGGCCGCGGGCGCGGTGGCCGCGATCGTCTCGCGGCCCCAGCCGGCGGCGCTGCCGCAATGGGTGGTGGTCTCGCCGGAAGCCGCACTGCAGCGCGCCGCCGCGGCCTGGCGATCGCGCTTTGACCTGCCGATGGTGGGCATCACCGGCAGCAACGGCAAGACCACCACCCGCGCCCTCACCGCCGCGGTGGTCGCCGCGCGCGGGCCGGTGTGCGCCACCACCGGCAATCTGAACAATCATCTGGGCGTGCCGTTGATGCTCTCGCGCCTGCAGCCCGCGCACCGCACGGCGGTGATCGAAATGGGCGCCAATCATCTGGGCGACATTGCCCGGCTTGCCGCGTGGGCACGGCCGCAGATCGGCGTCATCACCCAGGCGGGCGACGCCCACCTGGAGGGCTTTGGCTCACGCGAGGCCATCGCCCGCGGCAAAGGCGAGCTGATCAGTGCCCTGCCGGCCCACGGCATCGCGGTGCTCAATGCAGACGATGCCTATTGCCCCGTGTGGCAGGCGCTGGCGGGGGATCGCCGGGTCATTCGCTTCGGCCTGCAGGCCGAAGCGGAGGTGCGCGCCGTCGACATCGCGGAAACCGCGCAGTCGCTGGGGTTCACGCTGGTGTTGCCGCATGACCGGGCGCCGGTGCTGCTGTCGCTGGTGGGCCGTCACAACCTCTACAACGCGCTGGCCGCCGCCGCCGTGGGGCTGGCCCTGGGTCTTGACGCCGCCGCCATCGCCGCCGGGCTGGCGCAGGCCGAAGGCGAGGCCGGGCGGTTGCGGGTGTTCGAGGCGGACGGCGGCTGGCGCGTGGCCGATGACAGCTACAACGCCAATCCCGGCTCGATGCAGGCCGGGCTGGACTGGCTGGCCGCGCAGCCGTCGCCCCGCTGGGCGGTGCTGGGCGCCATGGCCGAGCTGGGTGCGGCAAGCGATGCGGCGCATCGGCAGGTGGGGGCCCATGCGGCCCAACGCGGCATCGACCGTCTGGTGGCGGTGGGCGCGGCCGCGCGTGGCCTGGCGCTCGGTTTTGGCGATCACGCCGAATGGTTTGCCAGCCGGGAGCAGGCCATTTCGGCCCTGCAACCCGATCTGGCCGGTGGCATCACGGTGCTCGTCAAGGGCTCGCGCTCTGCGGGTATGGAGCAGGTCGTCAGCGCGCTGTTGCAGGGCCGCGCCTCATCAGGGAAATCGTCATGCTCTTCGAATTGACCGACTGGCTGAAGGCCTATGTGTCGGGCTTCAACGTGTTTGGGTATCTGACGTTCCGTTCGGTGCTCGGGGTGCTGACGGCCTTGATTTTCTCGTTTGCCTTCGGCCCCTTGATGATTCGCAAGCTGTACCGCTTCAAGTTCGGTCAGCCGGTGCGTGACGACGGGCCGCAAAGCCATTTGAAGAAGACCGGCACGCCCACCATGGGCGGGGTGCTGATCCTCGCGGCGGTGACGGTGGCGACGCTGCTGTGGGCCGATCTGTCGAATCGCTTCATCTGGTTCGCGCTGTTCGTCACCCTGTCGTTCGGCGCGGTCGGCTTTGCCGATGACTACATCAAGATCAAGCACAAAAGCCCCAAGGGGCTGCCGGCGCGCAAGAAATACTTCTGGCTGTCGCTGGCCGGATTCGCCACCGCCATCGGCATCTACATGACGGCCCAGGCGCCGGTGGAAACCGAGTTGCTGATCCCGTTTCTCAAGGACGTGACGATTCCGCTGGGGCTGTTCTTCATTTTCTGGTCGTATCTGGTGATCGTCGGCAGTTCCAACGCCGTGAACCTGACCGACGGCCTCGACGGCCTGGCCATCATGCCCACGGTGCTGGTGGCCTCGGCGCTGGGGGTGTTCGCCTATGCCTCGGGCAACATCAAGATGGCCGCGTATCTGGGCATTCCCTACATCCCCGGCGTGGGGGAGCTGGCGATCTTCTGCACCGCCATCGCCGGCGCCGGACTGGGCTTTCTGTGGTTCAACGCCTATCCGGCGCAGGTGTTCATGGGCGACGTGGGCGCGCTGGCGCTGGGCGCCGCCCTGGGCGTGGTGGCGGTGCTGGTGCGGCAGGAGATCGTGCTGGCCATCATGGGCGGCGTGTTCGTTGCCGAAACCGTGTCGGTGGCGCTGCAGGTGGGGTACTTCAAGTACTCGGGTGGCAAGCGCATCTTCCGCATGGCGCCGCTGCACCACCATTACGAACTCAAGGGCTGGCCCGAGCCCAAGATCATTGTCCGCTTCTGGATCATCACGCTGATTCTCGTGCTGATCGGCCTGTCGAGCCTCAAGCTGCGATGAGTGCGCCCGTGCCGCCCACCGCCCATCCGCATCACGACCCGCGCCCGCCGGTGCTGGTGGTGGGGCTGGGGCTGTCTGGCGTGTCGGCGCTGCGTTATCTGGTGCAGCAGGGGCGCCGCGTGACGGTGACCGATTCACGCGCCGAGCCGGCCGGTATCGCCGCGCTGCGTGCCGCGTACCCGCAGGTACGCTTCCACCTCGGTGGGTTCGATGCCCCCGGCCCGCTGAGTGCCTACGCCGAGGCAGTGGTGTCGCCGGGGGTGGACCTTCGTGCGCCGTTCATCCAGAAACTGCGCGACGCGGCCGTGCCGGTGATCGGCGACATCGAACTGTTCGCCCGTGCCATTCAAGACCAGCCGGCGCCGCGACCGCGGGTGATCGGCATCACCGGCTCCAACGGCAAAAGCACCGTGACCACGCTGGTGGGCGAGATGGCCGCCGCGGCGGGGCTCAGGGTGGCGGTGGGCGGCAATCTGGGCACGCCGGCGCTGGACCTGTTGGCCGACGGGGTGTCGCTGTACGTGCTGGAACTGTCGAGCTTTCAGCTTGACACCACCTGCAGCCTGCATTGCGCGGCCGCAACGGTGCTGAATCTGTCTGAAGACCATCTGGACCGCCACGGCGACCTGCGGGCGTACGGCGCGGCCAAGGCGCGGCTGCTCGGCCGGGTCGATGTGGCGGTGCTGAACCGGGACGATGCGGCGGTGATGGCGATGCCGGTGGCCGCGGGTGCGCGCATCCGGCATTTTGGCCTGGACGCCCCGGCAGCTGGCCACTACGGGCTGGCCGAGGTCAACGGGCAGAGGTCGCTGTGCGGACCGGAGGTCAACGGCAAGCGGTTCAGCCTGCCGCTGGACGCGCTGCAGATCGCCGGGCTGCACAACGCCGCCAACGCCCTGGCGGCGGTGGCGCTGGCCGATGCGGTGGCGATTCCACGCGCCGCGCAACTCGCGGCCTTGCAGGCCTTTGCCGGCCTGCCGCACCGCTGCCGGCGGGTGCGCGCGTTGCGCGGCGTGCGCTATTTCAACGACAGCAAGGGCACCAACGTGGGCGCGACCCTGGCGGCGATTCACGGGCTGCCCGCGCCCATTCACTGGCTGGGCGGCGGTCAGGGCAAGGGGCAGGATTTTTCATCGCTCGCCGGCGCGCTCAAGGCCGCCGACGGTCGCGCGTATGTGTTCGGCCAGGACGCGGCGCTGCTGGAGTCCGCGCTGGCCCCGGCGGTGCCGGTCAGCCGCCACGACGACATGGTCAGCGCCCTGCACGCGGCCCACGCCGCCGCCCGCGCGCCGGCCACGGTGCTGCTGTCGCCGGCCTGCGCGAGTCTTGACCAGTTCCGCAATTACATGGAACGCGGCGAGCGCTTCGAGCGCGCCGTGGAGGCGCTGGCATGATCGATCACCTGCACGCGCGCCTGCCCGCCTGGCCAGACCTGCGGCTGGGGCTGGATGCCAGCCTGCTGGTCGCTGCGGTGAGCCTGCTCGCCTGGGGGCTGGTGATGGTGGCCTCGGCGTCGGTGGCGGCGGGCGAGACCGCCTCGGGCTCGGCGCTGCAGTTCTTCTGGCGACAATTGTTGTTCGTGATGCTGGGCGGCGGTCTGGCCACGGCGCTGTGGTGCGTGCCCATGGCGTTCTGGGCGCGCACCACCTGGCTGATGTTCGGGGGCGCGGTGGCGCTGCTGCTGATCGTGCTGATTCCGGGCCTGGGCGTGGAGGTGAATCACGCGACCCGCTGGCTGAACACGCCCTTCGTGCGACTTCAACCCTCGGAACCGGCGCGCATTGCCCTGTTCGTCTACCTGGCGGGCTACCTCGTGCGCCGGCAGGCCGAGGTGCAGACCAGCCTCAGTGGGCTGATCAAGCCGCTGGCGATACTGCTGATTCCCGCGCTGCTGCTGCTGGCCGAACCCGACTTTGGCGCCACGGTCGTGCTCTACGCGGTGGCGTTTCTGATGATTTTCATGAGTGGCGCGCCGCTGGTCTACTTCGCCGGTTTGCTGCTGGTGGCGGTCGCCGGGCTGGCGTTCATTGCCACCACCGAAAGCTATCGCATGCAGCGCCTGCTGAATTTCACCAACCCCTGGGCCGACGTCGAGGCGGGCGGCTGGCAGTTGTCGCAGTCGCTGATCGCCATTGGCCGCGGCGAATGGTGGGGCGTGGGGCTGGGCAACAGCATCCAGAAGCTGCTGTATCTGCCCGAGATGCACACCGATTTCATCTTCGCGATTCTCGCCGAGGAATTCGGCCTGCTGGGCGTGGCCATTCTGGTGGGCCTGTACGCGGTGCTGGTATTGCGCGGCTTCAGCATCGCGCGCACCGCCGAGCTGCGCGAGGCGCGCTTCAGTGCCTATCTGTGCTTCGGGCTGGTGGGCTGGCTGGGCCTGCAGGCGCTGATCAACCTCGCCGTCAACATGGGCATGGCGCCGACCAAGGGTCTGACCCTGCCGCTGATGAGCTACGGCGGCAGTTCGCTGATCACCGCCATGGCCGCCCTGGGGCTGATTCTGCGGGTCGATTACGAAAACCGCCTGGCCGCGAAGGCCGCGGAGAACCGGAAATGAACGTGCTGATCGCAGCCGGCGGCACCGGCGGGCACGTCTATCCGGCGCTGGCCGTGGCGCAGGCGCTGGCGCAGCGCGGCCACCGCGTGGAGTGGGTCGGCAACGCCGACAGCTTCGAGGCGCGGGCCCTGTCGCGCACGGACATTCCCCTGCACGTGGTGCGCGTGGCGGCGCTGCGCGGCAAGGGGCTGGCCGGCGTGCTGGCCGCGCCGCTGAACATCGTGCGTGCGGTGACCGCCGCCTGGCGGTTGCTGCGCCGCACGCGCCCCGATGTGGTGCTGGGCATGGGCGGCTTTGTCGCCGGCCCGGCCGGGCTGGCCGCGTGGCTGGCCCGCGTGCCCTTGGTGATTCACGAGCAGAACGCCGCCGCCGGGCTGACCAACCGTTTGCTGGCGCGGCTGTCGCGCAAGGTCTTGCTGGGGTTCGAGGGCGCCCTCCCCGGTGGGCAGTGGGTGGGCAACCCGGTCCGTCACGCGGTGCGCGCGCTGCCGTCGCCGGCACAGCGCTTCGCCGGCCGCGAGGGCGCCTTGCGGGTGCTGGTGGTCGGCGGCTCGCAGGGCGCCAGGGCCCTGAACGAGACGGTACCCGCGGCCCTGGAACTGATCCCGGCCGCGCAGCGTCCGCAGCTGCGGCACCAGGGGGGGCGCACGCTGGCGGTGGCCGAAGCCGGTTACCGGGCGGCCGGCGTACAGGCCGAAGTGACCGCCTTCATCGACGACATGGCCGCCGCCTTGGCCTGGGCCGACGTGGTCATTGCCCGGGCGGGCGCCTCGACCATTGCCGAGCTTTCGGCCTGTGGCCTGGGCGGTTTGCTGGTGCCGTATCCCCACGCGGTGGACGATCACCAGACGGCCAATGCCCGGGCGCTGGTGCGGGTGGGCGCGGTGACCTGCATCGCCGAGCCGCAACTGAGCGCGCGCGACCTGGCCGGCTGGCTGGCCGCGATGACCCGCGACCGTGCGCTGCAGTGTGCGCAGGCCGCCTGCACCGTGGCGCGGCCCGATGCCACCGACGACATCGTGGCGGTGCTTGAAGCCTGTGGAGGTGCCGTATGACCCCGGCCACCCTGATGCACTCGCCCATGCGCCGCATTCAGCGCATCCATCTGCTGGGCATTGGCGGCTCGGGCATGGCGGGCATCGCCGAAGTGCTGATCAACCTCGGGTACCAGGTCACCGGCACCGACCTGCGCCAGAGCCCGGCGACCGATCGCCTGTCGGCGCTGGGCGCGGTGATCGGCTTCGGCCATGACCCGGCGCACACGGCCGGCGCCGATGCGGTGGTGGTGTCTACCGCGGTCAAGGCCGACAACCCCGAGCTGGTCTACGCCCGCGCCCACCGGGTGCCGGTGGTGCGCCGCGCCGAAATGCTGGCCGAGCTGATGCGCTTCCGCTTCGGCATCGCCATTGCCGGCACGCACGGCAAGACCACCACCACCAGTCTGGTCGCCAGCGTGCTGGCCGAGGCCGGGCTGGACCCGACCTATGTCATCGGCGGGCAGCTCAAAAGTGCGGGGGCGAACGCGCGGCTCGGGCAGGGCACCTGTCTGGTCGCCGAGGCTGACGAGAGCGACGCCTCCTTTCTGCACCTGTCGCCGATGCTGGCGGCGGTGACCAACATCGACGCCGACCATCTGGAAACCTACGGCGGCGACTTCAACCGGCTGCGCGAGACCTTCGTCGAGTTTCTGCAGCGCCTGCCGTTCTACGGCCTGGCGATCTTGTGCGCGGACGACGCCGAACTGACCCGGCTGATCCCGCGCATCGGCCGCCCCATCACCACCTACGGGTTTGCCGCCGATGCCGACGTGCGCGTGCTCAGCCATCGCGCCGCCGGCAACGGCAGTGATTTTCGCGCCCGGCTTGCCGACGGCAGCGAGGCCGATTTTCACCTCAACCTGCCCGGCCGCCACAACGTGCAGAACGCGCTGGTGGCGCTGGTCATCGGGCAGGAACTGGGCGCCGACGTGGCGGCCATGGCGCGCGCCCTGAAGCGCTTTGAAGGGGTGGGCCGGCGCTGCGAGCACCATGGTCGCCTGCGCGTGGGGCGCGTGGAGTTCGATCTGGTCGACGATTACGGGCATCACCCCCGCGAGCTGGCCGCAACCTTCGAGGCGATGCGCAGCGCCTACCCCGGTCGGCGTCTGGTGGTGGCCTTCCAGCCGCACCGTTACAGCCGCACCCGTGACTGTTTCGACGATTTTTCGGCGGTGTTGTCGGGCGTCGATGCCCTGGTCATGACCGAGGTCTATGCCGCCGGCGAGACGCCGATTGAAGGCGCCGATGCGCGCGCACTGGCCCGCAGCATCCGCGCCCGCGAGCAGGTCGAGCCGGTGCTGGTGGACCGCGTGTCGGGCATCGAGGCCGCGCTGTTGCCGATGCTTCGCAACGATGACGTGGTGCTGACGCTGGGTGCCGGCGACATCGGCGGTTTCGCGCCGTTGCTGGCGCAGCAGTACCGGATTCAGGGGGTGCCGGCATGAGTCCGCGCGGCCGCTGGCAGACCCAGGCCCCGTTGGCGCCGCTGACCACCTGGCGGGTGGGCGGACCGGCGGAGGTGTTGTTCGAGCCGGCCGACCGTGCCGATCTGCAGGCGGTGCTGCGCGCGCTGCCGGCCGACACGCCCCTCACCTGGCTGGGCCTGGGCAGCAACGTGCTGATTCGCGATGGCGGCATCCGCGGGGTGGTGATTCGTCTGGCCAACACGCTCGATGCCATTGCCGTTGACCGCGCCGGCGCGCGGCTGGTCGCCGAGGCCGGCGCGCACTGCGCGCGGGTCGCCAAGGTGGCGCGCGATGCGGGCCTGGCCGCGCTGGGGTTTCTGGCCGGGATTCCCGGCAGCATCGGTGGCGCACTGGCGATGAATGCCGGCGCCTGGGGCGGCGAAACCTGGCCCGAGGTCGAGGCCGCCGAAGTGATCTATCGCGACGGCCGCACCGAATGGTTGCCGGCCGATGCCATGCGCTATGCCTATCGCGAAGTGCAGATGCCGGCGGGCGTGGCAGGCTTTCTGGCCGCCCGCTTCCGTGTGCGCGAAGACGTGAATGCCGTCCACGCCACGGCCACCCGCGACAGCCTGGCGCGGCGCAAGGCGTCGCAGCCGGTGGGCCGGCCCAGCGCCGGTTCCACCTTCCGCAATCCACCGGGTGACCACGCGGCGCGGCTGATCGAGGCCTGTGGCCTGAAGGGCTTGACCATTGGCGGCGCGTCGGTCTCGACGCAGCACAGCAATTTCATTCTGACGGCGCCGGGCGCCCGCGCCGCAGACGTTGAGGCGCTGATGGCCGAGATTCGCCAGCGGGTGGCCGCGCAGACCGGCGTGTCGCTGCACCCCGAAGTGCGCGTGCTGGGAGAGGCCGCATGAGCGTTTCCGACCTTGCGGTGCTGATGGGCGGCTGGAGCGCCGAGCGCCAGGTGTCGCTGTGGAGCGGCGAGGCGGTGGTGGCCGCGCTGCGCAGTGCCGGCCATGACCCGCAGGTGATCGACATTCGCACCCCGGCCGAGGTGATGACCCTGGCCGCGCGCGGCGTGCGGCGGGTGATCAGCGTGTTGCACGGCACCGGTGGCGAAGACGGTCGGGTGCAGAGTGCGCTGGATCTGCAGGGCATCGCCTACCCCGGCTGCGGCGTGCTGGCCTCGGCGCTGGCCATGGACAAGTTGCAGACCAAGCGTCTGTGGCGCTCGCTGGGGCTGCCCACCGCCGACTGGCAGGTGGTGGATTCGCCCTCGGCCCTGCGCGCGACCGCAGAGGCCTTCGGCTATCCGGTGTTCGTGAAGCCCTCGTCCGACGGTTCCAGCGTGGGCATTTCGAAGGTGCGGGATGCGGCCGAGGTGGATGCGGCGTGGCATTCGGCGCGGGCCGGTGCCGGGGTGGTGATGGTGGAGCGCTGCGTGGTCGGCGGTGAGCTGACCTGCAGCATTCTCGACGGCGTGGCCCTGCCGGTGATCCGCATTGAACCGGATGGCGAGTTTTACGACTTCAATGCCAAGTACGTGTCCAACGCGACGCGCTATCACTGCCCGGCCGGCCTTGCGCCGGCGGACGAGCAGCGCCTGCAGACCCTGGCGCTGGCGGCGTTCGACGCGGTGGGCGGCGAGGGCTTCGGGCGGGTCGACTTTTTGATGGGGGACGACCTGCAGCCGTCCCTGCTTGAGGTCAACACCCTGCCGGGCATGACCTCGCATTCGCTGCTGCCGCTGGCCGCGCGCGTGGCGGGCCTCGACATGCCGGCGCTGCTCGACCGCATGGTCGGGCTCGCCCATGCGCGCATGGCGGTGCCGGCATGAACGCGGTGTCGCCGCTGTCGATGGGGCTGTCGGCCGGCGCGGTCGAGACGCGCGCCCTGCGCTGGGTGGCGGGGCTGGTCTGCGCCAGTCTGCTCATCGGCGGGTTCTGGGCGGCCGGCCAGCAGGCCACGCAGCCGCCCGCCACCCTGAGCGTGTCGGGCCTGGGCACGCATGTGCAGGCGGCCGAGATTCACCGGGTGCTGGCCGATGCCCTGAACGGGCCGATCAGTGCGGTCGATTTGCGGGTGCTGCGTGACCAGGTGCTGACCCTGCCGTGGGTGGCCGAGGCCCGGGTCGAGCGGCTGTGGCCCAGCGGCCTGCACGTGGCCCTGACCGAGCGGGTGCCGCTGGCGCGTTGGGGCACCGAAAGTCTGCTGGACCGCGACGGGGTGATCTTCAAGCCGCGCCTGTCCGAGATTTCGACCGAGCTGCCGCAGCTCGATGGCCCCGCCGATCAGGCCGAAGAAGTGCTGCAACGCTTTCACGGGCTGCGGGAATCCCTGAGCGAAGCCGGGCTGACCCTGACGGGGCTGTCGCTGGACGTGCGCGGCGAGTGGATTGGCCGGCTGGCGCCGGGCATTCCGGTGCGGTTTGGCCGGGTCGATCCCATGGACAAGGTTGCGGTGTTGGGCGGCCCGGTGCGCCGCGTGATGACGGGTCGCCAATCCGAGGTCGAGCGCATCGACCTTCGCTACACCAACGGGTTTGCCGTGCGCTGGCGAACCGGTGACGAAACTGAAGGAGGCCGGTAATGGCCAGACGAGACGAGCGGGATTTATGGGTGGCGCTGGACATTGGTACGTCCAAGTGCCGGGTGCTGGTGGGGCAGGTGATGCCCGAAGGCCACATGGAAGTGATCAGCGAAGGCGTGGCCGAGTGCCGCGGCGTCAGCCGCGGCGACGTGGTCAATATCGAAGCGACCATCACCGCCATTCGCCGTGCAGTGGAAAACGCCGAACAGCTGGGCAGTTGCCGCATCGGCTCGGTGAATGTCGGCACCTCGGGGCCGCACATTCAGGGCCACAACTCCACCGGCGTGGCGCCGGTGCGTGGTCGCGAAGTGACGCAGAAAGATGTCGAAAGCGTGATCGACGCCGCCAAGGCGGTGCTGATCCCGGCCGACCAGCGCATCTTTCACGTCATTCCCCAGGAATTCATGGTCGATGGCCGCGACGGCATTCACGACGCGGTGGGCATGCACGGCGTGCGGCTCGAGGCCAGGGTGCACCTCATCACCGGCTCGGAAGGGGCGCAGCTGAACGTGCGCAAGTGCGTCGAGCGCAGCGATCTGGTGCTCGACAACCTGTTCGTGCCGCACATCACCGCTGCCGAAGCGGTGCTGCTGCCCGAGGAGCGGTCGCTGGGCGTCGGCCTGATCGACATTGGTGCCGGCATCTCCGACATCTCGGTGCATCGCGGCGGCGCCATCCGTCACAGCGCCGTGCTGGCGATGGGCGGCAATCTGGTCACCAACGACATTTCCATGGCCTTCCGCACACCGGCGCCGTCGGCCGAGCTGATCAAGATTGAGCATGGCTGTGCCTGGCCGCAGATGGTCACCGGCAACGATGTCATCGAAGTGCGCGGCGTGGGCGACGGCCCGGTGCGGCAGTTGTCGCGGCAGACCCTGTCGGAAGTGATCTGGGCGCGTTACGACGAGATTTTCCGCTTCATTCTGCGCGAGCTGCGGCGCTCCGAAACCGAGGAGATGATCAAGTCTGGCGGGCTGGTTCTGACCGGCGGTGCCGCGGCCATGCCCGGCGTCGTGGAGTTGGCCGAGCAGATTTTCAACATCCCGGTGCGGATCGGGTTGCCGCACAACATCGCCGGCCCCGAGGCGCTGCTGCGGGACCCCTCCGCCGCCGCCGCCGCCGGCCTGTTGCTGGCGGCGCATCGCATTGGATTTCAGCGGCCGCCAGAGAATGCGGTGAACGCCGCCCAATGGTTGAAGAGCGTGAAAGAGTGGTTTGCGAAAAATTTCTAGAAACAGGCTGCAAAGCGGTAAAAATGCATTGACTTGACGGGTGTGATGAAAGATTATTAAAACTTGTAAAGTTTTAATAATTAAAACGTCACTTAGCAAAAGACTTAGCGAAAGTAGTTCTGATCAATTTTTTAACCGGCTCAGGCCGGACACGAGTAGCGCTTCTGGCGCAGGAGATGACGATGAGCAGCAAACAATCGCGGGAAATGTTCGAAATTCTGGATGGCCAGAGCCGAAAGGCCGTTATTCGTGTGATCGGCGTCGGCGGCGGCGGTTGCAATACGGTCAACCAGATGGCCCAGGGCGGTATTGATGGCGTGGAGTTCATCTGCGCCAATACCGATCGCGACCATCTCGAAAAATGTCTGCCGACCAGCCAGATCCAGCTGGGTCTTGAGCTGACGCGCGGCCTGGGCGCGGGTTCCAACCCCGAGATCGGCCGTCAGGCGGCCGAGGAAGATCGCGACCGCATTCGTGAAATGCTGGAAGGTACCGATCTGCTTTTCATTACCGCCGGCATGGGGGGCGGTACCGGAACCGGCGCCGCCCCGGTGATTGCCGAAGTGGCCAAGGAATTGGGCATTCTCACGGTGGCGGTGGTCACCAAGCCGTTTGCCCACGAGAATCGCAAACGCCTCAAGGTGGCCATGCAGGGCATTGATGATCTGCGCGAGCGCGTCGATTCTCTGGTGTTGATCCCCAACGAGAAACTTTCACTGGTGCTCGGCTCAAAGATCACGGTGATGAATTGCTTCAAGGCCGCCAATGACGTGCTGAACAACGCGGTGCAGGGGATTTCGGAGCTGATTACCCGGCCGGGGCATATCAACGTCGATTTCGCCGACGTGAAAACCGTGATGTCGAATCGCGGCATGGCGATGATGGGCATTGGCCGTGCCAGCGGTGAAGGGCGCGCCCAGAAGGCGGTCGAAATGGCGCTGTCCAGCCCGCTGCTGGATGACATTGAGCTCTCCGGCGCCCGGGGGCTGCTGGTGAACGTGACCTGCGACGAGTCGCTGGAGATGGAAGAGTGGGAATTCATCAACCAGCGCGTCAACGACATCGCCTCTGACGAGGCCGACGCCAAGTGCGGCATGGCCTTCAACCCCGATGCCAACGGCGAAATCTGGGTGACGGTGGTGGCCACCGGTCTGGGGAATCCCCGGCAGGCCGAAGCGCCTGCCGCGCATCAGGCGCCGCCGGCGATGCACAACCCCAAGGTGGCGGCGTTTTTGCGGCCGGCCGCCGAGCCCATGGCGATGGAAGCCGAGCCCCGTCATGCCTATCCGCAAAAGCAGGCCTTGCGGGCAGCGGGCGGCGGCGGTTCGTCGTTCCCCATCGGGCTGGATGACAACATCATCAACATTCCGGCCTTCCTGCGGAATCAGGCCGACTGAACCGGTCTCGCCCGGACGCGCGCAGTGCGCGTCCGGGCGGCCCTTGATGCGGCGTGCCGCTCGCCCGGGCAAGCGGCATTTTTGGCGCCCGCACTTTTGCATGCGCCCGGGGTCAGAATCGCTTTCAGGCTAAAGTCAAGCCTTGAATCCACCGCGTCGGCACGCCATCACCGGGTCGCTGACCGCTAGAACAACAGACTTCGCCATGGCGCAACAACGAACGATTCGACAAACCATCCGGGCATCCGGCATCGGGCTGCACTCCGGGCGCAAGGTGTTCATGTCGCTGCTGCCGGCGCCGCCCGACAGCGGCATCGTGTTTCGCCGTACCGACCTGTCGCCCGCCGTGGATGTGCCCACCCGGGCCGACTGGCTGCGCGAGGCGACCATGTGCAGCACGCTGGTCAATGAAGAGAACGTCAAGATCATGACCATTGAGCACCTGATGTCGGCGCTGGCCGGCTTGGGCGTCGACAATTGTCTGGTCGAACTGTCATCCCCCGAGGTACCGATCATGGACGGCAGCTCCGCGCCGTTCGTATTTCTGCTGCAGTCGGTGGGCCTGCGTGAGCAGGGAGTGCCGAAGCGCTTCATCAAGATTCGTCAGCCGGTGCATGTGCAGGACGGGGACAAGTGGGCACGGTTCGAGCCCTACGAGGGGTTTCGCCTGTCGTTCACGATCGATTTTCCGCACCCGGCGCTGCGCTCGACCCAGCAGAGCACCGCCATCGAGTTCTCGACCACGCAGTACATACGCGAGGTCGCAAGGGCACGGACCTTCGGTTTCATGCGCGAGCTCGATCAGTTGCGTGCCCACAACCTGGGCCTGGGCGCCAGCCTCGACAACGTCGTGGCGCTGGATGATTTTCGAGTGGTGAACCCCGACGGTCTGCGTTACGACGACGAATTCGTCCGCCACAAGATTCTCGACGCGATCGGTGATCTCTATCTGCTGGGGCATCACGTGATCGGTGCCTACAGCGCCTACAAGTCGGGGCACGCGCTGAACAATCAGTTGGTGCGCGCCCTGCTTGCCGACCGCAAGTCATGGGAGTGGGTCAGCTTCGAGGCCGAGGCGCGCGCCCCCGTGCAGTTCGAGCCGGTGTCCCGGCTGGCGGCCGCCTGACCCAAGCGCGGTCCTTCGC
Organism: Polycyclovorans sp.; assembly: GCA_002706265.1. Taxonomy (GTDB): domain Bacteria; phylum Pseudomonadota; class Gammaproteobacteria; order Nevskiales; family Nevskiaceae; genus Polycyclovorans. Next base: position 4,410 of record PAKU01000023.1, on the reverse strand, counting down.
CACGCATGTCAGAAATTTGACAGCGGGGGCGGGCAGTCGGTAAAACCCGGGCATGGTCTGAAGCCTGCCTGAACGGCACTCCCGGGCTTCTAGCGCAATGACACCTGCGGTACGACACGAAAGACCGCCCGCTGCGGCGGAGGGCTCAAGAGCGGCGTTACCGCGTGCAGGAGTTGAGATTGGTGGGCGCGGGCCATTACGAGGGCCGCAGCGCTGTCGGAAAAAATAATGAGCGTGTCTCCGCGTTGCCGAACCACGCGGAGTTGCAGAGCCCAAGCGGCATCGAAGTGGTGATGAATCTTGCGGGTGGCATCGGCATACCGGGCTGCGGTGTGCAGAAGCGCGGAGACCGGACTCGGTCGCTGCGCGAGCCACTGGCCAACAACAAAGCCTTCTGGGCGTCTGGAATTCATGGTTATGGAGATTATTGTCGTCAACCGGCGCGGTGGCCAGGTCCGGCCATTGTCACTCGGGCACACCGCGCTGAAGCGGGGCGCCATTGTCGCCGGTTTTCTGGTGGTGACGATGGTGCTGGCCGGGGGCTGGATCGGCGCCAAGATTGGGCAGATGGGCCTGGCGCATCCCGCCACTGACGCGCGCGTGGCCGACAACTCGCTGGCGGCTCTGAGTCAATGGTCGGCGATTGTGGCCGACCAGGAAGATCGGCTTGCCGAACTCCAGCGCGAATCTGGCGAAGAAGCGCGCGCCCTGTCGCGGCGACTCGGCATGCTGCAGGCGCAGATCACCCGCCTGGAAGCGGCGGGCACCCGTCTGGCCGCGCTGTCGGGACTGGATGCCGGCGAGTTCGATTTCCAGTCGCCGCCTGCGGTCGGTGGCCCCGAGGTGCCGGTGGATGATGAGGGCGGCGCGCCCTCCGCGACCGAATTGCACGGCGCCCTGACGCAGACCGAAGCACAGATTCGTGACCGCGCCCGCCAACTGCGGGTGCTGGAAGACCTGCTGGTGGTCAGCCGCCAGCAGAAGGAAAGCCAGCCGCAGGGGCGTCCGGTGAAGTCCGGATTCGTGTCGTCCCTGTTCGGGCACCGGCGTGACCCCATCAGTGGTCGTCGCACCATTCATGAAGGAATCGATTTCGCGGCCAACACCGGCACCGACATCTACACCGTGGGCAGCGGCATCGTCATCATGTCGGGGATGCTGGGCGCCTACGGGCGCGTGGTGGAGATCAACCACGGCAACGGCTACGTCACGCGCTATGCCCACACCAGTGCCAATCTGGTGAAGGTGGGTGAGCGGGTGACCAAGGGGCAACTGATTGCGAAGGTTGGCATGACCGGGCGCTCCACCGGGCCCCACCTGCATTTCGAGGTGTTCTACAACGGTCAGGTGGTCAACCCGCAGCGCTACATCCAGGCGGCCCGCTAGGATTGGTGCGCCCGGCGGCCCTGACCTGACAGGCGTTGTCATCGGACCGCCTGGGGCATACTACGCGCCGATCTTGCGCGGCCGTTCATGGCCGCGCCCCGACCTGACTAGTAAAGACGACGCATGTTCAATCAGATGTTGGCGCGGGTGTTTGGCAGCCGGAATCAGCGTGTGGTCAAGCGCATGGCTTCGGGGGTCAAGGCCACGGCGAGCTTCGAAGACGGCCTGAAAGGCCTGACCGACGAGGCGCTGCAGGCCCGCACCGAAGCCCTCAAGGCCCGGCTGGCAGAGGGCGCAACCCTGGACCAGATTCAGCCCGAGGCCTTCGCCACCGTTCGCGAGGCGGCGCGCCGTGTGCTGGGCATGCGCCACTTCGATGTACAGATCATCGGCGGCACGGTGCTGCACCAGGGCAAGATCGCCGAAATGAAAACCGGCGAGGGCAAGACCCTTATGGCCACCCTGCCGGTCTATCTGAATGCCCTGTCCGGCAAGGGCGTGCACGTGGTCACCGTCAACGACTACCTGGCCCGTCGTGACGCCGAGTGGATGGGGCGGCTCTACAATTTTCTGGGCATGAGCGTGGGGGTGGTGGTCGCGGGTCAGACGCAGGAGGAAAAGCGCGCCGCCTACGCCGCCGACATCACCTACGGCACCAACAACGAATTCGGTTTTGACTATCTGCGCGACAACATGGCGTTCTCGCTCAAGGACAAGGCGCAGCGCGGGCAGCATTTCGCCATCGTCGATGAAGTGGACTCCATCCTCATCGACGAGGCGCGTACGCCGCTCATCATCAGCGGCCCGACCGACGATGACCCGGCGCTGTGGGGCAAGCTCAACGCCGTGATCCCGCAGTTGACCCGCCAGGCCGAAGAAGACGGCGAGGGCGATTTCTGGGCCGATGAAAAATCGCGCCAGGTGCACCTGTCCGAAGCCGGCATGGAGCACGTTGAAGACATCCTGCGCAACACCGGGCTGCTGGCCGAGGATGACGCCCTCTACGACGCCACCAACATCGTGCTGGTGCATCACCTGAATGCCCTGTTGCGTGCCCACCATCTGTATCGCCGCGACGTGGAATACATCGTCCGCAACGGGCAGGTGGTGATCATCGACGAGTTCACCGGCCGCATGATGGCGGGCCGCCGCTGGTCCGATGGCCTGCACCAGGCGGTGGAGGCCAAGGAAGGCGTGCCGGTCCAGCAGGAAAACCAGACGCTGGCCAGCATCACCTTCCAGAATTATTTCCGGCTGTACAAGAAGCTGGCCGGCATGACCGGGACGGCCGACACCGAAGCCTTCGAGTTCCAGAGCATTTACGGCCTCGAAGTGGTGGTGGTGCCGACCAACAAGCCGATGAAGCGCATCGACCGCGGCGATCAGGTGTTCCTCAACGCTCAGGACAAGTTCGATGCGGTGATCAAGGACATCGTCGAAGCCAACGCCCGGCAGCAGCCGGTGCTGGTCGGAACGGCCAGCATCGAGAGTTCGGAGCTGCTGGACAGAATGCTGGTCGAGCGCGGCATTCACCACGAAGTGCTCAACGCCAAGCAGCACGAGCGCGAGGCCGAGATCATCGCCCAGGCCGGCCGTCCGGGTGCGGTCACCATCGCCACCAACATGGCGGGTCGCGGCACCGACATCGTGCTCGGCGGCGCTCTGGAATCCGAGCTCGCCAAGCTGCCGGAGGACGATGTCGCCGCGCGGCAGCAGGCCCGGGCCGACTGGCAGCAGCGCCATGATGCGGTGATTCAGTCCGGTGGCCTGTTGGTCGTCGGCTCGGAGCGGCATGAATCACGCCGCATCGACAACCAGTTGCGCGGTCGCTCCGGCCGTCAGGGCGACCCCGGCGAGACGCGGTTCTACCTGTCGGTGGACGACACGCTGATGCGCATCTTCACGCCGCCGCGGATGCGCGCCATGCTCAAGAATCTGGGCCTGGAGCCCGGTGAGGCGATCGAGCACCGCTGGGTGACGCGGGCCATTGAAACCGCGCAGCGCAAGGTCGAAAGCCACAACTTCGACATGCGTAAAAATTTGCTGGAGTACGACAACGTCGCCAACGACCAGCGCAAGGTGGTGTACGAACTGCGCGACCAGTTGATGGGCGCCGACAAGGTGACCGGCCTGGTCGAATCGATCCGGCCCGACGTGGTCACCGCGCTGGTCGATGCCTACATTCCGCCGCAGTCGGTGGAGTCGATGTGGAACGTGCCCGGGCTCGAAGAAGCGCTGAAACGCGACCTGGCCCTCGACCTGCCGATACAGCGCTGGCTCGATGAAGACGAGGCGCTCAACGAGACCAAGCTGCGCAGCAAACTGCTGGCTCTGGTGGCAGAGGCCTACGCGGCCAAGAAGGCCTCGGTGGGCGACTCGGTGCTGGAGCATTTCGAAAAGGCGATCATGCTGCAGACCCTGGACCAGTTCTGGCGCGAGCATCTGGCCGCCATGGACTACCTGCGCCTGGGCATCCACCTGCGCGGCTATGCGCAGAAGGACCCCAAGCAGGAATACAAGCGCGAAGCCTTTGGCATGTTCAGCGAGCTGCTGGCGCGCTTCAAGTTCGAAGTCACCAGCCTGCTGGCGCGGGTGCGCATCCAGACCGAGGCCGAGGTCGAAGCGGTCGAGGCGCAGCGCCGCCGCAACACCGAAGCCCTGGCCAACCGCATGCAGGCCCAGCACGCTGAACCCACGGCGCTGCCGCCCAGCACGCCGGCGCCCGAACAGGCACCGCCGGCAAGCGTCGCCCCCGCCCCGTCGGGCGGCAGGCCACTGAATCCACCGCGCGCCGCGCCGCCCCCCTTGAAGCCGGCAACGGTGATGCGGGACATGCCCAAGGTGGGCCGCAACGACCCTTGCCCCTGCGGCAGCGGCAAAAAGTACAAGCAGTGCCACGGCCAACTCTGATCCGGATGGTGCGGGCGTAGGCAGCGCGCGCGGGCTTCGGTAAGCTCGCGGCCCCTCATTCGTGTGGTGTCCGCCATGGCCGTGACCCTGCTCGCTCCTGCCGATCTGCTCCCT
>PAKU01000022.1 GCA_002706265.1 Polycyclovorans sp. | reverse complement strand
GGCGGGCAGCGCCTTCTGCAGCGCGCCGATGATCTCGACGCGCTTGATCGAGTCGACGCCCAGATCGGCTTCCAGGTCGGCATCCAGCGCCAGCATGTCTTGCGGGTAGCCAGTTCGGTCGGCCACCACCTCAAGCAGCGTGGCTTTGAAATCGACGCTTGCAACGGGCAGGGCCGGTGCAAGGTCCGGGGTGACGACGGCAATCGGCGGCGTCGGCTGCGGCACGGGCGCCGCGCTGACCTCGGGGGCTGCTGCGGGTGCGGCAACGACCGGGGGCGGGCGCGACGGCAGGGCCTGCGGGGCGGGCACCGCAGCCACTGGCGCCGCACCGCCCAGCGCCTGCTGCATGACCCGCTCCTGCAGCGCCAGAAACTGCTGCATGGTCTGCTGATAGGCCAGCATCGCTTCGGCGCCGATCAGGCCGCCGGGGAGGGCCGGTGCGCTGGCGGCGACCGGCGCGGGCGCCGTCGGAGTGGGCGCGGCGGGGGTGGTGAGGGCTTGCTGGGCCTTGGCTTCGGCTGCAGCGTCGGCGCGCGCCGCGCTGGCGGTGGCAAGGGTCAGCGCCGGCAGGCGGCCGGTGCGCCGCTCGGTTTCACCCGGCGCGCGGGCGCAGCCACCGCTGATCATCCACGCATGTGCGGGAATGGCGTCGGGGACCGCGGCCTGGGCCAGTTGCGCCACGTCGAGCAGGCGCAGTTCACGGCCGTCGAACAGGCGCACCGGATTCAGGGTCACGCCCAGGGTCCAGAGTTCTGAAAGCCCGCCCAGCAGGCCCTTGATGCCACCGCCCTGGCCGTCGAGCGACACCGCCACGGCGGGCGTGTCGCCGACAATGGCGCGGACCATGTGGGTGCAGATGCTCTTGGGGCCGAGTTCGACGAACACCGCGCAGCCACTGGCCGCCATGGCCTTGATCTCGCGCACGAACTCGACGCTGGACAGCAGATGGCCGTCGAGCTGGCCTTGCATCTGCGCCGGGTCGGCCGCGTAAGGCTGGCCGTCACGATTGCTGTACACCGGCACCCGCGCGGGCTGGAACAGGGTCTGCGTGATCGCCGCCGACAACGGCGGCCGGGCATCCGCCACCAGTTCGGTGTGGAAGGCGCCCGAAACGGGCAGCAGCGTGCTGCGCATGCCGGCATCGCCCAGCGCCTTGACCGCCGACGCCACCCCCGTGCGTGGCCCGGAGATCACGCTCTGCTGCGGTGCGTTGTGGTTGGCAATGCGCACCCCGGCGAAGCCCTGAATCGCCGCCTCGATGGCCTCACGCGTGCCCTGCACCGCCGCCATGGTGCCGGGCACCGCGCTGGCGCTGGCCTGGGCCATGGCGGCCCCACGGATGGCCGAAAGCCTGAGGCAGTCGTCGCGGCTGATGGCGCCCGCGGCGGCCAGCGCCACGTATTCGCCATAGCTGTGCCCGGCGGTGGCGCTGGCCTTGAGGCCCAGTCGCTCCGCCAGGGCCAGATAGCCGAGCGAGACGGCGCCGATGGCCGGCTGCGCGACGCGGGTGTCGGTGAGCGCGGCCTGCTGTGCGGCCTCGGTTTCGGCATCGAACGCGGCGGGCGGCAAGATGTATTGCGACAGCCGGCGCGGAAACTGCCCCTTGAGGCTGCGGTCGGCGTGTTCCAGCGACTGGCGCATTTCGTCGATGAACAGTGCCGTTTCGCGGCCCATGTTGACGTACTGCGCGCCCTGGCCGGGAAACACAAAGGCCACGTTCGGCGCCTCGGCCGGCGTGCCGGTGTTGAGTTTCAGGTGCGGCGGCAGCGCTTGCCCGTTGCGCAGATGTGCCATGACCTTGTCGAGGTCGGCCGCCAGCGCGGTGAAATCGCTGGCCACCAGTGCCAGTCGCACCGGCGCCGCGCCACGGCTCTCGGCGGCGCGGGCCAGTGCCAGCGCCAGTTCGGCCAGGCGCAGCGTGCCGGGTGCGCCCAGCACCGGTTGCAGTTGGCCGATCTGTTGTTGCAGTTGGGCGGTGTCGGCGGCGCGGAACACGATCAGTTCGTGCGGCCACTGGTCCTGCCCGGCCGTGGCGCCCTGGGCACCAACATATTCTTCGAGCACGGCGTGGAAGTTGGTGCCGCCAAACCCGAAGGCCGAGACCCCGGCGCGGCGCGGGTGATCGGGGCTGGCCACCCAGGGACGCGGCTGTTTGAGCAGGTAGGCGGGGCTGTCGCTGGCCGCCAGAATGTCGATCGGCTTGTCGACGCCGTAATGCGCCGGCTGCACGCGGTGGTACAGCGACAGCGCCATTTTGATCAGCCCGGCCACGCCGGCACTGGCCTTGGTGTGGCCCACCAGCGTCTTGACTGACCCCAAGGCCACGCTGTTGGCATCAGCGCCTTCGGCGCGCAGGGCGCGGGTGATGGTTTCGGCTTCGGCCTTGTCGCCCACCGGGGTGCCGGTGCCGTGGGCCTCGAACAGTTCCAGCGAGGCGGGCGAAAAGCCGGCCTTGGCGTAGGCGCGTTTCAGGGCGCGAATCTGCCCGTCGGGACGCGGCGCGGTCAGGCCCAGGGCCTTGCCGTCGCTGGAGCCCGAAACCGCCTTGATGACCGCATAGACACGGTCACCATCACGCTCGGCGTCGGCCAGCCGCTTCAGCGCCACCACCGCCAGACCTTCGCTGATGGCGATGCCGTCGGCGGCCTGGTCGAAGGTGCGGGGCGCGCCGGTCGGCGACAGCGCCTGGGTCTTCGAGAAGCACAGAAAGCCGAAGGGCGACTGCACCGTGTCGATGCCGCCGGCCAGCGCGAAGTTGCTGCGGCCCGATTCCAGTTCGCCAACGGCAATGGAGATGGCGGCCAGCGACGATGCGCAGGCCGCGTCCACGGTGAAATTGAGCCCGCCAAAGTCCATGCGGTTGGCGACGCGCCCGGCGGCGACGTTGAGCAGGGTGCCGGCGAAGGATTCTTCGGTCCATTCCGGCAGGCGGTCCCAGACGCGCGGGTCGGGGTTTTCGACAAAGCGCGGCAACTCGGCGCGCACGCCATATTGCAGGCCCAGATCGCCCAGGCCGCCACCGGCGCCGAGAATGATGGAGGTGTTTTCGCGATCGAAGCCGCCCTCGCCGTAACCGGCATCGGCCAGGGTGCGCTGCGCGACCTCAAGAGTGAGCAACTGCATCGGGTCGATGGATTTCATCGACCGCGGCGGAATGCCGAACTTCATCGGATCGAACGGCACCTCGTCGAGAAAACCGCCCCAGCGCGAATAGATCTTGTCGCGGGTCTTGCGGTCGGCATCGAAATACAGCTCGGGGTCCCAGCGTTCCGGCGGCACCGGGCCGATGGCGCGGTGCTGGTTGAGGATGTTGTGCCAGAAGGCATCGGGGCCGTCGGCCTTGGGCAGCAGCGTGCCGATGCCGACGATGGCGATGTCGGCAGGCTGCGCCTGCTGGCGGCGGGTGGCCCGGGCCTCGGCCCAGGCTTCGAGGTGCACCTGCGCACCGCGGCAAACGTCGAGGTGCAGTTCTTCGACCGTCACCGGCGCATCGCGCAGGGTGGCGACCTGGCCAATCATGTACATGCCCTGGTCGAGCTGCTCGGCGGTGGCAACGTCCACCATCGTGCCCTCGGCATTGCGATTGACGCCTTTGGAGGCGATGCGCAGACGGCCGAGGTTGAGGTCTTCCAGCTCGTCGCGAATTTCTTCGGCACTGCGGCCGTCACGGATCAGCCGGCGACGGGTGTCGAAGAACTCGCGGGCAAACTGCGTATCGACACAGCGCGAGGCGTGGCCGGGGCCGGTTTCCAGATTCACGGTGCGGCGGCAGCGCAGGGCTTCGTCCTGGAAGCCTTGAACGATGGCGCCGCTGTGGACGATTTCGCGGGTGAACAGGTAGGCGGTGCCCATCAGCACGCCCACCTTCATGCCGCGCGCGGCCAGCGGCGCAGTCATGGCGGCGACCATGGCGCAGGACAGGGCGTCGTGAATGCCGCCGGCAAACAGGACGTGCACGTCCTTCGCATCGGCGGGCGCGACCTCGGCCAGCAGCAGTTCGATCATCTGCTCCCAAAGCGGGAAGCTGGAGATGGGCCCGACATGCCCGCCGCATTCGCGGCCTTCGAACACAAAGCGCCGCGCGCCCTGTTCCAGATACATGCGCAGCAGTGCTGGCGCCGGCGCATGGATGTAAGTGGTGATGCCGCGCTTTTCGAATTCGGCGGCCTGGTCGGGGCGACCCCCGGCGATCAGGGCAAACGGCGGGGGGCACTTCCAGATCTCGGCGCACTGTTCTTCGCGCAGCGCGTGCGGCACGAAGCCCAGCAGGCCCACGCCCCAGGGCGCATCGCCGATCCGGTCACGGGTCTGTTCGAGCATGTCGCGCACTTGCGGGCCGCGCATGAGCGCCAGCGCCAGCAGGGGCAGGGCGCCGCCCTTGGCCACGTCGACCGCAAAACCGGGCACGTCCGACACCCGCGTCATTGGCCCCTGCACCACCGGGAAGCGGGTGCCGTGCGCGCCGGCCAGCGCGCCGCCCTCGTCGAGGAAGCCCTGGCCCGCGGCCGATTCGATTTGCTGCTGGCTGGCGCGGCGCAGGGCCTGCAGCAGTTTTGCGACGGAGCCGTGACGCTGGCGATAGCCCGCCGCGAGACCAATGGCCTGGCCGATCGGCAGCAGGTGTTCGGCGTCGCCGGACCAGGCCATTCGCGCCTCCATGCGCTGGCGCCATTCGGCGATGGGAAGCTGGTCGCCTTCGGCGGCGCGGTCATCGGCGTCAGCCGCTTTCAGGGCCGGGCTTGAGGGTCTGCCATAGACGCGCAGGGGCTGGTCGACGCGCTCTCCGAAGAGCTTGCACTCGGCGCCGTTGAGGCGTGCCAGCTCGTTCTGCTGGGCGGCCGGCAGCGGCGACTCACGCAGCAGCAGCAGGCAGTCGTCGAGCACCACGCCGTGGGCACCGGCCACGCGACACGCCGCCGCGGCGCGGATGCCGATGCCGCCGCGCACGATGACCGGCAGCGACGAGACGCCGTGCAACTTCTGCAACAGGATGAAGCTGGTGTCTTCACCCACCCAGCCGCCGGCCTCGTGGCCGAGCGCGATCAGGCCATCGACCGTGTCACCCAATGCGGCGGCGGCGTCGGCGCCGGTGACTTCGGCCCACACCGTGAGCCCGGCGTGGGCGGCGCGCAATTGGGCGACGCAGCCCTGTTGCACCGCAGTGGCTTCGGCTGCGAGAAAGACGGTGAGGCGGCGCGCTTGTGTCTGCGCCAGCAGTTCCAGCGCCTGCGGCAACTGGGCCGCGCTGATGCGCAGGCCGATGCGGGCTTCGGTGTGCCGGGCGAGATCGCGAAAATGCAGGCGCGCGCGGTCGGCCGGGCCGGCATGAACCAGGTCGAGGACCCCGGTGGCGCCACTGCGCGCCAGCGCCAGCGCCAGCTGCGGCGGGAAATTGCCCGGGTTGAGACCGAAGATCTCGAAGGGGCTTTGGGGCTGGGCCGAGGCGGTAGAGGGCGTCATGGGGAATACCTCAATCAATCAAAATCAGCGCTTCACGCCTTCCAGAAAAGGCACTTCCATCACTTTCTCGTGAACGATGGGGCCGTGACCGAAGTAGCCGTTCTCGCCGAAGCACTCGCCGTGGTCGGCGGTGATGATGAAATGGGTGTTGGCGGGTGATTTGGAAATCAGTTCGTCGAGCAGGGTGTCGACATGCTCAACCGTTTTGACCTGTTGGGCGTGCAGGTCCTGCATCTGGTCGTCGTCGAAGAATTGATCTTCGGTGCCTTGTCCGAGGTCGTCATCCATGCGCTTGAACACGCCGTGCACCCCCGAAATGTGCGGCATCGAATCGCCGTCGAGCATGTAGGGGTAATGGGTTTCACCGAGATTGAGGAAGTGGAAGCTGGGCTCGTCTTCGTCGTACTCGACCTGCTGGATGATGCCGCCGAAGTCGTTGTGGTTGGCCATCAACTTGTAGTCGTCAAAGTGACGGTTGAGGTGCGACATGGGGTTGAGCACCGGCAGCGACACGCGGGCCACGGTGCGGTAGCCGTTTTCCTGCAGCACGTGCGGCAGCGACAGCTGCGGCACGAAGTTCTTGAACGACAGGCCCTCGATGCCCAGGCGCGGCACCCACTGCGCGAACTCCTTTTTATAGACCTCGGAGGCGAACACCCCCTGCGGACTGGTGTGGGGCAGCATGCCCATCAGGTACGTGTAGTGCGATGGTGAGGTCCACGAGGCGTAGCTGAAGCGCTTCTCGCCGAGGCCGATGCGGTCCATGTTGGGGGTGCGGGCACGGGCGTAGCTGTCGTAGCGACAGCTGTCCATCACGATGAAGACGACGTTTTTGCTCATGGTCAGCGGCAGTAATGGCGGGGCGAAAGGGGGAAGCAAGACTGAGGCCAATGTCACATTCATGACGTAAGAAAATGCCTATGTGGATCGTCAGGTAAAGCTTAAGACGCTCACGACAACTGCTTCTCTTCAATGGCTTTTTCAGCTTGCCCTTGGATCGAGCCTGCCCCTTGAGCGGAAGAACGTAAAGGCACGGCTGACGAACGGTGGTCGCCCGAGGGTGATCGGCCGGTCAGAGCGAATCGCTTACGGGTGCAATGGGCGAAATCTTACACCGTTGCCGCAGCCGCCCCGGACACATCAATCATAGCGATGCACTATTGTGACCATCTAAAAGAATCACTTTATCTATGGCCAAAATTCCGTATGCTGCAGCGCACAAGATGGGTTCTGCCCATTTTCCAGTCCCCTTAAAGGAGTCATCGATGTCCCTGATCAACACCCCGGTCCAGCCGTTCAAAACCACCGCCTTCCATGCCGGCGAATTCGTCGAAGTCACCGAAGCCAGCCTCAAGGGCAAGTGGTCGGTGCTGGTGTTCATGCCCGCCGCCTTCACCTTCAATTGCCCCACCGAAGTCGAGGATGCGGCTGACAACTACGACGCTTTCCAGAAGCTGGGCGCCGAAATTTACATCGTCACCACCGACACCCATTTTTCACACAAGGTGTGGCACGCCACCTCGCCCGCCGTGGGCAAGGCCAAGTTTCCGCTGGTGGGCGATCCCACGCACCAGCTGACCCGCGCATTCGGCGTGCACATTGAAGAAGAAGGCTTGGCCCTGCGCGGCACCTTCGTCATCGATCCGGACGGCGTGATCAAGACGCTGGAAATTCACGACAACGCGATCGCCCGCGACATGAAGGAAACCCTGCGCAAGCTCAAGGCCGCCAAGTTCGTCCGTGAGAACCCGGACGAGGTCTGCCCCGCCAAGTGGCAGGAAGGCGAGAAGACCCTCAAGCCGTCGCTGGACCTGGTCGGCAAGATCTGATCGCAGCACGCCACGGAAGCCCGCCGCTGCGGCGGCGGGTTTTTTTTGCCCCCCATTTGTCAGGAGCCCGCCATGTTGGAAGCTGATCTTAAGGCGCAGTTGAAAAGTTACCTTGAGCGTGTCGTCCGGCCCATCGAGATCGTGGCCAACCTTGACGACAGCAAAGGCTCGACCGAGCTTCAAGGGCTGTTGGCCGATCTGCAGGCCTGTTCGTCGCAGATCACCGTGCGCGAAACCCGCGACGCTGCGGAGCGCGCGCCCTCTTTCACCCTGAACAGTCCGGGCCAGGACATCCACATCCGCTTTGGCGGCCTGCCCCTGGGTCATGAGTTCACCTCGTTGGTACTGGCGCTGTTGCAGGTCGGCGGTTATCCGCCAAAGGTCAGCGACGAGGTGATGGAGCAGATTCGCAGTCTGGACGGCCATTACCGCTTCGAGACGTTCTTCTCGCTGTCGTGCCAGAACTGCCCCGACGTGGTGCAGGCGCTGAACCTGATGGCGGTGTTGAACCCGCGCATCGAACACGTCGCCATCGACGGTGCGCTGTTCCAGGACGAGGTGGCGCAGCGGCAGGTGATGTCGGTGCCCAGCCTGTTCCTGAACGGCGAGCCTTTCGGCGCCGGCCGCATGAGCATCGAAAGCATACTGGCCAAGCTGGACACCGGCGCCGCCGCCCGCGAAGCGGCCAAGATCAGGGAAAAGGCGCCGTTCGACGTGCTGGTGGTGGGCGGTGGCCCGGCCGGCGCTGCAGCGGCCATTTACGCCGCGCGCAAAGGCATTCGCACCGGCGTGGTGGCCGAGCGTTTTGGCGGCCAGGTGGCCGACACGATGGGCATCGAGAACTTCATCTCGATCAAGGAAACCGAAGGCCCGAAGCTGGTCACGGCGCTGGAAGCGCACGTCAGTGACTACGAGGTGGACGTGATGCGCCTACAGCGGGCGCAGGCACTGGCCACCGGTGGCGAGCTGATCGAGCTGACCCTTGAAAGCGGCGCCACCGTGAAAACCCGGTCGCTGATCATTGCCACCGGCGCCCGCTGGCGGCAGATGAACGTCCCTGGCGAAGACCAGTACCGCAACAGGGGCGTGGCCTACTGCCCGCATTGCGACGGCCCGCTGTACAAGGGCAAGCGCGTGGCGGTGATCGGCGGCGGCAACTCCGGCGTTGAAGCGGCGATAGACCTCGCAGGTCTCGTCAGCCACGTGACCCTCATCGAGTTCGACGCGCAGTTGCGGGCCGATGCGGTGTTGCAGCGCAAGCTCAAGAGCCTGGGCAACGTCACGGTCATCACTTCGGCGCTGACCACCGAGGTGCAGGGCGATGGCCAGAAGGTCACCGGGCTGGTCTATCAGGATCGCACCACCGAGACGCTGAAGACGGTCGAGCTGGAAGGCATTTTTGTGCAGATTGGGCTGCTGCCGAACAGTGACTGGCTCAAGGGCGCCGTCGAGCTCAGCCCGCGTGGCGAGGTGGTGGTGGATGCCAAGGGCCAGACCTCGGTGCCCGGCGTGTTCGCCGCGGGAGATGTGACCACGACGCCCTACAAGCAGATCATCATCGCCATGGGCGAGGGCTCGAAAGCGGCGCTGAGCGCGTTCGATCACCTGATTCGCCAGACGGCACCCGAGGCCGTGCGCAAGGCGGCCTGATCGGTCGCGGAAATGAGGGGCTGCATGGGCGTGATGGTGCCCTCAAGCGCGCCCCCTGACGCCGCAGCCGCAGTTGATGCGGCTGTGGCTTTTTTGTGGGCGATGGGCGACACGACCGGCGTGCAGAATCGCGCTGGCAGGCGTGCGCAAGCGTAAGCTTCACGTCTCGTTCGAACGCCGGGTGAAAGAGGCCCTCTGCATGAAGCCGAATCAGGATTTACGCGATGCCGCGCTCGACTATCACGAGTTTCCCGTGCCGGGGAAAATCGCGATTGCGCCGACCAAGCAAATGACCAACCAGCGCGATCTGTCGCTGGCCTATTCACCGGGCGTGGCCGCCGCCTGTGAAGAGATCGTCAAAGACCCTGCCAATGCCTTCCGCTTCACGGCGCGCGGCAATCTGGTCGCGGTGATCACCAACGGCAGCGCGGTCTTGGGTCTTGGCAACATCGGCCCGCTGGCCGCCAAGCCGGTGATGGAAGGCAAGGCGGTGCTGTTCAAGAAATTCGCCGGCATCGACGTGTTCGATCTGGAGTTGAACGAACCCGATCCGGATCGTCTGGTCGAGGTCATCGCCGCGCTGGAGCCGACGTTTGGCGGCATCAACCTCGAAGACATCAAGGCCCCCGAATGCTTCGAGGTGGAGCGCAAACTGCGCGAGCGCCTCAACATCCCGGTGTTTCATGACGATCAGCACGGCACCGCCATCATCGTCGGCGCGGCAACGCTCAACGCGCTTGAACTGGTGGGCAAGCCCATCGACCAGATCAAACTGGTGGTCAGCGGTGCCGGCGCCGCGGCCCTGGCCTGCGTGCAGTTGCTGGTCGACCTTGGCCTGCCCCGGTCCAACGTCTGGCTCACCGACCTGGCCGGGGTGGTCTACCAGGGGCGCACCGAGTTGATGGACCCGCTCAAGGCCGGCTTCGCCCAGCCCACCGAGGCGCGCACCCTGAGCGAGGTGATCGAGGGCGCCGACATGTTCCTCGGCCTGTCGGCCGGCGGCGTGCTCAAGCCCGAGATGGTGGCGCGCATGGTCAAGCGACCGCTGATCTTCGCGCTGGCCAACCCCACGCCTGAAATTCTGCCGGACCAGGTGCGCAGCGTGCGGCCCGACGCCATCATCGCCACCGGCCGCACCGATTACCCGAATCAGGTCAACAACGTGCTGTGCTTCCCCTTTCTGTTCCGGGGCGCGCTGGACGTGGGGGCCACCGGCATCACCCGCGGGATGGAGATTGCCTGTGTGAAGGCGATTGCCCAGCTGGCGCGCGAGGAGGCCGACGACACCGTGGCCAATGCCTACCGTGGCGGCGCCCTGCAGTTTGGCCCCGAATATCTGATTCCCAAGCCCTTTGACCCCCGCCTGCTGGTGCGCCTTGCGCCGGCCGTGGCCGCAGCGGCCATGGAAGAGGGCGTGGCCACGCGGCCGCTGCCCGACCTGCGGGCCTACCGTGACCAGTTGCGCCAGTTCGTGCACCACAGCGGCACCCTGATGAAGCCGATGTTCGCCGCGGCCCGCGAGGCACCGGACGAATTCAAGCGCATCGCGTTCGCCGAAGGCGAGGACGAACGCGTGCTGCGGGCGGTGCAGACGCTGGTGGACGAGAACATCGCGCGGCCGACCCTGGTGGGGCGCCCGGCGGTGATCGCCCACCGTATCGAGCGCGAACGGCTGCGGCTGGTGGAGGGCGAGCATTACACCGTGGTCAATCCCGAGTCAGACCCGCGGTATCGGGAGTACTGGGAAGACTATCGCCGCATGCAGGCGCGCCACGGCATGACGCCTTCATTCGCCAAGCTGGAGATGCGCCGCCGCACCACGCTGATCGCCGCGATGCTGCTGAAGAAGGGCGAGGTGGACGGCATGGTCTGCGGTTCGATCAGCACGCCGGCCGCGCACCTGCACTACATCGACCAGGTGCTGGGGCGTCGGCCGGGCGCGTCGGTGTATGCGGCGATGAACGGACTGGTGCTGCCGGGCCGACAGGTGTTTCTGGTCGACACCCACGTCAATCTTGATCCCAGCGCCGAAGAGATCGCCGACATCACCCTGCTGGCCGCCAACCGGCTCAGCGATCTGGGCATCACGCCCAAGGCGGCGCTGCTGTCGCACTCCAACTTCGGGACCCACGACGACTTTGGCGCGCGCAAGATGCGCGCCGCGCTGGCCCTCATCCGCGCACGCCGGCCCGATCTGGAGATCGACGGCGAAATGCACGGCGACACCGCGCTCGATGCCGATCTGCGGTTCGCCGCCCTGCCGGAATCGACCCTGAAGGGCAGTGCCAACCTGCTGGTGTTGCCCAACCTGGGGGCCGCCAACATCGCCTACAACCTGCTGAAGACCGCAGCCGGGCAGAACGTGGCGATTGGTCCGCTGTTGCTCGGCTGTGCGGCACCGGTGTGCGTGCTGACCGCGTCCGCGACGGTGCGGCGCATCATCAACATGACGACCATGACGGTGCTCGACATCCAGCAGCGTGCCGCCGTGGCTGCCTCGAAGCAGGGCTAGCCCCGCCGTGCTGTCGGCGTTCGTGCTGCTGCTGGCCTGCCTGGGGCTGGGGGTGGGGGTGGCCCGTTACGCGCGGCCACCCATCGGCCTGGCGCAGGCCCTGAACTGGTGGGTGATCCAGATCGCGCTGCCGGCGCTGGTGCTGGGCATCGTGCCGTCTTTGCACTTCGACACCGCCCTGTGGTTTCTGGTGGTGACGCAGTGGGGCGTGTTCTTCGGGGCCTGGGCGCTGATCGCCTGGGTGGGTGCGCGTGCGCACTGGTCACGCGGCACCATTGGCGGCCTGATTCTGGTTACCGGCCTCGGCAACACCTCGTTTCTGGGGTATCCGCTGCTGGAGGCGCTGCGCGGTCGTGCGGGGCTGCAGCTTGGGGTGGTGGCCGACCAGTTGGGCTGCTTCATCATGCTGGCGGTGGGCGGCGTGCTGGTGGCGGCGCGTTACGGTGGGGCCACGGTCACGCCGACGGAAATGCTCAGGCGGGTGCTGTTGTTCCCGGCCTTCATTGCGCTGGTGGTGGGCGTGATCGTCGGCCAACTGGGAGGCTGGCCAGACATGCTGGCGACGATGCTTGATCGTTTTGCCCTCACCCTGGTGCCGCTGGCGCTGTTCTCGGTGGGGCTGCGGTTCAAGCTCAAGCCGCAACCCGGGCAGTGGGCGCCGGTGGCGCTCGCCCTGTCGTGGAAGCTGCTGCTGGCCCCGCTGCTGGCTCTGGGGCTGGCGTTGCTCACGGGGGTGGGCGGTGCGGTGATGTCAATCGGCATTCTGCAGACCGCCATGGCGCCGATGATCTCGGCGGCGATCCTCGCGGACCAGCACCATCTGGACCCACCGCTGGCCAATACGGTGTTGGGTGTGGGCATTCTGTTGTCCCTGATCACGGTTCCACTCTGGAGTCTGGCGCTGCCATGAGCTTGCTGACCGATGTGCCCGACCATGTGCCCGTGTTCGTGGTGCTGGCGCTGATTCTGGCGCTGTTCGTGTGGGACCGTTTTCGTTACGAGGCGGTGGCGCTGGGCGCGCTGGTGGTGCTGGTGGTGCTGGGCGCCATCGATCCGGGCGATGCGTTCTCCGGTCTGGGGCATCCGGCGGTGGTCACCGTGGCGGCGGTGCTGGTCATTTCGCAGGCCTTGGTCAACGCCGGGGTGGTGGACACCATCGCCCGGCCGCTGACGGCGGTCAAAGGCGGGGTCATGGTGCAGGTGATGCTGTTCACCGGCATCGTCGCCCTGCTGTCGGCGTTCATGAACAACGTGGGGGCGCTGGCCCTGCTGATGCCGGTGGCCATCAAGCTCTGCAAGGACCGGCAGGTGCCGCCGTCTAAAGTGCTGATGCCCATGGCCTTCGGCTCGCTGCTGGGCGGGCTGATGACCGCCATCGGCACGCCGCCGAACCTGATCGTGGCCCAATACCGCGCGCGCATCTCTGAACAGCCCTTTTCGATGTTCGACTTCAGTCCGGTCGGCATGGCGATCGCGCTGGGCGGCGTCGCCTTTCTGGGCGTGCTGGGCTGGCGGCTGCTGCCCAGGCGTGACGGCGAACTGGCGGCGGGCATCGAGTTCAACGTCGAAGGCTATCGCAGCGAGATCGTGGTGCCCGAAGACCACGCCTGGGTGGGCAAGACCCTGCGCGAGGCGGCGGCCGCACTCGGCGAAAGCGTCACCCTGCTGACGGTGATGCGCGGCGAGCAGCGCATTCCCATCCAGCACCGCCACGTGCCGGTGCGGGCCGGCGACATTCTCTGGGTCGAGGCCGAGGCCGAGGCCCTGAAGGCGCTCATCGAGGCCGAGGGCCTCACGCTGGGCGGGCGCGGCAAGGACGAGACTGAAACCCTCGACAGCGTCGAAGACGTGCAGTTGGTGGAGTGCGTGGTGCTGCCCGATGGCCGCCTGAACGGGCAGACGGCCCGCAGCCTCAACCTGCGCTGGCGCTACGGCATCAACCTGTTGGCGGTTTCGCGGCAAGGGCAGCCGATGAAAACCCGCCTGTCGCGGGTGCAGATCACTGCCGGTGACGTGTTGATTCTGGAAGGTGAGCGCGAAGCGCTCGGCGAGGTGCTGTCGGTGCTGGGCTGCCTGCCGCTGGCCGACCGCGACTTGCGCATCGGCAATGACCGCCGGGTCTGGGCCGGGGTGGGGTTGTTCGGCAGCGCGATCGCGGTGGCGGCCGTTGGCTGGCTGCCGATCCACATCAGCTTCGTGACCTGCGTGCTGGTCATGTCGGCCGCGAACATGATCTCGTCGCGGGACATCTACCGCGCCATCGACTGGCCCATCATCTTTCTGCTGGCGGCCATGATTCCGGTGGGCACCGCGCTCGACACCAGCGGCGGTGCCGCACTGATCGCCAACGCGCTGGGCAGCTGGGCGGGCGATCTGCCGCCGGTCTGGGGCCTGGCGGCGGTGCTGGTCATCACCATGACCCTGTCCGACATCGTCAACAACGCGGCGGCCGCGGTGCTGATGTGTCCGATTGCCGCCGGCGTCGCGGGCACCCTGGGGGTGGCGACCGATCCGTTTCTCATGGCGGTGGCGGTCGGGGCCTCGTGCGCGTTTCTGACCCCGGTGGGGCATCAGTCGAACACGCTGGTGCTCGGGCCGGGCGGGTATCGGTTCCGCGATTACTGGCCGCTGGGCCTGCCGCTGCAGATCCTTGTCGGCGTGATCGCCATGTTGATGATCCTGCTCGTCTGGCCGCTGACGCCGGCGTGAGCGCGGCCATGGACACGGTGCTGATCGCCGCGGCGCTGGGCCTGTTGGTCGGCCTGGTGATGGGGCTGACCGGCGCCGGCGGCACCCTGCTTGCGGTGCCGCTGCTGATGGCCGCACTGGGTCTGACGCTGCCTGAGGCAGTGCCGGTGTCGCTGCTGGCGGTGGCCATCGGCGCGACCGTGGGCGCCTGGCGCGGCTTTCGGGAGTCGCTGTTGCGCTATCGCGCCGCCACCCTGATCGCGACGGTGGGCCTGCTGATGTCGCCGATCGGCCTGTGGCTGGGCGCCAGAGCGCCGCACGACGTGCTGGCGCTGCTGTTCGCGGCGGTGCTGGTGCTCTCCGGCGTGCGCCAGTTGTGGCGATTGCGCAGCGGATCGACCGCCTTGCCGGAATCGATGCAATTGCCGCCCCTGTGTCCGATTCATCCCGACACCGGGCGCTTTCGCTGGCGGCCGCGCACCGCATTGATCATGAGCGGCATCGGCGGCGTGGCCGGGCTGCTGTCGGGCCTGCTGGGCGTGGGCGGCGGGTTCATTGTGCTGCCGGCCCTGATGCGCGTGTCTCGCCTCAGTTTTTCGGCCTGCGTCGCGACCACGCTGATGGTGCTGGCGGTGGTGTCCAGCGGCACGCTGGGCATGGCGCTGCTCAGTGGTCGTGCCTTGCTGTGGCCCATTGCCCTGCCGTTTGCGCTGCTGGTGGTGGTCGGCCTGCTGTGGGGGCAGCGACTGGGGCAGCGATTGGCGCCGCACAAGGTGCAGGGCGCGTTCGCCGTGCTGGTGCTGGGCGTGGCCGTCATGTTGATTCATGATGCGGTGACATGAGCGACGCCCTTTCGACCGATCCTGTGGTGGGCCTGGCCCTGGGCAGTGGCTCGGCGCGCGGCTGGGCGCACATCGGCATCATTCAGGGGCTGGAAGCCATGGGCCTGCGACCGCAGGTGGTGGTGGGCACCTCAATCGGCGCCCTGGTGGGCGCCGTGTACGTGTCAGGCCAGTTGGACGCGTTTGCCGAATGGGTGCAGACCCTGACCTCGCGCGAGGTCTTTCGTTTTCTCGACTTCAGCTTCACCGGCGGCGTGGTGAAAGGGGAAACGCTGTTCAGTTTCTTCGAATCACAGCACCGCAATCCCGACATCAGCTCGCTGGCGCAGCGCTACGCCAGCGTTGCCACCGAGATGAGCAGCGGCCGTGAAATCTGGATCAACAAGGGGCCGATCCTGCCGGCGGCCCGCGCTTCGTGCGCCTTGCCCGGCCTGTTCTCGCCCGTGCAGTTCGACGGCCAATGGATGCTGGACGGCGGTCTGGTGAACCCGGTGCCGGTGTCCACCTGCCGGGCGATGGGCGCTGATCTGGTGATTGCCGTCAACCTCAATGCGCAGTTGGTGGGCCGGCACTTTTCGCGCGCGGCCGAGCCGGCCGAGCCCAGCCCGGACGAACGGGCCCGCGACCGCGGCTGGTGGGATCGGGTGCGCGACTACATGTCCAGTGGCGGCAGCGACGAAGAAGGCGGCTCGCCGCGGTTTTTCGACGTGATTGCCAGCAGCGTCAACATCATGCAGGACCGCATCACCCGCAGCCGCATGGCCGGCGATCCGCCCGACCTGACCCTGGTGCCCGAACTGCGTGACTTCGCGCTGATGGATTTTCACCGCGCCAAGGAAGCCATCGCCGAAGGGCGGCGCCTGGTCGAGCAGCATCAGGACCTGCTGCGCCGCTGGCGCCCCGCTCCCCCGGCGGAAAAGCCGGCCGAGGACGCCGCCGCCGAAGCCCGCACGCGCAAAGGCGACCCGCCCCAGGGCGATACCTGAGCGTCTGCCGGGGACACCGCCCCACCGCGGGTGGGGTCAGTCGATCACTTCGGCGTTGAGGTCGTGCTCGTCTGCTGCAATCACCTCGGCGCGGACGATCTGGCCGGGCTGGAAGTCGCCATCGCTGGCCAGATACACGCGCCCGTCAATTTCCGGGGCATCGGCTTGCGAGCGACCGACCAGATAACCGTCTTCGTCGAAGCCGTCGATCATCACGTCGATCTCCTGGCCGATCTTCGCCTGCAGCTTGGCGGCGCTGATTTCGGATTGCAGCGCCATGAAGCGTTCCTGTCGTTCCTGCTGCAACTCGGGGGGCACCGGATCGGCCAGCCCATTGGCGGCCGCCCCTTCGACCGGGGAATAGGTGAAGCAGCCGACGCGGTCGAGCTGGGCGGCTTCCAGCCAGTCGAGCAGCTCGTCAAACTCGGCTTCGGTTTCGCCGGGAAAGCCGACAATGAAGGTGCTGCGGATCGTGATGTCGGGGCAGATCTCGCGCCAGCGGCGGATGCGCGCCAGGGTGTTCTCGGCGAAGGCCGGGCGCTTCATGCGCTTGAGCACCGACGGGCTGCCGTGCTGAAACGGAATGTCGAGGTAGGGCAGCACCTTGCCCTGGGCCATGAGCGGGATGATCTCGTCCACATGCGGGTAGGGGTAAACGTAGTGCAGGCGCACCCAGGCATCGAGCGAGCCCAGGCCCTCGCACAGGTCTTTCATCTGTGCGCGGTATTCGCGGCCCTGCCAGGTGCCGGGTGCGTATTTCAGGTCTACGCCGTAAGCGCTGGTGTCTTGCGAGATGACCAGCAGTTCCCTGACGCCGGCCTTCACCAGCCGCTCGCCTTCACGCAGCACCTCGTCGATGGGCCGTGACACCAGCTTGCCGCGCATCGACGGAATGATGCAGAAGCTGCACTTGTGATTGCAGCCTTCCGAGATTTTCAGGTAGGCGTAGTGGCGCGGCGTG
This sequence comes from Polycyclovorans sp., assembly GCA_002706265.1. Classification (GTDB taxonomy): domain Bacteria; phylum Pseudomonadota; class Gammaproteobacteria; order Nevskiales; family Nevskiaceae; genus Polycyclovorans. The sequence continues at coordinate 13,756 of PAKU01000022.1, read as the reverse complement.
AGCTTGATCCCCTGCGGGGGCACCAGGTCGAGGAACGGGTCATGTTGCGGCGGCACGGCCTGATGCAGCGCGGTCATCACCGAGGTGAAATCCTGCGGGCCGCTGATGGACAGCACGTCGGGGAAGCGTTCGCGAATTTTCTCGCGGTGGCTGCCCACGCCCATGCAGCCGGTGACGATGACCTTGCCGTTTTCGGCCATGGCCTCGCCGATGGCTTCCAGCGACTCTTCCACCGCCGAGTCGATGAAGCCGCAGGTGTTGACGATCACCACCTTGGCGCCCGCGTAGTCGGGCGCCGTGTCGTAGCCCTCGGCGCGCAGCTGGGTGAGGATGCGCTCCGAGTCGACCAGCGCTTTCGGGCAACCGAGCGAAACAAAGCCGACTTTGGGAGCAGACATGGCAAGCACCGGGCTGGAGGCGGCAAAAAGGGCGCGTAGTGTAGCGCTGCGCCATGGTCAGCCCCGAGGGGGGCGCCAAGTCCGGTGGCCATGCACACTGCCTATTTGCACGCCGACGAGGTGGTGATGAACGTGGACGCTTGGGCGGGACAGCAGGTACTGGTCGTGGGGGCTTCAAAAGGCATCGGCGCGGCGCTGGTGGCGGCCCTGCTGGATCGCGGTGCGGCCCAGGTGTGGGCGGCCAGTCGCTCGGGCGCGTGCGTTGATGACCCGCGGGTCACGTCGCTGACGCTGGATGCCACCGATGAGCCCGGTCTTGCCGCCGCCGCCGCGCAGATTGGCGCCGCGACCGACCGGCTGCATGCCGTGATCCACACGCCCGGCCTGTTGCAGAACGATGTGCTGCGCCCCGAGCGCCGCATGCAGGACATTTCACTTGAGGCCCTGCACGCCAGCTTTGCGGTGAATGCCTTTGCGCCGATGCTCGCCGCCAAGCATTTTCTGCCCTTGTTAGGGCACGGCGAGCGCGCGATTTTCGCCAGTGTCTCGGCGCGCGTCGGTTCCATCGGCGACAACCGGCTTGGCGGCTGGTACAGCTACCGCGCGGCCAAAGCGGCGCAGAACCAGTTGATCCACACCGCCGCCATCGAAGCGGCGCGCAAGTCCAGGGCATTGATCTGCTGCACGCTGCATCCCGGCACGGTCGACACCGGGTTGTCGAAGCCGTTTCAGGCCGGGGTAAAGCCCGAAAAACTGTTCACGCCGGAGCGCGCCGCCGCGCAATTGCTCGACGTGCTGGCGGGGCTCACGCCGGCGGACAGCGGCGGCTTCTTTGCCTGGGATGGCCAGCCGATCCCGTGGTGACGGGCCGGCCTGCGCCGCCGCCCGACTTACAGGTGCAGACCGCACTCCGTCTTTGCCTTGCCGGCCCAACGCCCGCTGCGGCCCTCGCCCTTGGCGGTGCAATGGGTGCAGCCGATGGACTGGTAGCCCTGGGCCACCAGCGGGTGAAACGGCAGGCCGTGATCGACGATGTAGGCGTCACGCTGGGCGCGGGTGACGTCGATCATGGGGTTGAACTTGAGCACGCCGCGGCGCATCTCGAACACCTCCATGCCGGCGCGATGGTCGGTTTGCCAGCCCATGAGGCTCGACACCCACACGTCATAGTTGGGCTTGATCGCCTCCAGCGGCTCGACCTTGTTGATCGAGCAGCAGAAGTCGGGGTTCTTCTCCCAGGTCTGGTCGTCGCGCGTGAACTGGTGCTTCCAGTCCTCGGCCTTGATGTCGAACACCTCAAGGCCATATTCCTTCGACAAACGGTCGCGATACGCGATGGTTTCGAGGAAGTGGTAGCCGGTGTCGATGAAGGCAATTTTCTGCCGCGATTCGATGCGGTGAATGATGTGCAGAAAATAAGCCGAGGTGGCGGCGAACGAGGAGGTCACCAGCACCTTGTCGGCATCGAACTCCGAGTAAAACAGCCTCAGGCGTGCCTCGAAATCGAGGGGCGTGTAGCGCACGTTGAGGTCGGCGATCTGGGCGTCGCTGTAGCGCGCGCTGGCGGGTTCGGTGGCCGGTGATGCGGCAAGGTTCGCGGGGCTTTCGAGCAGTGCATTTTCCATGCGCAAAAGTATAAGCGCGCGGTGCCTGATTCCCAGCCGACATGAACAACGGTTCTAAGGTCAGAACAGCGCCGGGCGGGCGCGGGCGGCGCGGCGACTCGCGGCGACTGCGGAAACCCCGCGGGCCTGCGTACCATGACGCCATGGCAAGACGCGCACTCGGCACCTTACGCATCATCGGCGGGCATCACCGCTCCCGGCTCATCCACTTTGATGCCGGCAACGGCGTGCGCCCGACGCCCGATCGGGTGCGGCAGACGGTGTTTGACTGGCTGGCGCCCATCATTCACGGCGCCAGGGTGCTCGATCTGTTCGCCGGATCGGGCGCGCTGGGGCTGGAGGCGGCTTCGCGCGGCGCGCACGAGGTGACGTTCGTCGAAAACCAGCGGGGTTCCGCGGCGGCGATACGCGATGCCATCGCTCTGCTCAAGCTCGATCAGGTGCGCGTGGCCGAGCAGGATGCGCTGGCCTGGTTGTCGGGCACGGCGGCGACCTTCGATGTGGTGTTTCTGGACCCGCCCTATGGCAGCGACCTGCTGAGCCGCAGCCTGGAGCGTCTGCCGCGCTGCCTCAACCCCGGCGCCATGGTCTATCTGGAATGGCCGTCCGGTCAGGCGCCGATACTGCCGCAGGGCCTGAGCGTGCACCGTGAGCGCCAGGCAGGAAAGGTATGCTTCGCATTGCTCAAACAAGAGGTCGTCCATCCGTGAAGATCGTAGCGGCTTACTCCGGAACCTTTGACCCGATCACCCTCGGGCACAACGACATCATTCACCGCGCGGCGCGCATGTTTCCCAAGCTGATCGTGGCCGTGGGCCTCAATCCGGCCAAGAACCCGCGCTTCAATATCGAAGAACGGGTGGCGCTGATCCAGTCCTGTGTCACCGACCTGAAGAATGTCGAGGTGGTGGGCTTTTCGGGCCTGGTGGTCGAGTTCGCCCGGGAGCATGAGGTCAACGTGCTGGTGCGCGGCGTGCGCAACGGCATGGACGTGGACTACGAGCGGCAGATGGCGGTGATGAATCGCGACCTCTACGCCAAGCTGGACACGGTGATGCTGGCGCCCAGCCCCGAGTTTGCGCACCTGTCGTCGAGTCTGGTGCGGGAGCTGGCGGGCCTGGGCGCGCCGGTAGAAAAGCTGGTGCCCAAGCCGGTGATCGCGCCATTGCTGGAGCGTTTTGGGCGACCGCTTGCCAAGGAAGCCGCCGCCCGGCCCAAGCGCAGCCGCTCGCGTTGAGCGGGGCGTCATGTCGCTGAAGATCACGCAGGACTGCATCAATTGCGATGTCTGCGAGCCGGTGTGCCCGAACAATGCGATTTTTCAGGGCATCGAGATCTACGAAATCGACCCGAATCTTTGTACCGAATGCGTGGGGCATTTCGACGCGCCCCAGTGCCAGCAGGTCTGCCCGGTAGACTGCATTCCGCTCGACCCGCAGCACGTTGAAACCCGCGAGCAGTTGCTTGGCAAGTATCAACGCTTGGTCGCCGCGGAGGACCCCCTTTAGGCCATGACCCGCATCCGGCAAGGCATCAGCGTGAGCGCCCTCGTGGCGCTGTTGTGTGTGGCCACCGCCTGCCGTGGCGCGCCGCCTGCCGAACCCGACAGCGCCGTGGCCGGGGCCTGTGCCACCGCGCACCCCCTGGCCACGGCAGCCTGCCGCGACACGTTGGCCCAGGGCGGCAACGCCATGGACGCCGCGGTGGCGGCCTCGGCCGTGCTGGCGGTGGTGGAGCCCACCGGCTCGGGCATGGGCGGTGGCGGCTTCTGGTTGGTCCACCGCGCCGAAGACGGCTTCGAGGTGATGATTGACGGCCGCGAAACCGCGCCCATGGGCGCGCGGCTGGAACACTACCTCGACGCCCAGGGTGAGCCGGTCTCCGCCCGCAGCCTGCATGGGCCGTTGGCCGCCGGCATTCCCGGTCAACCGGCGGCGCTCGATCATCTGGCCCGCCAGTACGGCCGGTTGCCCCTGGCCGCCAGCCTGGCCGCCGCCGAGCGCCACGCCCGGGACGGCTTCGTGCTCGATGCCGAACTGGCCGAAGATTTTGTCCGGCACTGGCCCCGGTTCGATGCCGGTGCGCGCGCCACCTTTGGCGTCGGCGGCCAACCCCCCAAGGCCGGTGACCGGCTCAAGCAACCCGATCTGGCCGCGCTGTTCGCCGCCATGCGCGAGCAGGGCGCAGCGGCCTTTTACCGGGGCGACTATGCCAAGCGCCTGGCGGCCGGTGTGCAGGCCGCCGGGGGGCACTGGCAGCCGGCCGATCTGTGGGGCTATCGCGTCGTCGAACGCGCGCCGGTGGTCAGTTATTTTCGCGATGCCCGCATCGTCAGCGCAGCGCCACCGTCCGCCGGCGGGGTCGCTCTGGCCACCATGCTCGGTCAGCTTGAAGCCTTGAACGTGACCCTGCCGCTGGACGATCAGGGTCGGCACTGGGTGATCGAGGCCATGCGCCGCGCCTACGCCGACCGCGCCGCACATCTGGGCGACCCCGATTTTGTCTGGCTGCCGCTGGCCCGGCTCACCGGCACGGCGCACGCCCGGCAGTGGGCCGCCACCATTGACCCCGACCGCGCCACCCCCAGCGACACTCTGGGCACCCGCGCCGACCTGCCCGGCGGCACCGACACCACCCATCTGTCGGTGATCGATGCCGACGGCAACCGCGTGGCGGCAACGCTGTCGATCAACATCCCCTTCGGTGCTGCGATGGTGGTGCCCGGCACCGGCGTGCTGCTCAATGACGAACTCGACGATTTCGCCATGTCGACCACTGCTCAAAACGTGTACGGCCTGATCGGCTCGAAAGCCAACCTGCTGGCGCCGGGCAAGCGGCCGCTGTCGTCCATGACGCCGACGTTTGTCACTTCGCCGCGCGGCACCCTGGTGGTCGGCACGCCGGGTGGCAGCCGCATCATCACCATGGTGCTGCTGGCGGTGCTGGATTGGCTGGGCGGGGCGACACCCGAGCAGATGGCGGCGGCACCGCGGTTCCATCACCAGTTCTATCCCGACGAAGTGTCGCTGGAACGGGGCGCGCTGGACGCGCCGGCGCGGGCCGACCTGACCGCGCGCGGGCATCAGGTGACCGAGCTGAACCGCTGCTACGGTAATCTGCAGGCCGTGGGCTGGGCGTCGCCCTCAGGATTTTTCGCCGTCTCCGACCCGCGCGGGATCGGGGCGGCCTGGTCGTTTGGGGAATGACATGCAGCTTGCGCACGTAGGCCAATGGTTGCAGCTCGGCGGTCCGGTAATGGTGATCCTGCTGCTGATGAGCATTGGCGCACTGACCCTGATTCTGCTCAAGACATGGCAGTTCACCGAGCGCCGCGTGGGCGCCCGCGACTACCTGCCGCAGTTCTTCGACGCCACTGCGCGCGGGCATTGGCAGGTGGCGCATCAGGCCCTGGAAGGGCGCCCCGGTCCGCTGCCTGCGGTGCTGCGGCTGGCGGTGCTGGCCAGGCGGGACCGCAGCGTCAGCGAGGCCGACGCACGCGAGCAGGTCGCGGCCTTTGCGGCCGACCAGATCGAGCAGCAGCGCAGCCTGTTCCGCCCCCTGGAAGTGATTGCCACGCTGGCGCCGCTGCTGGGGTTGCTGGGCACGGTGATGGGCATGATCGAGGCCTTTCAGCGGTTGCAGGCGGCAGGGGATCGCGTGGATCCGGCAATCCTGTCCGGCGGCATCTGGGAGGCGCTGCTGACCACCGCCGCCGGGTTGATCGTGGCCATTCCGGTGATCGCCGTGCTCAACACGCTGGAGCGCAAGGTCGAGCGTCTGCATCGCGACACCGAGTCGGCACTGACCCGCGTCTTCACCCGCCCGATCGGGGCCGGGGGGGCGACCCGGGAGCCGGCGCCGGCCGCGCAGGTCGGCGATCTGCCGCCGTCGGATGTGATGCCGTAGCCGGCGACGCTCTGGTGCAGATACCGCTCGCCCGCCGCCGCCGGGTTCCCAGCCCGCTCACCTCGCTGATCGACGTGGTCTTCATCCTGTTGTTCTTCTTCATGCTGGCCTCCTCGTACATGGACTGGCGCAGCCTCAACATGACCCTGGGCGGTCGCGCCGAATCCGACGCGGTGCAGCGTCTCGATGCCTGGGGCGTGCAGGTGTATGCCGATGGCGCCATTGCCCTCAACGGCGCCCTGCTGAGCCCGCAGGAGATCGACGCGCGGCTGCGCACTGTGCCCGGCTTTCCGGTGGTGGTGCAGCCCGAGCCGGGCGTCAGCCTGCAGGCACTGGTGGCAGTGCTGGACCGGCTGCGGCCCACCGGTGTGGCCCTGGTGGTCGGGAAGCTGCCGCAGTGAAACTGCCGCTGCCGACCCGCGCGCGCCGCACCGGGGACGACATGCTGCCCTTGGTCAATATCGTGTTTCTGCTGTTGATATTTTTCATGCTGGCCGGGGCCGTCAGCACGCCCGATCCGCTGAACGTGCAGCCGCCGCAGTCGATGGTCGATGCTGCGGGGGACCGCCTGCCGTCGATGCTGGTGGTGGGCGCCGACGGTCGTCTGGCCCTGGGGCGCGAAGTCTTCACCCTCGAAGGCCTGGCGCCGCGCATCGACGCCTGGCTGGCGGCCGCGCCGCCGGGTTTTCCGCTCACGGTCAAGGCCGATGCCGAGACCGAAGCGCTGGCCATCGTCACGCTGCTGGAGGCGCTGAAGCGCCAGGGCGTGACCCACGTGCGGCTGATGACCGCCCGGGTGCGCGCCGCCTGACCTGCCGGCGTCAGTGCTGTCGCCGGCCCCCGGTGTAAGCGCCCGCCGCGTCGACCAGGCCGTGGGTGCGCAGGTAGGCCAAGGCGTCGTCACTGTCCGTGTCGAACCAGGCGGCGGCACTGCCCTGAATGAAGTGATAACCCCAGGCATCCATGTCAGCGAACAGCCGGGCGCGCGAATAGCCGGGCACCGTGGGGGCCAGCAGAGCCTGCAGATAACAGACCGCATGTTCTTCGGTGTCGCTGCCGCAGGCGTCAGTGTCGACCGTGGCGCGGCGTTCGGCGTCCATGCACAGCCAGTGCGCCAACTCGTGCAGCAGCGAATGCACCGGGGTGTCGGGGCGCACATGCAGACGGTCGCCGATCAGACCCGCTTCTTCGTCGCCCCAGTAACTGCCCGGAATGGCGGTCTCGGCCGCAACCCAATGCAACTGCATGCCGCGGGCCGCGACCCAGGCCTCCAGCGCGCTGGCGTTCAGCGCTGCACAGCGCAGCACGTCGGGCGGGGAAGAGTGCATCGGACAGTCAACTCGGGCGAAGGGTGGGGCCGGTTCGAGCGCGTCAAACCGAGGAACGGGATGCGCGGATTGTAAGCACGCGCGAGGCCGCTGATGACCGGGTGAAGTGTGGCCCCGGCCACTTGCCGCGGCGGTGCGTGCGCGTCAGCGTTGCCAGAGACGTTGCATCAGGGGCGGATCAGGTCTTGCGCAAGGACCGCATGTAGGCGCGGATCAGCCGGACACCCTGTTCGGCCAGGCAGAAGTCGTCGCTCTCCAGCAGGCCCAGGTGCAGCACGCCGATGGCGTGGCTCTGCAAGCCCAGCGCCGCCAGTGGTGGGCTGAGGTCATCGGTCAACAGGTTCTGGGCGCGGGCGCGTGCGAAGTAGCGCTCGAAACTGCGGCGCCGGCCCAGGCGCATCTCGCGCTCGATCTCGTCCAGCCCCGAGTCGGACGACAGATGCTCGCGGCGCAGCAGCACGATGGCGTAGACCCGCCGGATATTGGCGTTCTCGCCGACGAAGGTCATGAGGCTGCAGACATGGCGCTCCAGAGTGGTCAGCGGGTCTTCGCCGGCCTGATCAAGCTTGGCGATGTCGTCTATCGGAAAACGCACCCGCTCGATCATCGCGGCGTACAGCGCGGCCTTGTCGTTGAAATGCCAGTACAGCGCCCCCCGGGTGACGCCGGCCTCGCGGGCGATCTGCTCCAGCGTGGCGTTGGCGACACCGCGCGCGAAAAAAACGGTCTCGGCGGCGTCGAGCAGCGCGCAACGCGTGGCCTCGGCTTGATCTTTGGTACGGCGCATCAGGCGGTTCTTGAAATCGGAAGGAACTGGTGTATTGTATACGTTCGCGAATGTATGTAAACAGGAATGCTTCGATGCCTTATACCCCCCTTGCTGCCGCCCCGCGGGACGGTGGCTTTTTTAATCGGTGGTTGCTGATCGTCACGCTGGGTTCGACGATGGTGCTGGCGGGTTGTGGTGAGGGCGCTGCGTCGAAGGAGGGCGATGCCCCGCCGCCCGCCGCAACGGTGCGGACCGAGACGGTGGAAACCCGTGACGTGAAGATTCAGGGCGTGTTTCCCGGCCGTGCGCGGGGCGCGCGCGAGGTGGAGGTCAGGGCGCGGGTCGCCGGCATACTCGAAGAGCGGACCTATGACGAAGGCGCCAAGGTTGCGGCGGGCGATCGACTGTTCCGCATCGACGCACGGCCCTACCGGATCGCGGTGCAGCGTGCGGAGGCCGGTCTGGCCGAGGCAACCGCCACGGTCAACGAGGCGCGCCGGCAGTGGGACCGGGTCGAAGGTCTGTTCAACCAGGATGCGATCAGCGCCCGTGAACGCGATGCCGCCCGCTCGGCGGTGGAGCTGGCCGAGGCGCAGCGGCAGACGGCCGCCGCCAACCTGGCCGACGCCCGCCTGGATTTGAGTTACACCGATGTGAAGGCGCCGATCAATGGCGTGACGGGTCTTGAGACGGTGCCGGAAGGGACCCTGGTAGCCGTTGGCGACTTGCTGACCCAGGTGACCCAGCTTGACCCGATACACCTGCGTTTCTCGTTTCCCGAGACAGACGCCTTGACGCGCGCTCAGGGCCAGATGTCGAAGGGCGACCCAGCGCCGCCGCTGACCCTGATCCTCAACGACGGCAGCGCGTACGGCATGCCCGGCAGAATCGACTTCACCAACGCGGTGGTCGACTCGGCCACCGGGTCCGTCACGGCGCGCGCAGTGTTCCCGAATCCTGATGGCGTGATCCGCCCCGGACAATTTCTGCGGGTGCGGGTGCTGCTTGAATTGCTGGATGACGCGGTGACCGTTCCCGAGTCGGCGATCTCCCAGGGCGCGGACGGCACGCAGGTCTTTGTGGTGCAAGACAACAAGGCCATCGCCACGCCAGTTGAGCTGGGCCCGGTGGTGGACGGCGCCCAGGTGATCCGCAAGGGCTTGAGCGGCGGTGAACGTCTGGTGGTCAGCGGGCTGTCGGGTCTCAGGCACGAGGCGCCGGTCCGCGAAGAGGCCGGTCAGGGTGAATCCAAACCGGATGCCGCGGCGGCCGCGGGGGCCCAGGTGGTCGCCGGGAGGGGCCGCTGATGCTGCGCTTCTTCATCGACCGGCCGATCTTCGCGGCGGTCATCTCCATCATCATCACCATTGCCGGGTCGGCGACACTCGCGGTGCTGCCGGTGGAGCAATACCCCAACGTGGTGCCGCCGCAGATTACCGTTGAGGCCAGCTATCCGGGCGCCAGCGCATCGGTGATGGCGCAGTCGGTGGCCGCGCCGCTGGAGCAGGAGATCAACGGCGTCGACGGCATGATCTACATGGAGTCGAGCAGCACCGATGCCGGAACACTGCGCATCACCGTGTCGTTTGAAATCGGCACCGATCCGGACCAGGCCGCCATCAACGTGAACAACCGCGTGCAGGCCGCGACGGCGCGGCTGCCGCAGAGCGTGCGCGATCAGGGCGTGCGCGTGCAGGCGCGCTCCACCAACATTCTGATGGTGCCGACGCTGTCGTCCCCCGACGGTGCGCATACCGCGCTGGAGATGAGCAACTACGCGCTGATCAACGTGCTCGACGCGCTGGTCCGCGTACAGGGTGTCGGCGATGCCCGCCTGTTCGGCGCCAGCGATTATTCGATGCGCATCTGGTTGCGGCCGGACAAGCTGGCCGAATTTGACCTGACCCCGTCTGATGTCGCCGACGCGCTGCGCGAACAGAACGCGCAGTTCGCTGCCGGCCGCATCGGCGACGAGCCCGCGCCTGAGGGTCAGGCATTCAGCTTCACGATCACCACCAGCGGGCAGTTCAGTGATGTCGAGGAGTTCGAAAACGTCATTCTGCGGGCGAACCCGGACGGCGGCACCCTGCGCCTGAAAGACGTCGCCCGGGTGGATCTGGGCGCGCAGAACTACGCGTTCTCGGCCACCTATCGCGGTGAGCCCACCGTGCCGATGGGCATCTATCTGCAGCCGGGCGCCAACGCGCTCAACACGGCCGAGGCGGTGCGCACAGCACTCGATGAAGTGCGGGGCCGCTTGCCCGAGGGCATGGTTCTGGAAGTGCCTTACGACACCACCAAGTTTGTCGAAATCGCCATCGATGAAGTGATCATCACGCTGTTGATCGCGGTGCTGCTGGTGGTGGTGGTGACCTACCTGTTCCTGCAAAAGCCACGCGCCACGCTGATTCCGGTGCTGGCCATTCCGGTGTCGTTGATCGGCACCTTCGCCGGCATGCAGGCCATGGGCTTCTCGATCAACCTGCTGACCCTGTTCGGGCTGGTGCTGGCCATCGGGGTGGTGGTCGACAACGCCATCATCGTGCTCGAAAACGTCGACCGGCTGATGAAAGAACAGGGGATGTCGGCGCGCGACGCGACCATCGCCACCATGGAGCAGGTCGCCGGCGCGGTGGTGTCATCGACCCTGGTGCTGATTGCGGTGTTTGCGCCGGTGATGTTCCTCGGCGGGCTGACGGGCGAGCTGTACCGTCAGTTCGCGGTCACCATTGCCATCTCGGTGTTCGTCTCCGGCATCGTCGCCCTGACCCTGACGCCCGCCACCTGCGCCCTGCTGCTGGAGGGTGAGACGGGCGACGTGGCTGCGCCGTTCCGGCTGTTCAACCGCGGATTCGATGCCGTCACACGGGGCTACGTGCGGGTGGTGACGTGGCTGGTGCATCACCGGGCCATCGGCAGCCTGTTGGCCGCGGTCATGGTGGTGCTGATGGTCGTGGTGCTGCGCGGTCTGCCGTCTGGATTGGTGCCGGCCGAAGATCAGGGCACCGTGCTGATCGTGCCGCAGTTGCCGCCGGTGTCGGCGCTGAACCGCACCGAAGCCGTGCGCGAGGACCTGACCGAGAAGGTGCTGGCACTGGATGAAGTGGACGGTGCGGTCATGTTTGCCGGCTTCGACTTCATCGCCGGGGCGCTGCGCAGCAATTCCGGCCTGGGCTTCTTGCAGCTGGCCGACTGGAGCAAGCGCACGGGAGAGGGCCAGAGCGCCGCTGCCGTGGCGCAAAAGATCATGGAGATCGGCCGGCAGATGCCGGAGGCCAATGTGCTGGCCTTCGTGCCGCCGCCGATTCAGGGCCTGTCGCTCACCGGCGGTATCGACGGCTATCTGCAGTTGTCCGGCGAGGTGACCGAGGCGCGACTGCAGGAGCGTGCCAACGCCTTGACCGCGGCGGCCCGCAAACGCCCCGAGATTGGCAACGTCTACACCACCCTGGACACAGGCTATCCGCGCTATCGGGCGGAGGTGGACCGTGACAAGGCCCGCGCCGCGGGCGTCCCGATCAACACCATCTTCGAGGCCATGCAGAGCACCTTCGGGGCGCTGTACGTCAATGACTTTTCCCTGGCCGGACGCATCTGGCAGGTCAATCTGTCGTCCGAGGCCGAGTTTCGTAACGATGCCAGCGACATCAACCTGATCTTTGTGCGCAATTCGGCAGGCGACCTGCTGCCCCTGAGCAATCTGGTGACCCTGGAGCGCCAGCAGGGCGCCGACATCCTGCCGCGCTTCAACGTGGTGACGGCCGCCAAACTGCTGGCCGACCCCGCGCCGGGCTACACCACCGGGGATGCCAAGACCGCGATGGAAGCGGTGGCCGCCGAAGTCCTCGACGAGGGCGACCGCATCGGCTGGACCGGGCAGGCCTACCAGCTTGATGCCGCGGGCGGCGCCGCCGGCCTGGCCTTTGGCCTGGGGCTGGTGATGGTGTTGCTGATTCTGGCCGCCCAGTACGAACGCTGGCTGTTGCCGCTGGCCGTGGCCAGTGCCGTGCCGTTTGCGGTGCTGGGTGCGGCGGTGGCGGTGTGGGTGCGCGGTTTTCCCAACGACATCTACTTCCAGGTGGGCCTGCTGGTGCTGATCGGTCTGGCGGCGAAAAACGCGATTCTGATCGTCGAGTTTGCCGCCCAGAACCGGCGTGACGGCGCCAGCGCCGCAGAGGCCGCCATCGCCGCTGCGGGGCAGCGTTTCCGCGCCATCATGATGACCGCCATGACCTTCGTGGTCGGCACCTTGCCGCTGATGTTCGCCTCCGGCGCGGGTGCGGCGAGCCGTCAGGAAATTGGCACGGTGGTGGTGGGCGGCATGCTGATGGCCAGCACCATTGCGCTGTTCTTCGTGCCCATGTTCTATCGCCTGGTTGAAGACCTGGCCGACTGGCGCAAAGGCAGAGGCAAAGGCCAAGGCAAACCCGAATCCGCAACCCAAAGCCCCGCGGAGGCCCGCTCATGAACCGCCTGATCTGGCTCGCTATGCCGACGTTGCTGGCCGGCTGCGTGATGGGGCCGCGGCACGTCGTGCCCGACACGCCCCTGCCGGCCAGTCTGCCGGCGCCGGTGGCTGCCGAGACGCTGACCCGCGACTGGCGCGCCTGGTGGCAACAGTTCAATGACCCGGTGCTCGATCACCTGGTGGGCAGTGCCACCCGCGCCAACCTCGATCTGCTGCAACAGGCGGCGCGCGTGCGTGCGGCGCGCGCGCAGCTGGGTTTCGAGCGCTTTCAGCAATGGCCGCGTCTTGACCTGGAAGGCGGCGCTGCGCGCGAGAAAACCCCGGCGTCCTCATTCGGCTTCGACGGCGCATCGAGCACCACGCGGTCGACGTTCTCCCTGACGGCGGCGCTGAGCTACGAGATTGATCTGTGGGGCCGCCTGGCGCGCATCGAAGAAGCGGCGGCTGCCCAGCTGGCCGCCAGCGTGTACGGCGCCGAAGCCTTGCGACTGACGGTGATCGCCGACGTGGTCAACACCTACTTCGAATACCGCGCGCAGCAGCGGGCGGTGAAGATCACCCAAAAGGCCATCGTCACGCGCAAGCGCGCCGTGGACCTGCAGCAGATTCGCTACGACGCGGGACTGGTCGATCGCCTCACCTTGCTGCAGGCGCAATCCGACCTTGCGGCCACGCGCACCCAGCTGCCCGATCAGCGCGAGCGACGCACGCAACTGGAAAGCGCGCTGGCCATACTGATTGGCTACAACCCCCAGCAGTTGTTCGAGAACCTGGACTTTGGCGACGCGCGGTTGGCAGACCTTGACCCCATCGAGGCGCTGCCCCAGGTGCTGCCATCCGCCCTGCTGGAACGGCGGCCCGACATCCGGGCCGCCGAGCAGGACCTGCGTGCGGCCAATGCCCGCATCGGCGTGGAGATGGCCGCGCGGCTGCCGGCGCTCAACCTTACGGCGCTGATCGGTTCGATCAGCAGCGAGGCCAGCGATCTTTTGATCGGTGATGCCGAAAGCTGGCGGGCCGGGGCCTCGGTGCTGGGCTCGCTGACCGATGGCTCGCGGGTCCGTGGCGCCGAGGCGGAACGCGACCTTGCCGAGCTGCAGTATCGCGCCACGGTGCAGACGGCCTTTGCCGAGGTCCGGGATGCGCTGGCCGCCTTCGAGGCTTCGCAGACGCGCCTTGATGCCGTGCGTGGCCAGGTCAGCGTGCTGCAAGACACCGAGGCGCTGGCCCAGGTGCGGTATGACGGCGGGGCCTCAATTTTT
>PAKU01000020.1 GCA_002706265.1 Polycyclovorans sp. | reverse complement strand
GCCGCATCGTTGCCCCACGGCGCTGCAACAGGGCGCGCAGGTGGGTTTCAACCGGCGGTTCGCGCACGCGATACGGCGCTTGCAGGTCGATGAACACCACTTCAAGCAGAGCCGGCAACTGCCGATTACCCATCAGCCGGAAGCCGCAGGCACTCATGACGAGCATCAGAAAGATGAGCGCCGTGCGCAAGACGGCCGGAGCCGGCATCAGGTCGCCACAACCAGGTTCACCAGGCGTCCCGGCACCACGATTTTCTTGCGAATTTCACCGCTCAAGAATTTCTGCACGTTGGGGTCGGCCAGCGCGGCTGCGAGAATCGCATCCTGCGAGGCGTCCTTGGCCACGTCAATCTGCCCGCGCAGCTTGCCATTGACCTGCACCACCAGACTCACCGTGTCGCTGACCAAGGCGGCGGGATCGGCCTTGGGCCAGGGGGCATCCAGCACGGCGCCGGCATGACCCAGGTGGTGCCACAGCGCATGACTGATGTGCGGCACGATGGGCGACAGGCCCAGCACCAGCGCCTCGGCACCCTCGCGCAGCACCGCGGCGGTCTGGCCGTCTGCGCCGTCGGAGGCCTTCATCAGGGCGTTGAGCAGTTCCATGCAGGCGGCCACGGCGGTGTTGTAGGTCTGGCGGCGGCCATAGTCGTCGTCGAGTTTGGCCAGGGTTTCGTGCACTTTGCGGCGCAGGGCTTTCTGCGTGCTGTCGAGCGCGGCCAGGTTCAGCGCCGGCACCTCGGCAAGCGCGGTGGTGAAGGTCCACAGCCGTTTCAGGAAGCGGGCGGCACCTTCGATGCCCGCGTCATTCCACTCCAGGCTCTGCTCGGGCGGCGCGGTGAACATCATGAACAGCCGCACCGCATCGGCGCCGTAGCGGCTGACCATGGTTTCCGGGTCCACGCCGTTGTTCTTCGACTTCGACATTTTTTCGCGGCCGCCGATCACCACCGGCTGGCCGTCGGCCTTGAGCACCGCGCTCACAGGCGCGCCACGCTCGTCAGTCAGGACCTCGACATCGGCAGGATTGACCCAGGTTTTCTTGCCGTCAGCGGCCTCGCGGTAATAAGTCCCGGCAATCACCATGCCCTGGCACAGCAGGCGGGTGAAGGGCTCGTCGCCGGCCACCGGCAGGCCGACATCGCGCATCAGTTTGTGGAAGAAGCGCGCGTACAGCAGGTGCAGCACGGCGTGCTCGATGCCGCCGATGTACTGGTCCACCGGCAACCAGTGGCGGGCGCGTTCGTCGAGCATGGCGGTGTCGTTGCCGGGGCAGGCAAAGCGCGCGAAGTACCAGCTGCTCTCGAAGAAGGTGTCGAAGGTGTCGGTCTCGCGCCGCGCGGCCTTGCCGCAACTCGGGCAGGCCACCTCGTAAAAGCTGGGCGTGCGGGTCAGCGGGCTGGCGGCGCCGTCGGGCTTGAGGTCTTCCGGCAGCACCACCGGCAGGTTGGCTTCCGGCACCGGCACATCGCCGCAGGCATCGCAATAGATGATGGGAATCGGGCAGCCCCAGTAGCGCTGGCGGCTCACGCCCCAGTCGCGCAGGCGGTAGTTGATGCGTTCGCGGCCCTGATGCTGCGCCTCCAATGCCTGCTTGATCGCCACGAAGGCGGCCTCGAAATCCAGACCGTCGAAGCGATCGGAATGGACCAGAACGCCATAATCCGTATGCGCGCCGTCGGTGATGTCGGGCACGGCGTTCGGAGCCGGCGCAATGACCACCTTCTTGGGCAAGCCGTAGGCGTTGGCGAATTCCCAATCCCGCTCATCGTGTGCCGGCACCGCCATCACACAACCGGTGCCATAGCCCATGAGCACGAAGTTGGCGGCCCACACCGGCACGGCCTCGCCGGTGAGCGGGTGAATCACCGACACACCCAGCGGCACGCCCTTCTTCTCCTGGGTGGCCAGGGTGGCTTCGGCAGTGCCGGTTTTGCGGGTCTCGTCGATGAAGGCAGCGACCTTGGGGTCGCGCGCGGCGGCGGCCAAGGCCAGCGGATGCTGCGCGGCCACCGACACGAAGGTGACGCCGAACAGCGTGTCGGGCCGCGTGGTGTAGACCGTGAGCGCGCCCGAGCCGTCTTCCAGCGCGAAGTCGATTTCCAGGCCCTTGGAGCGACCGATCCAGTTCGCCTGCTGGGCCTTCACGGCATCCGGCCAGCCCGGCAGGTGGTCGAGGCAGTCCACCAGTTCATCGGCATAGTCGGTGATGCGCAGAAACCACTGCGGAATCTCGCGCTGCTCGACGATGGCACCGGAGCGCCAGCCACGGCCGTCAATCACCTGTTCGTTGGCCAGCACGGTGTGGTCCACCGGGTCCCAGTTGACCACCGAATTCTTGCGGTAGACCAGGCCCTTCTTGAACAACTGCACGAACAGCCACTGCTCCCAGCGGTAATAGGCCGGGTCGCAGGTGGCAAAGCTGCGCGACCAGTCAAAGCCCAGGCCCAGCGCATCGAGCTGTTTGCGCATGTAGGCCATGTTGTCGTAGGTCCACGCGGCGGGCGCCACATTCGACTTGATGGCCGCGTTTTCGGCCGGCAGGCCGAAGGCATCGAAGCCCATGGGCTGCATGACGTTTTTGCCCTTCATCCGCTGATAGCGGCTCATCACGTCGCCGATGGTGTAGTTGCGCACATGCCCCATGTGCAGCCGACCTGACGGGTACGGGAACATCGACAGGCAGTAAAACTTCTCGCGCGCCGGATCCTCGGTCACACGAAAGGCATCGTGCTCGGCCCAGTAAGCTTGTGCGGCCAATTCGATGGCCGAGGGGTCGTAAAGGGGAGCAGGCGCCGGGGCATTCATCAGGATGACGGTCCGGGCGACCGCCTTTCGCGCGGTCGCCACTTGAAGTGAGTGGATTGGCAACCATTCTAAGCAATCGATTTGCCGGCGGCGCCCTGCCGCCCTTCACGAAGGGAGATTGGCTTGACGGAATTCCTGATGCAGTACGGGCTGTTTGCCGCAAAGGCGGTGACGGTGCTGGTGGTGATCGTGCTGGCCGTCGGCGGCATTGCCTCCACGGTGCGACAGGCGCGCCAGTCCCATTCGCCCGAACGGCTGGAAGTGCGCAGCCTCAACGAACGCTTCGAATGGCTGGCCGACTCGGTGAAGAACGAGTTTCAGAGCCGCTCTGAAGCCAAGGCCGCCGCCAAGGCGCGCAAGAAGAAGGACAAGGCCCTCGACAAAGCCGCCAAGCTCGCTGCCAAGGCGGGCAAGAAGCCCGACGCCAAACCGCGGGTCTTCGTGCTCGACTTCGACGGCAACCTGAATGCCGACGCCAACGACGCGCTACGCGACGAGATCTCCGCCGTACTGCAAGCCGCCCAGGAGGGCGACGCCGTGTTGCTGCGCCTCGAAAGCCCGGGCGGGCTGGTCCACGCCTATGGTCTGGCGGCCTCACAACTGCAGCGCATTCGCGACCGCGGCCTGACGCTCACCGTGGCCGTGGACAAAATGGCCGCCAGCGGCGGCTACCTGATGGCCTGCGTGGCCAACGACATCATCTCGGCGCCGTTCGCGGTGCTCGGCTCCATCGGCGTCGTTGCCCAGGTGCCCAACGTGCACCGTCTGTTGAAAAAGCACGATGTTGATGTCGAGCTGCATACGGCGGGCGCCTACAAACGCACCTTGACGGTGCTGGGCGAAAACACCGACGCCGGTCGCGCCAAGTTCAAGGAAGAGCTGGAACTCACCCACGACCTGTTCAAATCCTTCGTTGCCGAGCACCGCCCGCAGCTCGACATCGACACCGTGGCCACCGGCGAACACTGGTACGGGCAGCAGGCACTGGCCCTGAAACTGACCGACAAGCTGCAGACCAGCGACGACTGGCTGCTTTCAAGAGTCGACAGCGCAGACCTGATCCACGTGCGCTTCAAACCGCCACAGACCCTGAGCGACCGCCTGTCGCTGAGTTTGCTACGGTTGGGACGCGGCCTGCGCAGCAGCGCCGACGAAGCCCTGCAGCGTCCGCAAACACATGTCTGACCGCGCCGCTGGTGCGTGGCGCTGGGGCGAACCACTGCTGCGACACGTGGTCTGACCCGGCGACACGCTTTTACCCCAACACTTTCTTCTTCCGTGAGAACGCCATGTCTCTGACGATTCAGCAAAAAATAATTGCCCCGCTGGCAATTTCGTTTTCGATGGTGACCGCCGCCTGCATCATGTCGGGCTCGCCCGAACCCGCCGAAGCGAAGGCCCGCGCCGAAGTCACGGAAGCCGCCGTGCCGCTCAGCGGTGAACTGCCCTCCCTGGCGCCGATGCTCAAGCACGCCATGCCGGCGGTGGTGAACATCTCGGTGACGATGACGCAGCGCGTAGGCGCCACGCCGTTCGGCCCGTTCATGGAAGACCCCATGTTCCGCCGCTTTTTCGGCATCCCCGAACAACCGCAGGAGCGCGAAGCCACCTCGATCGGCTCGGGCGTGATCGTCGATGCCAAGAACGGCTACGTGGTCACCAACAACCATGTGGTCGCCCAGGCCGACAAGATCAGCGTGCGGCTCAACGACGACCGCGAATTCGAGGCCGAACTGGTCGGCAACGACCCCGACACCGACATTGCGATACTCAAGATCGAGCCGAAAAATCTGACGGCGCTGAAAATGGCCGACTCCGACAAGCTCGAAGTCGGCGACTACGTGGTCGCCATCGGCTCGCCCTTTGGTCTTCGTCACACGGTCACCAGCGGCATCGTCTCGGGCCTGTCGCGCCAGACCGGCATCAGCGAAGGCGGTTATGAAGACTTCATCCAGACCGATGCCTCGATCAACCCCGGCAACTCGGGTGGCGCACTGGTCAATCTGCGCGGCGACCTGGTCGGCGTGCCGTCAAACATCCTGTCGCGCTCGGGCGGCAACATCGGCATTGGCTTCGCCATTCCCACCAATCTGGTGAAGAACGTGATGGCGCAGCTCATCGAGTTTGGCGAGGTGCAGCGCGGCCGCATCGGCGTGACCGGCCAGAACATCACCAGCGAACTGGCCAAGGCCTTCGGGCTGAAAGACACGCGCGGCGCGCTGGTCACGCGCGTGCTGCCCGACTCGCCGGCCGACAAGGCGGGCCTCAGATCTGAAGACATCATCACCGAGTTCAACGGCCGCCCGGTCCGCGACTTTGCCGAACTGCGCAACCAGGTTGGTCTGCTGCGCATCGGCGACAAGGCCACGCTCACGGTCGTGCGCGGCGGCAAGACCAAGAAGATCGAGGTCGAGGTCGGCGGCGCTGAAGAACCCACCATCGCCGAGGGCAGCGCGGTCAACGAACGGCTGGGCGGCGCCCAGTTTGGCCCGCTCACCGAGCAGGCCCTCGCCGAAGGCATCGAGCAGGGCGTGAGTGTGCAGATGGTCGAGCCCGGCTCACCGGCCGCGCGCGCGGGCCTGCGTGACGGTGACGTGATCATCGGCGTCAACCGTCAGCCGGTGAAAAGCGTCAGCGAGTTCAAGGAACGACTGGAGGCAGCGGCCAAAGGCCAGATGCTGCTGCACGTGCGGCGCGGTGCGGGTGCGCTGTTCATCGTCGTGCAGTAAATAAACCCCCATGGGTGCGGTGGGCCATGCCCGCAACACCTGCTCAACAACCCGGGCGGCGGTCGTATACTGACGACCGTCGCCTTTTTTTGTGCCCAGGCTGCTCATGCTCGAAGCGGAACTACAACAACTTGAGGACCGCGTTCAGCGACTCAACACAGCCTATCGTCAATCCCGGCTGGAGTTGAAACGGGCGCTGCAGGAGCGCGACCGCCTGGTGGCCCTCAACAGCGAATTGCGGCGGCGCATCGAAGCCATTGTCGACCGCGTCCGGCAACTGGACGACTCCCAAACCGACGCGCCGACGCTGCTGGTCGATGACGACACGCCCGACACCCGGGAGCCCCAAGCGTGAGCCAACGACCCGCCGAACCCGTCAGCATCACCGTCCGCATCATGGGCAAGGAATACACCGTTGCCTGCCCCGAATCGGAGCACGACACCCTGATCCGCTCGGCCGACCACCTCAACGAGCGGATGACCACCATCCGGCGCCGCGGCAAGGCCCTGGGTGCTGAAAAGATTGCCGTGATGGCGGCACTCAATCTGACCCGGGAACTGCTCGAAAATCAGGGGGTTGACGGCCAGTCAGTCAATGAACAGGCAGCGGCCGAACGGGTGCGTCAACTGCGCCTCGACATCGACAACACACTGTCACTCGAAGACAGGTAGACTCGCGTCGGTGTCTCCTGCCATGTTGGTTAATTTGCTCCCAACCCCTTGAGCCTATTTGCAAAAAACCGGGAGCCGGACCACGCCAGGCGTGCAGGCCCGCCTTTGCAGCGGGAAGCCCAAAAGCGTGAAAACGCACCCACTTGAGACGCACGTCTCAAGGTGACCGAGCCAATGACGGCATGTGCGGGAGACACCCCTGATTCCCTGGCCGCGCAGAAGCAGCACCTGCGCCGCCAATTACGCGCCGGGCGCCGCGCGCTGACCCTGCGGCAGCGGCGGTGGGCCGCGCAGCGCTGCACCGTCAAGACCCTGGCGCTGCCGGGACTACGCCGCGCCCACCGCGTGGGGGTCTACCTGCACCATGGCGCCGAACTGGCCACCACCGCGTTGATCACCGCGCTTCAGCAGCGCGGCACCCGGGTCTATGTGCCGGTGACCGGCGGTGAAAGCACACTGCGCTGGGTCGCGCTGACCCGTCACACACCCCTCGCCCGTGGCGACTACGGCATCCGCGTGCCCCGACGGTCATCGCCACGCAGTCTGCTCAACCGGCTGCAGTATCTGGTGGTGCCGCTGGTGGGCGTCGACCGCCACCTCAACCGCCTCGGCGCGGGTGGCGGCTACTATGACCGCCTGCCCCGCCGCCCCGCGCGGGTCCCGCGCTGGCTGGGCTGGGCCTACACCCAACAATGTGTCGATGAAGTGCCCCAGGCGCCCTGGGACCGCCCGCTCGACGCCCTGATCACCGACCGGAGACCGGCATGGCCTACTGGCTGATGAAATCTGAACCCGACTGCTTCTCGATCGACGACCTGGCGTCGCGCCCGAAGCAGACCGAAGCCTGGGACGGTGTCCGCAACTATCAGGTGCGCAACATGTTCCGCGACCGGTTCGATGTCGGGGATCAGGCGTTTTTCTACCACTCAAGCTGCGCCGAGCCGGGCGTGGTCGGGGTGGTTGACATTGTCAGCAAGGCCTATCCCGACCCCACACAGTTCGATCCGGCATCGGACCATTACGACCCCAAGTCGACGCCCGAAAACCCCCGGTGGCTGCTGGTGGACGTGCGCTACCGCCGCAAGTTGGACAAGCCGGTGACCCTGGCCATGCTCAAGGCCAATGCCGCGCAACTGGCCGGCCTGGCCGTGCTGGCGCCCGGTTCAAGGTTGTCGGTCACGCCGGTCAGCAAGACGCATTGGGACGCGATTCTCGCGATGTGAACCGAGCCCGCCGCGCCGCGCAACCGATCACTCAAGCTGCATCTGGAACTGGACGCTGCCGTCCTTGATCTGCTCGACCTGCACGATGCGATAGCCCTGTGCGGGGTCCGCCCAGACGCGGATCGATCGACGGCTGGGATCGACGCGTTCAACCTTCACCGTTTCAATCGGCCCTTTGCCCAGATCAAGGTTTTCGCGCGCGGTCACCCGGAATTCGTAGACCTTGATCTTGTCGGGCTCGACCTGCGTGACCGCATAGGTGGCGTCCGACACCTTGCCCTTGTTGGCCATCACCCAGCGCTGTACCGCCAACTGCAACGACAGCCGGTCCTGGACTGCGCCTTCGAAGGCAATCTCGATACCGCCGTCGGTGCGTGCCACCTGCCGCTCGTGATCGAAGCGCAGCACGTAGTTTTCATCCTTCTCGTCCTCGCGGGTGAACGAGTAGGTGCGCGGCACGATGGTGTCGCCGTCCATGCAGAATTCGCTGACTTCAATGACGCGACCGATGAACATGCGCGCCAGTCCGGTGGGGTTCGCCGCATATGAGTAGCGATAGCAGCCCCCGCCCAGCGTGATCAGCGAAAAATCAGCCGAGCCCAGCTTGAGCAGGCCGCGACGCAGGGTGTAGCGACCGTCCACCGGCGGCATGGCGGCCTCGGTCGCGGTCTTGTCAGGCACGGCCGCAACCGCTGCGCTCACCCCGCCGACGGGATTTGCTGCCGCCAGCACGCCGCCGACCAGCACCCCCGCCCAGGCGCGCTTCGATACCGCCCACGTCATTGGCAACCGATTCATCTGTCGTGCTCCAGGTCATTTCGCTAAAAACCCGCTTCCAAATCATCCAGCGACAAGGGGGCCTGCAAGGTGCGGTCGTCCAAACCCACCCGGCCCATGGCATCGACGGTCAAGCGACCGGCAACGGCCCACGCCACCGCTTGCGGGTAGATTCGGCGCTCCACCTCCACCATGACACGTTCGGCGAGCGTTTCGTCGGTATCTTCGGGCCGCACCATGAGGGCGCCCTGAATGATGCGCGGCCCGCCATCCAGCGCCTCGGTGACGAAATGCACCGTCGCGCCATGTCGGGCATCCCCGGCCGCGCGCGCCGCCGCGTGGGTCCGCAAGCCGGGGTGTCGCGGCAGCAGCGAGGGATGAATGTTGAGCAGCCGCCCCGCGTAATGCTGCGTGAAGCCCGGCGTGAGAATGCGCATGAATCCGGCCAGCACCACCCAGTCGGCCGCCCAGTCGTCAATCTGGCGCATCAATGCCGCGTCGAATTCAGGGCGATCGGTGAAGTCGGCGGGCGTGATGCAGCGCGCCGGCAGGCCCGCATCCCGCGCCCGCTGCACGCCCGGCGCATCGGCACGGCTGCTGATCACGCCGACAAGACAGTCCGGCAGGCGCCCGTGCCGCTGCGCATCGATCAAGGCCTGCAGGTTGCGCCCGGCGCCCGAGATCAGAACGACGACCCGTTTCACGCGTACTGGACGTCGCCATCACCCTTGATGATTTGCCCGGCGATCCACGGCTTGAGCTTCAGTTTCACCAGCTTGGCCAGGGTGTCGTCGGCCTTCAGACGCGGCACCACCATCATGAAGCCCACGCCGCAATTAAAGACGCGTCGCATCTCGTCATCACTGACGTTGCCGGCCTGCTGCAGCCACTGGAACACCGGCGGCAGCTTCCAGCTCTCGGTGTCGATCACGGCCGACACGCCCTCGGGGAAGCAGCGCGGCAGGTTGTCGGTGACGCCGCCGCCGGTGATGTGGGCCATGCCGCGCAGCGGCGCACCCTCGGCCAACAGGTCGAGTATGGGTTTGACGTAAATCGCCGTCGGCGCCAGCAGCGCCTTGCCCAGCGTGGTGCGGCCAAGCGGCATATCGAGCGTCTCGCCGCTGTGCGCCAGAATCTTGCGAATCAGCGAAAAGCCGTTGGCGTGCGGGCCGGTTGATGGCAGGGCAATCACCACGTCGCCGGCCTTGATGCGGCTGCCATCGATGCGCTTTTTCTTTTCGACCACTGCGACGCAAAAGCCCGCGAGGTCGAAATCACCCTGGGCATACAAACCCGGCATTTCGGCCGTTTCGCCGCCCACCAGCGCACAGCCCGACAGCTTGCAGCCCTTGGCAATACCGCGAATCACCAGTCCGGCCTGCCGGGGGTCGAGCTTGCCGGTGGCAAAGTAATCGAGGAAGAACAGCGGCTCGGCGCCGGTGACCAGCACGTCATTGACGCACATGGCCACCAGATCCTGCCCGAGCCCTTCGACCACGCCGGCATCGATGGCCAGGCGCAGCTTGGTGCCCACGCCGTCGGTGCCACTGACCAGCACGGGCTGCTTGTACTTCTTGGGCAGTTCGACCAGTGCACCGAATCCGCCCACACCGCCGAGGACCTCCTTGCGGTGGGTGGACTTGACGATGCGTTTGATGTCGCCGACCAGCGCATCACCGGCATCGATATCGACCCCGGCATCTTTGTAGGTGAAACCTTGGGGTGAACTCATGCGCAGACCGTCCGGGAGTGGGATAACCTTGCATTTTACCGACACGCGAACCATCTGGATGCTGCTCAAAGCCCTGTCCGTCGTCACGCTGACGCTTGCCGGCGTCGGCGCCGCCCATGCGCAGTCTGTCGCGACCTTCGACGCCCCGCTGGAAACCCAGTCTCAGGGCCCTGATTACACCGCCCGCGTGCCATTGGCCGCCAACACCGCACAGGCGCAAGATGCCGCGCTGGTCAAGGCGTTGGCTCAGGTGTTCGAACGCGCCAGCGGCGGCGG
This sequence comes from Polycyclovorans sp., assembly GCA_002706265.1. GTDB lineage: Bacteria > Pseudomonadota > Gammaproteobacteria > Nevskiales > Nevskiaceae > Polycyclovorans. The sequence goes on along the minus strand of PAKU01000020.1, from coordinate 110,598 downwards.
CCAGATTCCCGGGCACTACCGCAATCGCGCACGGGACTGGGTCGAGAATTTCAGCCTCGAACGCGACGCCGAAGGCCTGGGCCTGCGGGCCAGCTTCGACCCCCGTTCCATCGACGACGCGGTGGCCAGCAGCGGATTTCCCCTGTGGGGCGCCCGCAGCGCCGGGACCGAAACCGTTGATCTGCACCTCGGCAACGTGAACAGTGCCCAGCGCTACGCTCAGGTGATGCGCCAACTCGGCAATGACCGCCGCATCGAGGGCATCAGCATCGCGTCCCTCAACGGGACTGATTTGACGCTGCGGCTTACGGCCGAAGGTGGGCGGCAAACCGTCGCCGAACTGCTGACCGGGTCGGGCATCGCCTACAGCCGGGGCGGCGGCTTCGGGGCGGCACTGCAGATGGACCTGCGCTAGCCCCGCCGTGCCCCTGCCCCCAGACACCCCCACCACCCGCCTGACCACGCCGCCCGGCGACAACCGGCCGCTCGGCTGGCGCGATACCTGGCCGTGGGCCGCCGCTGGCCTTGGGTTCATCGTGCTGCTGTGGCTGCTGGCGCCCATTCTCACGCCCTTCGTGCTGGGCGCCGCGCTCGCCTACCTGGGCGACCCCGTTGTCGATCGCCTGCAGCGCTGGCGCCTGTCGCGCACCGCCGGGGTCTGCGTGGTGTTTCTGGTGATCAGCCTGTTCAGTCTGATTGCCGTGCTGCTGATCATTCCCATGCTTTACACGCAGGTCACCGCACTGCTGTCCCGCATTCCGGAGTGGCTGGTGTGGATCCAGAACACCGCCCTGCCCTACGTGGGCATCACCCTGCCCGAGGGCGTGGGGCTGGACGGCGCCGGCCTCAAGTCGATCGTCACCGAACACTGGTCGCAGGCCAGCGACATGGCCTCGACTGTCTGGGCCCAGGTTTCCAGCAATGGCACGCGGCTGTTGACCACCCTGGTCAACCTGCTAATGGTGCCGGTGGTCAGTTTTTACCTGCTGCGCGACTGGGATGACCTGGTCGCCTGGGTGCGCAACATGATTCCCCGCAAGGCCCTGCCCACGGTCGGCCCTCTGGCCACCGAGACCCACGAAATGCTGGGCTCGTTCATCCGCGGCCAGCTTTACGTGATGCTCGCGCTGGGCACCTTTTACACCGTTGGTCTGTGGGCCGTGGGCCTCGATCTGGCGCTGGTCATCGGCATGACCGCGGGGCTGATCAGCTTTGTGCCGTATCTCGGCACCATCGTCGGCGTCGTGGCCGCCCTGCTGGCCATGTTCATGCAGACCGGCGAGTTGCTGCCGCTGGTGTGGGTGGCGCTGGTGTTCGGCATCGGGCAATTGATGGAAGGCGCGGTGCTCACGCCCAACCTGGTCGGCGACAAGATCGGCCTGCACCCGGTGACCGTCATCTTCGCGCTCATGGCCGGCGGCCAGCTGTTCGGCTTCATTGGCGTGCTCATCGCCCTGCCCATGGCGGCGGTGCTTGCGGTGTTGTTCCGTCACGGCAAACAGCACTGGCTGAACAGCCGCGTCTATCAGGGCTGAGCGCGCGGTGCGTGGAGACCAGCTGTCACTGGCAGTGCACCTGCCACAACCCTGCGACCTTGAGAGCTTTGTCGCCGCGCCCGACCTGCAGGCCATCGCGCAATTGCGGGCCAATGAAAGCGCTTACCTGCATGGCCCGGCAGGCGTCGGCAAAACCCACCTGCTGCTGGCCGCCTGCCGACTGCACGGCGGACGCTATCTGCCGCTGTCGAGCCTGCTGGGCGAGCCCGCCGAGATCCTCGCCGGCCTGGCCATTGACCAGCCGCTGGCCGTGGACGAGCTGGAGGGCGCCCCCGAACAGCCTGAGTTCTGGATGGCGCTTTTGCGCATGCTGGACCAGCGCGGGTTCGGCAACGGCGTCACCTGGGTCGCGTCGCGCAACGCGCCCGACGCACTGCACCGCCTGCCCGCCGACCTGAGAACCCGCCTCGCGCGCCTGCCGCGCTTCCACGTGCCGGCGCTGGACGAGCTGCAACAATTCCAGTTACTGATCGAAGGCGCGGAACGCCGTGGCCTGGCCCTGCCCGACGACGTGACCCGGTGGTGGTTGCGCCACCTGCCCCGCGATGCCGGCAGCCTGCTCGCCGGCCTGGAGCGCATCGATCGCGCCGCACTCAAAGCCCGGCGCCGGCTCACGCTGCCGTTCGTGCAGGCGGTGTTGATGCCGCCAGCCGCCGCGCCACAGGACGAGCCACAGGACGACTGAAGCGCCCGCAGCTGCGCGTGGTGGTGGCGGCTTAGCCACCAAAGCTGATGCGCGCACGCAGGTTGGCACTTGAGTCGGCGTGGGCCAGCGCTTCTTCCACGGTGATGCGGCCCCGGCGCTGCAGATCGAACAGGGCGTCATCAAAGCTCTGCATGCCGCGGTCACTGGATTGCGCCATGGCCTCGCGAATCTCGCTGATCCGCCGGTTGAGGATCAGCTCTTGCACGAACGGCGTGTTCATCAACACCTCGACCGCCACCACACGCTTGCCATCGACCCCGCGCACCAGGCGCTGGCTGACGATGGCCCGCAGGGTCATGGCCAGGTCCAGGTACAACTGGTCGCGGTTCTCGCCGGGGTACAGGTTCACGATGCGCTGCAGGGCCTGATAGGCGTTGTTGGCGTGCAGGGTGGACAAGGCCAGATGGCCGGTGTTGGCCAGTTGCAGCGTGGCGTCCATGGTCTCGCGGGTGCGGATTTCACCAATGAGAATGACATCGGGCGCCTCGCGCATCGCACTTTTCAGCGCGCGCTCGTAGCTTGCCGTGTCGGTGCCCACTTCGCGCTGGTTGACGATGCTGCGCCGGTTGGGATGCACGAACTCGATGGGGTCTTCAATGGTGAGAATATGCCCGGCGGCGTTGGCATTGCGATGCCCGATCATCGCCGCCAGAGTGGTCGACTTGCCCGAGCCGGTGGCGCCCACCAGCAGGATCATGCCGCGACGCATCATTGCCAGTTCGGCCAGCGCCGCGGGCAGGCCCAGCGCGTCGATGGCCGGAATCTGCTCTTCGACCCGCCGCAGCACCATGCCCAGGGTATTGCGCTGGGTGAACACGTTGACGCGGAAGCGCCCGAGGCCGCCGGCCTGGGTGGCGAAGTCCAGCTCGCGATCACCGTCAAGCGTGGCCTGCTGCTCGGGCGTGAGCATGCTGACGACCAGTTCGCGCAGGCCTTCCCCGGTCATCCGCGTCTTGCCAATGGCGGCAAACTCGCCTTCGATTTTCATCATCACCGGCGCGTCGGCCGAGAAGAAAAGATCAGAGGCGCGGTGCTCCACGGCCAACCGCAGGTACGGCAGAATCTTGATCATGGGCGCGGGCGACCCGGCACCTGCGTGACCCCTTCTTCCTCACGCATGGTCAGGCTGTTGACGCCGGCGTCGTCCAGCAGGTTCTGCCGCTGACGCTTGGAATTGAGCTTGACGTTGAGGCGCAACTCGTTCTGGCTGTCAGCGTTGCGCGTGGCCTCTTCGTAGCTGATCTCGCCGGCCTCGAACAGCTCGAACAGGGCCTGGTCGAAGGTGATCATGCCCTGCTCGCGCGATCGGCCCATTACCGCCTTCAGTTCGTGAATTTCGCCCTTGAAGATCAGATCGGCAATCAGTGGCGAGTTGAGCATGATCTCGATGGCGGCCGAGCGCCCGCCCGCTTCGCGCCGCACCAGTCGCTGCGAAATGATGGCGCGCAGGTTGAACGACAGGTCCATGAGCAACTGCGAGCGCTTCTCTTCGGGGAAAAAGTTGATGACCCGGTCCATGGCCTGGTTGGCACTGTTGGCGTGCAGGGTCGACAGCACCAGGTGCCCGGTCTCGGCAAAGTTGATCGCGTACTCCATGGTTTCGCGGGTGCGGATTTCACCGATCAGAATCACGTCTGGCGCCTGACGCAGCGTGTTTTTCAGCGCGTTTTCCCACGACAGCGTGTCGGCCCCCACCTCGCGCTGGGTGACCACACAGCCCCCGTGGGGATGCACGTATTCCACCGGATCTTCGATGGTGACGATGTGGCCGCGCGACTCGGCATTGCGATGCCCCAGCATCGCGGCCAACGACGTTGACTTGCCCGAGCCGGTGCCGCCCACCATCAACACCAGGCCGCGCTGCGACATGACGATGTCCTTGAGTTGCGGCGGCAGCTTCAGTTGCTCGAAGGTGGGGATGTCGGTCTGAATCGTGCGCAGCACGCCGCCGACCCGGTTCTGCTGCACGAAGACATTGACGCGGAAGCGCCCCAGCCCCGGCGGCGAGATGGCGAAATTGCACTCGTTGGTGGCTTCAAACTCCTTGGTCTGCCGGTCGTTCATCAGCCCGCGCAGCAGCATCGCCGAGGCTTCTGCCGTCAAAGGCTTGTCGCCCACGGGCGTCATCTGACCGTTCAGCTTCATGGCCGGTGGAAACCCGGCGGTGATGAACAGGTCAGAACCGCCCTTGTCTTTCATGATGCCCAGCAGCTGCTGCATCAGGCGAATGGCCTGGTCACGTTCCATGGTCGTCAGACATCCAGGGTTTTATTGGCCTTGCGGCGTGCTTCTTCGGCGCTCACGAGGCCGCGCTTGACCAGGTCACGCAGGCATTGCTCCAGGGTTTGCGAGCCGTCTTTCTGCCCGGTCTGGATCGCCGAATACATCTGGGCGATCTTGTTCTCACGAATCAGGTTTCGAATCGCCGGCGTGGCAATCATGATCTCGTGGGCGGCAATGCGGCCGCCGCCCTTGCGCTTGAGCAAAGACTGCGAGATGACCGCGCGCAAGCCTTCCGACAACATGGTGCGCACCATGTCCTTCTCGGAACCGGGAAACACGTCGACGATGCGGTCCACCGTCTTCGCGGCCGAACTGGTGTGCAGCGTGCCCAGCACCAGATGCCCGGTTTCGGCGGCCGACAACGCCAGGCGAATGGTCTCGAGGTCGCGCAGCTCGCCCACCAGAATGGTGTCGGGGTCTTCACGCAGCGCCGAACGCAACGATTCGGCGAAGCCGTGGGTGTCGCGGTGCACCTCGCGCTGGTTGATCAGGCACTTCTTGGGCGGATGAACGAACTCGATGGGGTCTTCAATGGTGAGGATATGACCGTAATCGGTCTCGTTCTTGTGATTCACCATCGCCGCCAGCGTGGTCGACTTGCCCGAGCCCGTGGGGCCGGTGACCAGAATCAGGCCCCGCGGCAGATCGGCCAGCTCCTTGAAAATGGGCGGACACTGCAACTCTTCCAGGCTGAGAATTTTGGATGGAATGGTGCGGAACACCGCCCCCGCACCGCGCGACTGATTGAAGGCATTGACGCGAAAGCGCGCGAGGCCGGGAATCTCGAACGAGAAGTCGGTCTCAAGATGCTCGTCCCAGGCCTTGCGCTGCCGGTCGTTCATGATGTCGTACACCATGTCGTGGACCTGCTTGTGGTCCAGCGCCGGCAGGTTGATGCGCTTGACGTCGCCATCGACGCGGATCATCGGCTCCACCCCGGCCGACAGGTGCAGGTCAGACGCGCCCTGCTTGACGCCAAAGGTCAACAACTGCGCGATGTCCATCGGCGCACGCTCCGGTGAGGGGTAGAATGTTGGCAGCACGTTAGCCCGCTGCGACCACCCCGGCAAGACGCTTGTGGACACCCATCCCCGATTGACTGACATACGGCATCGCATGGCGCGCGCCTGCAGTGCGGCGGGACGTGATGCCGCCGACGTGACCCTGGTGGCCGTGTCGAAAACCCAGCCCGCCGACGCCCTGCGCGTGCTGGCCCAGGCGGGTCAGGTCGCCTTCGGCGAAAACTACCTGCAGGAAGCGCTGACCAAGCAGGCTGCACTGGCCGATCTGCCGCTGCAATGGCATTTCATCGGCCCCATCCAGTCGAACAAGACCCGCGATATCGCAGCGCGATTCGACTGGGTGCACAGCGTCGAGCGGCTGAAAATTGCCCAGCGCCTCAACGACCAGCGCCCGGCCGAAGCCCCCCCGCTGTCGGTTTGTGTGCAGGTGAACGTCTCGCGCGAGGCCAGCAAGTCGGGCTGCGCGCCGGGCGAGCTTGCAGCGCTCGCCGCCGCCATCGCCGAACTGCCGCGACTGCGGCTGCGCGGGCTGATGGCCATTCCCGCGCCGATCGCCCAAAGCGCTGATCCTGCACAGCCCTACCGACTGCTGCGCGAAGCCTTCGAGGCGCTGCGTGCCCTGGGCTTGCCGGTCGACACGCTGTCGATGGGCATGTCCGACGACTTTGAACTCGCCATCACCCACGGCGCCACTCATGTCCGCGTGGGGTCGGCTCTGTTCGGCCCCAGACCGTCAAACCCCCTCTAGAACAACCGCCAGAACGCCCATGTCATCGCCCAAGCAACGCGCCGCAGCAGCCGCCCTCGCCTATCTCAAGCCCGACACCGTGCTTGGCGTGGGCACCGGTTCCACCGTCAACTTCTTCATCGACGCGCTGGCCGCGCACCGCGACCGCATTCCCGGGGCAGTGTCGTCGTCCAACGCCAGCACCGAGCGACTGAACGCCCTGGGCATTCCGGTGCTCGACCTGAACGCGGTCGGCCGCCTGTCGCTCTATGTCGATGGCGCCGATGAAGCCGACCCCGGCCTGCACCTCATCAAAGGCGGCGGCGCCGCGCTGACCCGCGAGAAAATCGTCGCGGCCTGTGCCGACACCTTTGTCTGCATTGCTGATGCCAGCAAACAGGTGTCGGTGCTGGGGCGCTTTCCGCTGCCGGTGGAGGTCATCCCCATGGCCAGAATCCACGTCGCCGAGGCGCTGCGCGCGATGGGCGGCAATCCGCGCTGGCGCGAGGGCGTGGTCACCGACAACGGCAACGACATCCTCGACGTGCACGGCCTGGCCATTACCGATCCGGTGGCGCTGGAGCAGCAGATCAACCAGATCGTCGGCGTCGTCACCGTCGGGCTGTTTGCAGGGCGCAAGGCCGATGTGCTGTTGATTGGGGAAGATCAGGGCGTCATCACCATCAAGCCCTGAGTTGCGCAGGCCGCCCCCGGTTGGGCGAGCGCGCGGACTCGCGCACTTGGGTTGCACTGCGCTCACTGCCCGCGTTGATGGGCCTGAGCGGTCGCTGTCGGATCGCGAATCAAGTCCGCGTTGCTCCGGATTGCGTTGGCGATTGCCGGGGCAACGCCCACCTGCTTGTCGCCCCGAAATGAAGACCTCGGCCCGGTCTTCTGGGCCTACCGCGCCGCACACCAGCAATGCGCGAGGTGATCGTTCACCACCCCGGTCGCCTGTAGATACGCATAGATGATCGTGCTGCCCACAAAGGTGAAGCCGCGCTTCTTCATGTCCTTGCTGATGGCATCCGACAGGGGCGTGGTTGCCGGCACCTGCTGCATGTCGGTCCAGCCGCCGACCCCCGGCGTGTTGTCCACGCGATTCCACAGGTAGGGCGCCAGCCCGCCAACCTCGTCTCGCAGGCGCAGATACGCCTGCGCATTCTTGCGCACGCCCCAGACCTTGAGCCGGTTGCGGACGATGCGCGCGTCCTGCACGCGGGCCTCAAGATCGGCGTCGCTGTACTGCGCGATACGCGCAATGTCGTAGTCGTCAAACACGGCGCGATAGCCGTCCCGCTTGTTGAGAATCGTCCGCCATGACAGGCCGGCCTGCGCGCCTTCGAGCACCAGAAATTCGAAGAGCGTGGTCTCGTCGCGCTGCGGTCGTCCCCACTCGGTGTCGTGGTAATGCGCCTCCTGGTCGGTGTGCGTGGCCCAGGCACAGCGGATGCGGTCGTCCATGGTGGTCAGGGGAAATCAGGATGGGATTCACGGCATCATAAGGTGATGATCGATCTCAACGGTCCCCGGCAATCAAGCGGCCCGCTCGCCGAACTGGCCCGCGATGTGCGCGCCTGCACGCTGTGTGCGGCGCACCTGCCGCTGGGCCCGAAACCCATCCTGCGCGTGGACGCCCGCACCCGCATTCTGATCACCGGGCAGGCGCCCGGCACCAAGGTTCACCACACCGGCATGCCCTGGAACGACGCCAGCGGCGAGCGCCTGCGTGACTGGCTGGGCGTGGACCGAGACACCTTTTATGCGCTTGATCATTTCGGGGTCATGGCCATGGGTTTCTGCTACCCCGGCCGGGGCAAGGGCGGTGACCTGCCGCCGCGCCCGGAATGCGCGCCACGCTGGCACGCCCCCATTCGCGCTCTGCTGCCGGCGCTGCAATTGACACTGCTGCCGGGCGCCTACGGCCAGCGTTATTACCTGCCGGTGAAAGGCGAATCACTCACCGACACGGTGCGCCGATTTCAAGACTTTCTGCCGTTGGGCTATTTCCCGCTGCCCCACCCCAGCCCGCGCAACACCCGCTGGCTGCGCGACCGTCCATGGTTCGAGCACGACGTGGTGCCGGTGCTGCGCGCAAAAGTGGCGGCGATTCTGGCGGCGCCCAGCCCTGCACCGCTGGCGTGACCTGCGCTGACACGCGGACCGCCCCCCCTTCGCCCAGAAGAAACAAAAAAGGCCGGGCAAGCGCCCGGCCTGTGCCTGACCACGGACCTGCTTAGAAACTGGCGGCGTCCAGATGCATCAGGGTGTCGGCCCCCGCACGAATCTGCTGAAGATTCATCGCGGTTTCGGGCAGCATCTTGGCGAAGTAGAAGCGCGCAGTGGCCAGTTTGGTGGCGTAGAACGCGCCTTCTGCCTGCTTGTCGAGCGCCACCTTGGCCATGCGCGCCCAGAAATAGGCGTACACGAAGTGACCCAGCAAGTGCATGTACGGCACCGATGCGGCGCCCACCTCATCGGGGTTCTTCATGGCCTTCTGGCCAATTTCCAGGGTCACTTTCTGCACTTCCTGGCCCAGGGCGGCCAGCGGACCGATGAATTCCTTCATGGCGTCGTTGCCCGACTCTGCCTTCACCAAATCCGTGACGATTTTGCCGAACTTGGTCAGCTTGGCGCCCATGTCGGACAGCACCTTGCGGCCCAGCAGGTCCAGCGCCTGGATGCCGTTGGTGCCCTCGTAGATCATGTTGATGCGGGCATCGCGCACGTACTGCTCCATGCCCCATTCCTTGATGTAGCCGTGGCCGCCGAACACCTGCATGCCCAGCGTCGTCGAGACGTAGCTCTGCTCGGTGATGAAGCCCTTGACGATGGGCGTGAGCAGGGCCACGAGGTCGGCCATTTCCTTACGGACTTTTTCGTCGGGGTGGCCGTGCTCCTTGTCGATCATCAGGCCGGTCCAGTAGGTGAAGGCGCGGGCGCCCTCCACGTGAGCCTTCTGCGTGAGCAACATGCGACGCACGTCGGGGTGGACGATGATGGGGTCGGCCGGCTTGTCCGGGGCCTTCTTGCCGGTGAGCGAGCGCATTTGCAGACGATCCTTGGCGTAGGCCACCGAATTCTGGTACGCGGTCTCGGCCAGCCCCAGCGACTGCATGCCCACCCCCAGGCGGGCGCCGTTCATCATCACGAACATGGCGTTGAGGCCCTTGTTGGCCTCGCCCACCAGCCAGCCACGGGCACCGTCGAGGTTCATCACGCAGGTGGCGTTGCCGTGAATGCCCATCTTGTGCTCGAGGGCGCCGCACTTGATGGTGTTGCGCTCGCCGAGGCCGCCATCGGCGCCGGGAATGAACTTGGGCACGATGAACAGCGAAATGCCCTTGGTGCCCGAAGGGGCATCCGGCAGTCGCGCGAGCACCAGATGAATGATGTTCTCGGCCAGGTCGTGCTCACCCGAACTGATGAAGATTTTCTGGCCGCTGATGGCGTAGCTGCCATCGCCATTGTCTTCGGCCTTGCTGCGCAGCAGACCCAGATCGGTGCCGCAATGGCTCTCGGTGAGGCACATGGTGCCGGTCCAGTGCCCGGACACCAGCTTGGGCAGGTAGGTGGCCTTTTGCTCCGGCGTGCCGTGCGCCACCAGTGCGGCGTAGGCGCCATGGGTCAGGCCGGGGTACATGGTCCAGGCCTGATTGGCGCTGTTGAGCATCTCGTAGAGGACGTTGTTGACCACTTCCGGCAAGTCCTGGCCACCAAAGTCACTGTGGCAGGCCAGCGCCGGCCAGCCGGCATCAACATATTGGGCGTAGGCCTCCTTGAAGCCCTTGGGGGCGTTCACGACGCCGCTGGCCTTGTCGAGGGTGCAGCCCTCTTCATCGCCCGACTGATTGAGCGGAAAGATCACTTCTGAGGCGAACTTGCCGGCCTCTTCGGTGATGGAATTGATCATGTCGACATCGAGGGCGGCATGTTTGGGAATGGCCTTCAACTCGGCCTCCACGTTGAGCACCTCGTGAAGAACAAACTGCATGTCACGCAAGGGGGCGGTGTATTGGCCCATGGTCAAGCTCCTGAAGAAAGAATCGGTGGAGGCACACGGCACCTCGATGGCGCGATTATGCGATCTAAATCCCGGAAACGGAGGACAAATCGACAGCGCCGCGTCAACCGCGGCTGCTGACCCGAGCGTTGGCCGCCCGACTCACCAGAACCAGGCAAAGACGAAGATGAACAACATCGCCAGCGACACGGCGAGCTTGACCAGGGTGCCCACCACCAGGCCAATCCAGGTCGCAACCCCCACCTCTGCGGCGCGTGCCGGGCCGCCGCGTGCCATCAGTTCCCCGCCCACGGCGCCGATGAACGGCCCCAGCAGCAGGCCCAGCAGCCCGAATATGAGTCCGACCACCGACCCAATGAGCGCGCCCCAGATGGCCTCGGGGCTGGCGCCGACCCGTTTGGCGCCGAAGACACTGGCCAGAAAGTCCACCACCACGGCAAAAACGGTCAGAACGCCGAGAATGCCCAAGGTCCAGCTGCCCACGCTCAGGTAACCGTCGATCCACGCAGCCAACCACAGACCGGCGAACAGGATGGGCACACCGGGCAAGGCCGGAACAATGACGCCGGCCAGGCCGATCACCACCAGGGCCGCCACCAGCAGCCACAACAAAACGGGGACGGCTTCAACCATGCTCGCCGGCCCGTTTGGCGCCACGGCCAACCCCGCTTGAGGTGCGTCCCCTTAGACTCCGGACACCGTTGGTCTCAGGCGCGTGTCTCATGTCCACTCCCTACCCTCATTTGCTGGCACCCCTCGATCTGGGCTTCACCACCCTACGCAATCGCGTGCTGATGGGCTCGATGCACACCGGGCTTGAAGATCGCAACCGGCACTTCCCCCGTTTGGCCGCCTATTTTGCCGAGCGCGCCCGCGGCGGTGTGGGCCTGATCGTCACCGGCGGTTTCGCCCCCAACATTGCCGGGTGGGTGTCGCCGCTGGCCGGCGAACTCAGCACGCGCCGGGCCGCGCGCGCCCACCGGATCATTCCCCAGGCGGTGCATGACGAGGGCGGCAAGATCGCGCTGCAGATTCTGCACGCGGGCCGCTACGGTTATCACCCGTTCAACGTGGCGCCCTCCCGGGTCAAAAGCCCGATCACGCCGTTTGCGCCCAGCGCGCTGACCGCCGACGGCGTCGAACGGCAGATTCGCGCCTTCGTGCGCTGCGCTGAGCTGGCCCGAGAAGCCGGATATGACGGCGTCGAGATCATGGGCTCGGAGGGGTATCTGATCAACCAGTTTCTGGTCACCCACACCAACCAACGGCAAGACGACTGGGGCGGCCCCTACGAGAACCGCATGCGCTTTCCGGTCGAGATCGTGCGGCGCGTGCGCGCGGCGGTGGGGCCAGATTTCATCATCATTTACCGCCTGTCGATGCTCGACCTGATTCCCGACGGCCAGACCTGGGACGAGGTGGTGATGCTGGCCAAGGCCATCGAAGCCGCCGGCGCCACGCTGATCAACACCGGCATCGGCTGGCATGAGGCGCGCGTGCCGACCATCGTCACCAGCGTGCCGCGCGCCGCCTTCGCGTGGGTCACGCAAAAGATGAAGGCCGAAGTCACCCTTCCGCTGTGCACCACCAACCGCATCAACACGCCCGAAGTGGCCGAGCAGATTCTGGCCGACGGCATGGCCGACATGGTGAGCATGGCCCGCCCGTTTCTGGCCGATGCCCAGTTCGTCAACAAGGCGGCGGCGGGTCAGGGCAACCGCATCAACACCTGCATCGCCTGCAACCAGGCCTGTCTGGACCACAGCTTTCAACTCAAGACCGCGTCGTGCCTGGTCAACCCCTACGCCTGTCATGAAACCCTGATGGTCAAGACGCCCGCCAGGCGTGCAAAACGGATCGCCGTGGTCGGTGCCGGCCCGGCGGGCCTGGCGTGCGCGACGACGCTGGCCGAGCGCGGTCACGCGGTGACCCTGTATGACGAGGCCGACGAAATCGGCGGGCAATTCAACCTGGCCAAGCGGGTGCCGGGCAAGGAAGAGTTTCACGAGACCCTGCGCTACTTCGCCCACCGACTGGCGGACACCGGCGTCACCGTCAGGCTGGGCACGCGCATGGATGCAGACACCCTGGCCGCCGGCGGATTCGACGACATCGTGCTGGCCACCGGCGTCACGCCGCGGGACCCCGACATTCCCGGGCAGGCGGCGCAACGCGCTTGCGGCAAGGTCAAAAGCTATATCGAGGTGCTGCGCGGTGCGCCGGTCGGGCCGCGGGTCGCCGTGGTCGGCGCAGGCGGCATCGGCTTTGACGTGTCTGAATTTCTGGTGATGGGGCAGCCCTCGCCCACCCTGGACCGCCCCACCTGGGAGGCCGAATGGGGTGTGACCGACCCGGCGCGGCAGCGCGGCGGCGTGACCCGGCCGCACGTGACCGCGCCCGCCCGGCAGGTCACGCTGCTGCAGCGCAAGGCCGAAACCGTGGGCAAGCGTCTGGGCAAAACCAGTGGCTGGGTGCACCGCGCCAGCCTGAAGATGAAACACGTCGAGATGATCGGCGGCGTCCACTATGAGTCCATCGACGCGCGCGGGCTGCTGATCAGTTTTGGCGAGAAACGCGAGCGCGCCACCCTGTTGGAAGTCGATCACATCGTGCTCTGCGCCGGCCAGATCAGCGACCGCAGTCTGCAGGCGCCCCTGCGGGCGGCGGGCTGCTCGGTGCACCTGATCGGCGGCGCCGATCAGGCCGGAGAGCTGGACGCCAAACGGGCGATCAGGCAGGGCACCGAACGGGCGCTGACGCTTTAGCTTTAGGGCGAAGCGGCCGGTGCCACGCGCCAATCCGGCACGGCGCGGCGGCGCAAGGCCCACCAGCGCCAGGTCAGCCCTGTGGCCGCCACCGTGAGCCCGACGATGAAACCGATCCAGATCCCGGCCGGCCCCATGTTGGCCGGGAAGGCGAGCCAAATGGCAGTGGGCATGGCGACGCCCCAATAGGCAATGACGGTGATGATCATCGGCGTGCGCGTGTCCTGGCGGCCGCGCAGCGCGCCATTTGCCGAGGCCTGGATGCCGTCGAACAACTGGAACAGCGCCGCAAACCCCAGGAAGCCGACGGCCATGGCCGACACCTCGGGGTCCGCCGTGTACAGCCCGATGATCGCCCCGGGCACGGCCCACATCAGCGCCGCAGAAAGCAGCGCGAACCCAATGGCGATGACGATGCCGGCATTGCCGGCGCGCGCCGCGGCCACCCGGTCTCCGCGCCCCAGCGCGTCCCCCACCCGCACGGTGGCCGCCATGCCGATCGACAGCGGCACCATGAACGCCATGGCCGCAAAATTGATCGCGATCTGATGCGCGGCGATGGCGGTGTCACCGAATTGGGCGATGAACAGCGCCCCCACCTGGAACAGCCACGCTTCCGCAGTAAGGATCAGCGCCACCGGCACACCCAGCTTCAGCAGGGCGACGCTGCCCGTCCAGGCGTGGGCGCGCAGCTGCGCGATCAGGTGCAGTCCCCGCAACAGGGGCACCTGCCCATAGGCCACGCCGTAGGCCGCCAACATGGCCAGCACCGAAAGCACGCTGGCCCAGGCAGCGCCGTTGGACCCCATCTCGGGCAGGCCCCAGCGCCCGTAGATCAAGACGGCGTCGACCACGACGTTGACCGTCAGGCCGATCAGGCCGATGAGCAGCGGAATGCGGGGACGCTGCAAGGCCTCGATGGTGTTGCGCAGGGCGAAGGTCCAGCACAAGGGCACGCAGGCGAGGCTGACGATGTACAGATATCGGGCGGCACCCTCCTGAACGACGGGCGACACCCCGAGTTGGCTGATCACCAGCTTGGCGCTGAGCATGCTCAGCGCCATCCAGCCCAGCCCCAGCAAGGTGGCCAGCCCCAGCGCGCCGCACAGCTGCTGGCCCAGTGCCTGAGGGCCGGTGCCGGCGCCGCGCAAGGCCGAGAGGCGTGCGGCCAGGGCCAGAAACAGCCCCGAAAGCGTCACGAACCCGAGAAAGAAAATATTCGTGCCCAAGGCGACGGCGGCCAGGGTCTGCGGCCCGTGATGGCCGGCAAAAATGGTGTCCACCGTGCCCATGCTCATGAACAACAGTTGCGACCCGACGATGGGTAACGCCAGTCGTAAGGTTCGCTGCAATTCGGTAACGAAGGGACGCACGGCAGAGACACGCAGGAGTTCGGGGTTTGGCCCCCATGACGAGGGGGATCGGCGGCACGGCAGATGCTGCGCAAAGCGGTGGCGACTATGCTGGGTCACGCAACAGCCGTCGGCGCGAACGGCGCGCAGTCTAGCGCGCCCCTGTGAATCGGAGCTCAACGAACATGCTGGTCTGGATTTTGATTGCCGCCCTGAGTCTCACGACAGGCGTGCTGGCCTGGCGCATCCGGCACCTTCAAGGCTTGGTGAGGCACATGCGCACCGAACTTGCCGGTCTGGTGGATGCGGCGGTGCTGCGCGCCCCAGATGCCGCAGCCCTGATCGGCGCGCCACGCCCGACCCTGATCACCATCGAAATATTCAATCACTTCGAACTGGCGCTGCGGCAGAACCGCTTCGCCGGGCCTGCCGCCGCAGTGGCCCCGGACCTGTTGCGCCAGGAGGTGACCCGGCAGGCCGTGCAGCGGGTCCGCGAGGAACTGCTGAGACAAGGCGTGCAGGCCGAGGTCAAGGTCGTCCGTGGCACTTAGCGCCGCCTTGTTGCTGGCCGTGCTGGTGGCCGGACTGCTGGCCATGTGGTGGCGCCTGGAGCGCGACGCACGCGCCTTGGCCAACAGCCTGAAACGGGTCGGGCTGCGCGCGCTCGACACACAACGGCGCGTCGACGCGCAGGTCCGCCTGGCCCGAGCGCAACAGTTCACCGAAAGTGCCGTCGATCTCACCAGTGCCACCGTGCGCGCGGTGCACCGCCGCATTGCGGCCATTCCGTTCGGGCTGCTCGCCCGCACGCCTGAGGCCAAGGCGCAAGTGCTCAGAGCCCAGGCCCTGCACGACGAAACCGCCGAGGCGGTTTACGGGGGCATCAACGCCATCAACCGGCTGGTCGGTCGAGGCGTCAGGCGCGGCCTCGGCCAGCATGACGCGGTGCCACCTGCGGCCGAGGACCCATCGGACGAAAGCCGCCCGAAACCGCCTGTCCGCTGAGTCACGTGGCGGATCAGACCGGGGAACCTTGATGAGCGGATTGAACCAGGACGACCGCCTGACACGCTACTGATAGCGTGTGGGGTCCACTTGTCCGGCGGCCAGAAAGCCTTCGCGGCGCAGGCGGCAACTGTCACACCGCCCGCAGGCCCGCCCCTGGGAGTCGGCCTGATAGCACGAAACGGTCAAGGGCCAGGGCACGCCCAGCGCCGTGCCGCGCGTGATGATCTGGGCCTTGCTGAGCGTCAGCAGCGGCGCTTCAATCCGCGGCCCATGGCCCTCGACCCCGGATTTGGTCGCCACCGCCGCCAGCGCCGAAAAGGCCTCGATGAAGGCCGGCCGGCAATCGGGATACCCCGAATAGTCCACGGCATTGACGCCGATGAAGATGGCCTCTGCATCCAGCACTTCGGCCCAGCCCAGTGCCAATGACAAGAACAGGGTGTTGCGCGCCGGCACATAGGTCACCGGGATGCCCTCGTCGGCGCCGTTCTCGGGCACCGCAATGCGCTGATCGGTGAGCGCCGACCCGCCAAAACGGCCGACATCGACCGTGAGGACCTGGTGCGCCGCCGCGCCGAAGTGCGCCGCAATGGCCTCGGACGCCGCCAGTTCGGCCGAGTGGCGTTGGCCGTACGCCACCGACAGGGCATACGCCCTGTAGCCCTGATGCACCACTTCGGCGAGCACGGTGGCGGAATCGAGTCCACCGGAGAGCAGCACCACTGCGCGACGCTCGCCCTGCACCGCCGTCATCGCCCGGGCGTGGCGCCCCAGAGCGCCTTGTGCAATTGCGTTTGAAAGCGGACTTCCCGACGGTCTTCGAGGATCCAGTCGGCAAGCTGGCGGGCGGGCAGTTGATCAGCACTCGGCGAATAGAGCACCCGGGTGCGCGCGAGCAGGCGGTGCTGGTCGATCATCTGGTTGGCCCAGTCGTAATCGGCTCTGGAGCAGATCACGAACTTGACCTCGTCCTCCATCCGCAGGTCGCTGAGGTTCTCCCAGCGATTGCGCGCGACCTCGCCAGAGTCCGGAGTCTTGAGGTCCATCACGCGACGCACGCGGCGGTCAATGCCGCTGATGTCCAACGCGCCGCTGGTTTCGATGGAAACCGCGTGCCCCGCGTCACTGAGGCGTGTCATCAACGTCAACACCGGCTTCTGCGCCAAGGGTTCGCCACCGGTGACGCAGACGTGCCGGGTTGCCAGATCGCGGACGGTACCCACGATCTCATCCAGCGACTTCCACGCGCCACCGTGGAAGGCGTAGGCGGTATCGCAGTAGTGGCAGCGCAACGGGCATCCCGTCAGTCGGACAAACACGGTTGGCCAGCCCACGCTGTCGGACTCGCCCTGCAGTGACCGAAATATTTCGGTGATTTTCAGCCTTCCCCCGGCCTCGCCTGAGGCCGGGGACAAGCGTTCAACGCGTTCCGGTTGCAGCGCCGGCGGGCTCACCGGGCGGCGTCAAGCCGCTGCTGCGCCAGCCGGGCCGCATTGCTGTCCGGATAACGCGACACCAACTGTTGCAAGGTGCTTCGCGCCTCAGCCTTCTGTTTCAGCTCGTCCTGGGCAAGCGCAAGCTTGAACATGGCATCCGGCGCCCGCGGCGAGTCGGGATGCGACACCACCACCTGCTCGAATCCCGAGCGGGCGGTACGGAAGTCGCGCTTCACGAAACTCGCCTCAGCCATCCAGTAAACGGCATTGTCGGAATACTGGCCGTTCGGATAGCGTGAAAGGTGCTGCCGGAAGCCGGTGATGGCCTCGTCGTACTTGCCGTTCTTGAGCATCTCGAAGGTGGCCAGATAGCTGGCCTCTTCGTCAGCGTTGAACTGGGGACTGCCGCCGCTGGCACCGCCAACCGACGGCACCGGGCTGGCGCCGACATTGGCCCCACCCCCCGCCGTCCCGCCCAGACCCACCAGCGGCGGCATGGCGCCGCCGCCGTTGAAGGAGGACGAGCCCCCTTCCAGGCGGCGAATGCGTTGCTCTAGCTCGACGAAGATCTGCTTGGAGCGCGCTTCCTGCTGTTGGACTGCGTTGCTGAGTTCTTCAACCTGACCGCGCAGGTCACGAACTTCGCCGGCCAGGTTGCCGCCGCTGTCGCTCAATGCCGAATCGATGCCATCGAGTCGGCGCTTGACGATCACCAGCGCGTTCTCGGCATCCTGCAGGCGCCGCTCTTCAGGACTGAGATTACCGCCCCCCCCTGATATCGGCGAACCCGGCGTGACACATCCGGTCAGGCTTGCGGCGCCCAGCACCATCAAGCCCGTCAGTAGTTGCGAACTGAGTCGCAAATTCAGGGGGGCGGTCTTGATCACAGTCGAATGATCTCCACCCGACGGTTCTGGCTCCAGCACGATTCGGTGCTTTCAGCACAGGTGGGGCGTTCTTCGCCGTAGCTCAGCGAGGTGATCTGAGCCGAGGTGACGCCCGCGCGGGTCAGTGCGGCTTCAACCGCGCGGCTGCGACGCTCGGCCAGCGCAAGGTTGTACTCGCGGGTGCCACGCTCGTCGGCATGACCTTCAAGGCGCACCCGGGCGGCAGGGTTGCTGAGCAGATAGTCGGCAAACGCACGGACGGTACTGGCGCCTTCTGAGGTCAGGGTGTCCTGATCGTATTCGAAGTAGACGATGTTTCTGGCCAACGCCGCTTCCATTTCCACGCGCGCCTGCTCGGCGGCAGACAGGCTGTTGGCGTCACGACCCGAGAAGTCCTGGAGGGGTCGGGTCGCCGGGCGTTCAGCGGCGGGGGACGGCGACCGGTCGATGGCGTCTTTGGAGCCCCCGGAGGCGCAGGCGCTCAGCCCGCCGACGACCAACAATACGGCACACAGACGAAGGGACGGGAAATTCATGGCAGGTGATCCTAAGGATTGATTTCAATGACTGGGGTTCAAGGGGACAGCGGGGACCACGCCGGCTCGCGGACATCGCCGGTCTGACGCAGGCGGCTCTTGATACGGCCGTCTGTCGAAACGGTGCCCAATTCGGCCGAATTTCCACGCTGCGTCGCATAGATAATGACGGCGCCGTTGGGCGCGAAACTTGGGCTCTCATCCAGCCGCCCTTCGGTCAGCAGGTTCATGCGCTTGGAGCTGAGATTGAAGGTGGCAACACGGTAAGCCCCTGAATCGAGGTTGATCAGCACCAGATCGCGACCGTCGGGCGAGTAGCTGGCCCTGAGGTTCTGGCGGCCCTGGAAGGTGAGGCGCTCAGGCTCACCGCCGCTGACCGGCACCCGATAGATATGCGGGTTGCCGCCACGGTCGGAGGTGAAGACGATCTCGCGCCTATCGGGGGACCATGCAGGCTCCGTGTCGATTCCGAAGTGCTTGGTCAGCCGATTGCGGCGCCCCGTTGCGATATCGATCACATAAATATCGGGGTTGGTCTCAAACGACAGCGTGACCGCCAACTTGGTGCCGTCGGGTGACCAGGCCGGAGAGCCGTTGATGCCGCGTTCCGACACCAGGGTCTTGACCTGCCCGGTGCGCAGTTCATGCATGTAAATGGCCGAGCGACCGCGCTCGTATCCCACGTAGGCCAGGCGGGCACGGTCGGGCGACCATGCCGGCGACATGATCGGTTCGCGGGACGTGGCGATGGTGCGTGGGTTGTACCCGTCGGCGTCAGAGACGATGAGCTGGAATCGTCGCTCGAATCCAAGCCCCTGGGCGGCAACGTAGGCGAGGCGCGTGTTGAACGCGCCGGGAATGCCGGTCAATTTCTCGAAGATCAGGTCAGAGATCTGATGCGCCAGATACCGGACCTGCGACGGCGGCACCGGCGGCATGTCAAACCCGAGCAACTGCTCGTTGAGCAGGGTGTCGACCAGCCAGAAGCGGGCGCCGACATTGCCGGTGGCCGGGTCAAGCTTGAGTTGCCCGATCACGACATTTTCCATGCGCACCGCGCGCCAGTTGGAGCTGTTGAAATTGGCGATGTCGGTAGGGCGCTCCAGCATGCTGTCGCGCGACATGGTCTCGAACAGGCCCGTTCGGCTCAGGTTGGCTTCGATGATGCTGGCAACATCGGCCTCGATACTGCCGGGCTTGGCGAACGGAACCACGGCAATGGGTCTTGCCGACTCCTGCCCACCCGAGACCGTGATCTCAAGCTGGGCCCACGCAGCCGAGCTGACCCCAAAGAAAATGAGGGCGACCCACAGGCTGCGAAACGTTTGTCTTTGTTTGAGCATCGTCATCTCTTTAACGTAGTTGTGCCGGTGTAAAGCGAAGCGCAACACCGCCCTGCTTCCGAATTTCATCCATCAGCAATGGCTCGCGGATGGGTGGCAATGGGTTGCTGCGTTCAATGGCCCGCACAACTTCGTCATCGTACGTCGCGTTACCTGAACGGTCAGCGAGTCTGGCATTCATCACGGTGCCATCCTCCAGAACCTGGATGATAACGCGCGCCACGAGGTCCTCAGGCACGCCGGGGGGGAGGCGGATGTTGTTTCGCAGCACCCGAATCACATCGCGCTCCCACTGGCTCAGCGCGCGGCCGACACGGGCCTGACGAATCGCCTGCTGCTCGGCCTCGATCTGCGCGCGAATGGCCGCCTCGCGGGCTTCCTGCTCGGCGGCCAGACGCTGCCGCTCGGCCTCTTCACGGGCGCGCTTGGCCTGCTCGATGCGTTCCTGTTCTTCGCGGCGCTTGCGCTCTTCTTCCTCGCGCTTGCGCTGCGCCTCTTCTTCGATCTTGCGTTTGACTTCTTCTTCACGCTTGCGCTGCTCTTCTATCTCGCGCTTGCGTTCGGCCTCTGCGGCGGCGGCCTTGGCGGCTGCTACCTGCTCTTCGATCTTGCGCTGTTCCTGCTCCTGCTTTTCCTTCTTTTCTTCAGCCTCACGCTCGCAGGCGCGCTGACGGTCTGCAATCACGCGCAAAGCCGCCTCGCGCTGGGCGGCATTGCCGCGACGCGCTTCGTCCCGCATGGCGCCGATGTTGTTGCAGTCAAGCTTGAGGGCGATGGCATCCGTGAATTTTTTCACCGCGACGGCGGGGTCCTCGGTCGGCTTGGCCGTGGGCGCGGGCGTCGGCGGAGGCGTCGGTTTGGCCGACGGCGGCGGTGTGGGGGGCGGCGTCGGGGGTGGCGTGGGCGGCGGCGTAGGCTCTACCGTTGGTGGCGGTGTGGCACGTGGCGGGGGCGTCGCGTCGGGCAGCGGCTCGACCAGAGACACTTCCATGTACTCGATCAACTCTGGTTCACGCTCGAACAGCTGTGGCAAGAAGATCAGCGCAAGCAGAAACAGCAAGTGCGCCAGTGCGGCCAGCGCCAGGTGGATTCGACGAACGCCCATGGGCTCAGCCGCCCGTCCTGACGGCTTCCGTGGGCTTGGTGATGAACCCGATCTTTTTCACGCCAATGCCCTGCAAGGTCGACATCGCCTGCGCCACCGACGCGTACTGGGCGGCGGCATCTCCTTCAAGCAGGATCAACTGTTCGGGGTCGGCCTCGACCAGAATCCGGACCTGTTCTGCCAGTGCACCCAGATCCAGAGGTTCCGTGGGCCGCTCTCCGCGGTTGAGGAAGTACTGCCCCCGGTCATCGACGGACACGATCGTGGGCTCGTCATCGGTGGAGATCGATTGCGCTTCGGTCTGCGGCAAGTCGACCTCGATCCCCTGGGTCATGAGCGGCGCGGTGATCATGAAAATGACCAGCAGCACCAGCATCACGTCGATGTAAGGAACGACGTTGATTTCGGATGAGAGTTTGCGACGCGCCATGGAAGGCTCCTGACTCTTGGTGGGCTTAGCCGCGCTGGCTGCTGCGCAGACTGCGCTCAACGATGCCAATCATTTCGTCGGAGAAGGTCGCGAACCGGTTTTCGAGCCGCTCAATGCTGCGGCTGAAAATGTTGTAAGCGATGTACGCCGGAATGGCCGCGATCAGGCCCATTGCAGTGGCGATCAGCGCCTCGGCAATACCCGGCGCCACGGCGGCAAGCGAGGCATTCTGCATCTGGCCGATGCCGATGAACGCGTTCATGATGCCCCAGACGGTGCCCAACAGGCCGACGTACGGACTGACGGAGCCAATGGTCGCCAGCAGCGACAGGCCGTTTTCGGCCCGTTCCATCTCTCGAACCTGCGCCACGCGCATCTGACGCTGGATGGCGGCCACCGCATCATCGGGGTCCAGTCGGCCGCCGGTCTGTTGACGGGTGTATTCCTCGTAACCGGCGTTGAAGATGGCCGCAATGCCTTGGAGATCTTCTTCGCGGCGGGTCTGCTCATGCAGATCGGCCAGGTTGCCGCCACTCCAGAACTGTTCGTCGAAGGCGTTGGCGTCGTCATCCAGGCGGCGCAGCAGGCCGCGTTTGGAGAAGATCAGCGCCCAGGAAAGCACCGACCCCAACAGCAGCACCACCAACACAAGTTGTGCAAACAGACTGGCGCTGGCGATCAGGTGGGTAAACGACATATCCGACGGCATGCCAGATCCTCAAGAAATGTGGGGGAAACAATCAACCACTATTCTGACTGAAAAACCACTCAGGCAGTGGCCGCGGACGGAACGTTTTTACGTCGACGCAGCCCGCTTTAACCGACATCTGGGCCAGCAATTCGCCGCTGTCGGCAAGCAGGACGCGTTGCTCGAACATCAGGCTGGCCCGCCGTTGCACCCCCAGCTCGGTCTTGATCAGCACCCGGTCATCCAGCCGCGCGGGGCGGCGATAGCGCACGGTCATCTCTGCCACGGTAAAGGCGATGCCCGCCTCAACGATCCAGCGTTGCTGCTCGCCGCCCAGGGCCCGCAGCCACTCGGTGCGCCCCCGCTCGGCCCATTTCAGATAATTGGCGTGGTAGACCACGCCACTGGCGTCCGTGTCTTCCCAATAGACCCGCAGTTGCAGTTCATGCGCGCTGTTGTTCATTGTTGAAACAGATCCGGTGTGGCCAGCCGCTCGGGAACGCGCAGGCCGTAATGCTGAAAGGCGAGCCGTCCTGCCACGCGGCCGCGGGGCGTGCGCATCAGATAGCCCTGCTGGATCAGATACGGCTCGATCACGTCCTCGATGGTCTCACGCGCCTCGCCTATGGCCGCGGCAAGGTTGTCGAGCCCCGCCGGGCCGCCGTCGAAACGCTCGATGAGCATCAACAGCAGGCGCCTGTCCATCAGGTCGAAGCCATTGCTGTCGACTTCAAGCATTTGCAGCGCCTCGGCGGCGATGGCGGCGGTGATCACGCCGTCGGCCCGAACCTCGGCGTAGTCGCGCACCCGACGCAGCAGCCGGTTGGCAATGCGCGGGGTTCCACGCGCGCGACGCGCGATTTCCTGCGCGCCCTCGGGCTCCAGCGTCACCTGCAGAATGCTGGCGGAACGGGCAACGATCGAGACCAGATCAGGCACCGAGTAAAACTCCAGCCGCTGCACGATGCCGAACCGGTCTCGCAGCGGGCTGGTGAGACTGCCGGCGCGGGTGGTGGCTCCCACCAGGGTGAACGGCGGCAGATCGATGCGGATGGAGCGGGCGGCGGGGCCTTCGCCAATCATGATGTCGAGTTGGTAGTCCTCCATTGCCGGATAAAGGACTTCTTCGACCACCGGCGACAAACGGTGAATTTCATCGACGAACAACAGGTCGTGCGGCTCAAGATTGGTCAGCAGGGCCGCGAGGTCCCCGGCCCGTTCCAGCACTGGCCCTGAGGTCTGCCGCAGGTTGACGCCCATCTCAGCCGCGAGAATATGCGCCAGCGTGGTTTTGCCCAGGCCCGGCGGCCCGAAGATGAGCACATGATCCAGCGCCTCGGACCGGCGGCGCGCCGCCTCGATGGCGATGCCCATCTGCTCGACGACGCGTGGCTGCCCAACGTAATCCCTGAGGCTTTGCGGCCGGATGGCGCGCTCGATGCGCAGCTCTTCGTCGGCGCGCTGCCCCGAGACCAAGCGCTCGTCACTCATCGAATGGCCCGCTTCAGGGCGCGCTGTATCAGCGTCTCGGTGTCCAGCCCCTCTTCAAACACGGCCTGACTGAGACGCTCGACTTCCGCTGGCTTGTAGCCCAGCGAGGCCAGCGCCGCCCGCGCCTCCTGCAAGGCGCCAATCGGCGCGGCGCCGCCATAGCCGGCTGACAGGCCCTCCGCGGTCGTGGCCCCCGCCTTGTCGCGCAGTTCCATGATCAGTCGCTCGGCGGTTTTCTTGCCGATGCCGGGGAGCCTGGAAAAGCGCGCCACATCACCGGCCCGCACCGAGTTCCAGAATTCGTCGACCTGCATGCCGGACAGGATCGCCAGGGCCAGCTTGGGTCCAATGGCCGACACGCGGATCAGGTCACGGAACAATTTGCGTTCGGTCAGCGAGCCGAAGCCGAACAGCAGATGCGCCTCGTCGCGTATCACCAGATGAGTGTGCAAGGTCACCGTTTCGCCCAGCGCCGGCAGCGCGTAGAAGGTCGACATCGGCGCCTCGACTTCGTAGCCGACGCCGCCCACGTCCACCATCAGCGCCGGCGGCGCCTTGGTGACCAGTTTGCCGTGCAGGCGGCCAATCATTTCCACGATCCCGCGTAAGCCTGCCCGGTCGCCATGCGCGTGGCGCGCACCCGCGCGTGCGTCAAGGCCACGGCCAGTGCGTCGGCGGCATCGCTCACGGGAGCCGCTTCAAGTTTCAACAGCAGGCAGACCATCTGCTGAATCTGCGCCTTGTCGGCGCGGCCCGACCCGGTCACCGCCTGCTTGACCTGCGAGGCGCTGTACTCGGCCACCGTCAGGCCCTTGACGCCCAGCGCGCAGAACGCCACGCCGCGTGCCTGCCCCAGCACCAGTGCGCTGGCGGCATTGACGCGATTCACGAAGGTTTCTTCCAGTGCCGCTTCATCGGGCCGATATTCGTGGATGACCTCACCGAGACGCGTGAAAATGAGGTTGAGCCGCTCGGCCATCGAGCCGGCCATGCTGTTGATGCGACCACATCCCACGTAACGCTCACTGCGACCGACAATGTCGATCACGCCAAATCCGGTATAGCGGGAGCCGGGATCGATGCCGATGATGCGGGTCACCCTCAGTCGGGCCAGTCTGCGTTGGCGTAGACGCTTTGCACATCGTCCAGCTCTTCCAGCCGCTCGATCAATTTCGCCACGCGTTCGGCGTCTTCGCCCTGCACCGCCACCGTGGTTGCCGGACGCTGCACGACGGCGGCCTCCAGATAGGCCACGCCCAGGGTGTCGACCGCCGCCTTGACCGCTGCAAATTGCGCCGGCGCAGTGACCACCTCGACGATGCCGCCATCGCTGATCACGTCGTCGGCACCGGCGTCCAAGGCCAGCTCCAGCAGCTTTTCTTCGAGGGCGTCGTCGTCAAGCTCAAGCAACAGCTGCCCCTGCTCGCTGAACATGTACGCCACCGAGCCGCTGGTACCGAGACTGCCGCCCAGCTTGGAAAACGCATGGCGCACCTCGGCGACCGTGCGCGTCGGGTTGTCGGTCATGCAGTCCACCATCACCGCCACGCCGCCGGGGGCATAGCCTTCGTAGCGGATTTCCTGCGTGGCGTCGGCGCCTTCACCCGCGGCACGCTTGATGGCGCGCTCGATGGTGTCCTTGGGCATGTTTTGCGACAAGGCGCGGCTGATCGCCAGACTGAGGCGACCGTTGTTGTCCGGATCGGCGCCGCCCTGTCGCGCGGCCATGCTGATTTCACGGATCAATTTGGTGAACAACCGCCCGCGTTGTGCATCGGATGCACCTTTGCGGTTGGCGATACTCGGGCCACGTCCCATGGTGTGTTCTCGTCCCGGCCCTTAAAACGCCAGCCGCAGGCCGACGTGCATGCCGTTGTCGGCCGTGAAGCGGCCGGCGTCGTCAAACTTGTAGCCGACATGACGGGCGCCGAGATAGATCGAACCGCCGCGAATGACCTCATAGGCCACATCAGCGCCGATCTGGGTATAGCCCTCGACTTCACTGAAAGAGGTCACGCTGGGCGCGATAAAGCCGTAGGCGCCCACCGACAGCCGGTCCATGGTGGGGATCTTGGCGCGCGCCTCGCCGCCAAAGGCCAGGGCGAAGCCGTCGAAGGGACCGATGTCCATGTACACCAGCCGCGCGCCCAGGCCGGCGCGCAGATCGAACTCGGCGGCACCGGCATCGCCGGTCACCAGAAACTGGCCGTGAAACTGCTGCAGCTCGGGCTCGTCGTCGGGCCGGACAATGAAGCCGAACTGGTACTCGGCCGTGTTCTCGCGAACGCTGGGGGCAGTCCCGGTGAACTGGCCGCTGAAGCTGTCATCGCCGACATTGAGATCAACGACCGCGGCCTGTACCGGCAGCGTGGTCAGCATCAACACGGCCACAAGGCCGGCCAGACGGGACATGGGGGGCAACATGGGCATCGTGTGCAACTCCTGCGGCTCAGGCCGCGCGCTTTTTGTTGATGGCATGAATGGCACGACCGTCCACGGACAGTACCGCCTCATGAAAATTCTCCGACAGGGTCGGATGCCCGTGCATCGTCAGGGCAATATCTTCACAAGTTGCGGCAAATTCCAGCGCCAGCACGGCTTCGGCCAGCAGCTCGGAGACGTAAGGCCCCACCATGTGCACGCCCAGAATACGGTCGGTCTTGGCATCGGCAATGATCTTGATCTGCCCCACCGCCGCTTCCAGTGCCTTGGCGCGACCATTGCCCGCGAACGAGGTGGCGCCGGTTTTGACGTCGTGGCCCGCTGCTTTTGCCTCGGCCTCCGACATTCCCACCCACGCGACTTCAGGTGAGGTGTAGATCACGCTGGGCACCGCCTTGTAGTTGACCTGGGTGTGGTGCCCGGCCAGTTGCTCGACCAGGGCCACGCCCTCTTCGATGGCCTTGTGCGCCAGCATGGCGCCGCCAATGACGTCGCCGGTGGCGTACACGTTCTTGAGATTGGTGCGGTAGCCCTTGTCGACCTTGATGAAGCCACGCTCGTCGAGTTCCAGCCCCACGTCTTCGGCGCCCAGCTTGTCGGTGAACGGACGGCGACCCACGGCCACGATCAGCTTGTCAAAAGTCTCGGTTTCAGTCTTGCCCTTGAGCTCGAAACTGACTTCGACCCCTTTGCCCTTCTTCGCCGCCTTGATGACCTTGGCGCCCAGGCGGATGTCGAGGCCCTGCTTGCCGTAATGGCGCAGGGCTTCCTTGCTGATCGCCGCATCGACCATCGGCAGAAAACTTTCTGCCGCTTCCAGCAGCACCGTCTCGGCGCCCAAACGGGACCAGACGCTGCCCAGTTCAACCCCGATGACACCGGCGCCGATGATGCCCAGGCGCTTGGGCACGGCGGTGAAGTCCAGCGCGTCCCAGGAATCGACAATGAACTCGCCGTCGTGCGGCGCAATCTTCAGCTGCACCGGCTCGGAGCCGGTGGCGATGATGATGTGCTCGGCTTCGAGCGTCTGCTTGTCGCCTTTGTGCGGGGTGACTTCGACCTTGCCATCACCCAGCAGCCTGGCCCAGCCCTCGATGCCGGTTACGCCGTTGGCCTTGAACAAGGCGCCGATGCCACCGGTCAGGCCACTGCTGATCTTGTTCTTGCGCGCCTGCATGGCGGCCAGATCAAAGGCCACCTTGCCGGTCGTGATGCCGTGCAGGGTGAGTTCGTGCTGGGCCTTGTGCAGCATTTCCGAGCTTTCGAGCAGGGCTTTGGAGGGAATGCAGCCGGCATTGAGGCAGGTGCCACCAAATGCCGGTTTGCCGTCGCGGTTGAGCCAGGCGTTGATGCAGACCACTTTCTTGCCCAGTTGCCCAGCGCGGATGGCGGCAGGATAGCCTCCGGTGCCGCCTCCGATCACAATCACGTCATAGCGCTCACTCACGACGGCATTCTCCTGTTGTCACGTTGATTGGCATTCTTATTGTCGCCGGAATTCGGCCTTCAATGGGGTGTCGCAAATGGCGAAGGCGGGTTTCCCCGCCTTCGCCTGCGCATCGCCCCTCAGCTGAAACGACGCTTACAGCTGCAACAGCAGCTTTGCCGGATCTTCAAGACCTTCCTTGATGGCGCGCAGCGACAGCACCGCCTCACGCCCGTCGATGATGCGGTGGTCGTAACTCATGGCCAGGTACATCATGGGCCGCACCACCAC
Organism: Polycyclovorans sp.; assembly: GCA_002706265.1. Taxonomy (GTDB): domain Bacteria; phylum Pseudomonadota; class Gammaproteobacteria; order Nevskiales; family Nevskiaceae; genus Polycyclovorans. Next base: position 83,080 of record PAKU01000020.1, on the reverse strand, counting down.
TTCACCATTGACCACCACCGGCCGTTCGGTGATGCCGTGCATGCCGAGGATCGCGCTTTGTGGCGGATTGAGAATCGGCGTCGACATCATCGACCCAAAGATGCCGCCATTGGTGATGCTGAACGTGCCGCCGGTGAGGTCTTCCATCGACAGTTTGTTGTCCCGGGCCTTGGCGCCATAGGCGGCGATGCCCTTTTCGATGTCGGCAAAGCTCATCTGGTCGGCATCACGCAGCACCGGAACCACCAGACCCCTGGGGCCCGAAACGGCAATGCCGATGTCGAAATAGTTGTGATAGAGCACGTCAGTGCCATCAATCGAGGCGTTGACCACTGGAAATTTCTTCAGTGCCTCGATCGTTGCCTTCACGAAGAAGCTCATGAAGCCCAGCTTGACGCCGTGGGTCTTCTCGAAGGCCTCCTTGTGGCGGGCGCGCAGGTCCATGACCGCCTGCAGATCGACCTCGTTGAAGGTGGTGAGCATGGCGGCGGTCTGTTGCGCCTCGACCAGGCGTTCGGCGATGCGCTGGCGAATGCGGGTCATCGGCACCCGTTGTTCTTCACGATCGCCGCTGGCCACGGGGGCGCTGCTTGCCGCCTTGTCATTGCCAGCCGTTTTGGGCTTGGCCTTGTGTGCCTCCACGTCTTCCAGGGTGAGACGACCGCCCTTGCCAGAGCCCTTGATGTCGGCGGCGCTCAAACCGAGTTCGGCAAGCTTCTTGCGCACGGCGGGCAACTGCCCGTCGTTGTCGGCAGCGTCCGCCGGGGCCGACTTGCTCGGCGTTGCATCGCCCTTCGCCTTTTCCTTCTGCGCGCTGTCATCGTCGCCAGACGCCTTGGCGGACGGCGCGCTGTCTTCAGCATTGCCCCCTTTGCCCGGCTCGATGATCCCCAGCACGTCGCCGGCCTTGACCGACTCGCCTGCCTTGATGCGGATCTCCTTGAGCACACCGCCCTCGGCCGCGGGCACATCGAGCATCACCTTGTCGGTTTCCAGCTCAAGCACGTTCTGGTCACGACTGATGGCGTCGCCTTCAGCGACCGTCCACGCGCCAACGGTGGCCGACGAAACGGACTCGGGCAGCTGAGGCACCTTGATCTCGATGCTCATTGAATTTCCTTGTTCTGGTTAGTGGACTGACAATTTTTACAGCGCAACATGGGCATCAGACAGGCTCTCCGCCCCTCAGCCCGGCCTCGACGACCGCCTGTTGCTCTTGATTGTGAATTTTGAGGTACCCCACCGCGGTGCTGGCGCTGCCTTTGCGGGTGGCGTACAGCAGCCGATGCGAGGCGCCGAGGTAATAGCTGAGCCGGTGCTTGATCTGGTACCAGGCGCCCTGATTCTCGGGCTCTTCCTGACACCACACAATTTCCTTGGCACCTTTGTAGCGCTGCAGCACCGCCTCGTAATCTTCCCGCGGGAAGGGGTACAACTGCTCGACCCGCACCAGCGCCACCGTGCTCAGACCGGCCTCTTCGCGGCCCTTGAGCAGGTCGTAATAGACCTTGCCGGAACACAGCACCACGCGCTTGACCTTCTTGGGATCAACGCTGGCGTCGTCAATGACGCACTGGAAGCGCCCGTTCGTCAGGTCTTCAAGGCTCGACACCGACTGCGGGTGGCGCAGCAGGCTTTTCGGCGTCATCACAACCAGCGGCATGCGGTTGTTGCGCTTCATCTGGCGGCGGAGCATGTGGAACATCTGCGCCGGCGTCGAAGGCACGCACACCTGTTGGTTGTCGGCGGCGCAAAGCTGGAGGAAGCGCTCGAGGCGCGCCGACGAATGCTCCGGGCCCTGGCCTTCAAAGCCATGGGGCAGGAACACGGTCAGCCCGCAGAGCCGCCCCCACTTCGCCGAACCGCTGGCGATGAACTGGTCGAACAGCACCTGGGCGCCGTTGGCGAAGTCACCGAACTGGGCTTCCCAGATCACCAGGGTGGCCGGGTCGGTGGTCGAGTACCCGTATTCAAAGCCCAGCACCCCGACTTCGGACAACAGCGTGTCGTTGACCTCGAAACGGCCCTCCTGGCCGCTGAGCGTTGCCAGCGGGGTGACGCGCTGCCCGGTCTTGCTGTCGTAAACACTCGCGTGACGGTGGAAGAACGTGCCGCGGCGGGTGTCCTGCCCGCACAGCCTTACCGCAAAGCCTTCGCTCAACAGCGTGGCGTAGGCCATGGTTTCGGCAAAGCCCCAGTCCATGGGCATCTCGCCGGCGGCCATCTTCACCCGGTCGTCGTAGATCTTGCTGACGCGGTTGTGCAGGGTGAAGTCCTCCGGCAGCGCCGTCAGTTGCTTGGCCAAGCCCTGCAACATGCGCTTGCTCACTGCGGTGTCAACCTTGGCGTCCCAGGTGTCCTTGCTGTACCTGCTCCAGTTGACGGTGTACTTGTTGCCCACCAGCCCCAGGGTCTTGCGCGCGGTGTTCTCGCCCTTGTCCAGGCCGTCGCGGTAGGCCTGTTGCGCGTCCTTGAAGGCTTCCTCGGTGATCACCTTTTCTTCGATGAGACGCTGTGCGAACAGGGTCATGGTGGTCGGGTGCTTCTTGATCACCTCGTACATCGCCGGATTGGTCACCGACGGCTCATCGGCCTCGTTGTGGCCCAGGCGGCGATAGCAGCAGATGTCGATGATCACGTCCTTGTGGAACTCGTTGCGGAAGTCCACTGCAAGGCGGGTTGCGAACACCACCGCCTCGGGGTCGTCGCCGTTGACGTGAAACACCGGCGACTCAAGCATCTTGGCCAGGTCGGTGCAGTAGCGGCTGGTCCGGGCGTCCTGCCCCAATGCCGCTTCGATGGGATTGGAGGTGGTGAAGCCAATCTGGTTGTTGACGATCAGGTGCACGGTGCCGCCGGTGGAGTAGCCCGATGCCTGCGACAGCTGCATGGTTTCCATCACCACACCCTGCCCGGCGAATGCGGCGTCGCCGTGAATCAGGATTGGCACCACCTGGTCGCCCACGCTGTCCCCACGACGCACCTGTCGGGCCTTGACGCTGCCTTCGACCACCGGATTGACGATTTCCAGGTGCGAGGGGTTGAACGCCAGCACCATATGCAGGCGCTTGCCTTCAACTTCGATGTCGGTCGAGAACCCCATGTGATATTTCACGTCGCCGGCGCGCGCCAGCGACTCGGCGGAATAATTGCCTTCGAACTCCGCAAACAGGTCGCTGGGCGATTTGCCGAGCACATTGATCAGCACGTTGAGCCGGCCGCGGTGCGCCATGCCCACCACGACTTCTTCAACATTGCGTGCCGCACAGCCACGAAGAATTTCGTCCATCGACGGCACCAGCGCGTCGCCACCTTCCAGCGAGAAGCGCTTCTGCCCCACGTAGCGGGTGTGCAGGTAGCGCTCCAGGCCTTCGGCCGCAATCAGCTGCATCAGCACATCTTTCTTGCGCTCCGTGCTCAGTTTCGGCGCGAACGGCTGGGATTCGAGGCGCTGTTGAATCCACCGCTTCTCGGCGGTTTCGGTGAGGTACATGTACTCGGCGCCGATCGTGTCGGTGTACACCGCCTTCAGCGCGCGGATGATGTCCTTGAGCGGCAGCCGGTCCTCGGCCACCATCGAGCCGGTGTTGAACACGGTGTCGAGGTCTTCGGGCTTGAGCCCGTGAAAGGCCGGATCAAGGTCCGGCACCTGGGTCGGCACCTGCAGGTTCAGCGGGTCGAGCCGGGCGGCCTGATGACCGCGCACGCGGTAGTAGTTGATCAGCCGCAACACGCCGGCCTGCTTTTCTGCCGCGGCGGCGTCGAAGCCGCTCTGCGCGGCCATCATGCGGCGCGGCTCGCGCGCCATGCGGGTCAGCCGGTCCACGACCTCGCTGTGGGCAACCTCACTGCCGCCCAGGCCCTGGGCCAGCGACCGGAAATAGGCGCGCCACTGGTCGTCGACCGAATCCGGATCCTCGAGAAACTGCTCGTAGTACGCCTCGATATAGCTCGCGTTGGCACCCTGAATCGTCGACGATTCAAGAAAACTACGGTACCGAGATCCGCTCATTGCCAACACTCCTTCCAGTCAATATCGAGGCGAGACACGACGCCGTTTATTTCTTGTGCCAGTCCGCCGTCAATTTTTGCAGATATGCCCGGAAGTCGTCGGCCAATTCGGGATGTTTCAGGCCGTATTCCACGTTGGCTTCCAGATAACCCAGCTTGGAGCCGCAGTCGAAGCGCTTGCCTTCGAATTCATACGCCAGCACCGTCTGCTCCTGAATCATCATGCTGATGGCGTCGGTGAGCTGAATCTCGCCTCCGGCCCCGCGCGGGGTGCGTTCCAGCAGCTTGAAAATGCGCGGCGTCAGAATGTAGCGCCCCACCACCGCCAGGTTTGAAGGCGCGTCCTCGGGTTTGGGTTTTTCAACGATGCGCCGAATCTCGCCCAGCCCCGGACCCACCGGCTTGGTTTCAACCACGCCGTAGCTGGAGATGTCTTCCTTGGGAACGCGCTGGGTGGCGATTACGGCCGTGCCGTATTCCTGATACACCCGCTGCATCTGCGCAAGACAGGGACGCAGCTTTCCGTCGATCAAGTCGTCGGCGAGGATCACCGAAAAATCTTCGTCGCCCACTGCCGGCCACGCACAGAGCACCGCGTGCCCCAGCCCCAGCGCCTCGGCCTGGCGGATGAAGATGCAGGTGATGCCGGGCGGCAGAATCTCCTGCACGGTTTCGAGCAGCTTGGTCTTGCCGCGCTGCTCCAGCTCGGCCTCGAGTTCGTAGGCCTTGTCGAAGTGGTCCATGATGGAATTCTTCGATCGCCCGGTGACAAAAATCAGCTCTTCGGCACCCGCGCTGATCGCCTCCTGCACCGCATATTGAATCAGCGGCTTGTCGACGACGGGCAGCATTTCCTTGGCACTGGCTTTGGTGGCCGGCAGGAACCGCGTTCCAAGGCCGGCGACGGGGAATACTGCTTTGCGAATACGCATTCCAACTCCCTAACGTTTTGGTGTTTGAGCAACACCCTGCAGAACTGCGGGTGCGGGGCCTGAGTCTATCGCAGCATCCCGGTCAGATGGACCTTACCGCTGCCGGGAGACAGCAGCGTGAAGGCCAATTGATCGTCAATCACCGGCACCCACTTCAGGGTCACGCGGCCGGGAAGCAGCAGCGGCTGCTTGAACTGCACCTCAAGTGTGGTCGGCGGTGTGCTGCACTGCGCCTCCAGTGCGCCCAGGCATCGCGCGGCGCTCCACATGCCATGCGCAATGGCCCGCGGAAAGCCGAAGACACGCGCCGACCAGGCGTGCAGATGGATCGGGTTGTAGTCGCCGGAGACGGCCGCGTAGCGACGCCCGGTGTCGGCCTCGACGATGAAGTGGGCATATTGCGCAAGGCTGGGCGGAACGGCCTTCTCGGCGCGCTTCGGTCCGTCCTGCCTGGGGCTCGGGCGCCGATAAATGAGCGTGGTCACCGCCGACCACACCCGCTCACCATCGACCTCGACATCGGTCAAAAGATCGAACTCCAGGCCGGCGCGCACCTCGCGACTGTCACCGATGCGCACCTCCGCGTCGTACACCGCCTCGACCGGAATCGGCCGATGCTGCTCGATCCGGTTGCTGACATGCACCAGGCCCAACAGGGGCAGCGGAAATTTCGGCAGGGTCATCAAGGCCATGTGCAGGCCATTCACCGAAACCTGCGGAAAGGTGATGGGCAGCACCGGCCCCTGCGTCAGCCCGCACAGCGCGCAGTAATCTGCCAGACGTGCGGCCTCGGTGCGCACGCCTGAGAGCCGCAATGACAGCGGCGGCAAGGTCTTCAGTGCGCCCGGGCGGCGCATCACGCAGAGGGCGGCCTCCCAGTAAAGCGTCGAGGTACGGGGCAGTTGGGTCAGGGTGGAAGTCATGGCAGCACGCCTCGGTACGAAGAAAAATGGAAGAGGGTTGCCAGCATGATCCCAAGCCGGCGCCTCAGGGCAATTGCCGTGGCGCCAGTTGCAGCGTCAGGGCGGATCGGTCCGTGCCCTCTTCCACGGTGACCAGCGCCTCCCAATCTTCAGACTGTGCCGCAACCCCCTGGCCGCGGGACAGGCGCGCCACCAGTTCCAGCGACGCCGCCGCACTCAACAGCGCGTCGGGGGTCATCGCATCGGCATCACTCAGCCGCAAGGTCATTGGAAACGCATCGACATCGACCACCTGGCGGCGCACCGCAATCGGCATGCGCCCGCCCACAGGTCGGGCAAACAGGGTCAGCGTGTTCAGTTCCGGCGGCGGGGGCTTCGGGGTCTCGGCCAGCGACAACCGCACCGTCAGGACCGACTGAGCTGCCGCCGGTGGTGGCGGCGCGGGGAGCGCCGAAGGCGCGTCCAGCCCGTCGACTTCGCCGCGCCACTCCGCCAACCCGGAGGCGATGACCTTGGCCACCGCCGCAGGCAGATCGTCGCGCTGTTTCAGGCGGCGCCAGCGCGCGGCGGCGGTTGCGTAATCACCCGCTTGCGCCGCGGCCAGGCCACCATAGAACAGGGCCTTGGGATCATCAGGGGCGAGCGTCAGCGCGCGCTCGAAACGCGCGCTGGGTGCACCGCGCAAATCCTGGGACTGGGCCATGGCCAAGGCTTCGCCCTCGGCCGCCCACCATTGGCCACGATCGGGCACCAGGGCCGTGGCGCGGGCGTACGCCGCGGCCGCGGCTTCAGGTTGACCGCGGGACAGCTCCACCTCGCCGAGCTGTGCCCAGGCTTCGGCATCGTTGGGCTGGCGCTTCAGATGCAACTTGAGCTGCTCCAGGCCCTTGGCGAGCGCCAACCGGGTCGCGACCTGCGGGTCGGTTCTTGCCTGCTCGATCTGCGTGGCCAGCGACCAACGGCCCGACGCGGCATAGGCGCCAATGGCCAGCAGCGGCACCAGCGCCAGCGACAGCCACAGTCGGCCGCGACGGTGTGCGCCGGTGGGCATCGCGGCGCCGCCGGCATCGGTCAGCAACCGCGCTGCATGTTCGTCGCGCAACTGCGCCGCCGAACCCTGATCCAGCAGGCCCGCGGCGGCGTCGGCGTCGATTTCCTGCAGGCGTTGGCGATAGACGGCGACATTGGCCGCCGCGCGCTGCGGCGTCTCGCCGGGCGCGTCGCGCCGCCACCACGGTCGGCTCAAGGCCAGCACGGCCATCAGCAGCAGCAGCGCCATCAAGGCGAGTATCAGCATCTGGTTCACGGTCGCTCACCCGGGTAGCGGTCCAACAGGCCCTGCAGCGCGGCGGCATCGACCGGCGCCGGCACATCAGCGGCTGCGCCGGGCGGCCGGCGTCGTCGGCGCGTGAACCAGACGGCCATCACCAGGCCCGCAGCCAGCAACACGAAGGGTCCAAACCACAAGGCAAGGGTGCGCGCGCGCAGCGGCGGCTTGTAGAGCACGAAGTCGCCGTAGCGCTCGGTCAGGTACTGGCGAATCTGGTCATTGCTGCGGCCTGCATTGATCTGCGTGGCCACCTGCCCGCGCAGGTCTTTGGCCAGCGGTGCGTTGGATTCGGCGATGCTCTGGTTCTGGCACACCACGCAGCGCAGTTCGTGCAGCAACGCCTGGTAGCGCGGCCGCTCGGCCTCGTTCACCTCGGGCACGGCCAGCGCGGCTCCAGCAAACAGCAGCAGGCACGGCAGCAGGCTCAGCAGCGGTACGGGCAACCAGGTCTTCATGGCGTCAACCGCGCCAGATCACGCAATTTGGGTTCGAAGGTGCCGCGCCAATCAGCGTCACTGATCGGCCCCACATGCTTGTGGACGATGCGCCCTTCGGCATCGAGCAGATAGCTTTCCGGCACGCCGTACACCCCCCAGTCGATGGCCGACGCCCCCACCGCATCGCGTGCGACGAGTGCAAACGGATTGCCGTGCCGCGCCAGCCAGCGGCTGGTGTCTTCGGGCCGGTCCTTGTAGCTGATGCCGACAATCCGTACCGAACCCCCCGCCGAAAGTCGCATGAACAAGGGGTGCTCGGCCAGACACGGCGTACACCAGCTGGCAAAGAAATTGACCAGGGTGGGCTGGCCCAGCAGCACGTCGGAGGTGACCCGTCCGTCGTCTTCCAGGGTCGGCAGATCGAACGGCGGCGCCAGCTTGCCAATCAGCGGGCTCGGCACTTCGGTTGGGTCGAGCCGCAGGCCGATCCCGAGCAGCACCAGCAAGCCCACGATCAGTGAAACCGGCACCAGATAGCGCATCAGGCCGCGGCCTCCGCCAGCGCCGCCGGGCGCGCCCGGTAGCGCCGGTCACTGGCCGCCAGAATGCCGCCCAGGGTCATGATCACGGCGCCGAGCCAGACCCAGAGCATCATCGGTTTCACGTACAGGCGAATCGCCCACTCGCCTGCGTCGCCAATCGGCTCGCCCAAAGAGGCGTAGAGATCACGCGACAGGCTGTGACGTACCGAGGCATCGGTCATCAATTGCTGCGCCCCGCGATAAAAGCGCTTCTCGGGGTACAGGGTGGTCACCAGGTCGTCGTCGCGATAAACCCGGATGGTGCCGCGGTCGGCGTCGTAATTCGGCCCCTGAATCGGCTCGATGCCGTCGAACTGGAAGCGAAACTGCGCCACGTCGGCCGACTGACCCGGCGCCAGCCGCACGTCCCGCTCGACACTGAACAAGGACACGAAGGTAATGCCAAGCACCATCGCGCCGAAGCCCACGTGGGCGATCGCCATGCCGGCGACGCCGCGCGGCAGGCGACCGGTGAGGCGCAGACGGCGGGTCGGCTCGGCAAGCGCCGCAACCAGGGTCCAGCAGCCGAGCCAGCCTCCCACCAGAACCACGAGCCCGATGTCGGTCGCCCATTGCCAGATGAGCAACGCGGCCACCACCAGCGACAGCAGCAGCGGCAGGCGCAAGCGGCGGGTCATGTCGGTCAGTCGGGCGCGTTTCCAGTTGACCGCTGCGGCCAGTCCCACCAGCAGCGCCAGCGGCGCCATCAACGGCAGAAACACGGCGTTGAAATACGGCGGCCCTACCGAAATCTTGCCCAGGCCCACCGCGTCGGCAAACAGCGGATACAGGGTGCCCAGCAACACTGCGGCGGCTGACACCGACAGAAACACGTTGTTCAGCAGCAGAAAGCCTTCGCGCGAAAACAGCGGAAACGCGCCGTCCGACACCAGCTTCGGCGCACGCCATGCGTACAGGGTGAAAGCGCCGCCCAGCACCACCACCAGAAATCCGAGGATGAACACCCCGCGCGCGGGGTCGGTGGCGAAGGCGTGCACGCTGATCAACACGCCGGAGCGCACCAGGAACGTGCCCAGCAGCGACAAGGAGAACGCCATGATCGCCAGCAGCACCGTCCAGCTTTTCAGCAGGCCGCGCTTTTCGGTCACCGCCAACGAGTGAATCAGCGCCGTGCCGATCAGCCACGGCATGAAGCTGGCGTTCTCCACCGGGTCCCAGAACCACCAGCCGCCCCAGCCCAACTCGTGATACGCCCACCACGATCCCAGCGCGATACCCATCGTCAGGAACAGCCAGGCACTGGTGGTCCAGGGCCGGGTCCAGCGCGCCCAGGCCGCGTCCAGCCTGCCGGTGACCAGCGCGGCAATGGCAAAGGCGAAGGCCACCGAGAACCCCACATAACCCATGTACAGCAGCGGCGGGTGAATGATCAGACCGGGGTCTTGCAGCAGGGGGTTGAGGTCACGTCCGTCGGCCGGGATGGGCACCAGTCGGTCGAACGGATTGCTGGTGATGACGGTGAACAGCACGAACCCGACCGCCACTGCGCCCAGCGTCGACAGCACCAGTGCGCTGATGTTCAGGGGCAGATTGCGATTGAGCAGCGCCACTGCCGCGCTCCAGCCCGACAGCATCAACACCCACAGCAACAACGAGCCTTCATGCCCGCCCCACACTGCTGAGATGCGATAGATCAGCGGCAGTTCGGAGTGTGAATGCCCCGCCACATACGCCACCGAAAAATCGTGGTTGACGAAGCTGGCGGTCAGGCACAGGTAGGCCACGAAGATCACCGCCAGCAACACCAGTGCCGCCGGCCGGGCGAAGGCCATGGCGGTGGCATCAGTGCGCCAGACGCCGTAGGCCGGCACCAGCGCCATCAACACCGCCACCGCCAGGGCAATCAACAGGGCAAAGTGCCCAAGCTCAGCGATCATTCACGGCACCCGCGTCGCGGCGCACGGCGCTGACTTCCATGGCCGACTTGAACGGCTCGCAGGCGTGCCCGGTCTCGGACATCATCGCCTCAGCCAGATCCGGCGGCATGTAGTTTTCATCGTGCTTGGCCAGCACCTCGTCGGCGATGAAGCGGCCTCCGGCCTCCGTCTGCCAGCGTCCCATCGCGACGATGCCCTGCCCTTCGCGGAACAGGTCGGGCAGGATGCCTTCGTACTCCACCGCCACCGCCTGGGCACAGTCGGCCACCACAAAGCCCACCACCAGACCCTCGCCGCGCTGCACGCTGCCGGCCTCGACCATGCCGCCCAGCCGCAGCCGGCGATCGGGCACCGACTCGGCCGCCAGCAGATCGCTGGGCGTGTAGAAATACATCAGGTTCTCGCGGAAGGCCTGCGACGCCAGCAGGGCCGCGACGCCAAGCCCGGCCACCACGCACACCACCCCGATCAATCGGTACCGCTGCACCCGGGTCATTGGTCTTCATCCTCGTTGCGAAACCAGTTTCGGCGCGCGCGTGACGCCGCCAGCGACATCCACACCAAACCGGCGGCGGTGAGGGCGAAGCTCGCCCACACGTAGGCCCCATAACCGCCCATTGCCAGCCATTGACTCATGGCAGCGCCCCCAGTTCCTGCGCGCGCAGCGCCTTGACCCACTGGGTCCGGGCTTCGCGCTGCAACAGCCGCACCTGGGCGCGGCGCAGTACCGCGTGGGCCGCCAGCAGAGCGGTGGCCAGCAGGCAGATGTACAGCGGAATGGCCATGTCCACGGTGATGGCCGGCTTGCCGAAGCTCAGCACGGTGGCGCCCTGATGCAGGCTGTTCCACCAGTTGACCGAAAATTTGACAATCGGCACGTTCACGATGCCCACGACCGCAATCCAGGCCGCGGCGCGCGCGCTGCGGCGCGGGTCTTCAATGGCATCGCCCAGCACGATCACACCAAGAAACAGAAACAGCAGCACCAGCTCAGCGGTCAGGCGTGCGTCCCAGACCCACCACGCACCCCACATCGGCTTGCCCCAGAGCATGCCGGTCAGCAGCGTCACGGCGGTCAGCACCATGCCCACCGGCGCCATCGCCAGCATCACCACTTCGGCCAGCTTCATCCGCCAGATCAACGCGCAGGCCCCGGCAATGGCCATGCCGGTGTAAAGCCCCAGCGACAGCGCCGCGGCCGGCACATGCACATAAATGATGCGAAACGCGTCGCCCTGCTGATAGTCCGGCGGCGCATAGACCAGGCCCCAGGTCCAACCGATCGCCAGCAACACGAACCCCAGCCCGCCCACCCACGGCGCCAGGCGATCGGCGAAGCGGAAGAAGCTTGGCGGTGATGCCAGCCGGTGAAACCAAGTCCACATCGTCACTAACCTTCGCTCATTGGCATCGGGAGGTGGGGGCAACAACAGGTGCCACGAATCGAAACCCTCTTCAGTCGTAGGCATTGCGCAGCGCCGAGGCGCAGGCCCACGGCAACGCGGTGGCAGAGAGGGCGAAAAGTGAACCCAAAAAGTATAACGGAGCCGCCGGGTCGGCCCCCAATTGCCAAGCACGAACCGCGCCGCTGCCGAAGATCACCACCGGCGCCATCAGGGGCAGCACCAGCAGGGGCAGCACGCTTGCGGCGCGGGGAATGCCCACCAGCAGGCAGGCCGACAGCCCGCCCAGCAGGGTGAGAATGGCGGTGCCCATCATCAGCCCCAGCGCCAGATAGCCCAGCCCCGCGCCCTCAAGCCCCAGCAACACCGCCAATGGCACCGCCATCACCGCCAGGGCCAGGCCGTTCAGGCACCAATGCGCGAACAGTTTGATCGCCACGATCACCACCAGCGGCGTGCTCGCCAGGCACCATTGCTCCAGGGTGCCGTCTTCAAACTCGCTGGCGAACAGCCGCGGCAACGGCAACAGGGCCGACAGCACCGCGCCTACCCACAGAATGGACACCGACAGCCCGGCCAGCGCCGGATCATTGGCGCGGGTGCCAAAGGCGAACAGCATCACCACCAGCAGGTAAAAGGCCAGCGGCAGCACCGCATCGAGCACCTGCATGCGCAGCAGATCGACCTCGCGGCGAAAGATGCCGCGCAGCGATTTCATGGTGCGACCTGCAGCGGCAGGACGCACTGCGATTTGATCCGCGCGGGCAGCGGCTGGTGACTGGTCACCAGAATCGCGCCCGCCCGCTCGGTTTGCGCGTTGAACAGATCGGCAAGGTCGGCCAGACCGGCCTGATCCAGACCATCAAAAGGCTCATCCAGAATCCACAGCGGGCGCTGCGCCATCATCAGCCGCGCCAGGGCACTGCGCCGCTTCTGCCCGGCCGACAGATCGCGGCACGGCCGGTTGCGCACCCGGTCGACCCCCAGAGCCTGCAGTGCGCTGCGCCCGCTGACGGTGATATCGACCTGCAGGTCGGCCCAGGATTCCAGGTTCTGCAGCGGGCTCAGTGACGCCGCCAGCGCATTGCGATGGCCCAGCCAGTGCAGGCTTGTATGGCACTGCCGCTGGCCCTGCCAAGGGCGGCGCAAGCCGGCGGCGATCTCGAGCAGGGTGGTTTTGCCGGCACCATTCGGCCCGGTCAGATGCACCACGGTCCCGGGGGCGATCGACAGCGACAGGGCCTCGGCGAGGGTGCGCTGGCCGCGTCCAAAACTGATGTCGGCCAAGTCGAGTAGAGCCATGCCGCGATTTTACGGGATTGCCGTGGCTGATCCGTTCAGGCCCTGCGGGGGCGCGTAAAATGCGCGCTCTTCTTCAGCCGCTCACGCCATGCCTGCCCAGTTGATCGACGGTAAAGCCGTCGCCGCCCAGACCCTTGCCGACGTGCAGGCCCAGATCGCAACCCGCCGCGCCGCCGGCCTGCGCGCGCCCTGCCTGGCGACCCTGCTGGTCGGCGATGATCCGGCTTCGCACGTCTACGTGCGCAACAAGCGGGACGCCTGCGGGAAAGTGGGCATCACCTCACGGCACGAACCGCTGCCGGCCGACCTGTCACACGCCGCGCTGCTGGACATGATCGACGCCCTGAATGCCGATGACGAGGTCGATGGCATTCTGGTGCAGTTCCCACTGCCGTCGCATTTCAACACCACCGAGGTCATTGAACGCATCCTGCCGACCAAGGATGTGGACGGCTTTCACCCCTACAACCTGGGCCGCCTTGCGCAGCGCCAGCCGGTGCTGCGCCCATGCACCCCGTATGGCGTGATGGCGCTGCTTGCACACACCGGGGTCAACATCAAGGGCATGCGGGCCCTGGTGATCGGCGCCAGCAATCACGTGGGTCGCCCCATGGCGCTGGAGTTGTTGCTGGCCGGCGTGACCACCACCACGGCCCATCGCTTCACGCGCAATCTGGACCAGGAAGTCGCCAACGCCGAGATTCTGGTCGCTGCCGTCGGCAAGCCGGGTCTGGTGCCGGGCGCATGGGTGCGCCCCGGCGCCATCGTGATCGACGTGGGCATCAACCGCCTTGCCGATGGCCGACTGGTGGGCGACATCACCGCCGAGGCCGCGCGCGCGCGCGCCGCGTGGATCACCCCGGTGCCGGGCGGCGTCGGCCCGATGACGGTGGCGATGCTGATGCGCAACACGCTGACCGCGCAGCAGGGTCGCGAGCGGGCCTCCGGCTGAGACGGCAAGCGTCCCGTTGCCGGTGCGGCTACAGCATCACCGCTTCGGCAAGCCGCACGCGATGCGGCGGAAACTCGCAACTGAAACAACTGCCCTCGCCCAACTGGCTGGTGATTTTCAGCTGGGCATCGTGGCGTTCAACGGCGTGCTTGACGATCGACAACCCCAGACCGGTGCCGCCACTGGCCCGTGAGCGGCCCACATCGATGCGGTAGAAGCGCTCGGTCAGGCGGGGAATATCGGTCTCGGCAATGCCGATCCCTGAATCCTGGACCGAGCAAACCGCCCGCCCGCCGCCCAGCGCCGACAGCGTGACCGTGATGGTGCCCGGCGGCGGCGTGTAGCGCACCGCGTTACCCACGAGATTGGCAAACAGGCTGGTCAGCTCGGTTTCGCCGCCGAACAGCTCGACGCGATCATCGATTTCGATCACGAACCGGTGTTTCGGGTCTGCCACGCCCTGCGCATCGGCCAGGGCCTGGCGCAGCAGGGTGGCGGCGCGTATCCAGTCGTGCCGCGCGGCGATGTCAGACTCCAGCCGCGCCAGCTTGAGCATGTCGCCCACCAGCGACTCCATGCGGTTGGTCTGCTTGTACATCTCTTGCAGCGGTACCGCCCAGGCGTTCAGCGGCCCCTGGCGCGACTCGGTCTCCATCATTTCCAGATACCCCTTGAGCACCGTCAGGGGCGTGCGCAGTTCATGCGAGGCATTGGCCACGAAGTCGCGTCTGGCGTTCTCCAGGCGCCGCAGCTCCGAGACGTCGCGCACGATCATCAAACCCTGCGATTTCCCGTAGCCAATCACCCGCACATTGAGTTGCTTGCTGCGATTGATGGGCGAGGGAATCTCCACCTCCTGCCCCTGCACGCCCGCTTCGAACATCTCGACGAACTTGGGGTGGCGCACCAGCAGGGTGATGCGGATGCCTGAGTCCTGGGCCCTGAGCCCCAGCAGCGTCTGGGCGGCGTGATTGGCGCGCACGATCTCGCCGTGGGCCGACAGCACCACCGCGCCATCGGGCAAGGCGGCGGTGGACGCCTGAAAATCGGCGACCATCGCTGCCAGACGCTTCTTCTTCTTCCGATTGCGGCGCTGCAGGTCAACCAGCCGGTCATAGACCTCGCCCCACACCCCGCCGGGATCGGGCAGCTCGTTCTGCTTGGGTTGCCGCAACCACTGCAGCAGCGCCGCCAGGTAGCGATACTGCAGCGCGCTCAGAAACAGCAGCACGACCAGAAAACCCCAGATGGCGCCCGAAAACAGGGCGCCCACCAAGGCGCCCAGGCCGCAGAGCAACAGCAGCTTGATCAGCTCCTGCCGCCACACGGCCAGCATCCGCGTGTGTTCCAGCGACACGGGGCGCCGCGGAAAGATGTTCAAAGCTTGTCCGAGAACCGATAGCCGGTGCCGCGCACGGTCTGGATCATGTCGGCGAAGCCATGGGGCTCAAGGGCCTTGCGCAAGCGGCGAATGTGCACGTCGACCGTGCGCTCTTCGACATACACGTTTTGTCCCCAGACGCGGTCCAGCACCTGCTCACGGGTGTAAACCCGCTCGGGGTGACTGACAAAGAAATGCAGCAGCCGGTACTCGGTGGGCCCCAGTTTCACCGGCACGCCTTGCGCGGTGACCCGCTGGCTGGCCACGTCCACTTCCAGCCCGCTGACCGACAGCCGTTCGTCTTCACCGCCCGGCATGCTGCGCCGCAACACGGCCTGGATGCGTGCAATCAGTTCAGGAAACGAGAACGGCTTCGACACGTAATCGTCACAGCCAATGTTCAGGCCGCGAACGCGGTCTTCTTCTTCGGCGCGGGCGGTGACCATGATGATGGGCACATCGCGGGTCTGGGCGGCGCCCTTGAGTTCGCGGGTCAGCTCCACGCCGGTCACGCCGGGCATCATCCAGTCCATGAGGATCAGGTCGGGACGCTGTTCGGCGATCTGCAGCCGGGCGTCCTGAGCCGATCCCGCCTCGGCGACCCTGAACTCCGCGCGCGTAAGGGCAAAGCGCAACATTTCGCGAATTGCGGGTTCGTCTTCCACCACCAGTATCAGTTTGTTTTGCATGCCCATTGTTCGGATTAAACGGCAGGGCGCAGGCTATGGGCAACAGATGACATTTTCATGACCGTTCTGTCACAAACCTTCAAACAATGGCCGCGGGGCGTTTATCTCTAGCGCGGGGGCGGCAGCATCCCCTTGGGCATCCGTCCGCCGAGGCCCCGCATCAGCTTGGCCATGCCGCCGCCGGCAAACTTTTTCATCATGTCGCGGGTGGACTCGAACTGGCGGAGGAGCTGGTTCACCTGCTGCACCTCGACCCCCGACCCCTTGGCGATGCGCCGTTTGCGCGACGCCTTGAGCAGATCCGGGAAGCGGCGCTCTTGCGGGGTCATGGAGTTCAGAATCGCCATCGTGCGCCTGACCTGCTTTTCGGCATCGGCACTTTTCAGCTGCGCCTGCATCTGGGCGCCGCCGGGCAACTTGTCGAGCAGCGACTCCATGGAGCCCATGTTCTGCATCTGCGCCATCTGGTCGCGAAAATCATCCAGATCGAAGCGCTTGTTCTTCTTCAGCTTCTCGACCAGCTTGGCGGCCTTGTCCTGATCGACCTTGCGGGTGGTTTCCTCGATCAGCGACAGCATGTCGCCCTGGCCCAGGATGCGGTTGGCGATGCGGTCGGGGTGGAACACTTCCAGCTTGTCCGACTTCTCGCCCACACCCAGAAACTTGATGGGCTTGCCCGTCACCTGGCGCACCGACAGCGCCGCGCCGCCGCGTGAATCACCATCGACCTTGGTCAACACCACGCCGGTCAGCGCCACCGCTTCAGAGAATGCCTTGGCGGTGTTGGCCGCGTCCTGGCCGGTCATGCTGTCCACCACGAACAGGGTTTCAGCGGGTTTCAACTGCTGATGCAGGGCCGCAATTTCGGCCATCATTTCGGCATCGATGGTGGTACGACCGGCGGTGTCGACGATCAGCACGTCCATGAACTGCTTGCGCGCCTCGGCCAGCGCCGCATCGGCAATCGCACCCGGTTTCTGGCCGACGCTGGACGGGAAGCAGGCCACGCCCACCTGCCCCGCCACCACCCGCAGCTGTTCGATGGCCGCGGGTCGATAAACGTCGCACGACACGACCATGACCTTTTTCTTGTCGATCTCTGTCAGCCGCCGCGCCAGCTTGCCGGTGGTGGTGGTCTTGCCCGAGCCCTGCAGGCCCGCCATGAGGATGACCACCGGCGGCTGGGCGCGCAGGTTCAGCGGCGCCGACTCGCCGCCCAGGGTGGCGGTGAGTTCCTGCTGCACCACCTTGAGAAACTGCTGACCCGGCGTGAGGCTCTTGGTGACTT
The DNA here is from genome assembly GCA_002706265.1 of Polycyclovorans sp. Classification (GTDB taxonomy): domain Bacteria; phylum Pseudomonadota; class Gammaproteobacteria; order Nevskiales; family Nevskiaceae; genus Polycyclovorans. The sequence goes on along the minus strand of PAKU01000020.1, from coordinate 65,953 downwards.
CGGCGCCCACCGCCCGCTCTTTGATGCGGGTGATGAAGTCACGCACCACCGGCAGGGCCACATCGGCCTCCAGCAGCGCCATTCGCAACTCGCGGCTGGCGGTGGCCACCTGCTCTTCGGTGAGGCGGCCCTGACCGCGAATGCTGTCAAGAACGCCGGAAAGACGCTGACTTAAGGAGTCGAACACGTGTGCCGCCTTGGTGGAATCAGGGGCGAAAGTCTACCAGCGCCCCCGCCGGCCGCGCCGTGTCACACGCCCAACGAGGCAGACCGTCGCCCAAGCCCCGGCAGCGACGGTTACTCAGGGCGCGCGGTGTCGGCCAGCTCGTGCAGCACCACGGTGGCATAGCAGCCGGGCGGCAGATCAAAGCCGACCTGCAGCGTGTGCGCGTCCCGCCACCGCCATTGCAGATGGGCGGGCAGCAGCCGCAGCGCACGCCGGTCCTGGGCCAGGCCCGCCGCTTCCAGCCCGGCCTTGAGCACGTCGAACGGCGCCAGCACGTCCCGCTCCAGCGCCAACGCGGCCTCCGCCGTCGGCAACACGCCGCGGCCCCACAGCGGGCCGGAGGGGTGAATGTCACCGCTTTCCAGCCGCTGCCCCAGCGCCTCGGTGAACGCCTCGGGGCCGAACCAGGCACGGGAGCCGGCCAGCGACCAGATCTCACCGGCCAGGGCTTGATGCCACTGCCGCGACGCCACGCGGCGCGCCAGCACCGCATTGAACAGGTGCGAGCGGGCGGCCGAGAGCAGGATGGAGCGCGTCGCCCGATCCACCGGCCTGCCACCGAACATGGCCTCGGCACGGGCCACGTTGGCACCACCAAAGCCGAAGCGCTGGTCCCCGAAGTAATTGGGCACGCCATCACGCGCGATGGCCTGCAGGCGCGCTTCGGCCTCGGCCGCATCGCCCACCGTGTCGCGCAGCACGATGCAGAAGCGGTTGCCCTGCAAGGCGCCGCGCTTGAGCTTGCGGCGATGCCGGTGCGCGGCCAGCACCGTCACCGACTCGGGCAAGGCCGACCAGTCGGGGGCCTCGCGCCCCGGCAGGTGCACGGTGAAGACCTGGGTGGTCACGGCGTCGCGGTCCTTCAGGCCGGCGTAGCCCACGTCCACCGGCCGCACGCCTGCCAGACGCGCCAGCGCGCGCGCCACCCAATCGGTGTTGGCCCCGCGCTTGCGAATCTCCAGCCACACGTGGTCGCCGCTGCCATCGGGCACCCGCTCGTGCAGCTCATCAACCTGAAAATCTTCGGGCGTGCTGCGCAATCGCGCGGTCAGCGGCGGCCCGCCGTGGGCATAAGGCAAGTTCATGGCGGCATTATCGCGGCGCGGGCCAGTGCGTGAGCTGCCAGCTCGGCGGCAGCAGTTCTTGCACCGCCGCGTCACCGAAGCGGCGGTCGATCAGATACACCGTGCCGCGGTCAGTCGCGGTGCGCACCACGCGCCCCACCGCCTGCACGACCTTCTGTATGGCCGGGTAAAGATAGACATAGCGCTGGCCACTGCCCGCACCGAAGGCTTCATCCACCTGCCGGGCCATGCGCGCGTTCAGGTCGGTGAAGGGCGTCAGCCCCAGGTTGCAGATGAAGGCGCCCACCAGGCGCTTGCCGGGCAGATCGACGCCCTCGGAGAAGCTGCCGCCCAGCACGGCAAACCCCACCTGACGACTGCTGGCCGTGAACCGGCGCAAGAACGCGTGGCGATCATCCAGCGACATCTGCGCGGTCTGCCGCACGGTCGTGACCTGCGGCGCCAGCCGGGCGAAGGCCGCCGCCACCTGGTTGAGATAGGCAAAACTGCTGAAGTAGGCCATGTAGTTGCCCGGCGCTTCATTGAACGCGTCGGCCATGAGCTGCGCGATGGGCCGCGCGGCCAGGTGCCGCACCCGGTACTCAGTGGCGATGTGACGCACCAGCCGCACCTGCAGTTGATCGGCCGCAAAGCCGCTGCGCACGTCACAGAACGCGGTGTCGTCGGCCAGTCCCAGCATCCGCCGGTGATACGCCTGGGGCGCAAGCGTGGCCGAGAACGCGATCACCGCGTGCGCTGCACGCAGGCGCGGCAGCAGGTGCGGCGCGGGCACCACGTTGTGCAGATTGAAGGTGATGGTCGGCTCCTGCAGCAAATCTTGCGGCGCGCCTTCGCCTTCGGTGACCTCACACAGCGAATGGCTGTCGTAGCGTTCCGCCAGACGCTGCAAACCGATCAGCTCGAAGTAAAAATCCAGCAGCGGACCGTCGTGACGACCGGCATCGTCGGCAAACCAGCGGCCAATCTGGCGAATCGCCTGGGTCAGCGCGTCGCGCAGCCGCCGCGGCGGCTCGCTGGGCATCACGTCATTGAGCGTGCAGAACGCGCGCATCGCGATCAGGGCGCCGTCGATCTCCGCAAGGGCGCTCTTCAGGCTGCCGGCGACGCCGCGCGCCACCTGCCGCATCGTGTCCTGCGACAGGCGGGCCGAGTACATCGCCCGTGCCCGGTCCACGAGGTTGTGCGCCTCGTCCACCAGCACCGCCACGCGCCAGCCTTGCTGCTCGGTCAGCGCGTGGAGAATGGCGCTGCCGTCGAAGTAGTAATTGACGTCGCCGATCATCAGGTCGGCCCAGCGCGCCATCTCCTGCCCCAGAAAATAAGGGCAGACCTGATGCGTCTGCGCCACGGCGTTCAGACCCTGCAGGTCCAGTCGCGACATCTGCTGGGCGGCCTCGCGCGCGGCCGGCAGGCGATCGTAAAAACCCTTGGCGCGCGGGCACGAGTCACCATGGCAGGCGCGATCGGGATAGACACAGGCGCGCGCCTTGGCCGACAGCAGCAACACCCGCAGCGGCAGAGGTTTGCCCTCCACCGTCAGACTGCGCAGCGCCTTGTCGACTTCGCCCTGCACCGCGTTCCTGGCGGTGAGGTAGAAGACCTTGTCCACCGGGCCCGCCAGCGCCTTGAGCGCGGGAAAGAGCACGCCAATCGTCTTGCCCACGCCGGTCGGTGCCTGGGCCATGAGCGACCCGCCCTGTTCCAGCGTCGCGGTGACGGCGGCCATCAATTGCGCCTGCCCCTCGGCGACGCTGGCGTGCGGAAATGCCAGGCCATCGAGCATCGTGTCGCGGCGCTGCAGGTGGGCGCGCTGCTGCGCCATCCAGTGCTTGTAGTGCTGCACGCGTTCGCGCAATTCGCTTTCGAGCGCCTCCACCGAAGCCACGGTGGTGAACTGCGTTTCGCGACGCTCGTCAATGTCGTAGTAGCACAGCCGCAAGGTCAGCTGATCGAGCCCCTGGGCGCGGCCGTACAGCGCGCCGTAGGTGCGCAGCTGCGCCCAGTGCAGCGCGGTGTGATTGGCGGGGATGCGGTCCACTGCCCCGCGATGGGTCTTGATCTCGTCGAGGGTTGCGGCCTCGGCGTCCAGACCGTCGATACGGCCCCGCAGATGCAGGCCGTCGATCACCCCCTCAACCGCCACCTCGGCGGCATAGGCTGAATGCCGCGCATAGACCACGGCCTTGTGCCCGGCCATGCCCTGCTCGGGCGTGGGCACGGGCGTGAAGCGCAGGTCCAGATCGCCGGTCTTGGCCACGAACGCGCAAAACGACTTGACCGGCACCGACTGCCGCGGGGGTCGTGCCGGCTTGCCGGCGCTCGGGGCCATCAACGACCGTTCTGCCGCTCGACACGGCCGCCGGTCGAAGACCCCGGTTTTGCGCTGGCATCGACGCCGCCGATCAGGGAGGCTGCTCGCCGCCGTCCATCGTCACTCTTCAGGAGATCGGGCATGTTGAAAATCTACCATCAAGACAGCCTGCGCCGGGTTCAGCGCCGGCAGCTCGGCGCCGCACTGGGTGTCGGCGTGATCGCCGGACTGGTGTTGACCTTCAATGGCAGCACTGCCCTGGTCGATCTGGCCTACGCCGATGCGCCGGCAGTCGCCAGACCGGCCCCATCCGGCGACGCGGCCACCCCGCGCAACCCGCCCCTGACGCTGAGGCTCAGCACCACGATCGACCTCCACTGATCGCCACCCTCTGGACGGGTCGCGCCGATGACCCGGCGCGCCCCGCCCGGTGACTGATCAGGCCGCCTTGCGCTTCAGACGGTAGGCGTGCAGCAGGGGCTCGGTGTAGCCGCTGGGCTGTTCACACCCCTCGAACACCAGCGCCAGCGCGGCCTTGAAGGCAGTGCCGCCAAATCCCGGCGCCATGGGCTGATAGGCGGGATCCCCAGCGTTCTGACGGTCGACGATCTCGGCCATGCGCTCGAAGGTTTCGAGGACCTGATCTTTTGTACAGCATCCATGCAGCAACCAGTTGGCGATGTGCTGGCTGGAAATCCTCAGGGTGGCGCGGTCTTCCATCAGCCCCACGTCGTTGATGTCGGGGACTTTGGAGCAGCCCACGCCCTGGTCGATCCAGCGCACCACGTAGCCCAGAATGGTCTGCGCGCTGTTGTCCAGCTCGCGCCGCACCTCTGTCATCGAGGGTCGCTCTCCCAGCGGAATGCAGAGCAGGTCATCAACCTTGGCCTGCGGCCGGCTGCGCAATTCTTCGATGCGCGCAAACACGTCCACCTGGTGGTAATGGGTGCTGTGCAGGGTGGCGCCGGTGGGCGACGGCACCCACGCGGTGGTCGCCCCTGCCATGGGATGACCGATCTTCTGCTTGAGCATGGCCGCCATCTCGTCGGGCATGGCCCACATGCCCTTGCCGATCTGCGCCTTGCCCGGCAGGCCGCAGCGGATGCCCACATCCACGTTCCAGTCTTCGTAGGCGGTGATCCAGGTCTGCTGCTTCATCTGGGTCTTGGCGACCATGGGTCCGGCGTGCATCGAGGTGTGGATCTCGTCGCCGGTGCGGTCGAGGAACCCGGTGTTGATGAACACCACCCGGTGCCGGGCGGCCAGAATGCAGGCCTTGAGGTTCACGGTGGTGCGGCGCTCCTCGTCCATGATGCCGATTTTCAGCGTGTACGCGGGCAGCCCCAGCGCCTTCTCGATGGCGGCGAACAGGTCATTGGCAAAGGCCACTTCGTCGGGCCCGTGCATCTTCGGCTTGACGATGTACACCGAGCCGGCGCGCGAGTTGCCCTTGTGGTCGCGCCGGGTCTTGTCGGCCTTGAGGTCGTGCATCGCGGCCAGCACGGTGACCATGCCGTCCATGATGCCCTCGAAGACTTCCCTGCCGTGCCTGTCGACAATGGCGGGGTTGGTCATCAGGTGGCCCACATTGCGCACGAACAGCAGGCTGCGGCCCGGCAGGCGCAGCTCACCGCCGTCCAGCGCCGTGTAGAAGCGGTCTTCGCTGAGGCGCCGGGTGAGGGTCTTGCCGCCCTTCTGCACCTGCTCTTCCAGCGTGCCTTTCATCAGGCCCAGCCAGTTGCGGTAGACCTCGATCTTGTCTTCGGCATCGACGGCGGCGACCGAATCCTCGCAGTCCATGATGGTGGTGATGGCGGCCTCGACCAGCAGGTCTTTGACGCCCGCAGCGTCGGTGGCGCCGATGGGGCTTTGCGGGTCGATCTGTATTTCAATGTGCAGACCGTTGTTCTTCAGCAGCACCGCGCTGGGAGACGCGGCATCGCCCGAATAAGCCACGCATTTTTCAGGGTGCGCGAGGCCCGTGGTGGCGCCGTCGGCCAGGGTCACCTGCAGCGCGCCGTTGACGATGGCGTAGGCCTTGGCATCGGCATGGCGGCCGGTCGCCAAGGGCGCCGCGGTGTCGAGATGCGCCCGGGCAAAGGCGATCACCCTGGCGCCCCGCTTGGGGTTGTAGCCGCCGGCCCGCTCGGCACCATCGGTTTCGGGAATCACATCGGAGCCGTACAGCGCGTCGTACAGGCTGCCCCAGCGCGCGTTGGCCGCATTCAGGGCATAGCGCGCGTTCTTGACCGGCACCACCAACTGCGGCCCCGCCTGTTCGGCGATCTCGGTGTCGACGTTGCGGGTGTCGATGACAAAGTCGGCCGGCTCGGGCTGCAGGTAGCCAATCTCGCCCAGAAAGGCCTTGTAGGCGGCCGCGTCATGCGGCTGACCCTTGCGGGCCTTGTGCCAGTCGTCGATCTGCGTCTGCAACGCGTCGCGATGCGCCAGCAATGCACGGTTGCGCGGTGTGAATTCATTGATGATGGCCTCGAACGACGACCAGAAATGATCCGGCGCGACACCGGTCCCCGGGCAGATCTCGCTGTCGATCAGCGCTTTGAGGTCGGCATTGATGTTGAGGCCGCCAACGGCAACGGATTGGGTCATGGCAGGGGTCCTGAGGGATGAACAAATGAATGACGTCGCAGCCGCCAGCGGCGCGAGAACGCCGCTATTTTAATCGAAGGGTCGGTATCACGATGCTAAAAACCCGACAAATGCGCTGAAGCGTTTCGCATCGAAGAACACAGGCACGGGACCCGCATTCAGTATCCGTCCCCGGTGCGCCCCACGCTCCGGCCCATTTCAACCGCCCCCTTACCAGGAAGCTCGCCATGTCAGAAACCCTCTACGACGCCCTTCGTGAAAGCCATGAAATACAGCGCAGCCTGTTCAGAAAGCTGCTGCGCACCCAACCCGGGACGCGCGCGCGTCTGGACCTGTTCACCCAGACGCGCCACGAGATGGCGGCGCACGAGGCTGCGGAAGAACGCTTTCTGTATGTGCCCATGTTGATGGACGACATGGGCCTGTGGTCATCGCGTCATGCCCTGCACGAGCATCACCAGATCGATGAACTCGTGGAAGACTTGCAGTCCATCGACGGTCACGACGAGGCCTGGATCGAAACCGCCCGGCAGCTGTCGCACAAGGTGCATCACCACCTGCGCGAAGAAGAAAAGAAGTTCTTCCAGGTCTCCGGCAAGATTCTCAGCGACGCACAGAAGGTTTCGCTGGCCGCCCAGTACCGCAAAGACTACGCCCGCATGCACCGCAGCTTCGCCGCCTCCTGAGGATCGCGGCATGAAGGCGCAACTGCTCAAGTGGTTGATTCGGCTCAGGTCGAGTTTCTGGTTCCTGCCGTCGGTGATGGCCGCCGCGGCCGGGCTGCTGGCAGTTGCCACCGTCTGGCTGGACGACCGTGTGGCCAGCCGATGGATCGAAGCCCAGTCCTGGGCGCAGGGCTGGCTTTACGGCGGCGGCCCCGACGGCGCCAGCGATGTGTTGAGCGTCATTGCGGGTTCGATGATGACCATTGCCGGGGTGGTTTTTTCGATGACCCTGGTCGCGTTGTCGCTGGCCTCCTCACAGCTGGGGCCGCGACTGCTGCGCAATTTCATGCGCGACCGCGTCAACCAGTGGGTGCTGGGCACCTTCATCGCCACCTTTTTCTACTGCCTGCTGGTGTTGCGCACCATCCGCCACACCGAGGGCGATGAGTTCGTGCCGCAATTGTCGGTCTCCATTGGCGTGGTGTTCGCGCTCGCCAGCCTGTGGGTGTTCATCTACTTCATTCACCACGTCTCGGTGATGATTCAGAGCAGCGAGGTCGTCGGCCGTGTGGGCCGCGAACTCAACGCCTGCATCGACCGCTTCGGCAATGCCCCGCGCTCGCCGCAGCCCGAAGCCCCTGCGGCCTTGCCCGCCGGGTTTCAGGCGAACTCGAAAAGGGTTGCCGCGCGCGGTGACGGCTATCTGCAGATCATTGACGGCGACAGCCTGCTGCGCCTGGCCTGCGCGCACGATCTGGTGCTTGAAGTGCACCCCACCCCCGGCGACTACCTGACCCGCGGCGACCCGCTGCTGCACGCCTGGCCGGGTGAGCGCGTCGACGCGGCGCTGGCCGGCCGCATCAGCCGCTGCTTCGTGGTGGGCAACCAGCGCACGTCTGAGCAGGACCTCGGCTTTCCACTCGCGCAGCTGGTGGAGATGGCGCTCAGGGCCATGTCGCCCGGCATCAACGACCCGATCACGGCCATCAGCTGCGTCGATCGCATCGGCTCGGCCCTGACCCGGCTCATCCAGCTGGACTGCCCGTCCCGGTGCCTCAGGGACACCCATCGCCGTCTGCGCGTCTGGCGTGCTGACCTGTCGTTTCCGGTCGTGCTGGACTCGGCCCTCGACCCCTTGCGCGAGGTCGCACGACCCAACACCGCGCTGACCCTGCGTCTGATGGCGGTGCTCACCCTGATCGCCCGCCACAGCACGCGGGACGAAGACCGGGCCGCCCTGCAGCGGCAAGCCGCCATCGTCTGCCGCGAAGCGCGCACCGCGCTTCCCGCCGCCGAAGACGCCGCCGCCGTCGAGGCGCGCCTGGTGGATTTCGGCAATGCGCTGACCGAGGCCGGCCAACGCGCCCGATCGCTGGACTGACCCCGGCGCCCTGCGACCACTGGCAACGCCGCGCCGCAATCGACGGACCCGGCAACTTCGACCCCTTACACTTTCACGCATGGGCCGACACTCACTTCTGCATCGCACTCGCGACTCCGCTGCCTGGGGGGTGATGCTGCTGGCCGGCCTGTGTGCCGGCTGCGCCGCCACGCCGCAGCCTGTCGCATCGTCGCAAGCGCCCGACCCGATGCCCGGCATCGTCTTCGCATCGCCCTTGCCGGATTCGGTCGACCGGCCGCTGCTGCTCAGGGTGCTGGCCCATCCACCCCCGCCGGGCGAGGCCCTGGCGGATCCTGCCGAATGGCGTTTCGACACCCTCGCCTGGGTCTATCAGCAGGCGGGATGGCGCATGCGCGAATACCGCGAGACGCGCGATGCCGAAGGCCGGCTGGCGATCACCGTCGATGCCCAAGCGATGCCGGTGGCCACGCCCCAGCCCGCCCCTTCTCCCGAACCCGACGATCTGCACCGCTGGCCCGATCCGGCGCTGCGGGTGATCGTCGATCGGGGCGCCAGGCGTCTGTACCTGCGCGTCGATGATGATCAGGTGCGCAGCTACCCGGTCTCGGTCGGCACCCCCGACAATCCGACGCCCCTGCAGACTTTCACCGTGGAGCACATTCACCACCAGCCCGCGTGGTACCCAACGCCGTCAATCCGGCGCGATCACGCCCGCCGGGGGGAGCCGCTGCCGCCGGTGGTGCCGCCCGGACCTGACAACCCGCTGGGCGACATCTTCGTGCAATTGCAGGACCGCATCGGCATTCACGGCACCAACAACCCGGCATCCATCGGTCTTGCCGCCAGCTATGGCTGCATCCGCATGCACAACGCCGACATTGCCGAACTCAGCGCCGCACTGCGGGTCGGCGACCGTGTCAAAGTAACGCCCTCGTTCGTGCCCGATCCGTCAATCCAACCATGAAGTTCTGCTCCAGTTGCGGCCACGCCGTCGAGCACCGCATTCCCGAGGGTGACCACCAGCCGCGCGCCGTGTGCCCGGTCTGCAGCGCGGTGCACTACATCAATCCCAAGATGGTGGTGGGTTGCATTCCCGAAACCCCGGATGGCCGCATCCTGATGTGCAAGCGCGACATCCTGCCGCGCATCGGCAAATGGACCGTGCCGGCGGGCTATCTGGAAATGGGTGAAACCACGGCCGAAGGCGCCGCGCGCGAAACCATTGAAGAATCTCAGGCCCTGGTCACCATGGGTCGCCTGGTGGCCGTCATGGACATTCCCCGCGTCGATCAGGTGTACCTCATTTATCACGGCACTCTGGCCGCCGACGCCCATTTCGGACCCACGCCGGAAAGCAGCGAGGTCTGCCTGATGCGGGAAGAAGACATCCCCTGGTCCGAGATCGCCTTTCGCACGATTGAGATCGCGCTGCGGGCCTTCTTCGAGGACCGCCGGCTGGGTATTTCGCGCGTCCATCACGAGGTGGTCAGACTCCCGGCGCGATAGCGGCATCCATTACACTATTGCGTCAATTTAAAGCCCGGCGCGCCCGCCCGCCGCCCTGATCAGGACCCCTCCCATGACCTTTGTCGTTACCGACAACTGCATCAAGTGCAAATACACCGATTGCGTTGAAGTGTGCCCGGTGGACTGCTTTCACGAAGGCCCCAATTTTCTGGCGATCGATCCGGAAGAGTGCATCGACTGCACCCTGTGCGAGCCCGAATGCCCGGCCGAGGCCATCTTTGCCGAGGACGACCTGCCCGAAGACCAGGCGCACTTCCTTGACCTCAACGCCGCTTTGGCCAAAAAATGGCCCGTCATCACCGAAAAGAAGGACGGGCTGCCCGATGCCGCTGAATGGGATGGCAAGCCCGACAAGCTGGCCTTGCTGGAACAGTAAGCACGCAGACCCCAAACCCCTCAACTTGAGGGGTTTCGTGTTTTACAGCCCTGACCGCCCATGACCCTGCTGCTGCCCACCGACCTTGCCGCCCGCGAAGCCGGGCTGGACGACGCCGTCGCCCGGCGGGCGGCCGGGGCGCAGGTCTGGAACCCGCCGGCGTTCGGGGGCTTCACCCGTCACATCGAGCAGCGCTGGGCCGCAGGTTGGCCGACCGAAGGGCTGCTCAACGACGTGCAGCGGCTCGCGCTGTGGCAACAGGTGATGGACGACGACCCGGCCACCCCGCCCCTGCTCGCACCGCAGGCCACCGCCCGGCTGGCGATGGCGGCCGAAGACCTGCAGCACGATTACCGCCTGGGCCGCGGCGCGCCGCTCTACACCCAGGAACAGCGCCTTTTTCAGCAGTGGCAATCCGCCGTGCAGACGCGCATGGCGGCGCTCAAAGTGCTGCCCGCCAGCCACCTGCCCCAGGCGCTGCTGGCCCAGCCGCCGCCGGCCACGCCGCCCGCGGTGCAGCACGCTCACGGCTGGGGGCCGCTGCTGCCCAGTCATCAAGCCCTGTGGACGCATTGGCAACTGCCGCCCCTGGCCGTGGCCCCGTGCGCGCCCCCCACGCTGCGGGTCTGCCCCGACCGTCACAGCCAGTTCAGGGCCATCGCCGAGCGCGTCCTGCACATGCTCAACGACCGGCCCGATGCCCGGGTACTGCTGGCGGTGGCCGATCTTGACCGTCACCGCGCCGGGCTGGACGCAGCCCTCACCGAAGTGCTGGCGCCGTGGCGGCATCAACCGGGCCTCGGTGACCGCCTGCCGTGGCGCTGGGCCAGCGCGCAGCGCCTGCGCGACACCGCGCTGGCGAGCGGCTGGCTGGCGTTGGCGACGCTGAGTCTGCGACCGCAGCGCAGTGCCGACTGGCAGACGATTCTGCTCAATCCCGCGCTGCTCGGCGGCGAGGCGGCACTGGCGGCCGCCAAGCTGGACAGCCGCATCCTCGACGAAGGCTGGACCCAGCTCCACGCCCAGGAGCTGCTCACACTGTCACCGCCGTCACTGCACGACCGTCTGGCCGCGCTGGTCACGGTGTTGGAACAGGCGCCGCGCCGCGCCCTGCCCAGCGACTGGCAGCGCCACCTGCTGGCCCGGCTGCGCGCCATCCGCCCGCTGGGCGCCACCCAGGCCGACAGCCATCTGTTCCAGCTTGAGCGACGGCTGTTCGAAGCCAGCGAGCGGCTCGGCCAGCTCGACCGGCTGCTGGGCCCCGTCTCTTCAGCGGTGGCCGGCCAATGGCTGGGTGAGGTTTTGAACAGTCCCTTCCAGCCCCGGGTCGAACATGGTCAGCCCATCCTCATCGGCACGCCGACCCAGCTGCTCGGCATTCCGGCCGACCACTTGATTCTCGCCAATTGCGAGGCGGCCATTGGCAGTGCCTCACCGCATCCGCTGCTGCCGTTCGCGGCGCAACGCGATGCCGGCGTGCCCGAGGCCGACCCGCTGCTGGCCAGCGCCCAGGCGCGCGCCGTGCGCGCCGCGCTGATGGCCATGGCCGACCGGGTTGAGGCCTACATGCCGGCCGTGGATGACCTGGGCCAGCCGCTGACCCCGCCCGCCGGTTGCCCCCACGCGCCGCACGCCGTGCCCGATCGGCGCCGCCGCGCCCTGCCCGATCCGGTGATGCCCGAAGACGATCCGGTGCCGGTGCTGCGCCCCGCCGAACAGGTGGCCGCCAGCGCGGGCACCTTCGAGCGCTTCTTCGTTGCGCCGCTGCTCACCGTGGTGGTCGACCGCTTGAGCAGCCGACCGCTGCCGCGCCGCACCCGCGGCGTGCCCCCCAGCGTGCAGGGGCGGCTCAGCCACGAGGCGCTGATGCATTTCTGGCAGCGCCATCAAACCTCCGCCGCGCTGCTCGCGCTGGCGCCCAACAGCCTGGCGTCGGCCATTGGCGAGGCGGTGGACGCGGCCATCGCCAGCGGCCTGCAGGCCCGGCATTTTGGCGCCGCCTGGATCGCCCTGGAGCGCCGCCGGCTGATCTCGCAACTCACTGAATGGCTGGGCCACGAGCGCCGCCGCACGGAGCCTTTCGAGGTTATTGCCTGTGAAGTGCCGCTGCGCGCGCAGTGGGATGCCCTGCCCATTCACCTGCGCCTCGACCGCGCCGACACGGTGACCGCCGCCGACGGGCCGCAGGTGCTGCTCATCGACTACAAGACCGGCGCCGACGCCAGTCCCAGCGGCTGGAAGGGGGACCACCTCAAGGCCCCGCAATTGCCCCTCTATGCAGTGCTGGCGCGCCGACTTGCCGATTTTCAACCGCTGGGCGGCATCGCCTTCGCCCACCTGAAGGCCGGACACCCGGCGCTGTCGGCCCGCACCGCGTGGGCGACCTACCTGATCCCGCCGACCCGAAAGGCCCAGACACGCGCGGCCGATCTCACCTGGCCCGAGCAACTGGCCGCGTGGGACGCCACGCTGCGCGACGCCGCCACCGCCATTCAGGAAGGCTGCGCCGGCGTCGATGCCAGGCGCCTCACCGGCAGCCACGCGCCCTACCGCGACCTGGTCGACCCCGATGTGGACGAAGACGGCGAGGACACCCCATGACCCCGCCCGACCAGACCGCCCGCGCACGCGCCCTGCGGCTGGACCGCCACGTGGTGGCCATCGCGCCCGCCGGATCCGGCAAGACCGGCCTGCTGGTGCAGCGCTTTCTGGCGGCGCTGGCCACCTGCGACCGGCCCGAGCAGGTGGTGGCCATCACCTTCACCACCAAGGCCGCCGCCGAGATTCGCGACCGCGTGCTGGCCGCATTGACCCACACCGCCCCGCCGCCTGCGGGCGATGACTATGCCGCGCAGCATTTCGCGCTCGCCGAAGCGGTGCGCGCCCGCGACGCCGCACTGGGCTGGGCCCTGGCCGACACCCCGTCGCGGCTGCGCGCGCAGACCATCGATGGCCTGAACGCCGCCATTGCCGCCGAGCTGCCGCTGCTCTCCGGCCTGGGCGGACGGCTGACCGTGAGCGACGACCCGCGCGGCCTGATCGAAGCCGCCGTCGACGGCGTGTTCGACGCGGCACTGCGACCCCAGGCCGACGCCGAACTGTTCGCGGCCGCCAGCGGCCTGCTGGCCGCGGTGGACAACCGCCTCGACAGCCTCACGCAGTCGCTGGTGGAGCTGATGGAGCGCCGCGACCAGTGGAGCCGCGACCTGCTCGGTGCCACCGATGACGACAGCGCACCGCTGGCCCTGCTGGTCGAGCTGCAGTGCGAGGCGCAGCAACGCCTCAGCGACGTGCTCGGCCGCGACACCGAACGTCTGCTCGAAGCCCTGCGCCTGGCCGCGCCCGACTACCCGGACTTCGCCTGGGCGCTGGACCTCACGCGCTGGCCTGCCGTCGATCCGGAGCAGGACACGCTTTATCGTCATCTCGCCAGCACCCTGGTCACCAAAACCGACAAGACCCTGCGCAAGCCGGGCGGCATCAAAGCGAACACCGGCTTCAAGGCCGGAACACCCCAGCATCAGTTGATGAAGGCGCTGGTCACCGAGCGCGAAGGCGACACCGACCTCGAAGCCGCCGCCGTGCGCCTGCTGACCCTGCCGCCGCCGCGCCTCAGCCCTGCGCTGGCGGTGCTGCGCGGCCACCTGCGCATCGTCTTGCGTCACCTGCTGGCGCACCACCGCCTGGTGATGAGCGGGCGCGGCGCGTCCGACTTTGTCGAAGTGGCGCTGGCTGCCCGCGAGGCGCTGCGCCCCGACGGCAGCTACGGCGAGGCCCTGCTCAAGCGCGATGCCCAGATCCGCCATCTGCTGGTCGATGAAATGCAGGACACCTCGGCCAGCCAGGTCGCCCTGCTGGAGCAACTCACCGAAGGCTGGCAGCCGGGCGACGGCCGCTCGCTGTTTCTGGTCGGCGATCCACAACAGTCGATCTACGCCTTTCGCAAGGCCGATGTGCGGGTCTTCACCCAGCTCATCAGCGACCGGCAACTCGGCGCACTGCCACTGGAAATTGTCGAACTGCACGCCAATTTCCGTTCCGACCCCGCGGTGGTGAACTGGGTCAACGACGCCCTCGCACCCTGCTTTCCCGACACACCCGATCTCGACGCCGGCGAAGTGCCGTTCACGCACGGCGTGGCGCAGAAGCCCCCGGGCGGCGGCAGCGTCAATCTGTTCGGATTTGCCGATGAAACCGACGAAGCCGCGCATGGCGCCGACCTCATCGAAACCGCCCTGGCGCGCAGCGAGTCCGTGGCGGTGCTGGCGCGCGCGCGGCGTCACCTGATGCCGTTGATCGCCGAACTGCGCCAGCGGCAGATTCCCTTCAGCGGCGTCGAGATCGACCCGCTGGCCAGCCGCCCCGCCGTGCGCGATCTGTTGGCCTGCCTGCGCGCCCGCTGGCACGCCGCCGACGATCTGGCCTGGCTGATCTGGCTGCGCGCCCCCTGGGTCGGATTGTCGTGGGCCGATCTGCTGGCCCTGAGTACCGGCCGCCGCAAATTGCCCTGGCTGTCCCGCTTGCGCGAGGCCGACCGCATCAGCCTCAGCCCCGAGGGTGGTCGTCGCGTCAGCCGCCTGCTGAACGCCATCGAGGCGCTCGATGCCGATCCGCGGCTGCGCGCCGATCTGCCGGCCGCCGTGCGCGCCCTGTGGCACCGGCTGGGCGGCGACGCCGGGCTGAGCGCTCAAGACCGGCTCGACGTGGACCGCGCCTTTGAGCTCATCACCCGCCACGCCGCCGCCGGACAACTGGACCTGCCGGCCCTGCAACGCGCCGTCGAGCGGCTCTACGCCGAGCCGGGACAGCAACGCCTGCAACTGATGACCCTGCACCGCGCCAAGGGACTGGAGTTCGACGAAGTGCTGCTGGTCGGCTGCGGCAAGGCCACGCGCGGCGACCGCAAACCGCTGCTCAGTCGCCTCGATCTGCCCGGCCAGGCCCCGCTGCTGGTCCCCAAACCCCCGTCATCGCGCCCAGCCGACGATGACTGGTGCCGCCTGTTCGACTTCAGCACCGGCCGCGACAAGGCCATCAAACAGGCCGAAGGGCTGCGCCTGCTGTACGTCGCCACCACCCGTGCAAAATCGCACCTGCACCTGCTGGCCAGCGGCGCGCGTAACGACGCCGACCCGATCACCACGCCGCCGCGCTTTGAAGCCAACAGCTTTGCCGAGCGGCTGGGCGTGCCCTTCCCGATGCACGCCCTGCCCGAAGCGCACGCGCCTCAGCCCTTCGACCGCAGCCGCGCGCCCATCGCGCCGCGGCTGCCCCTGGCGGCCGACGCGCTGCTGGCCCACGAGGCCCACCCGTGGGGCCTGCCGGTGCCGGTGGAGCGGCGCAGCGTGCGCCCCTCAGAGCGGGTGCTGTCGCCCGACGACGACGCCCTGGCCGCCGACGGCGACCGCAGCGCCCAGTGGCGCGGGCGCTTGTTCCACCAGGCCATGGAAGCGATCTCGATCGAAGGCATCCCCGCCTGGCAGGCCGATCCGGCGCGGCGCCTCGCCTCCATGCACGCCGCCCTGCACCGGGCCGGCCTGCCGACCGATCAGGTCGAAGCGCTCAGTGACGAGGTCATGGCCGCGGTGACCCAGACCCTCGCCAGCGCCACCGGCCGCGCCATTCTCGCGCCCTGGGCCTGGGCGGCCTCGGAATATCCACTGGCGGCATTCCTCGACGGCGAATGGACCAGCGCCGTCATCGACCGCTGCTTCGAAACCCCCGACGGCACCCTGTGGATCATCGACTACAAACTCGCCGCCCCCGGCGACGACCTCCAAGACCCCGCCCAGGTCATGCAGGCGGCGGCCGACCGGTACCGCCCACAGATCGACCGCTATGCGCAACTGATGACCGCCTTGCGGCCGGGCAAGACCGTCCAGACGGCGCTGTATCTGGTGGCGCTGAATCGATTGGTGAGTCGAGATGGACTGCCGTCGCAGCTGCCCGGCCTCACCGAGTAACGGGCGCCTGAGCCTTCGAGACGCTGGTGCAGGGTGTGGACGCGTGCCACCATCCATCGGGCGCCCGGCATCTGCGCACGCAGCGCGGTTCGGGCTCCGTCGCATCCACCCCGGACGCCGTCGCGTACGTGTAGAGGGCGCAAGCCCGGCGAGACGCTTCACCCAGACCCATTCATAGCGGAGAACATGATGAAAAAGGTTGAATCCATGCAGCACCCGGCGTCCGAGGGGCGCGCCAAGGCGGTGGTCCTGAGCGCCATGATGTTGGCGGTCACCGCGATCGCGGCGTGCTCCAGCGACAGTGATCCCAGCCCATTCGGCCCTGCGCCCGATGCCGATCTGAACGTCTTCGGCGTGCGCGGAGATGCCGAGTTGGTGCGTTTTTCAGCCACCGACCCGTCCATGCTGGAAACGGTGGGCACGGTGAGTGCGCTCGGCACCGGGGAATCCATCGTGGGCATCGATTTCCGCCCGACCGGTCCAACGACGGGCGACCTGCATGCGGTGACCAGCACCGGCCGTTCGCTGATTCTGGATCCTGAAACGGCGATGGCCACCGTGATCCAGCCCATTGCCGGCGACGGCACTGCACTCACCGGCAACCGGATCGGCGTGGACTTCAACCCCGCGGCCAACGCGCTGCGCATCATCGGCGACGACGGCAAGAACCTGCGGGTGCCCACCGCCGCACTCACCAATCCCGCTCCGGCCATGGCCGTGAACACGCTGGTGGACGGCGTGATGGGGTATCAGCAAGGGGTGACGGCCGCCGCGTACACCAACGCTGAGGTCGGCCTTGAAGGGACGGTTCTGTACGTGATCGACACCGAGAATGATGTGTTGTACACGCAGAATGCCAACCTTGGGCCCTTGACCCTGGTGGGGCCGCTGGGCGTGGATGCCAGTGGCGTGAATGGCTACGACATCTACTATTCCGAAGCCGATATGGCCAACGAGCACTACGCGGCGTTGACCGTGGGTGCAGAAAGCGGGCTCTATTCCATCGACCCCGCAACCGGTGCGGCGACCCTGCTTGGCGCGTTGCGCGGCAATGCCTACGCAGCCGTCGTCGTGGCGCGGGACGATGACACCAGCCCGGCCGCACAGCGGGATGTCTTTGCCTTGGCAGCCGGGGACATGGCCGACCAACTTGAGCCCTATACCTTGACCCTGGGCGCCACACCCACGCTGGTCGACACCGGTGACACCCTCACCTTCAACGGCCTGATGGACGGCGAACGCGTGCTGGGTCTGGACATCCGCACCACCTCATTGGAGGAAGACAAAGACACCGGCTACGTGCTGACCAGCGCGAGCCGCGTGGCGGCGGTGATCGACAATGCCACCGATCCCACGGTGCTCGATCTGGCCGAGGCCGTGACCCTCTCGGTGCCGTTGAGCGGCACGCAATTTGGCGTCGACTTCAACCCGCGCGCCGACCTGCTGCGCATTCTCAGTGACACGGCACAGAACCTGCGCGTGAACCTGCAGGAAGGCCGAGAGCTGGCGGGCGAAGCGCGCGCGGCAGGCTTCGCGTTTGTTGACGGCACGCCGCGCGTGACCTCCACAGCGCCGCAGATCGTGGCCACCGCCTACCGGGCGAGCAATCCCGGCGGCGGCAGGTTCCAGTACGCACTCGACGCGCGTGACAGCTCACTGGCCCGCGTGGCGGTCCCCAACGACGGTGCGCTGGTGCGGGTGGGGGCTCTGGGCGTGACCCTGCCGGTGAATGGCGCCGGAGCGGCCGAGCAGAGCTTCGACATCGTGCCAGCTGGCAGCGGTGAGATTGGCCTCGCCGCGTTGCGCACCGCCGGCGCAACGGTGTCGACGCTGTACACCATCAACCTCGATACGGGCGCGGCCACTGCCGTTGGCCCCATCGGCGATGCCGGTGTCGTCAATGCCATCACCCTGCAGATTCCGATGCCGTAATCGCATGGATGGCGTGGAAAGGGCCAGCCTTCGGGCTGGCCTTTTTTGTGCGCGCGGCACGTGGGTCTTGTCTGGCCCGCAACTGCCGACGCGGTCCCCTCACGGCGCGGCGCCGGCATTCAGGGCAATGGCGATGCGCCTCATTGAGTGCGCAGAACCCGATGGGCGCTTTGCTGCGCTGCCCTGCTGACGGCCTGCGCAGGCGCGCCCTCAGGGGTGTCCGTCTTGATCTCGATCGATGCCGTTCGGGAGGAGCGTCGGGTGAGCCGAGCCGTCAACCGTGCGCGCTACCGCCGCATCAGCGGCCAGGCGGAACGCAGGTAGGCCACCATGCTCCACAGGGTCAGCGCGGCGGCGATGAACAGCAGCCCCAGCCCCAGCGCGTACCAGTCGATGCCGAAGGTGGAGTCTTGCCAGAGCATCATGCCGATGGCGGTCATCTGGAAGGCGGTCTTCCATTTGCCGATCCAGCTCACGGCCACGCTGGCGCGGCGCCCCAGTTCGGCCATCCACTCGCGCAGCGCCGAGACGGTGATTTCACGGCCAATGATGATCGCCACCAGAAAAGCCAGTTCGCCGGACGGGTCTTCGCGCAGCAGCATCACCAGCGACACGGCGACCAGCAGCTTGTCGGCCACCGGGTCCAGAAAGGCGCCGAACGCCGAGGTCTGGTTCCATTTGCGCGCCAGATAGCCGTCCAGCCAGTCGGTGAACGCCGCCAGGGCGTACAAGACGGTGGCCGCCTGCCGCGCATACGGCACCGGCCAATAAAACAGCAGCAGCACCACGGGAATGGCCGCGACGCGCAGCAGGGTCAGGGTCAACGGCAGTGTGAGCTTCATCCGCGTCAGTGTAGAGGCTGAGGGCGTGATTGAGGCGCGTTTGGGGGTAATTCACTGCGCTTGGGGTGCGCAGCGTCTCATCATGACCCGCGCCGAGTTCGCTAGCCGCGGGACGCCGCGTAGATGCGTTCGGCCAAGGTTCGCGACACGCCATTGACTTGCGCCAGCTGGTCAACGGAGGCGCGCCGCACCGCCGCCAGACCGCCAAACGCGGCCAGCAACGCGCGCTTGCGGGCCGGGCCCAGACCTTCGATCTGGTCGAGGTCGGAGGTCAGCCGCGCCTTGTCACGTCGTGCGCGGTGGCCGGTGATGGCGAACCGGTGGGCCTCGTCACGCACCCGCTGGATGAGGTTCAGCGCGGGCGAGTCAGGCGGCAGCCGCAGCGGCAGCGAACGCTCGGGCAGGATGATTTCTTCCATGCCGGCGCGCCGTGTTGGCCCCTTGGCCACGGCCGCGATGCGCACGTCGAGGCAGTCGGCCTCTTCCAGACCTTCCAGCGCGGCAGAAAGCTGCCCTTTACCGCCGTCGATCAGCAACAGGTCGGGCCGCTGCACTTCGCCCGACTTCACCCGCATGAAGCGCCGGGTGACGGCCTGCTTGATGGCCGCGTAATCGTCACCGGGGGTGATGCCGTCGATGTTGAATTTTCGGTACGACGCCTTGGCCGGACCCTTGTCGTTGAACACGACGCAGGAGGCCACCGCACGCTCGCCGCCGGTGTGGGAGATGTCGAAGCATTCGATGCGCCTCGGCAATGCTTCGAGGTCCATCACCTGCTGCAGCTCCAGAAAGCGGGCATCCATGCTCGCGGCGTCGGCCAGGTGCGCCGACAGCGCCTGGGCGGCCGTGTTCTGTGCCATCTGCAACAGGCGCAGCTTGGCGCCGCGCTGCGGACGACCGAGGCTGATGCGGCGCCCGGCCTGCTGACTCAGCGCGTCGGCGATCCACTTCAGTTCGGCCGGGGCGTCGCTGAGCAGAATCTCGGACGGTGGCGGCAGCGTCAGGTAATGCTGACTGAGAAAACTCTCCAGCAGCGCGGCCGCCTCGGCATGCGGCGGGTGCCGCGGAAAGTGGCTGCGATGCCCCAGGTTCATGCCGTCGCGCACCGACATCACCACCAGACAGGAATGGGCCGGGTGCAGCGCCACGGCGATCACGTCCAGATCGGCGGCGCCACCGGTCATGTTGCGGCTTTCACGCACGCGCTTGAGCGCGGCAATCTGGTCGCGCACCTTGGCCGCACGCTCAAACTCCAGAGCGTTGGCGGCGGCGTCCATCTGCGCCGCCAGCTCGGCCGCCAGCTGGTCGGCCTGCCCGCCCAGCAGACGCTTGGCATCGTTGACGTCGCGCGCGTACTCGTCGGTCCCGATCAGCTGCACGCAGGGCGCCGAGCAGCGTTTGATCTGGTGCTGCAGGCAGGGCCGTTCGCGATGCGCGAAAAAGCTGTCGCGGCAGGGCCGCAGCTGGAACAGCTTCTGCAGCGTGACCAGGGTTTCGCGTACCGCGCCGGCGCTGGGAAACGGCCCGAAGTACTGATCGTTGCCGCGCTTTTCGCCCCGGTAGTAGCTGATACGCGGGTAGGCATGCGCCGAAATGCGCAGGTAGGGATAACTTTTGTCGTCGCGGTACAGGATGTTGTAGCGCGGCTGCAGTTCCTTGATCAGCGTCGCCTCAAGGATCAGCGCTTCATCTTCGGTGTGGGTGACGGTGATGTCGATGTGGCGAATCTGCGACACCATCGACTCGATGCGCGGGTCACCCGAGGCCCGCAAAAAATACTGAGACACGCGCTTTTTCAGGTTGCGGGCCTTGCCCACATACAGCAGGTCGCCCGCGGCGCCCAGCATGCGGTACACGCCGGGCTGGGTGGTCAACTGCTGCAGAAAACCGCGGGCGTCGAAGTCTGCGGGGCGTTCAGCGGACTTGGGATCCGTCATTCCGGGGTTCGTGGCGCCTGCCGGCGCGCGTCAGTGTGGCGATTCCTCATTTTCATCCAACAGACCGTAGCGCATCGCCAGGCGCGTCAGTTCAACGTCGTTGGACACGCCCAGCTTCTCGAACAGGCGGTAACGGTAGGTGCTGACGGTTTTGGGTGACAGGTGCAGGCTGTCTGAAATGTCCTGCGTGGAATGGCCCTTGGTGACCATGAGCATGACCTGGGTTTCACGCTGCGAGAGCTGTTCGAACGGCGAGTCCGGGCGCCCCTTGACCAGGCTGGCGGCAAGGTTGCCGGCCACGTCGGCGGCGACGTAGTGCCCGCCGCCGTTGACGCGCCGAATGGCCGCCACCACTTCGTCAGCGGCCGAATCCTTGCTCAGATAGCCCGACGCGCCGGCGCCGAGCAGTCGGCTGGGGTAAGGCTCTTCAAGGTGCATCGACACGACGATGATCTTCACGTCCGGTAACCGCTGCTTGAAGCGCCGCGTGGTTTCCAGCCCGCCGATGCCGGGCATGTTGATGTCGAGCAGCACGATATCGACCGGCACGGTCCGCACCAACTCCAGTGCCTCTTCGCCGGTGCTGGCCTCGCCCACGACCTCCATGTCGGCCATCTCCAGCAGGACGCGCTTCAGGCCCGCACGCACCAGGCGATGGTCATCGACCAGCATGATTTTGATCATCAATGATTCCCGTGAACGCGGCGCCGGCAGTATGCGTCAGCTTGTCACGAAAAATAGCCCCTGCACGGCGGTGCGTTCAGCTTTCTGGCTTCATCTGCGGAAAAAGCAGCACGTCGCGAATGCTCGCCGCGTCGGTCAGGAACATCACCAGGCGATCGATGCCGATGCCCACGCCCGCCGTGGGGGGCAGGCCGTATTCCAGCGCACGGATGTAGTCGGCATCGAACACCATGGCCTCGTCGTCGCCGGCATCCTTGGCGGCCACCTGGGCACGGAAGCGACCGGCCTGATCTTCGGCGTCGTTCAACTCCGAGAAACCGTTGGCCACCTCACGGCCGCCGATGAAGAACTCGAAGCGGTCGGTCACGTCGGGATTGTGGTCACTGCGGCGCGCCAGCGGCGACACCTCGGTGGGGTATTCGGTGATGAAGGTGGGATCGAGCAGCCGGGCCTCGACGGTCTTCTCGAAAATCTCGGTGAGCAGCTTGCCGGCGCCATAAGCGGGCTTGGCATCGGCCCCCACCTTCTGCGCGTAGGCCGCCAGCGCGTCGCGGTCGTCAAAGCCCGTGAACCCGGGATTGAAGCGCGCCACGGCGTCGCGCATGGTCCAGCGGTTGAACGGCTGCTCCAGGTCGTAGTCGCGACCCTGATACGGGAACTGCGCCGTGCCGTTGACCGTCACCGCGCAGTCACGCACCAGGGTTTCGACCAGGTCCATGGCGTCGATGTAATCGGCGTAGGCCTGGTAGAACTCGAGCATGGTGAACTCGGGGGTGTGCCGGGTGGACAGCCCCTCGTTGCGAAAATTGCGGTTGATCTCGTAGACCCGTTCGATGCCGCCCACCACCAGCCGCTTGAGGTACAGCTCGGGGGCGATGCGCAGGTACAGATCACGATCGAGCGCGTTATGGTGGGTCACGAACGGCCGTGCCGCCGCCCCGCCGGGAATGGCCTGCAACATCGGTGTTTCGACTTCTTCGAAGCCGATGGCATCGAGAAACTGGCGAATGAAGCGGATGGTCTTGCCGCGCTTGGCGAAGGTTTCCTTCACTTCGGGGTTGACCATGAGGTCGACGTAGCGCTGGCGGTAGCGGATTTCAGTGTCGGTGAGGCCCGACCATTTTTCCGGCAACGGCCGCAGGTTCTTGACCAGCAGCTCCAGCGACTCGGCCCAGACCGACAGCTCGCCGGTCTTGGTCTTGAAGATGCGGCCGCTGACGCCGATCACGTCGCCCACATCCGCCGTCTTGAAGACGTTGTAAACCTCCTCACCCAGGGCATTGAGCTGGCAGAAAATCTGGATGCGCCCGGCGCTGTCCTGCAACTGGCCGAAGCTGGCCTTGCCCATGACCCGCTTGGCCATGAGGCGCCCGGCAAGCTTGAAGCGGGTTTCGATCGGTTCCAGCGCTTCCTTGTCCATGTCGCCATAGGCGCCGTGCAGGTGGTCGCTGAGGCAGTCGCGCCGAAACGTGTTCGGAAACGCCTGACCCCGCGCTCGCAACTGCGCGAGCTTTTCGCGGCGGGTGGCGATGAGGTGGTTTTCGTCCTGCGGCGTTTCGGGGGAATCGTTCATAGAGATCTGCTTTACAGGCCTTGTTTGAGACTGGCCTCGACAAAAGGATCAAGGTAACCATCCAGCACTTTGACGGTGTCGGCAATCTCGACCCCGGTGCGCAGGTCCTTGATACGGGACTGATCGAGCACGTAGGAGCGAATCTGACTGCCCCAACCGATGTCGTCCTTGGCATCTTCGATGGCCTGCTTCACCGAGTTGCGCTCTTGCAGCTCCTTTTCATAGAGCTTGGCCTTGAGCATGTTCATGGCACGGTCGCGGTTGGCGTGCTGGCTGCGCTCCATCTGACAGGCCACCACAATGCCGCTGGGCACGTGCTTGATGCGGATCGCCGACTCGGTCTTGTTGACGTGCTGGCCGCCGGCACCGGAGGAGCGGAAGGTGCCAATGTCAAGGTCGGCCGGGTTGATCTCGATGTCGATGTTGTCATCCACTTCGGGGCTGACGAACACGCCGCAGAAACTGGTATGGCGACGGTTGCCGGAGTCGAACGGGCTCTTGCGCACCAGGCGGTGCACGCCGGTCTCGGAGCGCAGCCAGCCGTAGGCATAGTCGCCCTGAATGAACAGGGTCGCCGACTTGATGCCCGCCACTTCGCCATCGGAGCGTTCCATCAGCTCCACGGTGAACCCGCGCCGCTCGCCCCAGCGCGAATACATGCGCAGCAGCATTTCGGCCCAGTCCTGCGCCTCGGTGCCGCCGGAGCCCGACTGCACGTCAAGGTAGGCGTTGGCGGTGTCCATTTCGCCACTGAACATGCGCTGGAACTCCAGCGTCTCGGCAAAGGCTTCGAAGCGCGCGACATCCTTGGCGATTTCGGTGAGGGCCGCGGTGTCGTTCTCGGCGCTGGCCAGCTCGTACAGCTCGGCCGCGTCGGCCAGGCCGGCCGTGGCTTCACTGATGGGCTCCAGCACGGCGATCAGCCGCGCGCGCTCGCGGCCCAGATTCTGCGCGCGCTCGGGGTGGTTCCACACCTCCGAGCTTTCCAGCTCGGCATTGACTTCAACGAGTCGATCCTGCTTGACGTCGTAGTCAAAGATAGCCCCGCAGGGCGTCGAAACGCGCCTGCAGGGCTGTAATACCGCCTTTTAAATGATTGAGTTCCATCGGGACTGTGGGTCTGTTCGACTTTGGGGGCGCGGAGTATGCCATCGGCCCCGCAACCCGGCCACGGGCCGCGAGCACCATCGCCGCGACGGGTCGCCCCGCTGATCAAAGGGGATTGAGGAAGCGGCGTGAGGCCCTCCGCGTGACGCCTATCGCCGCACGCGGCGCAATTGGTCATCATGCGTGGGGCCTGCGTCCGCCGGCACCCTCAAAAAATAAACCAGGGCCAAACGCCCGACCGTGGAGGAGAACCGCACTATGAGCATCGACATTGGCCTTGGAAACTGGATGTGCCAGCGCGCGCACCGTACCCCGGCGCGACCGGCGCTGAGCTTTGAAGGCACCACCTGGAGCTACGCGGAACTGCAATTGCGCATCGACCGGCTGGCCACGAGCCTGCGCGCGCACGGCGTGTGTCGCGGCGACCGCGTGGGGTTTCTGGGCCTCAACCAGCCGGCGTTCTTCGAGACGCTGTTCGCCGCCGCGCGCATTGGCGCGATCTTCGTGCCGCTGAACTTTCGGCTTACCGGCGCGGAGCTGCGCTACATCATCAACGACGCCGGCGTGCACACGCTGATCGTGGATGCGCCGCACCAGCCGGTCATCGACGGCATTCGCGCGCAACTGCCCTGCCGCCATTTCGGGTCTGCCGACGGGGCGGCCGAGGGCTGGCCCGCGATGATTCACGCTGCGCAAGACTGCGCGCCGCTGCCGCAGGGCGAGCCGGTGGACGCCGACGACGTGGCCATCATCATGTACACCAGCGGCACCACCGGGCGGCCCAAGGGCGCAATGCTGACGCACGGCAACATCTGGTGGAACAACACCAACATGCTGCACACCGTGGATGTCGAGCGGGACGACATTTCGCTGGTCATGGCACCGCTGTTCCACATCGGCGGCTTGAACATCACCACCCTGGTCACCTGGCAGAAGGGCGGCCACATCGTGCTGCAGCGCAGCTTCGACCCCGGTGGTTTTCTGGCAGCCGTTTCGCAATACAGGATCAACACCACCTTTGCCGTGCCGGCGATGCTGTTGTTCGCCAGCCAGCATGCGGATTTCGCGTCCACCGATCTGAGCAGCCTGCGCCTGATCGTGGTCGGTGGCGCGCCGGTGCCTGAGCCGCTGCTCAAAATCTGGGCATCGCGCGGCGTGGCGATGAATCAGGGCTACGGCCTGACCGAAACAGCGCCGCTGGTGACCTTCCTGACGCCCGAATTCGGCATGAGCAAGCTTGGCTCGGCGGGCAAGACCTCGCTGTTCACCGAGGTCAAGCTGGTGGACGCAAACGGCGCGCCGATCACCACGCCGGGCGAAAAAGGCGAGGTCTGCGCCAAGGGCCCCAACGTGATGAAGGGCTACTGGAACAAGCCCGAAGCCACCGCCCAGGCCATCGACCGCGAGGGCTGGTTCCATTCCGGCGACGTGGGGTACTTCGACGAAGACGGCTTTCTGTACATCGCCGACCGCGTCAAGGACATGATCATCACCGGCGGCGAGAACGTGTACCCGGCCGAGGTGGAGAGCGTGCTCTACGCCCACCCGGCGCTGGCCGAGATTGCAGTGATCGGCCTGCCCGACGCCAAGTGGGGCGAAGCAGTGGTGGCGGTCGTGGCGCTGAAAAAGGACGCGACGCTGGATCTGGAGACATTACGCGCGTTCGGCAGCGAGAGGCTGGCGCGCTACAAGGTGCCCACGCGGCTGGAAGTGATTGATGCGCTGCCGCGCAACCCGGCCGGCAAGGTGCTGAAGTTCGAATTGCGCACGCGCTTCGCGGCGGGGGGATGAGGTTCGCGCGCCCGTCGCCCGGGGGATGCCGCTGAGCATTGCGGGTCGCGGGTCCAGGAATTCGGTTTGGGTGCGGCATTTGCCGCACCGCAACATCGAGGTGGTGCGGCGGCCATTGTCGCCACGGCCAACCGGCGTAGGGTGACGCGGGTTCACTTTTCGCTTGGAGTTGGTCCATGCCCCAGTACAAAGCGCCGCTGCGCGACACCCGTTTCCTGCTCAATGAAGTGTTCGACTTTCCGGCCCACTACGCCGGCCTGAGCAACGGCACCGATGCCGATCCCGACACCGTGAACGCCATTCTCGAAGAGTGCGCAACGTTCTGCGAAGAGGTGCTGTCCCCGCTCTACATGAGCGGCGACGCCGAAGGCTGCCGCCTCGAAGACGGTCAGGTGTTCACCCCCAAGGGCTACCCGGAAGCCTATGCCCAGTACGTGCAAGGGGGCTGGCAGGGTCTTTCGCACCCGGCGGAATACGGCGGCCAGGGCCTGCCGATGAGCCTCGGCCTGCTCAAGTCGGAGATGATGGGCACCGCCAACTGGCCGTTCCTCATGTACCCCGGCCTGTCGATGGGCTGCATGAACACGCTGATGCAATACGGCACGCCCGCGCAGCTTTCCACCTACATGCCGCCGCTCACCGAAGGCCGCTGGACCGGCACCATGTGCCTGACCGAGCCGCAGTGCGGTACCGATCTGGGCCAGCTCACCACCAAGGCCGAGCCGCAGGCCGACGGCAGCTTCCGCATCACCGGCACCAAGATCTTCATCAGCTCCGGCGATCACGATCTGGCCGAAAACATTGTGCACATCGTGCTGGCGCGTCTGCCCGACGCCCCGGCGGGCACGCGCGGCATCTCGCTGTTCATCGTGCCCAAGTTTCTGCCCGCGGCAGACGGCGGCGTCGGTGAGCGCAACGGCGTCACCGTGGCCTCGCTGGAACACAAGATGGGCATCAAGGCCTCGGCCACCTGTGTGCTCAACTTCGATGCCGCCACCAGCTTCATGCTCGGCAAGCCCAACGAGGGTCTTGAGGCCATGTTCACCTTCATGAACACCGCGCGCATCGGCACCGCCATTCAGGGCGTGGCGCACGCGGAATTGTCCTTCCAGGGATCGTTGGCCTATGCCAAAGACCGCCGCTCGATGCGCGCGCTCTCCGGCAAGAAAGAGCCTGAGAAGAACGCCGACGCGATCATCCACCACGCCGATGTGCGGCGCATGCTGCTCACCCAGAAGGCGTTCGCCGAGGGTGGCCGGGCCATGATCTACTTTGCCGCCCAGTACGCCGACCACATGGTCAACGGCATCATCGAGGGCGACCCCGAGAAGTTCCAGAAGTGGGACGACACGCTGGGATTTTTCACGCCCATCCTCAAGGGCTTTCTCACCGAGATGGGGCTGGAAGCGGCCAACCAGGGCATGCAGGTGTTCGGCGGCCATGGCTACATCTGGGAGCACGGCATGGAGCAGATCGCCCGCGATGCGCGCATCGCCACGCTCTATGAAGGCACCACCGGCATCCAGGCGCTCGACCTGCTGGGGCGCAAGGTGCTGCTCACCACCCGCGGCGCCTGCGTGCGGGACTTCACCGGGCAGATGGCGCGTTTTGCGCTCGACCATCTGCGTCACCGCGGCCTGCGCCGCTTTGCCACCGACATGGGCCGCTATGCCGCCGAGTGGAACGTGCTGACGCTGCGACTGATGCTGAGGGCGCGCAAGGACCGCGACGTGGTGTCGTCCGCGTCGCATCACTTTTTGATGTATTCAGGCTACGTGATGATGGGCTACTTCTGGGCGCGGCAAGCGGCCGTGGCGCAGAAGAAACTGACCGACGGCGACGGCACCGAGACGCCCGCGTTCTACAAGGCCAAGCTGGCCACGGCGACCTTCTACTTCGACCATCTGCTGCCGCGCGCCAAGGGCCATGCCGCGTCGATGACCAAGCCCAGCAACTCCATGACCGGCTTGCCGGAGGCCGACTTCGCGTTCTCCTGATGACACGCCCCGCCGGCATGGCGGTCGGGGTCTGGTCGCGTGCAGGTCTGCGGGCGCTACCGGCGCGTGACCGGCACAGACGCATCGTGAAACTGCAGGATCAGTTCGGCCCGGTCCGGCACCTGGGCGGCGCGCGTCACCACCGCGCCGTGCGCGTCGCGCACCAGCACAAAACCCCGCGCCAGCGCCCCCTCGGGCGACAGGGCCTGCAGGGTGCGTGTGGCCAACTGCCAGCGCTGCCGCTGGGCATGCATCAGGCGCTGCTGGGCCGTCTGCAGCCGACGGTGCAGGTCTGCGTGGCGGGTGGCCGCTTCGCTTAACCGGGCACGGGGATCGCGCCGCACCAGCCTCTGAATCAGACCGCTGAGGCCTTGCCCTCGCTGCGCCAGCAGGCGGCGCGGGTGCGACTCAAGGCGCACGGCCAGCTCATCGAGCCGCTGCGCCAGCACCTGCAGTCGCCGGGTCGGGCGTTGCCGCAGCAGCTGTGCGCTGCTGCGATCCAGCAGTTGTTGCCGGCGGCTCAGGCTGCGCGACGTGGTCAGGGTCAGCCGCTGCAGCAGGCGCGCGATGCCGGCCTTCAGTTCAGTCTGATCGGGCACCGCGCGTTCGGCCGCTCCGGTGGGCGTCGGGGCGCGCAGGTCGGCCGCCAGGTCCACCAGCGTGGTGTCGGTTTCATGCCCGACCCCGCTGATCACCGGCACGGCGCAGTCGCGCACCGCACGCACCACGTCGGCCTCGTTGAAGGCCCACAGGTCTTCGATCGAGCCGCCACCGCGCACCAGCAACAGCACGTCGGCCTCGGTCGCCCAGCGCGGGTCGCGCAGCGCACGGGCAATGGCCGGGGCGGCGCCCTCGCCCTGCACCAGCACGGGATAAAGGCGCACCGGCACCAGAGGGAAGCGGCGCGCCAGGGTGGTCATCACGTCCTGCACCGCCGCGCCGGTCGCCGAGGTGACCAGCCCAATGCACCGCGGAAAGGCGGGAATCGGCCGCTTGCGTGTGGCGTCGAACACGCCTTCGGCCTGCAACTGGGTCTTCAGCGCTTCCAGGGCCGCCATCTTGGCGCCCAGACCCGCCGGCTCCATGTGTTCGCAGATCAGCTGCAGGTCGCCCCGCGCCGGATACATGGAAATGCGCGCCCGCACCCGCACCTGATCCCCATTATTGGGCGCCGGGCGCACCAGCCGATTGGCCGGTTTGAACATGGCCGCGCGCAACTGCGCCTCGCCATCTTTCAGCGTGAAATACCAGTGGCCCGAGGCCGGACGCGCCAGATTGGAGATTTCGCCCTCCACCCAGACGGCGGTGAAATTGGACTCGAGCACCTCGCGCAACAGGCGGCTGAGTTCAGAAACGGCGTAAACGGTGGGAAGGGGCAGCGGGTCCATGACCTATAATATGTTTTTGCCGGAGTCCCTTATGTTTGACCGCATCGAGCGCGAAGCGCTGACCTTCGACGACGTGTTGCTGCAACCGGCTTATTCGAACGTGCTGCCACGGCAAGTCTCGACGCAAACGCAGCTGACGCAGGCCATCACCCTCAACATTCCCTTGCTTTCAGCGGCGATGGACACGGTGACCGAAGCCTCGCTGGCCATTGCCATCGCGCAGGAAGGCGGCATGGGCATCGTCCACAAGAACCTGCCGCCCGAGGGCCAGGCGCAGGAGGTCCGGGCGGTGAAAAAGCACGAGTCCGGCGTGATTGCCGACCCCATCACCGTCGACCCGACTATGACCATCGGCGAGGTGCTCAAGCTCACCCGCGCCAACAAGATCAGCGGCGTGCCGGTGGTCGATGGTGAGCATCTGGTCGGCATCGTCACCGCGCGTGACCTGCGCTTCGAAACCCATTTTGATGAGCCGGTGTCGCGCATCATGACGCCCAAAGAGCGGCTCGTGACCGTGCGCGAAGGCGCCTCGCGCGAGGAAGTGCTCGACAAGCTGCACAAGCATCGCATCGAAAAGGTGCTGGTGATCAACGACGCCTTCGCCCTACGCGGCATGATTACCGTGAAGGACATCCAGAAATCCACCGACCATCCGCTGGCCTGCAAGGACAGCGAAGGCCGCCTGCGCGTCGGCGCGGCGGTGGGCACCGGGGGCGACACCGACGAGCGTATCGAGCGGCTGGTCGAAGCCGGCGTGGACGTGATCGTGGTCGACACCGCCCACGGCCATTCGCAAGGCGTGCTCGATCGCGTGCGCTGGGTCAAGGCGCATTACCCGCAGGTGCAGGTCATTGGCGGCAACATCGCCACCGGCGAAGCGGCCATTGCCCTGGCCGATGCCGGTGCCGATGCGGTGAAGGTGGGCATTGGTCCCGGCTCGATCTGCACCACGCGCATCGTCGCCGGTGTGGGCGTGCCACAGATCAGCGCGGTGATGAGCGTGGCCGCGGCTTTGAAAGATCGCGGCATTCCCCTGATCGCCGACGGAGGCGTGCGCTACTCCGGCGACTTCGCCAAGGCCATCGCGGCCGGCGCCTATGCGGTGATGGTGGGCTCCATGCTGGCCGGCACCGAAGAGGCGCCCGGCGAGGTCGAGTTGTACCAGGGCCGCTCGTACAAGAGCTATCGCGGCATGGGCTCGCTGGGCGCCATGGCGCAGGGCTCCAAAGACCGCTACTTCCAGGACACGACCGCCGAGGTCGAAAAGCTGGTGCCCGAAGGCATCGAAGGCCGCGTGCCCTACAAAGGGCCCATGGCGTCGATCCTGCATCAAATGGTGGGCGGCCTGCGGGCCGCCATGGGCTACACCGGCTGCACCACGGTGGCGCAAATGCGCACCGAAACCCGCTTCGTGAAAATCACCGGGGCCGGCATGCGCGAAAGCCATGTGCATGACGTGTCAATCACCAAAGAAGCGCCCAACTACCGCGTTGACGACCGCTAGGCCCCGCCGCGCACTGCCCGGCGCGTGCCGCCCTGGCACCGCGTTAGTGCCTGCTGCCCGGCCCTGTCGGCCCTGATGAACTGACCCCACACCCCCATGAACATTCACGCCGACCGCATCCTGATCCTCGACTTCGGCTCGCAGCTCACCCAGCTCATCGCCCGCCGCGTGCGCGAAGCCGGGGTGTACTGCGAGCTGATGCCCTGGGACGTGGGCGACGACGCCATCAACACGTTCGCCCCCAAAGGCATCGTGCTCTCGGGCGGGCCAGAATCGGTGACGGCGGCCGGCAGCCCGCGCGCCAGCGATGCGGTATGGGCCCTGGGCGTGCCGGTGCTGGGCATCTGCTACGGCATGCAGACCATGGCAGAACAACTGGGCGGCAAAGTGGCGCCCGGCACCGTGCACGAGTTCGGTTATGCGCAACTGCGTGCCCGCGGCCACTCCAGGCTGTTTGACGGCATTGAGGACCACCGCAACGCCGAGGGCCACGGCCTGCTCGACGTGTGGATGAGCCACGGCGACTACGTGTACGAACTGCCGCCGGGCTTCAGCCGCATCGGCAACACCGGCGACCTTGAAATTGCCGCCATGGGCGATGAATCGCGCGGCTACTTCGGCCTGCAGTTTCACCCCGAAGTCACGCATACCAAGCAGGGGCAGGCGGTGTTGTCGCGCTTCGTCCACGACATCTGTGGCTGCGCCCGCGCATGGACGCCGGCCAACATCGTCACCGACGCGGTGGCGCGGGTGCGCGAGCAGGTCGGCAGCCGCAAGGTGCTGCTGGGGCTGTCCGGCGGGGTCGATTCCAGCGTCGTCGCCGCGCTGCTGCACCAGGCCATCGGTGACCAGCTCACCTGCGTGTTCGTCGACAACGGCCTGCTGCGCCTCAATGAAGGCGACCAGGTGATGAAAGTGTTTTCCGACCACCTGGGCGTCAAGGTCATCCGCGCCAATGCGCAGGACCGCTTCATGGATGCCCTGTCAGGGGTGGACGACCCCGAAGCCAAGCGCAAGATCATCGGCGGCGCCTTCATCGACGTGTTCGAAGCCGAGGCCACCCAACTCACCGACGTCGATTTTCTGGCGCAGGGCACCATCTACCCCGACGTGATCGAGAGCGCCGGCGCGAAGACCGGCAAAGCCCACGTCATCAAAAGCCATCACAACGTCGGCGGCCTGCCCGCCCACATGCGCATGCAACTGGTCGAGCCACTGCGCGAACTGTTCAAGGACGAAGTACGCAAAATCGGCCTCGAACTCGGCCTGCCGCGCGACATGGTGATGCGCCACCCCTTCCCCGGCCCGGGCCTGGGCGTGCGCATCCTCGGCGAAGTCACCCGCAGCGCCGCCGACACGCTGCGCCGCGCCGACGCCATCTTCATTGAAGAGCTGCGCAAGGCCGGCTGGTACGACCGCGTCAGCCAGGCCTTCGCCGTATTCCTGCCGGTGAAAAGCGTCGGCGTCACCGGAGATGGCCGCCGCCACGCCCCGGTCATCGCCCTGCGCGCCGTCGAAACCATCGACTTCATGACCGCCCACTGGGCCCACCTGCCCTACGACCTGCTCGACGTGTGCTCACGACGCATCGTCAACGAAGTGCCCAACATCTCCCGTGTGGTCTACGACATCTCGGGCAAGCCACCGGCGACGATTGAGTGGGAGTGAATTTAGGTCCTTCAAGGACTATCGCCAGCTATCGACAAGGCCGCTGTAACGTGTTGATTTAAAAAGAAATACGTCGCGGTAACTATCGATGGCTATCGCCGACCAGCAAAAACGGTTGACGGTAGAGCTGACGGTAAGAATTGATGCGCAATTAAGACACTCTCGTTCACTATTGAGACTTTTACCGTCTTTGACGGTAAAAGCCTTCTCGGGAAAGCTTGTTTCATGCGGCTTTCCGGGCATCAGCGGGTCTCCTGGTCCCTGACGGTAAAAGCCGTCAAAAAAACAGGAGAAAACCTCGATGCTGACCGACACAGCGCTGCGCAATCTGAAGCCTAAGTCCTTGACTTATAAGGTTTCTGACCGGGATGGGATGTACGTGACGGTATCGCCCGCAAATACCGTCACCTTCCGATACGACTACCGTCTCAACGGCCGCCGCGAGACCTTGACCATCGGCCGCTACGGGCCAGCTGGTATTTCGCTGGCAATGGCGCGCGAACTGCTCCTGGAGGCGCGCAAAGCCGTTCTCCAGGGCATCTCGCCCGCGCTGGAAAAGCAACGCGACAAGCGCCGGGTTCGCGCCATCAAGACCTTCGGCGCGGCGATGGAGACGTTCCTCGCCCATACGAGGTGGGCCGACAGCACCCGCGCCGCGCGCATGCACATCATCGACCGGGACATCCTGCCGGTCTTCCAGAATCGCCTGCTGACCGAAATCCAAGCCGAAGACCTGCGGATCTTGTGCAACAAGGTCAAGGAGCGCGGGGCGCCGGCCACCGCGGTGCAGATCCGGGACATCGTGAAGCAGGTCTACGTCTACGCGATCGCCCACGGCGAAAAGGTGGTCAACCCGGCCGACAGCGTGGGACCGTCCTCGATCGCCACCTTCGTGCCGAAGGATCGTGCCCTGTCGCCGCTGGAAATCCGGCTGACGGTGCAGCAACTGGAGACGGTGGCGACCTATCCGACCATCAAGCTGGCGTTGCGCCTGATCCTGCTGACGCTGGTGCGCAAGAGCGAACTGATCCAGGCCACCTGGGATGAGGTCGATTTCGAGAACGCGACGTGGACGATTCCGAAGCAGCGGATGAAGGGGCGCAATCCGCATGTGGTCTATCTGTCACGCCAGGCGCTCGACATCTTCGTCACGCTGCACGCGTGCGCCGCAGGCTCCAGCTTCGTCTTTCCTTCTCGCTATGATCCACGGCGGTGCATGTCCAATGCGACCTTGAATCGCATCACGATGCTCGTGGCAGAAGGCGCTAAGGCCAAGGGTCTGCCGCTGCAGCCATTCACCGTCCACGACCTGCGCCGCACTGGCTCGACGCTGCTGAACGAAATCGGCTTCAACCGCGACTGGATCGAGAAGTGCTTGGCGCACGAGGAGGGGCGTTCCTCGCGCTCGGTCTACAACAAGGCCGAATACGCCGTGCAGCGGCGCCACATGCTGCAAGAGTGGGCCCACTTGGTCGATGCCTGGGGCGGTGGGCAGACCTACGTGCCGAAGCTGATGCCAGAGAACGTGACCGTGCCAGCGTTGAGCGCGATCGCGTAGGAGGGCCGCATCATGGTTTGCCTTGAATCGGTCTTTGCCGGGCTGCGTCAGGTTTATTGTTTTGAGAAAACGATCACTCAGAGTGATCGAAAACCTGGAAATTTGAACTTCCTGATGGCCGAGCCGCGCGGTATGCGGGTCAATCCTGCCGAGATAAGGTTGTCACTTGACAACCTTATGGCTTGTGCTGATACTGGAGGCTACTGATGGTTCGCCCCTCTCATCCCAAGAAAGAGGTCGAGGAAGCCCTCAGACACGCCGAAGGGCAGGGCTGGCGCGTCGAAGTCGGCGGCAGTCATGCCTGGGGGCGAATTTACTGCCCGTATAACGATGAGGAATGCCGCTGCGGCGAGTTCTGCATCACCAGTGTCTGGAGCACGCCGAAGAACCCCGGCAACCACGCCCGCGCCTTGCGGCGCGTCGTGGACAACTGCACCACGCACCGCCAGCAGCGCGAGGCTGACGACGGTGCCCAGGAGTAGCGCGATGGAATACACGTTCACCTTGAAATACCAGCTTGCGGACGAGGACCGCGACGCCGATGCGCTGGTCGAGCGTCTGGGCGAAGCCGGTTGCGACGATGCCCTGGTCGGTATCGGGCAACCGGGGCGGCTGGCGCTGGAGTTCACCCGCGAGGCGGCCGATGCGGACGAGGCGGTGCGCAGCGCGCTCGCCGACGTGCGCCATGCTGCACCGTCAGCCCGGCTGATCGAAGTGGCGCCGGATCTGGTCGGGCTGACCGACGTGGCCGACATCGTGGGCGTGTCGCGGCAGAACATGCGCAAGCTGATGCTGGCCCATCCGGGCAGCTTTCCGGCGCCCGTGCACGAGGGCAGCGCGTCGATCTGGCACCTGGCAGATGTGCTGGCCTGGTTGCAGGCCAAGGGCAGCTATGCGCTGGCCAAGGATGTGTTTGACGTGGCTCGGGTGGCCTTGCAGGTCAATGTGGCGAAGGAGGGGCGGCGGTTACCGCGCTCGGCGTCCAAGGCACTGGAAGCTCTGGTTGGATGAGGCCGTTGCCCAGCCTCATGTCTTGCTCGAACTCGCTCGGACTGGGCGGGTTTTTCGCTGGTGGACATCTGGCCTGGTGGTGCGGCCGCGAGGTGCCTGCTTTCGCTCTTCGACCCACGCCTCGACTTCGGCCAGGTCCCACACCACGCAGCGCGCCGTCAGGTTGAAGCGGCGTGGGAATTCGCCGCGGCGTTCCATTTCGTAGATCGTCGTTTCGGCCAGGGGGACGATCTGCCGCAGTTCCTGGCGGCGGATGGTGCGCCGGAAGGGAAGGGCGCTGCGCTTCGGAAACTGCGGCAGTGCCTCATAACCTTCCGTGCCCGGCAAGGGGAGGGCCTGGCCGGCGTCGATGTCGGCGGTATTGGATGTTTGCGATAGTTGTTCCACCCTGGACTCCATGAGTACGCTGCATGGAGATATGGTGAATTTCAGTACCTATCGGCACAACCTGCTGTGGCGCAGAAGGGCATAGTACGTCTACACCTTCGCGCATCAGCAGGCACCCGCTCAGGGCAAAGGCAGGAGCTCCGGGAACAGGAGCGACACCATCGGCTGGAGTTCTCGCGCGGGCTCGAACGGGGCTGGGTCAGTGTCGTATTCCGTGCGAAGCTCGCCGTACCGCTTCTGCCAAAGCCCGTGCTGTCCCTCGGCCTTCATTGATTCGAGTCGCCCATACTTGCGCACCGCGTGCATGAACCATTTGAGGTGGTCCTTCTCGCTGTTGGCGACACGATGCGCCACTTCGACCAGATGCTTGTGCTTCTGGCCCCACGGACGGTTGTTCTTCGCCGAATAGAGACAGGTCAGCAGCGGCCTGTCAAATTCACCAAGGTACTGTGGCAGTTCGACATCGAACTGCTTGAAGCGCCTGCGGAACGTGGACCATTGTGTGGAGGCCTCTGGGCCATAGTAGCCGGTAGCCCCCATCCAGGCCTCGAAGTCGTTGCGCAGCAATTGCTTCTCGGATTCGACCTCTGCCTCAAGTTGTCGCTTCGCTGTCTCGTAGTCGAAGTGGTATGCCTGTTGGGTCTTCGGGTCAAGCCGCAGTTCGTGGAAGGGCACGACACGGCGATATAGGCCTGAATGGCCACCACCCTTGACAGGCTGTGCCCAGATGCAGTCCAGCAGGAACTCCTTCGCTTCGAGCGACGCTTCAACCGTCTTGGCGTTGACGACGAAGGCGTTCAGGTTGTTGTTGTAGAAGACATCGTCATCGGTCATGCGCCGGTGCTCGGTGTCGAACTCGGCGAACAGCCAGACCAGCAGCCCGCCTTCCTGCATGTAGAAGTCGCGCCGCGCGGCGATGACATCCAGATGCGTCGTGGACAGCTGGATTTCGAAGGCGATGGGCAGCCCGTTGTATACGGCTCTGACATCCGGTCGCCGGCGGCTGCCGGTCAGCGGGCCCTTCCAGGTGGGCTCTTGGGCAATGTCTTCGAACCGGCCATCCACCGCCAGGCACTGGCAGAGCCAGTCCTTCATCCGGCGGTGTAGCCTGCTTTCCTTGGCGCCGTTGTACTTGCGGGCGTTGATCTCATCCTGGCTCAACTCGCCCTTGGTCTGCGCGGGGCAGCTTCCATCCTCGTGCTGGTGCCGGAAGAAGAACTTTGGTTTGTCCTTGGCGCGGCAGATGTGGACCGCGACGCCGCACAGCGAGCACCGGTAGAGCGGATCGCTTTTGCGCATCTGAGTGCGAACCGCCATGCGCAGCTGCATGAGCTTCTCGTAGTCGGTGCCCATCACGACCGACACAGGCAGATGCCTGCCCGTTTCGGTATCCATCACCTCCTTGACCTCGGGCTTGTCGAGCGCAAGCGGCTCGCCTGGAATGGGCCGCTCCTGCGCCCGCCGCCGGGCAGGCCGCAGGCGGGCGTCGCTCTCATGCTGAAACGGGGAGATTCCTTCTTCCATGCCTATCCCCGAGCCATGCTTGCAGGCGCTGTGCGTGTGGCCGACTCCGCCGGCACCAGGAAGTCGTGAGTCCTTCTCGGCCGCATGCGCCGTGGCCTGAGCGCATCCAGTGTCTTGGACTCCGCCATCAGCAGGTCGTAGAAGTCTTCCGCCCGCACCGCCTTCTCGTCGTCCGCCCTGATACGCACCAGGGGCAGTCCGGCGAGCCTGAAAAGCATGTTCTTCAGCTCGTCGCGCTCGGCCGCTTCCTCGGTGTCGTGGTGCATGGAGTCCAGCTCGATGCCGGCAACCGGGTCTTCGTCGGCGGTGCACAGCAGGACATCCACCTGCGCCAGCCACGCGTATTGGCGGACCCGCGCCGGAACGGTCGCCTCAAGCTTGTCGATGTCGATGAAGTTCTTCAACGGCATGTTGGGATAGGCCTGCAGCGACGGGAAGAATTGGCGGACTGCGCGCAGGAACTCGCGCTCCTGCTGGCTGGCACAGGCGTTGCGGCGGAAGTCGAAGGCGTCGACCGCAGCCCAGGTGCCGAAGGTGAAGGCGCTGACGACAGCAATCCGCTTCATCTCTGTCGCGGCCACCCGCTGGCCACCTGGCATCGAGGGCGGCGACCACTGCACGGCCTTCGGCCTGACATCCTCCTTGGTGACCAGCGGCGGCACCGGCGTGACCGTCGCCGGCTCTACCTCGCGGATGGCATCGTCGATGCGCAAGTTGATGGCGACCAGGAGGTCGTTCTCCACGAGCACTAACTGACCGGAGCGCACCATGCGGTAGAGCCGGGCCAGGACGGCGGGCGGCAGGCGTTCTTCCTGGAACGCCGTGCGCAGCAGCGGCGGGAACACCCGCTGGGTCAAGGCGGTGACCACCGGCTCGAACGGGTGCTGCTGGCGGTAGGCCTCCAAGGCGGTCAGGAAGCCGTCAATGTCGCGGGCTTCGAGGAGCACGCGCAGGTTCTCGGCTGCCGGCGTCATTGCGCAGCTCCTTCGCGCTCGTAGCGCACGAGCAGCGCGTGTGCGAACGCCCACGGCCAGGTCTTCACCCCCGGTACTTCGGGCAGCAGGCCCTTGGTCGAAATGAGGTGCGGCGACACCGCCACGTACAGCCGCATGCCCAGGGCCTCCGCGGACATGCGCAGCTCCTGGGCATCGTTGGCATACACTAGGTACGGCAGTTCGTCCTTCATGGGCAGCGCCCCGGCCGCGACCATCTTGTGCACCTGCAGCGCGCTGGCGAACTCATCGATGGCCTTGTGCACGTCGGCCGCAGTCTGCGTGTCGAGGTCCTTCGGCTTGACGTAGCGGACAGCATCCACGCGCGGTAGCAGGCTGTACAGCAGCTTGTCGTTCGTGACGAGTGCCATCTCGGCCAGCGTTGGCCAGGCGAACACCTTGTTCGGCTCTTCGACTTTCAGATCCTCCAGCATCTGCATCACGAAGCCCACTGGCAGGGCGGCCTTCATCGGCAGCGGCTCGGCGCCGAACTTCTCGATGTAGCCCTCCCAGGTCAGGCCAGCCTCATTCAGCATGCGCAGCAGCCGGTGCAGATCGACACGCCAGGTCTCCAGCGGCCCGCCCAGATAGTCGACGCGCTTGGTCATGTCGTGGTGGCGGAAGCCGCCGTCGTGGAGGCGACGGGCGAGCTTGTAGCGACGCAGCAGCCGCTCGCAGTCCGGGATGCCGAGCTGCCGGTTGACGCGCCCCGGCACGAATTCGTTGGGCTTCAACGTTTCCAGCGCCCACACATAGCGCTCGCCATTGACGAACCAGGCCCCCACACCCTCTTGCGGGATGTGCACATCGATGGAAGCCGGCTTGCGCGCGGTCTGGTCGTCGCGCAGCGACAGCTCCAACTGGTGCCAGCAGGTCAGCTCGTCGCCACGGGCGATTTCGTAGCCGCTGTGCGGGTCGTCTTCATCCGGCTCCCGCAGCAGCACCAGTTCCGAATTCACGACATCGCCAGCAGCCACGGCGTTGACGTCGCCGGCCCGGTCATGGGAGTTGGCGCACAGGTAGAGCGTGGCGTAGCCGTCCAGCACGGCCTTGCCGGTCTCTTCCAGGTGCCGGCGCAGCTTCTCCAGCGCGGCCGGCGCTTCGGCGAGCCAGTCCTGGTCATCGTCGGACACTGGTCCAACGCCAGCTACCGTCCACAGCTCGTTGCGGCCCGGGGCAGCACCTTCACCTTGCTTGGGCGCCGGAACCGTGAAGCGCAGCGAGCGACCCGTGAAGTTCATCGCCAGCACGCCCAGTGGCAACTGGCCACTGGCATGCAGTTTGTCTGCCCAGACGCGCAGCTCTACGGCGAGCTCGCTCCAGGACGCGAACTCGGACCGCCGCATCTGGGGGCCGCTCTCGATGACCTCGAAGCGCAGGCGCGCAACTGCCGCCTCGTCATCGGTGTGCCAACTGGCGTGGCCGTTCAGCCGGGCGGCAGCATGCAGGGCGTTCACGTGCTTGAGCGCGATGCGCCGCTCTTGCAGCGCCTTGCGCAAACGCTTGGCGAGCGTCTTGTGATCCTCGCGTGGGTCGATGCGCAGCGACTGGACAACCTCGAGCGCCTGGTCGAAGGTGAAGCGTGGTGCCTGGGCCTGGAGAAAGGTCCAGAGAGCACCGGCGCGTGCTTCGTCGGTCAGCGGCGCCGCCGAAGCAGCAGAGGGGGAAGGGAATGCGGCCGTGGCGGCCGAAGAACCCGAAGTGGGCGTTGCCATGGATTGAGCTCCGTCATGGAAAGCACAATGAAGAACGGCACGCGTTGTTCGGCTTTCCGGGACTCAAACCAAGCCGGGAAAATGAAGGGGGTACTTCACGCTGGTTTTGCCAGGCCGGACAGGTGTCCGGTGCGTGCACTGACGGGAGCAACTCACCCACGGTTCGGCTGAACCGCGATTGAATCGTAACCAGATTTACGCAGAGACGTCAAGTTGCTATGGCGGTAGGTCCCGTCAAGGCCCTTCTCGACTCCAAGAGGTTGCCCTTTGAAATCTGGGCGTTTCCGGC
This sequence comes from Polycyclovorans sp., assembly GCA_002706265.1. Classification (GTDB taxonomy): domain Bacteria; phylum Pseudomonadota; class Gammaproteobacteria; order Nevskiales; family Nevskiaceae; genus Polycyclovorans. The sequence continues at coordinate 25,928 of PAKU01000020.1, read as the reverse complement.
CAGGAAACATGGCCGGTCGTGCTGTCGTGCGCATAGCGCATCGTGCCCCCTGTGGGGTCTCGCCCGTGACGGGCTTCCATCGCTCCCTCGCTCCGCTCGGCTGATGCCTCCGGCCCGGCGTTCAGCTTGGGGCCTGCGCGCTTCGCTTGCCAATACCGGGGCGGGTATGGCTGGGGGTGGGGTGTGGCGGCTTGCTGTTCCCTTCATCGTGTCACGGCGTGCTCGCTGTGCAAGGGCGGCGCGTGCCTTGCACGCTGGCGGCCTGCGGCCGTCGTTGACCCTTGACTGCTTGCGCTGCGCAGTGCCCCGGAAGGGCTGGGCAATTCCGCCCGGCAACCTTTCAGGAGTTCACCATGAACCACGCACTCATCACCGACGAGCAGCGCGTCGTGCTGCTGGCCAACGGCCGCGAATCGCTGGAGAACCCGGACTTCGATCCGGCGCCTGTGGTCAAGCTGTTCACGCCTGACGCTGGCGCGACCTGGCTGCTGACCGAGATTGATCCCGATGACCACGACCATGCCTTTGGTCTTTGTGACCTGGGCCTGGGGATGCCGAAAATCGGCTGGGTCAGCCTGGGCGAACTGGCGACGGTGCGCGGCGGGCTGGGCTTGCCGATCGAGCGCGACTTGTCGTTTCGCGCCGAGAAGCGATTGAGCGCCTATGCGCGCGATGCGCGGCTGGCCGGACGTGTCGTTGTCTGACTCGGCCTTGGGGCGTCGTCGGACGCCCCTTCACACGCGCCCGCGCCGCGTGATAACTGCGCGCAGGCTTGGCGCCCCTGAATACTGCCGACCCGGCAGCGCCGGATCGGCTGGCCAGCCAGCATTGAGCGACACGCCGGGCTCATCCTAGCAAAAAGGCTGCCCACCCACGCCACGGCACCGAGACACCCGTGACCGCGAGCACGATCACGATGGCCACCTTGCGTACATCGCGCGCAACCAGGGCAAGCAGTCGGGCGCGGTCGTCTTTGAATTCGCAGTACGGCGCAGCCGCCCATCGAGCCCATCGACCGAACAAGCTGCTTTCTTCTGGAGGATCTTTGATACGGGACATCATCATTCCTCTCTCACCCTCGAACGAGTCCTTGACTTGGGCTTTGCGGAGGCACTGGCCGTCTTGGTCGATGCGTCCGCAGAAGCGGCAGGGCTCTTGGCAGTCTTCGGCGCTTTCGCAGCGGCCTTCACTTCGGCCTTCTTGAGATCCTCCAGGTAGTTGTCATAGTCCGTGATGTCGTCCTGCGCGCCGATGTCGATCAAGCGATCCCGGAAGCGTCCATAGAGAACCGTCTGCACTTTGTCCGCTCGCCTCAGCTTTTCGATGCCCACGTTGGGGTTGAGCAGCAGTACGTAGTGGAAGTCACCGGTAGGCCCCTTCTTTGCCTCGATGAACCCCAGATCGCGCAGCGCGCGCATACGACGGCGCCAGGTATCAACCGCACGCTCACCATCGAAGCCCGCTTCAGCGGCGAAGGTGGCCGGGGCCTCAATCGTGAGAAAAGGGTGGTCAGGTGCGCGAATCCACAGGCACAGCAGCGTGTGCCCCGCAGGCTGTCCCTTGGATTGAGCGTCGATGGCCTGTATCGCCAGTGGCAGTGTGCGGGGGATCGTTGAGTAGCCATCATTCAGTTTGCGGTGCCAGAGCAGCGCATCCGGGTGGCCGGGGAACTGGATGTCCATCTGCTGCTTGGCGCGCTCGGCCATGTTGAGCCGCCGGTTTCGCGATTGCTTCTGCGTTGCCATGTCAGTCCTTTGAGTATTTTTGATGGACCTATTGGACGCTCGAATCCGCGCAACTTCAATGATTGAATACGCTGAACATCACACGGTTCGGTTTGAGTCTATCGCCATCAAGTACCTATCAAATAAGCTGAATCACGTAATTTGATAGATTGAGATTGCATGATTCCGCAGAAATTTCTCAGAAAAACACTTATAAATCAACGTGTTATTTAGAAGTTTCGGTGCTCCTCGTCCTCCTGTTTATCCCTGTGCTCTCTGTGCTCTCCGTTCTCCCGGGTAATGGTTGTAGGAAAAGGGGCTCAAAGCTGCCTGCGACGGCTCGGTCAGACGGCACCTGCAATCACTGATCCGCTACCCCGTGGGCACGGGTTCGTCGTGACTCTGTTGCTCATTCCACGCTGAAACCTGGGCGTCCCCGGCCACCTGAGAGATGGCCGGTCGCGCTGTCGTGCTGCGCATCGAACCCCCTACGGGGTTTCGCCCCTGCCGGGCTTCCATCGTTCCCTCGCTCCGCTCGGCTGGCGCCTCCGGCCCGGCTTCCAGCTTCGGGCCTGCGCGCTTCGCTTGCCGTGCAGTCGGCGTGCTGCAGGGCCGTTGCCTTGTCCAGCCGTCTCCCCTGACTTCATCACCTTGTCCGCGACTGTAGCCCGCGGCCGTGGGCCGTCAAGGCGCGCAGGGCCGTGTCCTCGCTGCGCTGCGGGCCGCACCAACCCTGCGCTTGTTTCCTTGACGGCCCCCGTCCACGGGCTCCCTTCCGTCGCGGGCGATGAACTCAGGAAAGACGGTGGCAACAGGGCCAACCGGGTTCCTCGTGCCGACCGCACCGAACAGCCGAAAGGCTGGGCTCCGAATCTTGGAATCCGGTGTGCGGTTTTCTTCAACAGCCTTTTTGTTCAGGAGAACGACATGCTTGCAACCCGTTTCGCCTCCCACTCCCCGACGCTGCGCAGCGACTACCCGCTGTCGGATGACCAGATTCGCAGGGTGGCCCCGTCCATCTTCGCGGATGCCCCGCATGAGAGCCGTTCCGAGCGGTACGCCTACATCCCCACGGCTGCGGTTCTGACCGAACTGCGCAAGGAGGGGTTTCAGCCCTTCATGGTGACGCAGACCCGCGTGCGCGATGAAGGCAAGCGCGAGCACACCAAACACATGCTGCGTCTGCGCCACGCCAGCCAGATCAACGGCGCGGAAGCTAACGAGATTGTGCTGCTGAACTCGCACGATGGCACGAGCAGCTATCAGATGCTGGCGGGCCAGTTCAGGTTCGTTTGCAGCAATGGCCTTGTTTGTGGTGACACGGTGGCCGATGTGCGCGTGCCCCACAAAGGCGACGTGGCCGGACTGGTGATCGAAGGCGCGTATCAGGTACTGAGCGGCTTTGACCGCGTGCGCGATTCCCGCGATGCCATGCGCGCAATCACCTTGGACGATGGTGAATCCGAAGTGTTCGCCCGCGCCGCGCTGGCACTCAAGTACGACGACCCGAACAAGCCCGCGCCCGTCACGGAATCGCAAATCCTGATGCCGCGCCGGTTTGAAGACCGCCGCCCCGACCTGTGGAGTGTGTTCAACCGCACGCAGGAGAACTTGACCAAGGGCGGATTGCATGGCCGCAGCAGCAATGGACGCCGCCAGAGCACCCGGCCCGTGCAGGGCATTGATTCCGACATTCGACTGAACCGCGCCCTGTGGCTGCTGGCCGATGGCATGCGCGCCCTCAAAGCTTAGCCGTTCCCCCGCCGGAGGGGCGGTTTCCCCTCCATTCCCTTGCTTCACTCGATTGGAGATTCACCATGAACGCCGTTACCTACATCGAAACCCAAGCCCTCGACACCCGCGCCAATGTGCTGCAAGCCGCCGACCCGAGCAAGCACATGATTCTGGTTCCGCTCTCGCGGTTGGTGCTGCGTCCCACGGGCCGCAACGTGCGCAAGGCTGTCCCGCGCATGTCCATCCCTGAACTGGCCGCGTCCATTCAGCGCGTGGGCCTGCTGCAAAACCTGATCGTGATTCCCGCCGCCGATGGCCTGCATTACGAGGTGGTGGCCGGTGGGCGCAGGCTGGCCGCATTGAAGTTGCTGGCGAAAAAGCACCGCATCGCCAAGGATTGGGACGTGCCTTGCCTGCAGGTGGCCGATGGCACCGCACGCACGGCGAGCCTCACCGAGAACGTGCAGCGCGAAGCCATGCACCCGGCCGACCAGTTTGAAGCCTTCGCGGCGCTGGTGGCCGAAGGCCGACCGATTGAGGACATTGCAGCGGATTTCTCCGTCACGCCGCTGGTGGTGCAGCGCCGTTTGAAGCTGGCGAACGTCTCGCCGCGCCTGATGGCGGACTACCGGGCCGACGCCGTGAGCCTTGACCAACTGATGGCCCTTTCCATCACCGACGACCACGCCGCGCAGGAAAGCGCGTTTTACGATGCGCCGCAATGGCAACGTCAGCCGTCCGCGCTGCGCGAACGCCTCACCGAGCGCGAGATTGACGCTTACCACCATCCTCTGGTGCGCTTCGTCGGACTGGACAGCTACGAAGCCGCAGGCGGCGGCATCCGCCGCGACCTGTTCGCGGAAGGTGATACGGGCGTGTACCTGACCGACGCCGCGCTGCTGGAACGGCTGGCACAAGACAAGCTGGCGGGCATCGCCGCCGAAGTGAAGGCCGAGGGCTGGGCTTGGGCCGATGCCACGCCGGGCGTGACCCACGCTGACCTGCACGCCTTCCAGCGTGCTCCGAGAGAGCGGCGCGAACCCAACAAGCGCGAAGCGCAGCGCATCGAGAAGCTGCAAGCCAAGATGCAGGAGGTCGCCGAAGCGGTGGATGCCGCGGTGGACGCCGAGGACGAGGACAAGGCCGACGCGCTGCAAGAGGAAGGCGAGCGGCTGGGCGAGCAGTTGCAGGCGCTGGAGGATGGCTTGCAGGGATATGCCGCGAACGTGAAGGCCGCAGCCGGGGCCATCGTCACCATTGACCGCAACGGCGAGGCCGTGATTCATCGCGGGCTGCTGCGCGAGGCCGAGGCCAAGGCGCTGCGCACGCTCGAAAAGCTGCGCCTAGGGTTCAGTGGCGCGGATGCTGCCAGCGATGACGAAGGCGAGGAAGACGAAGCGCCCAAGGCCGCAGCGATTTCCGACCGGCTGGCCCAGCGCCTGAGCGCCCATCGCACCGCTGCGCTGCAAATCGAAGTGGCCCAGCATCCGCAAGTCGCACTGGCCGCGCTGATGCATGGCATGGTGCAGACCGTCTTGCGAGGCCGCTACTACGGCCACGATCTACCGCTGGGCGTGCGCCTCACGGTGCAGGACCGGCTGGAAGGCATGGCCCCGGACTGGCCGGAATCGCCTGCCGCCGTGGCACTGCGCGAATTGCAAGAGGCATGGAGCGGCAAGCTACCCGAGGACAGTGCCGAACTGTTCGCCGCGCTGCTGGCGATGGAGCAAGGCGAGTTGGTCAAGTTGCTGGCGGTGTGCGTGGCCTCGACGGTTGATGTGGTGACACCGCGCGCCACGGCGCAGCAACCCGGTGCGGAACTGGCGCAGGCCGTGGGCCTCGATATGGCCGCATGGTGGAAGCCGACCGCCGAAGGGTATTTCAAGCACGTTCCGAAGGTGGTGGTTCTGCAAGCCGTGGGCGAATTTGCGCCCGAGAGCGTCAATCGGCTGGCGAAGCTCAAGAAGGCCGACATTGCCAGCGAGGCCGAGCGGCTGGTGAACGGCAAGGGTTGGATGCCTGCCATCTTCAAGACGGAAGACGGGCCCGAGAAAGGCCCGCAGGACGGTGCGGAGGAAGTCGCCACCGAGGCGGATGAACCCACTGAAGTGTTGGCCGCTTGACCCGCGCTGAAGGCGCGCGCCCCGGCCTCGACCGGGGCGCTTCGCTGTCAGGAGCACCCCCCATGACCCGCACCACCACCAGCCGCCCGCGCATGGCGGCGATCTACTCCCCCGGCACGGTACGCGCTCGCCGCTGGCACGGCGATGGCGACGTGCGCGGCTACCGCCCGCCCTCGGGCTGGACGGCCCGCGCAGACCTCACCGATATTCACCCCATCACGGGCCGCGCTTTGGTGCGCGCCATGTGGTGGATCATCGAGACGAAGGAATAACCGTCGTCAACACCGCGCCCAGGCCGTTCCGCCCTGGGCGCGGTGAACTTCAAAAAATCCGGGCGCGGCGGTGGCCGCGCCCGGTGTTGAAGGCCAATAGCCCAATCAGAACGCCGCAGCCTTCGCAATGGCTCAGTGCGGCATTGAGATTTCGGCTGGCCCCCTCATATTGCTTGCTTCATGTTTGTAAAACAGTGTCTTCAGGAGGGAATCTAGATGAAGCTTGCTGATATTTTGAAGGACCTTGACGCAGAGAAAGATCCGGACGAAATTTTGATTGAAGTCACGTCGGAAATTTTGAAGCGCTGCGGCCTGCAAATCACATTGGAAAGCCGATGGGAACATTCTGGGCATAAAGACTGGATGTACCGTGTTGACCCGGAAAATCCAAGCATTCCCTTGAAACGTCACATCCACATTGCAAGGAGCAAGCACACCAGCTCAAAAGGTATGCAGGCCTCATGGAATGACGATGGTTCTCGTCACGACAGGGGGTCTTTCAACACCTCTGTCGGTGACACGGCGCGCGTTAGGGAGATTGCGAGAAGCGTTCTGAGTCTCCCGCCAAATGTCACGCTCGAAAGCGCTGACCATCCCGGAGTTGCTGGATCTTGGGTTGACGAAGTGCGGTTTTCCACGGATGGGAAGGTTGCCTACGTTTCCATTCGCGCGCTTTAAGAATGACAGCGTGAGGTGAGCGTGTCGGCGAGTTGCGCCGCCGGGCTTTCGGGCTGCGCCCCGTGCCGACTCCGGCGTCACGGCCATCCGGCTTCAATCCCTCACGCCTTCGCGCCTGCGGCGCTGCGCGCTGCGCTTGCCTCCAGGGGATGGGCGCAAGGCCCATCCCCGCCGCGCAGGCTTGGCGCCCCTCGATACCACCGAACCGGCTGTGCCGGATCGGGCCGGCCAGTGCCTCGCCGCAATGGACGGGTTGGCGAACACGCTGGAGCTTGCTGCGGCAGGTTGTGCGAATCGGTGCCGTCCTCAACGCTGGAGGTTCTCACCCATCACGTCACGAAGGACGGTTCACGGACAGCCCGCCCGGCCTCGCTATGGAGCTTCCACGCCACGCCTCAAGACCGGCGCCGCTCGGTGCGGCCGGGGCGTTTTCGCTTGTCGTCGGGTGGTTGACCTGGCCCGCGTCAGTGGGCGAGCCGGTGCAGCCTTTGTGCGGGGATGCCGAGCCGGCCCTGCCTCCGTTCGGTGCGGTTCGGCCCAAGGCGTCCTTGTGTTGTTGTGAATCCTGGCGGTGGCGCGGCTGCGCCTCGGGCTTCATGGCTGCAACCGTCCAGCGAAAACAATTTCCCCTCTGCTGCGCAGATTCCTCGCGGGCCAAATTGTTTTCTCCTCCCGGTGCTCCACTGCGTTGCGCCCGCAAGCGGTGCAGCCCGCCCGTCCCCCGCCGGCCGGATCACAACAAGGACGCGATGGGCGCGAACCTTGTTCCACCAAAAGGAGATCCATCATGGCCAACATCGGCACCTTCACCGCAGACAAAGACGGCTTCACCGGCACGCTTCGCACCCTGACGCTCAACGTCAAGGTCAAGCTGGTGCCCAACGACAAGGGCGACAACGAGAAGGCCCCGGACTTCCGCCTGCAGGCGGCCAGTCACGACATCGGCGCGGCGTGGAAGAAGACCAGCGAAGCTGGGCGGGAGTACATCTCTGTGACCCTGGATGATCCTTCGTTTCCGGCAACGGTCTATGCCCGGCTAATCGAAGGCGAGAACGGCACGCACGACTTGATCTGGTCGCGCAGCAAGCCCCAGGCGGCCTGACGGCCGCCAGCGCCCCGTCCACCGCGGCGGGGCGCAGTGCTGCCTTCGCGGCACTTCAAGGAGGCGACACCATCGCCTGGGTTGCGCCGTGTCGAGTTGCTTCCTGGGCGTTGCAGCCTTCGGTTGCAAGAATGGCCGGGCGTGTCGGTGCCTTGCACCGCCGGGCTTTGCGGGCTGCGCCCCGTGCCGACTTCGCCGTCACGGCCATCCGGCTTCAATCCCTCACGCCTTCGCGCCTACGGCGCTGCGCGCTTCGCTTGCTTCCCGGGGAAAGCCCTGCGGCCTATCCCCGCCGCGCGATGCTTGGCGCCCCTGCAGTCCCCGAACCGGCGGCGCCGGATCGGCCACGCCAGCGACGTCGCACGCTATGGCGTGTCACTCTTCTTCGTCACAGTCTCCAACTGCTGGCGCACCTGCGCCAGCAGTTGATCGACCTGCTGCAGGTCGTCGCCGGCATAGGCCAGCGTCAGCAGCGTGAGCGGGTGGATCTCCATGACCTCGCACAGCTCGGCGAGCTTGTTCAGGGTCGGACTTTTGAGGTCGCGCTCCAGCGTACTCATGTAGGTGCGGCTGGACACGTCGGAGAACGCCTCCTGGCTCAATCCACGCGCTTTCCTGATGGTCTTTAGTGCCTCCGACAATGTATGTTTCGCTGCCAACCTTGGATCTCCCCAAAATCCAAGATGACAGTCGATTGCGCCCTATAGGACTACAACCTATAGTGTTCATTCATGTAAACCTACCGCTTTTGTGCTTTTACGGAAATCCGTATCTGCGGTTTTGGACGGAAGCGCAAAGCCGCTTGCGTGCCTTTCCTCAAACCCGCCGATACGGTTCTGCGCTTTCACTCTTCGGCGGTTTTGTACGAATGAGGGGGTATCTATGAACCGGCTCATCACCGAGGACGAGCGCAAGCAACTGCTGGAACACGGCCGGGTCCGGGCCGCTGGCTTGGCCAATGACCCGTTGCCCGTGGTGCGGTTGTTCACGCCAGATGCGCACGCCACCTGGCTGCTGACTTCGCTCGATCCCGTCGATGGCGACACGGCCTACGGCCTGATCGACCTGGGAATCAGCATGCCCGAGTTGGGGACGGTGAAACTTTCCGACCTGGCTTCCATCGTCGGGCCACGCCAGCAACCCGTCATGCGGGATCGGTATTTCCGGGCGGTGCGCCCGTTGTCGGAGTACCTGCGGCTGGCTAAGGAGAACGGTTCCGTCCTCGATTGAGCCGTTCGCGCCACGGTCTAGCCGGGCGCATTGAGACTATTTCGGTCTTGCTTCAGACCTGTCAGGTCTTAGTTCGCACTGTTGCACCAAACCGGTGCCATCCTGACGCAAACAGTCATGATGCCGGCCGTGCCATCGGGCACGGTGGGTATCGCAGGAGGCCGCATTTCCTCGCGCGCCACCGTCGCATTCAGACGATCCACGCAATCCATCGGATGCTTTTCGTCTTGACACGCAAGTTACTAATCTACCAGCTTATTCACGATTGGATGCTAGTTCGATGCGGTGACGTTTGCGTGTGAAACCGGTGACGGCCGTCCTGCTCTACGGGAGTTTGCGTCATGGCCGAACCGCACCACCTCGCGCACTGGTATCCGACTGCCGCCTACCTCTACGTGCTGTGCCTGGATACGCTGGCACTGGCCTGGGAGTATCTGCGCCGCCATCCCGATTACCGGCTTGACTGGCTCCACCGTGCGCGCCGCCTCGATGCTGCGCATCGCTGGGGCTTGCGTCTGCTGGAAGACCCGGCCCTGGATGCGCGTGACGCGCATCCGGCCTGGCTGCCTGGCCATGAAGCCGTGGTGCAGCTCCACCCGGATGCCGATCCGCCGCCTGACGCTGCGGCCTTCGCCTTCTGGTGCATCCCCGGTCACAAGCAGCTGCTGCATGACGGCAAGGGCCTGGCGCTGATCGCGCGCAGTTCAGGCCATTGCCTGCGCTATGCGCTGGCGCCTGGCCTGGAGGACGGCATGGCCGTGGCTTACGCCCACCGCGGTCACGGCACCACGCATGTGCCCGACACGCCTGCGCCAATGGCGCGGCCCAGGCCACCGCCTGCGGCGCTGCTGGAGCTGCACACCCTGCAGGCGCTCGATGCGACCCTGGCGGGTGCGTCCTTACGCGACGTAGCTGAAGGCTTGTTCGGCGCGGATGCCGCAGCTGGTTGGTACAGCGACGGCGGCCTGCGCTCCAAGGTGCGCCGCCTGGTGCGGCGCGGCGATGCGCTGATGCGCGGCGGCTATCGCCGCCTAGCACAACTGCCGCCGCTTGAGAAGGGTCGTTTTGAAGAGAGCGCAAAACGACCCTGAGCACGAGGGCTTCGTTTTCTGAGACTGCCTCCATCCGGTTGCGCTGTGTGGCCGGAGCCCTGCAACCGATGGAGGTTCTCACCATGCGTCCTGCTCCCTTGCGGCCTGCCGCTACTGTCTCGACCGCTGCCGCGCAACCGCAGCGTTATCTCACCAACGACGAGGCTGCCGATTACCTGCGGCTGTCGCCGCGCACGCTGGAAAAGCAGCGCGTGCTGGGTGGCGGCCCCAAGTTTCGCAAGTTCGGCCGCCGCGTCATGTACGCCGTGGCCGACCTCGATGCCTGGGCTGCGGATCGCAGCTTCGAGAGCACGTCCGATCCCGAATACGCCGAGCAGCACTCGGCGGACAGCCGTGCGCGCTGATCGCTGGAGTGCGGGTGGCCTTCGCCATGTCCAGCCCATCCGGGGCAGTCAGGCAGGAGCGCGAACAGCTCGATCTGTTCCGCGCCTTGCCGGGCAACATGGCGCCGCGCGACAGCCAGGACCTGATGGCCTTTCCGTTCTTCTCGCTGGCAAAGTCGCGGCGCACGGCGCCCATCGACTTCCAGGCCAGCGGCGTGACGATCCGCGTGGAGGGCACGCAGGAGCACGGCATCGCCACGATTTGGGACGCGGACGTGCTGATCTGGGCGGCTTCGCAGATCGTGGAAGCCCGCGACGCGGGCTTGCGCCCGTCGCGGCTGATGCAGGCCACGCCCTACGAGATCCTGCGCTTCATCGGGCGCGGTACGTCGCTGCGAGACTACCAGCGCCTCAAGGCGGCGCTGGATCGCCTGCAATCCACGACGGTGGCCACGTCGATCCGCGAGACGACTGGGCGGCGCCTGCATCGCTTCTCGTGGATCAACGAGTGGAAGGAGCTGGCCGATGCCAAGGGCACGCCCTTGGGGCTGGAGCTGATCCTGCCGGACTGGTTCTATGCGGGCGTGCTCGATGCCGCGCTGGTGCTGACCATCGATCCGGCGTATTTCCAGCTGACGGGCGGGATCGAGCGGTGGCTGTACCGTCTGGTGCGCAAGCACGGCGGGCGACAGCCGGGCGGCTGGCAATTCGACTTCCGGCACCTGCACCGCAAGTCGGGCAGCACGGCCAAGCCCTACGACTTCGCCTGCGACCTGCGCGCCCTGGTGGCGCGGCAGTCGCTACCGGGCTACGTCCTGGGCATCGAGCGGCTGGATGGCGCCGAGCTGCTGACGTTCCGGCCAGGGCGTCCCGTGCCGTCCGCGGCACGGGGATAAACGGTGCGCGCCCTGTGGACGGACTCGTGCTATCAGGCGTGCCCGGTGTCGTGCTATCAGGCGTGGGACTATCGTGCTATCAGGCGTGTCCATCGGCCGCAAAGCCAATGCTGGCGCGGGTTTCGGCCTCCCTTAACTTCCCTAACTTAAAACATCTAACTGATAGTAGAAGCGCCGCGCCACGGTGGACAACCACCACGCTGCCCGAAATCCAGCTGCAACAGCCAGGCTTTCCAACGCGGAGGGCCAGGCCATGATCGTCGCGCTGCTGAACCAAAAAGGCGGCGTGGGCAAGACCACGCTCGCCACCCACATCGCCGGCGAGCTGGCGATGCGCGGGCAGTCGGTCATCCTGCTGGATGCCGATCCACAGGGCTCCGCGCTGGACTGGACACAGCGCCGCAGCCAGCAAGGTTTGCCAAGGCTGTTCAGCGCCGTGGGCCTCGCACGCGAAACGCTGCATCAGGAAGCACCAGAACTCGCCAGGCGGGCCGATCATGTCGTCATCGACGGCCCGCCGCGCATCGCCGCCTTGGCGCGCTCCGCGCTGCTGGCGGCCGAGCGCGTGCTGATCCCGGTTCAGCCCAGCCCCTACGACCTGTGGGCTTCTGCCGAGATGGTGGCGCTGATCCGCGAGGCGCAGGTGTTCCGGCCAGCGCTGCGCGCGGCCTTCGTCATCAATCGGCGCGTCAGCACCACCGTAATCGGACGCGAGGCACGTGGCGCGCTGGCCGAGCAGCCGCTGCCTGCGCTGCGCGCGGAAATGCATCAGCGCATCGTGTTCGCCGACAGCGTGGCCGCTGGCCGGCTTGCACGCGAGACGGCGCCGGACAGCGCCGCCGCGCGCGAAATCGCTGCGCTGGTCGATGAACTGCTGCGGTGGCCGTCATGAGCAGTCCCGCCAGCAAGCGCACGGCAAAGCGCGTCGGTATCGGCGCGCGTCCGCCCGCGAATCCGCACGCTGAGGCGTGGATTCGCCAGGGCAGCGCCGATGACCTCCAGAAAGGCGACCTCTACACAGCTCGCCTGACCCTCGACATCACGCCCGCCATGCGGGCGCGCATCAAGGTATCGGCCTTCACGCTAGGCGTGACGGTGGCCGATCTGCTGCGCGCGCTGCTGGAGCGCGAATTCCCGGAGAAGTCCTCATGAACACGTCCGCCTCAACGACTTCGACTGCATCGGCACCGCCGTCCATCCCGCCTGTCGGCGTGGCCGACGGCGTGCCGCTGACGCGCGTTGCGCTCGCATACATCGACCAACGCTTCGACCTCTACCTGCGCTTCGGTGATCCTGCTCACATCATCCGGTTGGATCGCTGGCGCCGCTGCGCGGTGTTCACTCCGAATGCGGTTCTCTGCCGCATCCGTTGGCAGGCCAACGACTACGGCACGATCCGCTGGCAGCTCATGGTGATGCAGGCGTGCATGTCGATGGATGGCGCGCAGCGCATCCCCGGCGTGCAGCCAGGCGCGCGCCTGTTGCTGCACGCCGAGGGTGAGCAGTCGGTGCGTGCGGTGCTGGCACGCATCGACGCCATCGAGGCGCTGGGCATCGTGCCTGCTGGCGCTTCGCCCGCGTACTGGCGCACGCTGGGCAACCGGCTCGCGGCGCGCCTGCAGTTGCCCGAATACAGCGCCGAGCGGCACGCCGCCTGGCTGGCCGGGAGAGCGCTGTCATGACCACGATTTCTGTTTCCACTGCTGTCACGCATCCTCGCTCGCGCCTGCGCGCTCGCATCGTGCTGGCGGGCCTGTCCGTCTGCGGCCTCGCTGCGCTGGCCTGGGCGGCCTTCGTGCATCCACTGCCGCGCCTGACCTACAACCCGTCCGACAGCGTGGCGGTCGGTTGGTATCGCGTCGATCCGCTCGACCATCGCACCAGCTCGCCGCCACATCCTTTGTCCGTGGGCAGCATCGTGCTGGTGCCGCTGCCTGCCGAGGCTGCCGCGCTCGCTGCGCAGCGCGGCTACCTGCCGACGCGCATCCCGTTGCTCAAGCGCGTGGGCGCGGTGGCGCCGCAGGAGGTGTGTATCGCCGACGGCAGAGTCCTTATCGACGGCGTGCCTTCGGCCGCCGTGCTGTCTGCCGATCGCTGGGGCCGGCCGCTGCCATCCTGGCAGCAGTGCCACCGCCTTCGGCCTGGCGAGCTGTTCCTGCTCAGTGTCACCAATCCGGCGTCGTTCGACAGCCGGTATTTCGGGCCGGTCAGCGCAGCCGCCGTGATCGGCGTTGCGCGTCCGGTCTGGTTGGAGTCGCGCCCATGACGGCCGCCGATTCGCTGCGCATCGTCGTGCTATTGGGCGTGTCGTTCGGGCTGCTGTCGCGGTGTCGTCGTGCGTGCAGTGCGAGCGCATCCGCGCGGCACTTCGCGCTGCCTCCGGCGCAGCCGTCCCACGTGCAGGCGTCTTGCCTCGAACACGGCTGGCCTGCGGCCATCGCCGTGTTCGCCGGTGCGCTGGCTGCTGGTGCAGCCTTGCCACCGGGCCGCAGTTGCCGGGAGCGGATGCGAGAGGCAAATGCGGAAGGCAAGACAAAAGGGTGCGGCACCTGTCGGCCCGCAAAGCCAGTCTGCACATGGGGGTGGCGCGACACGCAGCGGCTTCGCCACCGTGCCGCGTGGGGCGCGAAGCCCGCGCCGATGCGGGCATGTCCGCGTGCTTCGCACGCCCGGACACGCCAGAACTTGCAAGGAGCACAGCCATGACCGACCGCCGCGACGACGATTTCCGCATCCGTCCCAGCGCCCCGAAGAACCGGGGCCAGAGCTTCGTCTCCAAGGTACTCAAGCAGGCGGGCAAGGCCAGCGGCGGTAAGTCCTCGGTGCGCCGTCCTGGTGGCAGTAGCAAGAGTGCCGGCTCCGGCCAGCGGCCCGGCTCACGCTTGGGACGCGGCCACACGGCGGCGCGCTTCGCGGGGGCGAAGCTCACGTCCATGTCGCGGCGTGTGACCATCAAGACGCTGCTGCTCAATCAGCACCGAGCCAGCCCGCAGTCGCTTGCCAAGCACCTGCGCTATATCGAGCGCGATGGTGTGGGCCGCGATGGCGAGTCGGGCCAAGCCTACGGGCCGCAGACCGATGCCGCCGACCTCGATGCGTTCAAGGAACGCTGCGCCGACGACCGGCATCACTTCCGCTTTATCCTTTCGCCCGAAGATGGCGCGGAGCTGGAAGACCTGCGCACCTATACCCGGCACCTCATGGGTCGCATGGAGGCCGACCTTGGCACGGGCCTCGATTGGGTGGCCGTCAATCACTGGAACACCGACAACCCGCACACGCACATCGTCGTGCGCGGGCGCGACGACACCGGCAAAGACCTCATCATCGCGGGCGACTACATCGCCGATGGGTTCCGCCATCGCGCCGCCGAACTGGCGACCGAATGGCTGGGGCCGCGCACCGAGCTGGAGATCCAGCAGACCTTGCGGCGCGAGGTGGATCAGGAGCGGTGGACGAGCCTGGATCGCACCTTGAAGCGCGAGGCCGGCGACGATGGCATGGTGCATGTCGAACGGCTCAACGAACCCCGACTGCAACGCCAGCGTCTGCTGCTGATCGGCAGGTTGCAGCGTTTGCAGCGCCTGGGCCTGGCCGACGAGGCCCAGCCCGGCACGTGGACCGTCCACAACGATGCGGAAAAGACCCTGCGCGCCCTGGGCGAGAGCGGCGACATCATCCGCACCATGCAGCGGGCCATGCGCGGCGAGCCACGCGAACTGGCGGTGTTCGAGCCTGGGGACGATGGCCGAACCATCCTCGGCCGCGTGGCCGCGAAGGGGCTGGCCGACGAACTGCACGACCGGGGCTATCTGGTCATCGACGGCGTGGACGGCAAGGCCCACTACGTTGCGCTCAACGCCCGCGACGAGCTGGCGAACTATCCGACCGGCGCCGTGGTGGAGGCAAGGAGATCGGCTGACGTGCGCGCGGCCGACAAGAACATCGCCGCGTTGGCGAGCGATGGCCTGTACCGCACCGACCACCACCTTGCCATCGCGCAGGGTCAGGCCGTGCCCGGCCGCGATCCGCAGGAAGTGGTCGCGTCCCACGTCCGCCGGCTGGAAGCCTTGCGCCGTGCCGGTATCGTGGAACGGGTGGCCGAGGGGCTATGGAAGGTGCCGGACGACTTGCCCGAGCAGGGCCGTCGCTACGATGCGCAGCGCCTGGGCGGCGTGGCGGTGGAGCTGAAATCGCACCTGCCCATCGAGCGGCAGGCCCGCGTGATCGGAGCCACCTGGCTCGACCAGCAGTTGATCGGCGGCGGCTCGGGCCTGGGCAACCTGGGCTTTGGCAGCGAGGTCAACCAGGCGATGCAGCAGCGCGCCGAATTCCTGGCCGAACAGGGGCTGGCAGAGCGGCGCGGGCAGCGCGTAATCCTCGCGCGCAATCTATTGGCGACACTACGCGATCGGGATGTGATTCGGGCTGCCAAGGATATTGCCACCGAAACCGGGCTGGAACACCGTCTGGCGGCCGATGGCCAGCGCGTGACCGGCATCTACCGGCGCAGCCTCATGCTCGCCAGTGGCCGCTTTGCCATGCTCGATGATGGTATGGGGTTCAGCTTGGTGCCATGGACGCCGGTCATCGAACAACGACTCGGCATGCTGATTTCTGGGCAGGTACATGGTGGCACCCTATCCTGGCAAATCCGACGGCAGCAGGGTTTATCCGTTACCTGACGCCAGCAGCGATTGAGCACCTACCGACCGGATGCGTCTACAGCCGTTCAGCGTCCGGCAAACTGCGGGACTCGCTTTGCGACGAACGCGTGAACCGCTTCCAGCGAATCTGTGGTTTTCGAGGCTCGATTCATTTCGGCCGCCTCCAGCCTCAATGAGGTCGCCAGATCACTCTCGAAGGCAGCGAGTTGCAGGCGCTTGGCGCCCGCATAACCTTGCGTTGGTCCGACCGAAAATTGCACCGCCATACGCCGCGCTTCGCCCAGCAGGCTCTCGCCAGGAACCACTTTCTCGACCAATCCCCAGGCCAAGGCCTCGTCCGAACTGACTACGCGATTGGTCAAGATCATGTCTCGTGCGCGTCGTCCACCCACTGCGCGTGGAAGTAGCCAGCTGATGCCGAAATCCCCCGCGTATCCGAGGCCGGTATGGGCCGCCACAAACTTCGTCCCACTTGCGGCAATCAGGTAGTCAGAGGCCAAGGCAAGCCCGAGACCGCCTCCGGCCTCCGGCTACCGCGCCTTGTACGGCGCAGACTACCGGGAACGGCAGGCTGGCGAATTGAGGAATCATGCTTTCGGCCACTCTCAGTTCGTCATCGACCAAGGTAGACAACGCATCGCCTGCGGCCACCATTTCTTCGATGTCGCCTCCGCAACTGAACATCCGGCCCTCGCCGCGCAGCAGCAAAGCTCGAATCGAGCCATCGCGTTCGACATCTGCAATGACACCAGCGAGCACGTTTACGACCGACGTGCTCAACGCATTCATTTTTTTTGGCGAGTTGAGTGTTATGGTCGCGACGGCACCATTCTTTTCGAGAATTACCGGATTTCCAGGCATGCTGACGTTCCCTGATTGATCAAAATTTCAGCGTCAGCGCGGCGCCATGCGAATGGCACCATCCACACGAATGGACTCGGCATTCATGTAGCCGCAAGTAACGAGAAACTCGACGGCCTGCGCGAATTCATCGGGGTCGCCTAAACGCTTGGGAAAGGGCACGCTGGCCGCCAGCGCCTGTTTGACGTTGTCCGGCAGGCCCAGCAGCAACGGTGTACCGAAGATCCCCGGCATGATGGTGTTGATCCGGATCCCTTCGTCCATCATGTCGCGCGCGATTGGCAGGGTCATGCCCACGATGGCTGCCTTGCTGGCCGCATAGCTGGCCTGGCCGACCTGGCCGTCCTGCGCGGCGGCCGAAGCGGTGTTGACGATGGCGCCGCGGTCGCCATCGGCCAGCGGCGCGAGCGTCAACATGCCCGCAGCTGACTTGGCGATGCAGCGGAAGCTGCCCACCAGGTTGATCTGAATGATGCGATTGAAACGATCTGCCGCGCATGGGCGGATTTCGCCGGTTTTCTTGTCGCGGCTGACAGTCTTGACGGCGTCGGCCGTGCCGGCGCAGTTGACCAGAACGCGCTCCTGCCCGATCGCGGCGCGGGCCTTGGCGAAGGCTGCGTCCACCTGCTCCTCGGACGTCACGTCCACATTGCAGTAAACGCCGCCAAGCTCGCTTGCCAACGCCTGGCCGACGGCTTCATTCATGTCGAAGATGGCGACTTTGACGCCGTGGCTGGCCAAGAGCCGGGCCGTGGCAGCTCCCAGACCGGAAGCCCCCCCGGTGATGACGGCAGAAATGTCGGAATTCAGTTTCATGGTTTTTCCTTGATAGATGACAGACAGGCGTTATTGGCCAGTGAAGTTGGGGGCACGCTTGTCCAGGAATGCCGCTTGCCCTTCCAGGTTGTCGGCCGAACGCAAAACGACGAAGAAATTGCGCTTCTCATGCTCCAGGCCCTGCGCGAGCGGAGTTTCAAAGCTGGCCAAGGCCGCATCTTTCGCGAGCGCCACGGCCAGCGGCGAATTGGCCGCAATCCGGCTGGCCATCGCCAACGCCGTCGGCAGGGCCTGGCCGTCAGCCGTCACTTCGGCGACGATGCCGACGTCGCAGGCCTTGCGGGCGTCGATGAAATCACCGGTCAGCAGCAGAGCCATCGCCTTGGACTTGCCGATGGCATGGATCAGGCGCTGGGTGCCGCCGGCACCGGGAATGGCGCCCAGCTTGACTTCCGGCACGCCAAACTTGGCTGACTCGCCGGCGATCACGATGTCGCAGGCCAGCGCCAGTTCCATGCCGCCGCCCAGCGCGACCTTTTCCACCGCCGCAATGACGGGCTTGGGGAAGCTCCCCAGTTCCGAAAAGAAGTCCCAGCCCGTCGCTGCGCGATCGCCCAGCAGCGGCGCGGCGCGCAGCACCTCGAACGCCGTGATGTCAGCTCCGGCGCAAAACACGCCCTCGGCGCCGGTGATGATGACGGCTCGCACGGCATCGTCGTCGCGCAGTTGCGCAAGCTGCGCGCGCAGGCCATCGAATACCGCGCGGTTCAAGCTGTTCTTTGCACGGGGGCGGTTGATGGTCAAGGTGACGATGGCGCCTTCGCGGCTGACGAGCACTTCGCTGGATTCGCTCATGTTGGCCCCGCTCATGCCAGCCGCTCGATGATGGTGGTGTTGGCCGTGCCCGAGGCCTCGCAAATGGTCTGCAGGCCATAGCGACCACCCCGGCGCTCCAGCTCGTACAGCAGGTCGGTGAGCATCCGCGCGCCGGTGGAGCCCAGCGGATGGCCGATGGCTATCGAGCCGCCGTTGACGTTGAGGCGGTCGTCCGGGACGCCGAATTCCTGCTGGAACATGAGCGGCACGCCGCCGAAGGCCTCGTTGACCTCGAACAGATCGATGTCGTTGATGCTCAGGCCCGCTTCCTTCAGTGCCTTGCGGGTGGAATCGAGCACGGCGGTGAACTGGATCACCGGATCGGCGGCGGCCACGGCGGTGCTGACGAAGCGCGCACGCGGCTTCAGGCCGTGCTGCTTGGCATAAGCGCGGCTGGCAATCAGCAGCGCGGCGGCACCATCGCTGACCTGCGACGAGTTGCCGGCGGTGGTGGTGCCGTTGGCGGCAAACACCGGCTTGAGCGTGGCCATCTTCTCGGGGTCGGGGTTGGCGCGCACGCCTTCGTCGGCAGCGACGATCGGGCTGTTCGGGTCGGCCGGATCCTCGGTCAGCTGCACCAGCTGATCTTTGATGCGGCCGGCCTGCGTCGCCTCGGTGGCGCGCCGATGGCTGCGCACGGCAGAGGCATCCAGGGTCTCACGCGTAAGACCGAAGCGCGTGTTCAGCAACTCCGACGAAACGCCTTGCGGTATCAGCGGGTTGTCCTGGTAGCGCGCCAGCTCGCGCGGACTGTATTGCGAGCCGAGCGGCGCGCCGGGCTTGAACGACGGCGGCANNGGNGCCTGCGACATCGACTCNACCCCNNCNCCGATGNCCANNTGGTANGCGCCCGCCNGGATNCCATGCACGGCAAAGCTCACCGCCTGCTGGCCNGANCCGCATTGCCGATCGACCGTCACNGCCGGNACGGATTCGGGCAGCCCCGCCGCCAANACGGCATGNCNNCCNAGGTTGCCGTGCTGCTGGTCCCACTGCAGCACGCAGCCGACGATCACNTCGTCCAGATCNGCCGGGTTGATGCCGGANTGCTCGACCANNTGGCGCAGCGTCTCGNCCANCANNTCGACGGGATGCCATTTNTGCAAGCGNCCGCCGCGCTTGCCCACGGGGGTGCGCAGNGCACCNACGATGACGGGTTCATGGTCATTCATGTTGTTCTCCTGNNNCAAAAGGTTGGCTCACTCGGNGTAGCGGCCCGCATGCTCGGCGCGNATGCGCTTCTTGTCGAGCTTGCCGACGCTGGTCTTGGGGATGGCTTCGACGAACAGGACCTGATCNGGCNACTGCCACTTGGNGAAGGCNCTGNNCAGGTNNTNCTNCAGTTGTTCCTGGGTCGCCTGCTGGNCGGGCTNGAGCACCACCAGGGCNAGCGGCCGTTCCTGCCACTTCGNATGNGGAANGCCGACNACNGCGGCGTCGCGCACGGCGGGGTGGCCCATGAGCAGGTTTTCCATGTCGATGGAAGAAATCCATTCGCCGCCGCTCTTGATCACGTCCTTGATGCGGTCGGTNACNTTGAGGTANCCGTTCTCGTCCACCGTNCCGACATCGCCCGAGCGCCACCAGCCGCCTTCCAGGAANCGGTCTGCGGANTCNGNCATGTCGTGGTANCTGGCCGTGATCCAGGGGCCGCGCACGCANATCTCGCCNGCNGACTTTCCGTCNTGCGGCAAGTCCTTGTCGTCGGCATCGANGATGCGNATNTCCACCCCGGTCAGCACCAGACCNTGCTTGCGCTTGAGGTTCCANNNCTCTTCCTCGGTCANGCGCTTCTTGAGCGTGGACTTGAGGCGGTTCATCGTCACCAGCGTCGTGGCTTCGGTGGCGCCGTAGNCNTGCACCACCTCNGCACCNGTGAGNTNGTAGAAACCGATCATCATCGACAGCGGCGGCTCGGAGGCGCCNGACAGCATGCGCATGCGGCTGAAGTCCGGCTTGACCNGCATCGTCTCGATGTACTGCAGCATGGGCTGGAAGATGGCCGGTGCGCCGTTGGNGANNGTCACNCCCTCNGCGATCATGGCGTCAACCAGNGGCTTGGTGTCNTCGGCNNCNTAGCGGCCCGGCAGCACGATCTTGTCGNCCAGCAGCGTGGCGGCCTGNGGCANGCCCCAGCANTGCCCGTGGAACATGGGNGTGATGAGCATNACGCAGTCGTCCAGCGTCATGCCCAGATTGGTGGCCATGGCCGTGGAGTGCAGATAGATGCCGCGGTGCGAGTAGTACACGCCCTTGGGCTTGCCTGTGGTGCCGGTGGTATAGCAGGCGCTGTAGGCCGAGGTTTCGTCGATCTCGGGCCAGTCGATCTNNGTGTCGGCGGCGGCCAGCAGGTNTTCGTAGTGCAGCAGCGGNNNCAGCGTGGTCTTGATCTGGTCCAGCGGCTTGTCGGTCATGACAATCCAGCCCTTGATCTGGGGCGAATTCGCTGCGACGGATTCGGCAANGGGTAGNAATGACTCGTCNACGCAAACGTAGGACACCTTGCTGTGGTCGACCACGTAGCCCAGGTCCTCTGGGCCCAGGCGCAGATTCATCTGCAACATGACAGCACCCAGGCCGGGAATAGACCAGTACAGCTCGAAGTGACGTCGGCTGTTCCAGTCCAGGATGCCGACCCGGTCGCCGGGCTCGACACCGAGCGCGCGCAGNGCATTGGCGCTGCGGCAGANGCGCGCGTAGCAGTCNGCNTAGGTGTAGCGATCCCAGCCGCCATCGGGTGTGCGGTAGACGATCTCCTGGTCCCCATGGGTGCGCGCGGCGTGCCGGATCAGCGTCGTGGTGTTGAGCTGGCGGTCGTTGCCCGTGGTGGACGGGCAGCCGCGGACGATGTGGGTGGTAGCAGTCATTTCTTTGTCTCCTGGGTGGTGGTTGCGTTGAGTGCCTGGAACCGTGGGGCCGNGGCCGCTTCGATGGCGCCGAAAGAGGTGGTCTGGTAGATGCCCCGTGCCGCGTTGTGCGGATGCCGCACTGCCTCGGCCAGGCTGAGCACGGGTGCAAAGCAGGCGTCGCTGCCTTCAAGCAGCGCGCACCAGTGCGCCTGGGGCTGGGTGCGGATGAGGGCCGCGATGCGCTCCTTCAACGCTGGCCACGCCGCCGTGTCGTACTGGTCTGCAGGGTTCACGTCCGCCAGGCCCAACTTGGACAACAGCAATGCGTAGAACGGCGGCTCGATCGCGCCGAGGCTGATGAAGCCGCCGTCGGCGCAGACGTACACGTCATAGAACGGCGAATCGTGGAACGGGCTCGGCTGTGCGCCGTCGATCTGCCCGTTGGCGCGAATCCAGTGCACCAGCGTGCCCAGCATGGCCACGATGTCCACGATGGCTGCGTCCACAACCCGGCCACGGCCGGTNGCCCGTGCATCGACCAGCGCGCAGGCGATGCCAAAAGCCATGCCTAGCGCCCCGGCACCGTCCCCGAGTACCGAGGGCGGCACGATGGGCGCCTGCCCCCTGTGCGCCGACAGCGACAGCAGGCCCGTCAGCGCGACGTAGTTCAGGTCGTGGCCCGCGGCCTGGGCAAGNGGCCCGTCCTGGCCCCAGCCCGTCATCCGGCCATAGACCAGNCGGGGATTGNGCGCCGCGCAATCTGCGGGGCCNAAGCCCAGCCGCTCCATCACCCNTGGGCGAAAGCCTTCGATNAGNGCGTCGGCCTGGGCAATCAGNTCCAGTGCGCGCGCCTTGCCACCGGGCGACTTCAGGTCGATGACCTCNACCTTCTTNCCGCGGTGCAGCGGGTTCTCCACCGNCCCGCCCAGCCGCTGCGCCCCAGCAGCCTGCTCGGCCCGTGCCAGCGCGATCACCTCGGCGCCCATGTCGACCAGCATCCTGGCGGCCAGAGGGCCTGGACCGATGCCCTCAAACTCCACCACACGGACGCCGTGCAGNGGCAACTGCAGCGTGTGCGACGTGTGCGGCATGTTCACAGCTTCCTCGAAACCAGGTCTTTCAGGACCTCGTTGGCNCCGCCGTAGATCTTCTGCACTCGCGAAGCGGCATACATCCGCGCGATCGGNTACTCGGCCATGTAGCCGTAGCCGCCGAACAATTGGAGACACTCGTCCACCACGCGGCACTGCTGTTCGGTGCACCACCACTTGGCCATGTAGGCGGCCTCGTTGTCGAGTGTGCCGTCCAGCAGTCNCTGNGTACAGTCGTTGACGAAGCTGCGCACCACATGCGCGATGGTCGCCATCTCGGCCAGCTTTTGGCGCGTTGTCTGCATGTCGAACAGAGGCGCNCCGAATATCTTGCGCTGCTTCGTGTATTCGATGGTGAGCTCCAACGCCCGGTCGATGACGGCCGCCGCCGGCACTGCAATGACCATGCGNTCGTAGGGCANCGCGCCCATNAGTTGCCCAAAGCCTTGNCCTTCAACGCNCCCCAGCAGTTGGTCGGCTGGAACGCGCACGCTGTCGNAGAANAGCTCCGCCGTGTCCGAGGCCTGCATGCCGATCTTTTCAAGCAGGCGGCCCACACGAAAGCCTGGCAGGTTCTCGGTCTCCAGTACGAACAGCGACACCCCTTTGCTGCCCGCGCCACTGGTGCGCGCCGCGACGATCAGCAGGTTTCCGGTGAAGCCGTTGGTGATGAAGGTCTTGGCGCCGTCGATCACGTAGTAGTCGCCGTCGCGCCGGGCCCGGGTGGAGATGGCCTTCAGATCCGAGCCGCAGCCCGGCTCGGTCATCGCGATTGCGGCCAGCATCTCGCCGTTCGTCACCTTGGGCAGCCAGCGCTGCTTTTGCGCTTCGGTGCCAAAGTCCAGGATGTAATGCGAAGCGATGGTGTGCACCGCGATATTGACCGGCATCTCGGCCTTGGCCAGTTCGTCCTGCACCACCAGCTGGTAGGCGAGGCTGGCGCCGGCACCACCATAGGTCTCGGGCATCTCGGGCAGCAGAAAGCTCATCCCGCCGAACAGACGCCAGACCTCGCGCGGGATGTAGCCCTGGCGGCGCCATTCGTCGAGCCGGGGAGTGAATTCGGCGGCAACGTAGCGACGCACCTGCTCGCGAAAAGCGTCGATCTCGTGGTCCATCCAGGCGTGGCGATACAGCTGTGGCAGCATGGGCATGTCTCCTTGTATGTTGGCTTCTGACCCCGCACCGGGCGTTCCGCACAGCGCCACTGCCGAAGTGTTTTTGGGGATGCGACAATCGTAATAATTGGCCCCTGCAAGGGCGATAGCGGATTGCCTCAATCAACTGACAAATAACTTCTTTTGGCCCGCGCGACCGGCGTTGGCTCCTTCGATCACACGCAATGCTGCAACCCGTCTTCACCGCTCCTATCTTTGCCGTGCATGGCCTGCTGGACGGCGCGCGCGGCAAGGGGCTGGCCACGCAAGAATGGCTGAAGGGCGTGCTGGGGCGCGCCGGCATCAGCGAATCGCTGCTGGAGCTCGAGGATTCGCGCGTAACCGTGGAGCAGTTCAACGCGCTATTTATCGCTGTCAAGGACAGCCTGAACGACGAGTGCCTGGGCTACCTACATGAGCGACCCATGCGCCCGGGCAGCTTCGCGCTAATGGTGCGCAGCGCGTTCACTGCCCATTCGTTGTCATGCGCCCTGCGTCGCCTGAGCGAATCCTTCGCCCTGCTGCAGGACGACGTGACGCTGGTGCCCGTGACCGAGGGCGCGCTGGGGGGCTTCGCGCTGGAGATGCGCGGCGGCCCGGGCGCACATGCCGAATTCCTTCATGCACATCTGCTGCGCGTGTTCTGGCGCTTGTTGCTGTGGCTGCACGGCGGCCGGCTGGTGCCGCAGCGATTCGACTTCAATTTTGCGCTGCCGCTCCATGCGATGAGCTACGGGCGCATCTTTTCCGGTTCGCTGTGCTTCGGGCAGCCGCGCACGGCCGCCTGGTTCGACGCCGACGCCTTCAAACTGCCGGTGCGGCGCGATCGGGACGCGCTGCAGTCCTTTCTGCGCGCCACGCCGGGCAACGTGGTGGGGCCGCACCTGAACGAGCGCAGCGCCAGCGCGCGGGTCCGCATGGTGCTGCAGCTGGCCAACCCCGAATGGCCCGACCTGCCCGTCACCGCGCAGCGCCTGCATATGTCGGTGAGTGCGTTGCAGCGGCACCTGGCCACCGAGGGCACTTCCTTCCAGGCACTGAAGGACCAACTGCGGCGCGACATGGCGATCGTGCGCCTAACCAGCAGCGAAGCCTCGCTCATCGCCATCGCCGCCGACCTGGGCTTCACCGACAGCACCGCCTTCCAGCGCGCATTCAAGGTCTGGACCGGCAGCGCGCCGGGAGCCTACCGCGCCCGCTCGCGTAGCCCGCAGCACCCTACATAAGCGAATGCGCCAATTGTTCGAGTCCTCCGATGTGCCGCCGTTTCTGGATGAAGTGGCCAAGCGGTTCCTGGCTGGGGGCAGGGCGAACTACGCCGAACGAAACCTAGCGAATGACTTCGTGATTGACCAGGGGCGGGAAGTGGTGCTGCTGACCTGGCTCGGGGATGCCGCCAACGAAGCGCTGGCTTGCCTGCTCCGCCGGCGAGGCTATTCGGCCAATGCGGCCGGCCCGGGCATCGAAGTCGCTAAGGGGGATTCGGGTGTCGAGAGCATCGTCGATGCCCTTATCGATGCGGCGGTGGATGAGCCTCCGCCGCTCGACATGCTTCTGGCCGATGTCCGCAACCTACAGCGCGAGAAGTGGGATTGGGCGTTGCCCGATGAACTTCTGCGCAAGGCGTATGCAAGTCTGTACCTGAACCTTGAAGAGGCTCTCTCCTGGGCGAGGGCACTTCCTGGTGATCATGCATTCCATGGCCGTGAGTCACCGTTGAGTCGGGTGGATGAGGGTGGCGCGGCTAGTGCAGCGTAGCAGTCGTTTAGTTGTATTTCAGATATTTTGCGTTTACCTGAATCCCGAGTAGCGGCTATGCCGCAAGATTTCTGACTGCGTGCCGCTGATGCCGTCTTGGGCGGGAACGAGTAGGCAGCAAGGGCACTCGGGGTGGTGTCGTAAGCGAGAGAAAACTCGATCGTTCCAAGGCTGGATGAAGCGCGCTAAGATGTATCGCGATTGACAATCGGGCTGAAAATGTCGACGCCGCGCAAATCGCTCCATCTCCCGCGCCAGCAAAAGATGAGCTGCTTTGACGGTAAAAGCGACGGTAATGCCCCATTTCGATCACCGCAAATCCCTTTAACCATGCGGACTTGCGAGTCTCATTGATGACCGAATGGGAATAGCGGGATGAGCCGCGTGCAGGGACCCAACGCGTAAGCGAGGGAATGTCGTCGCGATTCCCGCCGCCCGTACAGCGTTGCAGCGGAACTGCAGATGCTTGCGTCATGAACGTGCCGATTGACAGACGCGGGTCGGCGAAGTTGACACACTCCCGATCGCACGCGCCCATGATGCTGAGGTCCGACCCCATGAGCCAATAAGGGTCGGCTTTCCTAATCGCGTCGCCCAACAAAAAACCCCCGCACATTTCTGTTTGGGGGTTTGGTATTAAGAGCCTGGCGGTGTCCTACTCTCACATGATCGAGTCACACTACCATCGGCGCTGAGTT
>PAKU01000019.1 GCA_002706265.1 Polycyclovorans sp. | reverse complement strand
TCTGACCACGAACTTGCCGTCACCATGGGCTCGACCATGACAGCGGAGTCAACCACACGAATCGCCAGCGCTGACAGCATTAGTGCAGAGCATCCCTAGATCTCAAACCACGCGCAGATTCCGCTCATGCCTCATTGGGTTGGGGAACAGGCGCGCACCGGGTGGTCAATCATCCGGGACCTGACACCTCCGGCTATTCGGAGGGTTGGCGGGCAGTTGAGCCTTTAGCCCTGGGCTTCTTTCGGATGCTGTGCGCCTGACCAGCCCCGTGCGACTCCTCTATTTCGTTCCCAACTGTCACGAGCCCTCGTAGACCGGCGAACAGTGCGTCCCAAGGGTCGTGCCCTAAGCGCGAGCGAAGATCGTTTTGGGCGTCCAGCCAGCGGGGAATTGTGAGTTGCAAGGACTCGAAACCCTTGTCGGTCAAGCGCACCTGCCGCGATCTGCGGTCGTCAGCCCTGACGATACTGAGGTGGCCACTGCGCTCCAAAAGCTGAACGTTTCGCGCCAGGGTGGTGCGGTCAGTTTCCAGTTGCTGCGCCAGTTTTGACATGGTGATCTCGCCGAAATAGTAGAGACGGATCAGTAGCGACAGTTGGGTGATGCCGATGTCCGAGTCGCCGAGGTGCTGCGTGTAAAGCTTCGAGACCGCGCGATTAGCCGAGCGCAACTGCTCTGCGAAGCATACGTGGCGTTGGCTCCGAACTTCTTCCAGATAAGGCAGGTGGTAGCGCTTGGCAGTCATATGCGTGTATATACACGTAGTTAATATCAATTGTCATCTCGGGCCGGACGGCTATCCGCGAACGAGATTGCCATGACGCCGTCATTCCATAGGAGCGCATCAGTGCCCGGAGTCCCATCTGTTGGTCCCAGTGCGGCAGGCAGCCGCAGCATTCCGAGACCGCATCAGCGGCCGGGTGTCGAAACCCGCAAAGCCCTGTGCGCAAGCTGCGATATCGCGTGCAGCGTGGTCACCGAAATCCAGAAGGGGCGCGTCACCCGTGTGCGCTCCTCCGACAATCCCCTGTTCAAGGACAACATCTGCATCAAGGGCATTGTCGCGCCGAAAAACTTCGCGAACCCCGACCGTGTGCTTTACCCGCAGAAGCGCGTCGGTGAGCGTGGATCCGGAAAGTGGCAGCGGGTGAGCTGGGAGGAGGCCATGGCCGCCATCGGCCAGCGGCTGAAGAAAATCATCGCCGAGTTCGGCCCAGAAGCGTGGGCCGTCTCGACCAGCCAGTGGAATACCGGTACTGACCATGGTCTGGGTCGGCGAATCATGAATCACGTCGGCTCACCGAATTGGATCAGCGGCGTCGCCCTCTGTGCCGGTAACACGGCCGCGATCAATCGGCTGACCTACGGCTGGTACCCCTGGCCGGACTACGACAACACCAATCTCATCGTGCTGTTCGGGCACAACCCTGGCAAGAACAGCTGGGTGCCCATCTACAATCAGATACAACGAGTGAAAGCGCGCGGCGGCACGTTGATCGTGCTCGACCCACGCAAAAGCGAATGCGCCGAAATGGCCGATTTGTGGCTGCCAATCAAGGCAGGTACTGATGCGGCAATGGCCTTCGGCTGGCTCAAGGTGATTCTTGACGAAGAGCTTTACGACAAGGCCTTCGTCGAGCGTTGGACGGTGGGATTCGAGGCCCTGAAAAAGCGTGTCGACGAATTCCCACTGGAGCGTGTGGCGGCGATCACTGGCTGCGATGCCGAGATGATCGCCAAGGCGGCGCGCATGTACGCCACGCTGGGGCCGTCGGTGATTCCATGGACGCCCATCACCGACCAGCAGCGCAACAGCACTTCGGCCATTCGCCTGCAAAGTATCCTGCGCGCGGTTTGCGGCTATATCGACGTACCAGGCGGCGAAGCCCTGATGGGCTTCCATCCGCAGATCGTCTCGGAGTCGGAAATCGAGATGCACCATGTCCTGTCCGAGGAGCAGAAGGCCAAGCAGCTTGGTTCCGACAAACATCCCGCGTTCACCTATCGCGGGCAGGCGGCCCTGCGCGAACCGTGCAAGCGCGTCTGGGGCCACGAGTACGCCAACCAGGTCACCGGTTGCTTTATGGCCAACCCCTCGGCCGTGTTCCGCGCCATGGCGGGCGAAGGGCCGTACCCGGTGAAGGCGCTGTTCTCGTTCGGCAACAACACGCTGATGGGCTTCGCCAACATGCCGCTGATCATGAAGGCCATGCTCAATCAGGACCTGATCGTCGTCCAGGAGCACGTCATGACGCCGACCGCGCAGCTTGCGGACTACGTGCTGCCCGGCGACTCATGGCTGGAGCGGCCGTGGATGTTTGATGGCTACGGCTGGTTGTCCCTCTACAAACCGTCGCAGAAATCGATGGAACCGCCAGGCGAATGCAAGAGCACCTTCGAGCTGTGGAAGCTCACCGCCAATGCACTCGGCCTGCCCGATGTCGTGCCGTGGGAAACGCTGGAAGATTTTTACGATTACCGCATCGCAAAGCTCGGGATCGGCTTTGAAGAATTCTCCAGCACCTACGAGGTGCACGCCGATACGCTTGAATTCCGCAAATACGAAAAGACCGGCTTCGCCACACCCAGCGGCAAGGTAGAACTGCACTCATCCATCCTCGAAGACCTGGGCTTTGATCCGCTGCCGTACTTTCGTGACGAGCCACCAGCCGACCCCGCTTTCCCCTTGGCCATGTTCACCGGCGTGCGCGAGGGCGAGTATTTCCAGACCGGCGGACGGCACATTCCGGAGATGCGCGCGCGCAAACCTGAGCCGGTGTTGTTCATCAGTCCCGGCACCGCGCGGCAGTATCACCTCGATGAAAACGAATGGGTCGAGGTCGAAACCCGCACCGGAAAAATCGAGATCATGGTCGGGGTTCGTCCCAACATGCCCGATGGGCTGGTTCGCATTCCCCATGGTTGGTGGAAGCCGGAAACTGAGCAGGGGCTGGGCAAGCTGTCCGGCGCCCTGCGTTACGCCGACGCCATGCTGTGTCCGGACGACGACGATTTCATCGACCTTGAACAAGGCATTCCGCACCTGAAGGGACTGCCCTGCCGTATCAACAAGCTGAACGGGACAACGCAATGAAGCCCTACTTTGTCCGCGTTGTGCTGGCAAAGGTCGGCTTCGCACTGGCTAAGAAGGCATCGCGCAACCAGACCTGGTTTGATCGCATCGCCCGTCGCATCTTGGAGCGGGTCCTGAAGTTCAACTTCGATCTCGACGAAATGGTGCTGATGGATCAGGGGTATGACCCTGACGAGTTGGACCGGTACCAGAATCGACGCTAGATCTTGGGCGGACGGGAAGCGGTGCCGGGTTACCGTAGAAAACGACAATGGTGCGCCCGCCCGGAGTCGAACCGGGATGCCGAAGGCGGCGGATTTTAAGTCCGCTGCGTCTACCGATTCCGCCACGGGCGCAGGGGGCGGAGCATAGCGCACGACCCTCGGGGATGAGGGTTCGCGGCTGGCATTCCGGCGCCAACCGTCGGCGCTGGGGCGGCCCTGACTAGGCGTCGAAACGCACGCCGGTCGCGGCTTCCGAGATTGCCCAGAGCCGTTGCGCCAGGGGCTCACTTTGAGCGTCCTTGCGGCAGCCGACCTTGGTGGGATAACCGCGCATTTGCTGGAAGCCGCCCGGGCCGATGTAGTCGCCACCCACCACGCCCGCCGCAGTGGCGGCATACAGGCTTGGCAACGCGCCCATCTCGGCCGGCTGCGCCAGCAGGGCGTTGGCAACGGTCATGCCCCAGCGCTCCAGCTTGGACTGCTTGACCTCGGCGGCGACGAACTGCAGATGGGTGTCGGCGTATCCGGGATGCGCGGCAACGGCGAGGGCATCGCGACGGTTCCGGACCAGCCAGCGGTGCAACTCGAAGGTGAACAGCAGATTGGCCAGCTTGCTGTCGCCATAGGCCTGCCAGCGACGATAGCGGCGACGCTTCCAGTGCAGGTCGTCAAAGTTGATGCCCGGCGTCCAGCGGTGGGCCATGCTGGCCACGTTGACGATGCGTGCGCCCGGCAGCAGGCGGTCCAGCAGCAGACCGGTCAGTGCGAAATGACCGAGGTGATTGGTGCCCATCTGGGTCTCGAAGCCATCTTGCGTGTGCCCGTGTGGCACGGCCATGACCCCGGCGTTGTTGATCAGACCCGTCAGCTTGACGCCCTCGGCCTTCAGATTGGCTGCCAGCGCCCGCACCGAGGCGAGGCTGCCGAGGTCCAGTGGCTTGATCGTGAGCCGTGCGTCGGGCTGGGCCTGCAGCAGGGTCGCGCGCACCGCCTCGGCCTTTTCGGCATTGCGGCAGGCCATCAGCACATGGGCGCCGTGGGCTGCCAGGGCGCGGGTGGTGTTGAGTCCGAGGCCGCTGTTGGCGCCGGTCACCAGCAGGGTGTGGCCACCAAGGTCGGGCATCTGTGCTTCGGTCCAACGTGCCATGTCGCGCTCCATCCGGGTTGAGGGGCCTAGCGTAGGCGCATTGCGGCGCGGAGGGCAGACCTGTGCGCCGGGGGCGACCGTCCTTTCGGCAAGCCGGTCGTCACCGCCGGCCGGCGGGCTGCCTCTGGGCCCGCGGCCGTCGGGGCCTCACCCGCCATTCATCGGCATCGATGACGATGGCGGGCAGATCGGTTCACTCTGCGATCTGAGCGGACCACCGGGAAGACCATCGTGAGGCACGCGTGAACACCATCGTTTCGTATCTGCGGCTGATCCTGTTTTTCGGCGGCGTGCTGGTGGGCATTCAGGTGCCCGTGTTCGTCGATCAATATGGCAAGAGCCTGACCGCGCATTACGCAGAGTCGCAGCGCAGTCTTGATGCCTTTCGCGACGAGGCCGTCCGGCATTTCGATGGCGACATGGACCGCTTGATTGGCCACTATCGCCGCAGTGGCGACCCGGTCTTTCAGGAGGGCGGCGACAGCCTCGATGCACTTTACCGGCGCTATGTCCTGCTTCGCGATCGACTGGCCGACTTCAGGGCCAACCCGGTGCGGGCCTACACGCAGGCGTTCCTGACCCCGGTGCCCGACATCCAGGCCGAGGTGCGTGCCGGGTTTGCCTACGCCGTCAAGCTCGATCCCGGCGCCATTGGGTTCGGGCTGGCCAGCGGCTTCGTGCTGTCGATCGTCGGTGAAGGACTGCTGCGGGTCATGGCGGCGCTTTTCCTGCCGCTGCGTTCACGGCGGCGCCCGGCCTCCTGAGGCCGGGCCGCGCAGCGCGCCCCGGGCAGTGATTCAGCGGCCCGGCGGCGGCCCGCCTGCCGGCTTGGCTTCGGGCAGCAGACGCACCTCGCGCTGCGGGAACGGAATTTGAATGCCGTGCTCGCGCAGCACCTCGAAGATCACCAGCAGCAGGTCACCACCGACCCGGTTCTTGCCGTCGTCGATGCCCTCCATCCAGAACTCGACAAACATGTTGACCCCCGAGTCGCCAAAGCTGTCGATCTCACAATCCGGCCGCTCCTCGAAGGGAACTTCGGGGCCGCCGATGACTTGCGGATGGCCCGCCACGGCCTCGCGGATGAGCTGGCACAACTGGCGGATATCGGTGTGATACGCCACCGAGAAATCGACGCGGTAGCGCTGCTTCCGGTTCTGGTGTGTCCAGTTGGTGAACGGCTTGGTGATGAACGATTCGTTGGGCACCAGCACCGTCTTGCCGTCGAACTGTTCCAGGGTGGTGTAGCGCATGGTCAGCTCGCGCACGTAGCCGGCCTGGCCATCTTCCAGCTCCACGTAATCGCCGACCGACAGCGAGCGGTCGAACAGAATGATGATGCCGGAGATGAAGTTGGAGGCGATCGACTGCAGCCCGAAGCCCAGCCCCACGCCAAGGGCGCCGCCAAACACGGCCAGCGCGGTGAGATTGATGCCCATCACCTGCAGAAACAGCAGCAGGACCAGCACGGTCAGGCCAATCTGGAACAACTTGGCGACCACTTCGCGGGTGCGCACATCCAGCGCCTGCTGGCTGCGGATGACGTTGAGCCCGGCACTGTTCGACACCCAGCCCAGCCAGAACAGCAACGACCCGAACACCAAGACCCGCAACAGACCGCTGACCGACAGCGTGAGGTTGCCCACCTCGAACGACATCGCGTCCAGGACCTTGATCACTGGACTGAGCACGCCCAGAAAATGCAGCGCCAGCAGGGGGAAGCCGACGATGCGCAGAATCCAGGCCATCAACGATCCGGACTTGACCCGGCCGATGATGCTTTCAAACAACCACAGCAGGGTGAGGATGGTGGCCGTTCGCGCCAGCCAGTCAACGCCCAGAACGTGCTTGCACAGCGCGGTGACAATCAGCAGCAGGGGCAGCGAAATGGCCGGGCGCAACACGCCTTCAAGGCGGTCGAGCATGCGTTCGAACCCCGAGCCGGGAGACGGCAGGTCGGCGATGCGTGCTGACAGAAACCAGCCCAGCAGCACCGCCAGCGTCACCGCGCCCAGCTGCCAGTAGGTGTCTGGCGCAACGGCCGCCTGCCAGGCCAGGCGCAGACCCTCATCCAACAGTTGCTTGAGTGATGAAAAGTTCATGCTGTTCGAGGGCCCTTGGCAAAGGTCGCGCAACCCCACTGCCCGGGGCGGTGCAGCGGCGGGCGCGAACGGGTGGTGATGGTCATGGGCAGAGTATCGTCAATCAAGGTTCAGGCAGCCAAGGCATGCTGACCCGCTGCCAACGCCCGTCTGGCGACCGACATCACACTGCGGCCGCGGTGTGAACCGCTACAGTTGCCCCCTGCCCCATCGACCTTGAACGCCCCCGCCATGCTCAGACCTGCCCGCATCCTTCCTGCCTTGGCCTTCTTCGCGGCTGCGCTCAGCGCCCCGCTGACCAGCCACGCAATCGAGCAGCCCTGCCCGCAAAACCCGCAAACCGAGGGCTTTGTCGCGCCGACGGCCGGCACCCGGTGCGTGGTCGTGACCGAAACCTACGAAGGCTCCGAGAATCGACTCGGCCTGCCCGTGCCGCGGCGTTACCTGCGCCTCAGTCCGCAGGTTGCGCGCGAGGGCACACCGCCCCTGTTCGTCCTGTTGCACGCGCGCGACACCGAGATCGAACCCATGGCCAACCTGACGCGTGTCGGCCGTCTGGTGCGCGACCATGGCGCCACCGTGGTGCTGCCCGAAGCCATCGACGGGGAATTCAACGATGACCCCATCACGCCGCCCACCAACCCGCCGGCGCTGCCGCTGATGGACGATGTGGCCTTCATCGCCTCCGTCATCGCGGACGAGCTGGAACAGGGCGGGCTTGATGCCACACAGGTGTTCATCGCCGGCTACTCCAACGGCGGCTTCATGGCGCAGCGCATGGTCTGCGAACGCCCGCAACTGTTCGCCGGTCTGGGCAGCGTGGCCAGCAGCCTGCGCTTCGGCCTTGAAAACAATTGCCCCGGCACGCCCAAGGCCATGCCCAGAGTGTTCATGCACGGCACCGCCGACGAGGTGGTGCTGTACCGGGGGCTGCCCTACCGCGACAACATCGTGATTGACGGGCAGACCACCAACAATGCCCTGATCGCGTATCGCTCGGCACCGAACACCGCGCTGTTCTGGGCGGCGCGCAATGGCTGCTCCGGGCCATTGAACAACGCGCCCATCCCCAGCCGTCTGCCAACCAACGGTGATGGCACCACGGTGGATTACTTCCGCTACAACTGCGCGCCCGGCATTCCGCCGGTGATTGCCTATCGCATCAATGGCGGCGGCCATACATGGCCCGGCTCGCTGGGCTTCGCCGGCGGCACGGCGGCGGTGCTCGGCCCCATTACCACCCAGCTGGATGCCACCACCGCCTTCTGGACGCACTTCACCGAGCCCAACGCAGGCAACCAGGCGAGAGCCGATCAACTGCGCTCCGTCGACAACGGCGGCGGCGGTTGGGGCCTGGGCGTGCTGGGGCTGTGTGCGCTGGGGTTGCTGCGTTGGCGGCGGGCCGGCTGCCGCAAGAGCCGCCACTGAGTCAGCCGAGCGCGCCCGCCGCGCAAGGGGCGCCATCAGGATCAGTCAGGATCCGGTCCGGGGACGGACCGAGCCGTCACTTCACCACCGGCGCGCCTTCTTCCATCCGCGCCTGCGAGATCTGCGAGCCGGGCGGCACGCTGTGGGTCAGCCACACGTTGCCGCCAATGCTGGAGCCCTTGCCGATGGTGATGCGCCCGAGAATGGTCGCGCCGGCGTAGATCACCACGTCGTCTTCGACGATGGGATGGCGGGCAATGCCTTTGGTCAGCTGCCCGTCTTCGCCCACCTCGAAGCGCTTCGCGCCCAGGGTGACGGCCTGGTACAGCCGCACCCGCTGGCCGATGATCGCCGTCTCCCCAATCACCACGCCGGTGCCGTGGTCGATGAAGAAATGCTCGCCAATGGTCGCGCCGGGGTGAATGTCGATGCCGGTGGCCGAGTGGGCAATCTCCGAAACGATGCGCGCCATCAGCGGCAGGTCGAGCCGGTAGAGCGCGTGTGCCAGACGGTGGTGAATCAACGCCAGAATGCCGGGGTAGCACAGCAGCACTTCATCGACATTGCGCGCCGCGGGGTCGCCTTGGTAGGCGGCCTCGACATCACTGTCGAGCAGCACCCGAATGGCCGGCAACTGCGCGGCGAACGCGGCGACGCGGCGGCGCGCTTCGGCGGCCACATCGGGCGTCTCGGCGCCGTTGCCGGCCGAGCTGAGTTCCAGACGCACTTCTTCGACCAGTGCATTGAGCGCCTGGTCCACAGCGTGCCCGACGTAGAAGTCCTCACCGGGGCGCTTCAGCTCCACCGGACCCAGCCGCAGCGGAAACAACGCGCCGCGCAACAGCTTGATGGCGCAGCCGATGCGGTCCACCGACGGAAACTCGCGGTCCCCGCGACCCTGTTCGCGCTGCTGGCGTTGCCGCCATTGCTCGCGCGCACGGCGCAGCCCGCCCACGATCTCGCTCAAATCCCAGCCACCGGGCACTTCAGGCGGTACGTTCATCACGCGTATCCCATCTCGAAGAAAAGCACCGACCTCGGCGCCAAGGCGCGCATTATCGGGCCTCGGCCCGTTTTCAGTGCGGCGCCGGGCATACCACTGACCGCCGCGTGCCCTCACAATGCACGTCATCACACGATCACAGGCGGGGCAGACTCATGAAACGGGTGTTCATCAGCGGCGGCGCAGCGGGCATTGGCCGGGCAACTGCCGAGCAGTTCATCAAGGCCGGGTTTGACGTGGGCATTGGCGATGTCAACGAGCTTGCACTGCGCGAGACGGCCAAGACCTTGGGCAAGGCCTGCCATCCCTACGTGCTGGACGTGTGCGACCCGGCCGCCTGGGCGCGCGCGCTGCAAGGCTTCACCGGCAAAGACGGCCGGCTCGACGTGCTGATCAACAACGCCGGCATTCTCTACGCCGGCCGCGCCGAAGCGATCAGCTTCGAGCAGCACAGTCGCCTGGTCGACATCAACATCAAGGGCGTGATCGCCGGCTGCCAGGCAGCGCTGCCGTACCTGAAGAACGTGCGCCATTCGCGGGTGATCAACCTGTGCTCGGCTTCGGCGGTCTACGGCCAGCCGTCCATCGCCAGCTATTCGGCCAGCAAGTTCTTCGTACGCGGCTGGACCGAGGCGCTGAACATCGAATGGGCGCGCTACGACATCCACGTGCTCAGCGTGTGGCCGATTTTCGTCAAGACCGCGATGGTCGACAACGCACCCGAAATGAAGGCCGTCGACAAGATGGGCGTGTCGCTGACGCCCGCCGATGTCGCCAAGGTGCTGCTCAGACTGGTGCGCCAGAGACAGCCCGCCATGCACACGCCCATTGGCCTGCAGTCTTCGTTGTTCAAGCGTTTCGCCAACCTGATGCCCGACGCCATCACCCGCCGCGTCGTGGCGCACCTGGCCGACGTTGATGTCTGAACCTGGCGACGCCGTCCAGGCCGACGACGCCCCCGTCATCGACACCTGGCCCCTGTTCGTCACCTGCGGTCGCGGCCTGGAATCGATTCTCGTCGATGAGCTGATCCGCTTTGGCGCCACCGACGTCAAGGCCGGCAACGGCGGCGTCTCGGCGCGCGCCGACCGTGAAGCGGCGTATCGCACCTGCCTGTGGTCGCGCCTGGCCAGCCGCGTGCTGATGCCGCTGGCCAGTGGCGCGGTGGCCGATCCCGAGGCGCTGTACGCACTGGCACGCGGCGTCGCATGGACTGACCTGTTCGACGTCTCGAAACGCTTCGCGATCGAAGCGGCCGGCACCTCCGCCACCGTCACGCACAGCCACTACGCCGCGCTCAAGGTCAAGGACGCGGTGGTCGATGCCTTTCGTGACCTGCTGGGCAAGCGCCCCGATGTGGCGCGCGACGACCCCGACATTCGCATTCACCTGCACCTGCACCACGACCGCGCCACCCTGTCGCTGGACCTGTCCGGTGATTCGCTGCACCGCCGCGGCTACCGCCAGCAGGCCGGCGAAGCGCCGCTCAAGGAAACCCTGGCCGCCGCGATGCTGATGCGTGCCGGCTGGTCGGCACAGGCCGCAGGCGGGGCCCCGCTGTGGGACCCGTTCTGTGGTTCGGGCACGCTGGTGATCGAGGGCGCGATGATCGCCGCCGATGCGGCGCCGCAGCGCAACCGCAGCCGATTCGGCTTTGAGGCATGGAACGACCACGTGCCCGCCCTGCTGAAGCGCCTGCGCGCCGAGGCCGACGAACGCTTTGCCGCCGGGCTCAAGACCCTGCCGCCGCTGATCGGCAGCGATACCGACCGCCGCGTGCTGCTCATCGCCCAGGCCAACGCCGCCAAGGCAGGGTTCTTTCAGCAGATCCGCTGGATCGAGCAGGACGCCCTGACCGCGCCGCCACCCAGCCCGCAGGCCGGCCTGCTCATCTGCAACCCGCCGTACGGCGAGCGCCTGGGGTCCGAGGGCGACATCATCAAGCTCTACTCGCTGCTCGGCGCGCGCTGGCCCAAGGCCCTGCCCGGCTGGCAGGTGGCGCTGCTGACCCAGCGTGATGACCTGACGCCGCGTCTTGGCCTGCGCGCCACGCGCATTCACAGCCTCTACAACGGTGCCCTGCCGTGCAAACTGCTGCAGTTCGACATTGGCGGCGCTGCGGCGCGGGCCGCGGCGACCGATGCAGCCGCAGCCACGGCCGTCGCCCCCGAGCCGGACGTCGTTGAAGCCGCAGCACCCGCATCGCCCTGGGCCAAAGCCGAAAAGGCCGCCGAGGCCAAGGCAGCGGCGCCGGTCATCCCCAGCGTGGCCGAGGTTGCCCACGACGGCTTCGGCAGCGACTTTGCCAATCGCCTGCAGAAAAACGCCAAGCACCTGGCCAAGTGGGCCAAACGCCGCGGCATCCAGAATTACCGGGTTTACGACGCCGACCTGACCGAGTACGCGGTCGCCATCGACGTCTACGCCACGCCCGAGCGCCACGTGCACCTGCAGGAATACGCACCGCCGAAGTCCATCGACCCGGTGCACGCCGAGAAGCGACTGCGCGCCGCCCTGGCCTACACCTGCGAGGTGCTGGAGGTGCCGCCCGACCGCCTGCACTTCAAGGTGCGGCGGGCGCAGAAGGGCACCGCGCAGTATCAGCGGCTGGCCAGCCAGGGCGCCGGCGTCAACATCGTCGAGCACGACGTGATGCTGGAAGTGAACTTCACTGACTATCTCGACACCGGCGTGTTCCTCGATCACCGGCCGATACGGCTGCGCATCCAGCAGGCCGCGGCCGGCAAGCGCTTCCTCAACCTGTTCTGCTACACCGGCGCGGCAACCGCGCACGCGGCGGTCGGCGGTGCGGTCACGAGCGTCTCGGTCGACCTGTCGAACACCTATCTGGAATGGGCCGAGCGCAACCTGCGCCTCAACGGTTTCAAGCGGGTCGACGCCGAACGCCGCGCCTCGGCCGACAACCCGCATCGCCTGTTCCGGGCCGATTGCCTGGCCTGGCTGGAAGAGCAGGCGGCCAAGGCGCGCCCGCCGCAGTTCGACCTGATCTTCTGCGACCCGCCGACCTTTTCCAACTCCAAGAAAATGGAAGACACGCTCGACATCCAGCGCGACCACGTCACCCTGCTGGCGCGCAGCTTCAGGTTGCTGGCGCCGGGCGGCGTGCTGCTGTTCTCGACC
Organism: Polycyclovorans sp.; assembly: GCA_002706265.1. Taxonomy (GTDB): domain Bacteria; phylum Pseudomonadota; class Gammaproteobacteria; order Nevskiales; family Nevskiaceae; genus Polycyclovorans. The sequence goes on along the minus strand of PAKU01000019.1, from coordinate 140,046 downwards.
AATCGCCGCAAGTTCGAGCTTGAAACCGAGGCGCTCGCCGCCCTGGGCATGCAGGTGCGCGACATCACTGCCGAAACGCTGGACGAAGACTTCAAGCGACCACCACCGGCCCACCGCGCCTACGAAATCACCCATCTCTGAGTCATGGCGGTGACCGAACGGCTGGCGCTGACCTACGCCGACCTGCACGGCGACGCTCCGCCCGCAGCGCCTGCACCCGGGCACGCGCGGCTCATGGCCGCCCATCAGCTGCCGCAGCGTTGGCAGGGCCGCCGGCAGTTCACCGTCGTGGACACCGGCTTCGGCAGCGGCCAGACGTTTCTCGCCACCTGGGCGGCGTGGCGGGCCGACCCCGCACGCAGCCGTCGGCTGACCTTCGTCGCCTTCGCGCCGCACCCCTGGCACCCCGAGGATCTGCGGCGCCATCACACCGCCGGCCCGCACCCCGACCTTGCCCGCGCACTGATCGACCAATGGCCTCTGCCGTGCCGCGGCCCGCACCTGCGCCACTTCGATGACGGCCGCGTCACCCTGCTGCTGTGGCTGGACGATGTGGCCACCGCCCTCGCGAGCGCCGACACGCCGTTCGATGCCTGCCACCTGGCTGGACTCGACCCGGCCGCGTCGCCCCCGACGCTGATCCAACACCTGGCCCGACAGGCACGGCCGGGCGCCACGGTGGCCTGCGACCGCGACGCCGCCTCGGTGCGTGACGCGCTGACCGCCAGCGGCGCCACCCTTGCGCACGCCGCGGATCGGCCACCCGGCGCGATGCTGCACGGCACCTGGACAGGGGACCAGGCCGCACCTGCCCGCCCGACCCGCTCGGTCGCGGTGCTCGGCGCCGGCCTGGCGGGCTGCAGCGTGGCCCGCGCGCTGGCACGCCACGGGGTGGCGGTGACGGTGTTCGACCCGGCCGCGCACGCCGCCAGCGGCGCATCGGCCGCACCGCGCATGGTGGTGCGGCCGTGGCTGACGCGCCGGCCGACGACTGCTTCCAATCTGAGCGTGCAGGGCTTTCTGCACGCGGTGACCGCCTACCGCGGCCACCCCGCCTGGCAGCCTTGCGGCGTGCACCAGCGCAGCAAACCGGGCGACGCGCCGTTGCGCATGGCCGCCGCGCTGGCCGAGCAGGGCTGGCCGGCCGGGCTGCTGCGCCAGATCAGCGCGCCCGACGCCGACCCCGCCTGGTTCGAGGCCGTGCACGGCGGCGCGCTGGACGCCGCTGCCTGGTGCGCCGCGCAGCTTGATCATCCCGACATTGACGTCCGGCTAAGCCACGCCCCCACGCTGGCGCGCCTGCACGGGCGCTTCGATGCCGTGGTCATCGCCTGTGCCGGCGCCACGCCGGCGGTGCTGGGGCGGTCGCTGCCCCTGAGCCGCACCCGCGGCCAGACCACCACCGTTGCCGCCGCTGCCCTGCACGATCTGCACACGGTCCGGTGCGGCGATGGCTATGTTGCGCCGCTGCCGGGCGGCCGTGCGGTGGTGGGCGCCAGCTACGACCGCGATGACGACCCCGAAGTGCGCCCCCAAAGCCACCTCGAAAACCTTGACCGCCTGCAGCGCCTCACCGGCGCCGCACTCACCGCCGCCGACGTGACGGCGGGCTGGGTCGGCTTTCGCGCCGCCTGGCCCGACCGCCTGCCCGCCGTGGGCGCCCTCGACGGGCTGAACGGGCCGGACGGGCTGGACGGGCTGGACGCCCAGGAGCCCCCGGGCCCGGTCTGGCTGGCGAGCGGCTATGCCTCGCGCGGCGCCGTCTGGGCGCCGTTACTGGGCGAAGTGCTCGCGGCACAGATGCTGCAGCGGCCGGTACCGCTCGCACGCGACCTGCAGCACGCCCTGCGCGCGACGCGTTTCATCGGTGGCGACGCACCCGGTCGGGGCTGAGGCTTCGCCCGCCTGTGCCCGGTCTGTCGCCCGGTCTCAGATGTCGCCGTACAGGGCCGTGATCGGATACCGCCGCTCGCGACCGAAGGCGCGGCGCGTCACCTTGGGGCCGGGGGCCGACTGGCGACGTTTGTATTCGGAACGCCGCACCAGGCTCACCACCCGGCGCACGTCGGCCTCATCAAAACCCTCTGCCAGCAGATCGGGGATGGAGCGCTGCGACTCGACGTAGCGCTGCAGTATTGCGTCGAGCACGTCGTACGGCGGCAGGGAATCGTCGTCGCGCTGATCGGCCCGCAATTCGGCACTGGGCGCGCGCGTGAGCACCCGCTCGGGAATCACCAGACCCAGCGTGTTGCGGTAGCGCGCCAGCGCGTACACCTGCTGCTTGTAAACATCTTTCAAGGGGGCAAAGCCGCCACACATGTCGCCGTAGAGCGTGGCGTAGCCCACGGCCATCTCGCTCTTGTTGCCGGTAGGCAGCACCACGTGCCCGAACTTGTTGGACAAGGCCATGAGCAAGGCGCCCCGGCTGCGTGACTGGAGATTCTCCTCGGTCACGTCCGGCACGGTGTCGACAAAAAAGGGCGCCAGCAGGTCGTTGAAGGCTTCAAAGGCCGGCTCGATGGCAATGCGGTCATAGCGGATTCCCAGGGCCTCGGCCTCGATCCGCGCATCATCGTTCGACATGTCCAGCGTGTAACGCGACGGCATCGACACCCCCCAGACGCGCGACGCGCCCAGGGCATCGGTGGCAATAGCCGCGACCAGAGCCGAATCGATGCCGCCCGACATGCCCAGCAGCGCACCCGGAAAACCATTGCGGTTCACGTAATCCCGCGTTGCCTGCACCAGCGCGCTGTAGAGCAGCGCGTCGGCCTCGGGCGCCGGGTGCGTCTCACCGCTGCATTCGACATCGCCCTGCAGGGTGCGGCGCACGCTCAGGGCCACCACTTCTTCGGTGAATGGCCGCGCCTGGGCGGTGACCTGGCCGGCGGCCGACAGGGCAAACGCGTTGCCGTCGAACACCACCTCGTCCTGCCCGCCCACGGCGTTCAGGTAGATCAGCGGCAGGCCGGTTTCCGACACGCGTTGCTGCGCCACTTTGAGCCGGTCCTGGGCCTTGCCCTGCTCAAACGGCGAGGCATTGAGGGCCAGAATGACCTCGGCACCGGCGTCGCGCGCCTGGGCGCAGGCGTCCGGCACCCAGATGTCTTCGCAGATGGTGAGCGCCACGCGGATGCCATCCTGCTCGAACACGCAGGGCCGATCGCCCGAGGCGAAATGGCGGCGCTCATCAAACACGCCGTAGTTGGGCAGGTGCTGCTTGCGGTAGCCGGCCACACGCCGGCCGTCGCGCAGCACCCAGGCGGCGTTGAACAGGCGCCCCTCGTGATACTCCGGCCCGCCGACCACCACGGTGATGCCGGTAACGCTGTCCTGCAGCCGTTGCAGACCTTCGGCGATCAGCCCCGGCAAGCCCCGGCGCAGCAACAGGTCATCTGGCGGGTAGCCCAGCAGCGCCAGTTCCGGGCACAGCAACAGGCGGGCGCCGTGGCGGTCCCGCGCTTCGACGGCGGCCTGGATGATCTTGTCGACATTGCCGGCCACATCCCCCACCCAGAGGTTGAGTTGTGCCAGCGCCCAGCGGGTTTCGGCTTGCATATTGTCCGTGCTCCAGAAACATCAAAGGCCCGCGTTGCGAGCCTTTGATTGCCTGCATCCGCTGATTAGAGCAGCGATTTCATCGCCGCGCCCAGGTCCGCAGGCGAGCGCACGGTCTTGACGCCTGCCGCTTCCAGCGCCGCGAACTTCTCGTCCGCGGTGCCCTTGCCGCCGGCAATGATGGCGCCGGCGTGGCCCATGCGCTTGCCCGGGGGCGCGGTGACACCGGCAATGTAGGCCACCACCGGCTTCTTCACGTTGGCCTTGATGTAGGCCGCCGCTTCTTCTTCGGAGCTGCCGCCGATCTCGCCGACCATGATGATGCCCTCGGTGGCGGGGTCGGCCTCGAACAGCGCAATGGTGTCGATGAAGCCCATGCCGCGCACCGGGTCACCGCCGATCCCGACGCAGGTGCTCTGGCCGAGGCCGTTCTGCGTGGTCTGGTAGACGGTTTCGTAGGTCAGCGTGCCGCTGCGCGACACGATGCCGATGCGGCCCGGCTTGTGGATGTGGCCCGGCATGATGCCAATCTTGCATTCACCCGGCGTGATGATGCCGGGGCAATTCGGTCCGATCAGCACGCAGTCCACGCCGGCCAGGGCGGCCTTGACGCGCACCATGTCGTTGACCGGAATGCCTTCGGTGATGCACACGATCACCTTGATGCCGGCGTCCGCCGCTTCAAGAATCGCGTCGGCGGCACCGGCCGCCGGCACGTAGATCATCGAGGCTTCGGCGCCGGTGGCGGCGACGGCGTCATGCGCGGTGTTGAACACCGGGCGGTCCAGATGCTTGCCGCCGCCCTTGCCCGGCGACACGCCGCCGACCAGCTGGGTGCCGTAGGCAATCGCCTGCTCGGAATGGAACGTGCCCTGCTTGCCGGTGAAGCCCTGGCAAATCACCTTGGTGTCTTTGTTGACGAGAATCGACATGTGCTTCAGGCCCCTTGATTGGCGAGGGTGACAACGGTTTTCGCGGCTTCGGTGAGGTCCGACACCGGAGTGATCTTCAGGCCGCTGGATTCGAGCATTTCGCGGCCCTTCTCCATGTTGGTGCCTTGCAGACGCGCCACCACCGGCAGCTTGAGGCCGGTCTGCTTGCAGGCCTGGATGATGCCCTCGGCAATCAGGTCGCAGCGCACGATGCCGCCAAAGATGTTGATGAAGATGGCTTTGACGTCGTCACTGCGGGTGATGAGCTTGAAGGCCTCGGTGACCTTCTCGGCGGTGGTGCCCCCCCCGACGTCGAGAAAGTTGGCGGGCTGGCCACCGTGCAGTTTGACGATGTCCATGGTCGCCATCGCCAGGCCGGCGCCGTTGACCATGCAGCCGATATTGCCTTCCAGGGTCACGTAGTTGAGGTCGAACCGGGTGGCTTCGACTTCACGCGCGTCTTCCTGGCGGGTGTCGCGCATCTCGGCAATGGCCTTCTGCCGGTACAGGGCATTGCTGTCGAAGTTGAGCTTGGCATCCAGCGCCATGATCTTGCCTTCGGCGGTGACGATCAGCGGGTTGACCTCAACCTGGCTGGCATCGAGCTCGGCGACGATGCGGTAAAGGCCCAGCAGCGCCTGGGTGAACTGCGCGGTCTGGTCCTTGTCGAGCCCCATGAAGAAGCCCAGCTGGCGCGCCTGGTAGGGCTGCAGGCCCGCGGCCGGGTGCACGTGCACCGACATGATTTTCTCGGGGGTTTTCTCGGCGACCTCTTCGATGTCCATGCCGCCCTCGGCAGAGGCCATCAGCACGATGCGTTCGGAGGTGCGGTCCACCAGGGCCGACACGTACAGCTCGCGGGCGATGTTGGAGGGCTTTTCGACCCAGACGCTGTTGACCGGCAGGCCTTCGGCGCCGGTCTGCTTGGTGACCAGCCGGGTCCCGAGCATGGCCTTGGCCGTGGTCTCGACGGCATCAACCCCTTCAACCAGCTTCACACCGCCGGCCTTGCCACGTGCCCCCGCATGAACCTGCGCCTTCACCACGAAGCGGTCGCCTCCCAGGGTCTTGGCCGCAGCCCGCGCCTGTTCCGGGCTGGTTGCCAAAGCCCCCTGCGGCACGGCGATGCCGTAGCGCGCAAAAATCTCTTTGGCCTGATACTCGTGAAGGTTCATTTGGGGTCCCGGGTGCGGAAATGTGCGCGCATTCTGGACGAACTGCCCCAAGGGTGCCACAACAGGGCGGTTCGGCCCGGGGCACGCGGCGCAACAATTCGGTGCATCGCTGAATTGCTGCACGCTGCGACGTGGCTCAGCCTGCCCGCCCCCACGCGCGACCGGCGCACCTGGAATCGCCCTGCGACCCACCGCCACGCCCTCACTGGAAAACCAACGATGTTCCGCCTGATTCTCATCATTGCCGCCCTGCTGATCATTGCCCAACTGGTGCGCATCGGCCTGCGCCAGCTTCGCGGGCCGGGGCCCGAGGCCGATGCAGATGGCCCCGAGCCGTTCGAGCAGGTCACCCAGTGCCCGCACTGCGGCGTGCACGTGCCCAAGGCAAGCCTGGACAACGGTGGCACCTGCCCCCAATGCCACCAGTGAGTTTGCGCAGTGGCGGCATCGAGGACTGGCGCGCCCTGCGGGCGCTGACCCTCTACCGGCTGGTGTTGATTGGCGCGCTGCTGGGCGCGCTGGAGTCGGGCATCAGCCTGCAGGTGTTCGAGCAGGTCGACGCCGGCCTGTTCCGCCAGATCAGCCGCGCCTATGCCGTTGCCGCGCTGCTGATGCTGGCCCCGGTGCTCTACCGCCGGCCGCGCAGCCCCCTGCAGATGGGCGTGCAGTTTGCGGTGGACGCCCTTGGCGTGGCCGCGCTGGTCTACGCCACCGGCGGCATCCAGAGCGGCCTGGGCATCTTGCTGATCACCCCGATGATTGTCGCGGCCCTGCTGCTGGGCACGCGCATGGCGCTGGTCTGTGCATCGATGGGCACGCTGATGATGTTCGGCGAGGAATTTCTGCGCCATCTCGGCCGGCCGCTGTCGACACCCGACATCACCAGCACCGGGGTGCTGGGCCTGATGCTGTTTGCCAGTACGGCAGCGGCGTCGACCGTGGCGGCGCGCGCGCGGCGCAGCGAGGCCAAGGCCGCGCAGGCAGGCACCGCGCTGGCCGACCTGTCGCAACTCAACGAAAGCATCATCGGCACCATGCAGACCGGCGTCGTGGTGGTCGATGGCGAGGGAACCCTGCGGCTCACCAACGAGGCGGCACGCCACTTTCTGGGGGCTGCAGCGGCCGGGCCGGTCTCATTGCACAGCATTGCGCCGGCCCTGGAGCAGGCCTGGCAAACCTGGCGCAGTGGCAGCGTGCTGGCACAGGGACCGATCCGCATGCCAGGCCGTGACGGCGAACTGGTGCCCCGGTTTTCACCCCTGGGCGCCGATGCCCGCGGCGCGACGCTGATCCTGCTCGACGACGCCTGGCAATTGCAGGAGCAGGCGCGGCAACTCAAGCTCGCGGCGCTGGGACGGCTCAGCGCCAGCATTGCGCACGAAATCCGCAATCCCCTGTCGGCCATCACCCAGGCCGGGCAACTGCTGGCCGAAGACGAGCGGCTCGATGCCGGGCAGCACAAACTGCTGGACATGATTCAGCGCCACGGCACGCGCATCGATCGCATCATTCGCGACGTGCTCGACCTTGCCCGCCCGCACGACCACCCCATTCCGGTCATCGACCTCGACCGCTGCGTGGAGCAGGCCCTGGGCGCCTACCGCGAGCAGCCCCTGACCGCCGCGCAGGTCATTCACCACCACAAGGCCAGCACCGCGCGGCAGGTGCGCTGCGACCCGGCGCACCTGCAGCAGGTGCTGCACAACCTCTGGGAGAACGCCGCCGAGCACGCGCCCGGTCGACGGGTTGACGTGCTCAGCGGGCGCGACAGCCGTGGTGTCACCTGGCTGGACATTTGCGACGCCGGGCCCGGCATCGACCCGGCCATGCGCGAACGCATTTTCGAGCCCTTCGTCTCCACCTCGCCGCGCGGCATCGGGCTGGGCCTGTACCTGTCCCGCGAGCTGTGCGAGCTCAACCAGGCACAACTGCGTTATCTCGAACAGCCGCGCGGCACGCGCTTTCGCATCCGATTCGCCAGCGCACCGACGTAAGCTGTCGCCCCATGCCCGCCTCGATGCCCGCCCGCCGTGTGCTGATCGTCGACGACGAAGTCGATCTGTGCGAACTGCTGGAAATCACCCTGGCCCGCATGGGCCTGCAAACCCAGGCCGCCAACAGCCTGAGCGATGCGCGGGCACGGCTGGCCGAACAGACGTTCGATTTCTGCATCACCGACATGCGCCTGCCGGACGGCAGCGGGCTCGACCTGGTGCACCATCTGCATGCGCAGCATCCCGACCTGCCGGTCGCGGTCATCACCGCCCACGGCAACACCGAGCTGGCGGTGGAAAGCCTCAAGGCCGGCGCCTTCGACTTTGTCAGCAAACCGCTGGATCTGGCGGTGCTGCGCAAGCTGGTGCACAGCGCGCTGGCGCTGTGCCCGCAGAACGCCGCGCCAGACCCCGGCGCCGCGCTGCTGCTGGGCACCCACCCCAGCATGGTGGCGCTGCGCGCCCTGGTGCAGCGGCTGGGGCGCTCCCAGGCCCCGGTCCACATCGGCGGCGAGTCCGGCACCGGCAAGGAACTGGTGGCGCGCCAGATTCACCTGAGCAGCGCGCGGGCCGAAGCCCCGTTCGTCCCGGTCAACTGCGGCGCCATTCCGCCCGACCTGATGGAGAGCGAGTTCTTCGGCCACCTCAAGGGCGCCTTCACGGGCGCGGTGCGCGACAAGGCCGGCTTTTTCCAGGCCGCCGAGGGCGGCACCCTGTTTCTTGACGAGGTCGCCGATCTGCCCCTGTCGATGCAGGTCAAACTGCTGCGGGCGCTTCAGGAACGCCAGGTGCGTCCGGTGGGCGCCGAGCTGGAACTGCCGGTGAACGTGCGCATCATCTCGGCCACCCACCAGAAGCTGGACGAGGCGGTGCAGCGCGGCCAGTTTCGCCAGGACCTGTACTACCGCCTCAATGTGATTGAAGTGCATACGCCCGCGCTGCGCGAGCACCCGGAAGACATCCCGGCGCTGGTGACCCACTGCCTGACACAGCTGGCCGCTCGCCACGGCCTGGTCAGCCCGCCGCCGGTCACCCCCGAGGCGCTGGCGGCACTGGCCGCCTACCGCTTTCCCGGCAACGTGCGCGAACTGGAGAACATTCTGGAACGTGCGCTGACCCTCAGCGACGGCGGCGCGATCGACACCCACGACCTGCAACTGCGGCACCCGCGCGCCCCGGCAGACGCCCCCCCTGTCGATGAACCGGCGGCGGCAGCCACCGCGCCGGCCGGGGAGGCGTCGCTGGACGATCAGGTCGAGGCCATCGAGCGGCGCGCCATCCTCGACGCCCTGCAGCGCGCCCGCTTCAACAAGACCCGCGCCGCCGCACTGCTGGGCATGAGTTTTCGTGCCCTGCGGTATCGCATCAAGAAGCTCAATATCGACGCTTGACGCGGGCTGCTGTGCGCCTTTCAGCGGTGCGTGACCGGCCCGGTGCCGGGCGCGGTACCAGCCCGCCCGGCCTGGGCTGCCGACCGGCCCCGCGCGCCTCTTTTCTTTCCGGCGATTTGCGGCGACCATGCCTGCCGGTCGATGGCAATCGGCCCATACCCATAAGGCCATCCGGAGACAGGCCATGCGCAGACTCATCCTCTTGGCGGGCCTGATGGCCCTGCCCACCCTGGCGTGGTCGCAGGACGCGCAGCCCGACACCGGCGACACCGCGTGGATCATGGCCGCCACCGCGCTGGTGCTGTTCATGACCCTGCCCGGCCTTGCGCTGTTCTACGGCGGCCTGGTGCGCACCAAGAACGTGCTGTCGGTGCTGATGCAGTGCTTCGTGATCTGTTGCCTGGCGACAATGATCTGGGTCACGGTCGGCTACAGCCTCGCCTTCAGCGGCGGCAACGGGTTCATCGGCGATCTGTCGCGGGCCATGCTGTCCGGCATCGGCGAAGACACGCTCAGCGGCACCATTCCCGAATCGCTGTTTGCCATGTTCCAGATGACCTTCGCCATCATCACGCCGGCGCTGGTGGTCGGCGGCTTTGCCGAGCGCATCAAGTTCTCGGCGATGCTGTGGTTCTCGGCCCTGTGGCTGCTGGCCGTCTACATCCCGGTCACCCACTGGGTGTGGGCGAGTGAAGGCTGGCTGTTCAAGCTGGGCCTGCTCGACTTTGCCGGCGGCACGGTGGTGCACGTGACGGCCGGCGTGGCGGCGCTGGTCGCCGCCATGGTGCTGGGGCCGCGTCGCGGCTTTCAGACCACGCCGATGCTGCCGCACAACATGACCATGACCGTCACCGGTGCAGCGATGCTCTGGGTGGGCTGGTTCGGCTTCAACGGCGGCTCGGCCCTGAGTGCCGGCGGCAATGCGGCCATGGCCATGCTGGTGACCCACATTTCGGCGGCGGCCGGAGCGCTGGCGTGGTCGGTGGCGGAATGGAAGCGTTACGGCAAGCCCTCGGCACTGGGCACGGTCACGGGCATGGTGGCGGGCCTGGGCACCATCACTCCGGCTTCCGGCTTCGTCGGTCCCGGCGGCGCGATCGTCATCGGTCTCACGGCCGGCGTGGTCTGCTTTGCCGCCACCAACGTCCTCAAGCGCGTGCTGAAAATCGACGACTCGCTCGACGTGTTTCCGGTGCACGGCGTGGGCGGCATTCTTGGCACCGTGGCCGCCGGCATCTTCGCCTCGGACGCGCTGGGCGTGTTCAGCGGCCAGGGCTATGCCACCGGCATGGGCATGGGTTCACAACTGGGCGTGCAGGCCCTTGGCGTGCTCGCCACCGGCGCGTATACCGCCGTGGTCACCTATGGCCTGTTCAAGCTGGTGCGCGTGCTGGCCGGAGGCCTGCGCGTGAGCAGTGATGAAGAACTGGTGGGGCTCGATCAGGTGTCGCACAACGAGCGTGGCTACGACCTGTAAGGCGTGCGGCGGGTGGTGCGGCGGCTCATTCCGCGACCCCCGCCGCGACCGGCAGCAGCGCCCGAGGATCAATCATCTGCACCAGGCCCTGCGGCGTTCTCGCAAAGCCGCACAGCGCCGCCGGGTGCACGCCAATGTGATGCGGCTCGATGGCATCGGGGGCGATCTTGATCACGTCGGCCACCGCATCCACCCGCAGCGCGAAGCTTTCATGCAGCACATCGACAATCACCAGAGTTCCGGCCTCGCCCGGATCATGCGGCGCCAGTGCCAGCGGCAGGCGCAGATCAAGCACCGGCAGCACTTCGCCGCGCACGTGCATCACGCCCAGCAAGGCCGGGGGACCGCCGGGAATCGGATCGGCCGGATGGCCGCGCAACACCTCGCGCAGCCATGGCACCGGCAGCGCATAGCGTTCGCCGGCCAACAGCGTCAGCAGCCAGGGGCCGGGGGGAAAGTCGGGACACATCGAGGTCTGCACCTGCGCGTTCATGATTCGGGGACATCCTTCACCGCCGACCCGGCCGGTGCGGCCGCCAGCTCGGTCTGCTCGGCCGCCAGCACGATCAGGGTCACGCGGCGGTTCTGCCGGCGCCCTTCCACCGTGTCGTTGACGGCCAGAGGCCGGAACTCGCCATAGCCGACCACCGACAGGCGATCGGGCAGCACGGCCTGATCCCGCAGGCGACGCACCACGGTGCCGGCGCGCGCCGCCGACAGCTCCCAGTTGGACGGAAACACGCGGGTGTTGATGGGCCGATCATCGGTGTGGCCCTCCACCCGAACACGGTTGTCGAAGCTGCCGAGAATGCGGCCGATTTCATCGATCACCGGCAACACCGCCACCGCCAGCTCGGCCGAGCCACTGGCGAACAGCACGTCGGTGTTGATCTCGACCTCGAGCCAGCTCTGCCGGTGCACGATGCGCACCTGATCGTCGGCCAGCAGCGGCGCCAGCGCCTCGATGATCTCGCGGCCGATTTCGGCCAGGGTCGTGTCCCCGACAACCGCCTGGGCGGTGACCGCCGCGCTGTCGGGCGTCATTTTCAGTGGCCGCACATCGGCCACCGGCGGCGCGATGGGCGTGCGCTGCAGCATCGCGCGGTCTTCCTGGCGATGGGCGGGGCCGTTGATCGGCGGCGCCTTCTGATCGCCCCCGTCGCCCTTGGCGGTGTGGTCGCCAATCTGGATCGGCACCGGCGACTTGGGCGTGCCACCAAAGGCCGCCGACATGGACGCCGCCGCGACGCGGTACTTGCCCTCGTTGATTGAAGACACCGCGTACATCACCACGAAGAACGCCAGCAACAGGGTGACCAGATCGCCGTAGGGAATGGCCCAGGCCTCATGGTTGACGTGGTCTTCGTGCGGTTGTTTGCGCGCCATGACGGGGCTCCGGTCAGTGCAGGTAGCCCGACAGGCGGGCCTCGATGTTGCGGGGATTTTCGCCGCGGGCAATGCTCACCAGACCTTCGACCAGCATCTCCTGGTCCCGCGAGCGCGCCTGGATGATGGCCTTGAGCTTGTTGGCCATGGGCAGCAGGAACAGGTTGGCGAAGCCGATGCCGTAAATGGTGGCGACGAAGGCGGCGGCGATGCCGGCGCCCAGCTTCGAGGGGTCGGCGAGGTTCTGCATCACCGCCATCAGCCCCATCACCGCGCCGATGATGCCCAGCGTCGGCGCGTAGATGCCGGCGCTTTCGAACACCTTGGCTGCGGCCAGATCGTGGTGCTCCTTGGCGCCGATTTCGACCTCCAGCGTGGCCCGCAGGGTTTCCGGCTCGGCACCATCGACCAGCATCTGCAGGCCCTTCTTGATGAACTCATCCGGCTGCGCATCGACCGAGGCTTCCAGCGCCAGCAGCCCCTGCTTGCGTGCCGTGTTGCTCCATTCAACGATCTGCTCGATGGTCTGATGCGGATCGCTTTTCGGCGGCATGAACACCCATTTAGCAATCGCCATGGCCCGCTTCAGCGTCGAGGCCGGCGTGTGCAGACACACGGATGCAATGGTGCCGAGCACGACGATCATGAAGGCGGCGCTGGAGAGCAGCGCCTTGACGCCCGCGCCCTTGAGAATGCTGCCGCCAATCACCGACACGGTGGCCAGAACAATGGCAGCCAAACTGACGATGTCCATACCTCAGGCCTCCACTGCCATGGTGGTGAGTTCATCCGGGTTCAAAATCACGGCGATGCGCCCGTCGCCGGTCACCGCCGCGCCGCCGTAGCCGGGCAGTCCGCGCAGCAGGGCGCCCGGCGGCTTGACGACGATGTCTTCACGGCCTTCCACCGCGTCCACCACCAGGCCGCAGTCACCGCGGCGCGTGCTGACACGCACCAGCAGCTTGCGCAGGCCTTTCGGCGCGCCCAGCCACTGGTCGAGGAAATGCAGGGGAATGGCCGGCTGTGTGCCGCTCCACAGCGGCACGTCGCCGCGCATTTGCACCTGGTCGGCGTCAAAGGTCTGCAGGTCGATGATCTGCCGCAGCGGCACCGCCAGCGAGCGGCCGGCGCAGGCGGTGCGCAGGGTCGGCAGAATCGCCAGCGTCAGCGGCAGGATCAGCTCCACCACGGTGCCGCGCCCGGTCTCGCCGCCCAGCACCAGGCGCCCGCCCAGACTGCGCACGCTGGCGGCCACCACATCCATGCCGACGCCGCGGCCCGACACGGACGACACCGCCTCGCGGGTCGAGAATCCGGCCTTCAGAATCAGTTCGCGGGCCTGTGCGACGCTGAGTTGCGCGGCATCGCGTTCATCCAGCAGGCCCTTCTTGATGGCCGAGGCACGGATCGCGTCGGCGTCCAGCCCCTTGCCATCGTCTTCGATGCGCAGCATCACGCTGTCTCCGCGCTGTTGCGCCGACAGCAACAGGCGGCCCACCACCGGCTTGCCCAGCGCGCGGCGCTGCTCGGGCGTTTCGATGCCGTGGTCAATGGCGTTGCGTACCAGGTGAATGAGCGGGTCGGCCAGGGCATCGACCAGGTGCTTGTCGAGGTCGGTGTCTTCACCGTCCAGCACGATCTCGACCTGCTTGCCCAGTTCGCGCGCCAGCTCCCGCGCGACGCGCGGAAAGCGGCTGAACAGACGGCCGACCGGCTGCATGCGGCAGCGCATCACGGCGTCTTGCAGGCGCAGGGTCACGCGGTCGAGCTCGCCCAGCAGACGACCGTGTTCGGGGGCATCGGGTGTGGCGACGCGATCACCGGCGTGCGCCTTGAGCCGGTTGCGCACAATCACCAGTTCACCGACCAGGGCCATCAGTCGGTCCAGCCGCTCGGCATCGACCCGCACCTGGGTGTCGGGCGGCCGCAGGGCGGCGGGCCGGGCGGCAGGCTGGGCCGCGACCGGTGGTGCAACGGCTGCGGGCGGGGCGACCGCCGGCGGCGGCGCGCCACCGCCCTGCAACTGGTCGAGCAGGGCCTCGAATTCGTCCTCGCTGATCAGGTCATCGGCGCCCTGCCCCAGCAATTGGTCGAAGGCGGCCAGCACCTCGGGCGGCGCGGGCGGCGGGGCCACGCCCTCGTACAGGGCGGCCACCTGCTGGTCGAGCACCCGTGCGGCATCCAGCGCCGCGTCAATCAGCGGCTCGGTGACGGTGAGCGTGCCATCGCGCACCCGTCCGAAGGCATCTTCAGCGCGGTGACAAAGGGCGACCACGGCGTCCAGCGCCAGAAAGCTGGCGCCGCCCTTCACGGTATGAAAGCCGCGAAACACGGCGTTCAGCGTGTCGGCCGAGGGGTCGTCCCCGAGGCGCATCAGGTCATCGCCAAGGCGCTCCAGCAACGGCGTGGCCTCGTTGAGAAAATCCGCGAGCAGACTGGGGTCGTCGGTCATCGGTCACAGCCCCAGCGCGTCGAGCAGGTCGTCGGCATCGCCCTGCGTCGAGGGCGCGGCGTCAAGATTGGCAATGGCCGGGCCGCACCCCCGCGTCAGGTCGGGCTCGGCCGGGGTGATGGCCAGCGGCCGGCCTTCGGCCAGGGCCAGCAGATCGGCCTCCAGACCGCGAATGATCTGGGTGACGCGGCGGATGATCTGGCCGGTCAGGTCCTGATAGGCCTGCGCGGCATCGAGCTCGGCGCAATGGCCGCGCTGCACCTTGATCAGGGCCTCCAGCCGGCCGCGTGTGTGTTCCGGCAGCGAGGCGGCAATGCGCCCGGAGGCGTCCAGGCTGCCGCGCAGCGCGTCCACCTTGTCGAGCGTGGTGTGGGCGGCGGTTTCGGTGAGCGCCACGACATGATCGAGGCGCGCACAGGCATCCGGCAGTGCCAGCCGGGCCACGTCGACCAGCCGCGTGTCCAGCGGCAGGCTGTGCAAGGCCTGCTGAAAGGCGCGGGTCACGCCACGCAGTTCTTCGCGCAGGGTGGCGTCCGGCGCGGACGGATGGTCCGGGCGCATCACGCGGCCTGGGCCAGACGCTCGAACACCTTGTCGAGCTTTTCCTTGAGGGTGACGGCGGTGAACGGCTTGATGATGTAGCCGTTCACGCCCGCCTGCGCGGCTTCGATGATCTGCTCGCGCTTGGCTTCGGCGGTCACCATCAGCACCGGCAGCTTGGCCAGCGAAGGCTCGGCGCGGATGGCCTTGAGCAGCTCGATACCGGTGACGCCAGGCATGTTCCAGTCGGTCACGACGAAGTCGAAGCCGCCCTGCTTGAGCAGCGGCAGTGCGGTGGCGCCGTCGTCGGCCTCGGCGGTGTTGGTGAAGCCCAGGTCGGCAAGCAGGTTCTTGACGATGCGACGCATGGTCGAGAAGTCGTCAACGATGAGGATTTTCATGTTCGGGTTCATGGCGGGTCTCGGCGGTCGTTCGGGGTCAGGCGGCTTCGGACAACTGGGTCCAGTCACTCAGGCGGGCGCGCAGTCGCAGCAGCGCCTGGGCGTGCAACTGGCAGACGCGGCTTTCGCTGACACCCAGCACCGCGCCCACTTCCTTGAGGTTGAGTTCGTCCTGGTAGTACAGGCTCATCACCAGCTTTTCGCGCTCGGGCAGCTGGTCGATGCCGCGCGCCAGGGCGCGCTTGAAGTCATCGCGCAGCACTTCGCGTTCGGGCGAGTCGTGGCTGGCGATGTGGTCGAGTATCGAGGGGTCGCTTTCGGCGGCGCCGTCCAGCGACATCAGCGGCGCGCGCGCGGCGTCTTCGGCGTGCTGGTGGTACTCACTGAGGCTGATGCCCAGTTCTTGCGCCACCTCGGCGTCTGCAGCCTCGTGGCCGGTGCGCGCCTCGACGCGGCGTATGGCGTCGGCCAGTTCGCGCGCCCGCCGGTGCACCGACCGCGGCACCCAGTCGCCCTTGCGCAGTTCATCGAGCATGGCCCCGCGAATGCGGATGCCGGCGAAGGTGGAAAAGCTGGCGCCCGCATCGGTGCGGAAATGCTGCGCGGCTTCAATCAGGCCCAGTTGCCCGGCCTGCAGCAGGTCATCCACTTCCACCGAGGACGGCAACCTGGCCAGCAGGTGGTAGGCAATGCGCCGCACCAGCGACTGGTGCGCGGCGATCAGTTCCTGCAGCGAGGGCACCTGCTGGGCACGGTAGGCCTCGACGACGGCGCTCATGCGTAGGCCCCGGTGCCAATCAGGCGCTCAACAAAGAATTCGACGTGGCCGCGGGCGCCCTCGGGCGGCGGCCATTTGCGGACGGTGGCGGCGAGGTTGCGAAACGCCACCGACGACTGCGCGCTGGGGTAGGCCTCGACCACGGCCGTCTGGCGACGGATGGCGCGCTGCAGGTACTCGTCGTAGGGCACGCCACCGAGGTAGTTGAGGTGTACGTCGAGAAAGCGCTCCGAGACCCGACGCAGGTGCTCGAACATCTCGTAGCCGTCGGCCGCCGAGCGGATCATGTTGGCGATCACGTGGGCGCGGTGTATGCCGTGGTCGCGCGACAGCACCTTGATCAGCGCATAGGCATCGGTCAGCGAGGCCGGCTCGTTGTTGGCCACGATCAGCACCTCCTGGGCCGCGCGGCAGAAGGTGGTGACGCTGTCGGCGATGCCGGCGGCGGTGTCGACGATCAGCGTGTCGATGGGCCGGGCAAGCTCCGAAAATGCGCGGATCAGGCCCACGTGCTCGGCGTGACTCAGCGAGGCCATCTGCTTCAGGCCACTGGCGGCCGGCACGATGGTCAGCCCCGACGGGCCCTGCACCAACGCGTCGTTGAGCGAGCACCGTCCCTCCAGCACATGGCCCAGATGGAACATGGGTTGCAGGCCGAACAGCACGTCCACGTTGGCCAGCCCCAGGTCGGCGTCCATGAGCAGCACCTGCTCGCCCGCCATCTGCAAGGCCAGCGCAAGATTGGCCGAGACGTTGGTCTTGCCCACCCCGCCCTTGCCACTGGCGACGGCAATCACCCGGACCGGCCGGGGCGCATCCTTGCGGGGTTGCAGCCCGGCCGCCTGGGTGAAGCGGGAGATGATCGACTCAGCCATGACGCGCGTGCTCCAGACTGGAAAAAGAGGTCGTTACCGGCGGCGGCATGGCCGGCACCGCGTTGGGTTTGCGGGCCACCTGCATGGCGCGCAGCACCACGTCGGCGGCGCGCGCGAGGTGAAAATCCTCGGGCACCCGCTGGCCGTCGCACAGCGCGGTCAGCGGCAGTTGCTGCTCCAGCGCCACCGACAGCGCGCCGCCCAACCGGGTGCATTCATCGAGCTTGCTCAGCACCAGCGCACTGGGACGGGCGGGCCTGAAGCGGTGCACCGCGGCCTCCAGGTCTTCGCGCTGCTGGCCGGCCGGCAACACCAGCCAGCTCTGGATCTGGTCATTGCGACAGCCCAGCGCCTCCAGCGAGGCCACCAGCCGATCGTCGCCGGGGCTCATGCCCGGCGTGTCGATGAACACGCAGCGGCAGTCACTCAGGTCGCGCAGGCGTTCGCCCAGTTGCTCCGGCGCCTGGGCGACATAAAGCGGCACCCCCAGCAGTCGCGCATAGGTGGACAGCTGTTCTTCGGCGCCGATGCGATAGGTGTCAAGCGAGATCAGCGCCACCTGCCGGGAGCCGAAGCGGCGCACCGCGCGGGCGGCCAGCTTGGCCAGCGTGGTGGTCTTGCCGACGCCGGTGGGGCCGACCAGCGCCACGCGACCGCCGGTTTCCAGCACCGCCGGGGCAATGACGGTCAAATGCTTGGCCAGCCAGCCGACGGGCAGGCAGCGGGTGCGGGTCTCGTCGGCATCGATCGGCAGGGTGGCGGCAATGCGCTGGCCGATGCGCGGCGAAAACCCCAACTGCTCCATCAGCGCCAGCAGGCGGGCGCGGTTGGGGTGGGCCTGGGCAATGCGGGTTTCGGTGGCCGCCAGGGTGGCTTCGAGCAGGCCGCGCAACTCGCCCAGCTCGGTTTCCAGCCGCCGGATCTGCGGGTCTATGGCCCACTCCACTTGCCGCGACTGAGGCGCCGGCTCAGGCGACACCGGGGCTTCGGCAGCCGGGCGCTTCGCCGCCTTGGGCGCGGGGGCCCTGGCCGGGGGGGCCGGGGCTTCACTGCGGGCCACCGCCTGGCGCATCAGCGCTTCGTCGTAGTCCACGGCGGCGACCACTTCGACCCCGTCGTGCCGGGTGTGGCTGGCCAGAATGACCGCATCGGGCCCCTGTTCTTCGCGCACCTGGCGCATGGCTTCGCGCATGCTGCCGGCCAGAAAGCGTTTGATCTTCATGCCATGACCCCCTTAACCGATGGTGCCGAGGTGGCGAATGCGGGCCGTCTCGGGCAACTCGTGAAATGCCAGAACGTGGACCTGCGGGACCGCCGCCCGGAGAAACCGCGCCAGCACCGATCGAACCGTTCCCGGAACCAGCAGCACCGTCGGTTCGCCGACGGCGTCCTGTTGCTGAACGTGTTGGTGCAGCGCGCTTTGTATTTGGTCTGCAAGGCCGGGCTCCAGCACTGCGTTGGTGTGTTGCAGACCGTCTTGCAACAGCTGCTCCAACGGTGCTGAAAGGGTGAAAACCGGCAGATCAGCGGTCGTGCTCTGCCCCAGGGCGGCGACGATCTGCCGCGACAGCGCCTGGCGCACGGCGATGAGCAGGGCCTGCGGGTCGTTGGTGCGCGGCGCGTGTTCGGCCAGGGCTTCGAGAATGCCGCGCAGATTGCGCACCGGAATGCGCTCGGTGAGCAGCCCCTGCAGCACCTTGGCGAACACCGCCAGCGACAACTGCTTGGGAATCAGGTCTTCGACCAGCTTGGGCGCGTGGCGCGCGGTGGCGGCCAGCAGCGCCTGCGCCTCCTCGATGCCCAGCAGCTCATGGGCGTGCTGCTTGAAGATCTGGCTGAGATGGGTGGCCATGACCGTGGCCGCGTCCACCACCGTGTAGCCCTGCGCCTGGGCGTAGGCGCGGTTGCCCGGCTCGATCCACACCGCCGGCATGCCAAAGGCCGGGTCGTGCGTCGAAATTCCGTCGACCGTGTCGAGCACCTGCCCGGCATCGAGCGCCAGGTCGCGATCGGGGTGGCACTCGGCCGACGCAATCTCGACACCGTGCAGCAGTATCCGGTACTGCGCCGGCGGCAATTGCAGGTTGTCGCGCACATGCACGGCCGGAAACAGAAAGCCCATTTCTTCGCTGAGCTTGCGGCGGATGCCGCGGATGCGGCCCATCAGCTCGCCGCCCTGGGTGGCGTCGGCCAGCGGAATCAGCCGGTAGCCCAGTTCCAGCCCCAGGGCGTCGATCAGCGGCAGGTCTTCCCAGGCCAGTTCGGCCGGCGCGTCCTGCGGCCCTTCGGAGGCGTCCTGCGGGTCCGGCTTGGCCAGGGCCCGCCGATGCAACAGGTAGGCAAGCCCGCCGAGCAGGCCGGCGAGCAGCAGAAAGGCCACGTTGGGCATGCCCGGCACCAGGCCGATGACAAACATCAGGCCGGCGGCCATGGCCAGGGCGCGGCCGTCACCGATCACCTGCGTCTGCATCTGCTGCGCCATGGTTTCAGAGCGCGACATGCGGGTGACCAGAATCGCCACCGCCACCGACAACAGCAGCGCCGGAATCTGCGCGACCAGGCCGTCACCAATGGTCAGCAGGCCGTACACCGCGAATGCCTCGGCAAAGCTCAGGCCGTGGGCCATGGCGCCAATGGCCACCCCGCCCAGCAGGTTGACCACCAGAATCAGGATGCCCGCCACGGCGTCGCCCTTGACGAACTTGCTGGCGCCGTCCATCGCGCCGTAGAAATCGGCCTCGACCCGCACTTCCTCACGCTTGGCCTTGGCCTCGTCGCGGGTCAGCAGTCCGGCGTTCAGGTCGGCGTCGATGGCCATCTGCTTGCCGGGCATCGCATCCAGGGTGAAGCGCGCCGACACCTCGGAGACGCGCCCGGCGCCCTTGGTGATGACCGCGAAATTGATGATGGTGAGAATCATGAACACCACGAAACCCACCGCGTAATTGCCGCCGATCACGAAGCTGCCGAATGCTTCGATCACCTTGCCGGCCGCGTCGCCGCCCTCGTGGCCGTTGAGCAGCACCACGCGGGTCGAGGCCACGTTCAAGGCCAGCCGGAACAGGGTGGTGATCAGCAGCACGGTGGGAAACACCGTGAAATCCAGCGGCCGCAGCACGTACAGCACAGCCAGCAGCACCACCAGCGACAGGGCGATGTTGAGCGTGAAGAACAGGTCCAGCGCCAGCGCCGGCAGCGGCACCACCACCATGGCCAGCAGCAGAAACAGGATCAGCGGCGCACCGGCGGCCTGCAGGCCCCGGGTGCGAAGGTGGGTCACGGCAGTGGTCAGGCCTGGGGTCATCGACGGGCGCGGTGAGGGGTCGCCCCTGCCGCTGCAGCCCCTGCGCCGCGCCGAGGCCAAGGGCCGCTTTGGGCGGACAGATGGTCGAACGGCTGATTACACTTCTGCGCTCACCTCAACCCGGGTTCGCCGACCACGATGGATGCTGTCCGCCTCGACAAATGGCTGTGGGCCGCGCGCTTCTACAAAACCCGAAGCCTGGCCAAGACCGCCATCGAAGCCGGCCATGTGCGGGTCGAGGGCGACCGCAGCAAGGTCGCCAAGGAGGTGCGCGTGGGCATGCAGATTCGCGTGCGGCAGGGCGTGGAAGAACGTGACGTCGTCGTCGCAGCGCTGTCGGACCAGCGGCGCGGCGCACCGGAGGCCCAGTTGCTCTACCGCGAAACCGACGACAGCATCGAGCGCCGCGAGGCCGCACGACTGGCCCGCAAATCGGAGTTCGCCGCCACGCCCGACGGCCGTCCCAGCAAGCGCGACCGGCGCCTGATCAACCGGCTCAAACAGCGCTTTCTCGACGAGCTGTAGCGCCACGCGGCGAAAAAAAAAGCCCCCGGCCGCGGGGGCGACCGGAGACTTTTCGATTTCAGGCGTCAGCGAAACAGGCGCGCGTCCAGGCTCAAGCGACCGGGCCCGTGGGCCACGATCAGCAGCAGGCCACCGGCAATCGCCAGATTCTTCATGAACATGATCTGCTCCACCGGATTGCTGAAATCGGCATGGAAGATCACGGCCGAGACGATGCTGAACACCGCCAGCCCCAGCCCCGCCACCCGCGTCAACAGGCCAATGAGCAGGGCGAGCCCGCCGCCCAGTTCGGCAACGATCACCAGCGGCAGCAACGCGCCCGGCACTCCCATCGCCTGCATGTAGCCCTGGGTGCTTTCGTAGCCGCCGATCTTGCTCCAGCCGGCGCCGATGAAGATCAGCGCCAGCAGCAGGCGGGCCAGCAGATCAAGGCCCGGGCCGCTGCGGTCGAGCAGCTTGTTCAGTGTGTTCATGGTCATGGACTCGGTGGGTGGACTGTGGGTCAGGCGGCCAGTTGGCCGATCCGCTCGGCGGCGCGGGCCAGCGCTTCGCGCTTGGGGTCATCCCCCAGGGCCAGCCCTTCGGCATAGACGAACTCGATGTCGGTGAGCCCGATGAAGTTGAGAAAGGTGGTGACGTAGCCGCTCTGGGTGTCGGCCGGCGTGCCCCGATAGTGGCCGCCCCGGGCCGCCAGAATGTACACCTTGGCCCCGCCCAACAAGCCTTCCGGGCCGTGGGCGGTGTAGCGAAAGCTGACGCCCGCGCGCGCCAGATGGTCGAAATACGCCTTGAGCTGCGAGGGCACGCCGAAGTTGTACATGGGCAGACCGAGCACGATCACGTCGGCGTCGCGGACCTCGCTGATCAACGCGTCGCTCTCGGCGACCACCGCCTGCTGCTCGGGCGTGCGTGCTTCGGCCGGGGTGAGAAAGGCCTGAAAACGGGCGCCGTCAAGGTGGGGCACCGGCTGCGCGGCCAGATCGCGGACCACGACGCGGGTGTCGGCGTGGGTCGCCTTCCAGGCCTGGATGAAGCGGTCGCTGAGCTGCGAGGACTGGCCCTGGTCGCCAAACAGGCTGGCGTTGATCTGTAGCAAGGTGCTCATGTCGGTGACTCCATGGGTGAGGTGAAGCACCATTTAACGATTGCATTGATCGATAAAAAAGACGAATTTATGGCTTTATTTAATCTATAGATTCGATATGACAGCCCGAATCACCCTGGACCAGTGGCGTGCCCTGGTGGCCGTGGTGGACGCCGGTGGCTATGCCCAAGCCGCCGAGTTGATCCACAAATCGCAGTCGACCGTGACCTACGCGGTGCAGAAAATCGAGCACCTGCTGGGCTTGCGGGCCTTCGAAATACGCGGCCGCAAGGCACAGCTCACGCCTGCGGGGGCAACGCTGTACCGCCGCGCGCGCACCCTGCTCGAAGAGGCCGAAGCCCTGGAGCGCGGCGCCCGCAGCATGGCCCAAGGCTGGGCGCCCAGCCTGCGCCTGGCGGTGGAGGCCATCTTCCCCACCTGGCTGCTGCTGCAATGCTTCAACCGCTTTGCGCTGGAGCGGCCGGAGATTCACATTCAACTGCACGAAACCGTGCTGGGCGGCACCGTCGAGGCACTGACCGAAGGGCGCGTCGACTTCGCGATTTGCAGTCATGTGCCTGAAGGCTTTGCCAGCGACCGGCTGATGCGCATCCGCTTTGTTGCCGCCGCGCACGCCGATCATCCGCTGCACCAGCTGGGGCGGCCCCTGACCCACGACGACCTGCGCCCGCACCGGCAGCTGGTGATTCGTGACTCGGCCCAGCAGCGCATTCTCGACAGCGGCGTCTGGCTGGGCGCCGACCAGCGCTGGACGGTGAGCCACAAGGCAACGTCAATAGCCGCCGCCACCATGGGCATGGGCTTTGCCTGGTATCCGGCAGAAACCATTCAGGGCGAGCTGGCAAGCGGCGTCCTCAAGCCGCTGCCGCTGATCGAGGGCGCCGAGCGCTTCGCCGAGCTTTATCTGGTGTTCGCCGAACGCGACTGTCGCGGCCGCGCCCCGGTCCGCATGGCCGAGATCATTCGCGAAGGTGTGGAGAGCCTGTGGCCGGACTGAGCATTCCAATACGGTTCAGCGAGCCTGCGGGACGATGCCGGCTCGAATCACCTTTCAACCCCACCGACCGGGCTTTTCAGGCCCGAGGCGGATCGGCACAGGAATTGCTCGAACGACCATGCGCTCCCCCTCTCGGTGGCACCGGAACACCATGCATCTGCTCAGGCCCGTATTGCTGCTGACCGCGGTTCTGCTGCCCACCTGGGTGCAGGCTTTCGGCTTCGACGACGTCGCCGCACGCGCCCGGCAGCTGGCCGAGTCGGGTTACCAGAAGCCCAAGGTCGCGCTGCCGCCGACCCTGTCGTCGCTGGACTATGACCAGTACCGCTCGATCCGCTTCGACACCCGCAAGGCCCTGTGGCGCGACAGCAATCTTCCGTTCGAAGTGCAGTTTCTGCACCCCGGCTTCAACTACGGCCGGGCGGTGGGCATCAACCTGATCACCTCCGACGGCGTGCGGCCCGTGTCGTTCGACCCCGACCTGTTCGATTACGGCCCCAACAATATCGATCGCGAGGCCGTGCGCAACGCCCAGCCCGCGCTGGGTTTCTCGGGCTTTCGCGTGCACTTTCCGGTCAACAACGCGGCGTACAAGGACGAAGTGCTGGTGTTTCAGGGCGCGAGCTACTTCCGCGCCCTGGGCGCCGGGCAGCGCTACGGCCTGTCGGCGCGCGGCGTGGCGCTGGACACCGGCGAGATGTCGGGCGAAGAGTTTCCCGAGTTCGTCGAATTCTGGATTGCCCGCCCCAGCGCGGACGATCGGCATCTGGTCATCTACGCGCTGATGGACTCGCCGCGCCTCACCGGCGCCTATCGCTTCGAGTTGCATCCCGACACGCGCACGCGCATGGCGGTTCGCGCCGAGATCTACGTGCGCGAGGAAGGCGGCAAACTGGGGCTTGCCCCGCTGACCAGCATGTATCTGTTCGGCGAAAACCAGAACGCCCCCCATCCCGACTACCGGCCCGAGGTGCACGACTCTGATGGCCTGTCGGTGCAGACCGATCAGGAATGGCTGTGGCGGCCGTTGGTGAACCCGCAGCGGCTGCAGGTGACCAGTTTCGCGGCCAAACAACTGAAGGGCTTCGGCCTGATGCAGCGTGACCGCGCCTTTCATCAGTACGAAGATCTGGAGGCACGTTACGACCTGCGTCCCAGCGCCTGGGTGGCGCCCAGAGGCGACTGGGGGCCGGGCCGCGTCGAGCTGGTGCTGATTCCCACCCCTGACGAGACCAATGACAACGTCGTGGCCTACTGGGTGCCCGACAACCCGCCGAAGCGGGGCGAACCCCTGCGCGTTCGCTACGACCTGAGCTGGCAGAAAAAGGGCGAGACGCTGCCGCCATTGGCCCATGTGGTGCAGACCCGCCGCGGCCACGGTTGGGTGAAAAAGCAGGATGACACCCTGCGCTATCACATCGACTTCGAGGGCGACGCCCTCAAGGACCTGCCAGCGGAAACCCCGCTGCGCGCCGACGTCTGGGCCGGCGATGGCGGCACCGTGGTCGAGCAGCAGCTTTATCGCAACGACGTCACCGGCGGCTGGCGATTGAGCCTGAAGATTCGCAACAACGAGCCCAGCACGCCACTGGAGCTGCGCGCAACGCTGC
Source organism: Polycyclovorans sp. (assembly GCA_002706265.1). GTDB lineage: Bacteria > Pseudomonadota > Gammaproteobacteria > Nevskiales > Nevskiaceae > Polycyclovorans. The sequence goes on along the minus strand of PAKU01000019.1, from coordinate 115,546 downwards.
GACACGGGGACGCCACCGTGTCGGAAACCTGGGCCTACCTGGTCCTGCCCACCGAATCGGGGCGCTGGTTTGACCCCGGCTGACGGCACCACGCCCACCAGCGCCCGTCAGGCGGCGCGCGCGCAGCTGACCGCACTGCTGGCGGCCGGCGGCCGTTCGGGTGAGGCGGCCGGCGTGCTGAGCGTGGACCGCCAGGGCCAGCCACGTCTGGTGACCACGCCGCCGCTGGCCCGCGCATCGATGACCCCGCGGCCGTGGAACCACAACCCCGTGAAGCGGCTGGGCGCCGCCCTGAAGCGCCGTCTGTTCGGCGCCCGTGGACGCATCGCCGTGGCCCACAACGCGGAACCGCCCGCCGGCCCGTCGCCCTGGCGCGCCGCCGGGCGCGTGCGCAGGGCGCTGCTGATGCTTTTGATTCTGTCGCAGACGGTGCTGGCAACCTACCTGATGACCGCCATCCTGCCCTACGGCGGGCGCAGCGGGCTGGAGCTGGCCATTCTGGTGCTGTACGCCCTGCTGTTCTCATGGATTTCGGCCGGATTCTGGACTGCGCTCATGGGCTTCTTCGTGCTGCTCAAGGGGGGCGACCGGCATGCCATCAATGCCGCCGACACGGCGGTCGTGCCACTGCCCGCCGAGGCGCGCACGGCGCTGCTGGTCCCCATCTGCAACGAAGACGTGCGCCGCGTGTTCGCTGGCGTGCGCGCCACCTGGGAATCGCTGCAGGAAACCGCATCGGCCGCGCACTTCGACCTGTACATTCTCAGCGACAGCAACGACCCCGATCTGCGGGTGGCCGAGTTGCAGGCCTGGCTTGATCTGGCCCGCGAGGTTGACGGCTTCGGCCGCATCTTCTATCGCCGGCGCACGCACCGCATCAAGCGCAAGTCGGGCAACATCGCCGACTGGTGTCGCCGTTGGGGCAGCGCCTATCGCTACATGGTGATCCTCGATGCCGACAGCGTGATGTCGGGCCCGTGCCTGCAGCGCCTGGCGCAACTGATGGAGGCCCACCCCCGCGCGGGCATCATCCAGACCGCGCCCATGGCCATGGGCCGCGAGACGCTGTACGCGCGCATCCAGCAATTCGCCAGCCGCGTGTACGGCCCGCTGTTCACCGCCGGCCTGCACTTCTGGCAGCTTGGCGAGTCGCACTACTGGGGGCATAACGCCATCCTCCGCGTGGCGCCGTTCATGCGCCACTGCGCCCTGGGGCGCCTGCCCGGACGCGGCGCCCTGTCGGGTGAGATTCTCAGCCACGATTTCGTCGAGGCTGCGCTGATGCGCCGCGCCGGTTGGGGCGTGTGGATTGCTTACGACCTGCCCGGCTCCTGGGAAGAAATGCCGCCCACCCTGCTCGACGAGTTGCAGCGTGACCAGCGCTGGTGCCAGGGCAATTTGATGAACTTCAAGCTGTTCTTCACCCAGGGCCTGCACCCGGCGCACCGCGCGGTCTTCATGACCGGGGTCATGGCCTATCTGTCGGCGCCCCTGTGGTTCGCGTTTCTGGTGCTCTCCACGGCGCTGCTGGCGGTGTTCGTGCTGCAGGGGCCGGTTTATTTTCCCGAGTCCCACCAGTTGTTTCCGCTCTGGCCCCAATGGCGGCCGGAATGGGCGGTGAGCCTGTTCGGCGGCACCCTGACCCTGCTGCTGCTGCCCAAGCTGCTGGCCGCACTGTTGATCGCCCTGCGTCCGGTCCAGGTGCGCGCTTACGGTGGCCGAGCACGGCTGCTGCTCAGCACCGTGCTGGAGATGATCTTCTCGGCACTGCTGGCGCCGATCCGCATGTTGTTCCACACCCGGTATGTGGTGATGGCGCTGCTGGGCATTCCGGTGCGCTGGACCTCACCCCCGCGCGAAGACGCGCAGACCACCTGGGGTGAGGCCATGCGCCGCCACGGCGGCGGCACGCTGCTGGGACTGGGCTGGCTGGCGGGGGTGTACTGGCTCAATCCCAGTTTTTTGCCCTGGCTGCTGCCGGTGGCCGGGTCTCTGGTGCTGGCGGTGCCGCTGTCGGTGTTCAGCGCGCGGGTGCGGCTGGGCCGCGGCGCACGCCAACTGCGCGGCTTTCTGATTCCCGAAGAAACCCATCCACCGCGCGCCTTGCGGCATCTGCACGCGGCGATGCGCGATACAGCCCCGCCCCCCCTGCCCGGCTTCGCTGATGTGTGGCGCAACCCCCAGGTGAACGCCCTGTGCCTGCTGGCCGAACGCCCCCGCCCGAATCGCAAGCGGCGGGACCAGGCCGAAACCCGGGCCCTGCTGGGCCAGATGATGCACCAGGGCCCCGACACCCTGACGCGGCGCGAGCGCAACCATCTGCTGGCCGACAACGACGCGCTCAGCGTCTTCCCGTTGCCAAAGGCCTTGGCGAAATCCGTCTAACCCGCTAGCGCCAGCGGCTGCCGGCGAACACCCCCGGCTCGAAGATCGGCAGTTCGACGCCTTCGCCGGTCACCGTGTGCGGATTGGGCGCGGTCAGCACCCCCAGCAACGGGTTGAGAACACTGGTGATGGGTGGCAATTCCACACCACCGATAAAGCCAACCAGCCCGGTGATGCCGCCCAGGGTCTGGGTGCTGACGATGGACGCGAACTGAACATTGCGCTCAAAGAAGATCAGCCCCACCTCATCACCGGCCCGCAGCATTTCGCCCACGGCGGGCAGCAGCACGGCGTCGTTCCCCACTTCGCGGTTGGACGTGTGCGTGCCCTCGATGAAACCGGTGACCTGGTCATCGACGAGGATCAGCGCGCCATCGCGGCGAATGCCGACCCCCACCAGCGCGCGGGTGACGTTCACGGTGGCGCCGGGCGTCACTTCGAGGCGCGCGATTTTGGGTGCGCCCGCCAACACCAGCCCGTCGCGACTGATGGTGGTCACCGGCACGAACTCGGGACTGGGCGAGAGCGAGGTCACCGTGGTCGAGAAGTTCGCCAGGCTGGCCGCCACCGCGCCCGCGCCCTGCTGCCGGCCTACCGGGAAGTTGTCGAGCGCAACGCCGCGCGCCGGCGCAGTGTTGGCATTGGCGGTGTCGGCCACCGAGATGCAGACGCGGGGGATCATCGTCAGCGCCAGCGGCGAGGCGCCGCGCAGGTGCACGTCGAGCCAGCCGAGGGCGGCGTCCAGCCCCGACACCGCGCCGCAGCCCGCATCGCCCTCGAGTTGGTTGGCCAGCGGGTTCATGTGCGCGCCCTCGTTGGACAGCAGGCGCGCGTCGCCGCCGGCATCGCGGAAGTACTGCCAGTTCCAGTACGCCTCGGTGAGATTGAAAATGACGTCGCGGTTGCCCTGCAGAAACAGCGCCGGCACCGGGCGCAGCACCGCCTCGGTTTCGCCGAAACCCCAAGGCTGGCCGGCCCGCTGGCGGTTGCGGAAGTAGTTCATGCCATGGGTGAACAGCAGGTCCAGCGTCTCTTCTTCGGTGATCGTGCGCGGGCGCGGCGAGAACGGCCCGGGCTCCGACGCCGCCTCGAACACGTCCGGCCGGGTACGCAGACCGGCGGCGCCCAGGCCTTGCACACCCAACAGGTTGCACAAGGTGGCGATGATGGGGGTGTTGCTCACGCCACCGGTGGCGGCCAGCAGGCACAGCAGCCCGTCGAAACCCTGCTTCACCACGTCGCCGGGCAACAGGCTGTAGGCCAGGTTGTGCCAGGTGCCGTTGGGGATGATGGCGTCGATACGCCGGTCCAGCGCCGCCAGCGGCATCTGGAATCCGCCGCCATAGCTGTAACCCAGGGTGCCGACGCGGAAATCCCGCGCGATGCCGGTTTCAGGCTGCGTGGCGACGCCGAGCGCGCCCGCGTTGTCGAACACCCAGTCGAGCACCGCCATGGCATCGCGGGTTTCGGCCGCGGGATCAATGATGCGGGCCAGGCCGCCCCCATTGGCCGGCACCGACGCGCCATGGCCCCGCTGGTCCACGCTGACGACGATATAGCCGCGCTGCGGCAGCGCCCGGGTCAAGGCGTCGAACGAGGGAAAGTTGGGCAGGCTGCGATCGGGCTGGCCATCGGGCGCGATCATCGTCTGACGGCTGCCGCCATAGCCGTGGCTTTGAAGCACCACCGCGAACCGGTCACCTTCGCAACGCGGGGGCAGCAGCACGCTGATGGCGATGTCGGTGGTCGGCGTGATGTTTTCGGCCGTGGGATCAAGGTCTGAAGCCACCGGACTGGTCACGGTCTGGTTGCGCACCTCGGCCGGCAGCGGCGAGGCGCACTGCGCGGTGGGCGGCAACGGGGAAACGCGCGCCGTGTTGTCGCCACCCTCGGGGGCATTGAAGGCGTCAATGTCGTCGCCGCAGGCGGCCAGGGTCATGGCGCCCACGGTCATCAACACGGCAGGCATCCAGCGTGGCAGGGTCTTGGTCATGGTGCGGCGCTCCCGTGTCGCGGCCCGCTGCCCTTGACCGGGTGCGGACGCATCATTAATGAACAGACCCGGAAGAATACGCTGTCATCGGAGTGTCACGAAAGCGCGGCGAACCCGGCCGCTCGCCCCGCACCATTTGCCGGTCGGGGCTATTGCGAACCCAACACCTCATGCAACTGGTCGAGCACCTTGCCCAGGGTGCCGGTCATCAAGGCAAAGTCGGCCTCGAAGGCCACCTGGGCGTTGTCGACGCGGTCGGCGTCTTCGTTGTCGGCCTCCAGAAACTTCACCTTCTTGATGATCAAGGGCTCGGTGAGGGTGAAGGCCAGTTGTCCGTCCCAGGTCAGCGCCAGTTGCGTGGCGCGCAGGCCTTCATCGATGTGGCGCTTCAGCTGCGCTGGCAGCAGCTCGTGGCGCACGTAGCGCACCACCGACCGGGTGTCGTCCGAGCCGCTGAGTTCGCAGGCGTCGTCGATGAAGAACGACCCCGGAGCCTGACCGGCGGTCAACCAGCCGGTCATGGTCACCGCCGGCGAGTTGTCGACCGACCAGGGCACCACCGGCAAGGTGCCCAGCGCGTCACGCAGGTGCTCGATGAGCACTTCGGCCTTGCTGGCCGTGCCGGTGTCAACGACGATGCGCTTGGCTTCGGGGTCGATCCAGGCGCGCAAGGCCGTACGACGGGTGAAGGCGCGTGGCAGCAGCTCGGCGGCGACCTGTTCCTTGATCTCTTTCATCAGCTTGCGGCCCGGTTTGAAGCCGCGCTGCTGCTCGAAGGCTGCGGCCTTGTCGGCCGCTGCATCGTTGACCACGCCGCTGGGCAGCAGGCGGGTCTCCCAGCCCAGCGCAATCAACAGGTGTTTGCCCAGTGACTGCACCAGCACGCCGTCATCGGCCGGCGGCACCCAGCCGGTGATCTCGGGGGCCGACGCCGGGCACGGGACCAGCGGCCGCTGCGCCAACAGGGTTTCGAGCGCGGCGGGGGGCAGGGTCCAGTCGGCATCCAGTTGAAACACGCAAAGCTGCTTGAACCACATGGGGCAATCCGGCGACGAGAGAAGGGCGGCGATGGTACCCAAACAAGACGGCGCCATGCGCCGCTGCGATATGATCGAAGCATGAAGATTGTGGACGCCGTAACGGTGGCGCTGATTCACGACGGCGCCCTGCTGATGACCCATCGCCAACCCGAGATGCCGGCATTTGGCGGCTATTTCGCCTTTCCGGGTGGCAAAGTCGATGCCGAAGACGAGCAGACCCCGCCCGCGGCCTTGGAACGCCGCATGCCCGAGGTCGCGCCGCGGCTGCTGCGGGCGCTGGCGCGGGAGTGCGACGAGGAATTGGGCATCCATCTCGACGCCCTGGCCGACAGCGGCGACATTCTCGAACTGCTGGACCTGGGCACCGCGCTCACCCCACCCATTGCCGAACGCCGTTTCAATACCCATTTCTTCAAGCTGGTGTTGCGCAGTCGCCCGACGCTGACCGTTGACGTGCGCGAAGCCTCCGATGCCTTCTGGACGCCGCCCACTGAGCTGGTCCGCCGCTACGAGCAGGGCCGCCTGCTGGTCGCCCCGCCCACCCGCGCCACGCTGCGCGCGCTGGCCACGTCCCTGGCGGCCACGACCATTCTCGGCCTGGATGGGGTCGACCGCAACGAAGGCGGCCAGCGGCTGATCGAACCACTGGCGGGCGTGCGGATTCTGCCGGTGCGCTCGCACACGCTGCCGCCGGCGCAGCACACCAACGCGTTCCTGCTGGGCGACATGCAGAGTCACCGGATTCTGGTTGACCCGTCTCCGGCCAGTGATGAAGACCTTGAATTGCTGGTGGCGCGCGCGGCCGAGATTGGCGTGCATGAAGTGTTCATCACCCACCATCACGCCGACCATTGGGAGCGCGCCGACACCGTGGCCATGCGCCTCGGTGCCACCGTGGGCATGAGCATTGAAACCCGCAAACGCATTCGTGACCGGCACCCGGCCGCCTTTGCCGACATCGAGATACACGAGTACCGCGAAGGCGACGTCATCTGCCGCTGGCAGGGCGAAGAGGTGAAGGTGCTCGAAGTGCCGGGCCACGATCCCGGCCAATTGGCCCTGATGCCCGAGAGCCGTCAATGGTGCCTTGTGGGCGACCTGATCCAGGGCATCGGCACGGTGGTGATTCCCGAAGACGGCGGCAACATGGCCGACTACTTCGCCTCCATGCAGCGGGTGATCGACCTCGACCCCGCCGTCATTCTGCCGTCGCACGGCATGGCCATGGGCGGCACCTACCGAATCGCCGCCACGCTGGCTCACCGCAAGCAGCGCGAGGCCGACATTCTGCGACTGAGCCAACTGGGCCAGAGCGTCGGCGAAATCCTGCCGCAACTCTATGCCGGCCTGGATCCGCGGCTGGAACCGCTGGCCGCAATGAACATACGCATGCACCTCAACAAACTCCGCCACGAAGGCCGTATTGCGGCCTGAACGAGACTTCAAGAACGCTTATGAAACTGCTGAACCTTGACCTGGGCACCGATCTCGACAGCCTGCGCGATGCCACGCGTGACTTCTGCCAACGCGAAATCGCCCCCGTCGCCGAACAGATTGATCGCGACAATGCCCACCCGCGCAGCCTGTGGCAGAAGCTCGGTGAGTTGGGCGTGCTGGGCGTCACGGCCGGCACGGAATATGGCGGCCTCGACATGGGCTATCTGGCGCACACGGTGATCATGGAAGAAGTGTCGCGTGCCTCGGGCAGCCTTGGCCTGTCTTACGGCGCGCATTCCAACCTCTGCGTCAACCAGCTCGACAAGAACGGCAACGCCGCCCAGAAGACCCGATACCTGCCGAAGCTGATCAGTGGCGAACACGTGGGCGCACTGGCCATGAGCGAGCCCGGCGCCGGGTCTGACGTGGTCAGCATGAAACTGCGTGCCGACAAAAAAGGCGACCGCTACGTGCTCAACGGCAACAAGATGTGGATCACCAACGGCCCCGACGCCGACACCCTGGTGGTCTACGCCAAGACCGATCCCGACGCCGGGCCGCGCGGCATCACCGCCTTCATCATCGAGAAGGGCTTCCCCGGTTTTTCCACCGCGCAGAAGCTCGACAAACTGGGCATGCGCGGCTCCAACACCTGCGAACTGGTGTTTCAGGACTGCGAAGTGCCCGAAGAAAACGTGCTGGGCACCGTGGGGCGCGGCGTCAACGTGCTGATGTCGGGCCTCGACTACGAGCGCGTCGTGCTCTCGGGTGGCCCGCTGGGCCTGATGCAGGCCTGTCTCGACGTGGTCACGCCCTACATGCACGAGCGCAAGCAGTTCGGCCAGGCCATTGGCGAATTCCAGCTCATGCAGGGCAAGCTCGCTGACATGTACGTGGGCCTGTCGGTGTGCCGCGCCTACGTCTACGCCGTGGCCAAAGCCTGTGATCGCGGAGAGACCACCCGCAAGGATGCGGCTGGCGCCATCCTCTACTCCGCCGAGAAAGCCACCTGGATGGCCGGCCAGGCGATACAGGCTCTGGGCGGCAACGGCTACATCAACGACTACGCCACCGGCCGTATCTGGCGCGACGCCAAGCTGTACGAAATTGGCGCCGGCACCTCAGAGATTCGGCGCATGCTGATTGGCCGGGAGCTGTTTGGCGAGACGGGCTGAACCGTGTCCCGGTGCGGGTGACGTCGTAGACGCCCGCGCCACGCGCCATCCCCTGAAGGATGTTGCGGCCAACGCCCGTCAACTTGCGCGCGTCTTCGGCAAGCGTCACCGCGCGTGGTTCGGGCTGAGCGGGCTGTGCCGCGCTGCCAAAACGGCAGGGCTGATTCAAGGCCAGCCACAGTCCCGCGGCGTTCAGTGAGAGGGGCGGCGTGCGACCCGCACGGCTTTCAGGCGTCGCGGTCGCGTTTCTTGATATCGACCTGCCGCTTCGAGGGCTGGCGCGTCAATCTGCAGGCTCAGCAAAAAACCCGGGCATGGCCCGGGTTCTAGATAACGCGGATGCGACCGGGCGGTTACTTCCCGTCGGCGGCGTCTTCAACCGCCTCGCCGGCATTTTCCATCGCGTCTGCGGCGTCTTCACCGGCATCCTTCAGTTTTTCGTTGTCACGGGTGTTGGTGGCATCACCCACCGCGTCGGTTGCTTTGTCCATCGTCGATTCTTCCGACTTCTGGCACGCCGCAACGCCCAGCCCCAAGCTCAAAACAAGCGTAATCAGCAAGTTACGAATAATCATAGTGCGCTCCACATAGTGTTTGTCGTGCTACCCAAGCTCCCGAAACGGCATCGGAAGGCGTGGGCACGATACGCCCTCATACTGAACATGATCTGATTATGGTCGCGCCCGCCCCTGGACCCACCTGCGCGCATGGGTCGGCCTTGACGACCTTGAGCAGCGTTTGCGCGCCTCCGGCCCGTGGTGATCGAGGCGACTCAGGACGGCTGTTCGGCGGGCCCGAAGGGTGTGGCTGCCCGGCAGGCTACCGCCGTCCTCGCTTTGCCCGCTCGATCAGCCGCTTTTTCTTCTTGATCTGGCGCCCGGTGAGTTCGTTCTTCTTGTGCTTGTAGGGGTTGTCGCCGGTCTTGAATTCCAGGATCAGCGGCACGCCCTTGAGTGCAAGCGCATCCCGAAAGTGATTGGCGAGGTAGCGCTTGTACGAAAGTGGCAGACGTTCGGTCTGGTTGCCGTGCACGATGATGCGGATCGGGTTGCGGCCGCCCTGGTGCGCGTACCGCAGCTTGATGCGACGGCCCACCACGGCGGGCGGCGCATGCTTGGCCACGGCCGCTTCAAGTTCTCGGTTGAGCGCGGGCGTGGGCAGGTCACGAAGGGTGGCATCGGCCGCATCGATAACGTCGCGCATCAACACGCCGACGCCGGAGCCGTGACGGGCCGAGATGAAATGCAGCGGCGCATAGTCGAGAAACGGCAGCTTGAGCTCGGACTGGTAACGCACCTGCTCGCGCTCGTCCTGCGCCAGCCCGTCCCACTTGTTGACCGCCAGCACGATGGCGCGTCCGCGCTGGGCGATGAGGCCGATCAACCGTGCATCCTGCTCGCCGATGTCGGAATGCGCGTCGACCACTGCGATCACCACATGGGCGTTCTCGATGGCTTCCAGCGTTTTGACGATGGAAAATTTCTCGATGGTTTCGCTGACGCGCGCGCGCCGGCGAACACCCGCCGTATCGATGAGGGTGAACACCCGCCCCTCGCTTTCAAACGGCACTTCGATGGCGTCGCGCGTGGTGCCCGGCTGGTCGGCTGCCACCACGCGCTCTTCGCCGAGCAAGCGGTTGATCAGCGTCGATTTGCCCACATTCGGACGCCCGACGATGGCCACACGAATGCGCCCATCTTCGGGCAGGTCGCTGGCTTCAGGCGAGGTCGGCGCATCGGCCAGCACGTGACGCATCAATTTGGTGACGCCGTCGCCCTGTTGCGCGGAAACCGACCAGGGCTCGCCCATGCCGAGGGTGAAAAAATCGGTGCCCGCCACGCTGGGCGCCTGCCCTTCGCTCTTGTTGACAACCATCACCACCGGCTTGCCGCACTTGCGCAGCTGCCGCGCAATGGCCTCGTCGCTGGGATGCCGCCCGGCACGGCTGTCGACCATGAACAGCACCGTGTCGGCCTCGCTGAGCGCGAGCTGCGCCTGGGCTTCGGCAAGGGCGGCCAGCGGGTCTTTGGATTCCGGCATCAGCCCGCCGGTGTCGACCACGACAAATGCCTTGTCTTCAAAGCGTCCGGTGCCGTATTGGCGGTCACGGGTCAGGCCGGCGAAGTCGGCCACCAGGGCGGCGCGGGTGCCGGTCAGGCGGTTGAACAAGGTGGACTTGCCCACGTTGGGGCGCCCGACAAGCACCACACAGGGCAGGCGGGAAGCCGGAACCACCTCGCGAAACGCGAGTTCGGATTCGACCGGGGACGACGGAACGTCGGTCATGAGAGGCACGGCACCAGAAAAAATGACAGGGTTGATCTCAGCCAGCGGTGATCAGCCTGTCCTGAACAGGACTTGCCGTGTGCCGTATCAAGACTCGAAGCGCGGCCGTGGTTGCGCAGTGCGCACCCGCACGGCCGATAAGACAATCCGGCCCCCGAAGCATGCGGGGCCATGGAGTTACTGAACCTGCAGCACACCAACCCGGCCATCACCGCGCTGGACCACCAGCTGATCGTCGAGGGTGGCGAACGCCCCCTGAAAGCCCGAGCGGCCGAAGCGGCTGCGGCCCACAAATGCGCCGGTCGCGGGGTCGATCCAGTGCAGATAGCCCTTCATGTCGCCGACCACCACATAATTTCCCTGAACCGTGGGTGCCGTGGTGCGGCGATACTGCAGGCCTTCCTGCTTCCAGTCGGCGCTGCCGGTGCGGGTGTCCAGCCCCCAGACCACGCCGCTGCTGTCGCTCACGATCAAGCGCTCGCCCACCACCGCCATGCTGGCCGTGGTGCGCACCGGGCGCCGCCAGAGAACCTGTCCGGTGTCGCCGTCAACGGCGACCACCTCACCGCCGGCGCTGGCCACGAACAACTCGCGGGCCGACGCCGCAATGGGGGCGTCGATGTCGGCGATGCGCTCCAGTTCGGTGCGACCTGCGGGGGCAGAAATCAGTTGCTCCCAGAGCACCCGTCCGGTCAGACCTTCGAGGCTGGCCATGCGCCCGCTGTCAAGCCCGACAAACACGCGACCGCCCAGCAGGGTGGGCTCCGACAAGCCACGCAGGGTGAGGTTGGGCACGGTGCGTTCAAACTGCCAGAGCTCTTCGCCGGTGTCGGCGTTCAGGCCATAGGTGCGGCCATCCACGGTGCGGACCACCAGCAGCTGTCCGGCACCCACCGGCACGGCCATGACTTCACTGTTGACGCTCTTGCGCCAGCGCTCAACACCGTCGGCCCGCGACAGGGCGATGACTTCGCCATCCAGCGTGCCCACCACCACCAGCGCGTCGAGCACGCCCGGGCCAGCGCTGGCGCGAACGTCCAGCGCGGTGCGCCAGATGCGGTCGCCGGTCTCGGGGTCCAGGGCCAGAACCTCACCGTGCCGGTCCGAGACGAACACGGCATCACGCTCGGCGGCGACCTGCAACTGCGAATAATCACGCCCCAACCAGGTGTGGCGTGACCACAGCGTCGACGACGAGGTCTGAGATTCGGCCAGGGGTTGCAGCGGCGTCGGCTCGCGCACCTTGCCCTTGCTGGTGCAGGCCGCGAGGGTGATGACCAGCGGCAGAGACCACGCTAACTTCCAATTCATGAGCTGGACGCCTCGTTCAGATCGTCACGTTTACGTTGCAGTTCGCCACGGTATGGGGCGTTGAGTGCCACTGCAGCCAGTGCCTCGTCGTAGGCGCTGCGCGCATTGCCGCGGTCGCCCTTTTGCAGCAAGGCATCGCCGCGGAGTTCCAGGTACAGGCCCTCGAAGCCGTTGGGGACCGGGCTGAGCGCGGCCAGCGCGGCGTCGACATTGCCGGCTTGCAGATCCACCCGCGCCAGCCGCAGGCGGGCCAAGGCTTTCAGGCCATCATCACCGCTGTTCTGCACGACCCAGTCGAGTGCGGTGCGGGCTTCGTCGGGGCGCTCTTCCTTGACCAGTTGCGCCGCCCAATGCAACTGCGCCAATGACGCGTACGGCGTCTTGGCGAGATCGTTGACCAGCGTTTGGCGAATCTCGGCGACGGCCTCGGAGCGGGCATCGGCCTGGGCGTTGCGCAGGTCGGAATACATCTGCGAGGCCCGCTCGGCACGGCTGTCACCGGCCTGCTGATAGGCCTGCCAGCCGAAGATCGCACCCAGGCCCAGGCCCAGCCCGCCCGCCAGCGCCAGCCAGTTTTCCTTCCACCAGCTTTTGATTGCGTCGACCTGCGCTTCGTCGTCGTAGTGCGTTGCCACGGTGTTTATCCTTCCAGGTTGAGGCGGGCAGCCAGCTTGACTGCGAGCCCGTCGATGGCCACTGATTCATCAGCGACCTCGGTTTGAGCAAATGATTTTACGTGAACCTTGCCGTCGTGCCGCGCGGCCTCATCCATGACCACGGCAAACCGCGCGCCACTGCGTGCGGCGCGGCTCAACTGCGCCTTGAGCTTGCCACCCACCGACAGCTGGATACGGGCATTGGGCATTGCATCGCGCAGCTGTTCCGCGACCTGATGCAATGGCCGGGCCGAGTCGGCATCGGCCGGGCAGAGCACCACATCGGGTGCGGCATCCGGCAGATTCAGACCCTGCGCCTTCATCAACAGAATGAGCCGTTCAATGCCCGAGGCCCAGCCGATTGCCGGACTGGCCTGCCCCCCCAGTTGCGCCACCAAGCCGTCGTAGCGCCCGCCGGCACAGACCGTGCCCTGCGCGCCCAGCTCGGTGGTGGTCCACTCGAACACGGTGTGGCTGTAATAGTCGAGGCCACGCACGATACGCGGATTGAGCACGCAGGCAATGCCCAGATCACTGAGGCCCTGCTGCACACCCTCAAAGTGGGCGCGGTCGTCACGGCTCATGGCATCGAGCAGGCTCGGTGCGTCGCGGACAATGGCTTGGGTCTGCGGCACCTTGCTGTCGAGCACGCGCAGCGGATTGCTGAGCCGCCGCCGCTTTGAATCGTCGTCCAGCGCATCGACATGCCGGTCGAGGAATTCGGTCAAGGCCTGCCGGTAGCGCGCGCGGCTGTCGCCGCTGCCCAGCGAGTTGAGTTCCAGCGTGAGGTCGCGCAGCCCCAGCCGCTTGAGCAGGCGCGCCGACAGGGCAATGACCTCGACGTCGATCTCGGGCCCGGCCATGCCGAAGGCTTCGGCACCCAACTGGTGAAACTGACGATAGCGCCCGGCCTGAGGGCGTTCGTGGCGAAACATCGGACCGGCGTACCAGAGCCGCTGCTGCTGGTTGTGGAGCAGACCATGCTCAAGGCCGGCGCGCACGCAACTGGCCGTGCCTTCCGGTCGCAGGCTGAGGTTCATGCCCTCGCGGTCGTCGAAGCTGAACATCTCTTTTTCGACGACGTCGGTCACCTCGCCGATGGCGCGCTTGAACAGCGCGGTCTGTTCCAGTAGCGGCGTGCGAATTTCCTGATAGGCATAGGCGGCAAAGGTTTCGCGGGCCACCTGCTCCACGTGCTGCCACACGGCGGTTTCGCTGGGCAGCACATCATTGAAGCCGCGCAGCGACTGCAGCTTCACGCCGATCCCTCGCGCGCCGCGCGCCGCGCGGCCAGCTTGGCGCGCACCAGCCCTTCCAGACGGTCAACCAGTTGGTCGTTGTGGATTTTGTGCGCGATCTTGCCGTCCTCGTACACCGAGTTGGGATAACCGCCGGCCACGCCCAGGGCGGCCTCGCGTGCCTCGCCCGGGCCGTTGACGACGCAGCCGATGACTGCCAGATCCAGCGGCTCGTCGATGTCGTCGAAGCGGCTCTCCAGCTCGGCAACGACCTTGACCACATCGAAGTTCTGCCGCGAGCAACTCGGACAGGCCACCAGGTTGATGCCCCGGTTGCGCAGATGCAGTGACTTGAGAATGTCCCAGCCGACCTTGACTTCCTCGATGGGGTCTGCGGCCAGCGACACCCGCAGCGTGTCGCCAATGCCCTCGGCCAGCAGCATGCCAAGGCCGATGGCGCTCTTGACCGCCCCGGCCCGCAACCCGCCGGCCTCGGTGATCCCCAGATGCAGCGGCTGTTCGATCTGGCTCGCCAGTTTGCGGTAGGCCTCGACGGTCATGAACACGTCGGACGCCTTGAGGCTGACCTTGAACGCCTGAAAGTCCCGCTTCAGCAGCAGGTCGATGTGCCGCATTGCCGACTCGACCAGCGCGTCGGAGTTGGGCTCACCGTATTTCTCCTGCAGATCGGCCTCCAGCGATCCGGCATTCACGCCGATGCGCAGGGGAATGCCGTGGTGCTTGGCGCAGGCGACGATCTCGTCCACCTTGCGCTCGTTGCCGATATTGCCGGGATTGATGCGCAGGCAGTCGGCGCCCGCTTCGGCGGCGGCAAGACCACATTTGTAGTTGAAATGAATGTCGGCAATCAGCGGGAAATAGCCGACGGCCTTCTTGATCTCACCGAACGCCTTGGCCGCCGCCAGGGTGGGCACCGAAATACACACCAGATCGGCGCCGGCCTTCTGGGCGGAAAGAACCTGGGCGATGGTGGCCGCAACGTCCTCGGTGTCGGTATTGGTCATGGTCTGCACCGCGATCGGCGCATCACCGCCCACGGTGACGCGCCCCACGCGCACCGGGCGCGAGCGGCGGCGCTGAATCTGATGGTCGCTGCGCATCACCATAGGGTTGGACTCCTTCGCCTCAGTTCGTCAGCGGCAAGGTCAGCCGCGCGGTGCGGTTGCTTTGCGTGTAAGGGCCCAAGTCCACCGGCTGACCGTTGAATTCCAGCACCACGCCGGGGGCATTGCCGAAAAACACGGACAGGGGCGGTGTGCCCTCCTTCACGGTCTGCGCGGTGCCACCGTTCATCAATCCGTTCATCAGCGCGCGCCCTTCGGCGTCATTGATGCGGACCCAGGAGGTTTCACGAAACTGCAGATTCAGCGTCAGCCCACCGCGGGCCAAGGCGTCGGCCGCGGCGACGGTGGCTGCGCCCGTGGCGGGCTCGGACGTCGCGGCGGCAGGCGCCGTCGTCTCAGCCGGCGCGTCAGTGGGTTCTGGCTCGGGCTCGGATGCAGGCCTCGCCATGGCGGTGACCGCCGGCGTGGTCGTGATGGCAACGTCCGGCACGCGCTGCACTTCGGTACTCGCGGCCAGTGGATCGGTGGTCGATCGCATGAACCACAGGTACGCCAGCAAGCCGATGATGATTGCCATGATCACCAGCCCCAGCACCCGACCGAGTCCGCTGCGGCTTTCCACACTGCCCGCCGACAGCCGGATGCGCGCCGGGGTCTGCGGCTGAGCCTGCTTCACGCGGGCGTTATAAGCCGCGATCAGCCCCTCTTCGGAAAGGCCCAGCAAGCGCGCGCACTTGCGGTAATAGCCGCGAACGTAGACCGGCTCCAGCAAGGCGCCAAAGTCGTCGGCCTCCAGCGCTTGCAGGGTGGCGACCGACAACTTGGTCTGCGCGGCGAAATCTTCCAGGGTCAGGTGCGCATCCTCGCGCGCACGGCGGAGCTGCGCGCCCGGTGATGCGGGCCCGGAAGGAGGGCTGGCCGGCGCCGAGGCGCCGGGGGCAAGTTCATCAGGCGAAAGATCGGGATCTGAGGTCATTCTTGGGCAGCCTGCTCGGCTTCAGGCGATTCGGGAAATGTGGTGATCAACAGTTGTTGGTACTTGCGTGCCGCCGCAACGTCGCCCAGCGCACGCTCGACGCGGCTGCGCATCAGCAGGGTTTGCGGATGGGGCGGTCCAATCGACTCATACCGTGACAGAAAACCGCGACTGCGCAGGTATTCCTGCTGCGACAGGCTGATCGACGCCATCTGCATCAACGCGTCGGGAAACAGGGGATTGACCGTCAGCGCCTGCCGCAGATAGCCCTCGGCGCGGGCGCTGTCCAGTGGACGGATACAGACCGCCGCGTTGGTCCAGGCCGCCTCGGGGGTCAGATAACGCGACGAGCGGGCCGCCTTGAGCAGCAATTGTTCGCCTTCTTGCCGCTGGCCGCGTTCGCAGAGAAAGACGCCCAGGTTGTTCTGCACCGAGGCATTGTCGGGTGACAGCGCCAGTGCCTTGCGGAACGACTGCTCGGCCATCGCCGGACGGCTGGTCTGCTGAAACAACACCCCCATCGCCATATGCGTGTCGGCGCTGCGGTCGTTGAGGTCAAGCGAGCGCCGCAGGTTGGACTCGGCCTGCCCGAACTGATTGCGCCGCAGGTGCTCGACCCCCAACTGGAAGTGAATGTCGGCCGAGTCGCGCCGCGCTTCGGGCTCCAGCGCCGGCGAGCCTGCGCAGGCGACCAGCAGCAGCACCGCGCACAACCCGGCGACCCGCAGCAGACACGAAGGCGTCATCGACCGACCACCGGAATGCCACGGAGGCGGTTCTCTTGCCGGGACGCCACCTGACCCACCCACTGCCCGGCGGACGCACGCGCGCCACCGAGCAGGGCCCCGGCCAGCGGCCGGGATGCGAGCAAGGCGAGTCGGGCGGGCCTGCGGGCGGTCACTGGCTCACCACCGGAATCCCGCGAAGGCGATTCTTCTGCTTGGACGCCACTTGGCCCACCAACTGCCCGCAGGCCGCATCAATGTCTTCACCGCGGGTCTTGCGGGTGGTGGTGACGATGCCCTTCTGGCGCAGGATGTCGGCAAAGGCCTTGACCGTTTCGGGTCGCGATGTCCGGTACGGGGCGCCGGGGAACGGGTTCCAGGGAATCAGGTTGACCTTGGCGGGCAAATTGCCCAGCAGCTTGGCCAGGTCGCGGGCCAGCGCCGGCTGGTCGTTGACGCCATCGAGCATCACGTACTCGTAGACGATGTGCGACTTGCGGTCCTTGCCGGCGGTGTAGCGGCGGCAGGCCTCCATCAGTTCGCGAATCGGATATTTGCGGTTGATGGGCACCAATTCGTCACGCAAGGCATCCACGGGGGCGTGCAGCGAGACCGCCAGCGCGGTATCCACATCTTCGCGCAGCCGGTCGATGAACGGCACCATGCCGCTGGTCGACACGGTGACACGGCGCTTCGACAGGCCAAAGCCGAAGTCGTCCAGCAGAATGCGGATGGCGGGCAGCACCGCGCCGTAATTGGCCAGCGGTTCCCCCATGCCCATGAACACGACGTTGGAAATGTCGCGTTCGTTCTGAAAATCACAGTGCAGCTGCTTTCCGGCAAACCAGACCTGGGCGATGATCTCCGCCGTGGTCATGTTGCGGTTGAAGCCCTGCTGTGCGGTGGAGCAAAAGCTGCAGTCCAGCGCGCACCCCACCTGCGACGACACGCACAGGGTGCCGCGATACCGAGGCTGACCGGCGGTGTGCTCGATGGCGGCCTTGTCGCCCTCGGGGATGAAGACGGTCTCGATGGCGTTGCCACCGGCCAGGCGCAATCCCCATTTGCGGGTGCCGTCCCGCGAGACCTGTTCGGCCACCGCTTCGGGCGTGCCGACCACGAAATGCGCGTGCAGACGCTCACGCAGGGGTTTGCTGAGGTTGGACATGGCCTCAAAGTCGCCGATGCCGCGCCGGTAAATCCACTGCATGACCTGATCGGCTCGGAACGGCTTTTCGCCCATGGCCTCGAAGGCGTCCCGCAACTGCACGCGATCCATGCCGAACAGGTTGCGGCGCCCGTCCGCCAGCGGCTTGGCAGCCGCTGGCGTGGACAGCGCAGGGGTCGGTTCGGTCATGGCGCGCGGCAGTGCGATCAATGCCTTAGCGGGTCCGCGGGCAGAGTTCGGTGGCCCGGAAGAAGTAGGCGATTTCGCCGGCTGCGTTCTCGAGGCTGTCGGACCCGTGCACGGCGTTCTCGTCGATGCTGTCGGCAAAGTCGGCACGGATGGTGCCCGGCGCGGCTTTCTTGGGGTCGGTCGCCCCCATCAGATCGCGATGGGCCGACACGGCGTTCTCGCCTTCCAGCACCGACACCAACACCGGCCCGCTGGTCATGAAGCTCACCAGGTCCTTGAAAAAGGGGCGCTCGGCGTGAACGGCATAAAAGCCGCCGGCTTCGGCATCGGTCAGATGCATCAGGCGGCTGGCGACGGGCTTGAGGCCCGCTTTTTCAAAACGCGCGATGATCTCGCCAATGTGATTCTTCGCCACGGCATCGGGCTTGATAATCGACAGCGTACGTTCAACAGCCACGGGTCACTCCTTGGGGATAAACGGTAGGGAGATCGCACCCGCCAGCGCGGAACGCGATCAAGAAAGCCCCAAAGTATAACCGGCGACCCACGGCACACGGGCCGAAGAGACACTGAATCTCTCGAAAAAACTGACGGTCGGCGGACCTTCAAGCCATTGCGGCCCGCCAGGTCTGACGACGCCGCCGTCGCGCCAGCTTCAGACCGCGAAGCTTTCCCCGCAGCCGCAGGTGCCTTTCACGTTGGGGTTGATGAAGGCAAAGCGCTCGTTCAGACCGTCACGCTGAAAATCAACGGTGATGCCACTCAATTGTTCAAGGTGCGGACGGGCTACCACCACCTTGGCATCGTGCGATTCGAACACCGTGTCGTCAGAACCCACCGCGTCAGCGTAATCGAGGGTGTAGGCCCAGCCTGAACAGCCCGACCGCTTCACCCCCACCCGCAGGCCGAGGCCGCTGCCGCGCCGTGCCAGTTGCTGCTGGATGCGCTTGGCGGCGGACGCCGTAAGGGAAACGGCTTCGGGGGCGGATTGGGTCGGGGTGTCATTCATCGCAGAAACTCCATTCACGGCGGCGTGGACCAGAGGGCCCGCGCCAGATCATCAACCATCACAGCACAGTGGGACTTCTCCGGGGCGATTTCAAGCGCGTTGCGCACGTCCAAAAGCCACGGCCGCTGCAAGGTTGAGACGTCGGCACCGGTGATTTGTTCCGCAAACCATTGCCCGGCGGCCAGCGTCACCGGGCACCCCACACCCCGGTAACGCGCGGCCACCACACGCTCCTGGGTGATCTGCACGCCGATCTCCAACCAGGCGCCGTCAGCGCGCGAGGTGGCTTTTGCCGCGTGAACCCCCTCGCCCGCCAGACTGCCGACCGCGTCCGCCGCGCAAAAACGCTGCCAGACGGCAGGCGAATAGCCATACAGATTGTCCAGTCCGGTCACGGCGGGCGGCGGTAAGCCGGCGGCAAAATCGCGCAGCCGCGTGGCCGCCGCGATGATCTGCGCGGCACCGGCCTGCACCTCTGCGTCGCAACTGCCCTCGCCCAGCGACAGCCGCAGCGAGGCATCGGCCAGGGGGTCGTCATGGCCCAGAGCGCGCAGCACGAACGAGGGCTCGCGCGTGGCCGAAGAGCAGGCCGAGCCACTGGAAAACAACAGGTCCGGCAGGCTGGCGCGCAGACTTTCGCCATCCACCCCCGGCACGCTGACGTTGAGAATGTGCGGACTGCCGGAAACCGGGCTGTTGCGCAGCAGATCGGGAATGCCCGCCTGCAACTGCGCCGCCAATTGGTCGCGCAATCGCAACACGTCGGCGGCGAGCGCCTCGCGCTGCGCCATTCGCCGCGTCGCCGCGGCGCCAAAGCCGACGATCTGGTGGGTCGCCAGAGTGCCCGAGCGCATGCCCTGCTCCTGGCCGCCGCCGTGCAGCAGCGGGCTGAGCCGCACCCGTGGCCTGCGGCAGACGTACAGCGCGCCGATGCCCTTGGGCCCGCCCAGCTTATGGGCGGACAGCGACAGCAGATCGATGGGCATGGTTTCAAGATCGATCGGCAACCAGCCCGCCGCCTGCGCCGCATCGACGTGCAACAGCACCCCGCGGGCGCGCAAGGCGGCGGCCAGCGCGGGCATGTCGGTGCAGGTGCCCAGCTCGTTGTTCACCCACATCAGGCTCACGAGACGCGTCGCCGGCGTCAACGCCGCGAGCACCGCCTCGATGCTGATCGTGCCCCGCGCGTCCGGGCTCAGCAGGCTCACCTTGTGACCTTGGCCCGCCACCCAGCGCAGGGTGTCGAGCGTGGCACGGTGCTCGATTCGCGAGCTGATCACGTGCGCCGGCGCGCGGCCGTCGAATTCCAACGCGCCCTTGATCGCCAGGTTGATCGACTCGGTCGCGCCGCTGGTCCAGATCAGACTGTCGGCCGGGGCCCCGACCAAGCGCGCCACCGCCGCGCGCGCCGCCTCGACCGCGGCCCTCGCCGCCCGGCCGGCACGATGGTCCGACGCAGGATTGCCGACCGCGTTGTCCAGCCACGGCCGCATCGCCTCGAACACACCGGGCGCCAATGGCGTGGTGGCGGCGTGGTCCAGCGCAATCCAGTCGGCGGTCATCCGCGGACACCCTGCTGGGCCAGCGCGGTCAGGGCAATGAGCAGGCGGTCGACGTGCTCGGCGGTGTTCTCTGCCCCCAGGCTGATGCGGATCGCGCCGATCGCCACCGCGTCGGGCACCCCCATGGCCACCAGCACATGGCTGGGCGCGCCGTGGCCAATGGCGCAGGCCGAACCGCTGGAGACACAAAACCCCTGCCGGTCCAGGGCCATCAACAGGGTCTCACCAGCCCAGCCGGGCAAGGCCATCTGCACGGTATTCGGCAAGCGCGGGCTGTCCGCGGCGAACCGGATCAGGCCAGGAATGGCCGCCAGCCCCGCTTCAAGACGGTCGCGCAAGGCCTGCAGATGCGCCACCCGATCGGCCAACCGCGCCTGGGCCAGACGCGCCGCCACGCCGAAGCCGACGATGGCCGCGACGTTCTCGGTGCCGCCCCGCAGGCCCCCTTCCTGCGCACCCCCATGGTGCAACGGCCAGAGATCGACCGGGGCCGTCCGCAGCAGCGCACCCACCCCTTTCGGGCCGTACAGCTTGTGGCTGGACACCGTCAGCAGATCGGCGCCCATCTGCCGCACGTCAACCGGCAGCTTGCCCGCAGCCTGCACCGCATCCACATGAAACAGCGCATCGGGGATTTCATGGACTGCGCGCCCAATCGCCGCCACATCCTGGATGACGCCGGTCTCGTTGTTGGCGGCCATCACCGAAACCAAGGTCACCGGCGCCTGCGCCAGCTGCGCGTGGAGGCGGTCCAGCGCAATCAGCCCGCCCGCAGTGACCGGGATGGACTCGACGACGGTTCGCGGCACGGCCATCAAGGACTCGGCACATTCCATCACCGCCGGGTGCTCGGTCGCGCCGTACAGCAGGCGGCCGCCCTGGTGCATGACGCCCTTGATCGCGAGGTTGTTGGCCTCGGTGCCGCCCGAGGTCCAGATCACCTGCGATGCCTGGGCACCGAGCAAATCGGCCACTTCAGCCCGCGCCGCCTCGATGGCGTCGCGCGAGGCCCGCCCCAGGCGGTGCAACGACGAGGCGTTGGCATACGGCCCATGCAAGTACGGCAGCATGGCCTCCAGTACTTCCGGGGCCAGGGGGGTGGTCGCGTTGTGATCAAGATAAATCGGCATGCCCCATTTTAAGGGCCGCCACGATTGTTTCGGGCCGGATGAAGCCGGCGCCGAGGCTGCGAACGCATATTTGCGTGATGAACGGGCCTGCGACGCCCACAAAAAACCCGGCACTTTCGCCGGGTTTTCAGTACAGCTGAAGACCTCTCTGAGCGAATCTCAGCGAATCAGGAACGCATCCCGTGATTGGCCCGAGGCTTCGGCATCTGCAAGCCAGCGCGGCGCACGGCCGCGGCCGGTCCAGGTTTCGCCGCTTGCCGGATTGCGGTATTTCGGCGCCACCGTGGTTTTCTTCTTGCCGCCACGGCCAATGGCCGATTGCAGGTCAGCGATGGTGATGCCGTACTTCTCCATCGACACCTTGATTTCGTCAATGACCGCTTTCAGCTCTTGCCGGCGTACATCTTCTGCTTGGCGCTTCAGCGCTTCGATTTGGCTTAAAAGCTCGTTATAGCTCGACATGATGATCCTTAAACTAAAGCCTGGGGACCGCCATCATAAAGCCTGAAATCTGCAAAGACAAAATTAGTTTACTTTTCCCACTGATCCCGAAGTCTCGCTTCAAGGCGTCTCGTCAACTTCTTCCTGCTTGGGCAGCATGTCTTCGCGCGTCACACCCAACAGAATCACCATGCTGCTGGCCACGAATACTGAGGAGTAAGTGCCGACGATGATGCCGACGATCAGCGCAATCGAGAAGCTGTGAACCGCCGCACCGCCAACGAAGAATAAGGCACACAGCACAAACAGCGTGGTTCCACCGGTCACGATCGTCCGCGCCAAGGTTTGATTGACCGACAGATTGACGACATCCACCGGATTCGATCGCCGTGCGTCGATAAAATTCTCGCGAATGCGGTCATAAACCACGATCGTGTCATTCAGCGAATAACCGATCAGCGCCAAAATGGCCGCCAAAACCGTCAGGTCGAACTCAATGCCAAACAGCGCGAAGAAGCCCAGCGTCAGCACAGCATCATGAATGGTGGCGGTGATGGCACCGAGCGCGAACTTCCATTCGAAGCGCAGCGCCACGTAAATCAGAATGCCAATGACCGCGAACAGCGCTGCCAGGGCGCCGTCGGTGGCCAGTTCATCGCCCACCTGCGGACCCACAAACTCCACCCGCCGCAATTCGGGCGTCAGATCCACGTGAGCCGAGAGCATCGTGATGATCTGGGTCGACACCTCATCGGCATCGGCGCCATCGTCCGGCGCGGCGCGAATCATCACGTCCGATGACGTCCCGAAATACTGCACGGTGGCGCCTTCGAGCCCAATCCCGGCCAACTGGCTGCGAATCGGATCGAGTTCTACCGGCCCGTCAAAGCTCACTTCAATGAGCACGCCGCCGGTAAAGTCCAGGCCGAACGCCAGCCCCCGCGCCATGACCAGCCCGATGCTGAGCACGGTCACCAGCGCCGCAAACACCATCATCGGCTTGCGAACGGACATGAAATCGATACGCGGAACCCGCGAGAAGAAGCGCATGGTGTTTCCTTAAACCGGCACGTCGGTGAGTTTGCGACGCGCGAAGGCCAGATGCACCAGCGCGCGGGTCACGACGATGGCGGTGAACATCGAGGTCGCAATGCCCACGGTCAGCGTCACGGCAAAGCCCTTGACCGGACCACTGCCCAGGGCAAACAGCACCACGGCGGCAATCAAGGTGGTTAATTGAGAATCGGCAATGGTCAGAAATGCGCGACTGAAACCCGACTCGATTGCCTCATGCGGACTGACCTTGTCGGCAATCTCTTCGCGTATGCGCTCGAATATCAGCACGTTGGCATCCACTGCCATGCCCAGCGTCAGGATGATGCCGGCAATCCCCGGCATGGTGAGGGTCGCCTGCAGAATCGACATGATGGCGACGATCAGTATCAGGTTCACCACCAGTGCGATATTGGCGAGCATGCCGAAAGCGCTGTAGTAAATCGCCATGAAGACCACCACCGCCACCAGACCAATGACAGCCGCCATTTGGCCTTGGGCGATATTGTCGGCGCCAAGGCTGGGGCCCACGGTGCGTTCTTCAACAATATCGACCGGTGCCGCCAATGCCCCGGCGCGCAGCAGCAGCGACAAATCATGGGCCTCGGCGCTCGACAGCCCGGTGGTTTGGAAGCGCTTGCCGAAGACGCCGCGAATGGTGGCAATTGAAATGACCTCTTCAATCTGCCGGGTTTCGCGCATCGGCTCGCCACGGGCGTTGTAATTGGTGATGACCTCACGCTCGCGGAACAGCACGGCCATGGGTTTGCCGACGTTGCGCTCGGTAAACGCGAGCATGCGCCGCGCACCGCTGCCATCCAGAGTCACGCTGACCGCCGGCTGCCCGTTTTCGTCAATCGTTGCCGAGGCATCGATCAACTGCGAGCCGGCCGCGATGGTGTCGCGCATCAGCAGTACCGGCCGCTCGTCGTCGCGGGTGTAGAACAGCTCGGTGCCGACCGGCGTCACGCCGGTGCGCGCGGCCAGAAACGCGTCTTCTTCAGACACGGCCCGGTATTCCAGGGTCGCCGTGGCGCCGAGCAGGTCTTTCACCCGGGTGGTGTCTTGCACGCCGGGCAGCTGCACGACGATGCGCGAGGCGCCCTGGCGCTGCACGATGGGCTCGGCCACGCCCAACTGATTGACGCGGTTGCGCAGGGTGGTCAGGTTTTGCTGCACGGCGAAATCGGCGAGCCGCTTGGCTTCGGCCTCGCTCAACCGGGCTTCGAGTGCGAATTTTTCAGCGGCGCCCTTGGCCAGCAGATCAACCTCTGGAAACTCTTCAAGAATGATCTTCTGCGCGGCCGCCTGGCGCTCGGCGCTGTCGAACTCCAGCACCACGGCGTCTCCCACCTCGCGGCGGCCCGTGTAGCGGATGTTTTCGCGGCGCAGCAAGGCGGGCAGGTCGTTGAGGTAACGCTCGCGGGCCTTGACGTTGATGTCGTTCAAGTCGACTTCGAGCAGAAAGTGCACGCCGCCACGCAGGTCCAGACCCAGATTCATCGGCTTGGCGCCCAGCGCCATCAACCAGGCCGGGGTCTTGGGCATGCTGCTCAAGGCCACGACCCGACCGCGGCCGAGTTCACGGCGCAGCACTTCGGCCGCGTCGAGCTGGGCATCGGTATCGGCAAGACGCACCACCCAGCGATCGCCTTCCGCGCGACTGCTGAGGTAGGGAATCTCGGCCGCGTCCAGCGCCTCGGCCACGGGCGCGTCCAGCGCCGCAAGCGCGCCCTCACTGACCGATATTTGAACCGCGGGATCTTCGCCAAACAGGTTGGGCGCGGCGTAAAGCGCGCCCAGCACGCAGGCAAGGACAATGACAAGGGTTTTCCAGAGCGGAAAGGGCTTCATAACGCGATACGGGCGGTCGACCCGCCCGCATTCCATGACAACCGCGACAAATTAAAGCGCCTTGAGCGTGCCCTTGGGCAGCACACTGCTGATGGCGGGCTTCTGCACCTTGACTTCAACGCCGTCGGAAATTTCGATGCCGACATACGCTTCGCCCAGGGTCACCACGCGGCCGGCCAGGCCACCGCTGGTGATCACTTCGTCGCCCTTGGCCAGCGACGCGATCAGGGCCTTGTGTTCCTTGTTGCGCTTCATCTGCGGACGGATCAGCAGGAAATAGAAAACGATCACCAACAGGATCAGCGGAATGAACTGCATGAACGCATTCGGCTGCGCCGCCTGCTGGGCGTGGGCCACCGGAATCAACCAATCGAGCACTGGACGCTCCCATCCTAGAATTGAGGGCGCGGAGTATCGCATACCCCTTTACATGGAGGGTTCGAGCCCGGCCGCGACTTGATGAAGGCCGTTGAGGTGACTCAGAAATCGGCCCAAGCCACCCACTGGTCTTTATCGTCTTTGACGTACACCGCGTCGGCACCCAACCACATCGGCTCATCATGCCAAGTCGCCTTAACGGTGCGGATCACGGCGACCTCACGGGCCAGCTGCGCCAAACGTTGGGCGCAGTGCGGCTTGGACGGCGACTGGATGCGATACCACCGACCCTCCACCCACACCCCGCAGGTCTGTGGCCCCTGAATATGTTGGAGAAATCCAAATTGGGAAATTGACCAGCTCAGCGAGCCAGGGCCACCAAGTTGATGCGGGTCCTCAATGCCCATGCTGGGTGTGGAAAGCGCCACTTGTAGCGCTTCGCCAAAAGTGGGGCGCGGTGTAGCCGACTCCGGTGCGGCAACCGCTTCGGCTTTGCCCGGTGGCTGCGGCACGACCCGGCGCACGACCGCAGCGGGGGGTAATCGGCCGGGGTAGCCATCCAGCAGCGACCAACTGGCGGAGTCTTCGTAATAGCGCCACGACTGTCGCGGCCCGGCGGCCACGCGAATCCGGCCAAATTGCCCATAGACCCAGCCCTTGCCATCGGGAACGGCGTCGCTGCGTTGCAACTGGAGCAAACAGGCTTTCAAGTTGGGCGCGGTACTCGTGACCGATCCCTGCGACGTGGCCGTGGTGCACGGGACGACCGCCTGCGCAGCCGGGGCGGCCAGCCCCCCGACGATCCACAAGAAACACCCAAGGAGCGCGGCCTTGGTCAAGCCCTGATGAATGCGCATGGAACCCCCTGTGAACGAATAGTCGCGACAGGCTAACCAGCGCAGATGAAGGTTTTTACGTCATCACGATGGCATTCAGCCCGTCTCGAATTGGAAGGGTGGCAATAATCGTGCCGTCAGTCCACTTTCGCCGGCCCACGGCGGCACTATCGCAGCCGCTCAAACAGCGATAGCGACGACACCTGCAGATACGCACTCTGCGCAGCCGAAAGCTGGGTACTGCGCTGGGTCAGCGTGGTGGATGCCTCAATCAGGTCAGTATCCCGCAGGCGTGACAACGACTGGGTCAGCTCGGCACCGGCCGCATCGCGCCAGGTGGCGGCCCGATCCAGCGCCGCCCGTTGCACGCCCACTTCGGTGCGCGCCAACTCGGTATTCAGTGCCAACGCGGTCAAGCCTGACTGCGCGTCATCCAGAGCGGCCCGCCGGATTTCGGGGTCAACTTCTCGCACGGCGGTCACAGCGGCATCCAGCCACGCGAAGCTGCTTTGGCCCTGCACGTCACCAAAGATTCGGTCACCGGGAATGCCATCGCGAATCTTCTGGCCATCGGCCACTTCGATCCGCCGTGTATCCGTGGTGCCCAGATATTGATCGGCCACATCAAAGGCCTCGCCCAGGGCCGTCCCGGCGAACAGCGCCTGGCCACTGCCGTCCTTCACGTTGGCAAGAGTGCGCCACTGTTCCGCCAACGATTCGACTTCACGGGCCACCAGCTCCCGGTCCTGATCGTTGAAGCTGCCGTTCCCGGCAGAGATCAGCAACTCCTGCACCCGCTCCATGATCAACCGTCCGTCGTCCAGGGCATTCTCAGTGAGACCCAGGCGATGCGCCGCACGCGAGGCGGCGTCGCCCTGCGCCTCGATACGGGCTAATGCCGCTTCCCATTCGGTCACACTGGCTGCTGCAGCTGGCGCTTCGTGCGCGTGCTGAAACTGGCGTCCGCTACTGATCTGCTGCTGCACTTTCACCAACTGCGCGGTCTGCGCCTGCATCGACGCGGTGGAGGTGCGAAACAGGGTGTCACTGGCGATACGCATGGCTTATCTCCTCACCGCCGACAGCAAGGTCTGGAACACCGTGTCTGCCGTGGCGATCATCTGCGCCGCAGCTTGATAGCTCTGTTGATACCGCAGCAAATTGGCGGCCTCTTCGTCCAGATTGACGCCGGACACCGAATCCCGCGCGGTGAGCGCCTGTTCGGCCAAAGACTGTGCCGCGGAGGCACGAGCATCCGCCTGCTGTGCCGACAGCCCCAGTTGCCCGATCACCTCAGCGGCGCGAGCGGCCAGCGGCGCCCCGGTAAAGGTCGCGACGTCGGCCCAGGCGGTGTTGTCTGCGACACCCGCAGGCGGTGGGCCTGCGGGTGCAAGTTGTCGGGGATCGGTGATCGCCACGCTCAGGGGTGGATCGTTGAACAACGCCGCGCCGGGATTGCCGTCAAGATCCTGCCCCGCACCCTGCGCGGCGTTGAAGGCGGTGGCGATGTCGGTTGCAAGCGTCGCCAAGGCCGCACGAGGTGCATCGACGGCCTGCGCACGGGCGTCCAGCAGCCCGGCAATCGCACCACCAGCAGGACGGCCCACGGCAACCGGGCCGCCGGGCGAATCCAACTCCAATCGATATCGCCCCGCCGAGCTTGTGGGCACCACGCTGAGATGGCGCGCCTGGCCATCGAGTACCAACGGCTGCCCGTCCTCCAGAAACACCGAGAGCGAGCCATTGCTTTGGATCAGCGTGGTCACGCCAATTTGTTCTGCCAGTTGACGCACCGCCTCGTCCCGCTGATCCAGCAAGTCACCCGGCGGCAGACCGTTGTTGCCGGGCGTCGACTGCGCAATTCGCTGATTCAACCGAGCGATGTTGTCCACCAAGCCGTTGGCGATGCCGACCGATTCGGACACTCGGCCGTCGATTTCGCGATCAAGCTGGGCATAGCTTGCATCGAGCTGCGCAAAGCGGTCAGCAACACCACCGGCCTCCGCCAGCAAGACGCTGCGTGCCGCCAACGAGGCGGGATCGGCCATCACCGCCTGTACGGCGGTATTCAAACTCTGCAGGGGCGCTGCAATGCCTGACAGCGGATCGGACAACATCCGGTCGGCGCGAATCAACAATTCACGCGCGCTGCCATGACGCGCAGCGGCGGCACCGTCATCGGTGAGGCGCGCCTGCAAGAATGTGTCGTTGATGCGGCGCACCTGCGCCGGCATCACGCCGTTACCCAGCAGGCCATTCGGCGGCTGTGTTGCAAAGTCCACGCGCTGGCGGCTGAAGCCCGGCGTCGCGGCATTGGCAACGTTGTTACTGGTGGTGGCCAGCGCCGTCGAGTAGGCGTTGAGCGCGGTGCGCCCGATGCTTAACAGATCACTCATCGTAACCAGCCTTCACGCACCAGCCGCTGGGCGATGTCGGTGATTTTGCGCGCGTAGTCGGGGTCGGTGGCATATCCGGCCTCCTGCAAGCCGCGTGCAAAACCGGCGACATCGTTGCCAGTATTCCGAGCAGCGGTATAGCGGGGCTGGTTGAGCAGCGCCACATAGTCGCGAACGCCCTCCGAAACATTGTCATAGGCGCGGAACGCGGCCCTCTCGGCCCTGACCCGGCCGTCACGAACTTCGGTGGTCTCCGCGTCGACCTTGGCACCGCGCCAACTCGAAAAGGCTTTGATCCCGAAGAGGTTGTTGGAGTGCCCACCCGGCTGGTGACGGCCAAAACCGGTTTCCAGCGCTGCTTGGGCGATGATGGCCTGCGGCGCCACACCCAGCTTTTCGGCCGCTTCGCGGGCCAGGGGCAGTAAATCACTGACGAATTTCTGGGCACGTTCACGCCACGGTGTCGGCGGCGTCGTGGGCGCTTCAGCGGCGGGGACCGAGCGCAACCGCGCGGGCGCAGTGCCCAAGGCCGACAGTGTATGCGCGGTGATGTCCGGCGCCTCCGAGGCCACCTGACCCGAGCGCTGCCACTGCTGCATGAGCTGCTCTGCTAGGCCCAGACCCCTGCCGCGGGTCATTAGCTCGCCCATCTGCTGATCCATGATCGACTGCATGGGCCCCAGATCTTTCACCCCGCTACCCGGCACCTGCGCAGTGCTGCGCAACCCCGCGAGCATTTGCTGGGCGAACATGACCTCGAACTGGCGGGCGACTTCCCGCGCGGCCTCGGGGGTTTGGGTCTTTGCGGCGACGCGTAAGGCGTCAACTCGGCCATCCAGCGGCGCGGCGTCCATCAGATCACCACCAGCTCCGCCCGCAAGGCACCGGCCTGCTTCAGGGCTTCGAGAATGGCGATGAGATCGCCCGGTGCGGCACCCACCTGATTCACCGCCTGCACGATCTCGGCGAGGCTCACACCTGCATCAAACAGGAACATGCGGCCGTCGCCCTGCTGGCTGACATTGATCTGCGTATCGGGTACCACCACGGTGTCGCCGCGACCAAACGGGTTGGGCTGGCTCACGTCCAGCCGCTCGGAAATGGTGACCGACAAGGAGCCATGGGCCACGGCGGCCGGACGTACCCGCACGCTCTCACCAATGACGATGGTGCCGGTACGGGAGTTGACGACCACGCGCGCGGGCGCCTGCCCGGCCTCGACGCGAACGTTCTCCAGCTCCGACAGAAAGGCCACCCGCTGATCAGGATGCGGCGGCGCCAAACGAATCGTGACGGCATCTTCGGCCTGCGCCGTACCGGCGCCGTACACCGCGTTCAGGGTGCTGGCGACGCGCGCCGCGGTGGTGAAGTCGGGCGTGTGCAGTTGCAGGGCCAAGCGGCCATCAGTGAAGGCGGCGGGCGCTGCACGTTCCACGGTGGCGCCGTTGGGAATGCGTCCGGCAGACGGCACGTTGAGCGAAATGCGCGAGCCATCGCGACCTTCCACGCCAAACCCGCCGACGATGAGATTGCCTTGGGCGACGGCATACACCTGCCCGTCTGCCCCTTTGAGCGCAGTCATCAATAACGCGCCGCCGCGCAGGGATCCGGCATTGCCGATGGACGACACGGTGATATCGATGAGCTGCCCGGGCCGCGAGAACGCCGGGAGATCTGCCTGCACCATCACCGCCGCAGCATTCTTGAGCTGAGGGCTCACACCGGGCGGGATGGTCACCCCCAGTTGCGTCAACAAGTTACGGAGCGCCTGCACGGTAAACGGCGACTGGCTGGTCTGGTCGCCAGAGCCGTCCAGGCCCACCACTAGGCCGTAGCCCATCAAGCCATTGCTGCGCACGCCCGCAATACTGGCGAGGTCCTTGATGCGTTCGTCCTGCGCGAATGAGGGTGCCGAGATCATCGCCAGCAGCACGCCGACGACCAGCAGCACACGAACCACCCGTTGCCGCTGCGCCAGACGCTTGGATGCACGTTTCATGGCATCACCTCAGAACGGGAAAAACGGCGAATTGAAGAACCGGCTCAGCCAGCCCTGGGCGTTGGCATCGCCCAGCGCGCCGCGCCCGGCGTAGCGAACCTGGGCGCTGGCGACGCGGTCGGAGCGCACGGTGTTGTCGGGGTTGATGTCTTCCGGGCGTACCCAGCCCGAGAGTTCCAGCAGTTCGTCGCCGCGGTTGAGCGCCAGTTGTTTGCGCCCCGCTACCCGCAGCAGTCCGCGAGGATCGCGCTCGATCACCCGCACCGACAGCGCGCCAGTGAGACGGTTGGACTGACTGGATCCGCCCGCGCCCTCGAAGGTCCGGTCGCCGCCCAGACTGCCGGACAGCACCTCCACCCCGCCTGCGGTCACAGGTCGGCCGAACACGGTGGGCCCGGACAGCGTGGCGCTGCTGGATTTGCTGGTGGAAGTGGCGCTGCTGGTTTGTGCCTGGGTTTGCTCCACCAACAACACGGTGAGCACATCGCCCACTTGCCGGGCGCGGGTATCGGCAAACCAGTCGAGCGCGAGGCCGCTGTTGTAGATGGCACCGGGCTCGGCCTGCGGTAGCGGTGGCAGCTCTGCCTCAGGCATCGCCTCCAGCGCCACCGGGCGACTGGCGCAGGCCGATACAAGCAGCACCAGCAGTGGCAGCAGTAGGCGTTTCATGACCGTGCCCTAGAGCTGGTTGGTGATGAAGCGCAGCATGTCGTCTGCGGCCGAGATCGCCTTCGAGTTCATCTCATAAGCGCGCTGGGTTTCGATCATCGACACCAGCTCTTCGACCACGTTGACGTTGGAGCTTTCCAGGGCGCCCTGCACCAAGCCGCCCACACCGTTGAGGGTGGGAGTGGATTCGTTCGGCGGGCCGCTGGCGGCGGTTTCCACCAGCAGGTTTTCGCCGCGGGCTTGCAGGCCGGAGGGATTAATGAAGTCGGAGAGCGTCAAGGTGCCGATCTGCACCGGCTGCGCCTGACCGGGTAACTGGGCGGTGACAGTGCCATCAGCGCCGATGGTCAAACTCTGCGTGGTATCGGGCACCACGATGCCGGGCTCCAGTGCGTAGCCCTGCGCGGTCACCAACTCGCCCTGCGCATTGGTTTTGAACGAACCATCGCGGGTAAAGGCGGCGTTGCCATCCGGCATGAGCACCTTGAAGAAGCCGCGGCCATTGATGGCCACATCCAGACTGTTGCCGGTTTGCTGCACATTGCCCTGGGCGTACTCCTTGGCGGTGGCCACGGTGCGTACACCGGTGCCCAGCATCAGGCCGGTGGGGGAATCAGTCTGTTGGCTGGTGGCACCGCCGGGCTGGCGGATGGTTTGGTACAGCAAGTCCTCGAACTGGGCGCGACCGCGCTTGAAGCCGGTGGTGCCGACGTTGGCGAGGTTGTTCGACACCACCGACAAGCGAGTCTGCTGGGCGTCGAGGCCGGTTTTGGCAATCCAGAGTGCGGGGTTCATAACAAGTCCTTTAGCGGATGCGCATCAGTGATTGGGCCACTTCACCGTGGCTGTCGGCGGTTTTCATCGCCTTGGTCGCCAACTCAAACCGGCGACTGTGTTCAATAAGCGCGACCAGTTGCTCGGCCGCATTGACGTTGGAGGCCTCCAACATCCCGCTGACCATCACCGCGCCGGCCGCCGGTCTGGTGTCAGCACCGGGCAGCGGCTCGAAGAGGCCATCGGCACGACGTTTGAGTTCGCTTGGTGCGGCCTCGATCACGCTCAGCCGCCCCACCTGTGCCCGCACGCTGGCCTCGCTGCCTTGAGGCGTCAGGCTGATGGTGCCGTCAGCGGCGATCATCAGCTCGCTGTGCGGCGGCAAGGCCATGGGGCCGTCTTCGGTGAGCACCGGCCGGCCTTCGCCGTCCAGCACCTGTCCATTGGCCGTCATCTGCAGCGCACCATTGCGGGTGTAGGCAATGCCGCCGTCTTCGGTTTGCACCGCCAGCCAACGGTCGTCGGCAAGTGCGATGTCCAGATCACGACCGGTGCTCTGCAGGGCGCCGCCCTGGGCGTTCCAGGTTTCCGGCTTGAGCACGCCGTTGACCCGGGAATGCCAACCCGGACCTTCCACGTTGGCCGCTTCGGTGTGGGTCAGTAGCGCCTTGAAGCCGGAGGTACCGGCATTGGCGATGTTGTGCGCCGTGATCGACTGCGCACGCAGCGCTTCCGAGGCGGCATTCATGGCGATGTAGGCGGCGCGATCCATAGTGATCTCCTAGCTGCAATCGTCCCTAGCGCAGGTTCAGAGCGGTCTGTGTGATCTGATCAGTGGTCGTGATCATTTGTGCGTTGGCCTGGAAAGCACGCTGCGCGGTGATCATGCGCACCAGCTCGGCGGTGAGATCGACGTTGGAGGTTTCCAGTGCGCCTGCCTGTATCGAACCAAAGCTGCCGCTGTCCGCGGTGCCGCGCAACGCCGGACCCGAGGTAAAGGTTTCTGCCCAGACGGTGTCGCCAAGCTCCTGCATGCCCTGCGGATTGGCAAAGGTTGTCATGGCCACCTGACCGAGCGCGCGGGCCTGTCCGTTAGTGAAGCGGGCTTGCACGATGCCCTCGGACGTCACTTCAATACCGGTCAGTCGGCCGGTGGCGTAGCCATCCTGCGTGAGTGCGGCCACGCTGAAGCGATCACCAAACTGCGTGGCACCGGAAAGGTCTACCGTCAATTCAATATCGGCCGCGCCGTTGGTCTGCGGCACCGGTGGCAAAGTAAAGCTGCCCCCAGCCGGGGTGAGCAGATTGCCCTCGGCATCGAAGCTGGCGGTGGTCGGGCCGCCGGTCACTGCGCCGTCAATGACGGTATACACATCCCACTGCCCCGGGGTGTCGGTGGGCGCGAAGTACAGCGCGGCCGTGTGGGCAGCGCCCAGCGAGTCGTACACCGTGAGGCTGGTGGTGTGGGCGTAGCTGCTGGCATCAGTCGGGTCAAATGCCACGCCCAAGGCCGTGCCAGAAGCAGCAGGTAGGTTGATCTCGGCACTGACGGTGGTGCTGGGCTGCGGGGCGGAATCACCGACCTGCAGTTGCAGGTCGGTAAGCCGTCCGGTGTCGAAACCACCGTTGGCCAGCGGCGGGTACACCTGCAAGCGGTACCCCTGAGGGTTGGTGACAAAGCCATCGCGATCGGGACCAAAGGCACCGGCGCGGCCGTAGACCGTCTGACCGTTGGCATTGAGGGTGAAAAAGCCTTCACCGTTCACGGCCAGGTCGAGGGCGTTATTGGTGAAATCAATATTGCCCTGCGAAAATTGTTGCTGAATACCCACCACGCGCACGCCGCTACCGGCCTGCGTGGATGACAGGCCCAGCGCCGAGGTGGCGTACACATCGGCAAATTGGGTGCGGGCCATCTTGAAGCCCGTGGTGCCGGCGTTGGCGATGTTGTTGCCGGTCACCGACAGATCGCGGGTGGCGGCGTTCAGACCCGACAGGGCGGTAGAAAAGCTCATGGTTAACTCCTCGAAAGTGAACGCGGCTTATCGGGCCGCACGAATCTGGGTGACGTCGTTCAATGACGTGGTGGAACCGTCATCCAGGACCAACTGCAAACCCTGGGAAGTCGGCTTGATGCCGGTGACGATGGCCTCGGTACGCACGGCCATCGCCGCAGTCGCGTCACCGGCCACCGCACGAGCCTGCACGCTGTACAGGCCGGCGGGCGCGCGGCTGCCATCCGCCAACAGGCCGTCCCAGGCCAGGGACAAGTCGCCAGCGGCAGGGTTGTTCTGAATCAATTGGGCGACGCGCACGCCACTGGCGTTGAGCACGTCCACTTCCACCTTCGCCGCACCAGGCGGCACGTCGAAGGTCATGATCGGGGCGCTCGTACCGTCAAAGCCGATTTGATCGCTGATGCGCTGCACTGGCTTGCCCAGCAAGCTGGCGCCCTGCAGTACTTGGTCGCCGGTCAGTTGCTGGGCAAAACCCTGGAAGCTGCTGTCCAACTGCTGCACGCCCGACACCACCGAGAACTGCGCCAGCTGGCCAATGAATTCGGTGTTGCCCAATGGCTCCAGCGGGTTCTGCGCCTGAAACTGGGCAATGAGCAGGCGCATGAAATCCTGCTGGCCCAACGATTGATTGTTGGGCGTGGCGCTGGCGCCAGCACCGGGGGACAACGCGGAAAGAACGTCCATGGTTATCGACCGATGTTGAGCGTGCGGGTCATCAGCTCTTTGGCCGTGTTCATGGCCTCGACGCTGGACTGGTAGGAGCGGCTGGCCGACATCATGTTGACCATCTCTTCAACGGCATTGACGGCGGGCGCATAGACATAGCCCTGCTCGTCCGCCAGCGGATGTCCGGGCTGAAAACGCGCCTCGGCCGGGCGCTCGGATTCCGCAATGCGCTGCACGCCGACGCTGGCGCCCCCTTGCGAACCCTGCTGGGCATCGAGCATGGCCTGGAACACCGGCATGCGCGGCTTGTAGGCGTCTTCAGGGCGGGTGGCCACCGAATCGGCATTGGCCAGGTTGGACGCGACGGTGTTCAGACGCACCGACTGCGCCTGCATGGCGCTGCCAGCGATGTCGAAGATGCGGAAGCTGCTCATGGCGATGCTCCTTATTGACCGGTGAGCGCGGTCATCAAGCCGCGCACCCGGGATTCGAGAAATTGCAGGCTGGCCTGATAGCGCAGGGCGGCGTCAGCAAAAGCGGCCTGCTCCATGGGCAAGTCCACCTGGTTGCCATCGAGGGACGGCTGCGCCGAATAGCGCTGATAGTCGTGGGCACCGGTGCGCAGCTCGGCGGCGGGCTGTTGCTGGCTGAGCGCCTTGGCAAAGTCGACGTCGCGTGCCTGAAAGCCCGGCGTGTCGGCGTTGGCGATGTTGGCGCTGATCAGCTCCAGTCGGCGAGACTGGAGTCCCAGTGCCGCCTCATGGATGCCGAACAGCGGTGTTGCCAGGGGTCCACTCATGCGGCGTGCCTCGACGAAATAACCTGTGTCGGGCCTTGCAAAATCTCCGCGATCACGCCGTCAACGGCACGATCAAACCGCCGAAAGGTCTTCGAGCACCGCGTTGGCCAGGGCCTCGGAGGAGAATTTCGGCACGAAGCGATCTGCCCCGACCTTGGCCACCAGATCAGCATTGAAACGGCCCGACAAAGAACTGTGCAGCAGCACCCGCAAGTGTTTGAGTCGCGGATGTTCCTTGATGCGGGCGGTCAGTGCGTAGCCGTCGAGCTGCGGCATTTCGAGGTCGGAGATGACGAGCTTCACACGCGCCAGGCGTCCGCTTTCCGACGCCTGCAGCAGCCACGCCAGCGCCTGGGCACCGTCGTTGAGCAGAATCGGCTGCGCGCCGAGCGCCGTCAGCGTGCGCTGCATCTGGCCGCGCGCCACCGACGAATCGTCCACCACCAGCACTTCGGGCGCGTGGTCACCCAGGCGGCCGCGCCAGGCATCGGGCAACTCGGGCGGCTCGCCGATGATGCGCGCCAGCACATGCTCGAAATCCAGCAGCTTCAGCCACCCCTGCGGCGTTTCCACCAGACCGGTGATGGCCTCGCCGGATTGCGCGTCGGGGGCCTGCAGCTTGGCCACATCGACGTGCACGATGCGCTCCACGTTGGCCACGATGAACGCCTGACGCCGGCCATTGAACTCGGTCACCACCCACTGCGGATGCACCGGCGGCGACCCGCCCAACAATTGCGGCAGGGCGATCACCGGCATCAACTGACCGCGCAGCTCGGCCAGCCCCTGCACCAGCGGGTGAACGCCGGCCACCGGCGTCAGGGTGCTGGGCGGCGTCACTTCCAGCACCTTGAAGACGTTCACCGCGTAACGCACGGCATCGCCAAGGCCGAAGATCAGCAGCGCCAGCCGGTTGTGCCCGGCAAGGCGGGTTTGTTCGTCAATTCGATCAAGTAGGGCACTCATGGCCCTCCTATCGGCCACAGCGCCGATAACTTGAGCGTCACGCCCGGCATTTTCCAATCGCCCCTTCATCGGGCGAACGGCACCGCCACGCGCGGCCGCGCACGGTCGCCGCAGCGGGTCGCACCATGAAAGTCAAACTGCTGCTCATCGCCCTGCTGCTGGGCACGGTCACCGCGCACGCGGCAACGCCCGTGGCACAGCTGCGCGCCGCCGCCGAGCAGGCAGCGCCGTTCACGCCCGCCGCCGCCAGCCTTGATCCGCGCGTGCAGGTCGCCCGCTGCGAGGCGCCGCTGCAAAGCGAACTGAGCAGCGTTCGCGGTCGCCAGGCCACGGTTCTGGTGCGCTGCACGCAGCCGCAGTGGACGCTCTACGTGCCGGTCCGCGCCGTGGGCCGCGATCAGGTGGTGGTGCTCCAGCGCAGCATCGCAGGCGACACGGTCATTCGTGCCGAAGACGTGGCCCTGGAGTCGCGAACGGCGCTCGCCGCCGGCTATGGCAGCTTTGACGACCCTCAGTCGGTCATCGGCCTGCACAGCCGTCGGGCCCTGCCGGCAGGGCGGGTACTGGGCCCGGCCGATGTCACGCGACCGGCGGTGGTGCGGCGCGGTGACCGGGTGGGCATCGAGGTGCAGACCGCAGCGGTGACCATCCGCATGAACGGCGAAGCGCTGGCCGACGGCGGCGTGGGCCAGCGCATTCCGGTGCGTAATGTCAGCTCGGGCAAGCGCCTGGAAGCGATTGTGCGCAGCGCCGGCACCGTTGAAGTGCCGCGCTGAGCCCGCCAACTAAGGGTTTTGGTATTGCTTGACCCGTTCGCGGACCGCGTCGCGTTGCTCGGCGCAGGCTGCCGGGTCAGCGGCACAGGCTTCGCGCCGGGCTTCGGCACGGGCCTTCATCTCATCCTTGCGCGCTTCGCAGGCGGCCGGATTGGCGTCGCAACGGGCCTTGGCCTCGGTGAGACGGTCTTTCACCTTCTCGCAACGCTCTGGGTTCTCGGCACACCGGGCCTCGATGCGGGCGCGCTGCTCATCGGTCAGCTTGCCGTGGGGGTCGGCGGCAGCAGCGCTGCCCATCCACAGACCCGCCAGCAGGCAGGGAATCAACAGGGTGACTTTTTTCATGGTTATGTCCTCAAGCAAAGCGTGAACAATCACTGCGTTCAGTGACGACCGGCAAGGCGGCGGCCGGACAATGGCGGCCCCCGGGTGAACCCGCCCTGAGCAATATTGAGTGCCGCGCCCCTCAGCGCGCGTTGCGGTTCGCAGCCGTACGCAGGCGCAGGGCATTGAGACGAATGAAGCGGCCGACCCGAGCCCGGACGAGGGGCCCGCGCAGCGGGATCGTCCGGATCAGCGAGTGGGCGCCAGAGGGCGTGGTGAAGTGCCGCGGCCCTCTGCGCGCGTTGCGGTTCGCAGCCGTACGCAAACGGAGCGCATTCAGTCGGATGAAGCGGCCGACCCGAGCCCGGACGAGGGNCCCGCGCAGCGGGATCGTCCGGATCAGCGAGTGGTCGCCNNAGGGCGTGGTGAAGTGCCGCGGCCCTCAGCGCGCGTTGCGGTTCGCAGCCGTACGCAAACGGAGCGCATTCAGTCGGATGAAGCGGCCGACCCGAGCCCGGACGAGGGGCCCGCGCAGCGGGATCGTCCGGATCAGCGAGTGGTCGCCCAAGGGCGTGGTGAAGTGCCGCGCCCCTCAGCGCGCGTTGCGGTTCGCTGCCGTACGCAAACGGAGCGCATTCAGTCTAATAAAGCCCTCCGCATCTTTCTGGTTGTAAGCCCCGCGGTCATCCTCGAAGGTCGACAGACGACCATCGAACAACGAGTCGTCCGAGCGACGCCCCAGCACTGTCACGCCGCCCTTGAACAGCTTGAGCTTGACCTCGCCGTTGACGCGGGTCTGGCTGTCGTCGATCAGCGCCTGCAGCATGCTGCGCTCGGGCGAGAACCAGTAGCCGTTGTAGATCAGGCTGGCGTACTTGGGCATCAGCTCGTCCTTGAGGTGCGCCTGCTCGCGGTCGAGGCACAGGCTCTCGATGGCGCGGTGCGCCCGCAGCAAGATGGTGCCGCCC
Organism: Polycyclovorans sp.; assembly: GCA_002706265.1. Lineage (GTDB taxonomy): Bacteria > Pseudomonadota > Gammaproteobacteria > Nevskiales > Nevskiaceae > Polycyclovorans. Next base: position 77,264 of record PAKU01000019.1, on the reverse strand, counting down.
GGAGTCTCGTAGCAGCCGCGGCTCTTCATGCCCACATAGCGGTTCTCGACGATGTCGAGCCGGCCGATGCCGTGCGTGCCGCCAAGCGTGTTGAGGGTGTCGAGCACCTCGAAGGGGCTGAGCGCCTTGCCGTTGATCGATACCGCATCGCCACGATCAAAGCCGATGACGATCTCTTCGCCCTGCTCGGGCGCCTGCTCGGGGTTCGTGGTCCAGCGCCAGATGCTGTCGTCCGGCGTCCACCACGGATCTTCAAGACCGCCGCCTTCGTAGCTGATGTGCAGGGCGTTGGCATCCATCGAGTACGGCGAGCCGCCGTCCTTCTTCTTGGCGATGGGAATGCCCGCGTCGGCGGCGTAGGCCAGCAGCTTTTCGCGCGAGTTGAGGTCCCACTCACGCCACGGGGCGATCACCTGCGCGTCGGGCCACAGGGCATAGGCGCCCAACTCAAAACGAACCTGGTCGTTGCCCTTGCCGGTGGCGCCGTGGGCGATGGCCTGGCAGCCGGTCTGGCGGGCGATCTCGACCAGGCGCTTGGTGATCAGCGGTCGGGCGATGGAGGTTCCCAGCAGGTACTCGCCCTCATAGACGGCGTTGGCGCGAAACATGGGGAACACGAAATCACGGACGAACTCTTCGCGCAGGTCATCAATGAAAATTTCCTTGACGCCGAACTGCTGCGCCTTGGGGCGCACGTGATCCAGCTCCTCGCCCTGGCCGATGTCGGCGGTGAAGGTCACCACCTCGCAGTCGTAGGTGTCTTGCAGCCACTTGAGAATGACCGAGGTGTCGAGGCCACCGGAATAGGCCAGCGCGACTTTCTTGATAGGGGATGCCATGGCAGATCGAACGCCTGAATCGAGAAAAAAGGGCATCCAGTATAAGGCTGCCGGTACACTGGTCGGACATGGACATTCCTGCCCCGAAACCCAAAATTGGTCATCGCTTCCGCGGTTTTCTGCCGGTCGTTGTGGACGTCGAGACCGGTGGCTTCAACGCTCAGACCGACGCTTTGCTGGAAATGGCGGCCGTCATTCTCGGGGTCGATGAGCAGGGCTGCCTCACCCCGCGCGAAACCCTGTTCGCGGCGGTGACGCCGTTTGAGGGCGCCAACATCGAAAAAGCCGCGCTGGAGGTCAACGGCATCAAGGTCGACAATCCGCTGCGGCTGGCGCTGGACGAACGCGAGGCGCTGGAAAAAATCTTTCGGCCGATTCGCCGTGCGGTGAGTGAAAACGGCTGCAAGCGCGCCATTCTGGTTGGCCACAACGCCCATTTCGATCTCGGATTCATCAATGCGGCGGTGGCGCGCACGGGCTACAAGCGCAACCCGTTTCATCCTTTTTCAGTCTTCGACACCGTGACCCTGTCGGGTGCCGCGCTGGGTCAGACCGTGCTTGCGCGCGCACTGGTGGCCGCTGACCTGGGTTACGACGCCAACGAGGCGCACAGCGCGATCTACGACGCGGAGCAGACCGCAGCGCTGTTCTGCCAGCTGGTCAACGCGCAGCAACCGCTGTACGAAGCGGCCAAGGCGCGGATTGCCGCGTCCACCGCCGTGACGCCAGACGCGTAACGCGATGGCCTCGCCTCGCGTGCGTGCGGTAATGACCCGGATCGCGACGGCGTCATTCGTCGTGACCCTGATCATCATCACCGCCATCAAGGTGATCTACGGCGGCGGCACGACCTTCCCCGAGCCGGAATTGCCCCAGGCGGCGCGCACCCTGGACGCGGCTGAACGGGTGGCCAGTCTGCCAACGCCGGTACTTGCCATTGCCGCCACGCGCGGCGGGCGGCTGTTCTTCGGTCTGCACGTGCGCGGCACCCTGGCGCAGCCGCTGGTGGAGTGGATCAACGGCGAAGCCAGACCCTATCCGCCGCTCGACAAGCGGGTCGAAGGTGACGCGCTGCGCACCGTGTCGGCCCTGGCGCTCGATGACGAAGGGCGTCTGTGGGTGCTGGACCACGGCGAGCACGGGCTGTTTCCCGCGCGGCTGGTGGCCTTCAACCTGTCCAACGGCGCCCGCGTCCACGACTTTGCATTGCCGCGTTCCCTGGCGCCACGCGGCAGTTACATGGCTGGCCTGGCGGTGACCGGCGATGGCCGCACGGTGGTGATGGCCGACGCCAGCTACATTGCCCGCCATCCCGCACTGGTGGTGTACGACAGCCAGTTGCGCGAGGCGCGCCGGGTGCTGGAGCGGGATGCGAGCACGCGCTCGGAGCGCTACACACCGCGGGTCAATGGTCGCCGCATGGAGATGTTCGGGCTGGTGAGCGTGCGCCCCGGCGTCGATGCCGTGGCCATCTCGGACGACGGACAATGGCTGAACTGGGCCGTGCCCAGCCAACAGGGCATTGCCCGCCTGATGCTGCGCGACCTGCGCAACAAGACCCTCACCGAAGGCCAGTTGTCGCGCCGCGTCGACATCAGCAAGGGCAAACCCTTCAGCGAGGGCCTGCTGGCGCTGCCGGGCGGTGATTGGGCGATCGCGGCGCCCATCTCGCAGAAAATCGTCCGCGTGGACGTGCGGGGGCAGGCCGAAACCTGGATCGCGGGCGCGCTGGGCTGGCCCGGCGCGCTGGCACTGGGACACGATGGCCAGCTCTACTGGAGCGACAAGGCGGTGGACCGCACCGCCGGCCGCCTGCCACTGCAGGTGAGCCAGTCAGGGCCGTATCCGGTGTACCGCATCGCCTTGCCGTCCCCCTGAAGGGGTCGAGCCGGGCTGTCATCAAACCATCGCGCAACCGTCACAAGGCCACAATGCCGCAGAAATAGAGTGCCCGGGTCCTGAGTTGACCCCGAGGTACCGCGATGACGCAGATGATCGACAGCCAGCGCCCCATCAATACGGCCGCTGCGCCCCGCTTCCAGCTCGGTTTTGCCGACACGGTGGAGGCCATCCGCGCCACCCAGATGCTGCGCTACCAGATCTTCGCCGGCGAGCTGGGCGCCCAGATCGACGGCGATGGCGTCGATGTCGACCATTTCGACGCCTACTGCAAACACCTCACCGTGCACGACACCCACACCGGGCAGCTCATTGCCTGCACCCGCCTGTTGACCTGCGACCAGGCCCAGCGCGCCGGCGGCTTCTACTCCGCCGGGGAGTTCGATCTGGCCATGATCGACAGCCTGCCCGGCCGCGTGATGGAAATTGGCCGCACCTGCGTGCACGCCGACTTTCGCAGCGGCGCCGCCATCGCCACCCTGTGGCAGGGCATCGCCGCGTACGTGATCGAGAACAACTACGACTACCTGTTCGGCTGCGCCAGCATCGGTCTGGAAGACGGCGGCAGCAGCGCCCACGCCATTCTCGAACAGCTTCGCGGCAAGTACATGGCCCCCGAGCGCCAGCACGTGCGCCCTTACCAAGGCCTGCCGCTGGCCGACGCCCGCCCGGTGGAGCGGCCGCGCCTGCCGCCGCTGCTGAAGGCCTATGTCTCGCTTGGCGCAAAAGCCTGCGGCGAGCCGTACTGGGATCGGGATTTCAACTGCGCCGACGTGTTCATGCTGCTCGACGTGTCGGAATTGAACCCCCGTTATGCCCGCCACTTTCTCGGTCGTGACGACACTCGCGGCAGCGCCAGCCGGGCCGTGATCTGACCGTGCAACTGCGCCTGCCCTGGTACCGGCGCGGCCTGCGTGTTGCCCAGTTACTCATCCACACCGCCTGCGGGCTGGCGCTGGCAACGACGGTCAAACTCGATCCAACGTCCCGTCTCGACCCCGCCCGGCTGGGCCAATGGTGGGCCGTCCGGCTGCTGCGCATTCTCGGCATCCAGCTGACCTGTCACGGCAGCGCCGCACAGGGCGGCCGTGTCACCGTGGCCAACCACGTCTCGTGGCTGGATATTTTCGTCCTTCTGGCCGCCGAGCCGACGCGGTTCGTCTCGAAGTCGGAAGTGCGCGACTGGCCCGTCGCCGGCTGGCTGGCCAGCGCCCTGGGCACCTTCTACATCCGTCGCGGCAAGGGCGCAGCCGCCCCGCTGGTGGAGCGTCTGGTGCCGCATCTGCAACAGGGCGGCGTGGTGGTGATTTTCCCCGAGGGCACGACCTCCGATGGGCGGCAGGTGCTGCCCTTCCACGCGCGGCTGTTCGCCGCTGCGGTGGAAAGCGGGGTTGCGGTTCAGCCCGCGGCGCTGCGCTACGGCGCGACCGCCGATGGCCACTTTCCGGCGCCCTTCATCGGCGATGACGACCTGCTCAGCCACCTGCGCCGACTGATTCAGGTGCCCACGTTACGGGCAGAGCTGCACTACTGCCCGGTCATCACCCACGGCGGGGCGCTGCGCCGGGAAGACCTCGCCCGGCAAGCCCAGAAGGCCATCGAAACCGCCCTGGGTCTGACGCCCAGCGCCAGCAAACCGCGACGTGCCGCAGCGCCTACCGACGCGGCCCGCCGGGACGGCACGATCGACGCGCTGCTGTCCTGAATGGCCGCGTCCGCCACGCTGCGCGCGGCGGGCTGACGTAAACTCCCCATCCGCTTCAACGGATGTCGCGTCATGTCGCAGGCCACGCCCCCCACCCGTCCCGCACCGCTGGTCACCGGAGAGAAACTGCGCGGCGCCGAAAAGATGGCGCGCATTCCGATCAAGATCGAACCCACGACCCAGGCGCCCCGCAAACCGAGCTGGATTCGCGCCTCTCTGGGCAATGCCGCCGAGGTGCGTCGCGTCAAGTCGGCACTGCGCGAGAACGCGCTGCACACGGTCTGTGAAGAAGCGGCCTGCCCGAACCTGGGGGAATGCTTCAGCAAGGGCACCGCCACGTTCATGATCATGGGCGCCATCTGCACCCGCCGCTGCCCGTTCTGTGATGTTGCCCACGGGCGCCCCAACGCGCTGGACGCCGACGAGCCCGTGAAGCTGGCGCAGACCATTCGCGACATGGCGCTGCGGTATGTGGTGATCACCAGTGTCGATCGAGACGACCTCCTGGATGGCGGCGCGGCGCATTTCGCCGCCTGCATCCGCGAGGCCCGCGCCCTGAACCCGGCGCTGACCATCGAGGTGCTGGTGCCCGACTTCCGCGGCCGCATGGACCCGGCGCTGACCATCTTCAACGACATGCCGCCGGATGTGTTCAACCACAACCTTGAAACCGTGCCCCGGCTCTACAAACAGGCCCGTCCCGGCTCTGACTACGACTGGAGCCTGGACCTGCTGGAGCGCTTCAAGGGCCTGCATCCGCGCGTGCCGACAAAGTCGGGGCTGATGCTCGGGCTGGGTGAAGACATCGAAGAGATCGAACAGGTGATGCGCGACCTGCGTGCCCACGGCGTCGACATGCTGACCCTGGGCCAGTACCTGCAACCGAGCAAGCATCACCTACCGGTCGCCCGGTTCGTGCACCCCGACGAGTTTGATCGACTGCGCGATGTCGGCGAGGCCATGGGCTTCTCGCACGTGGCCAGCGGCCCGATGGTGCGCTCCAGTTACCACGCCGACCAACAGGCCGATGGCGTGCTCAGGCCCGCAGCATCAATCGCATGAACGACATCCAGATCGAAGAAACCCAGGTCCGCAAATTCGCAGCGGTGTATGCCGAGGCGGTGCTCACCTGGCTCGACAGTGGTGAGGCGCAATGGCTGACCTGGGATGGCCACTCGCACCGCTTCGACTTCATATCGGTGGAACGCGACCCCGACGATCAGGGGCAACTCATCGTGCTGACCATTGCCGAACTCTGGCAACGTCAACTCGGTGATCTCGACGAGATCACCGATCCCGAGCATGAACATTTCGACCCCGACGCGCTGCGCAATGCCATCGAGCATCAATTGATCGAAGAAGGCCTGGGCGAACGCATCCTCAAGGGATATCTGGCGCAGGTGGCGCGGATTACCGCGCAGCTTGAACAAGAGTTCAATGATGGGGATGAGGCGGAGGAGCGGTAGTCGCCCGTATCAGGGCTCCCGAGTGACAGGGCCTTTCTTACATCTTGATGGGCCTGCATTCCGGTCGGAAGGTTGCAACTCAGCTCACCGCTCATCGTGACGGTTCAGTTGGCCGGGACTGCCCCCGGCGGGGCACTCACTTTTCTATTGCCAGAAAAGTAAACAAAAGAGCCACCCCACGTTCCGGCTTTTGGGCCGCAGGCCCAAAAGTCCCCTGCGCTTCTCGCAATCGGCGGACGGGCACAACTCGCTGTGGCTCAAACAAGCGCCCGCCTTATCGCCGATTGCTGCGATGCTCGGCCGAAGCCGACGGGGGAGAACGTCAAAAGCGGTGGCAGCTTTTTGGCGTTTCGCAGTTCCTCCCCCTTCTGCCGGGCTGAGCATCGCAGCAGTGGAGGGAAAAGGCCTCACGGTTGTTTGAGCGCAGCGAGTTCGGTGAGGCCCCTCCGCTGCGAGAAGCACAGGGAACCCCGCAAAGCGGGGCGCGGCAGCTGGGACGGCTTTCTTTGGTTTCTTTCTTTGCCGGAACAAAGAAAGAAACTGCCCCGCCGGGGGCAGTCCCGGCCAACCGAACCATCAAAAAGAGCGCGGAAGGCTGCCACCCGTAAACCCATTACAGGTGGCTATGGAAACCTAGTTCCGCTTCATCGCATCAAAGAATTGCGCGTTGGTCTTGTTGACCTTGATGCGGTCGATGAGCATTTCCATGGCGCCGATCTCATCCATGTCGTGGATGATCTTGCGCAGGATCCACATCTTGTTGAGATCGCCCGGATCGACCATCAATTCCTCGCGGCGCGTGCCGGAACGGTTGATGTTGATCGCAGGAAACACCCGCTTCTCGGCGATGCGGCGCTCAAGGTGCAGCTCCATGTTGCCGGTGCCCTTGAACTCCTCGTAGATCACCTCGTCCATCTTGGAGCCGGTTTCGACCAGCGCGGTGGCGATGATGGTCAGGCTGCCGCCTTCCTCGATGTTGCGGGCGGCGCCGAAAAAGCGTTTGGGCTTCTGCAGCGCGTTGGCGTCCACGCCCCCGGTCAGCACCTTGCCGGAGCTGGGCTGCACGGTGTTGTAGGCGCGCGCCAGACGGGTGATGGAGTCGAGCACGATCACCACATCGCGCTTGTGCTCGACCAGGCGTTTGGCCTTCTCGATGACCATTTCGGCCACCTGCACGTGCCGCGTGGCGGGCTCGTCGAAGGTGGACGAGATCACCTCGCCGCGCACCGTGCGCTGCATGTCGGTGACTTCTTCCGGCCGTTCGTCGACCAGCAGCACGATCAGGTACACATCGGGGTAGTTCGCCGCAATCGACTGCGCGACGTTCTGCATCAGCATTGTCTTGCCGGCTTTGGGCGGGCTGACGATGAGGCCACGCTGGCCCTTGCCGATGGGCGCCACCAGATCGACGATGCGGGTGGTGATGTCTTCGGTGCTGCCGTTACCGCGCTCGAGCTTGAACTGCTCACTGGCAAACAGCGGCGTCAGGTTCTCGAAGTTGACCTTGCGGCGTGACACCTCTGGCGGCTCGAAGTTGATCGTGTCGATCTTGAACAGCGCGAAGTACTTTTCGTTTTCCTTCGGCTGGCGAACGCGCCCGGCAATGGAGTCTCCCGTGCGCAGGCCGAAACGGCGAATCTGCGTCGGCGACAGGTACACGTCGTCGGGTCCGGCCGCGTACGACGCATCAGGACCGCGCAGAAAGCCGTAGCCGTCCGGCATGAGTTCGAGCACGCCTTCGGCGTAGATGTGCTCGCCGCGACGCGCAGCCGCGCGCAGCAGTTGGACGATGAGGTCCTGCTTGCGGGCGCGGGCAATCCCTTCCAGGCCTTCCTGCTCGGCCAGCGCCAAAAGGGCGGCGGCCGTCATCTGCCGCAGCTCTACGGCACGGATGACCTTGGGCGGCGGGCGATCTGCCACCGGAATGGGGTTGCCATCGGCGTCAAGAGGAACGAACTCAACCTCTTCTTCTTCGATGTCCTCCGGCAGATTGGCGACGTCGACATCTGCGACGTTGCCGGGCGAGCCCCCGTTGCCGTTGGGATTTTTGCGGCCGCGCGGGTGGCGGCGGCGTTGCTTGATGCGGGGAGGCGGTTGATTAGCCAACGTTGAGATGCGGCGTCACGAAACCAGTCAGCTGGGCCTTGGCAACGGCTCCAACCTGCGTGGCGGCGACTTTGCCGTCCTTGAAAAGGAGAAGGGTGGGAATGCCACGAATGGCGAATTTGTTGGGTGTATCGGGGTTTTCGTCAACATTGAGCTTGACGACTTTCAGCTTGCCCGCCTGTTCGGCGGCGACCTGATCGACGATGGGTCCGACCATACGGCAGGGGCCGCACCATTCGGCCCAGAAGTCGACCAGCACCGGGACATCTGATTTCAACACTTCAGCTTCGAAGCTGGCGTCGGTTACCGCGCTGACATTTTCGCTCATGGCAGGTTTCCTGTTGTTCAGTGCAAGGACACGCCGAACACGGCGCGCGAGGGGCATGGATAAGCGGGGAGGCGTATCACCAACACTCGGCCGTCTGGCTCTTGAGGGTGTAGAGTGACGGGTTATTAACCGAGTCCGGGTTGCCGCGTCTTTTGATTTCTTGGCTTTCGCTTTGAAGCCACGCGGGTGCCGAGTTGATGGCTTTATTTGAGCCCAACTGCGCGCCAGATGCAAGCCGGTCACCAGCGATCCAATCCTTTTACCGACTGCCGGCATGACACAACCAGACCATCTGTCCGAATTACGTTTCGATGCGCTCCCACTTCATCCAACGCTACTGAGCAGCATCGCCAAGCTGGGCTTCACCCATTGCACCCCGATTCAAGCCGAGACTCTGCCCCGCGCATTACGGGGTGAAGACCTCGCCGGGCAGGCCCAGACCGGCACCGGCAAATCTGCGGCGTTTCTGCTGGCCACCTTGAACCACCTGTTGAGCAAGCCGCGCGCCGAGCACGGCGATGGCACCTCGCCGCGCGCCATCGCCCTGGCACCGACGCGTGAGCTCGCCATCCAGATCCAGAAGGACGCCGCCGGCCTGAGCGCCAATACCGACATTCGCATCACGGTCTGCTACGGCGGCGCCGGTTACGAAAGCCAGCGGCAGGAATTGACCGAGGGCGTGGACCTGCTGATCGGCACGCCGGGCCGCATCATCGACTTCTTCAAGCAGGGCGTGTTCACGCTCAAAGAAATTGAAGTGCTGGTGCTGGACGAGGCCGACCGCATGTTTGATCTCGGCTTCATCGACGACATCCGTTACCTGTTGCGGCGCATGCCCAAGCCGGACCAGCGGCGCAACTACCTGTTTTCGGCCACCTTGAGTCAGCGCGTGCTGGAGCTGGCCTACGAGCACATGAACAACCCCGAGCGGGTGGAAATTGCCTCGGAACAGGTCACCGCCGACCGCGTGCAGCAAAAGCTGATTCACGTCGCCAACGACGAAAAATTGCCGCTGCTGGTGGGCTGGCTGCGCGCACACAGCCCCAACCGGACCATGGTGTTCGTCAACACCAAACGCGCTGGCGAAGAGATTGAGCGCACTCTGGTGGCCAACGGCTTCGAGGCCGCGATCCTGTCGGGTGACGTGGCCCAGACCAAGCGCATCAAGCTGCTGGAGGCGTTCAAGGCTGGCCACCTGCCCATTCTTGTGGCCACCGACGTGGCCGCGCGGGGCCTGCACATTCCCGACGTCTCGCACGTCATCAACTACGACTTGCCGCAGGACGCTGCCGATTACGTGCATCGCATCGGCCGCACCGCGCGTGCCGGGCAAAGCGGCGACGCGCTGTCGTTCTGCTGCGAGAGCTGGGTGTACAGCCTGCCGGCCATTGAGGCTTACATCGAGCAGCGCATTCCCTCGGAATCACTCAATGAAGCCTGGCTGGCCACCGACCTGGTGCGGCCGCCACGCCCACCGCGACCGCCGCGTCCTGATGCGCGCCGGGGTGGCGGCGGCGGCGGGGGCAGACGTCCGTCCAGTGGCGGTCGACGCCGCTAAGCCAACCGTTCGTGGGCGACAAAAGGGCGCTGCAGTTGCACGGCCGCAGCGCCATCGTCGTAGTAGCCGGGCCGGCGACCGCGCACGGTGAATCCCAGCGCGGCATAAAGACCCCGTGCGGCAGCGTTGTCTTCGCGAACCTCAAGCCGCAGGCCCGCCGCGCCCGCGCGCAGAGCCGCATCTGAAACCGCCGCCATCAGCCGCCGCGCATGGCCCTTGCCGCGGCCGCTGGGGTGCACCACCACCGAATAGATGCGCCACCAGGGGCTGTCGCGCCGGGTGAAGCAGACCAGGTTGGCAAGCACCTCGCCCGGCGCCGCTTCCACCACCCACACATGCGATGTGCGGCGTTGCAGCGCGGCCGCCAGGCTGCGCCGGCTGAGGCGGTCGCCGGGGAACAGCGCTTCGAGCGCCACCAGGGCCGGCAGATCGTCCGGCGTCGCCACACGGCAAACGGGCGTGGCGCTCATCCGGTGCGCGTGCGCGCCTCAAGCCGCTTGATGAAATAGCCCATCACCCGCTGATACAGCGCGTCCTTGAGCACCAGATCTTCAATGCCGAAGTCGATGTTCGGGTTGTCATTGACCTCGATCACGGTGACGGCGCTGCCGAACTGCTTCAGATCGACGCCGTACAGCCCCTGCCCCACCGTCTTGGCGGCCTGTATCGCGATGCTCAGCACGTTGGGCGGCACGTCCGCGATGGCCAGGGTCTCGTGCGCGCCTTCGTCCTTTTCGCCGGCATCGTCGCGACGGATGATCTGCCAATGATCCTTGGCCATGAAGTAGCGGCAGGCGTAGATCGCCACGCCGTCGAGTACGCCAATCCGCCAGTCGTACTCGGTGGGGGTGAAACGCTGGGCAATGATCAGGTCGGAACGCTCGAGCATGGCGCGCGTCTGGCGCTTCAGCTCGGCCTCGCTCTCGACCTTGATCACCCCTTTGGAGAACTGTGAATCGGGCTGCTTGAGCACGCAGGGAAAGCCCAGGTCGCGCGCAATCTGACTCACGTTGCCGCGGTGCACGATCAGGGTTTCAGGCTGCGGAATGCGCTGCCGGGTCATCACCTGGGCCAGAAACACCTTGTTGGCGGCGCGCAGGATCGACAGCGGATCGTCCAGCACCACCAAGCCCTCACGGGCCGCGCGGCGGGCAAAGCGGTAGGTATGGTGGTTGACTGCGGTGGTTTCGCGGATGAACAACGCGTCGAACTCGGCCACGTGGCCGTAGTCGCCCTTGTCGAGAAACTCCACGTCGAAGCCCAGATCGACTGCGGCCTTCTCGAAGCGCTTCAGGGCCTGCGCATTGGACGGCGGCTCGGCCTCCTTGGGATTGACCAGTATCGCCAGGTCGTAGCGGGCAGATTCGCGCTTGATGCGGGGCGCACGCTTGCGCAAAAAATAATCTGACGCCGCTTCGAGCAGAAACTCGAGGTGCCCTTCCGGCACTTCTCCAAGGGCCAGCGCGGCCACGGCATCCACCCGCCAGTTGCCCTCGCGATGCACGAACTCCACTTGCAGCAGGGGCGCCGGAAACAGGTCGAACAGGGCCCGGGCGAGCCGCTCGTGCCGCTTGGCCATGCAGCGCGAAAAATAAATGTTGAGGGTGTAGTGCTCCGAGCCCAACTTGGCCAGCGACTGATTGATCAGGTCATCGACCTCGTCATTGACGATGCGCGGACTGTCGGCCAGCTTCAGGTCCTGGATGGTCGTCACGTCCGGCAGCGCCGCGTGTCCCCGCGCACTGGCCAGCAACGACACGTAATACCCGATGCTCTGGTAAGAAAACGAGCGGCACAGGTTGTAGACCCGCGCGCGACGCGGCTTCACGAAGGCGTCGTCGTTGAGATAGGTCCAGGCGGTGACCACCTCGACATCGGGCACCCTGATGGGCCAATCGGTCAGGCGGTCGACCACCACCACGCCCATCATGGATTGGCGCCCTCCGCGATGGTCACAGATCCGTACAGACGGGCAACCAAAAGCAGCATGGGGGCGTCAAACCGAGGGTCGTCGAAAGGGGGAAAATGCTAGCACGCAGGCTCACGAACACCGCAGCATTTTTATCTCATGCCCCCTCGCCTCGCCGTCATCATTCCCACCTTCAACGAGGCGCAGGCACTGCCTGGCCTGCTGGAGGACCTGGCCCGGCAAACCGGCGTGCGTCTCGAAATCTGGGTCAGCGATGGCGGTTCCACGGATGACACGGTCATCATCGCCCGGCGCGCCGGCGCGCAGACCACGGTGGGGCGCGCCGGCCGGGGCGCACAAATGAACCGGGCCCATGCGCTGGCCCGCGCGCCGATGCGACTGTTCTTGCACGCCGATTCACGCCTGCCCCGCGCCGATCAACTCCAGCGCGCGCTGCGCGCCTGGCAGGATGCCGGCGGTCGCGGCGTGGCCGGCCACTTCCCCTTGCATTTTGCCGATGCCCCAGCCGAACACCGGCACCTGTTCGCCTTCATGGAGGCCAAAACGCGCAGCGGCCGCCCGGGCACCGTGCACGGCGACCAGGGCCTGCTGATTCACCGCGCCGATTTTGACGCACTGGGCGGCTATCGCGAACAGTTGCCCTACTTTGAAGACGTGTATCTGTCAGACGCGATTTTTCGATCTGCGCGCTGGCAGCTCCTGCCCGACGCGCTGCACACCTCGGCACGCCGTTTCGTTCGTGAGGGCGTGCGACAGCGCTATGCCTTGATGGCGGTGATGATGACCGCCCACGCCCTCGGCGACGACGGTTTCTTCGCCGCCAGCGACGCGCTGTACCGGCGTCAGGACCAGGCGCAGGCGCTGTCGATGAAACCCTTGCTCAGCCTGCTGGTCGAACGGACCGTCCGGCAGCCCCGGCGCTGGCCCAAACTGCTGGCTTACGCACTGCAGAACGCCTGGCAACTGCCCTTGATGCTGCGCTGCCGGCTCACCGACAGATCAGGCTGACCCTACCGTTTGGCCGCAGCGTCATGGTGCCGACGCACGTTGCTGGTATTCTTTGGATTCTTTCTTATTTTTCAGCAGGTTCAGATGCCACAAACCCCTACTCCGCTCAGTTTTGAGCGCGCACCGCTCAACTGGCCCGCAGTGATCATGTTTGTGCTCACAACGGTCCCGGCCGTGACCATTTTCCCCTGGTATCTGATCACGGTGGGTTTCGACACCTTCGAGGTCATCAGCTTCGTCCTGCTGCTGGGCGCAACGGGACTGTCGATCACCGCCGGCTACCACCGCCTGTGGGCGCACCGCGCGTATGAAGCCCACCCGCTGATGAAGATTCCACTGATGCTGTTCGGCGCCATGGCGCTGCAGAACAGCATCCTCATCTGGGCATCGATGCACCGCGTCCACCACAAGCATGTGGATGACGAAGACCAAGACCCCTACTCCGCCAAGCGCGGCCTGTGGTTTTCGCACATGGGCTGGATGCTGCGCGACTACCCCTCCAGCGCGCTGGACTTCAAGAACGCCCGCGATCTGAAGGAAGACCCCATCGTCATGTTCCAGCACCGCCACTATCTGGCGCTGGCACTGGGCATGAACTTCGGTCTGCCGGCCCTGCTGGGGTGGATCAATGGCGATCTTTGGGGCAGCCTGCTGCTGGCCGGCGTGATGCGTCTGGTGATCAGCCAGCACGTGACCTTCTTCATCAACTCACTGGCCCATTACTGGGGCCGCCAGCCCTATACCGACGCCAACTCCGCACGCGACAACGATCTGCTTGCGCTGGTCACCTATGGCGAGGGCTATCACAACTATCACCACCTGTTTCAGTGGGACTACCGCAACGGCATCCGCTGGTGGCATTTTGATCCCACCAAATGGCTGATCGCCGCCTCGAGCTGGGTGGGCCTGACCCGCAACCTGAAACGCGTCCCCAACTTCGTGGTGCAGCGTGCGCTGCTGCAGCGGCAGTTCGAGGTTGCCCGCGAGCGCATCAGTCACTCCGCGGGGGAGACCGATCCTCGCCTGGCCCGCCTGCACGGATTGCTGGAACAGGAGTGGCAGCACTTCAGCCACACCCTGGCCGAATGGACCCAGTTGCAAACCGAGCGCTTCGATGCCGCCAAACAGCAGCTGGCCGATCAATGGGAAAACAGCGACATGCGCAAACGGCTGCGTGCGCTGGAGATCACCCTGAGGCAGCAGAACGCGCGCGTTCGGCTGCTGCACCTGCAAGCGGCCTAACCGCCAGACCGCAGTAGAACGCCCAAGCCCGGCCACGCCGGGCTTTTTTGTGCGCGGCCATTGCGGCTGAGACGCGCGCCGCACTGAGCCGCTGACCGGGCAGGCATACGCGAGGCGCGACGCCAGCAAGAGAGACCCCGCCCCGACCAATGATCGGTAGAGCGCCTGATCGGGAGCCTGACCAAGGCGCGCTCGTGCCGTTCCTCAAACGTGACGTCACGGGGCACTTTCGTCGCAGACCCGGGCGAGCGCCTTGATGCCGATCAGCGCTGCGCCGCGTTGTTGCGCCTCAGGGTGCCTGCACGGAGTGCCGCCCAGCGGCGCACGATCACGCAGGCTGCCCCACCACCCCAGCACGGCCGGGCCCCTACAGGCGCCCGGCCGGCCTTGGGTGCTACGCGTGCGCCGGTGCGGGCGTGGTGTTGACCGGAATGTCTTTCTGGCCACCCAGATCGCTGGCGACCAATTGATACATCACCGGCACCACGTACAGCGTCAGCAGGGTGCCGATGGTCATGCCTGAGGCAATCACCAAACCGATGGAGAAGCGGGCTGAGGCCCCGGGGCCGGCGGCGATCAGCAGCGGAATCATTGCCACCACCAGCGCTGCGGTGGTCATGAGAATGGGCCGCATGCGGATGCTGGCGGCTTCTTCAATCGCGGCGCGTTTGTTGATGCCCTGCGCCTGCAGCGTGTTGGCGAACTCCACCATGAGAATCCCGTGCTTGGAAATCACGCCGATCAGGGTGACCAGCCCGACCTGGGTGTAGATGTTGAGTGTCGCCCCCGTCAGGTTGGTGAGCTGCATCCCGTTGGTGATGCCGATGATGTTGATCACCAGCAGCGCGCCACAGATCGCCATGGGCACCGTGATCAGCATGATGAGCGGGTCACGGAAGGATTCGAACTGCGCGGCCAGCACCAGATAGATGATCACGATCGCGAAGCCGAAGGTTGCCAACAGGGCCGACCCTTCGGTCTTGAACTGGCGCGACGCACCGGAGTAATCCACCTGGAAGCTGGCCGGGGCAACCTCGGCCGTGATGTCTTCAAGGATCTGCAAGGCCTGACCCTGCGAGACGTCGGGCCGCGGTACCGCGAGGATGGTGTTGGAGTTGAGCTGCTGGAAGTGCTCGATGGCCCGCGGCACGATGCGGTCGGTCACCTTCACCACCGTCGACATGGGCACCAGCTCGCCGTTGCGGGCACGCGTGTAATAGCCCTCGAGCTGCTGGGGGTTGAGCCGCGACTGGCGATCAACCTGGGGAATGATCTTGTAAGAGCGGTTCTCGAAGGCAAAGCGCGAGGCCTCTCCGCCGGCCAGCAGGGCCGACAGATCAGCACTGAGCTGGGCCATGTCCACGCCCAACAGCGCCGCCTTGTCACGATCGATCTCGACCACGCCTTCAGGACGGTCCACCTTGAGCCGCGAGGCCAGGAAGAAGAAGCGGTTGGTGTCCATCGCACGGCCAATGATCTCGTCACTGATCTGGGCAATGGTCTCGACGCTCTCGGTCGATTTGAGAACGAATTCCACCGGATACCCCTGGCCCGGCGTGGGCAGCGCGGGGGGCTGAACCCCGGCCCAGCGCAGCCCGGCCACGCCCTGCAGCTCCGGCCCCAGACGCTCGAGAATCTTTGCGGTGGACACCTCGCGGGTGGTCCACGGTTTCATCATCATGCCGATGAAGCCTTGGCTGGTGCCGCCGGCATCCCCCAGACTGAAGCCGAAAACGTTCTCCACATCCGGGTCGTTCTGGGTGCGTTGCTGCGCCTCGGCGAAGTACTGATTGAAGTACTCCTGAGACGCATAGCCGTCGCTTTCGACGATGGCGAACGCAAACCCGAAGTCTTCGGCCGGCGCCAGCTCCGAGGGGGTGGCGCGGAACAGGAAGTAGCAGGAGCCGATGACGATGATCGCGAACACCGAGATCACGACTGGCGTGTTCATCGCGCCGTGCAAGCGCTTCTTGTAGGCATTGCGCAGTGACTCGAAGCGGCTGTCCAGCCAGTCGGCCAGACGATTGGGCTGGCTTCCGGGGCCGTGCGAGGGCTTGAGCACCTTGGCGCACATCATCGGCGTCAAGGTCAGGGCGATGACGCCGGAGATCACCACGGAGCCGGCCAGGGTGAACGCGAATTCGCTGAACAGCGTGCCGGTGATGCCGCCGAGAAAGCCGATCGGCGCGAACACGGCCACCAGCGTGATGGTCATCGCGATCACCGGCCCCAACAGCTCGCGCGCGCCCTTGATGGAGGCATCAAAGGGCGTCATGCCTTCTTCGATATGGCGGTGGATGTTCTCCAGCACGATGATCGCATCGTCCACCACCATGCCGATGGCGAGCACCATGGCCAGCAGGGTGAGCAGGTTGAGCGAGTAGCCCATCAACAGCATGAAGAACAGCACGCCCACCAGTGACAGCGGCACCGTCACGGCCGGAATCAGCGCGCTGCGCACCGAACCGAGGAACAGGAAGATCACCACCAGCACGATGATCATGGCCTCGATCAGGGTGGTTTGCACCTCGGCGATGGCGGCGCGGATGTACTCGGTGGTGTCATAGGTGATGTCGCCGTCCAGACCCTCGGGCATCTGCTCGATCAGGCTTGGCCACAGGGCCTTCACGTCGGCGATGGTGTCGAGCACGTTCGCGTCGGGGCGCGGATTGATGGCGACAAAGATCGATGGAATGCCGCCCCAGGTGGTGACGCCGTCATAGTTCTCGGCCCCCAGCTCCACATCGGCCACGTCCGCAAGCCGCACCACCGCACCGTCGGTGGAGGACTTGACGATCAGTTGCTTGAACTGCTCCGCGGTGCGCAAGTCGGTCTGTGCCGACAGACCGATGCGAACGAAGTTGCCCTTCATCTCGCCCACCGCCGAGATCACGTTCTGCGAACGGATGCGCTCGTAGACATCGGCGGCCGTGAGGTTGAACGCCGTCAGTCGTTCGGGTTTGAGCCAGACGCGCATGGCGTAAGTGCGGGCGCCGAGGATGTCGGCCTTCTCGACCCCGGGAATGGTCGACAGCTGCGGTTCGACGATGCGAATCAGGTAGTCGGTGATCTGGCTGGGGCTCAGCACCTCGGAGGTGAAGGCCAGATACATCGCCGCAGTCCCCTGTGATTCGGCGACCTCGATGATCGGGTCTTCAGCACCCGCCGGCAGCTGGCTGCGCAGTTTGTTGACCTTGGCCGAAATCTCGGTCAGTGCTTCGTTGGGGTCCTTGTCCAGCCGCAGGTAGGCGTTGATCACCGAGGTGCTCAAACCGGTGCTTGATCCGAGGTAATCGATGCCGTCCGCGGTCGCGATCTCGCGTTCCAGCGGCGTGGTGATGAAACCTTCCATCAGCGCCGCATCGGCGCCCGGATAAATGACCGTGACCGTCACCTGAGCGGTCTGCAGCTCAGGGTATTCACGCACCTTGAGGTCCAGCCCGGCGCGCAGACCCAGCAGCAGGATCGCCAGGCTGACCACCGTGGCCAGCACCGGGCGCTTGATGAAAATGTCAGTGAAATGCATGTGGGCCTACCTGCGGCAATGCGACGTGAGGAAGAGGGTATTGCGCTGACGCTCTGCCACCGGACTAGCTTTGGGCGGGTTGCGGATCGAGCTTGGCGTCGGGCGTCTGCTCGTAGTCGATCACCACCGGTTGCCCGTTGCGCAGCTTGAGCAGGCCCGAGGTGGCGACTTCGTCACCTTCCTTCAGCCCCTCGACAATCTCCACGAAATCGCCACGTGCATCGCCGACCTTCACGAAGCGCTGCGCGGCCGACTTGTCGGGCCGGCCTTCTTCGGGGTTTTCAACCGGCTCGATGACGAACACCGAGGTGCCGTAGGAGCTGTAGTTGATGGCCGTACGCGGCACGGCCAGCACGTCCCGCGCGCCGGCCAGGCTCAGCGTCACCTGCCCGAACAGACCGGGCCGCAGCTGGTGGTCCTCATTGGGCATTCGGGCACGCACCAGAAAATTGCGGGTGGCGGTCTCGATGCGCGGCTCCACCGCCATCACCGCACCCTCGAAGGTGCGGCCGGGCCAGGCATCGACCTTGACGGCCACATCAAAGCCCACATCGACGTCGCCCAGATGCTGTTCGGGCAGCGAGAAATCGATGTCGATCGGGTCCAGCGACTGGAGGTTGACGATGGCCGTGCCCGGCGCCAGGTACTGCCCCACCGCCACGCGGCGAACGCCCAGCCGTCCATCGAACGGCGCGCGAATTTCCTTCTGTGCCAGCCGCGCCGCCTGCGCCTCCACCGCCGCCCGGGCGGCTTCGGACTCGGCGATGACCATGTCCAGCTCCGACTTCGAGATGGCCTCTTGGCGGAACAACTGCTCGCGCCGCTTGCGGTTGGTGTCGGCCAGATTGGCCTGCGCACGCAAGCGTTGCAGCTCAGCCCGCTCGGCGTCGGCATCCAGCTCGATCAAGCGGTCGCCGCGCTTCACCATGGCCCCGGACTCGAAGTGGATGCGCGTCACGATGCCGCCCACCTCGGAGGTGACGTCGGCGCCGTTGACGGCGATCAGCGTACCGATGGGGGTCAGCTCGTTCGGCCAGGTCATGGCCTTGACGGTGGTTGCCGACACGGTCACGGGCGGCGTCGGCATGTTGTTGACGTATTCATTCATCATCTTGGTGCCGAACCACTTCATGCCAAACACGGCCCCGAACACGACGCCAGTGAGAATGAGCATGATGAGCATGCGTTTGGTGGTCATGAGTGCGCTCTAAAGAAAGTTGAAGACGTCATTGATGGGGGAGATCAAACATCGCATCGACGATGAGGAATTGATCGATGGTGAGGGTGCCGGCCGTGGACTGCAGCAGCAGCGTGTTGATCAGCAGGTCATAGCGGGCGCGATTCAGATCGCGCTGCACCTGCGCGGTGCGGCTTTTGGCGTCCAGCACGTCGGTGATGGTGCGGGTACCGGCGTCATAGCCTGCTTCGACGGCCGCCTGCGCGGCACGGGCCGACACCAGCGAGCGCCTGAAGGCCTCGGTATTGGCGCTTGCGACCTGGATGTCTCGAAACTGTCGGGCGACCTGGCGCCGGGTTTCCTCGCGCGCCCGCTGAAGCTCGTACCTGGCCTCTTCCGCACGCGCCTGGGCTTCGCGGTAGCGGCTGCTGGTCACACCGCCGCCGTAGATCGGCACGGTGACTTCCAGGCCGATGCGCGCCTCGGTCTGCAATTGACCAATGGAATACTCGGTCGAGTCGTTGTGCACCACGCTGCCGACCAGATCGGCCATGGGCTGGGTCTCGGCCTTGCGACTGCGGAGGTCGGCAGCGGCGATCTCGGCCTGACGCTCGGCAATTCTCAGCGCCGTGCTGTTGTCACCCGCCAGCGCCAGCCAACCCTCGACCGAGTTTGCCGGCAACGGTGGGGGTTCCGCCGTCGGCTTGAGGCTGGGCAGCGGGCGATCGAATGGACCGGTCAACTCGGCCAGCGCGTCAATCGCGTCTTCAACCGCCGCCTCGGCGGCAATGCGCTGCGCGCGACTCAGGTCATCACGCGCCTCGGCTTCCCGAAGGTCCAGACCCGGCACCAACTCCGCCTCGTAGCGCTTGCGGGTGTTCTCCAGCGATTCACGCACCGCAAGGTTTTCGGCCTCGATCAGCCTCAACTGGTCCTGCGCATTGAGCGCTTCGAGATAGCGGCTCGACACCCTGGCCACGAAATCGATCTGCTGCTGCCGGAACAGCGCATCGGCCAGGTCATCGCTGGCGGTGGCGCGGTCGCCCCTCGCGCCCCAGTCCATGCGCAACACGGGCTGCCGCGCTTCCAGCGACGCCGTCCACGACGGGTAGGTTTCCTGGGCCTCGCCAAAAGCGAATTCAGAGTCGCTGGACGTCAGCTGGGCAGCGCCGAAGGCACCCACGGTCGGCCGCAGGCTGCCCCGATCCTGCTCGCCCCGTTCGCGGTTGGCACGCTGTGCGGCAAACGCGGCCAGATAGGTGGGATCGCGCTCGGCGGCGCGCTGCAGGGCCTCATAGATCAGCATGGCGGCGCTGGCCGGTGCACTCAGACTCACAAGAATGAACCCCAGCGCCAAGGCGCGGCCCCGCTCAGGTGTGATCGCAAAGATCATGAAAAACCTCGTTCTGGATACGGTGAATCAGGGCGTCGAGCGCAGCTTCGTCATGCGGGTCGATCAATGGCTTCCAGTCGAAACCGTTGAGCATGAGGTTGGTGTGGCGGCACAACAGCCGATAGGGATCCTCGGTCTGGTAGGCATCGCAAACCCCTTCGGCGTGCACCAGGTCATGCACGCCGCAGGTCAGCGCCCAGAAGCCCGCCGCAACCGAATCCTGCGTCAGCACGCCCAGCGACAGGTCGCCGCTGGCGACCGCGTCGGCAATGATGCCGTTGACGATGGTTCGAATGGGCTCGGCCGTTTCGGCCATGAACTCGCTGCGGCGGTCCGGCGAGGCCGCGCGCCACACCACTTCACACAGGGTGTACTGCGCAATTCGAAAATATTCGGGATTCCGCTGGACGAAGATGCTGTCGGCCACGGCGATGGCAAACAGCCGCTCGCGACTCGGTGCCTGCCAATTGCCGACCCGCGCGAACAGGCGCACATGCTCGGTTGCGGTCGCGGTGGTCAAGGCCACCAGCAAATCTTCCTTGCTGCCGAAATGCTGGTACAGCGTGCCCACCGAGTATTCGCAAGACTCGGCGAGCCGGGCCATCTGAAAGCCCAGCAGCCCCTCGTCACGAATCAGCTCGCGCGCAGCCTCCAGGAACACCCGCTCCCGGTCGAGGAACTCCCGCTGTCGACGCTCCCTGAATCCCACGTTTGCCGTCCGATCCCGATTCGAAGGGCGCCATCTTGAACATCATTCAAAAAAAGAGCAACCGTTAACAAATCTGACATGGCTTCGACATCTGGCGTCTCCACAGCTGCCGCTGAAGCGCCCTTCGGGGCTTACAGCCCGCGACTCACAGACCCGACGCCAGATGGCGCCCAATGATGATTTTCTGGATATCGGACGTGCCCTCATAGATCTGGCACACCCGCACGTCGCGATAGATGCGCTCCACCGGAAAATCAGCCACATAGCCGTAGCCGCCCAGAGTCTGGAGTGCGGCGGAGCAGACCGCCTCGGCGGTTTCCGAAGCGAACAGCTTGGCCATGCAGGCTTGCTCCAGACACGGCTGTCCCGCGTCTTTGAGGCGCGCGGCCGACAACACCAGCTGGCGCGCGGCCTCCAGCCGCGTCTTGGCGTCGGCCAGTCGAAAGCTCACCGCCTGATGCGCCAGCAGCGACGTGCCGAATGACTGCCGTTCGCCGGCATAGGCAATGGCGCATTTCAACGCGGCCTGCGCCATCCCCACGCTCTGTGCGGCAATGCCGATGCGGCCTGCCTCAAGACTCGAAAGCGCGATCTTGTAGCCCTCACCCTCTTCGCCGATGCGCATGCGCACCGGCACCCGCATGTCGTCGAAGTCCAGACTGGCCGTGTCGGAGGCGCGCTGCCCCAGCTTGTGCTCGATCTTGCTGACCCGGTAACCCGGCGTATGGGTCGGCAGCAGAAACGCGGTGATGCCGCGCTTGGGGTTTTCGGTGTCAGTCACCGCGAACACCACGATCCACTCCGCCAGCCGCCCGGAGGTGATGAACTGCTTGGCGCCATTGATCACGTAATGGTCGCCATCGCGCACCGCGCGGGTGCGCAAGGCGCTGGCGTCGGAGCCGGCTTGCGACTCGGTGAGCGCGAAGGCCCCGATGAACGCGCCCCGCGCCGCCGGCGTCAGTACGTCAGCTTTCTGGGCGTCGTTGCCATAGCGCTCCAGAATGGCGCAGAACGGCGCGTTGTGAACGCTCATCACCGTCGACACGGCGCCGTCGCCCTCGGCCACCGCCATCAGGGCCAACGCGTAGCTCACATAGTCGGCACCGGCGCCGCCCTGGTCGGGCGATACCGTCATGCCCAGCAGGCCCATGTCGGCCAGCCCCTGAATCACCTCGGGTTCGATCGCCCCGGCCGCTTCGCGCGCCGCCGCGCCGGGCGCCAACACCTCACGCGCAAACCGCGCTGCGGCGTCGGCAATCATCTGCTGGTCGTCGGTGTAAATCCCCATGTGCATGTCCCTCAGTGCCCGGTAAAAGTGGCTGGCCGCTTGGCCAGGAACGCGGTCACGCCTTCGCGGAAATCCGCAGTGCGCGTGCCGCTGGCGAACGCCGCGCGCTCGGCTTCGAGCTGCGCGCCCAGGTCGCTGCTCAAACTTGCGTCCGCGAGCCGTTTGAATTTGCCGTAGGCCACCGTGGGCCCTCTGGCGAGCTGTGCGGCCAGGCGCGCGGCCTCGGCATCGAGTTGGTCGGCATCGACCACCCGGTTGATCAGTCCGTAGGCCTGCGCCTGATCGGCATCCCAGGTGGGGCTGAGCATCATCAGCTCTGCCGCGCGGCGGGGGCCCAGCAAGCGGGGCAGGAACCAGGTGCCGCCGCAGTCGGGGGCGGCGCCGACCCGGTCGTACGCCAGCACGAAGCGCGTGCCCCTGGCGGCCACCACCAGATCACAGCCCGACATCAACGACAAGCCGGCGCCGGCCACGGCCCCGTGCACGACGCCCAAGACCGGCGCGTTCAGCGCGCGCAAGGTGAGAATGGCCGGGTGCAGCGCGTCCAGCAGGCCGTGCACCACCGAGGCCGCCTGGTCAAAGTCATCAGCAAAGCGCGCCAGGTCGCCACCGGCGATGAACGCGCCCCCCGCGCCGCGCAGCACCACGCAGCGGATGTCGGGCATTTCCCGCAGCGGCAGCACGGCGTCACAAATGGCGCGCGCGGTGGGCACGTCCAGCGCATTGCGCACTTCGGGGCGGTTGACGGTGATGGTGGCGATGCCGGTTTCGGCATCGACCGTGCGCAGGGCGAGCGACATGGAAGCTCCACTTTTTTGAAGAAGCCCAACCGGGCGTTCGGGGTCTGCGATGGCGGCCTCACCTTGCCATCTGGCCCACCTTGTCATCTTCCAGCCGGGCACGCCTCGGCGCGGTGGCCCATCGACAGGGATCAGGCCGCCGGTGTCGGCCCAGCGCTGGCGCCAGGCGCCCCCTGTGCGCAATAACGCGAAAATCCCCACCGGTGGTCCCGGCAGGGATGGCTGTGGCGCGCACGGCCGAACCGAATCCGCGCGGTCAACCGGGCCTCGCGACGCTCAGCTGCCGAGCGCCGACCGCGGGTGGACGCTTGCCGGCGCACAACCACCGCAGGCCTCGCAACCGAATCAGCCCAGCTTTTCCTTGATGCGCGCGGCCTTGCCGGCCAGATTGCGCAGGTAGTACAGCTTGGCGCGCGCCACGAGGCCACGCCGCTTGACGACGATCTCGGCCACGTTGGGGCTGTAGGACTGGAACACGCGCTCCACACCTTCGCCATTGGAGATCTTGCGCACCGTGAAGGCGGAGTTCATGCCGCGGTTGCGGCGTGCAATCACCAGACCCTCGAATGCCTGAAGACGCTCGCGGTCGCCTTCCTTGACCTTGACCTTCACTTCGACCGTATCGCCTTCGCGAAAGTCGGGAATGACCTTGGTCATCTGCTCCGCTTCAAGCGCGGCAATAATTTTGTTGCTACCCATGGTTCCTACCTCTTGGCATCAATCGCGTGCTGCGCAATATAGGCGCGCAGCCATTCCTGTTCATCGGGACTCAGCACGAGTCCATCCAGCAAATCCGGGCGCCGCTCCCAGGTCCGGGCCAGCGCCTGTTGCCGGCGCCAGCGGCGTATCGCCGCATGATCACCCGACATCAATACTTCGGGAACCGCCTGCCCCCGCCATTCGGCCGGACGGGCGTAGTGCGGATGATCCAGTGCGCCGCTGCTGAACGAGTCCTCCACCGAGGAGTTTTCATCGCCCAGTACGCCGGGGAGCAATCTCGCGCAGGCATCAATCACCATCATCGCGCCCAGCTCGCCCCCCGACAGCACCACATCACCCACTGACAGCTCCACATCAATCGGTGCGTCCGGCGCCAATCCGGCGTCCAGCCGCGCATCCCAACCTTCATACCGACCGCACAACAACGTCATGCCGCCGCCTGCAACCAAACGCTCGGCCCAGGCCTGGGTGAAGCGCTCGCCCTGGGGCGTCAACGCCACCACCGGTCCGGCGCTCACCGACCGCGCGGCGGCAATGGCGCGGGCCAGCGGCTCGGCTTCCATCACCATGCCGGGTCCGCCGCCGTAAGGCCGACGGTCGATCCGCCGCCACGGGTTTTCGGCGAAGTCCCGCGGATTCACCAGGTTCAGCGCGAGCGCACCCTGCTCAGCGGCCACCCGGGGCATCCCGAACTTCGTGACCTGCTCCACCCATTCGGGGAAAAGCGTGATCACCGAAACCTGCATCACCACTCGCGGGACCAGCGACAGACGATCTGCCGAGACTCCAGCGACACCGACACCACAATCGGGCCAACGACGAAGGGGATCAGATGCGTCTTGTCCTCGTCGCTGACCGTCAGAACATCCTGCGCGCCGTTGCTGAACACATCGGTCACCACACCCAACGGCAGCCCTGCTTCGTCTGCAACCTTCAGCCCGAGCAGATCAATCCAGTAATACTCACCTTCCGGCAGCGGCGGCATCTGCGCCCGGTCGACCGAAACCGTCTTGCCGATCAGGCTCTGCGCGACGTTGCGGTCGGTGATGGGCTCTTCGTCACGCCCAAGCAACTGCACCACCAGCCCGTTGCCCTGCATACGCTGGGCCACGGCGCGGCTCATGAAGCCTTGATCGTCGCCAATCCACCAGCGGCGGTAGTCAAGAATCCGCTCCTCAGGCCGCGTCTGCGACGCGATACGCACCCAACCCTTGATGCCGTACACGCCGGACACATGCCCGAGCGTGATCCGCGTCATGGCTTAGGCCTGCGCGGCCTTGGCGTTGCTTTTCACCAGAAAGGCAACACGCTCACTCATCTGCGCGCCGTGGCTCTGCCAGTGGGTCACGCGGTCGCTGTTGAGCACCAGCTTGGGCTCCTGACCCCGCGCCATGGGGTTGTAAAAGCCCAGGCGCTCGATGAAGCGACCGTCACGACGGCTGCTCTTTTCAGTGGCAACCACGTGGTAGAAGGGGCGCTTCTTGGCGCCAGCACGAGCCAAACGAATCGTAACCATGATCTTTAATCCAATAACTCTGGCAGCCGACGGGCGCCAAAAAAGGCCGCGTATTGTATCGATTCAGCCGGGAATTGCTACTCCCCGATGACAGTCGCTGCAGCGGCTCATCCGACGCGCCGCATCACCACGCTGCCCGCGGAGTACCCGGCGCCGAACGCCGACAGCACGCCCAGGTCGCCTACAGCCAGGTCTTCGTGATGCAGGCTGAGGGCAATCACCGATCCGGCCGAGCTGGTGTTGGCGTAACGATCAAGAATGACCGGCGCCTCTTCGAGCGTGGCGTCACGTCCCAGCACCCGCTTGGCAATCAGCTGGTTCATCGACAGATTGGCCTGGTGCAGCCAGAAGCGCCTCACGTCCTTCACCGCCAGGCCCAGGTCGGCGACATGGCTGGAGATCAGCTCGGACACCAGTGGCACCACTTCCTTGAACACTTTGCGGCCTTCCTGGGTGAACAATACGTCGGCCCAGCCGCGCGACGGTGATTCGGAGCGGTTCAGAAAACCGAAATTGTTGCGGATGTTGTTGGAAAACTGGGTCACCAGCCGCGTGCCCAACAGCTCGAAGGTGACCTTGCCCGCGGCCGCATCCAGCGGCTCGACGACCACCGCGGTGGCGGCGTCGCCAAAAATGAAGTGGCAGTCACGGTTGCGAAAATTCAGGTGGCCGGTGCAGATCTCGGGGTTCACCACCAGCGCGCAGCGGGCATTGCCCTGCCGCACCGCGTCAGTCGCGGCCTGAATGCCGAATGCCGCCGATGCGCAGGCGACGTTGATGTCGTAGGCAAATCCGTGTCCGCCCAGGTAATGCTGCAACTCCACCGCCATCGCCGGGTACGGACGCTGCATGTTCGAACAGGCCACCAGCACCATGTCGACCTCTTCGGGCCGGCGCCCGGCACGTGCCAAGGCCTCGCGGGCGGCGGCCAGGCCCATCTCGACCATCAACGACGGCGCGTCGTTGCCCCGCGTTGCGATGACCGGATGCATGACGGCCGGATCGAGCACGCCCGCCTTGTCGACGCAGTACCGACTTTTGATGCCGGAGGCCTTGTAAATGAACTCGCTGGACGAGTGCTGCAGCGCAACCGTGTCACCACGGGCGATGGCCTCGGCGTGTTCGGCATTGTGGGCATCGACGTACTGATTGAAGCTTTCCACCAGCTCGTCATTGCTGATGGACTGCTCGGGCGTGAAAAGACCGACGCCGGTGATTGCGGTTCGCATGAAACACCTTGTTGAACGATTGTTGAGGGGCGACGCCTTGTTCGAGCATCGGCCTGACCACCACTGAAACCCGCGTCCGGACTAGCGCAGCGGCAACCGCCACCCGGCCGCCACCACCGCCTGCTCCACGGTGGCCAGGGTCTGCGACTCGCGGCGGATGCTGAGGTGCGAGCCCTGGTACCACACCGGCTCCACACCCCAGTGCGCGGCAAGCAGCAGGGCCTGGCCCGGCGGCACCACCCGATCTGCCGCAGCGGCCAGCACGAAGCGTCGATCTGGCGCGAGCCGCGTGGCGCTCGACAGCGGCGACACCGGGCCCAGCACCCGCGCGTAACGCGCTTCGTCCAGACCCTGGGTAGTGAAATAACCTTGATGCGCGGGCGGCAACACGCGCCACAGGGTCTCGGCGAAATCGGCCACCGGCACCGCCGACACCACAAAGTCCAGATCCGGCTCGTAGATCGAGAGCAGCGCGGCGTTATAGCCCCCCAGAGACACGCCGAATACACCGATCCGCGCCTGCGGGTCCTGCCCGCGAATCCACGCCACGGTTTGCCGCAGATCGGACAGCGCCTGACACTGGGCATGGAACAGATCCAGCGGATTGCCGTCCAGATAAAAGTCGCCGCTGCGCATGCCCACGCGGCGAGATCCGTGCAAGGGCAGCACCGGCATCACCACGTTGACACCAAATTTGTTGACCAGTCCGTTGGGGCCGAACAGCGAGAAATCCATCCACGGCGTGCCCATGCGATACCCGTGTATGCACAGCAGCCAGGGCCGGCCGGGCTCGCTGTGGCGAACCACCCGCACCGGCACCTGACGGTTGGCATCCAGGTGGTTCCACACCGCGCCGCCCGGCAGGGTGTCGTCGGCGCGGAACGCACTGGGGAACTGCACCGCCTCGTAACGCACGCCCCAACGATGCTCCAGGGTGCTGTCGACGCTGTCGGCCTCGGGCGCGGGCGGCGCCACGTGCAGGCGCTCCGGTTGCGGGTAAATGCCGCGCTCGGACAGGGTTTCGTCAAGCGCGCGGGCCTGGTCGCAGGCCTCCGCCGCCTGCACGCCGTTGGGCATACGCGCCCCGGCGATGAAGTACCCCAGCACCGCCTCGTCCAGCGCCACCTTCAGGTCCATCTTGAGACTTTCACGCACCGGCGCGCCGCCTTCGACCCTGGCGATCACCTGTACCGACTGGCGGGCATTGACCAGGGCGCCGGCCACCGAACCGACCAGGGCCCACAGGCCCTCGTCACCACTGATCAGCAGCCAGGGCACGCCCAGCAGCACGCCGAAAAACGCGCCCAGGCCGGTCAGCGCGTAGGCGCGGGGCTCGCCGGGCGACCACCACACCATCATCGAACCGCCCACCAGCAACAGGCCGGGCACACACGCCAGCAGTGAGCCGAAAATGCCCTCGCTGGCGACCAGCCAATAAAGGCCGGTCAACAGCGGCACCGCCAACAGCACGGGCGTCGAACGCGGTACGGCGTAGGTTTTTTTCATCCGAGTAACAGACCCCTGATCAGAACGCTGGCGAAAACGATAGCAACCCACATCACGACCTGCGCGATCCACCAGCCCGACCAGCCGCGTCGCAAGCTGAAAAAGGCCACCGCCGAGCACATCGCAAGCACCGATAACGTGGTGGTGATGGCCAGCAGGGTCGGCCACTCGTCACGCAGGCCCGGGCGCAGATCCAGATGCACGCCCATCATCAGGCTGACCACCCACAACAGCACGGCCAGGGTGACGGTGAGGGCCAGCGCAACCGCCGTGAGGATGCGGACCGCTTGCATCAACGGCCGCCTCGGGTCTTGCGGCGGCGCTTGCGGATCGCCAGCGGGTTCAGCTCGCGCACCACCCGAGGACTTCTGACGCCGCCCAGCACCAGCAGCTTCACGAACTGCCGCACGATGCGGTCACGGTTCTCGAAGACGCTGTGCACCATGGGCACTTTTTGCCGCTCGATCATGGTGATGCGGTCATCTTCGGCATCACCGAAGCGCAGGCGCACCGTCAGAAAAACCGCCAGCGGCGCTGGCTCGGCCTGCCGAGCGCGGCCTTTGGGTATGATCGTTTTCGCCATGATGATCCTCCCTCGCAATGACACTTGATGCCAGCACCGACCGGCTCGTCTGCTTCAACCACGGAAAAGAAAGCGGCCCTTGGGGCACCAAGATCAGCCGTTTGGCTGAGGTGGCGCGCGCCTGTGGATTTGCGGTGATCTCGCCCGATTATAGTCACACCCACGACCCGCACTCACGATTGCGACAGCTCACCACCGAGGTCCGTCCGCGCGCCCAAACCCTGATCCTGGTGGGTTCGAGCATGGGCGGCTACGTCGCCGCGCACGCCTGCAGCGCGCTCAAACCCCAGGCCCTGTTCCTGATGGCACCAGCCCTGTATTTCGAGGGATGGGCTGAAGAACCCGCCGACCTGCCCGCCGACATTGAAGTCGTGCACGGCTGGGGCGACGATGTGGTGCCGCTGCAGAACGTGCAGCGCTTTGCCGCGCGCCATCGCGCCGCGCTGCATGTGGTCAATGCCGACCATGGTCTCAGCGCCGCGATGAACACCATCGAAATCCTGTTCGCACAACAACTGCGCCGTCAGCAATCCGCGGCATGAGTGCCGACACCCCACCACTGGCATCGCTGAAGCAGGCCTACGAGCCCGCCTACCGCCGCGCGCTTTACCGGGTCATGCTCGAAGACGACGAGGTCACGCTGACGATCGGCCACTACGACGCCGCAACCGAACAGCAGCTGTGCAAGACCTTCGACCTGCAGCGCCACTGGGTGATTCTCACGCCCTGCAATCCGCGCTCGGTGCAGTCGCGGGAAGAGCTCAACAATTTCTACCTGGACGAACTGCGCTTTGCCCTCGCCAGCCGCAGCGGCACCTGGGGCAAGGCCACCAATATCGACCCCCGCGGCGAGTGGCCCGACGAACCGGGCTTTTTCGTGGTCGATCCGGATCTGGGCTGGATCATGGACCTGGGGCGGCGCTTCGGCCAGAACGCGCTGGTGTACGCCGCGCTGGGGCAGCCCCCCACCCTCATCTGGCTGACCTGACGTCAGTCCGCAACCGGCTGATAGGCCGCGACGAACGCCGGCGGCATGCGTCGCGGGCGGCCACTGGCCAGATCCACGCAGACAAACTGGGTCATGGCCCGCAGCACCGTCTTGCGGTCGGCCAGGCGAATGATCTGGAAGCCGCGCCGCATCGACAGGCGGCCGTCGTTGGCGTCGATCCAGGTGCCGATCAGCAGCACCTCGCCGAGCAACGTCGGGGCCAGATAGTCAATCTCGTGGCGGTGTACCACGCAGCCAGCGCCCATCCGCTGGAACGCCTCCAAGCTCAGCCCCAGCGCCTCGGTGTGCACCCAGGCGCAACGTTCCATGGCCCGCACGTACTCGGCGTTGTTGGTGTGGGCGAAGTGATCGGTCTGCGCGTCGGCGACCGTCCAGGCCAAGGTCGCCTGGGGCGGTTTGATCCAGGGCAGGGTCGCGGTGGAATCGGGCATTTGGTGATGACACCCCTGCGGGGTTAAAATGAGGACTCATTCAGTCCTGATTGGATTGGCGTCGTGCTCAAACTCAACAAGCTCGCGGATTATGCAACGGTGGTACTGACCGCCTTGGCGACGGCGCCCACGCGGCTGCTCAATGGCCAGGCGCTCAGCGCGCAGACGCAGATTCCCGCCCCCACGGTGGCCAAGGTGCTCAAGGCCCTCACCCGGGGCGGCCTGGTCACGTCCAGTCGCGGCCCGCACGGCGGCTATCAGTTGGCGCATGCGCCTGAGGCCATCACCGTCTCCGACGTGGTGCAGGCGCTCGAGGGCCCGATCGCCCTGACCGACTGCGCCGTGCACGGCAGCGGCTGCGAGATCGCCAACGGCTGCCGCTCCCGCAAGGCCTTCAGGCTGATCGACAGCGCCGTTCGCGAGGCGCTTGCATCGGTCACGCTCGCCGACATTCTGCGCGCCGAAAACGAGATGCCGCTGCGCTTTCACCCCACGCTCACCGCACCTGCCGCGTCGCGACAGGTCACTTCATAACCAAAGGATCCGGTCATGACCGCAACCGCCGACATCCAGGAACTCGTCAAGAAACGCGTCTACAGCGCGGGTTTCATCACCGACATCGAATCTGACACGGTGGCCCCTGGCCTCACCGAAGACACCATCGGCTTCATCTCGGCCAAGAAACAGGAGCCGCAATGGCTGCTGGACTGGCGCCTCAAGGCCTTTGCCCGATGGAAGACGATGACCCCGCCGGACTGGGCGCAGCTCAAGATCGAGCCCATCGATTACCAGGCAATTTCGTATTACACCTCGCCGAAGTCGATGAAAGATGGCCCGAAGTCGCTGGACGAGGTCGATCCGAAACTGCTTGAAACCTACAAAAAGCTCGGCATTCCGCTGCACGAACAAGCGGCGCTGGCCGGCGTGCAGAACGTGGCCGTCGACGTGGTGTTCGACTCGGTCTCGGTCGGCACCACGTTCAAGAAAAAGCTCGCCGAGGCCGGCGTCATCTTCTGCTCGATCTCGGAGGCGGTGCGTCAGCACCCCGATCTGGTGCAGCGCTATCTGGGCACCGTGGTCCCGGCCGGTGACAACTACTTCGCGGCGCTGAACTCGGCCGTGTTCACCGACGGCAGCTTCGTGTTCATTCCCAAGGGCGTGCGCTGCCCGATGGAACTGTCCACCTATTTCCGCATCAACGAGCGCAATTCCGGGCAGTTCGAGCGCACCCTGATCATTGCCGAAGAAGGCTCGCATGTGAGCTATCTGGAGGGCTGCACCGCGCCGCAGCGCGACGAGAACCAGCTGCACGCCGCCGTGGTCGAGCTGGTCGCGCTGGACGACGCGCAGATCAAATACTCCACCGTGCAGAACTGGTATCCCGGTGACGAGAACGGCAAGGGCGGCATTTACAACTTCGTCACCAAGCGCGGTGACTGCCGCGGCGCCCGCAGCAAAATCTCATGGACCCAGGTCGAGACCGGATCGGCCATCACCTGGAAGTACCCGAGCTGCGTGCTGCGGGGCGACGACTCGGTGGGCGAGTTCTATTCAGTCGCCCTCACCCATCACCGCCAGCAGGCCGACACCGGCACCAAGATGATTCACATCGGCCAGCGCACCAAGAGCACCATCGTCTCCAAAGGCATCTCGGCCGGTCACGGCCAGCAGACCTATCGCGGCCTGGTGCGGGTGCTGCCCGGCGCCCAGGGCGCGCGCAATCACACCCAGTGCGATTCGCTGTTGATTGGCGACACCTGCGGTGCCCACACTTTTCCCTACACCGAGGTGCGCAACCCCACGGCGGTGCTGGAGCACGAAGCATCCACCTCGAAGATCAGCGAAGACCAACTGTTCTACTGCCGCGCCCGCGGCGTGTCGGAAGAAGACGCGGTGAGCATGATCGTCAACGGCTTCTGCAAGGACGTGTTCAAGGAATTGCCCATGGAGTTCGCCGTCGAGGCCCAGAAGCTGTTGCAGGTTTCGCTCGAAGGGGCGGTGGGATGAGCATCGTCAGCTTTGCGCGCACTGCTGGCAGACAATGCGAACCGCCGGCCACGGAAGGCCGGACCGGGGCCCGATTCCCTGACCCCGTCGCGCCGCGCCGCGGACGACGCCACCAACTGAATTGAACGATGCCGATCATCCGAGTCGAAATGCTCGAAGGCCGGTCGCTGGCGCAGAAGCGCGAACTGACCGAAACCTTCACCCGGGAGCTTGCCCGCATCTGCGGTTGCAAACCCGAAGGTGTCTTCGTCGTCATCGACGAGGTGAACAAAGACAACTGGGGCGTGGGCGGAAAGCTCTGCGCCGACCTCTATCCGGACCCGAAATAAAACCATGCTGAACATCGACAACCTGCACGTCACCATCGACGACAAACCCATCCTCAAAGGCATTTCGCTGGCCATCAAGCCCGGCGAGGTGCACGCCATCATGGGCCCCAACGGCTCGGGAAAATCGACGCTGTCGAACGTGCTGGCCGGTCGTGACGATTACGTCGTGACCCAGGGCAGCATCCAGTTCGAAGGCATCGACCTGCTCGATCTGGCCCCCGAGGAACGCGCCGTGGCCGGGATTTTTCTCGGCTTCCAGTACCCGGTCGAGATTCCGGGCGTGTCCAACCTGACCCTGCTCAAGGCCGCGCTCAACGCCCGGCGCAAGGCCGCGGGTCAGGGCGAGATCGAACCTGCCGACTTTCTCTCATGGGTGCGTGACCGGGTGGCCAAGATGGGCATGGACATCAAGATGCTGCAGCGCGGCGTCAACGAAGGCTTTTCCGGCGGCGAGAAAAAGCGCAACGAAATCCTGCAGATGCTCATCCTTGAACCCCGCCTGATGATTCTTGACGAGACCGACTCCGGCCTCGACATCGACGCCCTCAAGGTGGTTTCAGACGGCATCAACCTCATCCGCAACGCCGAACGTGCCGTGTTGTTGGTGACGCACTACCAGCGCCTGCTCGACTACGTGAAGCCCGACCAGGTGCATGTGCTGGCCGGCGGCCGCATCATCAAGAGCGGTGGCCCCGACCTGGCATTGGAGCTCGAAGAAAAAGGATACGGCTGGCTGGAGACCGCGGCGGCATGAGCCTGACGTCCCTTCCCGCACAGTTGCCCCCGGCGCGCGGCGCACGGCTGCAGCAGTTCCTCGATCTCGGCTGGCCGCACCGCAAGCTCGA
This sequence comes from Polycyclovorans sp., assembly GCA_002706265.1. Classification (GTDB taxonomy): domain Bacteria; phylum Pseudomonadota; class Gammaproteobacteria; order Nevskiales; family Nevskiaceae; genus Polycyclovorans. Next base: position 44,115 of record PAKU01000019.1, on the reverse strand, counting down.
AGCCTGGCGCCACACCGATCTGGCGCCGCTGGCCAAACGCGCGTGGCACTGGACCACCCTGCCCGCGCAGGACGACGCGCAAAAGGTCGATGCCCGCGATCACTTCGCCCTGCTCAACAGCGCGCTGGCCACCGCCCCCGCCGCTGGGGAACAGACGCCCGGTCGCGTCGCAGCCGACGCGCAGGTGCACACCCAGGGCCGGCATGCGGTGGCCGCCCATGCAACCGACCACCAGGTCTTGCGCCGTGAGGGCACGGTGGACGGGCTGCGCAGCCACTGGCAGCACCTGCAACTCGATCACCACAGCCAGTCGCATCTGGTCTGGGTCAGCGACCCGCAAGGCAGTGGCCACGACCTGTCGCGGCTGAGCATCACCGTGGCCGAGGGCGCGACGCTGGCTCTGGTGGTGGTCCATCTGGGCCGTGCCATCACCCGGCTGGAACTCGACATTCATCTGCAAGGCCCGCACAGCGCGGCGCATCTGCACGCGCTCAGCCTGCCCGCCGCCGGCGGCTTCGACCTGCCGGTGACGGTGCATCACCAAGCCCCGCACGCCGTCAGCCGCCTGCAGTTGCGCGCCATCGGCCTGGCCGGCACGCGCAGCAGCATCAATGGCCGCATCAAGGTCTACGAAGGCGCGATCAAGACCGACTCGGAACAGCACATGGCCAGCCTGCTGCTGTCGCCCAAGGCCGAGATCAACGCCAAGCCCGACCTCGAGATTTACAACGACGACGTCAAGTGCGCACACGGCGCCAGCTTCGGGCAACTGGACGAAGACGCCCTGTTTTACCTGCGCGCCCGTGGGCTTAACGACGCAACGGCGCGCGCCCTGCTGACCCAGGGATTCGCCGAACAGGTGCTGCGCGAAATCCCCGATGAGGCTTTGCGAACATCGCTGACCAACACCTTGTTGCAGCGCCTGCGGGACGCCGAACCATGAGTCTTGACCTGGCGGCCCTTCGCGCGCAGTTCCCGATTCTGGCCGAGACCGTGCACGGCAGGCGGCTGGCCTATCTGGACAATGCCGCCACCACGCAAAAACCCGTGGCGGTGCTGGACCGCATGGACCGCTACTACCGGCACGAGAACGCCAACGTGCATCGCGCCGTGCACCTGCTGGCCGAGCGGGCCACGACCGCTTATGAGGGCGCACGCGACCGCATCGCCCGCTTCGTGGGCGCCGATCGGCAAGAGATTGTCTTCACCCGTGGCACCACCGAAGCCATCAACCTCGTTGCCCGCAGCTATCTGCAGCCCCGCCTGCAGCCGGGTGATGAAGTGCTGCTCACCGGCATGGAGCATCACTCCAACATTGTGCCGTGGCAGCTTGCGGGGGCCAAAACGGTCGCGGCGCCGGTGCGCGACGATGGCAGCCTCGACCTCGACGCCTGGCGCGCCATGCTCAACCCGCGCACCCGGCTTGTGGCCGTGGTGCAGGTGTCCAACGCGCTGGGCACGGTGAACCCGGTCGCCGAGATGATCGACATCGCCCACCAGCACGGCGTGCCGGTTCTGGTCGACGGCGCGCAGACACTGGCGCATCTCAAGCTCGACCTGCACGCGCTGGATGCCGACTTTTTCACCACCTCGGCGCACAAGGCCTTCGGCCCCACCGGCTTCGGCTTTCTGTACGCCAAGCGGGCGCATCTTGAGGCCATGCCGCCCTGGCACGGCGGCGGCGACATGATCGAGACCGTGGCCTTCGACGGCAGCACCTGGAACGAGATTCCCTACAAGTTCGAGGCCGGCACGCCCGACATGGCCGGCGCCATCGGCTTTGCCGCCGCGCTGGACTGGATCGAGGGCATTGGCCTGGACGCCTTGATCGCGCACGAAACCGAACTCACCGCCTACACCGCCGCACAGCTTGCCGCGCTGCCGGGCCTGCGCGTCATCGGCACCGCGCCGGGCAAGGTCGGCGTGTTCTCGATGGTGATGGACGGCGCGCACCCGCATGACCTCGGCACCCTGCTCAGCGAGTCGGGCGTGGCGGTGCGCACCGGCCACCATTGCACCATGCCGCTGTGGCAGCGCTTTGGCGTACCGGCCACGGCGCGGGCATCGCTGGCGGTCTACAACGGTCAGGACGATGTCGACCAACTGGTCGCCGGACTGAAGACCGCCATGCGTCTGCTGGGCTGATTCGGCGGGCCTCAGGCCCGTTGATCGGGCCTTGGCCTACCGTGGGGCTGCAGCGCCTTCATCGGCGAGGGCCCTGTGACATGATCGTGCGCAATCTCCCCATCAACCGACGTGCCTGACGCGAATGTCGCCGCCCAACGCCATCCCCATTCCCGAAGGCTCCGGCCTTCCCTGGTACCAGCGGCTCCAGACCCAGTTCTGGTTGCTGTTTCTGGTGCTCATGGTGGTGCTGGGCAGCCTCACCTACTGGCTGGGCCTGGTGCTGATTCGCGACACCCTGTCGGCCGAATCCTTCCGCTACGAGACCGAAAGCGCGCGCCGGGTCCAGACTCGGCTCTCGGCCCTGGTCAGCCAGGCCGAAACCCTGGCGGCGATGATTGCCGAGCTGGCCGCCGTGGCCGGCGACCCGGCCAACCCCACGCCGGCCATTCCCGACATGGTCAACGCCGCAGATCCCGAAGGTCTGTTCACCGGCATTGGCATCTGGCCGATTCCGGCCCAGGGCCAGCCACGGCGCAGCCAGCTTTGGCTGCGGAGCGCCGACGGCACGCTGGTGGCGCGCGGCGATTACAACGACCCGCGGGCGGTGCCCTACACCGAAGCCGCCTGGTTCACCCCCACCCAATTCACACAGCCCCACCGCTGTTACTGGTCGCCGGTGCGCCGCGAGCCGCTGATCGACCGGCAACTGATCAGCTGCAGCATGCCGCTGATGCGGGCCGAGCGGATGATGGGCGTCGTCACCGTGGCCATCAGCGTCAATACCCTTGAGTCGCTGTTTGAAGAAGCCTCGCAAGACACCCCGGGCTACAGCGTGTTGATCGACAGCGACCACCGGATCATCGCCGCCTCGCAGCGGCTGATGACGGCCCTGCGTGACCAGCCGGCCGCCAACATGGCCGAACTGGGCCAGCGCTACCCCGCCCTGTCGCCGCTGGCGCTGCAATTGTTCGACCGTCGCCAGGCACAACGCTCGGCGCTCACCCGATCACCGGCCTACGATGCCGGCGCCATCACCCGCCTCGCGGCGCAGACCCGCGACTTCAGCCGCAGCGACGCGGAACAGGCCACTGCGCAGATCTGGTCACGCCTGGGCGCGGCGACCCAGTCGTCTGCAGAGCCCGTCATCAGTCACATCCAGAACGATCCGGTGGTCGGTGGCCACGCCAACGCGGTGGTGTTCGAGCTGCCCCGGAGCGGCTGGACCATCATCAAGGTGCGGGCCGCACAGGAAGGCTTTTCCGGGGCCGGCTATCTGTTCAATCAGGCGCTCGTGCTCACCGGTGGCGGCGTGATCATCGCCCTGCTGCTGATCTCGGGCGCGCTGCGCGCCCTGGTCATCAACCCGCTCAAGCGCATCGCCGAAACGCTGGCACTGCAGACTGACGCCGAATCGTCGCTCGACATCGTGCTCGACGAATCGCGCCGCAACGAAGTGGGCGTGATCGCGCGCCTCTACAACGAGCGCACCCGTCATTTGCGTGAACTGATGGACGGCGCGCTGTCGATGAAAACCAAGATGTCGCTGGAGTCGGCGCAGCGGCGCGACCTCGAGCGCGCACTCGACCGGGTGCGGGCCCTGCATCTCACCACCCTGGGCGCGCTCGACGATGCCTGGGGGCTGCTGGATGCCGAAGGACGGCTGGTCCAGGTCAACCCCGCCATGGAAGCGCGGCTGGACCGGCGACAGACCGAACGGGTTGACCGCATGGCCGACGAGGTCATCAGCCTGCAGGGCTTCGACCAACCCCTGAGCCACTGGCTACGGCAGGCACTGGAGCGCGGCCAGGCGGTGGAGCTGCCGGAGGCCGGCACCTGGCTCAGCAACAGCGGCGACCTGCCGGTAACGGTGCACCTGCATCCGGTCAAGCCGGCGCTGCAACGCCGGGCCAGTCACGTCGTTCTGGTGCTGCGCACCCTGGATCGAACGGCTGACGCACAGGCACAGGCACAGGGCGACCTGAGCCCGGTCAGCGGCCTGCCCGGCCGCCTCAGCGCCGAGCGCCATGTCAAACGGCTGCTGCTTGAACAGGCGGCCACCTCACACGCCGCCGCGCTGATCAACCTCGATCGTTTTGAGGCCCTCAACGTCCTGCACGGCCGGACGGCGGGAGACGAATTGCTGCACCGCGTGGCGCGTCACCTCGAAGGCGCGGCGGGCAATTTCGGCGCGGTTTATCACCTGAACGGCGACGAGTTTCTGGTGGTGCTGGAAGGCTTCGACGCCAACCGCGCCCAGGTGCTGATCAGCGCCCTCTGCGCGCAACTGGCCAAAGCCGAATTCCGCTGGTCGTCGAAAAATCTCAGCCTGACCGCCAGCGCCGGCGTTGCCGACCTCCAGCCTGACGCCGAGCGGCCCTTCAACCTGCTGCTGACCCAGGTGGACGCGGCCTGCCAGGCCGCCAAGCAGCGCGGCCGCAACACCACGGTCACGTTCACGCCCGAGCTGTCGCGCTCACAGAGTCTGATCGACAACACCCTGTGGACGCGGCGCATCACCGCCGGGCTGCAGGAGAACCGCTTCCACCTCACCACCCAGCTCATCGCCAGCAGCAAGGTCCTGCAGAGCGAGGGCGAGGTGTTCGACATGCAGGTGGCGCTCGAGGACGAAGAAGGCTTCTGGGCCGAGCCGTCGGTGTTCATGCCGGTGGCCGAACGCCTGCAACTCAGCCCGCAGATCGACCGCTGGATCGTCAGCCAAAGCCTGGTCCAGCTCGGGCAGGACCCGTCGCGGCTGGCGGCCATTGGCCGGGTGCGCCTGCGCCTGTCGCCGTCCACCGTCATCGACCCCGACTGGCTGACCTTTCTGATCGACGCGTTCGAAACCCACGGCGTGCCGGCGCGGCACATCTGCTTTGAATTGCCCGAGCTCGACATGCGCCTCAGCCAGTCGGCGGTGCTGCCGTTCTGTGATGCCATGCGCGCCATCGGCTGCCACCTTGCCGGCCCGCACCCCCTGTCGCTGGCGGCGGCAGACCGCAGCGGCTGGCGACACCTGCGCCTCGACGAAGTGGTGCTCGACGCCAGCAGCCTCGCCGGCCTGCAAACCGACGCCGCCGAACGGCTGATGGCCGAGCAGGCGCTGCAACTGGCGCGCGTGCGCAAGCAACGTCTGCTGGTGCGCAATCTCCACGATCCCGAGATGCTCAAGGCGTGGCAGTTGCTGGGCGCCGACTATCTGGAAGGCATGGCCGTGGCGCGGTCCACGCCCATCCTGTTCAACACCGCGCGCTAGCGATGACCCGATCAGGGCCGCCTGTTTCAGGCGGGCTCGGCGCTGACGATCATCAACTGCGGGCTCACCCGATCGCGCCAACGATTGACGCTGAGGCGGTACACGAAGCGCGCCACAGCGCCCACCGCCAGGGCCTGGTCGCCCACTCCGAAGTGCACCGCCTGAAACCGCCCACCGCCCGGATGCTCAAGGCCGTAGCGCACGTGCTGCTGGTCGCTGCCCATCAGCCGAACCTCGGCAACGGTGAAAACGCCGTCGAACTGCGGCTCGGGGAACCCCTGCCCCCACGGCCCGGCGTCTTCGAGCGCCAGCGCGGCGTCGATGTCCAGCCACTCCGGCGGCAGCTCGCCGTCGCTGTCGGTCACCTGCAGCAGCGCGTCGGCGTCGAGATGTCGCGCACACGTCTGGTCAAACGCCTGACAGAACACCGGCCAGTCTGCCTCGGCGAGACTCAGGCCGGCCGCCATGGCGTGGCCGCCAAAGCGCTCGATCAACCCCGGATGGGTGGCGTCGATCTCGGCCAGCACATCCCGCAGGTGCAGGCCGGCAATGGTGCGGCCGCTGGCCTTGAGCATGCCCGGCGCCTGCGCCCGCGCGGCGGCGATCACCGGGCGGTGGTGCACCTCCTTGATGCGCGAGGCCACCAGCCCGACGATGCCTTCGTGCCAGTCCGGCTCGAACAGGCAGATACCGGTTGCGGTGCTGTCGGCACAGCGCGCCAGCGCCGTGTCGCGCATGTCGGCTTCCAGACTGCGCCGGTCGCGGTTGATGCCGTCGAGTTGCCGGGCGCGTTCGGTGGCCGTGGCGAGGTCATCGGCCAGCAGGCATTCGATGCCGGTGCGAATGTCATCGAGGCGTCCGGCCGCATTGATGCGCGGCCCGATCACGAAACCCAGATCCTGCGACGACACATGAGCCGGCTCGCGACCCGCCACGCTGAGCAGGGCGCGAATGCCCGCCACGGCCTGCCCGGCACGCACGCGCCGCAGACCGGCGCGCACCAGCACCCGGTTGTTGGTGTCGAGGCGCACCACGTCGGCGACGGTGCCCAGCGCCACCAGATCGAGCAGCGGCGCCAGGCTGGGCGGGTCCTGCCCTGCATCGCGCAGCCGGGCGCGCACGGCGGCCAGCAGATAGAACATCACCCCGACACCGGCCAGATGCTTGGACGGATAGTCGCAGCCCGGTTGATTGGGATTGACGATGGCCGCCGCCGCCGGCAGGACCGGGCCGGGCAAGTGGTGATCGGTGATGACCACGGGAATGCCCAAACTTGCCGCGTGGGCCACGCCCGCGACGCTGGAGATGCCGCTGTCAACGGTGAGAATCAGTTCGGCGCCGCGCTCGGCAGCGGCGTCGACCAGCAGCGGCGACAGACCGTAGCCCATGCGGAAACGATCGGGCACCACATAGTCCACATGGCGCCCCCCCAGCAGGCGCAAGCCACGCACGCCCACCGCCACGCCGGTGGCGCCGTCGCAGTCGTAATCGCCGGCCAGCACGATGCGGCGCTGCTCGTGCAAGGCCGCCACCAGCAGGTCGGCGGCGGCCGTCAGGCCCATCAGCCCCTTCAGGCCGGTGGGCAGCAACAGGGCCGACAGCGGCAACTCCGCGTCCGCCGCCGACCGTGCGCCGCGGGCCGCGTAAAGGCGGCGTACCAGCGGATGCAGCGTGTCCGGCAGGCCGGCCAGCGCCTCAGGCGCCGGAACGGGCCGACGGCGAATCACCCGTTCATGTGCGCCAGCAGCGCGCGCTCCACGGCACCGCGCTCGGCCGGCACCTGGATCAAGCCCTTCAGGCCGTCCTTCATGATGATGTCGGGATCCTTCAGGCCATTGCCCGTGAGGGTGCAGACCACGGTGCTGCCCTGGGCGATCTTGCCGGCGCGAATGTCGGCGATCACGCCGCACAGCGAGGCCGCCGATGCCGGCTCGCAGAACACCCCTTCTTTCATCGCCAACAGGCGCTGCGTGGCAAGGATGTCGTCATCGCTGCAGTGGTCAAACCAGCCCCCCGACTCGCGCTGCACCACCCAGGCACGGTCCCAGCTCTGCGGGTTGCCGATGCGGATGGCGGTGGCCACGGTTTCCGGGTTCTCGACCGGCCCGCCGTGGAGGAACGGCGCACTGCCGGAGGCCTGATACCCCAGCATCACCGGACGCGTGTCCGTGACCGCCGCATGCGGCACCTTGCACTGGCCGTCACACATGGCGCAGGCCGGCGTGCCCTGTCCGGTCATTTCGGAATAGCCGATCCAGTGCGCAGTGATGTTGCCGGCATTGCCCACCGGCAGCGCGTGATAATCCGGCGCGCGCCCCAGGCTTTCGACGATTTCGAAGGCTGCGGTCTTCTGCCCCTGCAGCCGGTAAGGGTTGATGGAGTTGACGATGGACACCGGCGCGGTCTCGGCCACTTCCTTGACCAGCCGCATGCCGTCGTCAAAATTGCCCTTGATCTGCACCACCACGCCGCCGTGCACCACGGCCTGTGCCAGCTTGCCCAGCGCGATCTTGCCCTCGGGGATCAGCACGAAGGCGGTGATGCCCGCACGGGCCGCATAGGCCGCCGCCGCCGCCGAGGTGTTGCCGGTGGAGGCGCAAATGATCGCCTTGGCGCCTTCGTGCACGGCCTGCGTGACCGCGACCGTCATGCCGCGGTCCTTGAACGAGCCGGTCGGGTTGAGGCCCTCGAACTTGACGTAGATCTCGCCCTCGAAGCCAATCTCGGATGGCAGGTTGCGCAGTTGGATCAACGGCGTGCGGCCCTCGCCGAGCGAGATGGCGCGCACCTCGGGGCCGAAGGGCAGGCGGTCGCGGTAGTGATCAATCAGGCCGGTGTAGTTCATGGATTCGCGTTTCATAATGAGGATTCAGGCGACAGGATGTGCGGGTCACCGGCACGCGCCACGGCAGCAAAGTGTCGGCTATTCAAGGTGTAAAACGCTTCCGCACCGGCCTTTTTGGCCGCCACGAGATGCAGATAGTCATATATCGCGCCGCCGCGCACGCCGACCAGGTGAGCCTCGCGCAGGGCCGCGCTCATGTCGGTGGCGGTCAACTCAGTAAAGGAGAGCTGCGGCAACAAATCATCAATTAACTGGCTGGCCTGATTGGGTTTCGCGCGCCAGCCGTGTCGCCCCCCGGTCAGCGACGAAAACGTTTCACTCATGACATGCGGCCACGCCGTCACATGAGATGACTGTTCCAGTAGCGCCACGCAGGCCTGATGGCCGTCCTCGTGGGGTAACAGCGCAGCGACCAATATTGACGAGTCGACCGCAACCTTCATCTCGGCCAGCCGCGCTGCGCCTGCTCCTCACGATCGGCAACGATGGCCGCAGCAACGCCGACCTTGCTGGGCGGGGCACGGAGCACTAGCCGACCGTTGACCCGGACCACCTGCACTTCCTCGTCATCCTGCGGCGTCAACTCGATACGGCCCGCGACGACTTCCACGGAAAACCGGCTGCCCGGTTTCAGACACAGCTGATCACGAACAGCTTTGGGCAGCACGAAACGGCCGCTGGCGTCCATCGAGATGACAGATGCTGTGGCGTCGGTCATGGCATTTCTCATGGCATGGAGTGCGCCATTTTGAATGCCATCAACCAGCGCGTCAACGACCGCCCTCGTAATGCAGGGGCCGCCTCACTCAAAATGCGCGACCCGTATCCGCGCCAGCTGCTCCCGCACGAACGGCAGTGCTTCGATGCGCGACACCGCATCCTGAATCTGCCGGCCGGTGGCTTCGGAGGTGATCAGTGCCACGGTGGCGTCATCGCCTTCCCGCGGCTCGCGCTGCTGGATGGCCTCGATGCTGATGTCCAACTCGGCAAACACCGAGGTGATGCCCTTGAGCACGCCCGGCGTGTCGGCCACCCGCAGACGCAGATAGAACGCGCTGGCGGCATCGTGCGCGGGGTGCACGGTGGCCGGCTTGAGGCCGGCGACGGGTTGCCCCAGGGGCGGGGCGATCCGTGCGCCCACGCGGCCCAGGTCGATGATGTCGGCCAGCACCGCCGATGCAGTGGCCAGACGCCCGGCACCCGCACCGGTCATGCACACCGGGCCGGCGCCGTCGCCGCGCATGAGCACGGCATTGAGCACGCCGTCCACCTTGGCCAGCAGGTGTTCGGCGGGGATCAGCGTCGGGTGCACCCGTAGGCTGACACCGCCATCGTGCTCGCGCTTGGCGATGCCCAGATGCTTGATGGCGTAGCCCAGTTCACGCGCAATGCGAATGTCCTGCGGTGTGATCGTGCTGATGCCCTCAATCGACAGCGCATCAAAGTCCAGCGGAATACCAAAGGCCAGACTCGCCAGAATGGTGAGCTTGTGCGCAGCGTCGACCCCTTCGATGTCGAAGGTGGGGTCGGCCTCGGCATAGCCCAGACGCTGGGCATCGGCCAGCGCATCGGCAAACGCCTGCCCCTTGCTGCCCATCTGCGTGAGGATGTAGTTGCTCGTGCCGTTGATGATGCCGGCCAGTTCACTGACCTGATTGCCTGCCAAGCCCTCGCGCAGCGCCTTGAGCACCGGAATGCCGCCGGCCACCGCCGCCTCGAAGCCGATACCCACACCCGCCGATTCAGCCTGGGCCAGCAGCGCGTTGCCATGTCGCGCAATCAGCGCCTTGTTGGCGTTGACCACCGACTTGCCGCGTGAAAAGGCGATCTCGGTCACGGTGCGCGCCGTCGTCTCGCCGCCGATCAGTTCCACCAACACGTCGTAATCGCCATCGCGTGCCAGGGCTTCGGCGTCATCGGTCAGCGGAATGCCGTCGATGTTGACCGCGCGCGCGCGGCCGAGATCACGCACCGCAATGCCCGTAATTTGCAGGCGCCGCCCCAACCGCGCAGCGATCACCTCACCGTTGCGCTGCATCAACTCCACAACGCCCTGGCCCACGGTGCCAAGGCCAATCAGGGCCAGTTTGAGGGGTGCCGTCATGACAAAAAACCTGTGAGAAAAAGGGGCGTCAGGCGCCTGTTACAACACCGCCACCCTGCAGCATGCGGCGGATGCCGCGCAGGGCCTGACGGGTGCGGTGCTCGTTTTCGATCAATGCAAAACGCACGTGGCTGTCGCCGTACTCTCCAAAGCCGATGCCGGGCGACACGGCCACGTGCGCTTCGGCGAGCAGCTTCTTGGCAAACTCGATGGAGCCCATGGCCTTGAACGGCTCGGGAATCTCGGCCCAGACAAACATCGTCGCCTTGGGCTTTTCCACCTTCCAGCCGATCTTGTTCAAACCCTCGCAGAGCACGTCGCGGCGCACGCGGTACATCTCGCAGATTTCGGCCACGCAGTCCTGCGGCCCTTCCAGCGCGGCGATGGCCGCCACCTGAATGGGCGTGAACATGCCGTAGTCGAGGTAGCTCTTGATGCGCGCCAGCGCCCCGACCAGGGTGGGATTACCCACCATGAAGCCCACCCGCCAACCCGGCATGTTGTAGCTCTTCGACAGCGTGAAGAACTCCACCGCCAGATCCTTGGCGCCGGGCACTTCAAGCACGCTCGGTGCCTTGTAGCCGTCGAACACGATGTCGGAATAGGCCAGATCGTGGATGAGCCACATCTGGTGCTCACGGCAGATCGCCACCGCCTTGACGAAAAAATCCAGGTCGACGCACTGCGTGGTCGGATTGCCCGGGAAGTTGAGGATGAGCATCTTCGGCTTGGGCCAGCTCTCGATGACCGCGCGCTCGAGTTCCTCGAAGAAATCGACATCCGGCGTCATTTTCACGTGCCGAACATCGGCACCGGCCAACACCACGCCGTAGGGATGAATCGGGTACGCCGGGTTTGGCACCAGCACCACATCGCCTTGCGCAAGGGTCGCAAACGCCAGATGGGCCAGCCCCTCTTTGGAGCCGATGGTGGCAATCACCTCGGTCTCGGGGTCTACATCGATGTCGTAGCGACGCTTGTACCAGCGCGCCATCGCCCGGCGCAGGCGCGGAATGCCCTTGGAGACCGAATAGCGGTGCGTGTGCACCCCGTCTTCGTCGTGCAGCTCGGGCTTGACGTAGTCGCTCTCGGTGCCCCGCACACTGGCTTCCACCAGCTTGTCGACAATGTGCTTGGGCGTGGGCTGATCGGGGTTGCCCATGCCAAAGTCGATGATGTCTTCCCCGCGCGCTCGGGCCGCCTTCTTCAAATCACCGACGATATTGAAGACGTAGGGCGGAAGGCGCTGAATGCGGGGGAAGTTGGTGTTCACAAGTCATCTGATCGAAGGGAGCGGCCGGCCCAAGCCGGGCGGGTTAGCCGCGCATTATCACCCGGAAGCTCGGTGTCTCGTAAGACCCTGGAACCGAAGTTCTACCGCGCGACGGGCAAGAACTTGGCCGGATTCACCGGCTGCCCCCGTTCACGAATCTCGAAATGCAGCAGCGGCTTGCGCTCCGGGCCTTCGCCCATTTCGGCAATGGGCTGACCGACCTTCACCATGTCGCCCTCCTTCACCAGCCGGTTGCGGTTGTGGCCATAGGCCGACAGATGAACCTCGTCGTGCTTGATGATCACCAGCTCGCCATAGCCCCGCAGTGCATTGCCGCTGTACACGACCTTGCCGGCCGCCGCCGCGATCACCGGCTGCCCGAGGGTGCCGGTAAAGAACAGCCCCTTGCTGCCCTGTGCGGGGTTGTAGCCGCGCTCAATTGCGCCTTCGGTGGGCCAGGTCCAACCCAGGGGACTGAGTACCGGCGGCTTGGCGGCGGCGGGGCCAGACACGGCCGGGCCGGACGGGGCCGACACCGCCACTTCGCTGCTTGGCGCAGGTGCTGAGGGTGGCGCAGTCGGTGGCGGCAGGGTGGCGCTGGGCTGCTGCGACACACCCGACCCGACCAGCCCCGGCGGCAGCGCCTGCGGCTGCCGCACGGGCGGCGGTGCCGACAGCGCGGCAACGGCGGTCTCGCCATTCTCGGGCGCAACAGGCTCGATCACCTCAGGCGGGGTCAGCCGCAATACCTGCCCCGGATGGATCAGAAAGTTCTCGCCAATGCCGTTCCATTGCGCCAACTCGCGAAAATCCACCTGATTGCGAAAGGCGATGGAGTAGAGGGTGTCACCCCGGACGACCAGATACTCATCCGATTTCAGGGCTCTGGGCGCGGCCAGCGCCTCGGTCGCTTCGACACGCGTGCGTTCGGGTTGCGGCTTCGGCGACCAGGTGAGTGCGCTGGCGCAGCCGACCAAGGTCAACGCGCTGCACAGTGACGCTGTGGCGCGAATCGTCTTTACGTGACCCATATCACTCCTATTGCAACGAGGGCGAGCACAACCCACCCCATCACATCGATGTACTTCAGCAGGTGCTGCTCGAATGCGGGGCCTGCAAGGCGCACCAGTCCGGCAACCATAAAATAACGCAGGGCCCGGCCCACGAAGCATCCGAACGCGAAGGGCCCCAACGCCATCTGCGCCGCACCGGCCGACACCGTAAACACCTTGAACGGCACCGGTGTGAGCCCGGCCAGAAACATCGCCCAGAAACCATATTGCTCGAACCAGCCGGACGCAACGGCATAGGCCTCGCGCTTGCCGGCCCGTTCAATGAGGGGCAGCACCACATCCAGCATCCAGTACCCAAGGGCGTACCCGACCAATCCGCCAAGCACCGAAAACACCGTGGTGAGCAGGGCCAGCTTCCACCACCGCTCGGGGCGCGCCATCGCCATGGGCGCCAGAAGCACATCGGTGGGGATGGGAAAGAAGATTGACTCTGCCGCCGTCAGCCCGGCCAGCCACCAGGGCGCACGAGGGTGACGCGAAAGTCCAAGGGTCCAGTCGTACAAACGACGGAATGGCTTCAAGGGCTCACACCTTTCCGCCCAGCAGCGGCACGAAACTCACTTGAGCAATGTCCTGCACCGAATAGCGCGTGATGCGCCGGTCCACCACGCGCAACACCTGCTGACCCGGCGCGCCGACGGGAATCACCAAACGCCCGTGGGGCGCCAATTGCGTGAGCAAGGCCTCGGGCACCTCGGCGCTGGCTGCGGTGACCAGAATGCCGTCGTAAGGCGCATAGGGCAGCCAGCCCAAGGACCCATCGGCATAGCCAAAATGCACGTTGCGCAACCCCATGCTCGACAAGCGGATGCGCGCCTGCTCGCTGAGCGCGCGCACACGCTCCACCGTGAACACGGTCTCGCACAGCTGCGCCAGCACCGCGGTCTGGTAGCCCGAGCCGGTGCCCACTTCCAGCACCCGCGCACGTCGCTTGCCGTCGAGCAGCGCCTGGGTCATCAATGCCACAACGGCGGGCTGCGAGATGGTCTGCGCGAAACCAATCGGCAGGGCCGATTGCGCCTCGTAAGCGCGCTCATGAAAAGCGCCGTCGACGAATCGATGGCGCTCCAACTGGCCCATCACCCGCAGCACATCGGGATGGCTGATGCCCTGCCGCGCCAGTTCCTCGGCCAGACGCTGCGCGGGCGAGCGGTGGGTGGCCGCCTGCGCACCCCGCACGCTCAAGGGCGCGCGCGGCGTCATGCGCCGCGGATCCATTCGCTGAGCCGACCGCGCTGCCCGTGATGCGTCAAATCCACGGTCAACGGCGTGATCGACACATAGCGGTGCACGACGGCGTGAAAATCGGTGCCACGGTCACAGTCCACCTCAGCGCCGGCGGCCCCCAGCCAATAGATGGGACGCCCGCGCGGGTCCTTGGCAGGGGTCACGTTTTCCGACCGCCGACGCGCTCCGAGCCGGGTGATCTCGAAGCCCTTGATCTCGTCCAGCGGCACGTCGGGCACGTTCACGTTGAGGATGATGTCGGGCGGTAACGGCGTCTCGGCCAGTCTTGCCAGCAGGCGCACGGTGATGGCTGCGGCCGTCGCATAGTGCTGCGGCTCGAACGACACACACGACACCGCAATCGCCGCACACCCAAGGTGGCGCCCTTCCATCGCCGCCGCAACGGTGCCGGAATACAAGGTGTCATCGCCCAGATTTGCGCCGGCATTGATGCCCGACACCACAATTTCGGGTGGCCGCGGCAACAGCTGCGCCAGTGCCAGGTGCACGCAGTCACTGGGCGTGCCGTCAACGCACCAGACCGCATCATCGTGCTGATGCACGCGCAGCGGCCGCATCAAGGTGAGCGAATTGGAAGCACCGCTGCGATTACGGTCCGGCGCCACCACGTCGAGCGTGTGACCGGCGTCGGTCATAGCGGCCTGCAGACTGCGCAGGCCCGGAGCTTGGCAGCCGTCGTCATTGGATAAGAGAATTCGCATGGTGGACAGCGTGAAGTGCGAGCCGTAGTTTACCGGCAAGCGATGGTCCCGCGGCAGCAAACCTGCCGCGTTCTAGCAAGATGGAATCTGCCATGTCTGCCTCAAACGACGACCGCCAGGCTTTTCTCGCCGCCATGGGCGACGTGCGCCCGCACCGCGCCGCTGCCCGCGTCAGCGTCCGGCGTTCCGCACCGCCGCCGGTCGCCCGCAGCGCAGAAGCCGACGCGCGGGCGGTCATGGCCGAGTTGCTGGCCGACCCGGTCGACATCGACGAGCTGGAATACGGCGAAACCCTCAGTTACCGCGCCCAAGGCGTGCAGGAGAGCGTGCTCCGCCGTCTGCGGCGCGGTCATTACCGCGTCGACGGCAACCTGGATCTGCACGGCTACAACCGCCACCAGGCGCGGCTGGCCGTCATCGACTTTCTGGCCGAGTGTCACGCGCGCCGATGGCGTTGCGTGCGCGTCGTGCACGGCAAGGGCAATGGCTCACCCAACTCGGGGCCGGTGCTGAAAGCGCATGTCGACAGTTGGCTGCGCCGCCGCAAGGATGTCGTGGCGTTTTGTTCGGCCCCGTCACACGATGGGGGGACCGGCGCGGCTTACGTCTTGCTCCGCGCACCGACGGGCGCAAACCACCCGCAAAAGCGACGGCCCGAATAAACCAGCGCCTCGACGCAGCGCCTCTGGAGCTCGCCGGGAACGCAAAGCCCCACCCGGCCCGTCACCGACTCGAACCGCTCCCACGGCCCGGATCGCGATCAGATCGACCGGCAGGGCGCCAACAACACCACGGCCTGCGCACTCAGCGCCCGCTTCTCGCCAATCGCATCGACCCCTTCATGCGTGGTGGCTTTGAGGTTGAGCCGGTCTGGTGAGATGCCGAGCAATGGGGCCAGCACCTCGACCATCGCCGCCTTGTGCTGCGCCAGTTTTGGCGTCTGGGCGATGACGGTCAGGTCGGCATTGACCACCGCATAACCGGCCTCGCGCACGGCCTGCATGATGGCCTTGAGCAGTTTGCGAGAGTCCGCGCCTGCAAACGCAGGGTCGGTATCGGGAAACCATTGGCCGATGTCGCCACGGCCGATGGCGCCGAGCAGTGCGTCACACAGGGCGTGGATGGCGGCGTCGCCATCGGAGTGGGCCACGATGCGGTAGGGGCACGCGATGAACACCCCGCCCAGGGTCACGCCGTCTCCCGCCTCCAGGCGGTGCAGGTCGAAGCCGTGACCGATGCGCAGGTCAAACAAGGACGGGTTCGTCATGCCGCTCGCCCCTGTTGTTGCAACCAGAAGGCGGCCAGCGGCAGGTCGTCGGCAAAGGTGATCTTGAGGTTGGCAGCCTGGCCCCAGACCAGCTGGGGCGTGAAGCCCGCCTGCTCCATGGCGCTGGCATCGTCGGTGGTGGCGGCAGCGTCGGCGGCCGCCAATGCGGCGTCCAGCACGGCCAGCCGGAACGCCTGGGGCGTGAGTGCCCGGGCCAGATCGTTGCGGTCCACGGTGCCCTGCACCTGCTGCCCGGTTCGGCGTTTGAGCGTGTCGGTGACCGGCAGTGCCAGCAATGCGCCGTGATCGCCCGCGTCGCTGGCGGCGTCGATCACCGCATCGATTTCGCCGGCGCTGACACAGGGGCGCGCGCCATCGTGGATGAGCATCAACGCGCGGTCGGGCGCACCCGCGCCGCGGGCGGCCGCCAGGCCCGCGCGCACCGACGCGGCGCGTTCATCGGACCCCGGCGTCAGGTGCAGCCGTGCATCGCCATGGCAGGCAAGGGCCAACACCCGGCGGTCGTCAGCCGCGTGGACCAGCACCACCGCCGCGACGCGCGGATGGCGCAGAAACGCCTCGCAGCTCCAGGCCAGCACCGATTTTCCCAGCAGGGGCTGGTGCACCTTCGGCAGACCGCCGCTGCCGAAGCGACTGCCCCGGCCAGCGGCAACCACCACGGCCCAGACCGGCGAGTTGGCGGGGCTCATTCGGCGCCGGGGGCGACCACAAGGTAAAAGGTCTCGCCGTTGGCGATCATGCCCAGCGCATTGCGCGCCCGGCCCTCGATGGCCTGGCTGCCGGTTTCAAGATCCTGCACTTCGGCGGCGAGGCGGGCGTTGCGCAGGCTCAATTGCTCAATCTCGGCCTCTGCCACCTGCACCTGCGTCTGCAACGCCAGGGTGTGACTGATGCCCCCTTCTGCCACCCACAGCCGCCACTGCAGCGCCAGCAGCATCAGCGCGAGAACGATCGTGGCGATTCGGCGATGCATGGCGGTCGAGGCTTACAGGGCGATGGGGAAGGCTCCGGCGCCGGGATAGCGGGCCTGGCGACCCAGCTGCTTCTCGATGCGCAGAAGCTGGTTGTACTTGGCCATGCGGTCGGAACGGCACAGCGAGCCGGTCTTGATCTGCGTGGCGGTGGTGCCGACGGCGATGTCGGCAATGGTGGCGTCTTCGGTTTCGCCCGAACGATGGCTCACCACGCTGGCATAACCTGCATCGGTGGCCATCTGAATGGCCTGCAGGGTTTCGGTGAGCGTGCCGATCTGGTTGGGCTTGATCAGAATCGAATTGCCGATGCCCTTGGCAATGCCTTGAGCCAGAATCTTGGTGTTGGTGACGAACAGGTCATCGCCCACCAGCTGCACCTTCTTGCCCAGGGTGTCGCTGAGCAGCTTCCAGCCGGCCCAGTCGTCTTCGGCACAACCGTCTTCAATCGAGATGATCGGGTACTGGCTGCACAGGCTGTCGAGATAGTCCACAAACTGCTTGGCGCTGAACGTCTTGCCTTCGCCGGTCAGATGATATTTGCCGTTCTTGTAGAACTCGGAGCTGGCCACGTCGAGGCCCAGGTACACATCCTTGCCGGGTTTGAAACCGGCCTGTTCGATGGCCTGCAACAGGCAGTCAAGGGCCGCGGCGTTGGATTCAAGATTCGGCGCGAAGCCACCTTCGTCACCCACGGCGGTGTTGAGACCACGTGCGTGCAGCACCTTCTTTAAGGTGTGGAAAATCTCGGCGCCGCAGCGCAGCGCTTCCGAAAAACTTGCGGCACCGACCGGCAGAATCATGAATTCCTGAATGTCGACATTGTTGTCGGCATGGGCGCCGCCGTTGATGACATTCATCATCGGCACCGGCAGCGTGACGCTGGAAATACCGCCCAGGTGGCGGTACAGCGGCATCAGGTTTTCTTCGGCGGCGGCCTTGGCGGCGGCCAGGCTCACCGCCAGCAGCGCGTTGGCACCCAGGCGGGATTTGTTCTCGGTGCCGTCGAGTTCAATCATCGCGGCGTCGAGTGCGGCCTGGTCCTGCGCGTCCATGCCCAGCACGCGGTCGGCGATCTCGCCTTCAACGTTGGCGACAGCCGTCAGCACGCCCTTGCCCAGATACCGGCCGGGCTTGGCCTTTTTGCCCTTGGCGGCCTTGGGCGCGCCGTCACGCAATTCCACCGCTTCGCGGGTGCCGGTGGAGGCGCCGCTGGGCGCCGCCGCGCGTCCACGGGCGCCACTGTCGAGCAGCACTTCGGCTTCGACCGTGGGGTTGCCACGGGAGTCAATGATTTCGAGGGCGGCAATATCAACGATCTGGGACATGGGTTCTCTTGTGTGGGTCAGCAGACAAAAAGCGCACAGCGTTCAACGCAGAGGCGCACGAAACAATGCCGCAAAGCGGCTTGGAGCAACACGAAACAACCTCAACTCCAGCGCGCGCGGGCGCCGACATGATAGCCATCACGCAACGGCACGCGTTCCTTTGGGGGCGGGTGGCGTGCCAACAAAGGCCGAAATGCGGCCGTGCGGGCGGCCTTGCAGCGCAGCATCAGGTTGCATCGCCGCCCGGCACTACGTCGTTCCCGTTGTGCGGACCTGCGTGGTCGTGCCCTGTTCGCTGCGATGCTGCGGTGTCGGCCGGGCCCTGCACAGAGGCAACACCGGCCGCCACGGCGCGCTTTTCGCGCTCGCGCTCCAGCGCGGTTCGGGCGTCGGCGGTTGCCGCATTCATTGAGGCCATGGTTTCCAACGACTGCCGGTCGCGGGTACTGGTGGGCGCAACGAACACCCGCTGCTCGTTCGCGAAGTCGGACAGCCGACGACCGATCAGCTCGGCGTCTTCGCCGTTGGCCGCCATCGAGATCAGATCTCGCGGTTCGTTGATGTCAAAGCACACGGAGTAGAGGTCGACCACCCACACGCGCATGGTCATGTCTTCAATGTTGATCACGCGTTTCTGGGTGCGGACCGCGTCATCCAGGGCGCGGCCGTAATCAATGTTGGAGGCCTGGAAGTTGCCGTCGATCTCCAGCCAGTAGGCGCGCGAGGTGAACTCGAATCGCCGCCACAATGGGTTGGCCGCGAGGAAGCCGTAGACGCTCAACACCACCATCAGGCCGGGGATCAGCGCACTGGTGATCTGCTGCGGTGAGATGCCGCCTCCCAGCAGGGTGATGAGCCATACCGCGCCGCTGGCCCCCATGATCATCGCCGCCAGATCGATGATGGTGAGAAAGCGGTACTCCCTGAGGCTCAAGGCGTCAGCGAATGACAGCGCGCCGGAGTCGCGGGGGACCGGCTGCGACTCCTCGAGGATGCTGGCCCTGAAACGCCCCTGGTCACCGGCAATGGTGGGCTCGACCCGTTCGAAGATGCGGTTGGGGATCCGCTCGGTCCAGGCATCCTGCATCAATCGGTCGAACTCGACGACCAGCTGCCGAGGATGCGCATTCATCGAAAGCCGCTGCATCGAATTGATGCTGCTGATCTTCTCCGGCTGCAGGGTGAGGTTGAGCAGCGCGGCGATGAACAGGCCATTGATGGCAAGGCCGGCCATCAGAATGAACACGTTGACCCCCGCGATGCTGGCATCCAGCGGAAAATCGGGCACCTGAAAGTCACCCACCGTCGCGATGGTCGGCCCCAGAATCGAGACCGCAAGCAGCACGATGAAATGCTTGGGGCCATAGGTGATCTGGCGGCCCCGCTCGGTGAGCGGCAGCACGATCACCATCACCAGCAGGCCAAACGCGATCCAATTGACCCAATCGGTAATCGCCCCGACGACGCCGCCAATGGTGGCCAGCAGATAGCACAGCCCCAACACCAGCACCACCAGGGTGTGCGCAAACTGCTGCCGGGCGCGCAGTTGCACCTTTTGCGGCGAGAACACCAGCTTGGGCACCAGGCGGTACAGCAGCTGGTCGGTTGCCAGCACCGGCACCGGAAACAGGATGGCGTTTTGCCGGATGGTCTCTTTCAGGTCTTGATCGGGACGCAGGCCGTCGGGCTGGTTACGCCCGAAGTAAAAGGTCAGCTGTCGCCCCACCTTGAGCGCTGCCCACGCCCCGTACCAGAGCAGAAAGAACGACACCAGCAGTCCCGGCACCACGCCCGAAAGGTCTTCGGCCCGCAGTGCGTCGCGCACCATGAAGAGCCCGTAAACGCCAAGACCGAGCATGACGGCCGCCGTCGCCGCCAGCATCACATTCTCGACCCGGTGGGGATTGGGCAGATTGAAGCGGCTGGATTCTGGGTTGTACTCGTAGGCCATGAGGGCGCCCTGAAAGATCAATCAAACACGTGTCAGGCCCCCGCACCCAGGCGGGCCTCGAGAAAGCCGTGCTGCTTGACCACGCGATCGAGTGCCACCAGCGTTTCCAGCAGGCCCTCGATCTCGGACAGCGGCAGCGAATTGGGCCCGTCACACAGGGCGCTGTCGGGCGTCGGGTGAGTTTCCATGAAGATGCCGCTGATGCCCGCCCCCACTGCGGCACGCGCCAGCACCGGAATCATCGCCCGCATGCCGCCGCTGGCCGTGCCCTGCCCGCCCGGAAGCTGCACGGTGTGGGTGGCGTCGAACACCACCGGCGCGTACGCGCGCATCAGCGCCAGGCCGCGCATGTCGGCCACCAGATTGTTGTAGCCAAAGGTGAAGCCGCGCTCGCAGAGCAAGAACTGGCCGTCGGGCGCCACGGCGCGCATCTTGGCGATGACGTTGCCCATTTCCCAGGGGCTCATGAACTGGCCCTTCTTGACGTTGATGGGTCGCCCGCAGGCCGCCCATTTCTGCATGAAGTTGGTCTGACGGCAGAGGAATGCCGGGGTCTGGATGACGTCGATGATGTCGGCCACCGGCGCAACCGGCGTGTCTTCGTGCACGTCGGTGAGCACCGGCACGCCAATCTGGTCCTTCACGGCCTGCATGATCTTCAGGCCATCCTCAAGACCCGGCCCGCGATAGCTGGTGTGGGAGCTGCGATTGGCCTTGTCGAAGCTGCCCTTGAAGATGTAGGTGATGCCCAGACGCTCGGCAATGGGCTTGATGTGGCCGGCCACTTCCAGCGCAAGGTCAAGCGACTCCAGCGTGTCGGGCCCGGCAATCAGGAACAGCGGCGCGTCCAGCCCGGCCGGGCGTCCGAGAAACTTCATGGGGTGGAGACCTCGCTGGGGCGCTGCTGCGCCAGGTGATGTTCGCGCGCGGCGCGGACGAAGCCGTCGAACAGGGGATGACCATCGCGCGGTGTGGAGGTGAACTCCGGATGGAACTGGCAGGCGATGAAAAAGGGGTGGTCGGGGATCTCGATCATTTCGATCAGTTCGTTCTCGACCGACTCGGCGACCAGGTCAAGGCCGCCTTCCTGCAGCGTCTGCCGGTAGCCGTTGTTGAACTCGTAGCGATGACGATGCCGCTCGGCGATCACCTCGGCGTTGTACAGCGCGCGGCTCTTGGAGCCGGCCTTGAGCCGGCAGCTCTGCGAGCCCAGGCGCATGGTGCCGCCCTTGCCGGTGGCTTTGGTCCGCTGGTGGACCTGGCCCTCGCGGTCACGCCATTCGGTGATCAGGCCGATCACCGGGTGCGGCGTCGCCGGGTCGAACTCGGACGAGTGCGCGCCTTCCAGGCCGCAGACGTTGCGCGCGTATTCGATCACCGCCACCTGCATGCCCAGGCAGATGCCCAGGTAGGGAATGCGGTTTTCGCGGGCGTAGCGCGCCGCGGCAATCTTGCCTTCAACGCCCCGCTCGCCAAAGCCGCCGGGCACCAGAATGGCGTCCATGCCCTGCAGGGCGCGCGGGCCCTGGGTCTCCAGCGATTCGGACTCGATGTAACGCACTTTCACCCGCGTCCGGGTGTGCAGCCCGGCGTGGATCAGGGCCTCGTTGAGGCTTTTGTAGGCATCGGCCAAATCGATGTATTTACCGACCATGGCGAGCTGGATTTCGGTGTCCTGCTCGGCGCGGGCATCCACCACGCGCTGCCAGCCACTGAGGTCGGCACGCCGGCAATCGATGCCGAAGTGGTCAATGACCAGGTCATCGAGGCCCTGCTGGTGCAGCCAGTCGGGAATCTTGTAGATGTCATCCAGGTCGATCGCGGAGATGACCGCGCGCTGGATGACGTTGGTGAACAGGCCGATCTTGCGGCGCTCTTCATCCGGCAGGTTGCGCTCCGAGCGGCAGATCAGCACGTCGGGCTGAATGCCGATGGAGCGCAGCTCCTTCACCGAGTGCTGGGTCGGCTTGGTCTTCAGCTCGCCGGAGGCCTTCACGAACGGCACCAGCGTCAGGTGCATGTACAGCGCGTTGGCGCGGCCCAGTTCGACGCCCATCTGGCGAATCGCTTCCAGAAACGGCAGTGACTCGATATCGCCGACGGTGCCGCCGATCTCCACCAGGCAGATGTCGGCGCCCTCGGCGCAGAGCCGAATCGCCTGAATGATTTCGTCGGTGATGTGGGGAATGACCTGCACCGTGCGGCCGAGATAATCGCCACGGCGCTCCTTGTCGAGCACGTTGCGGTAAATCTGCCCGGTGGTGACGTTGGACAGGCGGCTGGTCTTGCCGCGCAGATAACGCTCGTAATGCCCCAGGTCGAGGTCGGTCTCGGCGCCGTCTTCGGTGACGTACACCTCGCCATGCTGAAACGGGCTCATGGTGCCCGCATCGACGTTGATGTACGGATCGAGCTTCATCATGTGCACGCGCAGGCCGCGCGATTCCAGAATGGCGGCCAGGCTGGCCGCGGCAATGCCCTTGCCGAGCGAGGACACCACCCCCCCGGTCACGAAAATAAAGCGGGTGAGATGCGGCGCGTCGGGCATGGGAGATCGTGCGTCAGGGTTTCGCGATTTTACCACGCCCGTCAGCACCTCCGAGGCCGGGCCGGCAGGCGGCGGGTCGGCACGACGCCCCATCCGGGGGCGCCGCGCCGACCCGCGTGCAACCGGGGTTCAGCGGCCCGCGAGCGCCTCGCCAGCGGTGGGCAACACGTAGTCCTTGAAGGCTTCGCGCAGCTTGAGCTTGCTGATCTTGCCGGTGGCGGTGTGCGGCAATTCATCGACAAACTGCACGTCGTCGGGAATCTGCCACTTGGCGATCTTGCCTTCGTAATGGGCCAGAATCTCTTCGACGGTGGCCGATCTACCCTCCTTGAGCACCACGACCACCATCGGCCGCTCGTCCCATTTCGGGTGGAACACCCCGATGGCGCCCGCCTCGGCCACCGCCGGATGGCTGACGGCGATGTTCTCAAGGTCGATGGAGCTGATCCATTCGCCGCCCGACTTGATCACGTCCTTGGAGCGGTCGGTGATCTGGACATAACCATCCGGGTCGATGGTGGCCACGTCGCCGGTGGGGAACCAGCCGTCCACCAGCGGCGACTCGTCGCGGCGGTAATACTGCTTGACGATCCACGGCCCGCGCACCAGCAGGTCACCGAACGCCACGCCATCCCACGGCAGTTCCTTGCCGGCGTCGTCGACGATCTTGATGTCGACGCCGAACATCGGGCGACCGGCTTTCACATGAATCTTGAACTGGTCGTCCTCGCTCAGCGACAGGTGCTTTTCCTTGAGCGCGTTGAAGGTGCCCAGTGGCGACATCTCGGTCATGCCCCAGGCGTGGTGAATGTGGATGCCGTAGTCGTCCTTGAAGGCCTTCATCAAGGCGGGCGGACAGGCCGAGCCCCCCACCACCATGCGGTTCACGGTGCTCAGCTTCTGCCCGGTCTTCTGCAGCTCCTGCAGCAGCCCCAGCCAGATGGTGGGCACGCCGGCGGTGAAGGTGACCTTTTCAGCCTCGAACAACTCGATCAGGCTCTTGCCATCCAGCCCCGAGCCGGGGAACACCAGCTTGGCGCCGACGATGGGGCAGGAATACGCGGTGCCCCAGGCATTGACGTGGAACATGGGCACCACCGGCAGCACCACATCGGTGGCCTTCAGGCCCATCACGTCGGGCATGATCGAGCCCAGCGCGTGCAGCACCGTGGAGCGATGCGAATAGAGCACGCCCTTGGGGTTACCTGTGGTGCCCGAGGTGTAGCACAGGCAGGCGGCGGCATTCTCGTCCAGCACCGGCCAGGCAGAGTCGGCGCTGCCGCCGGCCAGCCAGGTTTCGTAGGCGATGGGCTTGACGGTTTTCAGCGCCGGCAGCCTGTCTTCGTCACACAACGCGATCCAGTGCTTGATCTTGGGGCAGAGCGGCGCCACGGCGTCGATCAGCGGCGCGAAGCTCAGGTCGAAGAACAGCGCCTCGTCTTCGGCATCGTTGGCAATCCACGCCACCTGCTCGGGGTGCAGCCGCGGGTTGATGGTGTGCATCACCCGCCCCGAACCCGAGATGCCGTAGTACAGCTCGAAGTGGCGATACCCGTTCCACGCCAGCGTGGCCACGCGGCCACCGGGGGCAATGCCCAAGCCTTGCAGCGCGCTGGCCGCCTGACGGCTGCGCCGGTGCGCGTCGCGATAGGTGTAGCGGTGAATGTCGCCCTCCACCCGCCGCGAGACGATCTCGGTGTCACCATGAAAGCGGTCGGCGTGCACCAGCAGGTTCGAAATCGACAGCGGTACATCCATCATCTGACCCAGCATTTATGCGTCTCCTGACATTGAGCTGATTGAACGGTTGGCCCCGAATGGTCGCCGATCGCCCCACCCCGCTCAAGCCACGAAGGGATGGCGCAGGGTGCTACACCAAATGACAGGCCACCCGGGCACCGTCGTCCATGGTGCGCAACGCCGGCACCTCGGTGGAACATCGCGCCACCGCCTTGGGGCAGCGGGGATGAAACGGGCAGCCCGAAGGGGGCGCACTCGGGGACGGCAGATCGCCCGGCAGCACGATGCGTCCGGCATGACGGGTCGGATCGGGCACCGGCACCGCCGAGAGCAGGGCTTCGGTGTAGGGGTGCCGCGGCTGGCGGAACAGATCGGCGGTGTCGGCTTCTTCGACGATACGGCCCAGATACATCACCGCCACCCGATCGGCGAGGTGCCGCACCACCGCCAGATCGTGCGAAATGAACAGATAGCCCACGCCGAAGCGTTCGCGGATGTCGTTGAGCAGATTCAGGATCTGCGCCTGCACCGACACATCGAGTGCCGAGACGGCCTCGTCGGCGACGATCAGCTTGGGCGAAAGCGCCAGCGCACGCGCAATGCCGATGCGCTGCCGTTGCCCGCCGGAGAACTCGTGCGGATAGCGATTGGCCATCGCCGGGCGCAGGCCCACCACCTCCAGCAGCTCGTTCACCCGGGCCTGCCGCGTGGCGCGATTGCCCCAGCGGTGCACGCTCAGCGGCTCATCCAGGGTTTGGCCCACGCTGCGCCGCGGATTGAGTGAGGCGTACGGGTCCTGAAAGATGATCTGCATCTCGCGCCGCCGCGCGCGCAGCGCCGCCCGGCCGATGCCGGTCACGGGCGTGCCGTCCAGCCACACCTCGCCTCCGGTGGGCTCGTGCAGGCGCAAGATGGCGCGTGCGAGCGTGGACTTGCCGCAGCCCGATTCGCCCACCAGGGCCAGGGTGTGCCCTGCCGCCAGATCCAGGTCCACGCCATCGACGGCCTTCAGCGGCGCCTTGCGGCGCGGCCAGCCGCTGCCGCCAAAGTATTTCTTGAGACCGCGAACGCGCAGCAGGCTCATGACGCCGACACCGGGTGCAGACAGGCGGCCAGGTGATCGGCCTGCAACGCCCGAACCGGCGGTGGCGCCTGCTCGCAATCGGCCTGCACCTGCGGGCACCGCGGCGCAAAGGCACAGCCGGGGGGCAGCTTCGACAGCTCCGGCACCGTGCCGGGAATGGTCGGCAGGCGACCGCCAATGGCCGCGCCGTCAATACGGGGCAGGCATTCGAGCAGACCGCGGGTGTAAGGATGCCGCGGCGCGGCAAACAGCGCCCGCGTGGTGGCCTGCTCCACGACCCGCCCGCAGTACATGACGTGCACGCGGTCGCAGGTTTCAGCCACCACGCCCAGGTCGTGGGTGATCAGCAGCATCGCCACACCTTCTTCGCGCACCAGCGTGCGCATCAGTTCCAGCACCTGCGCCTGAATGGTTACATCCAGGGCGGTGGTGGGCTCATCGGCAATCAACAGCCGGGGCCGGCACGACAGCGCCATGGCAATCATGACCCGCTGACGCATGCCGCCGGAAAGCTGATGCGGAAAGGCATCGATCCGCGCCCCGGCGTCGGCGATGCCCACGCGGTTGAGCCAGTCAATGGCCTTGAGCCGTGCGGCGCGACGACTGAGCCTCTGGTGCCGGCACAGCACATCGCTCATCTGGCTGCCGATGGTGAAGACCGGATTGAGCGCGGTCATCGGCTCCTGGAAGATCATCGCGATCTCGGGGCCGCGAATGCGGCGCATCGCGCGGTCCGACAGCGTCAGCAGGTCTTGCCCTTTGTAGACGATGCGCCCTCCGGCAATGCGCGCCGGCGGCATCGGCAGCAGGCCCATCACCGCCGCGGCGGTGATGCTCTTGCCGCAGCCCGACTCCCCGACCAGGCCGACGATCTCGCCCTCGCCCACCGTCAGACTGACGCCGTGCAGCGCATGCAGTTCGCCGCGGTCGCTGGCGAAGCGCAGGTCCAGATCTTCGATGGACAGCAGCGGCGCGGTCACGCGCTCACCTTGCGCGGGTCCAGCGCATCCTGCAGGGCATCGGAGAAGAAATTGAAGGCCATCACCAGCACGAACATGGCCAGCGACGCGGCAATGAAGTTGTTGAAGAAACCCGCCGTGACCTCGTTGGTGGACTGCGAAATCATCAGGCCCCAACTCACGCCGTCCTGCACGCCCAGCCCGAGGAACGACAGAATCACCTCGGCCTTGATGGCGGTCACGAACACCAGCGTGCCCTGCACCAGCAGAATGTGACTGGTGTTGGGCAGGATGTGGCGGAAGATGATGGCCCCCTGCGGCACGCCCACGGCGCGCGCTGCTTCCACGAACTCCATGGATTTGAGCTTGATCACCTCGCCGCGCACATAGCGCCCGGTGGTGGTCCAGAAGGTGGCGATCATTGCCACGTGCATCGCCAGCGGATGGCCCTGCAGCGAATAGGCCACGGCCACCACGAACAGGAAAAACGGAATGGCGTCGAGCACGCCCTTGAGCCACAGAATGCCCTCGTCCAGCCACGACCCGGCAAAGAAGCCCGACAGCGCGCCGAACACCGCACCCAGCACCACCGACGACACCGCCACCACCAGGCCAATCTCGAAGGCCGTGCGGGTGGAATAGACGGTGCGGGCGAAGATGTCCTGACCATTGCGGGTGGTGCCGAACCAGTGCTCGGCCGAGACCGGGGCAAAGCTGTCCGAGCCCAGCACGCCCCAATCTTGTCCGCCCAGCCCCAGCCAGACGGTCAGCGCCACCAGAAAATAGCCCAGCACCACGACGGCCGACACCATTCCCGCCCGATCGCGCACGAAACGCTGGGCGGCCCGCGACCACAGGCTGTGCGGCCGGTCGGCGCTCATGTCAGCGCCACACGGGGGTCCACCGCGCGGTACAGCAGATCATTGATGATCAGCACCACCACGAACATCAGCGCCGTCAGGCTCACCACCGCCTTGAGCACCGGCTGGTCGCCGGTGGTGACCGCGTCAAAGGTGAGCTTGCCCGCACCGGGAATGCCGAAGTAGCTCTCGATCAACAGGCTGCCGGCAATCACGATGGACGGAATCGAGAACATCACGCGGGTGATGATGGGAATCAGGCTGTTCTTGAGCACGTACTTCCACAAAATGATGCCCGCCCCGGCGCCAAACGCCCGCGCGGTGCGCACATGGTCGCGGCCAACCTCCTCGACGAACACCGCGCGGTAGAAGCGCGTGTTGTAGCCCAGACTGACAAACACGATCGCCAGCGTGGGCACGGTCACGTAATACAGGTAGGCGCCGGGACTGCTCATGTCCCAGCCGCGCACCGGGAAAAAGTTCAGCCCGTAGCGCGATGAAAACAGCAGCTGAAACACGATGATGATGATCAGAAAACTGATGCTCATCCCGATCACCGAAAACGCCATGATGCTGCGGTCCAGCCAGCGGCCGCGGTGCCAGGCCGCCAGCAGCGCCAGCGCGATGCCCAGCAGGTTGCCGAGCACGAAGCCCGGCAGCGTGAGCGCCAGCGACACCGGCACCGCGTCGGCCAGCAGGCCCCTCACCGGCTGCCCGGTGGACACCGAACGACCGAAATCGAAGGTCACCATCTCGTGCAGGTACGCGGCGTAACGCACCCAGAACGGCTGGTCATACCCCAGTTGGGCGCGCGCCGCCGCGATCTGCTCCGCCGTCGGGTTCTTGCCCACCAGCTCGAAACTCAGATCGGGCCCGAAATACACCATCAGCAAAAAGCTGATGAAGGTCACGCCCAGGATCAGCGGAATGCCGGTCGCAAGACGGCGGATCAGATACCCCAGTCCTGCCATGCCTATTTCACGTCAACGAAGCGCAGCCAGAAACCGCCCAGAATCTGCCGGTCGGGCAGCCCCAGCACGTCCCGGTGCCAGAGGGCGATGCGCCGTCGCGACAGCGACAGAATGCCCACGCAGTCGTCGATCAGCATCTGGTTCATCTGCCGATAGATCTCGCTGCGCGCCGCGCTGGGCAGCATCACCGACGATTGTTCGTACAGCGCGTCATAGGCCGGATTGCGGTAGTTGGCGGCGTTGCTGCCCGGTGCCGCGTTGGGGCCGTAGAACAGTTGCAGCACGTTCTCGGCGTCCGGGTAGTCCAGCCCCCAGCCATAGCCCATGATCGGCAACTCGGAGGTGCGCAGGGCGCGGTTGTAATCGCCGAAGGTGGCGTAGCTCTTGATGTTGATCTTTTCGGGCGGAATGCCGACTGCGGCCATGTAACCGCGGAATTCTTCCGCCATTTCGCGCCCCAGCACCGAGGCCACCAGCCCGTAATCGAGCGTGGGCAGGTTCTCCGCCGTCCAGCCGGCCTCGGCCAGCCGCGCCCGGGCGCGCTCGGGATTGTGGGTGACCGAATCACGCGACAGCGTGGCGTCGAACTCGGCCAGGAGGGGTGGAATCACGCCGGGGAACACCTCGCCCAGACCGGAGTAGAAGCGGTCGTTGCGCTGCTGCCAGTCAAAGGCATCGCGCATGGCACAGCGCAATGCGCGATTCATGGCGTTGCGCTGCGGGTCGGGCACGTTGCCGATGTCGGGGTCGGCCATGTTGAAGACCGTGAACACCAGCCCGGCCTCGGGCCCGGTGTCGAGGTGATAGCGCTGCGCATACTCGGGCTTGAGCGCCACCGGATCCTTGGAGGCCAGCACGATGTCGGTCTGCTCCACCGGCAGGCCCGACATCTGGATCTCACGCCCCGAGGTAAACGACGCCCAGCGCGCGGCAGACTCCTGGATGAAGTCGATCCACAGCTCATCGACAAACGGGGACGGCTTGCCATCGAGATGGGCGATGCCCAAGTGGCCGTGCAGGGCGGCGTCGTAGCCCTCGTAGGCCAGGTCCAGAGGCTCCTTGCGGAAGTCGGGATTGCGCACCAGGCGCACCTGCTCGCGCGTGTAACGTTCAAGCTTCCACGGCCCCGAGCCCACCGCCCGAGTGCCCAGGCCCTCGCCATACGCGGTCACCGCCTCGTGCGGCACGATGGCCGCGAAACCCTGCGCCAGGGTGTTCATGAACTGCGGAAAGGGCTTGACCAGCCGCACGCGCACCGTGTGGTCATCCACCGCCAACAGGCCGGGCACTGCGGCGTCGTAGTCGGCGCCGGCGTCCATCCACTGATTCAGCCCTTCGATCTTGCGATCCCACAACCAGCGCCCCTGAGACACCCGGGCCGGGTCGAAATGCCGCTTCAGCGAGTACACCACGTCATGCGCGGTGACCTCACGACCCTTGCCGTCTGGGAAGGCCTCATCGTCAATGAACCGCACGCCCGGCTTCAGGGTGATGGTGTAGGTCAGGCCATCGTCACTGATCTCCGGCATGCCGGCCGCCAGATTCGGCACCAGCACATAAGGCCGCGCCAGATATTTGTAGCGATACAGCGTGTCGTAGACGCTGACCACGATCTGGTTGGAATACACCGTCGCCGCTTGCAGAGGATCGATGTTGGTCGGCACGCCGTCGTCGGAATGCCGGTAGCGCTTCACCTCGCTGTCGACGCCCGGACGGGAACACGCCGCCGCCATCGCCAGCAGAAATGACGCGCTCAGTGCCAGAAAAAGGCGCAGCTTCATGCGTGCCTCGCTAGAACCCGAAAAGTTGAGCGAAAGAAGGTAGCAGGGATAGTGCCAGGCGCGTGCTCGGGTCTGGCATCAGCCCACCCGCGACGCGCGTGGTGCCCCCGGATCGGGGGGTATTGCGCCCTCCCTAGGCTGGGTACGGTACGACCAGACCGACAACACAAGGGAACCCTTCGATGAAACGCGCACTTCTCATGACCCTGCTCTGCCCGATGGCCGCCCTGGCGCTCGCCGCCTGCGACAGCGATTCCAACAACAGCGGAGGTGGCGGTGGCGGGGGTGGCGGCGGGGGTGGCGGTGGCAGCGCGAGCTGCACCGATGTGATTCCCATGCAGGTCACCGGAGAGCTGGTGCCCATGTACTCATGGACAGACGGCGCCGTCAGCAGCCTGACGGTGGCGCGCGTCGCGAACCTGGAGTTCATCGCCGCCAATCCGACCGCGTGCGTCCCTCAGGGCACCACGCCGGGCGCACTGGACGAACGCTGCGAACTGGCCTACACCCGCAGCGCACTGCCGAGCCTCGACAATCCGCAAACGCTGCCCAACAACGTCAGCTCGCCGTTGATGCATGGCGCCAGCCCGGCATTGGGCGGAGGCTTCCCCACCGAGGTCGCCTTGACCAACGAAACCCCGCTCGAGAACGGCGTGCAGTATCAAGCCTCGGTCATCCGCACCCTGGAAGACGGCAATGTCGCCTGCGGCTGCGTGCGCTTCAATGCCGGCACTTCGGCGAGCGACGACGACAACTGCCTCTGAAGTCGGGCGGGTTGCACCATTGGCGGCGCCTGCCTGGGGGTTGGCGCCGCTTTTTCTTGCCCGGCTAGAACGACCCTGTCCATCCGTCCGCGGGCTGCCACCGCAAACCTGCCGGCGCCCGGTCACTGAGTCGCCAATCGGCCAGCGCCACCACCTGGTCGCCGCACGCCAGAACCGGCACCCGGTGGCGCAGCCACGCCGGCACGCCCCGGGCGTGCATCAAGGTGCTGATGCGTTGATGCTGCGCACTGCCCCGCGGCCTGATGCGCTCACCCGGCCGAGCGGCCCGCACGGTCAGCGGCGCCTCGGGCGCCGTGTCTGCGGTGAAGCACCCCCAGCCGGGCAGTTCGACCCACGCCGTTCCGGACCACACGCGCGGCTGCAAAGGCAAGAGATCATCGGTGGCGTAAAGCCCCTGTCGGTGGCGCCGCAAGGTGACCCCGCGAATCCGCAGGGCCGGATGTCGGCCGCGGCCTGCGCGGACCACTTCGCGCTCCACGCGCGCCAGCATCGCGGCCGACGGCACTTGGCCGAGACGGCTGCGCAGCCAGCCCCGCAGCGCCTCGCGCCGTTCGGGCTCGGGCAATCGCGCGGCCGCGTCCAGCGGCCAGCAGCGGCCCCAGTCGGTCTGCCGCTCGATCACGGTCTCTGGCGCGGGCGCACGCTCGGCCATCAACCCGGCCAGCCGGACGAGCGCCGCCTGCGCGGCGGGATAGCGGGTCTCGATTTGAGGCAGCAGATGCCGCCGCAGCCAGACGCGGGTGAACGCGGGATCCTCATTGTGGGGATCGTCTATCCACACCAGCGCCTGTGACTGCGCGTACGCGGCAATCTGCTGCGGCGTGATCGACAGCCACGGTCGCCAGACCGGCGTGCCGTGGGCGGTGACGCCCTGCACACGCATGCCCGCCAGACCGTCGGGGCCAGTGCCGCGCAGCACGCGCATCAAGACCGTCTCGGCCTGATCACCCGCGTGGTGCGCGGTCACCAGCACCGCCGCCGGCGGCACGGCCTCGGCCAGAGCGGCGTAGCGGGCGCGGCGCGCATCGGCTTCCAGCCCGTCACCGCTGCGGGTCACGGCGACCTGCCGCACGAGCAAGGGCACCTTCCAGACGGCGCAGATCGCTTCGCAATGAGCGGCAAACCGGTCGGCGGCCGCCTGCAGGCCATGGTGCACGTGCACTGCGCTGACCGCGCCCGCCCGCTGCGCGACCAGGGCGTGCAGCAGGCTGACCGAGTCGCGACCGCCCGACAGCGCCACGACCAGATGCGGGGCCGGCGGCGGGTGCAGCGCGAGGCCCAGCGCCGCGGTCACCGGCCGGCCCATGGCGCCACTGGATTCAGGCCGGGACCAGTTCGAACGCCCCGAAGCTCATCAGACGCTGGTGCCGCCGTTCGGCGAGCTGGGTCATGGGCATTGCGCGCAGGCCTTCAAACGCCGCGCTCAGACGCAGGCGCAGGGACTCCATGGTGGCGGGCACGTCGCGGTGCGCGCCGCCCAGCGGCTCGGCCACGATTTCGTCGATGAGCTTGTGGCCCAGCAGGTCCTGCGCGGTGATCTTCATTGCCTCGGCCGCCTCGGGCGCACGTGCGGCGCTCTTGAACAGGATCGACGCGCAGCCCTCGGGCGAAATCACCGAGTAGATGCTGTTGCTGAGCATGATCACGTGATCGGCCACGCCGATGGCCAGCGCCCCGCCCGAGCCGCCTTCGCCAATCACGGTGGCGATCACCGGCGTGCGCAGTCGCGCCATCTCGAACAGGTTGCGGGCAATGGCCTCGGACTGGTTGCGCTCTTCGGCACCGATGCCGGGATAGGCGCCCGGCGTGTCGATGAAGGTGAAGATGGGCAGGTGGAAGCGCTCGGCCAGCTGCATCAGGCGCAGCGCCTTGCGGTAACCCTCGGGCTTGGGCATGCCGAAATTGCGATAGACGCGCTCCTTGGCATCGCGCCCCTTCTGCTGGCCCAGCACCACGCAGGCGCGGCCTTCGAAGCGCGCCACGCCGCAGATCATGCTCGGGTCATCACGAAAATGCCGGTCGCCGTGCAGTTCTTCCCAGTCGGTGAACAGGTGCTGCAGGTAGTCCAGCGAATACGGGCGCTGCGGATGCCGCGCCACCTGGGCCACCTGCCAGGGCGTGAGTTGGCCGAATATCTGCGCCGTCAACTCGCGGCTCTTGGCCTCAAGCCGGGTGATCTCTTCATTGAGGTCCACGCCGCGCCCGGCGGTAGAGAAGCGCAGGTCCTCGATCCGCTGATCAAGTTCCGCGATGGGCTGTTCGAAGTCGAGGTAGGTCGGTTTCATGTCGGTATTATTCCTCATCATCGGCTGCGACGAAGTGGGCGTTGCGTTGCCGTCGTCCCTCGACCACCGGCGCCACGTAGGCGCGATAGCTGATCTCCAGCGCGTCGTCGCCCAACCAGGTCACCAGACTCTGCAGCAGCGCGTCGGTGAGGCGCAGGTGCCATTCGCGCGGCAGGTCGAGCAGCGCCTGGCCTACCGGCAGGTCAAGCCTGACCGTGACCGGAACGCCCGCCGGATCGCGGGCATCGCTGAGCACGCGGCGCAGGGCCACCACCTCACCCGCAGGGCGGCGCCAGTGCAGCGTCAGGCGCTGGGCGTGATCGGCATACACCTGGTCAAGCGTGAAAAATTCGGGATTGAACAGCCGGGGTTCGGCCTCGCGCCCTTCGCGCGCCGGCGAGTAGCCCAACTCGGCCACGGTGAACACCAGCCGGTCGACCTTGACGCGATGCTGGTAGGCCGGCCAGCGCTCGGCATCGACCCAGACGCTGATCTGCATGCCCTGGTCGTCGAGCGTGACCTTGTAGCTGGCGCGGCCGCCGCGGCCGTCGGCGCTGGCATCGCCCTTGAAGAAGCGCAGGTCGGTCACCCACGCGGCGAACATGACGCGGGTGCGCGGCTGCCACGCGGTCTTGCCATCGGGGCCGGGCGGCGGCGGCACGCCCTGGGCGGCGATCAACGCGCGCAGCCGGCCCGAGCAGACCTTGTCCACCAGGTCGCGGTAGGCGTCTATGGGATGGCCCGAGAGGTAGAAGCCCAAGGTTTCGCGCTCTTTGTCGAGGCGCTGCCGTTCGGTGAAATCATCCACTTCGGTGGCGGCCACGACCGGCACGCTGGCGGCATCGCCCCCGCCGAACAGATCGACCTGCCCGCTGTCGGCGGCATTGGCGGCCTGTTCGGCCATGCCGATGGCGGCGGGCAGGGTCGCGAGCAGCGAGGCGCGATTGAGGCCCAGGCCATCGAGGCTGCCACTGCCGATCAGGGCTTCGAGCACGCGCCTGTTGGCACGCTTGAGGTCGATGCGGTGGCAAAAATCAAACAGGTCGGTGAACGGCCCGCCAGCGGCGCGCGCGGCAAGCATCGACTCCAGCGCACCCTCGCCGACGCCACGAATCGCGCCCAGCCCATAACGCACCTGGCGCGGGCCGGCGACTGAAAAGCGCACTTCACTGCGGTTGATGTCGGGCGGCAGCAGGTCCAGCCCCATGCGCAGCGCTTCGTCGCGCATGACGACGATGGTTTCGGTGTGCGCCATTTCGCAGGACAGCACCGCCGCCATGAACTCGGCCGGGTAATGCCGCTTCAACCACGCCGTTTGATAGCTGACCAGCGCGTAAGCGGCGGCGTGCGATTTGTTGAAGCCGTAATTGGCGAACTTCTCCATCAGGTCGAACACGCCGCTGGCGATGTCGCCGCTGATGCCCCGCGCTTCGGCGCCTGCCTCGAAGATGCTGCGCTGGGTGGCCATTTCATCGGCCTTTTTCTTGCCCATGGCGCGGCGCAACAGATCGGCGCCGCCCAGGGTGTAGCCGGCCATGCGCTGCGACATCTGCATGACCTGCTCCTGGTACACGAAGATGCCGTAGGTGGGCGCCAGCACCGGCTCCATCTCGGGGTGCAGATATTCAACCGGCGCGTCGCCGCGCTTGCGCGCGCAGTACTCGGGAATCAGGTCCATGGGGCCGGGTCGGTACAAGGACACCAGCGCCACGATGTCTTCGAAACAGTCGGGCTTGAGGTCACGCGCGGCCTTCTGCATGCCCGGCGATTCCATCTGGAACACCGCCGAGGTCTCGCCGCTGGCGTAAAGGGCGTAGGTCTCGGCGTCGTCAATGGCAATGTCGAGGACATTGAGGGTCGTTCCGCTGCGGGCGATGGTCTGCACCGCCTCCTCAATCACCGTGAGGGTTTTCAGGCCCAGAAAATCGAACTTGACCAGCCCGATGGTTTCCAGGTCCTTCATGTCGAACTGGGTGCGCAGGCCGCCACCGCCGGCTTCGCAGTAGAGCGGGCAATAGGTGGTCAGCGGCTCGGGCGCAATCACCACGCCGCCGGCGTGCACGCCGACGCCGCGGGTCACGCCCTCCAGCGACAGCGCCAGGTCGAGCACCATGCGGATCTCTTCATCCTGCGCGTAGGCCTGCTTGAGCTCCGGCACCTCGTCCATGGCGTCGGCCAGGGTGGCGCCGGGGGTGCCGGGGATCAGTTTGGCCAGCCGGTCGCCAAAGCCATAGCCGTGGCCGAGCACGCGGCAGACGTCCCGCACCACGCCGCGCGCGGCCATGGTGGAGTAGGTGATGATCTGCCCGACCCGGTCGCGCCCGTAACGCTCGGCCACGTACTGGATGACGCGGTCGCGGTTGTCCATGCAGAAGTCGATGTCGAAGTCGGGCATCGACACGCGTTCGGGATTGAGGAAGCGCTCGAACAGCAGATTGAACGGCAGCGGATCAAGGTCGGTGATGCGGATGGCATAGGCCACCAGCGAGCCGGCGCCCGAGCCACGGCCCGGCCCCACCGGGCAGCCGTTTTCCTTGGCCCACTGAATGAAGTCGGCGACCACCAGAAAGTATCCGGCGAAGCCCATCTTTTCGATGATGCCCAGCTCGTAGTCCAGGCGCTGGCGGTACTCGTCGGCGCGGCCCTGCGGCAGTCCGTCGGGGAACCGCTCGGCCAGACCCTGCTCGGCGCGGGCACGCAGGTAGGCGTCGGGCGGGCCGCCGTCCGGCACCGGAAACTTGGGCAGGTGATAGGTGCCGAACGACAGGGTCAGGGTA
This sequence comes from Polycyclovorans sp., assembly GCA_002706265.1. GTDB lineage: Bacteria > Pseudomonadota > Gammaproteobacteria > Nevskiales > Nevskiaceae > Polycyclovorans. The sequence continues at coordinate 8,163 of PAKU01000019.1, read as the reverse complement.
CAGCGCCGCGCGATGTGCACGCTGTTTTCCAGCGCCTCGGGCATATCGGCGAAGCGCTCGGCCATTTCTTCCGGCGACTTGAGGTATTGCTCCGGCGAGTAGGGGCGCGGTCGCTTGGGATCGGCCAGCACCCGCCCTTCGGCAATGCAGACGCGCGCCTCGTGCGACTCGAAGTCGTCGCGGGTGAGAAAGCGCACGTCGTTGGTGGCCACCACCGGCACGCCGCGCAGCTTCGACAGGGCGACGGCCTGCTGCACCCAGTCTTCATCCCCCGGCCGGTCGCAGCGGCAGATGTCCAGATACAGCCGGTCACCGAACAGGGCCTGGAGTTCGTCGAGGGCGACCAGCGCCGGGCCGACCTGATCGGCGGCGGCCGCGCGGAAGAGTGCACCGTCGCGGCCGGTGAGCGCGATCAGGCCCTGATGATGCGCCTGCAGTCGTGCCCGCGAGACGCAGGCACGTCCGCGGGACTGGCCGTCGATGTAGGCGGCCGAGAGCATCGCCGACAGGTTGCGAAAACCGGTGTCGTTCTGCACCAGCACGGTGAGGCGCGACGGCGCATCGGTCGGCAGTTCCGGGGCGATCCACAGATCACAGCCGACCACCGGCTTGATGCCCACCGCCTCGGCGCCCTTGTAAAACTTGACCGTGGCGTAGACGTTGGTCGGGTCGGTGACCGCAACCGCCACAAACCCCAGCGCCGCCGCGCGGGTCAGCAGGGTGTCGCCCTGCCCGCCACCCTTGCGCTTGGGTGGCTCGACACGCACCGTGCCGTCGGTCAGGGCGTACTCGGTGTGCAGCCGCAGATGGACGAAACCGGTCATGCCGCGCACGCGGCCGGGGCGCGCTGGCAGGGGGCGCAGCTCATGCGGTGATGCACGCCGGGGCCGCGCGCCGCCAGTGCCGCAAGATGCTGCGGCGTGCCGTAGCCCTTGTGCAGGGCAAAACCATATTCAGGGTTGCGTGCGTCCAGCTCCAGCATCCACTCATCCCGCGTGGTCTTGGCGAGGATACTGGCCGCCATGATCGCCGGCCGCAAGTCGTCGCCGCCGATCCAGCAGGTGGTCGGCCAGCCCCCGTCCGGGTCCTGGTTGCCGTCGATCTCGACCGCGTCGGGCACCCACGGCAGCGCGGCCACGGCGCGGCGCATCGCCAGCAGGCTGGCCTGAAGAATGTTGAGGGTGTCGATCTCGATCACGCTGGCCTGGCCGATGCCCCAGGCCAGCGCCTCGGCCTTGATCTGCACTGCGCGCCGCGCCCGTGCGGCGGCGCTCAGGCGCTTGGAGTCACGCAGGCCCGCGATGGGCCCGGCCAGCACCACGGCGGCCGCCACCACCGGCCCGGCCAGGCATCCGCGCCCGGCCTCATCCACGCCGGCGACCCGCAGCAGCACGCTCATGGTCGCGCGGCCAGGCCGCTGAGAATGGCCCGTGCGGCCTGCGCGGCGGCCCCCACGGCAAGTTGTTGGCGCACGTCGGCGAAGGCGCCGAGCTGCACCTGTCGCGCGGCGCCGTCCACGAGCAGGGGCATCACATCGGCCGCCAGACGCAGCGGATTGCATTCGGCCTGCAAACGCTCCGGCACGGTGGGGGTGCGACTCAGCAGGTTGGGCAGGCTGACGTGGCGGGTCTTGAGCAAGCCGCCCTTGATCATCAACCAGGCGGTCAAGGGCGCGGTGCGATAGCCCACCACCATGGCGCGCCCCACCAGCAGGGTTTCCAGCGTGGCGGTGCCCGAGGCCAGCAGCACGGCGTTGGCCGCCGCCAGGGCCTGATGGGCCTGGCCGTCGATCAGCCGCCAGTCGGCGTTCGGGGCCCACTGCCGAATCTGCGCGGCAAGCCCCTCGCGCAGTGCCGACTTGGCGACCGGCGTCACCACCTGCAGCCCCGGCAGGGCTGCACTGAGACGCGCAACGGTCTGCGCGAACACCGGCGCGAGATGCCGCACTTCGCCACCGCGCGAGCCCGGCAACACCGCCAGCGTGAGGCGGTCGGCCAGCCCCAGGTGCGCGCGCGCGGTGGACGTGTCGGGCGCCGCCTGAATTTCGTCCGCCAGGGGATGGCCGATGAAATCGGCCCGCACGCCGCTGCCGGCGTAATGCGCCGGCTCGAAAGGAAACAGACACAGCATCTGCTGGACCGCGCGCCGAATGCCCTTGATGCGACCTGCACGCCACGCCCAGATGGTGGGGCTGACCACGTGCACGGTGTGCAGGCCGCGTTCGCGCAGGCGCTGCTGCAGGCCCAGGTTGAAATCGGGCGCGTCGATGCTGACCACCGCATTGGGCTGCGCCGCGACGATCTGGTCGATCAACCTCGCACGCAGCCGGAACAGTCGCGGCAGCGCCGGCAGAATCTCGGCCAGGCCCATCAGCGACAGTTGCTCGATGCTGCCCAGGCTGCGACAGCCTGCCGCCTCCATGCGCGGCCCGGTCAGGCCGAAGCAGTCAATGTCGGGCCGCTCGCGGCGCAGCGCCTCAATGATGGCGCCGCCCAGCTGGTCGCCCGACAGTTCGCCCGCAACAAAGGCCAGCTTCATCGCGCCAGCGGTCGCTTCCCGCCTTCCAGGAAGCTGGCGATTGCGGTCATGGCCGCGTCGTCACCGGCGGCGGCAAGCGCGGCAATCTGCGCCCGCACGTCGGCCATCGGTGCGCCGGAGCGATAGATGCGCTTGAACACGTCTTCGATGCCCTCGATCTGTTCGGCGCTGAATCCGCGACGCTTCAGGCCGGTCTTGTTCACGGTCCGCACTTTTGCCGGATTGCCGTGCGCCAGCATGAACGGCGGAATGTCGCCGTCCACGCCGGCTGAAAACGCGGTGAAGGCGTGCGCACCAATGCGGCAGAACTGATAGACCAAGGTATAGCCGCCGAGACCGACGAAATCACCCAGCTCGACATGTCCGGCCAGGCTGGCGTTGTTGGCCATGATGATGTCGTTGCCCAGCACGCAGTCGTGCGCGATGTGGCAGTAATTCATGATCAGGTTGCGCGAGCCGATGCGCGTCTGGCCCTGTTTGGTGTCCCACTCTTTCAGGGTGCCGCGCTGGATCGACACGTACTCGCGGATGACATTGTCATCGCCGATCACGGTGCCGGTCGGATCGTCACGTTTGGCCGAGATGTCCTGCGACAGCGCGCCGATGGACGCAAACGAATACACCTCGTTGCGCGCCCCCAGGGTCATCGGTCCATCGAGCACCGCGTGGCTGTGAATGACGCTGTCGGCGCCAATCACGACCTTGGGCCCGATCACGGCATAGGCGCGCACTTCAACCGAGGCATCGATCTCGGCGCTGGAATCGACGATGGCCGTCGGGTGAATCCTCGACATCAAGCCCCTTCCTGCATCTTGTCGGGATGGCGCAGCACACACATCAGCTCGGCGCAGCAGGCCAGATCGCTGCCGACCAGGGCCTTGGCGGTGAACTTCCAGATGTCGCGCTTCTGCTTGACCAACTGCACCTCGAAGCGCAGCTGATCGCCAGGGATGACCGGGCGTTTGAACCGGGCGTTGTCGATGCCGGCGAAATACAGAATCAGCCCGGAGTCGGAGCGCACGCCACTGCGAATCACCGCCAGCAGCCCGCAGGCCTGGGCCATGGCTTCGAGCATCAACACCCCCGGCATCGTCGGTTCGCCCGGAAAATGGCCAGGAAAGAAGGGCTCGTTGAACGTGACGTTCTTGATGGCCACCAATTCATCATTGGTGTGACTGAGCACGCGATCCACCAGCAGAAATGGATAGCGATGCGGCAGCATCTTCAAAATATCGCGCGCTTCAATCATGTGGGTTCCCCTTCCTGTTCGGGCTCTGAGGCCAGGCCCAGCCTGGCCTCCAGCCGCTTGATTTTTGCCTCGGTGCGGTCCAGGCGGCGCATGCGCGCAACCTGCTTCCGCCACTCGCGGGCCGGCACCACCGGCCAGCCTGAGCCATACGTTCCCTTTTCCGGCAGCGAGTGCGTGACCATGCTGCGCCCCAGCAGCACCACGTCGTCACCGATCAGCAGGTGGCCAGAGATCCCCACCGACCCGCCGATCAGACAACGGGCGCCCACCTGCGTGGAGCCGGCAATGCCGGTCTGTGCCGCGATCGCGGTGCGCGCGCCGATGCGGCAGTTGTGGGCGATCATCACCAGATCATCGAGCTTGGCGCCGGTTTCGATCACCGTGTCATCGATGGCGCCGCGATCCACACAGGTGTTGGCGCCAATTTCGACATCATCGCCAATCACCACGCGCCCAAGCTGGGGCACTTCTTCCCAACCCTCGGGCGTCGGCGCCAGACCGAAGCCGCGGGCGCCGATCACGCAGCCGGCGTTCAGGCGGCAACGCGCCCCGACCACGCAGTTCGGCCCGATCCAATTGCGCCCTTCCAGCCGGGTGCCCTCACCGACCGAGGCGTTAAGCCCGATATGACTGTGCGCCGCAATGCGAGCGCCCGCACCGACGGTGGCACCCGCGTCGATCACCACGAAGGGACCGATCTCGGCGGCCGCATCGACCCGGGCAGACGGGTCGATCACGGCAGTCGGGTGAACGCCCGGCAGGCACGGCGGTTGAACATCGAACAGCGCCGAGACGCGCGCAAACGCCAGATAAGGGTCGCGCGCCACCAGGGCCGTGCCGCTGTAGCTGTCGGCGTCACGCGGTCCGAGCACCACCACCGACGCCGCCGTGTCCCGCAGCGCGCTGCGGTATTTCGGGTTGGCGAGAAAGCTCAGGTGGCCGGGCCGGCCGGGCGTGAGGGTACACACCCCGGTCACCGACTGCTGACCGTCACCGCGCAGTTCAAGATCGAAGCGATGCGCCAGTTGCGCGGCTGTCCAGACCGCCATGACGCAGCCCTTATGGCTTGGCTTTGAGGCGCTTCAGCACTTCGTCGGTGATGTCCATCGCATCGCTGGCGAACGCGGGATCCTGCACGACGAGGTCGTACTTCAGTTCCTTCGCCACTTCGACGATGACGGCATTGATGCGCTCACGCATCTGCTGGGTCAGTTCGCGGTCGCGGTTCTGGATGTCTTCCTGCAACTGACGCTGCTGCAGGCCAAGGTCGATGCGGCGTGAGTTGAGGTCTTTCTCGCGCGCGGCGCGTGCGTCGTTGGCCATGAAGTCGGCTTCGCGCTGAAACTTTTCAACGTCTTCCTGGAATTTCTTGGCGTTGGCCTGGAGGTCGTTCTGACGCCGCTCAAACTCGGACTTCATGCGCTCGGCACCGGCTTTGAACTGCGGCGATTCGAGCACGATGTCGGCGGTGCGGATCGCACCGATCTTGCCCTGCGCGTGAACGCTCATGGGGGCAACAACCAGGGCCGTGAACAACGCGCCGACGGTGACAATTTTCTGAAGCATGGTCAATTACTCGTGTAAAGAAGTTGAGAGGACAAACATGATGCGGTCGCAACCGCGTTAGAACCCTGAACCGAAGGAGATCTGGAAACGGTCCACCTCGTCACCCACCTCGTCATTGAGCGGGAACCCGTACGACAGGTCCAGCAGCCCGAGGAACGGCGTGAACCACTGGAACGCGACGCCGGCCGACTGCCGCAGTTCGGCGGTGTCGAAATCGCGCGGTTCGGCAAAGACGCTGCCGATGTCGAAGAACAGGGAGAAGCGCGTGGACTTGCCATCGGCTTCAAACGGCAGCGGAATCACCAACTCGTTCTGAACGGTGGTGCGTACCGTGCCGCCGAACGGGTTGTTGAAGGGGGTGTCACGCGGCCCCAGCGAGCCATCCTGGTAGCCGCGCACCGTGCGCGGGCCACCGGCAAAGAAGTTGTTGTAGGGCGGTACCTGCCCGTCGCCGCTGTAATTGTCGATCATCGCCGCGCTGCCATTGATCTCGAGGAACACGCCTCGGTAGATCGGCACATAGTGCTGCGCACGGTAGCTGAGCGTGTAGGTCTCGATGTCACTGCCGGGAATCACCACGTCGAGGTTCAACTGGTGCAAGGCCCCACGCGTGGCGAAGAAGGTCCGGTTACGGCTGTCGAAGGTGAGCCCGGTGCGCAGGTCCACATTGGTGAACTTGGTGCCGTTTTCGATGGCGAACCGCAGAATTTCATCCGAGGACGCGTTCGGGAAGGTCTCGATTGCGGTTTGATCGATCCCGGCCCCGAGGCGGAATGCCGAGAATTCCGACAGCGGAATACCGTAAGTCAATGCCGCGCCGACCACATTGGTGTTGAACCCCGAGCTGAAACGAATCACCGATTCGGACTCGCGGTAGAACCCCGAAACCGTCTGGCTGATGCCATCCTGGGTGAAGTAAGGGTTGGTCCACGAGCCACTGACGCTCTTGGAGATCACGTTCTGCTCGACCCCCACCTCGATGCGGTTGCCGGTACCTAGGAAGTTGGTGTGCGTCACCTGCCCGGTCACCAGGAAGCCCTGCGAACCCGAGAAGCCAATGCCGAACTGCACCGAGCCGGGCGGACGCTCCTCCATGCTGAAGACGATGTCGACCAGATCGTCGCTGCCGGGCACCGGCACCGTCTCGACCTCGACCGCCTGCAAAAAGGGTAGGCGCGAAAGGCGCACGCGCGAGCGTTCGATCGCGCTCTTCGAGAACGGCGCGGCTTCGAGTTGACGCATTTCACGACGCAAGGTGCGATCGTTGGTGGACACGTTGCCCCTGAACTCGATGCGCCGCACATAGGCGCGCTTGCCGGGTTCAACCAGATAGTTCAGCGTGACCTCGAGGTTTTCTTCGTCGACTTCGGGGAGCGGAGTGACCTTGGCAAAGGCATAGCCGATATCTGACAGGGCGACTTCGATGCGATCGGCGCTCTCGGTGGCGGCGCGGCGGGAGAAACGATCGCCGGCGCGGGTCGACAGGAAGCGCTCGAGGAAGCGCGCGTTGATGATGGTTTCACCGCTGAAACGGGTGTCCTTGACGGTGTAGATCTCGCCTTCTTCAACGTTCACGGTGATGTAGATCGCATCGCGATCTGGCGTCAGCGCCACCTGCACCGAGCTGATCTCGGCGGTCAGAAACCCGCGATCCTGATAATACGATTGCAGGGTTTCGAGATCGCCCCCGAGTTGCTGGCGCGAGTATCGGTCCGAGGACTGGAACAGACGACCGTGCGTGGCCTTGAGGGCGAACTGGTCGAGGAGTTCTTCGCGGGTGAAGGCCTCGTTGCCCAACAGGTTGATGCCGCGGATGCGTGCCTGGCTGCCTTCGATCACGTCAACCTTGATGGCGACGCGGTTGTTGGCCTGGAAGTCCAGCGTGGTGTCGATCTGGACGTCGTAATAGCCGTTCGCAAAGTATTGGCGCTCCAGCTCCTGCTGCACCTGGTCGAGCAGTTCGCGACGGAACAGCTCACCTTCGGCGAGCCCCAGTTCCTTCAGCGACTTGTCGAGCTCATCGCCGCCGACCTTGCTGTTGCCTTCGATCTCGAAGCGGACGATCGCCGGCCGCTCGGTCACGCGGATGACCAGCGCGTCGCCGTCCTTGTCGAGCTGCACGTCTTCGAACAGGCCGGTGGCGTACAGCGAGCGGATCGCCTGCCGGGCGCTGACGGTGTTGATCTCGTCGCCCTCGGACAACGGCAGGGAGGTCAGCAGCGTGCCGAGTTCAAGCCGCACCAATCCTTCGGCACGAATCTCGCGCACGACAAAGGGCGTAAAGGCTTGTGCCGCTCCTGCGAAAAGCAGGCAGGCCAGCGCAAATGCGCTGCTGTTCAGGAAATTTTTCATCAACCCCATCGACGGGTCTTCGCTTTTTTAATAAGTGGATCGAACGTCAGGACAACAAGCGGGCGATATCGTTATAGAACGCGAGACTCATCAGCCCTGCCAACATCAGCAGGCCCACTCGCGCCCCCATCTCCATGGTCTGATCGGAAACCGGCGACCCCTTCACTGCCTCAACCGCGTAATACAACAGATGACCACCATCGAGCATGGGCACGGGCAGCAGGTTCAACACGCCCAGGCTGATGCTCACGATCGCCAGAAAACCCAAAAACGACACCAGGCCAACCTGTGCCGAGAAACCCGCCACTTGCGCAATCTGGATCGGTCCACTGACGTTCTTGACCGACACGTCGCCGGTGACCATGCGGCCCATCATCTTCAGGGTCAGTGCCGACATCTGCCAGGTCCGCGCCACGGCCGCCTGCACTGATTCGACTGGACCGCGACGATGTTCAGCG
>PAKU01000018.1:14704-19189 GCA_002706265.1 Polycyclovorans sp. | reverse complement strand
GCCCCATCAAACCCCAAAGCCGGCGGCCACAGGCCGCCCTACCGAAACACACCACCCCGGCCCCCAAGCCCCAACGGCAGACCCCACCCGTAGGGCGGGCCACGCCCGCCGTAGAAGTAGTAGAGCGGGCCATGCCCGCCGCGCAAGGCCCCATCAAACCCCAAAGCCGGCTACCGAAGCACTACGCCGCCGCTTGCAGCGTGAAGTCCACATGCACCGCCTCAAACGGGAACTCGATGCCGTCTTTGGTGCGGTTCAGCACACCGGCTTCAAGCAGCGCCACCACATCGCCGTGCACGCCCTTCACATCTCGACCCACACGCCGGGCTGCTTCCCGAATCGAAATGGGGCCAACACCGCACAAAGCCTTCAGCAGCGCCCAGCGCCGTGCCGTCAGCACCGACCACAGCAACTCCGGCGTCGCGAAACTGATGCGCGCTTCCAGGGTGCGATTTTCATCGTGCAGGCATTGGGCAACATCAGCCAAAGCCGCCTGGAGCGGTTGCACATCAAGTGTCAGGGTTTTCATCGTTCCACCTCGCAATATCTCGAGCAAAGTCGGCCAGCAGCGTGTCGGTATCGACGAACGAATAGGGAGCCTCATGCGTGCCCCAATGCCGGTGGTCACCCTTGCCCGCCTCGTTGTCGTAGCGCAGCACGCAAACCTGCTGCACCACATAGGCCAACGAGTACTTGAGGGTGTGCGAGCTGCCCCGCACAGGCGTCGCAACACGCCACACCACCAAGTCGGCAAACGCATCACTGCGCATCACCACGCGCCGTCGCACCACAAGCTGTGCCTTCATGTTGTAAATACTGACAACACCTTGAGGTGCTGTCAAAGGGAACAACACGGTGGCGACGCCAGGGCGGTCGCCCTCATTGCGGGTAGCCGTAACGCGCTCACGACCACCCCAGACCTGATCCGGCGTCCACCAACGCGCATCAAATGCGACTCGGCTCAAACCCCGCTTGCGCCCCCGCGCAGCGCGGCCCATATTTATCTAGCCATTTGAATTAGAGAGCTAGATATGATCACCATCTCCCTCGCAGAAGCCAAAAATCGGTTCTCCGAACTTGTCACCCGCGTACAAAACGGCGAACAAGTCTCCGTGACCCGTCGCGGCAAGCCTGTGGTGAACATGGTCGCGGCCGACAATGCCTCTGAGCCACAGCAGCAAGCCCAGGTTGCCGACGTGTTTCAACAACTTGCGGCAATCAGCGCCAACCGCAACCTGAGCGGTGACCTCAAGGTCATCGCGCGTGAGGGCTTGGACTAATGCCCTTCGTGCTCGACAACTCCGTGGTCTGTGGCTGGTTGCTTGGCAAACAAGCGACCGAGTACACCGCAGCCATCGCGCGGCAACTGCAGCACGATCGCGCCGTTGCGCCGCCACTGCTGCGCCTTGAGTATGCCAACGTGCTCCGCACGGCCTGCAAGCGACAAACCCTCATCGCAGCAGATGCGCAAAGGGCCATCAGGCTGCTGGGCAACCTGCCGATCGAAACAGACGACCAAAAGCCCGACGCCGCGCAGCTACTCGCGCTGGCGCTGCGCTACGACCTTACCGCCTACGACGCCACCTACCTTGAGCTGGCCCTGCGCAAGCAACTGCCCATCGCCACCCAAGATGCCGAACTGGCCCAGGCCGCCCAAATCGCCGGAGTGGGGGTCGTCGCCGCATGAACACACCCGCCCTAGTCCCCCAACACCCAGCCGCAGGGCGGGCCATGCCCGCCGTAGAAGTAGTAGGGCGGGCCATGCCCGCCGCACAAGGCCCCATCAAACCCCAAAGCCGGCGGCCACAGGCCGCCCTACCGAAACACACCACCCCGGCCCCCACGCCGCAATGGCCCCCAGCCGTAGGGCGGGCCACGCCCGCCGCACAAGACCCCATCAAGCACCAACCCCGGCGCAACCCAACAACACACAAAACCCCTAAATGAAAATCCTCGTCACCGGCCACGCTGGCTTCATCGGCTTCCACACCGCACAACAACTGCTGCGGCGCGGCGATGCCGTGGTCGGCCTCGACGTGGTCAACGACTACTACGACCCCACCCTCAAGGAAGCGCGCCTGCAAGAGCTGCAACGCACCGCCGACCAAACCGGCAGCGCCTACCACAGCATCCGCGCCAACCTCGCCGACCGGGCCGCCGTAGAACAATGCTTCGCCCAACACCGCTTCGACCGCGTCATCCACCTCGCCGCCCAGGCCGGCGTGCGCTACTCACTCGAAAACCCCCACGCCTACGTCGAAAGCAACCTCATCGGCTTCACCCACATCATCGAAGCCTGCCGGCACGCCAACACGCCGCATCTCACCTACGCCAGCACCAGCAGCGTCTACGGTGCCAACACACAGATGCCGTTCTCAGAACACATGGCCACCGTGCACCCCCTGCAGTTCTACGCCGCCACCAAACGCGCCAACGAACTCATGGCCCACAGCTACAGCCATCTGTTCCGCCTGCCCACCACCGGCCTGCGCTTCTTCACCGTGTACGGCCCCTGGGGCCGGCCCGACATGGCCCTGTTCCAGTTCACCAAAAACATCCTCGAAGGCAAGCCCATACAAGTCTTCAACAACGGCAACCACAGCCGAGACTTCACCTACGTGGATGACATTGTCGAAGGCGTCATTCGCGCCAGCGACCAAATTGCAACGCCCAACCCGGCGTGGGACAGCAAAAACCCCGATCCCGCCACCAGCAATGCCCCATGGCGCCTGTTCAACATTGGCAACAACAGCCCGGTGAACCTCATCGAGTACATCAATGCCATTGAGCAGGTCTTAGGCAAGCAAGCCATCAAGGAGCTGCTGCCGTTACAGCCTGGCGACGTGCCCGACACCTACGCCGACGCCTCCCGCCTGCAGCAAGCCGTGGGCTACAAGCCCGCCACGCCCGTCACGCAGGGCGTGGCCGCCTTCATCGACTGGTACCGGGAGTACTACAAGGCATGAAGCCCACCGTGACCGGCATCGACAACGCCCGCATTGCCGTCATCGCCCTCGGCTACCTCGGCCTGCCGCTGGCCGCCGAGTTCGGCCGCGCCGCCGACACCATCGGCTTCGACATCAACGCCAAGCGCATCGAAGAGCTGCAGGTCGGCCATGACCGCACCCGCGAACTCAGCGCGGAAGAGCTGGCCGACATTCCGCGCCTGCGCTACGCCCGTGAAGAACGAAAACCTCACCTGCGTGCGTCCAACGTCAATCCATCAAACCAGCTTCACAACAAGACTCAGGGATCATAATGACAACCTACCGCAACCCTCTGGCCCGGCTCAGCCGCAAGGAAAAACGCCGCGGCGGCCTCGTGCTGGGCTTGGTTATCGTCACGACCGTACTGGAAACCGGCGGCGCTGCCTCGCTCATGTCGTTTCCGAGCGTACTGGCCAACCCCGACGGGGTGCAGGCCAGCGCGATGCTCAACGCCGTGTTTGATGGCCTTGGCTCCACCTCGGCGGACACCTTCCTCCTCGCGTTGGGCGCGGCCGCCTTCGGGCTGATCCTGTTCTCCCCCTTTGTGTCACAGCTTCCTAGAAGCGCAGTTGGAGGGCTGAATTGATGCGGGTCCTGATTACTGGCGGTGCCGGTTTTATCGGTTCGGCGGTTGTGCGCCAGCACATCGCGGAAACAGGTGCGACCGTGATCAATATCGACGCTCTGACCTATGCCGGCAATCCCGAGTCCCTGGGGGATGCGCGTGAGAACCCGCGGCATGTGTTCGAGCACGTGGATATTGCCGACCGTGCGGCCCTGGAACGGGTGTTCCGGGAGCACCGACCGGATGCCGTGATGCACCTGGCGGCTGAATCTCACGTGGATCGGTCCATCGAAGGTCCGGCGGCATTCGTGGAGACCAACGTGACCGGCACGCATAACCTACTGGAGGCGGCCCGTGGCTACTGGTCGAAGCTTGGGGGTGCAGCGAAAGAACGCTTCCGCTTCCATCATGTGTCCACGGATGAGGTGTACGGGGATCTCGGGCCGGACGACCCCGCCTTTACCGAAGACACGCCCTATGCCCCGAGCTCGCCATATTCGGCCAGCAAGGCGGCAAGCGACCATCTGGTGCGTGCATGGCATCGCACCTATGGGCTGCCGGTCATGATCACCAACTGCTCGAACAACTACGGGCCCTATCAGTTCCCGGAAAAACTGATCCCCCTGATGGTCCTCAATGCCCTGGACGGCAGGCCGCTGCCAGTCTACGGGCGCGGTGACAACGTCCGCGACTGGCTGTATGTCGAGGACCACGCGCGGGCCCTTCGCCATGTGCTGGCCCACGGCGCAGTCGGGCGCACCTACAACATCGGAGGGCGTTGCGAACGGACCAATCTCGAGGTTGTTCATGCCCTTTGCGCGGTCCTCGACGAACTCGCACCGAACGAGCAAGGCCCCTACGCACGCTTGATCGAGTTCGTGACCGATCGCCCCGGCCACGACNNNCGCTACGCCATNGANGNCANCNNNATNG
>PAKU01000018.1:0-14699 GCA_002706265.1 Polycyclovorans sp. | reverse complement strand
GANCTNGGNTGGNNNCCGNNNGANANCTTCGAGACNGGCNTGNGNAANACCGTGCAGTGGTACCTCGACAACCCTGAATGGGTTGAACGCGTGCGCTCCGGCGCCTACCGCCAGTGGATCGACGCGAATTACGCGAACCGAGGGCGGGCCGCATGAAGATCCTTCTTCTTGGCAGCAACGGCCAGGTAGGCTGGGAGCTGCAACGAGCGCTCGCCCCCCTGGGCGAAATCACGGCACCGACACGCACCGAAACGGGCGGGTTGTGTGGCGACCTCACGCGGCCGGATCTGTTGGCAGCCACAGTGAGACAGGTCGCGCCAGACGTCATCGTCAACGCCGCGGCCTACACCGCGGTGGACCAGGCGGAGTCAGAACCGGAACTCGCCCATGCCGTTAACGCAACCGCGCCAGGGGTCCTGGCCGCCGAAGCACAGACCCTTGGAGCCTGGCTGGTGCACTACTCGACCGATTACGTCTTCGATGGAGCGGGCACGCGCCCCTGGCGCGAGGATGACGAGACCGCCCCCCTCAACGTCTACGGCCGGACCAAACGCGATGGCGAACAGGCCATTCGGGAGAGCGGCTGCCGGCACCTCATCTTCCGCACGAGCTGGGTCTATGCCTCCCGGGGGCGGAACTTCATCCGCACCATGCTGCGCCTGGCAGTCGAACGCGATGCGCTACAGGTGATCGACGACCAGTTCGGTGCTCCCACCGGCGCGGAGCTCATCGCGGACACCACCGCCCAGATCCTCTCGCAACCGCGGGACCCGGCTGAGATCGGTGGTCTTTATCATCTTGCGGCCGCGGGCGAGACCACCTGGCATGGTTTTGCCCGATTGGTGATTGGCACGGCGCGCGATGCCGGCTGGCCCGTCCGGGTTGCCGATCAAGCGATCCAGGCCGTCCCCACAGAGGTGTTTCCCACGGCGGCACGCCGTCCAGGCAATTCCCGGCTGGATTGCTCAAAGCTGGAAACCGCCTTCGGGTTGCGTATGCCGGATTGGCAGGATGAGGTATCGAGGGTTGTGGAAGGAGTTGTGAGGTGTAAGGAGTGAGGGGTTAGGGGGTATGAATGAGGAAGCACGAAGAATTGAGGGTATGGCAGGACGCTATGTCGCTGGTTGAAATGGTCTACCGGCATACCGATGCCATGCCCGAAGGCGAGCGGTTCGGGTTGACCGCCCAAATGCGCCGTGCCGCTGTATCAGTCCCCAGCAACATCGCTGAAGGCGCAGCACGCGGTAGTGACGCAGATTTTGTTCGTTTTCTGCACATGGCAAGAGGTTCGCTTAGTGAGCTCGACACCCAGCTACAGTTGGCTGCGCGTTTAGGCTTCATCGAACGCGCCGAGTCCGCCAACGAGCAAATTCAACTCCTGTTTGGACAACTCGGCGGCCTCATCAGACACCTAAAAACGAAACAAGCAAAATGACCACGACCACCTCACCCCTCACGCCTCGCTCCCGACCCCGTAAAGGCATCATCCTCGCCGGCGGCTCCGGCACCCGCTTGCACCCGGCCACGCGGTCGATCAGCAAGCAGCTGCTGCCGGTCTACGACAAACCGATGATCTACTACCCGCTGAGCACCCTGATGCTCGCGGGCATTCGCGACATCCTGATCATCTCCACGCCCCAGGACACCCCGCGCTTTGAGCAACTGCTGGGGGACGGCGGGCAGTGGGGGATCAACCTTCAGTATGCCGTCCAGCCATCCCCGGACGGCCTCGCGCAGGCCTTCATCATCGGAGAGGACTTTATCGGCACAGAACCCTGCGTGCTGGTGCTCGGCGACAACATCTTCTACGGCCACCACTTCAACGAACTGCTGGACAACGCCATGGAGCGCGAGCAGGGCGCGACCGTGTTCGCCTACCACGTGCATGACCCTGAACGCTACGGCGTCGCCGAGTTCGACAACGACGGCAAGGTGCAATCGCTGGAAGAAAAGCCCAAGCAACCGAAATCCAGCTACGCCGTCACCGGCCTTTATTTCTACGACGCCGACGTCGTGGCGATGGCCAAGGCGCTCAAGCCCTCCGCCCGCGGCGAACTGGAAATCACCGACCTCAACATCGCCTACATGAATGCCGGGAAACTGCATGTGGAGATCATGGGCCGCGGCTATGCCTGGCTGGATACCGGAACCCACGACTCCCTGCTCGACGCCAGCCAATTCATCGCCACGCTGGAACAACGCCAGGGGCTCAAGGTTGCCTGCCCCGAAGAAATTGCCTACCGCGCCGGCTGGATCGATGCCAGCCAGCTTGAGGAGCTGGCCCGACCCCTGCTCAAGAACGGCTATGGCCGCTACCTCCAGCGTGTCCTGAAAGAAAGGGTTTTCTGAACATGAAAGCCACGCCCTTAACGATCCCCGACGTCCTGCTCCTAGAACCCCGCGTGTTCGAAGACGAACGCGGCTTCTTCTACGAGAGCTACAACCAGCAGGCCTTCGACGAGGCCGTTGGCCACCCCGTCACGTTCGTACAGGACAACCACAGCCGCTCCGTAAAGGGCACCCTGCGCGGTCTGCACTATCAGCTTCCGCCGCATCCGCAGGGCAAGCTGGTACGTGTGACGCTCGGCGCGGTCTTCGACGTGGCCGTGGACATCCGCCGCGGGTCGGCCACCTTCGGGCAATGGGTGGGGGAAACGCTCTCCGCCGAAAACCGCCGACAGCTATGGATTCCACCCGGCTTCGCCCATGGCTTTCTGGTCACCAGCGACATCGCCGAGTTCCAGTACAAGTGCACCGATTTCTACGCACCCGCCTGCGAGCGAAGCATCCGCTGGAACGACGCCAACCTGGGCATCGACTGGCCCCTCGACGGCGACCCGCTGATCTCCGCCAAGGACGCGCAGGCCGCGACCTTCCGCAATGCGGAGGTTTTTGAGTGAACACCGCCGTCATCCGACGACTGCTGGCGGTCGGACAGGGCGATGGCCTGCGTGCCCAGCTTGTCCGCGGGGCGATGGGTGTGGGCGGGCTCAAGCTGTTGTCCCTGCCCCTTACGCTGACAACGTCCATCCTCCTGGCCCGCGCGCTGGGGCCGCAGGGCTACGGGCAATACGCGTTCGTGATGGCGGTGATCGCCCTGCTTGCCCTCCCCATCGGACCGGGGCTTGGGCAGCTTGTAACGCGCGAAGTCGCGCGCTATCACCATGGCGAGGACTGGTCGCTCTTCCGCGGGCTGTTGCGTCGAGCTCACCAATGGATATTGCTCGGCTCGGTGGTGATGATCGGCGCCGTCGCCATCGTTGCCGGCCACAATGCAGCATGGGCGGTGGACGACCGCTGGACACTACTGTTCATGGCCAGTCTCATGCTGCCTCTGCTGGGGCTCAACGCCTTGCGGAGCCATACCCTGCGGGGGCTGCGCCACGTGTTCCAGGCGCAGCTGCCCGAGCTGCTGGCACGCCCTGCCTTTCATCTGGTGTTTGCGGGCGTGTTGCTTGTCGGTGGTGCGCTCACGCCGGCTACCGCACTGGGCAGTCAGATTGCCGCGACCGGACTGGCCTTCCTGCTCGGTGCATGGCTCCTCGCGCGTTATTGGCCCGCGCAGGTCAAAGTGGCCGATCCGGACTATCGTCACGGCGAATGGGCGCGCGCCCTGCTCCCGTTCACCCTGATGGCCGCTGTCAGCACCCTGAACGCCCAGATCGGCATCCTTGCCCTTGGGTGGCTGGGGACGGACGAAGATGTCGCTGTCCTGCAGGTGGCGCAGCAGGGCGCCCTCCTCGTGGTTCTGTCGATGACCATCGTCAACCTGGTCATCGGCCCACACATCACCCGAGCACATCGGGAGGGCGACAAGGCGAGACTGCAGCAGCTCTCCCGGCAGTCATCCCGGGCCGCACTCGCCGTCGCTTTGCCAATCGCTCTGGCCTTCATCCTCCTCGGGAAGCCGATCCTCCTATTCGTTTACGGTGAGGCGTACGCCGCTACCGTGACTTGGCCGCTGGCCATTCTTGCGTTCGGACAATTGGTGAACGTGGCGTTCGGGTCTGTTGGCACGTTCCTTACCATGAGCGGCTATGAGCGAGATACGTTGACCGGACAGATCATTGCCTTGGTCGTTAACGGCGCGGCCGCCGTGGCGTTGATCCCGTTTCTGGGCGTGATCGGCGCAGCAATCGCGGTAACCACCGGGCTCCTGACCTGGAATGTGGTCCTGGCTGCCAAATTCGTCCAGCGGTTCCAACTTCGACCCACCGCACTGTAGAGATTCTCGTCATGATTATTAGTGACCGCCATCATTTTGTATTCGCACATATACCCAAGTGCGCTGGAACGTCGGTGCGCAACGCCTTGCAACACTTGGACGATCGCGATGGGTTCTACACTGGTCGAGTGGACCAACATCCGACGCTGGGGTTGTTAGATTACGTGCATATTCCCCTTTTCACGTTGCGAGACCACTTCAGGTCCGAATTCGAAAAGGCGGGAGACTACTGGTCTTTTGCCGTCGTCCGTGACCCATTCGGTCGGTTTCCATCTTCCGTCTCGCAAAGGTTCAAGATGTACGGGGCCGGCGCGATCCAGAATCAGACCACGGAAAAAATCAAGGCGGAAATTGAGCATTCGATCAAATTTCTCCTGCGTCAGCCAAGGCATCAGTATCAGCTGCCCGCAGAATATATCCACTTCCAGAAACAGGTGGACTATGTATACCTAGATGGTGTCCAAATAGTGGATAGCCTTTACTTGGTGGATGAGGTCGACCGTCTCCTCCAGGATGTGAGCGCTCGGACAGAGCTGGATTCGCTGGTCCGAGAAGGCGGATCCGAGCCGCGCTTGGCCAACCGCAGCATGGTTTATCGCAATGAGGCACTTCGCCGGCTGGTCGAAATCACCCGACCGTTCGCGCGAATAATCTATCGGGCTGTCCCGAAATCCGCGCAGCAGCGCCTGCAGTCGATGATCTACGTCCCCAGAAACAGCCGTCTCGAGTCCTTGTTTTCCAGTGAATACGTGACCGACTTCATCAAGGATTATTACCGCGAGGACCTCGCATTGTTTGACGATGTCAGGGAGGCGCGTATCAAGAAGAGGGCGGCCGGATGAAGATTTCTATCGCCATGGCCACCTACAACGGCGGCAAGTACCTGCGCGAGCAACTGGACAGCTTCCTGGCGCAGACGCGGTTGCCGGACGAACTGGTGATCACGGACGACTGCTCAACCGATGACACTCTGGCAATCATTGAAACGTTTGCCGCAACGGCGCCCTTCGAGGTGCGCTGGGAGCGCAACGAGCAAAACCTCGGCTACACGGGCAACTTCAACAAGGCGCTGATGAAGGCGGCCGGCGATCTGGTGTTTCTCAGTGACCAGGACGATGTCTGGTTCCCCGAGAAGCTGGAGCGCATGGAGCGCTATGCGCTTGATGATCCCGAGGCGCTGGTGGTGATGAATGATGCCGCGTTGACCGATGGCGATCTGAACGACACAGGGCTGACCAAGCTTGGACAGATCGCCTGCGCCGGCATGACCGATTCGAGCTTCGTGATGGGGTGCTGCGCTGCGGTGCGGCGGGAACTGCTCGAACTGTGCCTGCCGATCCCTGCGGGATACAAGGGGCACGACAACTGGATCGTGAAAATGGCGGAAGGGGTTGGGCGCAAGCGCGTGTTCGCGGATGTGCTGCAATGGTATCGGCGCCACAACGATAATGAATCGCAGTTTATTGCAAACCGGACGACGAAGGTCACACGTTTGACGGTATTCAGGCTGAGGCTGGTTAGATTGCTGCGGGGTTGGGCGCAACAGGAACAGGCGTTGGCGGTTTCGTTGGAGCAGATGCGGGCGTTCTTGGATGGAGTCCGTTGTGCACGTGATCGGTCTGCCTTGCCGCTGACAGATGAGTTTGATGCCTTCTTGGGGCGACTGGAGGAGCGATTATCTGCGGCGGAGGCGCGGCAAGCAGTGCGTGCGAAGCCCCGCGCGAAACGCTTGCCCGCTGTCGTGGCGCTGTGGCGAAGGGGTGCTTACGGCGCGTCTTCCGGCGTTAAGACTGCCGTACTCGATCTTCTCGTTCGGTAACTGCGGACGTAAAGCGGACCATGAGGAAAACGGCAAGCGCGGACATATTTATTTTGGCGCAATCGCGATTGCTGTGGAAAGCCTCATGCCTGAGCCGGAACATGCAGCCACGGGTGCCGGGGCAGATGCGTGATCTTGTTGTTCGAGCGGGTTTCAAGATGCAACACGGATGATTGGCCAATCACTGAAGGATGATTGCTGTGACCTATAGCGTTATTGTTCCTCATTACAACGATCCCGCGCGGCTGGCGCGTTTGCTGTGCTCGGTGCCGGTCGCGCGTGATGACATTGAGGTGATCGTCGTGGACGATTGCAGCCCCGACCAGCCCGCCCTGGACGCCGTGCGTGCGCGCTGGCCTCGGGTGCGTTGGCTCTCGACACCAGAAAACGGCGGGGCCGGGGTTGCCCGCAACGTGGGGCTGGATGCCGCGTGCGGCCACTGGCTGGTGTTTGCCGACTCGGATGACGAATTTCTGCCGGGGGCCTTCGAAACCTTCGACCGTGTCCTTCGGGCCGACGACGCACTGGTGTATTTCCTCGCAGAGGCGGTTCAGGAGGTGGATGGCAGCCCGTCGGTTCGATCGGAGCGGATGAACGAACTGGTGACGGACTACGCGACAGCCGGGGATGCGGCATCGCTTCAAAGGCTGCAGCTGCAACATGTTAATCCGGTCGCGAAGGTGTACGCGCGCGCCTTCATCGAGGGCATTCAAGTGCGTTTCGATACAGTACGCCACGGAGAGGACGTTGCATTCAATGTGCTGGCTGCCGTGCAGGCGCACCACGTGCGCGCCGAGGCGACGGCGGTGTATCGGGTCTATCGACGCACCGGAAGCCTCACGACGGACGCTACGGTGCAAGACTTGCTCGCGCGACTGGAGGTGCTTGGCCATCTCAACGACCGGCTGGGCGCACTGGGTGTGCCCCTGCGGATGCACGCCGCGTCGTATGTCGCGCGCGCAGTGCCGCTGGGGCCGGCTGCATGGATCGGCACGCTTCGCCTCATGGTGCGCCACAAGATGATCGGCGCCACGCTGCGGCGGGTACACCCCCGGGAGGTGTGGCGATTTCTCGGCAGGCTCAGGCGCTGTCGTGTGGAGGGGCGGCGCATGGGAAATCAAGGCACCAAGTATGACGCGCGAAGAATCTCATGAGCGTTGCTTATTCTTTGATCGTCCCGCATTTCAGCGATCCGGTGCGACTGGATCGGGAGGACGTTGAAGTGATCGCCGTGAATGATTGCAGCACTGATCAAGGTGCTTCGGCTGCCGAGCGCGATCGCTCGCTGAAGTTTGAAGGTTCGGGCGTCGAGTTTACTTCGGAGGCCTTTGAGACGTTCAGCCGTATTCTTAAGAATTCGTCGGTCTTGTTTACTTTCGTGGCAGAGGATGTATGTACCGCAGAGGGGCCGCCCAGAAAGGCATTCTGAGCGCTGACTGAGGCAGTGCCTAATGAGTTCGAAAATATATATGGGAGGACCGGTGTTGCGCCAAGAAACAGAAAAGCAATATGCTCTATTAATGAATACTTCTTATTACCCTCACTTTGGAGGGGTTGAGAACTCTCTGCGGAGCATGGCAGAAGTGTTATTAAAAAAAGGCTGGGACGTATTTATTGTTACATCTGACAGAGGGTTGCATGATGGAAGCAGATTAGAGCCATACAGCAAGCTGTCGGGAGTGTGCGTATATCGTTATCGCCATGATCATCCTTTTTCATATTACTATAGCTGTTATAAGGTTATCAAGAAGCTGGTGGATTCGCAAAGGTTTGCTTTCGTCTTGTCGCGAAGCCACATCACCACTATCTGTGCAATGCTTGCTGGGGTAACGGGCGCCACTTATTTGCTGCCGGCGACGTTTAAATTGCAAAACGCAAAAAAATTTAACTCCACCTGGGGTTTGCTAAAATCTCTCAAATATTCCGGCAATGTGATGCTGCAAAAACTTGCAATAAACTGGGCGCCAAGAAACTACGTCTTTAGCGAAATCATGGAGGCTCAAGTAAAATCGCTCGCGCCAAAGGTGGGTCATATCGGTATATGCAAGCCTGGGGTTGACCCATTGCGTTTTTTTTCGGTTGCCAATAACGATAAATTCTACAACAAGAAGCAAATTGGCATAAATCCGGATATGCATGTTGCCCTGTGTCTGGGTAGGTTCGCCAAAGTCAAGGGGTTCGACATTGCGATTGGCATGGCTCGACACCTTGGGCCTGATTGGGTCCTGGTGCTGGTCGGCGACGGTCCTGAGAAGGGTGCGTTGATCTCACAGGTAGAGAATATGGGGCTACAGGGAAAAGTGAGGATTTTCCCGGCAACTGATCAGCCCGAAGGCTTCTATCAAATTGCAGATGTTTTTATTATGCCGTCGCTGTATGAGCCGCTGGGGCAAGTCATGCTTGAGGCTAGTTTTTCCGGGTTGCCTGTGGTCGCCTTTGACCCTGGCAGTAACCAAAACATACAGACAGCAACCCGGGAGGTATATCGCGACTTCCCTGACCTGGTTCATTTCGCTCATGCGTTCTCTGAGCAATCTTTGGCTGAAGGGGTGGGCCGAGCCGCTTCAGGTTTCTCCGAGGCGGCCCTGTTACAGAGGCAAGAGTTTATTGAGAGGTACAGTTGGGAGAATACTGTCGCTCATTTGCTTCACGCCCCGAGCAATCCATAAGTGCTGGGGCCGATTGTTGCCTAATCGAAGTCTGCGTCGGCGTTTTGCATGCACTCAGGACGAGTGCGGCCTTGATTCTGATAATAAGGTGTTTGTGCACAAGTGAGTATAAATAGTGTGATTGGA
This sequence comes from Polycyclovorans sp., assembly GCA_002706265.1. Classification (GTDB taxonomy): domain Bacteria; phylum Pseudomonadota; class Gammaproteobacteria; order Nevskiales; family Nevskiaceae; genus Polycyclovorans. The sequence goes on along the minus strand of PAKU01000018.1, from coordinate 5,860 downwards.
GAACCTGGGCTCGACGGCACCGCAGGTGGCGCCCTTCGGATGCTGATGCACATGGCTGTATTTGTTGCACCGTTTACGGTCACGACCTTCGGGGGCATGGCCTCTCTCATTGTTTACCCGCTTTCGTTCTATTATCTGTCTCTGGCATTTCTCAGGGGTCAGGGAAGTGGCGTTGGCAAGCCGTGTGTTTACTTTATTGTTCTGTTTGCTGCTCCGTGTGTATTGTCATTGACTGTGGGGCTTTTGTCGGCGGTTGTGGTCGGTAGTCACGGCATAGACTTTCTAGCACACCCTGGTCTTTATTTTGGTCGGATCGTCAACTTCATCGGGGTTATCGTGTTCTTCCTGTCGCTGGCAGTATGCGTCCAGCGAGGTGGGAGGGTCGCATTGGATAGGTTGATTTTCTATTATTGGCTCGGATTGCTCATTGTCATGCTCACTGCCGTTTGGCAGTACATATCGTTTCATTATGGGGTTGTGGAGTTTCCATTTGAAACCCGGGCTAATGTTCATGGGGTGTCTGATGATCTACGTGCTGAGATTAAGTTCAGGGTAACCGGCATCGCTAGGGAGCCAAGTTATTTCGCGCCATTAGCGGTGCTGTTCACTTTGATGTCGATTCATTTGTTCGAAAAAAAAGTGAAGTATCTATGCGCGTTACTTGGCATAACATTGCTAATGCTAAGCTTTTCCGGCGGCGGCTTTCTATCTGCGCTCTTCGTTGGTGCTGCATTCCTTGTTGCGGCCTTTTGTCGCGGCGCCGTTTCGCTTAGAAGTGTGCGGAATGTATTTATAGCATTGGCGTTGCTGTGGGGTTTGTTCTGGACTTATTCAGAACAGTTCGCTCTGGTTTATGACGTCGCGTCGCAGCGGCTCGTTGGCGCAGCCAGCATGGAGACGAGCGGCAGAGCGTTTATGTCATGGATGCCTGTGGTGTGGCTTTTCCAATCCAACGTCATTAATGTGTTGTTTGGACATGGGCTGAAAACCTACTCGCTTTTGGGGACGGTTTATTTTTTACCCGACGGAACTCCGGTACACGTTACTTCTAACAATATATTTACAGACCATCTCTGGGAGGCGGGAGTAGTAGGTGTTCTGTCACTAGCGCTCATGTTTGGATATTTGTTGGGTCTGGCTTATCGCAGGTACGGGTTGGGCAAGTACCACAGGTTGGTATATTATTTGGTGGCTGCAGTACTATCATTCGGCTTATACCGGGGCGATATGTTTTCTCCGAGCATGTGGTTTATTCTTTTTATCTGTGTGTGGGTGCTGTCTTCAAAACGATCTATCGCAGTCCAGGGGCTTAGCGCCGGTTCAAAACGCGACATGTGACCTGCATGGTGGAGCCCGAAAAGTTGAGCCTTTGCGTGATAGCAAAAACGATGAAGTGAGCCAGACCAAGGACTGCCATGCGCCTTTCGATAATAATTCCCCATTTCAACGATTGGACCCGGCTAGAGCGCCTGCTACGCTCGGTTGCGGTCGCGCGTGATGACGTTGAGGTGATCGTCGTGGATGATTGCAGCCCCGGGCTTCATCCCACATCGTTTGGAACCACCGCAAACCTGAGCCCTTTGGCATGAGCCTTTGGAGGGGTGATGGAAGCGACGGGTCTGTTTACGGTGGCGTTGGGGTTGCACAGTCCATGGGCGGTGGCGTACGTGCGCTTCACCCCGTACGGGAGCGGGGATGCGGCGTCTCGTGTACTTCGCGCGATCAGCGACAACCACGCAAACACGCATTAAAGGGGCGGCAATTGCGGATTACCTACCTGCATCAGTATTTCAACACGCCGGACATGTCCGGCGGCACGCGTTCCTACGAGATGGCGCGGCGGCTCGTCGCGCGCGGGCACGAAGTGAACATGGTGACCTCATGGCGAACTGACGACGGGCGGAAAAAGCCTTTCGAGACGGTTGAGGACGGCATCCGCGTGCAGTGGCTGCCGGTGCCTTACTCGAACGCCATGAGCTACGCGCAGCGACTGGTTGCCTTTGGGCGCTTTGTGGTCGCATCGACGCGCAGGGCGGCGGCTCTGCCAAGTGACATCGTGTTTGCGACCAGCACACCGTTGACCATTGCGCTTCCGGCGGTTTATGCCGCACGTCGGCAGCGCGTGCCCATGGTTTTCGAGGTGCGCGATCTATGGCCTGAACTGCCGATCGCCATGGGCGCGCTACGCAACCCCGTGGCGAAGAAAGCAGCGTGTGCGCTGGAGCGGTTTGCCTACCGGCATTCTGCGCAGGTGATTGCGCTATCTCCGGGCATGCGGGACGGCGTGGTGCGGGCCGGTTACCCGGCAGAACGCGTGACGGTGATCCCCAACAGCGCGGACCTGGCGTTGTTTGACCCCAAAATGGCCGATTCCAGCGCGTTTCGACGCAAACATCCCGAAATTGGTGCGCGGCCGCTGATTGTCTATACCGGCACGATGGGGCGCATCAACGGCGTGGGTTATTTGGTGGGGGTTGCCCAAGCTGCCATGCAACAGGGCTCAAAAGTCTGCTTTGCAGTGATCGGATCTGGGCAGGAAGAAGATGCGGTACGCCAGGCGGCCGCAGCCGCGGGCGTGCTCGGCGTCAATTTCTTTATGTTTCCGCCCGTCGCGAAGCGGGAGGTTCCGAACGTGCTGGCATCTGCCGATTTGGCGCTCTCGCTGTTTATCGACTTGCCCGCGATGTGGGCAAACTCGGCGAACAAGTTTTTTGACGCACTGGCGTCGGGGACGCCAGTTGCCCTGAACTATGGCGGCTGGCAAGCCGAGTGGGTGGAGGGGACGGGGGCTGGGCTGGTGCTGCCCCCGGATGATCCTTGTGCGGCGGCGCAGGCAATAGAGCGCTGGCTGGGGCAACCAGAGGAAGACAAAAAGCGTGCCGGTGAGGCGGCGCGCGCCCTCGCCGAGCGGGAGTTTTCGCGCGATGTGCTGGCGGAGCGCCTTGCGGGTGTCTTGGAAGATGTGGCGCGTCACCCGCACCGGGCATCAACAGCACAATGAGCGCCATGGAAACTGCCCGTACCAATGCCACGCGGCTTCAGCGCTCGTCCAAACGCATGCTGGATGTGTCGGGCGCGGCGGGTGGGCTGCTTGTGTTGCTGCCCGTGCTGGGTGCTATCGCGTGGGCGGTTGTGCTGCGCCACGGCCGCCCCGTATTCTTCAGCCAGACTCGCCCCGGCCTGCACGGCAAGCCTTTCCGCATGATCAAGTTCCACACCATGACCAACGCGCGCGGGCCGGATGGCGAGCTGCTGCCGGATGCCGAGCGGCTGACGCGCCTGGGGCGTTTTCTGCGCTCTACCAGCCTCGATGAACTGCCGGAGCTGTGGAACGTGCTGCGCGGGGATATGAGCCTGGTGGGGCCGCGGCCGCTGCTGGTTGAGTACCTGCCGCTGTACACCCCGGAGCAGGCACGCCGGCACGAGGTGCGGCCGGGCATCACGGGCTGGGCGCAGGTGAACGGCCGCAATGCGCTTTCCTGGGAGGAGAAGTTTGCGCTGGATGTCTGGTATGTGGACAACCAGAGCCTCTGGCTGGATCTGAAGATTCTTTGGCTGACGGTGTGGCGTGTGCTGAAGCGGGATGGCATCAGCGCGGACGGTGAGGCGACGATGCCGCGGTTCAGGGGCAGCAGCGCGCAGGCGGATGGCAAGCGGAATGGCTGAGCCGCTCTACGGGGTTTACGGCGCCTCCGGCTTTGGTCGGGAAGTGATACCGCTGGCGCGGCAGGTGCTGGCCGAAACGGGCGAGAGCCCGGAACGGCTGGTGTTTGTCGATGACGGCGCCGCCGGGCAATGGGTCAATGGTCATCGGGTGCTGGATTTCGAGGCCTTTGCGCGCGAGCCCGCGAGCCAGCGCTTCGCCGTGCTGGCGGTTGCCGACGGAACCGTCCGCGAGCGGCTGGCTCAGCGCCTGGTCGAGGCGGGTATTCAGCCATGGTCGGTTCGGGCCGCGCAGACGCTGGTGATGGACGACGTCGGCATTGGCGAGGGCGCGATTCTGTGCCCTTTCGTGACGCTGACCTCCAACATCCGCATCGGCCGGCATTTCCACGCGAATCTGTACAGCTATGTGGCGCACGATTGCGTGATCGGCGACTTCGTCACCTTTGCCCCGGCGGTGCGCTGCAACGGCAATGTGGTGATCGAGGACCACGCCTACATCGGTACCGGCGCCATCCTCCGCCAGGGTAAGCCCGGCGCGCCGCTGGTGATTGGCCGCGGCGCGGTGGTGGGCATGGGGGCGGTGGTGACGAAGTCGGTGCCGCCGGGGGTGACGGTGGTGGGGAATCCTGCCCGCCCTCTTTCGAAATGATGGCCTGAGTAGAACCCATGTTGAATACGCCGTTTTCTCCCTGGCCCTGCTTCACGCAGGAAGAAGCCGATGCGGTGCATCGCGTGCTGTTGTCTCAAAAGGTGAATTACTGGACGGGCCGCGAGTGCCGGGAGTTTGAATGCGAGTTTGCGGCATGGTTGGGCACTACCTACGCCGTGGCGCTGGCAAACGGCACCCTGGCGCTGGACGTGGCGCTGAAGGCGATGGGTGTGGGCCAGGGCGATGAGGTGGTGGTGACGCCGCGCACATTCCTGGCGTCGGCATCCTGTGTGGTGACGGCGGGCGCGACGCCGGTATTCGCCGATGTGGACCCCGAATCACAGAACATCACGGCCGATACCATTCGTGCCGTACTCACCCCGCGCACCAAGGTGGTGATCTGCGTGCATCTGGCCGGTATGCCCTGTGATTTGGACCCCATCATGGCGTTGGCTGCAGAGAAAGGCCTGTATGTCATTGAAGACTGTGCCCAGGCGCATGGGGCTCGCTATAAGGGACGTGCGGTCGGGTCGATTGGTCATGTGGGTACCTGGAGTTTTTGTCAGGACAAGATCATGACCACGGGTGGGGAAGGGGGCATGGTCACCACAAGCGATCGCGAATTATGGTCGCGCATGTGGAGCTACAAGGATCACGGCAAGAGCTGGGAGGCGGTGTACGAGCGCCAGCACCCGCCAGGGTTTCGATGGGTACACGAGAGTTTCGGCACCAACTGGCGCATGCTGGAAATGCAGGCGGTGATTGGGCGCATCCAACTCAAGCGTATGGCCGACTGGACGGCAGCGCGTACGGCCAACGCCCTGCGGCTAAAGGCGGTCTGTGACCAATATGACGTGGTGCGGGTGCCCGAGACGCCCGAGGACGTTGTGCATGCCTGGTACAAGTTCTACGCCTTCGTCCGCCCGGAGCAACTGGCGTCCGGGTGGAGTCGGGATCGCATCGTGGAGGAGGTGAACGCCCGTGGCGTCCCCTGTTATCACGGGTCATGCTCCGAGGTGTATCTGGAAAAGGCGTTCGATGGCACGCCGTGGCGACCTGCCGAGCCTTTGCCGGTGGCGCGCGCGCTGGGTGAAACGAGTTTGATGCTGCTGGTGCATCCCACGCTCACCGAGGCCGAGATGGACAAGGCCTGTGTGGTGCTGGGGGAGGTGCTTCAGCAAGCCTCATCAGTTGGGCGGTTTGGTTGACACGGCACGGTTGTGTAGCGCCCGCGTGGGCAAATCGGCTTTATCGCGTGCCCACGTGGCCCGTGGTCGCCACCCTTGTCACGTGATGCGGCCTTGCACGGCGGGCGCGGCCCGCCCTACGAGGCAAACTGCGGGCTGGTGCGGGGGGCGGGGTGGCGACACGCTCCGGGGGCGGCCCGTGGCCGCCGCGTTTGGCGTTTGATGCGGCCTTGCACGGCGGGCGCGGCCCGCCCTACGAGGCAAACTGCGGGGTGAACCGCCCCGCCTTTCGAGGAGGCCATTTGGTTTAAGTGCAGGCGGTTAACTCGGCCTGTTCTGGGGAGGGTTGTTTGGCGAG
>PAKU01000017.1 GCA_002706265.1 Polycyclovorans sp. | reverse complement strand
TGGCGCAGCAGCGCCAAGGTCGGTGCGGGGAAGTTTAGGCCATTGCGACCGCTGCCACCGGCTTAGCGTGCTTTATTTTCCGTTTTCTGAGACGACCCCGATTTCGTATCGGACTTGAGCAGCCATAGCTTCCGGCGTGGTCTTTCCACATCGGCTGCAAGAGAGCGAGTCGATTTTGAACTGATTAAAAAGCAAGGAGGCTGGAAAAGCGATGCGACGGTTTGGGAATACATTGAGGAAGGACAGCAGTTCAACAACAATGCCGCGCTGGTTCTGATGGAAAAATTGGAGGCACTTGTTGGTAATGTCTGAAGAATATGGAGCGGCGAGCAAGGGAAAGGGCTGGAGAATATAACGTGGGGCAGAGTGCCCGGCTGACACCGAGCACTCTGCCCACAGATAAAGCCCTATTTCTCGAAGGTGGTTCGCATATAACCAAGTACGGCTTTCAGGTCGGCGTCGGTCAGACTGACATTGCCGCCCCGCGGTGGCATGGCCATGGGCGAGCCTGGACTCTGAAATCCATTGATCATGTTGCTCAGCAACTCTGCATCATTTTTGCTCAATGGGCCTTTCGACTTGGTGAAGTCCGGAGTGCCAGGAAAGGCACCCTTGCCGTCGCCGCCATGGCATGCGATACAGGTGCTAACCTATTTGTGCATTTGGTGCTTTATTGGTTTATACCACAGAGCTCCGGCAGGGGCAGACAAGTCTGCCCCATTTAGTTTGGCAATATTATGATTTCAGCGAGCGGGTGCGCCATAGGTAATACACGACGGGTAATACCAACAACGTTAAAATCACAGCACTCACCATTCCGCCCACCATAGGCGCCGCAATCCGGCTAACAACTTCCGCACCTGTTCCGGAACTGAACATAATGGGCAACAATCCAGCGATAGTGGAGACCGTAGTCATCATTACGGGTCTTACACGAAGTCCCGCGCCCTGTGTCACGGCTTCGAGCAAATCTTCTTTTAATGGTTGCACTCCACGCTCACGACAGGTATCTATCAATTGGTGATATGCTTGGTTAAGATAAGTTAACATGATGATACCTATTTCCACCGTAACCCCCGCCAGTGCAATAAAACCAACCGCAACCGCGACAGAAAAATTATAGCCAAGCAGGTACATCAGCCAGATTGAACCAATTACCGCCAGTGGTAGTGTTCCCAGAATAATGGCTATTTCAGTGAAGTTACGAAAATTCATGTATAACAGAATGATAATGATGGCAAGCGTCAAAGGAACCACATAGGTCAGTTTCTCTTTGGCGCGCAGCATGTATTCGTACTGACCGGACCAGGCCACCGAGTAACCGGCCGGTAAATCCAACTGCTGCTCGACCGTTGCCATGGCCGCTTGTACATAGCTGCCCACGTCCACCCCATCGATATCTACAAAGGTCCAGCCATTCAGCCTGGCGTTCTCGCTCTTGATCGCTGGCGGGCCGTCCTCCACATAGACATTGGCCACATCGGCGAGCGCAATGCGTTGGCCGCTGGGCGTAACGATGGGCAGCAGCGCCAGCTGTTCTGGCGAGTCTCGATAGTCCTGCGGGTAGCGCAGATTGATCGGATAACGCTCCAGCCCCTCAATGGTCTGCGCCACATTCATTCCCCCAATGGCCGTGGCTATTACCTGCTGCACATCAGCAATATTGAGGCCATAGCGCGCCGCCTGTGCACGCTGAATATCCACCTTGATGTAACGCCCACCGGCCACCCTTTCGGAATACACCGAGGCTGTGCCGGGTACATCCTTGAGGATCTGCTCTAGTCGCTGCCCAATCTTCTGAATTTCTCGCAGATCCTCGCCCGCCACCTTGATGCCTACCGGCGTCTTGATACCGGTGGCCAGCATGTCGATGCGAGTCTTGATCGGCATCACCCAAGCGTTGGTTAGACCGGGGAATTTCACTAGCGCATCCAGCTCCTTCTTGAGCTTCTCCGTGGTCATGCCCTCGCGCCATTCCTCTTTGGGCTTGAGCTGAATAAAGGTCTCGATCATGGTCAGCGGAGCGGGATCCGTGGCTGTCTCGGCACGGCCGATTTTGCCAAACACGGTTTTTACCTCAGGCACTGTCGCGATCAGCTTGTCGGTCTGCTGCAACAATTCCCTGGCTTTTCCGATCGAGATCCCCGGATAAGTGGTCGGCATGTACATGAGATCACCTTCATCCAGATCGGGGATGAATTCACTACCAATCTTATTAACCGGCCAAATCCCAACGAGGAATATCACAACCGCCATGGCAAGTGTGATTTTCGGAAAACGCAACACGGTTTTCAGCAGCGGCATGTACCCGGCAATCAGTAATCGATTAACGGGATTCTTATGTTCGGCAACCACCTTGCCTCTGATGAAATAGCCCATTAAAACAGGCACGACGGTGATCGCAAGCGCGGCGCTGGCTGCCATGGCATAGGTTTTGGTAAAGGCCAACGGGCTGAACATCCGGCCCTCCTGGGCTTCCAGGGTGAATACTGGTACAAAGCTCACAGTGATAATAAGCAAACTGAAAAACAGCGCCGGACCGACTTCACTGGCTGACGCCGCCACGATTTTCCAACGGTTCTCTGGCGTCAATGGCGTACGTTCCATATGCTTATGCATGTTTTCGATCATGACAATCGCGCCATCTATCATGGCGCCTATCGCAATCGCAATCCCGCCTAATGACATGATATTGGCATTGAGGCCTTGCCAATACATCACGGTAAAAGCCGTGAGTATACCTAGCGGCAGACTGATGACCGCCACCAGTGATGACCTGACATGAAACAGGAAAATGACACAGATCAGCGCCACAATAGCGAGTTCTTCAGCCAGGCTTTTCCACAAACTGTCAATGGCGCGGGATATCAGCCCTGAACGATCATAAACGGTGACGATCTCCACGCCCTCGGGCAAACCCGCCTTGAGTTTTTCCAGCTTGGCCTTGACCCCATCGATGGTTTTTTGGGCGTTCTCGCCAAAACGCATCACCACGATGCCGCCCACCACTTCGCCTTCGCCGTTCAACTCGGCGATGCCACGGCGCATTTGCGGCCCCAGCTCAATTTCCGCCACGTCCTTGAGCAACAGCGGCGTACCGTTAACATCCAACCCTAACGGAATGTTGGCCAGATCATCGATACCCTGGATGTAACCGCTGGCGCGCACCATGTATTCGGCTTCGGCCATTTCCACCACCGAGGCGCCCACTTCCTGATTACCGCGCTGGATCGCCATCTGAATATGGGACAGGGGAATACTGAAAGCACGCAGTTTTTCCGGGTTCACTTTCACTTGGTACTGCTTAACCATGCCGCCGAGCGCCGAGACTTCGGAAACACCCGGCACGGTTTGCAGCTCGTATTTCAGGAACCAGTCCTGCAGGCTGCGCAACTGACTGAGGTCATGCTTGCCGGTACGGTCCACCAGGGCGTAGAGATAGACCCAGCCAACTCCGGTAGCGTCCGGCCCCAGTTGCGGCCGAGCACTCGGAGGTAATGTGGGCGCGACCTGAGACAGATACTCCAGCACCCGGGAACGTGCCCAGTAGGCATCGGTATCCTCGTCGAAAATGACATACACAAAGGAATCGCCAAAAAAGGAATAACCGCGCACGGTAACCGCACCGGGTACCGACAACATGGCAGTAGTCAGTGGATACGTGACCTGGTCCTCCACCACCTGCGGCGCCTGCCCAGGAAAACTGGTCTTAATAATGACCTGTACATCGGACAGATCGGGAATGGCGTCCACCGGGGTGTTTTTCAGCGAATAGAGACCTATCCCCACCAGCATCAAAGTAGCCAGCAGCACGAAGAAACGGTTACCGATGGACCAACGGATTATCGATTCAATCATGATTGTGCTCCTTTTGATCGTGACCGCCGTGGTTCATGCCCTGGTGTTCGCTGTGCTCCGGCATCGACATATCACCGTGATCCATACCCTCGTGCTGACCGTGATCCATTCCCTCGTGCTGACCGTGATCCATTCCTGCAGGCATGGCATCATTGCCTTGCTCATTGGGAATATGCACTTGGGTAATCTGGTATCCACCACTGTTGTTATTGGTGATCTGCACATGCAGGCGCATTCCCTGTTTGAGCGCATCCATGTCCACAGCCTCAGCGACGGTGAAATCCATGGTCATGGTGGGCCATTGCCAGTCCGGGATGGCCTCGTGCTCCAGGGTCACCATGCGGTGATCCGGCATCAGGCTGTCGATACGTGCGGCCACCCAGACTGAGCGGGAATCAGCGTCTGCCTTTACATCCATTGATTCGCCTTGCTGATCGCGCTTGGCCATGCGCTTGAAGTCCGACGTCTTGCTGGATTCCGAGTCGATCAGGAACTGAGCAGAGGTCACAATGCGTTCCCCTTCTTTGAGTCCCGACTGAATTTCCACCTGCCGTTCGCCCACACGCCCGACCTCAACGGCCACCGATTTGAATTTGCCATCACCCAGCGCCAACACCACGCGCGCCTGGCTGCCGGTACGGATCAGCGCTTCTCGCGGGATTAACAGTGCTTCAGCCCCCGCCTGGGTCTCAATGACCATCTGCGCGAACATGCCCGGCTTGAGGAAGTCGTCCGGGTTGTCGAAATGCACCCGGATTTGCGCGGTACGTGTCTTGGCATTCAAAGACGGATAGACATAGTCCACCTGGCCCAACCAATCCCGACCGGGCAGGTAATCGAGCCGCATCCGCACCTGGTCGCCGGTCTTGACCAGGTTTGCCTGTCGTTCGAACACCTCACCGATCACCCAGATATGCTCCAGTTGGCCGATGCTCATCAGACTCAAGCCAGGCTTGACGAACATGCCCTCACGCACCGCGAGATTGTCCAGTACCCCGGACTGCGGCGCGGCAACGGTGATGGTCTGGCTGACCTTGCGGGTTTTACGCAGCCGGTCGATATCTGCCCGCGGCACCTGCAATGCCAATAACCGTTCCACGGCAGCGCCGATCAACACCGGATTGTCGCGTTTCAACGCCAACAACAATTCCTCCTGGGCGTTGACCAGGGTGGGTGAATAGAGGGCGTACAGGGGGTCGCCCTGTCTGACCGGATCCCCGGCGGCCTTGACATGGAGCTTCTCGATCCAGCCTTCCACGCGCGGGCTGATATGCACCAGCCGGTTCTCATCGTATTGCACGTAACCGACGGTTTTGACATCCAGATTCAGAGACCCGGACCCAACCGTGGCGGTGCGCACGCCGAGATTGTTGACGACCTCGGGCGATATCTTGACGGTGCCGGCTTCATCCTCTCCGGCGGATTTCTCGTACACAGGGATCAGATCCATGCCCATGGGCGATTTGCCAGGCTTGTCGCGCTTGTAGTTGGGATCCATGGGCGCCACCCAGTAAAGTGGCTTGCGTTCACCGCCGGTTGCTGTCATATCCCCCTCATCGGGGTTGCCGAGTAGCCAGACGCCGGATGCGCCGAGCAGCGCGCCGACGGCCGTGCCCAGCAAGGTTTTGGTGAATGTATTCATGTTGAACCCCTTTAAAACGGTTTCGCCGGCCGTGCATCGTCGAACGACGCCTCGGCGAGCAGGTAATTGATTTGGGCGATGGTCTTCTGCCGATCCACGGCAATGGCGAGCGCGTCGATCTTGGTATTCAATTCGGCAATGCGGGCACGCACGGCTTCGGCGAAGTCGCCGTCGTCGTTGTTGTAGGCCGAAAGTGAAGCCTCTGCCTGCTCGGCCATTTGCGGCAACAGCTGATCGGTGTATAACGCCTGGCGTTCATCGAGACGTGCCAGTTGTACGCTCGCGGTTTCCAGTTCCGCCATTAGCCGACGACCAAGCAAGTACTTTTCGGTTTTGATGGCCTCGGTTCGATTTACGGCGGCGCTGACTTCCTTGTCCTGCCGGTTACCGGTGAAAAGGGGCAGATCGAAGGTGACGCCAACGGAGAACAGATCGGCCCGGTCGCGCCCCATGGGATCGCTGTCGCGATAGCCGTATTGGGCGGTCAGGCCCCATTCGGGCTTGTATTTCTGTTTTGCCAGATCCACACCGGTTTGCGTTGCGTCGATACGCTGGTCCAGTGCCCGTAGCGCGGGATGATGGCGGATCCATTCGTAGCGCGTATGCTCGCTGGCCTGCTTAATGGTCGGTACCGACAGTGGCCTGGAAAGAGACTGTGTCGGTAGTACCGGAGCCAGAGGGACAGTGGCAGGCGCACCGATCCATTCGGTCAGACGCTTTTGTGCGGCTTGCTGTTGCTGCCTGAGCATCGTCAGTCTGTCTTCAAGACGAATCAGCTCCAACTGCGCGCGAATTACGTCCTGCTGACGTGCCCTGCCCAGCGCCGAGGAGTAACCCGCTTTGGCGGCATCCACCAACTGCTCAAACAGTGCGCGATCCTGTTCGATCAGCCGGATACTCTCCTGCGCCTTGAAGGCTTCCAACCACAACTGGCTGACCGTGACGCTTACTTTGGCCCGGCGATCCAGTCTTAGCAGAGGGTGCTGCTCGGCTAGCTGCTGCTTCTGCTGCTGGGCGAGCGACAGACTGTCACCCCGGGGAAACATCTGACTGATCCCCACCGACAACTGGGTCATGGCTTCCTGGTTGAGGTCGAAAGTGTCCACGGGAAAATTGCCAGCCATCAGGCTCATGCGGGGATCCGGCAAAGTCGCCGCGGCGGTCGCTTCATCATTGAGGGCCTGCTGAGTGTACTGGCTACCGGTGAGCCAGGGATCGGTATCTATGGCGAGGGTTATCGCCTCGTCCAGCGTCAGGGTCTCGGGAAGGGATTGCGCAAAGGCTATGACACTGCCTATACCGAGCGGCAGGATAAAAAGCATGGTGACGAATATTTTCATGGCTGCGCTTCCGGTTGTTGGAGTGGCTGAACCTGTTGAGCCGCGCTCTCGACACTGGCAAACACTTCAGTGCTGCCGTCTTTTTTCATCAGCAGAACCCGGTATGGCATGAACTTGTCACCCACCTCCATACCCGGACTGCCAACGGGCATGGCGGGCACTGTCAGCCCAATCCCGTCGGCTGGCGGATTAGCCAGAAACTGATGAATATAGCGGGCCGGGATATGCCCCTCAAAGGCATAGCCTTGTGACGACACCGCTGTGTGGCAGGAACGCAGGTTGTTTGCGATTCGATAGCGATCCTTGATGGCGTCCAGATTAGCCGGGTGTTCGACACTGGCCTCAAAGCCCTCGGCTTCAAGGTGACCTATCCATTTTTTACAGCAGTCACAGGTAGGGCTTTTGTAGACGGTAAGCGTTTCAACTGCACCAGCGGATGGGTCAGATGTTTTTGGGTTTTTAGGCCCATCATTACAGGCCGCGATCAAGGGCAGCGTCAACAGCCCCAACACCAAGCCCGTTAATTTAAATCGATACATAGTTGCCTCTGACGACAATTGAATAGAACATTAAGTAATGGATGACAAGGTAACGAGCAGACTTCAGTCGTGCAGGCGAAGCGCCTTGTATCTTTCCTTTTCCTGCGACTGCACGCCGTGATGACCATGGCCGTGATGCATGAATAGGTGCATGAAAGGACAGGCAAGCAGGATTGCATAGGGCAAAAACGCCAACAGGTGCTCACGATGTTCGACCAGCAGGAAATAACTCGCCGCCGCGATCAGCCCGAGTGCCGCCAAGCCCCTGGTGCTGAGCCAGAAGGCTTGTTCATGCTTCACCTCCTGTAGTCCTGGTGAGACGCAGCCGCAGCGCGTTGCCTACCACCGACACCGAACTCAGGCTCATGGCCAGCGCGGCGATCAGCGGTGACAGCAGCCCCCCCGTCAGTGGATACAAAACGCCGGCGGCGATGGGCACGCCCATGGCGTTGTAGAGGAAAGCGAACAACAGGTTCTGGCGCATGTTGCCTACCGTATCGACCGAGATTTGCCGGGCAATGGCGATGCCACGCAGGTCGCCTTTCACCAGGGTTAACTGCGCCGTACTCATGGCAACATCGGTGCCCGTGCCCATGGCGATCCCGACATCGGCGCGGGCCAGGGCCGGAGCGTCATTGATGCCGTCGCCAGCCATGGCCACCTTGTGACCCTTGGCTTGCAGGCGAGCCACAAGGTCATCCTTATCCTTGGGGCGTACCTCACCGTATACCTCGTCGATGCCCAGTTCGCGCGCGACAGATTTCGCCGTGGTCAAGCCATCGCCCGTGGCCATCACCAGGCGCAAGCCGCTGGCCCTGAGTTCGCTGATGGCTTGTGGCGTGGAGGCTTTGATGGGGTCGGCGACCGCGAGCAAGCCAGCCAGCAGGCCGTCAACGGCCAGATAGATCACGCTGGCGCCTCTGCTGCGCAGTATTTCCGCCTCATCGGCCACGGCGCGCCACTCGACCTGCTGTTCCTCCATCAAGGCGGTATTGCCCAGGGCGACAGGGTGGTTTTCCACCTTGCCACGCACGCCAATCCCGGAAGCCGACTCAAAATCAACCGCAGGACTCAAATTCAGTCCCCGCTTGTGCGCCTCGGCCACAATCGCCTGCGCCAACGGGTGCTCACTGCCCTGGTCCAGGCTGGCCGCCAAGCGTAAAACCTCATTGGGTGCGAGTCTGCCCGCCGAGATCACCGCATGGAAAGCGGGACGCCCCTCGGTCAGCGTGCCGGTTTTGTCGACGATCAGGGTATCCACCTGGCGCAAATGTTCGATGGCAGCCGCGTCTTTGAACAGCACACCCCGAATAGCGGCGTTGCCAGTGGCCACCATGACCGACATGGGCGTCGCCAGGCCCAGCGCGCAAGGACAGGCGATGATCAACACCGCTACCGCGTTGATCAACCCGAACGCCCAGCTCGGCTCGGGTCCGAACAGCCCCCAAAGCACCAGCGTGGCGAGCGCGATCACCATCACCACCAGCACGAAATACCCCGCGACCACGTCCGCCATGCGTTGCATGGGGGCACGGGAACGCTGGGCATTGGCGACTAATTGCACTATCTGGGCGAGCACGGTGGCCGAGCCAACCTTTTCGGCCCGCATGATCAGTGCGCCGCTGGTATTGAGCGAGGCGCCGATCAGCGCGTCACCGGGCCGTTTGCTCACCGGCATGGGTTCGCCGGTGAGCATGGATTCATCAATGGCACTTTCGCCTTCCAGCACCTGACCATCCACCGGCACCTTCTCGCCGGGCCGGACGCGCAAGCGATCACCGGGATGCACATGGCTCAGCGGAATATCCTCCTCGGTGCCATCGTCGCGGATACGCCGCGCGGTCTTGGGCGCCAGACCCAACAGGGCGCGAATGGCGGCACCGGTCTCCGAGCGGGCCTTCAGCTCCAGCACCTGTCCGAGCAAGGTCAGCGAGATGATCACGGCCGCCGCCTCGAAATACACCGCCACTTGGCCATCGAGACGGAACGAAGCCGGGAAAATGCCGGGGGCAAGCGTCGCGATGACACTGTACAGATAAGCGGCNCCGGTACCGGTACCGATCANNGTCCACATATTGGGNGANNGCNGCTTCAGGGACTGNAACCAGCGNNNNAAGAANGGCCNGCCNGACCAGANCACCACCGGNGTNGCCAGCGCCAGCTCCANCCAGGGGCGNGCCGTNCCCAGNANANNGTCAAANGNCCCACCNGACATNGC
This sequence comes from Polycyclovorans sp., assembly GCA_002706265.1. Lineage (GTDB taxonomy): Bacteria > Pseudomonadota > Gammaproteobacteria > Nevskiales > Nevskiaceae > Polycyclovorans. The sequence goes on along the minus strand of PAKU01000017.1, from coordinate 7,338 downwards.
NATCANNGTCACCANGANNGTCAGNGGTAAGGTGTNCCAGAAACGACGNCTGAAATCNGCGAGTTCCGGNTTNTCCCNNGNNTCAGCTACTGGGCATCACNGGTTCCAGNGCCATGCCNCATTTCGGNCAGGTGCCCGGGCNNAGTTGCCTNACTTCCGNNTGCATAGGNCAACTGTANTCGGTGTTGGNNTCNCCCTCTAGGNGNAGGGGTTCGGANCNTGTCAGATAGCGNTGTGGGTTATNNATGAATTTGCTNCGGCAANGCGCGCTGCAAAANGAGTANAGCCNGCCNTGAAACTCGNCCTTGTGGAAGGANGTCTTCTTGACCGNCATGCCGCACACNGGGTCGGTCAATTCTGTGCTGTGGGGCTCGGCGCTCAGACGGACTGGGTGGCTGTGATGGGCATGTGACATAGTGACACCAACCTTAATGGTGTTCTGCGTCATCCGCACCGCGTGCGGTCAGGACCTGGTATTGCTGAGGCGACAGCTCGGGCAGGCGTTGCAGAAACGCCACCATGTTCCAGATACGTTCATCGTCATGTCCCGGTGCCCAAGCCGGCATGCCCGAGGCTTTAATGCCATGTTTAATAATCCAGAATTGTCGCTGAATGGCTGCGTCGTTATTATCGGTTTCAACGCCATGCTCGTGTCCATGTTCATCACTGCTCATGGTTAGATTAGGTGGCGCAGGATACAGTCCCAGAGTGAAATCACTATCTGTTTTGCCAGGCTTCAAATGACAACCTGAACACATGTCATTATAATCGGCGCCACCGGCCAGCAAGCGTTCGGAAGTGTTTAGGTCTTGAGGAATTACAATATCACTGGCGGCCCTAGCTACGGATCGCTCACGTAAGGTTTCGAGTAACCAATAGGTCAGCTGATTGTGGGGAACATCGGCACCCATTGGATAGAAGCCCGAATAGAGAAAAAGCCCACCACCCGCAAGCGCAATAACAGCGGTAACGACAAGGCACTTAATGTAGGTAGTGAGCGTCGGCATGAAAATTCCTTGTATTGATTAGTGTTGGTGTTCAGATTTTTGTTGTTCGCTTTGAGTCTCATCTGGTGCAACGTTACTTGTAGACATGTCGTGATTCATCTCACTCATGCATTGCTTCATCATCGCCTGCATCATTGGGTCACTCATATCCATCTTGCTGTGGTCCATATTTTTCATGGCTGCGCAATCCGGTTTTTCAGCATCTTTCATATGCTCTTTGGGGTCATGGGCCTGTACAGAAAAAGCGATGGCCAGAGTCGTAAGCGCAATAAGCGAAGAGAAGTGTTTGCCTTTCATAGAAATGTACCTGTTACTTTCAATAAATGGTGATACCGAGGTATCGTTGGTTAAAACCAGAACCGCAATCCAGCTACGAATTGGGTGTCTGAGGTATCACGACCAGCCGAACGTCGGTAATCGGCTGTGTCGCCATAGGTGTCGGTCCACTCGACACCGATGTACGGCGCAAATTGCCGATTGAATTCATAACGCAGGCGCAAGCCAAGTGCTAAATCAGAGAGCCCCGAGCCCAGCCCGTTATCGAGGTCATCCTTGCCGTATAGGTTGAGTTCTGCACGGGGCTGCAGAATAAGTTTTTGTGTCAGCAGCAACTCATACTCCGCTTGAGCGGTGAACGCGGTTCGTCCATCCTCGCCAACATAGGCAGCAACATCGAGCTCGAACCAGTAGGGCGCTAGACCTTGCACACCCATTGCCAGCCATCGGCGATCTTTACCATCTCTATAATTGTCGAGTCGAATGCCAAGTTGGGTGTCGAAATACGCGTTGAGCGCATGGCCCCACAACAGATCGGTGGAACTTTCCTCAAGTGTGCCGTTGCTAATATCGCCTTCGGCTTTAATGACAAAGCGGTTGAAGGTGGTGCCATACCAAGCCTGTGCATCGTAAACCGTGCTGTCGTTGTCTTTCTGATATTCTAGGCGATCCGCCAGAACGGACCAGAAAGCGTGCTCATCCGCTAGTTTTAATTGTCTTGGACCTGGCTGTGCATAAGGCCCCTCGGTTAGCGTGTAACCGTCTGAATAGGCGTGAGGATCGCGGCCATCTACCGTTGTGGCACTTGCCTCCATTTGCATAGCGCTATGATCCATCTGCGCCAAGGCTGTAGACGCTTGAAATGCGCTGACAGCTAAAATCAGGTTGGTTAAGGGTTTCGTCAAAATCCGTTTCATGACACCACCACCTCGCGGAACATGCCCGCGTCCATATGAAACAGCAAATGGCAATGCCAGGCCCAGCGGCCCAGATCGTGAGGTGTTGTCAAAAAACTGATGCGTTGTGCAGGCTGCACGGGAATTGTATGGCGCCGAACCCGCAATTCGCCCTGATCTGTTTCCAGTTCGCTCCACATGCCGTGCAAGTGCATGGGGTGCGTCATCATGGTGTCGTTTTGTANAATGATTCTCACGCGTTCGTTATGACGNAAGGAGACTGGNGTGCTTTTGCCGAATTCAAGCCCGTCGAANGACCAGCTATAGCGTTCCATATTGCCGGTNAGGTGTAGTTCCAGCTCTCTNGCNGGCGGGCGGCGGTCATCCAGNACACCATCGATGGATTTCAGGTCGGCCAGCGTCAGCACGCGGTGNCCCTGTGGGCGCAGNCCACGCTGGCTTAAGTTNCGCAGGCCAATACCGGGGTCGTCGAGATTGGTACTTGGCGTATCCACCCGTTGGTCAACCGAAGCCCCGTATTCGGTTCGGGCGTGGCGTATGGTAGATGAAGGTTTGGCAAGCGGGTTNTCAGAACCCTGCTGCATGCCGTGCATACTGTGGTCCATGGCCATACCGCCGGACATTTGGGAATGATCCATCTTGGTTTGGCCCATGGAGTCCATTTTCATCATGTCGTGGCCCATGGCGCCACCACCCATTGCTCCCATCATATCCTTCATGGTTAACCACTCGGGNGNATCGGGNTCTGGCACNGGNGCNNTNAANCCNTGNNGCACNNNCAGNGTGCCGCGNGCNTANCCGCTGCGTTCCATGCTCTGGGCGAAGATCGTATAAGCGTCGTCCTGGGGCTCGACCATGACATCGTAGGTTTCGCCGGGGCCAAAGCGGAATTCATCCACAGTGACCGGCTCGACATCCTGGCCATCGGCCTGGATCACCGTTAACTTCAAACCGGGAATGCGAACATCATAAAAGCTGTTGCTGGCGGCATTGATAAACCGCAGCCGTACGCGATCACCGCGCTGGAACAAGCCGCTCCAATTGCCCGCCGGGGTGGTGCCATTCATCAGGAAGGTGAGGGTGGCCGCCGACAGGTCCGCCAGATCGGTCGGGTTCATCCGCATCTGGTTCCACATCTGGCGTTTTTCCAGTGCCGCCTGCAAGCCCAGCTTGGAGACATCGGCTGTGAAATCGAAAAAGGTGGGCTGATTGAAGTTATAGACATCGCTTTGCACTTTCAGCTTGCTAAAAGCGCGCATCGGGTCTTCGTCGGTCCAGTCGGAAAGCTGTATCACGTAATCCTGATCGGCGCGGTGTCTTTCGCCTGCCCGTGGTTCAATAATCAGGGCGCCGTACATGCCCGTCATTTCCTGAAAGCCGGAGTGGCTGTGGTACCAGTAGGTGCCGCTCTGCCGAAGTGTAAAGCGATAAACAAAGGTTTCCCCCGGGGCAATTCCATTGAAGCTGATGCCGGGTACACCATCCATTTCATAGGGCAGCAATATCCCGTGCCAGTGAATGGAGGTGGCGACCGGCAAACGATTAGTGACGCGGATGGTGACGTCATCGCCTTCCCGCAGCCGTAACGTCGGTGCCGGGATGGAACCGTTGATGGTGGTGGCCATGCGCGTGACGCCAGTGAAATTGACGGGAGTTTCGGCGATCACTAGATCGATTTCTCGGCCGCTGAGTACTGGTGCTGAGCCCAGCGCGGTCGCACCTTTTACAGCCGCCTGCAACCAGGCCGGTGTGGCGGCCAGCACGCCACCGGCTGCAAGGCCCTGTACGAAGCGACGGCGTGTCGCACTATACGTTTTCATAAATACTCCAATTCAACGATATCGTTTTTCATAACCTTGCCCTCGATCACATCAACCGTGGCGAAGTGCTTGTTGATGATACTGTCGTTTTCGAATCACGCCCGATCTGACAGGCCGACAACAGCGACCGGAATGCTGGCAGCATCAACATAAGTAATGCCTAGTGTAACCAAATTAACTGATCCCCCCTGTCAGCCAGATGACCCAAACATTACAATAACGTAATCTTGCTGTGGGGAATAACCCGCTAAGGAAACACTGATCAAGTCCCCTCAAACGCTTTTTGCGATTGACTGGACATGAGAAAATATTGCTGACGAATTCCACGGGGATGAGGGTGATGAAGCAGCGCAGCTTTGCTGATGCCGAATATGCCGCCAAGCCACGTCAGACGCGGCAGGATCGGTTTTTATCGAAGATTGATGCCGCAACGCCCTGGCCTGCACTGCTTGCGGTCATCGATCCCTTCTACCCGAAGGCGGGCAATGGTCGACCTCCCCTAGGCTGTGAACGCATGCTGCGGATGTACGTTGCCCAGCAATGTCTTGGTTTCTCCGACGAGGGGATCGAGGATGCGATTTACGACTCTGGCGCAATTCGCCGGTTTGTCGGCATTGATCTGGGACGGGAGTCGTCCCCGGATGCCACCACGGTGCTGAAGTTCCGGCGGCTATTGGAAACCCACGGGCTGACGAAGCTGATCTTCGAGACCATCAAGGGACACCTGGCCGAACAGGGACTGCTGATGCGGGAAGGCACCATTGTCGATGCCACCCTGATTGCTGCTTCGCCTTCGACAAAGAACAAAGCAGGCGAGCGAGATCCTGAGATGCATCAATCGAAGAAGGGCAACCAGTGGCACTTCGGCATGAAGGCCCATATCGGCGTAGATGCCGCCTCGGGACTGGTGCACAGCCTCATTGGCACGGCGGGTAACGTGGCTGACATCACCCAAGCCCATGCCCTGCTGCATGGCGAAGAGCGACACGCCCATGGTGATGCGGGCTATCAGGGTGTGGAGAAGCGGGAAGAGTGCAACCCCGAACACACCGTCGCCTGGCAGATCGCGATGCGACCGGGCAAGCGACGCAAACTCCCTGACACCGAAGGCGGACGGCTGCTTCAGCAAACCGAACAACTGAAATCCAGCCTGCGTGCCAAGGTCGAGCACCCATTTCACATCATCAAGAACCTGTTCAGGCATCGGAAGGCTCGCTATCGGGGCTTGTTCAAGAACACCGCCCAGCTTTACAGCCTGTTCGGGCTGGCCAATCTGCTGATTGCCGCCCGACGAATCCCCGAGCCCAGCAGATGAATTGCGTCTGCAGTAAGCAGAATCAGTGGGCAAATATGCGAAAGAGCCCGAATATCGGGAAGAACCGAGCGATTCTCATGCCAAGCCTGCTGAAAACCGCAAAGTCAGCCGACTCTTGGCTCCCAAGTGCGCAGCGGCGCAAAATTCAGACACTTGATCAGTGTTTCCTTAAGTAGTGCAGCCACCCTGTGGACAAACTGCAAAACGCCAACACGGTAAAGCCCAAAAATAAACCCAGATATGAATTGGATCGGCGGCCCGGAGACAACAGCGCCTGAACACGTTCGGGCACGAAATCGGAGAGGAAGGCCATCGACAGCGGCATACCTGCTAAAGCGTGATGGTGGTAAATTTTCTTCACCGCGACCAAGGTTTCAGCGACCGTTATTTGACAGCCCACTGAAGCCGCAGCAATGAAGTCGCAGCGCTGCTCCAAGGCAAGCTCGTAGTCACGCAGAAGGCGCCGACGAGTGCCCGGCAACTGGATGCCCGACAACATCCCCGCCATCAGACGCCAGAACGCATCGCGATGCTCAAGGTGCGCCTGCTCATGGGCCAGAACTACTTGTAGCTGAGTTGGGCTGAGCTGGTCGAGCAACGACTGGGAAAGCAAAACATGGCCTGACCCTATGCCGCAAGCGAAGGCCATGGGCTGATCGACATCCACCACACGAAGCCTGTCTGTGTGTCCAAAACGACGACTCAAACGCAGCATGGTGAGCAGGGTCTGCCGGACCCGCCAGACTCCGATTGCTGCCCGCGCTATCAACCACGTTGCATAACCCGCCAGCAGGGCAATCGCCCCCCACAACCAAGAGCTCTGCCCATTTTCGTTCGGATGCCAGACACACAAATGTAGAAGGTTGCCTGAGTGCGCAGAACAGGCGGCGGCAAACCGGGCCGAGTCGTGAAGGGCCGAGGGCATTGCTATAGCCACTACTGCATAGCCAATGCCCACCAATATAGGCGCGGTCAGCAACCACCAAAGTATTCGGACTCGCTGCCGAGGCGCTTGTCTCGAAAGCAGCCGACTTAGCGGGCGTTCACAGGCCACAACCAACAAAGACAGGGTAATCGCCAGAACAAAGCCGGCCAGCAGCGCAGATTGAAGTAGCGACCCATAGCTCATCATCAGCGGCTCTCATCCAGTTCAGCACGACGCCGCGCAATCAATTCCTCCAATCGTTTGAGCTGGTCTCCATCCGCTTGTACGGCAAGATCGACAAAAGCCGACAACAACGCATCCGATTGTGTGCCGGCGACACGATGCACCGTGGATTCCACCAGCTTGCGAACCAACTCCCGGCGAGAAACACCTGCCGAGTATTCGTAGGCATGACTGATCTTCTCGCGTTGCAGGATCCCCTTGCGAAACAGGCGCTCCAACGCGGACTGCACGGTGTTCAATGCAATCGAACGCGAATGTTTGACTCGTGCATGGACAGTCTTGGCGTCGGATGAACCGAAGCGCCAGATGTCTTCGAGCACGGCAATTTCCAGGTCGCCGAGCGGCGGCACACTAGGGTTGGTCAAACGGTTGAACCTCAATTTCTTGACTTAGGAAGTTCAGAGTATGATTTTTGAAAAACCGATCGTCAATCGGTTTCTTCTGTGCGGGCTCTAAGCCGGGTGTCTCTTTTCGTTTGGATCGTCCATCGCCATCTGAACCTATCGCGTTATGTCACTGGCAGTTCAGCGCCTCCCCGGCCCGAGCAGGCGACCGCAAAGCAGTTGTCTGATTGCTGCGCGGAACCCGCGTAGATGACAAGTGAATGACATAAATGTAACGCGCGGGTCATTTGTCTGACAGCGCCTGCTCTCTAGCATCGGTATGAAGACGCATGGTGCATTTCGGGCTTTGAACCACAGCCAAGCGCCATGAATCCCCCTGTACCGACAGTTAAGGATCATCTGAAAAACCCCGCCCCATGGGACAATTCTCGCTTCTTCGATGACCTATTGAGAGTCTGATCCTGATGAAGCAGCTGAGCCTTGCGTCTGGG
>PAKU01000016.1 GCA_002706265.1 Polycyclovorans sp. | reverse complement strand
GGCGTGCCCTGCGAGCGCCTGGCCCCGCGCAATCCCCGCCTGACCATTCTGCACCTGCACGGCGGCGCCTTCATTGGCGGCAAGCTCAGGACTTACCATCCCTTTTGCGGCGCGTTGGCCCGGCGTCTGCAGGCGCAGGTGATTCTGCCGGACTACCGGTTGGCGCCCGAGCATCCGTTTCCTGCCGCGCCGGACGACTGTCTCGCGGTGTATCGGGAATTGATCGAATGCGGAACCGACCCGGCAGACCTGATCGTCACCGGCGACTCGGCTGGCGGCAACCTGACCCTGGTCACCCTGCAAAGCGCCCGCGATGAGGGTCTGCCCATGCCGCGCTGCGCCGTGCTGCTCTCGCCCGGCGCCGACCTCAGCGGCACCGCCCCCAGCTGGGCAGAGAACGACCACAGTGACGTGATGCTCTCGCAAAACGTCATTCGCATGATGGGCAACGCCTACCTTCAGGGCCACGACCCAACCGACCCCAAGGTCTCGCCGCTGAACGGCAACTTCGAGGGCCTTCCACCCCTGATGATCTGCGCAAGCGACGAGGAGTGCCTGCGAGACGATGCCTACGCCGTGGCCACGCGTGCACGTGCGGCCGGCACCGAAGCGCGCCTGCTCACCCGGCCGGACATGCCGCACGTCTGGCCCATTCTTTTCCCGCTGGTGGCCGAGGCGCGCGCCGACATGAAGTTGATTACCCAGTTCATCACCGATGCACGCTTTCGAACCGAGAACCGTTGGTGNGGCAGAGCCTCAATCTGACGCACGGACTCAATCTGAACCGCCCCGCAATTTGAGGAGGCTTCATCCCTTGAGAGAATGGAGCCATGAAGAAACCCGTCAAGTTTTCCCCTGAAGTCCGCGAACGTGCTGTGCGTCTGGTTGCAGAGAGTCGCGGCGATCACCCGTCGCAGTGGGCCGCCATTGAATCGGTCGCTGCCAAGATGGGCTGCGCCGCGCAAACGCTGCACACCTGGGTGCGTCGGCACGAGACCGACACCGGCCAGCGTCCGGGCGTGACCAGCGCCGAGGCGCAGCGCGTCAAAGAACTCGAACGCGAGAACAAAGAACTGCGCCGTGCCAACGAGATATTGAAACTGGCAAGCGCGTTTTTCGCGCAGGCGGAGCTCGACCGCCGTCTGAAGTCATGAATGCTTTCGTCGATCAGCATCGCGATGCTTTCGGGGTCGAGCCGGTCTGCCGTGTCCTGCAGATCGCCCCGTCGGGCTATTGGCGTTACGCCGCGTGCCAGCGTGATCCGACCAAACGCTGCACCCGTGTGCAGCGCGACGACACCTTGATCCCCGAGATCGAATGCGTCTGGCAAGCCAACCTCTCCGTCTACGGCGCGGACAAGGTCTGGCGGCAGTTGAAACGAGACGGCACTGAAGTCGCGCGCTGTACGGTCGAGCGCCTGATGCGGCGTCTGGGCTTGCGCGGCGCGGTGCGCGGCAAAGTTGTGCGCACGACCGTGCCCGACCCAAAGCAGCCGTGCCCACTGGATCGGGTGAATCGCCAGTTCAAGGCAGATCGCCCGAACCAGCTGTGGGTTTCGGATTTCACGTACGTTTCGACCTGGCAAGGCTGGCTGTATGTAGCCTTCGTGATCGACGTGTTCGCCCGGCGCATCGTCGGCTGGAGGGTGAGCCGAGCCATGACGACAGATTTCGTTCTGGATGCCTTGGAGCAGGCTTTGTACGCACGCCAACCGGAACGCGACAGCCTGATTCACCACTCGGATCGGGGCTCGCAGTACGTCAGCATCCGCTACAGCGAGCGCTTGTCCGAAGCGGGTGTCGAGCCTTCCGTGGGAAGCAAGGGTGACAGCTACGACAACGCACTGGCGGAGACGATCAACGGCTTGTACAAGGCAGAGCTGATCCACCGGCGCGGCCCGTGGAAGACGCGGGAGGCGCTGGAACTGGCGACGCTGGAATGGGTGGCGTGGTTCAACCACGTGAGGCTGCTCGAACCTATCGGCTATATCCCGCCCGCCGAGGCTGAGGCAAACTACTACCGGCAACTCGCCAAACAACCCTCCCCAGAACAGGCCGAGTTAACCGCCTGCACTTAAACCAAATGGCCTCCTCGAAAGGCGGGGCGGTTCATAACTGATCTGCACGCGCTGGGCGTAAAGACTCTGATGCTCACCGGAGACAATCCTCACACTGCCCAGGCAATCGCCCGGCAGGCAGGGATTGATGATGCCCAAGGCAACCTGCTTCCAGAGGACAAGCTGCGCGAAGTCGAACGGTTGGCGCTTGATGGCAAGGTTGGCATGGTTGGTGATGGGATCAACGACGCACCAGCGTTGGCACGAGCGGACATCGGTTTCGCCATGGGTGCCGCCGGCACCGACACCGCCATTGAGACGGCGGATGTAGCGTTAATGGACGACGACCTGCGCAAGATACCGACCTTTGTTCGCCTCTCCCAAGCGACTGCCAGAGTGCTGATGCAGAACATCGTTCTAGCACTCGGCATCAAGGCTGTTTTTCTGGTGCTCACTTTTACTGGACAGGCGACCATGTGGATGGCGGTGTTCGCTGACATGGGTGCGAGCCTACTGGTGGTCTTCAACGGACTACGGCTTCTAAGAAGCTAGTCGGAAGTACACCTGCTTCAAGCTGACTGTCGATCTACAGCCGATAAGCGACTTTCAATAGGAATCATCATTCGAGTTCACTAGCCAAGAAATCGGGCGGTCCGCAGTTCCCTTTGTTCGCTGATGCGACGGCCTTCCCCTGCGATGGTGGCACCACGATGCCCTTGGGAGCCGCCGCATGCCACCCATTCGCCGCCAACACCTGGCCGGACACACCGCGCTTGCCGCCGGCCTGATTGCCGTCGCCCTGACCACCGGATGCGCCACGTCCTCCGTCGCGCCACCCGTCATCGAGCCGGAGCCCGAAGCACGCGCGCAGCCCGTGCCGGACGGCTGGATTCCCATCGTCCGGTATGGCCGCTACACCCTGGTGGAGCTGGTCCCGGAGACCGCCCAGCAAGACCTGCTGCTGCAGGTCATCGACGTGTCGATGCCGGCGACCTTGCCCGCGACGGTCGGCGAGGCGCTGCGCTACGTGCTGCTGCGTTCCGGCTACACCCTTTGCGAAGCCGATCCCGACGCCGCAGCGCTCCACCATCTTCCCTTGCCGGCGGCGCACCTGCGGCTTGGGCCGCTGTTCCTGCGCGACGCCCTGCTGACGTTGGCGGGGCCGGCCTGGGAGCTTCAGGTCGATGACGTGGCGCGGCGCGTGTGCTTCACCCAGGAACAGGAGCCGCTGCCATGACCCTGCCTCCCGATTTCCATCCGACATCCCGCACCCGCCTGCTGCGCGTCGCCGCAGCGACCTGGCTGCTGCTCGTCAGCGCGGCCGTCGTCGTCAATCACGTGTCCCTGTCCCGTCTCGCCGAGGAGGTGCGAGCCAGCGCACCGGCCATCGAGGTCGCGCTGCTGGATGGCCGCCTCACCGAACTGGAGTCGCGCACGGATAGCATCGGATACCAGCCCGAACCGCTGACCCAGGCCAGCCTCGACGCGGTTCGCCAGGCCCTGGAGGAACGGCTTGCCCGGCTTGAACAGGCGGACCCCGCGCAGGACGTTGCCACCGACATCGCGCACCTGCAAAGCCGTGTGGAACAGCTCGAAGCGCGTCTGAAGGAAGTCCGCCAGACGCCGGCACCCGCCGCCGCGCCGCCACGTCGCCCGCCCCCGGCCGAGGCCGCGCGACCCACGACCGTCGAGCCGCCATTCCGCCTGCTGGACATCGAACTGCGTGCCGGCGAGCGCTTCCTGTCCATCGCGCCCGCCGATTCCCGTTCGCTCGCGTCGGTGCGCGTGCTGCGTCTCGGCGAGACCGAGAGCGGCTGGCGGCTCGAATCCCTCGAAGGGCGCACCGCGACCTTTCTGTTCAACGGGCAGGCGCGGCGTTTGAGCGTGCCGTAGGAGGTCTTCGTGAAGCCGTGGTTCGTTCGTTTCGTTCTGGCGTTCGCCGTCACTTCGATGGCTTCGGCGGTCGCCGTCGCGCAGAACGCGCCTGCCGCCGATTCCCGCATCGTCCAGAGCCGGGACAGGGCCGCCATCGACGCCGATCTCGACGAACGCCTGGCGCGGGATTGGGGACTGCAAACCGAAGAGTGGGCGCGCTACCGGCAGTTGATGCAGGGACCGCTGGGCGTGTATTCGCCCGGCCTCGATCCCTTCACCGCCCTGGGCATCGAAGCGCGCACGGACGAGGAACGCCGACGTTACGCGGAGCTTCAGGTCCAGGCCGAGGCCCGCCGCGTCGAGAAGCTGCTGGCGTACCAGCGCGCCTACGACGACGCCTGGCAGCGGCTCCATCCCGCGCTTCAGCCCGTTGTCCTGACCGATGCCGGCGCTGCCCCCGCCACGTCCGGCGCCCTCGGCAGGCTGGCGGTCTTCATCAAGGACGACTGCCCGCCCTGCGAGCAGCGTGTGAAGCAGTTGCAGGCAGCGGGAACGGCTTTCGATCTCTACATGGTCGGCAGCCGCCAGGACGATGCGCGCATCCGGCAATGGGCCGCCAGGGCGGGCATCGAGCCGGCCAAGGTCCGCGCGCGGACCATCACCCTGAATCACGACGCGGGCCGGTGGCTGTCGATCGGTGTGCCGGGCGAGCTGCCGGCCGTCGTGCGCGAGGTCAACGGGCAATGGCAGCGTCAATGAGCCTGTACCGCGCGAGCGCGCTCTGCCTGCTTTTCTTCGCCGTCTGGATCACGCCCGCCCAGGCACGGGAGATTCCGCCGCCGGCCTATCAACTGGCCGCGCACGACGCCGGCATTCCCTCCGCCGTGCTGTACGCCGTGGCCTTGCAGGAAAGCGGCATCGAGCTGCGCGGACGGCGAACGCCCTGGCCGTGGACCTTGAATGTCGCCGGCCAGGCACGCCGATTCCAGACCCGCGAGGCCGCCTGCGCGAACCTGCGGCGCGCGCTGCGGGAAGTGCCGGCCACGCGCATCGACGTCGGGCTGGGACAGATCAACGCCGGCTACCAGGCACACCGCTTCGATCACCCCTGCGAGCTGCTGGACCCGTACCGGAATCTCGCACTCGCCGCCACGATCCTGCGCGAGCACCACAGGCCCGGCGATGACTGGCTGCTCGCCATCGGCCGCTACCACCGTCCCGCCGGTGGCGCGCCGGCAGCCCGCTACCGCCACAGCGTTCAGCAGCATCTGGCGCGCGTACAGGGCAGCCCGGTTCCGACCATCGCATCGAGGAGCCTTCGACCATGAACATCCGCCTGCGTGTGTTGCCTCTGCTGGGTCTGCTGGCCCTCACCGCTCATGCCACCGACCAGCCCCTTGTCGTCGTCGAGGATCGGGGTGGTACTTCCGCGCTGCCCTACTACCAGGCGCTGGATCTCCAGCCTCAAGCCTCCCGCCGGGAACGCCCGCCGCCGCGCATCGAGCTGCCGCCACAGGGGGAGCGCCTTGGCGAAGCCGACATGCTGCCGGTGCGTTCCCCGTCGCTGACGCCGGGTGCGATCGAGCGCCGGGTGATCGAGGCCCCCGGATTGAGGCCGCTGTTCCTGCTGGGCGACGACGAGCGCTCGCACCAGTGGCTGCGCCAGCGCGCGGACACCTTGCGCGAACTCGGCGCGGTCGGCCTCGTGGTCAACGTCGAATCCCAGGACGCACTGGATGCCCTGCGGCGCCTTGCGCCGGAACTCACCTTGTCCCCGGTCTCCGCCGACGACCTGGCCCGACGGCTCGGCATCCGCCACTACCCCGTGCTCATCACCGCCACGGGGATCGAGCAGTGACATGGCCCAGCCGCATTCGGTGGAAGTCCTGCTGCGGCCAGCGGTCGAGCTGTACACCGTCGCGGTCTGCCTCGGTGCCGCCGTTCTCTGCCTCGCCGCGCCCTGGTCGCTGGCACTGAGCCCGCTGCTGGGCCTGGCCGGCGCGCTGGCCTTTCTGACCTTCGGCACCATCCGCTTCTACGAAGCCTGGGCAATCCTGCGCTATCGCCGCAACATCCGCCGCATACCGCGCTACGTGATGGCGAGCCGCGACGTGCCGGTGAGCCAGCAGCGCCTGTTCGTGGGGCGGGGCTTTCGTTGGGATCAGCGCCACATCCACAGGCTGATGCAGACCTACCGGCCGGAGTTTCGCCGCTACGTCGAACCGACACCGCTCTACCGCTCCGCGCGGCGGCTGGAAGAGCGCCTGGAGTTCGCACCTTTCCCGCTATCGCGTCTGGCCCGCCTGACCACCTGGGACAACCCGCTGAACCCGGTGCGGCCGCTGCCGCCGGTCGGCGGTCTGCCACAGTTGCACGGCATCGAACCGCATGAGGTCGATGTGTCGCTGCCGCTCGGTGAGCGAGTGGGTCACAGTTTGGTCCTGGGAACCACCCGCGTCGGCAAGACACGGCTCGCGGAGTTGTTCATCACCCAGGACATCCGCCGCAAGGTCAACGGCGAACACGAAGTCGTGATCGTCTTCGATCCCAAGGGCGATGCGGACCTGCTCAAGCGCATGTACGTGGAGGCCCAGCGCGCCGGGCGCGCAGGGGAGTTCTATTGCTTTCATCTCGGCTGGCCGGACATCTCAGCGCGCTACAACGCGGTGGGCCGCTTTGGGCGGATTTCGGAAGTCGCCACGCGCATCGCCGGCCAGCTCTCCGGCGAAGGCAACAGCGCCGCGTTTCGTGAGTTCGCCTGGCGATTCGTAAACATCATCGCGCGCGCCCTGGTGGAGTTGGGACGACGCCCCGACTACCTGCTGATCCAGCGCCACGTCATCAACATCGATGCGCTGTTCATCGAGTACGCGCAGCACTTCTTCGCCAAGGCCGAACCGAAGGCCTGGGAGGTCATCGTCCAGCTCGAAGGCAGGCTGAACGACAAGAACATTCCCCGCCACATGATCGGACGGGAAAAGCGCGTGGTGGCGATCGAGCAGTATCTGTCGCAGGTGCGCGTCTACGACCCGGTGCTCGACGGCCTGCGTTCGGCGGTGCGCTACGACCGCACCTACTTCGACAAGATCGTCGCCTCGCTGCTGCCGCTGCTGGAAAAGCTCACCACCGGCAAGATCGCGCAACTCCTGGCGCCGAACTATGCCGATCTCGATGATCCGCGACCGATCTTCGACTGGATGCAGATCATCCGCAAACGCGCCGTGGTCTACGTCGGCCTGGATGCGCTGTCGGACGCCGAGGTCGCTGCGGCTGTGGGCAACTCGATGTTCTCCGACCTGGTATCGGTCGCCGGGCACATCTACAAGTTCGGTATCGACGACGGCCTGCCCGGTGCGGCGGCCAGTGTGAAGGTGCCGATCAACGTCCATGCCGACGAGTTCAACGAACTCATGGGGGATGAATTCATTCCCATGGTGAACAAGGGCGGCGGCGCGGGCGTGCAGGTGACGGCCTACACGCAAACGCTCAGCGACATCGAGGCGCGCATCGGCAACCGCGCCAAGGCCGGCCAGGTCATCGGCAACTTCAACAACTTGTTCATGCTGCGTGTGCGGGAGACGATCACCGCCGAACTGCTGACCCGCCAGTTGCCCAAGGTCGAGATCTACACCACCTCGGTCGTCAGCGGCGCGACAGATACCTCCGATCCCCAGGGGCAGACCGCGTTCACGTCCAACACGCAGGACCGCATCACCACCACCAGCGTGCCGCTGATCGAGCCGGCACACGTGGTCAATCTGCCGAAGGGGCAGGCATTCGCACTGCTCGAAGGCGGCAGCCTGTGGAAAATCCGCATGCCGCTGCCCGCGCCCGACGCCGACGAGGCCATGCCCAAGGATTTGCAGGAGCTGGCCGGCTACATGCGTCAGCACTACGTCGATGCCGGCGACTGGTGGGAAAGCCAGAGCCTGCCGGCGCTGCAACGCGAAGCACTGCCGGAAGACCTGATCGACGACTTCAAGCGAATGGCCGTCGCCGATGCCGGCGAAGGTGAAATGGCATGAGCGATCCGGCCGTCGCGGCGCAGCACCAGCAGGTACGCCAACGAGGTTTTCTCGCCAGCCTTGTCACCTTGCCGTTTCGCTTCTTCGGCGTGCTGTGCGGATCGCTGCTGCTGTGCATCCTGATCGAGTGGATCGGCATGCACCTGTTCTGGCCGGAACAGGGATGGCGGCATGCGCAAGACATGGTGGCCTACGAGCTGGACCAGCTATCGACCCACTTCACGCGCAGCGTGGTGGTGCAGGAACCGGGGCGCACCGCCCATCGGGTGGTCGAGTGGGCGTATGAGTGGGTCTTCCTCAAGACCGGGCTATTGGAGTGGGTGCAGAACGCTGCCGCACAGGCCAGCGCCGGCAGCCGTGGCCACGTCAAGGATTTCCGCTACTACCTGAGCCAAGTCTACGTCCACCTGGAAAGCTATCTGATCGCGGCGGCGTACACGGTGCTGGTGTTCCTCGTGCGCCTGCTGGTGCTGTGTCTGATGCTGCCGCTGTTCCTCATGGCGGCTTTCACCGGCCTCGTGGACGGCCTGGTGCGACGGGACATCCGTCGCTTCGGCGCGGGGCGTGAATCCGGCTTCGTCTATCACCGGGCGAAGGCAAGCCTGATGCCGCTGGTGGTGTTGCCCTGGGCGGTCTACCTGGCGCTGCCGGTGAGCATAAGCCCGCTGCTGATCCTGCTGCCCAGCGCCGTCCTGCTGGGCGTGGCCGTGGACGTGGCCGCCGGGAGCTTCAAGAAGTACCTCTAGCGTTCGCGTGCGATGCGCCCAAGGAATGCGGTGGATCGGCCGTTCTTATTGATTGCGGAAACGCATCCCTTCTCGCCGCAGCATCACGCCATCGATACAACTTTCGGATCGCGCGATGGGCACGACGGCCAACACAGCATTCGTCCGGTGGCGCGCGCTGGCTCCAGCCCTGGCCTGCCTGCTGCTGGTCACGCCAAGCGCGTTCGCCGCTGATACGGATTCCGAGCATGCGCAGCTCGCGGCGCTCGTGCGTCAGCTCGACATGCTCGACCGGCTGGCCGAACACAGCGAGCGCCTGCCGAGGCAGGACGCCTCCCGCTATCACTTCGACTACGCGCGGCTGCGCGAGGACATCGAGCGTGTCCGCAGTGGCATTCGCGACTACCTGACGCCGCAACGCGCACAACCGCGCGATTCCGCAACGCTGATCGGCGATTACCGCCAAGAGGCGGAGGACACGCCATGACGAGCGATCAGGTCGCCGCCTTTCAGGCCAACAGCGGCTTCGGCCCTTCCGATGTTTCCGTCGTCCTGGTCGGCGGCGTGTTCGTCGTGCTGTTGCTGTGGGGCGTCTGGGCACTGCGCACCGCCTACGTCGGCTGGGCCGAAGACAGCATTTCCCAGCGTCAGTTTCTCGGCGTCGCAGTGCGATTCGTCGCGATGTACGTCGTGCTGACGTTTTTCCTTCTCTCTTGACGCAAAGAGGACACCGCCATGACTTTCCGTTCCATCTCCACTCGCTTCGCACGCCTGGCCGGCCTGCCCGCCGTCGCCGTGATCTCCGCGAGCTTGTCGCCGATCGTGCAGGCCCAGGGCCTGCCTACCATCGAAGACCCTTCGCGGGGCACCGGCAGCGGCATCATGGAGACGCTGCGCAACTACGGCTACGACATCGTGATGCTGGTCGCGCTGCTGGTGGTCGCTTCGATGTTCGTCGGCGTCTGCTACCACGCCTACAGCACCTATTCGGAGATTCACACCGGGCGCAAGACCTGGGGCCAGTTCGGCCTCACCGTCGCGATCGGCGCGATCCTGCTGGTCGTGGGCATCTGGCTGCTCACCGAAGCCACCGGCGTCCTGTAAGGAGGCTGGGGCAATGTCGGGGAGCCAGGACAGCCTGCACGACGGCACGGTGACGTTCCTGCCGCATCGCCTGAACCGCCAGCCCGTGGTGGTGCGCGGGCTGACGGCCGATGAGCTGTGGGTTTGCGTGGGACTCTCCGCCACGGCCGGCCTGGTGCTGGGCATTCCGCTGGCGTGGCTGGCATCCACGCTCGCGCTGGTGCCGACGCTGATCGTGGCCGCCATCGGCCTGGGCGTGTTCGCGGGCGGCAGCGCGTTGCGACGCCACAAGCGGGGGCGTCCCGATACCTGGCTGTACCGGCACCTCCAATGGTGGATCGCGCTGCGCCATCCCGCCTTCGCGCCCTACACAAGCGGCAAATCGCTGGTCACGCGGTCGGGCTACTGGACGACGCGCAGGAGTGCGCCATGAGCCGCTTCAAGAACGAGATCACACACCTGCAAGCGCATATCAAGACCTTGCGCCTGGGAGCCGGTGCGCTGTTCGTCGTCGCCCTGGTGCTGGGTTTCGGCTGGTGG
Source organism: Polycyclovorans sp. (assembly GCA_002706265.1). Taxonomy (GTDB): domain Bacteria; phylum Pseudomonadota; class Gammaproteobacteria; order Nevskiales; family Nevskiaceae; genus Polycyclovorans. Next base: position 151,239 of record PAKU01000016.1, on the reverse strand, counting down.
AGCGCGCCCCGCGATCTGACCATCCACGTTCCGCCGGACCTGCGTTCCGGCAGCGTGCGCAAGTGGTGGGAAGTGCCGCCGGAATCGGTCTATGCCTTTACCTTCTATGTCTTCCAGCAGCTCAACCGCTGGCCGACGAACGGCGAGGACGACTACGCGCGCAACATCCATGCGCTGTCGGCCTACCTGACGCCCGGCTGCCAGACCTTCCTGCGGCGCGACTACGAGCAGCGCCGCAGCACCGGCGAACTGCGTCAGCGCGTGCGGGGCATCTACGAGATTCCCGGTCGCGGCTTCGGTGACGACCCGACGGCGCGCGTCCGCGTGGTGTCCGACCGCGACTGGATCGTCACGCTGGACGTAACGGCCGATGAGTACCACGGCGCCGAGCAGGTCAAGCGCGCCCTGGTGCGGTATCCGCTGAAAGTGGTGCGCCTGGACATCGACCCGGAGCGCAATCCCTTCGGCCTGGCGCTGGACTGTTACAGCAGCACCCCGCAACGCATCGCGACGCAGGCGGCATCCGCCTCCGCCGTCGATGGTGCGGGCGGTCCGTAGGGAGTCGCGCGATGAAACGTCTTGTCCTCAGCTTTCTGGCAACCGCCATCCTGACCTTGGGGCTGATTCCGAACGGCATGGCGCTGGAGATTCTGCGCTGGGAGCGGTTGCCGCTGTCCGTGCCTCTCGTGGTCGGCCACGAGCGCGTGATCTTCATCGACCGCAATGTTCGCATCGGCGTGCCCGCTTCGCTGGGCGACCGCCTGCGTGTGCAGAGCGCCGGTGGTGCCATCTACCTGCGCGCCAGCGAACCGATCGAGCCGACCCGCCTGCAATTGCAGGATGCCGACACGGGCATCCTGATCCTGCTCGACATCGCCGCCGAACCCGGTGAGGCGCCACTGGAACCTGTGCGCATCATCGAGGGCGAGTCGCACGCGAAGCGCTACGGTGACACTGGCACGCCGCCAGCCGCCGACACGGCGCGGCTCCCCGCGCGGGAGACGCCGGTGCCCGTGGTGCTGACGCGCTACGCTGCGCAGAACCTGTACGCGCCGCTGCGCACGGTGGAGCCGGTGAGCGGCATCGTGCGCGTGAACCTGCGCCGGGACTTGGCGCTCGACACGCTGCTGCCGACCCTGCCGGTGCGCGCCAGGGCGCTGGCCGCGTGGCGGCTGGAAGGCCAGTGGGTGACGGCGATCCGGCTGACCAACACGTCCGCCCGGTGGATCGACCTGGACCCGCGCGCCTTGCAGGGTGATTTCGTCACCGCGACGTTCCAGCACCCCGACCTGGGGCCGGCCGGCGACTCGCGCGATACCAGCGTGGTGTACCTGGTGACGCGCGGCCGCGGCCTGGCGCAATCGCTGTTGCCGGCCATCAGTCCCATCGACGCTTCGCACAACATGCCGGCCTCCGCAGCGGCCGGCAGCGCTGAAGGAGCCGGCGATGCGCAGTAACGGTTTGCTCAAGTGGTTGATGCTGCCGATGGTGCTGCTGCTGGTGTTCGTCGGCATCAAGCTGTTTTCCGGCGATCGTGGCACGTCGCCTATCCCCGACGATGCCGGCGGTCAACTGACGGCGGACGAGATGCGGGCGCTCGGGATCGAAGGCGACACGCCGCTCGATACCGTCGCCACGCTGGTGGCCCAGGTTCGGCAGTTGCGCAACGAATTGCAGACCGCGCTGGCGGACAACCGCAACCAGCGGACCGAGAACGACCGCCTTCGCCAGCGCGAGCGGTCGATCGAGCAACGTATCCAGAATGCCCTGGACACCGAGCGCGCCCAACTGCGTCAGGATCGCGAGCAGGTGGCCAGCGAACGGCAGCAGGCCCAAGGGCTGCTGCAGGACTTGCAGCGCCAGTTTGAAGGTCTGGGAGGCAGGGGCGGCCACACCGATCTGCCGATCGGTCTCGGGCTGGAAGAAGGCGATGGCCAGCACTTCGGCCGCGATGCCGTGCGCTGGATCGAGCCGGACGACGCCAGGCCCGCCGAAGGCAGGAGCGGCAGTCGCGGCGGCTTCAGCTTCCCCAACGATTTCAGCCCGGTCGGGGAAACCCTGGACGCCGCATCCGAGACCCTCGGCCGCGCCACCGGCGGCGCCGTCGGCACGTCGTCGCTTGAGGCGGTCTACACGGTGCCGTCGAACTCGACCCTGATGGGATCGATCGCGATGACGGCTCTTATCGGGCGCGTGCCCATCGACGGCACGGTGAACGATCCCTATCCGTTCAAGGTCGTCATCGGCCCCGACAACCTCACGGCCAACGGCATCGACATCCCGGATGTGGCCGGCGCGGTGGTCAGCGGCACGGCCTCGGGGGACTGGACGCTTTCCTGCGTGCGCGGGCAAATCCGCTCCATCACCTTTGTGTTCGAGGACGGCACCATCCGCACGCTGCCGGAAGAGTCCGGTCGCAACAGCAGCAACCGGAGCGACACCGGCACCCAGGGAGGTCTCGGCTGGATCAGCGATCCCTACGGCATCCCTTGTGTCAGCGGTGAACGGCGCAGCAACGCCCAGCAGTATCTCGGCACCCAGGCGCTGATCACGGCCGCCGGCGCGGGCGCGGCCTCGCTGATCGACTCGGACAGCGGCCGGGTGTCCTACGTCGGCAGCGACGGCTCGATCGGGACGGTCGGGATCACCGCCAACGAAGCCATGGGCCGCATCCTGGCCAGCGGGGTGCAGGAGATGTCGCAGTGGGTGAACAAGCTCTACGGCCAGGCCTTCGCCGCCGTCTACGTCGAGCCGGGCGCCAAGGTCGCCGTGCATATCGAGCAGCCACTCACCATCGACTACGACGCCAAGGGGCGCCGGGTCGATCACCGTCTCGGAGGTTCCCATGTCCCGGATCTGGATTGAACGGCTCGCCGTCGTGCTCGCGGTCGTCGCACTGGCCGGCTGCGCGACCAGCAAGGAGAAGCTGCTGACCCACGGCGACCAGACCATGCTCGACATCTGGAATCAGGAAACGGGCGGACCGGCGGGCGGCGGCCGCGCATCGCGCGAGCTGCTGGACGCCCGGCAGGCTTTGCGCCGGCCGCTCACCGACACGGACGTGCAGGCCGCGCCCAGCGTGCAGACCCGTTACACCCGCACGGCGCAGAACGAGATTTACCGGCAGTTCCACCGCCTCCCCAACCCGGACCTGGTGATGTACGTGTTCCCGCACCTGGCCGGCTCCGATCCGGTGCCGGTGCCCGGCTACAGCACGGTGTTCCCGCTCTATCAGCGCGTGCAGTACGCCCTGCCGGGCGAGCGCGTGGAGGACTATTGAATGGCGTGGTCGCTGCCGTGGCCGCGCAAACCTGTGCCGGCATCCGAGGAATCCGAGGCACAGCAGGCCGACGCCTGGGAACGCCATGTGGCCGACCTGAAAGCGCATGGCATTCCCGAGCCCGGCACCCGCCTCGATCCGAAACACCGGCCCGCCACTCAGGCGGACGAACAGGCCCTCTACGACGTGGCGCCGTCCTTCGTGGACCTGTTGCCGTGGGTGGAATATCTGGCCGACGCCAAGAGCCTGTTGCTGGAGGACGGTGAATCGGTGGCGGCGTTCTTCGAGTTGACACCGATCGGCACCGAAGGACGCGAAAGCGATTGGCTGTGGCAGGCCCGAGACGCGCTGGAGAATGCCCTGCAGGACAGCTTCGACGAACTCGACGAGCAACCCTGGGTGGTACAGCTCTATGCCCAGGACGAAGCCGACTGGACGGATTATCTGAACGTCTTGCGGGACTACATCCAGCCACGCGCGCAGGGCAGCGCGTTCAGCGACTTCTACCTGCGGTTCTTCGCGCATCACCTACGGGCCATCACCAAGCCGGGCGGCCTGTTCGACGACACCACCGTGACTCGCCTGCCGTGGCGCGGCCAGACGCGGCGCGTGCGCATGGTGGTCTATCGTCGCGCGCCGGGCGCTTCGCACCGTCGCGGCCAGTCGCCCGAACAGGCCCTGGCAACGGTGTGCGACCGGCTGGCCGGTGGTCTCTCCAATGCCGGCGTCAAAGCGCGGCGCCTCGGCGCGGCGGACATCCACGCCTGGCTGCTGCGGTGGTTCAACCCAAACCCGACCTTGCTGGGCGCGACGGCTGCCGATCGTGAGCGCTTCTACCAGTTGACCGCCTACCCCGAAGAAGCGGAAGAAGGCGACGTCGAACTCGCCAGCGGCACGGACTTCTCTCAACGCTTGTTCTTCGGCCAGCCGCGTTCCGACGTGGCGAATGGCGTCTGGCTCTTCGATGACATGCCGCATCGGGTCATGGTGCTCGACCGGCTGCGCACGCCGCCGGCAACCGGGCACCTGACCGGGGAAACGCGCAAAGGCGGCGATGCGTGCAACGCGCTGTTCGACCAGATGCCCGAGGACACTGTGATGTGCCTGACGCTGGTCGCCACGCCGCAGGACGCCCTGGAAGCGCATCTGAACTACCTGGGCAAGAAAGCGGTCGGCGAAACGCTGGCGTCCGAGCAGGCCCGCCAGGACGTGCAACAGGCGCGTTCGCTGATCGGCAGCTCGCACAAGCTCTATCGCGGCGCGCTGGCCTTCTACCTGCGCGGGCGCGACATGGCTGAACTCGACGCGCGCGGCCTGCAACTCGCCAACGTCATGCTCAACGCCGGCCTGCAACCCGTGCGCGAGGAGGATGAAGTCGCGCCGCTCAACAGCTATTTACGCTGGCTTCCCTGCCTCTATGACCCGGCCAAGGATCGGCGCCAGTGGTACACCCAGCTCATGTTCGCGCAACACGCGGCGAACCTCGCACCCGTGTGGGGGCGCAATCAGGGCACCGGGCATCCCGGCATCACCTTCTTCAATCGCGGCGGCGGCACCGTGACCTTCGACCCGCTCAACCGGCGCGACCGGCAGATGAATGCCCATCTGTTCCTGTTCGGTCCGACCGGCTCAGGCAAGTCGGCCACGCTCAACAACATCCTCAACCAGCTCGTCGCGATTTACCGCCCCCGGCTGTTCATCGTCGAGGCGGGCAATTCGTTCGGCCTGTTTGGCGAATTCGCCCAGCGCCTTGGCCTGACAGTGCATCGGGTGAAGCTCGCGCCCGGTGCCGGCGTGAGCCTCGCGCCCTTCGCCGATGCGTGGCGTCTGGTCGATACGCCCGGCCAGGTGCGCACGCTGGATGCCGATGCCCTGGACGAAGAACAGGACGTTGAGGACGCCTCGGCCGAGAGCGACGAACAGCGCGATGTGCTCGGTGAACTGGAGATCACTGCCCGCTTGATGATCACCGGCGGCGAGGACAAGGAAGAGGCGCGCATGACCCGCGCCGACCGCAGCCTGATTCGCCAGTGCATTCTCGACGCGGCGCATCGCTGTGCGCCGGAGAAGCGCACGGTGCTGACCGAGGACGTGCGTGACGCCCTGCGCGAACGCGCCAGCGATGCCGCGCTGCCCGAAACCCGGCGCACCCGCCTGCTGGAAATGGCCGACGCGATGGATATGTTCTGCCAGGGCCTGGACGGGGAAATGTTCAACCGCCCCGGCACGCCATGGCCGGAGGCCGACATCACCATCGTCGATCTGGCGACCTTCGCGCGCGAGGGCTACAACGCGCAGCTTTCGATCGCCTACATCTCGCTCATCAACACCGTCAACAACATCGCCGAGCGGGATCAATTCCTCGGCAGGCCCATCGTCAACGTCACCGACGAGGGTCACATCATCACGCGCAATCCACTGCTCGCCCCTTACGTCGTCAAGATTACCAAGATGTGGCGCAAGCTCGGCGCCTGGTTCTGGCTGGCGACACAGAACCTGGACGATCTGCCCAAGGCCGCCGAACCGATGCTGTCGATGATCGAGTGGTGGATCTGCCTGTCGATGCCGCCCGACGAAGTGGAGAAGGTCGCGCGCTTCCGCGAACTCAACCCGGCGCAGAAGTCGCTGATGCTGTCGGCGCGCAAGGAGTCCGGCAAGTTCAGCGAAGGCGTGATCCTGTCGAAGTCGATGGAAGTCCTGTTCCGCGCCGTGCCGCCGAGCCTCTACCTGGCCATGGCGATGACCGAGCCCGAGGAGAAGGCCGAGCGCTACCAGTTGATGCGAGAACACGGCATCGGCGAATTGGAAGCCTCCTTCAAAGTTGCCGAGAAGATCGACCGCGCACGCGGCATCGAGCCATTGCCGCTCGACGCCTTCGGTTGAGGGGAGAAAGGTGATGCACACGCCAGCCCAACATTCGCACACGCTACGACGCTACCTGGGGCCGATGCTGGCCGGCGTCGCGGTGCTGCTCATGCTGCTGGTCTGGTCGCTGGGGCGCAGTCCACACACCGGCGATCCGGCGGCCGCCGAGGCTGTCGCGTCGGCGGGCCCGCCGTGGCGCTACGGTCGCCTCGATGCGCGGTTCACCTTGATCGAGTACGCCGATCTGGAATGCCCGTACTGCCAAGCCTATTTCCCCGTGCTGAAGCGCTGGATCGACGCCAATCCCGAGGTGAACTGGCAATGGCATCATCTGCCGCTGCCGATGCACGAACCGGCCGCCACGCACTCGGCACGTCTGGCGGAATGCGCGGGAGAAGCCGGCGGGCAGGCGGCGTTCTGGAACACCGTCGCCTGGATTTACCAGCACACCCACGGCGGTGGCCGTGGACTGCCGCCCGGCATCCAGCCGCCCGTTACGACGCCCGAACTGCGCGAGTGCCTGACGAGCGCACGGCCCGACGCCGTGATCCGGGCACAGGCCGAGGAAGCCACGCTGGCCGGCATCAGCGCGACCCCGATGCTGCGCGTGATCGACAACCACACCGGCCGGGCACTGTTGCTGGCGGGCGCCGTCGAAGGCGACGCCTTGCTGTCGGCCGTCGATCTGCTGGCGTCATCGAGCGAAGAATCGACGATGACCGAAGCCCTGTCCGAGACCCCCGAGATGCCTGCTGACGACCTCAGCGACATGCCCAGGTAGCCGCGATCCTCAAGGCTACGGCGCGGTTCCGATCGCGTTGATCGATCCAGTTCGCTCCGCATCCCTCGCGCGAACGTCCATCGTGTTCGATGGAGGATGCCAATCATCCAAGCCCGATTTTCGGGCTTTCGTCATCACGTCCCACGGGGGTCTCACCCCCGACAGGGACGGGAGCCTCCGTTCATCCATCAAGGAGGCTATCCCATGAGTGCATCCAACAAGGTTGCCGATACCACAGCGCTCGCGCAGTACGCGAGCATTCAGGACGACCCGTTGATCCGCGAGGCCATCCGCCTGCTGGAGAAACGCATCTTCAAGCGCAGCGCCAAGCTGTCCGGTCCCGACGGTGCGCGAGATTACCTGCGCCTGAAACTCGCGAGCGAAGCGCTTGAAGTTTTCGCCGTCCTGTTCCTCGACACGAAGCATCACGTCATTGCCTACGAGCCAATGTTCCACGGCACCATCGACGGCGCCAGCGTGTATCCCCGAGCGGTTCTCAAACGCGCGATCGAGCACAACTGCTCGGCGGTCATATTGGCGCACAACCACCCCTCGGGTGCGACCAAACCGAGCTACTCCGACAAGGAGATCACGAGCCGTCTGCGATCGGTTCTGGAACTGGTGGATGTTCGCGTTCTGGACCATTTCATCGTCGGTAAAGGCAGACCCTTCTCCTTTGCGGAAGCCGGCTTGCTGTAGTCCTTGAGGCGTCCCATGGGGCGCCTTTTTTCTGCCCTCATGGAATCACCTGGAACACGAGTGCCTGAAAGCAACCCATCTACATTTTTGTAGAGATTAATTCATAAATGATTTAATCTCTACATCATGAAGATGATCACCCTGGTTCTGTCCTTGCCCACCGAGAACGCCACAGCCCGGCAGCGGGTCTGGCGTGCCCTCAAGGCATCCGGCGCCGCCGTGCTGCGCGATGGCGTCTACCTGATGCCGGAACGCGAAGACTGCCGTGCCACCCTGGATGGGCTGGCCGCAGAGGTGCGCGAGGGAGGAGGAAGCGCCCACGTACTGCACATCGAAGAACCGGAGGGCGCGAACTTCGTCGCTCTGTTCGATCGCGGCGATGATTTCACCGCCTTGCTTGCCGAGGTGGCGCGAGTACGGGAGGCGCTGACCACCGAGACCGTTCAGGACACGCTCAAGCAGGTGCGCAAGCTGCGCAAGGTCTTCGCCAATCTGGCCGAAATCGACTTCTTCCCTGGCGAAGCGCAGCGGCAGACGGATAGCGCCCTCCGTGAACTGGAGCTGGCCTGTGCGCGGGCCTTGTCCCCGGACGAACCGCAGGCAGTGGACGGCGTGATCGAGCGCCTGGACCTGTCCGACTATCAGGGCCGTACCTGGGCAACACGGCGCCGTCCGTGGGTAGATCGCTTGGCCAGCGCCTGGCTGATCCGCCGCTTCATCGACCCACAGGCGCGGATTCTCTGGCTGGACAGTCCTGGCGATTGCCCGCCCGACGCGCTGGGCTTTGACTTCGATGGCGCCACCTTCAGCCACGTCGGTGGCCGCGTCACCTTCGAGGTACTGGCAGCCAGTTTCGGACTGGAACAGGCCGCCATTGCGCGGCTCGGCCTGCTGGTGCATTGCCTCGATGTGGGTGGCATCCAGCCACCCGAAGCGGTCGGCATCGAGTGCGTGCTCGCCGGGCTGCGTGAAACCCTCACCCAAGACGATTCACTGCTGACTGCTGCATCCGCTGTCTTCGACGGGTTGCTCGCCAGCTTCGACAAAGGAGCAACCACAACGTGACAAAAAGTCTGACGGAGGACGTCGTACTGGCGGCTCCACCCCCGGTCGGTTTTTGGGAAGCCTTTCGCCTCTGGCTGAAACTCGGTTTCATCGGCTTCGGCGGCCCCGCCGGACAGATCGCCCTCATGCACCGGGAGCTGGTCGAGCAACGCCGATGGATCAGCGAACGGCGCTTCCTGCATGCGCTCAACTACTGCATGCTGCTGCCGGGTCCAGAGGCGCAGCAACTGGCCACCTACATGGGCTGGCTCATGCACCGCACCTGGGGAGGCATCGTGGCGGGCACCTTGTTCCTGCTGCCTGGGCTGGGCTTCCTGATTCTGCTGTCGTGGCTCTACATCGCCTACGGCGACACGGCGCTGGTGGCCGGGCTGTTTTACGGCATCAAGCCCGCCATCACGGCGGTTGTCGTGCAGGCCGTGCATCGCATCGGCTCGCGCGCGCTCAAGGGCGGCGTGATGTGGGCCATTGCCGCAGCGGCCTTCGTGGCCATCTTCGCGCTGAACGTGCCATTCCCGTATATCGTCGCTGCCGCCGCCCTGACCGGCTATATCGGCGGGCGCATCACACCGGACAAGTTCAGAACTGGTGGCGGCCATTCGTCTTCGGCAGATAAATCCTATGGCCCGGCGCTGATCGATGACGATACGCCAACGCCCGAACACGCCCGATTCCGCTGGACCGGCCTGCTGCGCGTGGCCATCGCTGGAGTTCTGCTGTGGTTGATTCCAATGGCACTGCTCACGGCGGGCTATGGCTGGAATCACACCCTGACGCAGATGGGCTGGTTTTTCACCAAGGCGGCCCTGCTGACCTTCGGTGGCGCCTATGCAGTGCTGCCCTACATCTATCAGGGCGCGGTCGGTCACTACGCCTGGCTGACCCCGACGCAGATGATCGACGGCCTGGCGCTGGGAGAGGCCAATCCGGGGCCGCTGATCATGGTGGTCGCCTTCGTGGCTTTCGTCGGAGCCTACGTGCAGGCACTGTTCGGCCCGGACATGCTGTTCGTCGCCGGTGCGGTCGCGGCGGCGCTGGTGACTTGGTTCACCTTCCTGCCGTCTTTCATTTTCATTCTAGCCGGTGGCCCGCTCGTGGAATCGACCCATGACAAGCTGCACTTCACGGCGCCGCTGACCGCGATCACGGCGGCGGTGGTCGGTGTGATCCTCAACCTGGCGGTGTTCTTCGCCTACCACGTGTTGTGGCCCGAGGGCCTGGCCGGACGCTTCGACTGGATGTCTGCGCTGATCGCGCTGGGAGCGGCAGTGGCACTGTTCCGCTTCAAACGCAGCGTCATCCAGGTCATCGCTGCCTGCGCTGTCGTGGGACTGATCCTGAGAACCTTGACCCTGTAAGGCCACCGCTCCAGGGTCGGGGCGGAAAGTTCAAGACTCCTATCAGTTCGGCGCCTTTGCTTTCCGCTCTCTGAGACCAAACCCGAATAAAAGGGGGCACGCAGCATCTCGCTTTGTTGATGGCAGGAATCCCGTCTATCGGTTCGACTACTTGTGAGTATCGACCCTACGGGAGCCATGCTATGTCCCCACACCTTCAACGCGCCGAAGCGCTGCATTGCCGGACTCGGCGCCGCTCGGCGAATGCCTCGTATGCGCTGGTCATGGCGTTGACCATGATGGCCCACGCCGCAGCGGCGGACGTCCGAGTGTTCACCGACCGGCATCACGCCATCGAGGCCCCCGCCGGCATCTACGTCGTTGAGCTGGACGCGCCGGCCCGCATCGAAGCGGAGCTGGCCGCAAACCTCCCCGCCGATCCGGCGCAGGCGGCCGCAATCGTCCGGCAGCGCTTGCAGGATGGCGGCACGTCACTCCAAAGACGCCTGGCCGACGCCTACCAGGGCGTGACCGATGCCTGGAGCCTGGGCGTCACCAAGGTTCCCGCCGTGGTCGTCGATCGGCGCTACGTCGTCTACGGCGAAACCGACGTGTCACGCGCGCTGGCGCGCATCGAAGAATACCGGGGGACGCAGCCATGAAGTTATCCCGCCGCGCATGGCGCACCGCCATGGCGTCCGTCCTGCTGGGCACTGCCGCCTCCGCCTTCGCGGTCAACACCGCCACCCTCACCGCTTCGGTGCTGTCGCCCGATTGCCTGTCGTATCGCGTACAGGGCATTTGCTATTGGCTGTATTGCACGCTCACCGGCTGCACCGTGCGCACCTCGGTCAAGGTGCAGCACTACGTTCCCGATGCCGTCGTGTCGAGCTACTCGAATACCGGAGAGAACCCCTGGGTGGAAGTGCGCGCGATGAGCATGCCGAATCCCACCGCTCAAGGTGGCGGTGACGGCACGACAAACGAAGAGCACGAGAACAACCTGGCGAAGTTCAAGAACGCCGACGTGATCGGGCATCCAGGCGCCACCATTTTCAGCGAGTTCGTCAGCCAGTTGGGTTACTCCTGCGCCGGCGCGGGCACGGCGTTCATGCCGTACCTGCTGAGCACGCTCGATACCGTGGCCTGGCGCTACAACATCCCCGAATCCGTCTATCCCGAGGCACTGATCCCTGGGATGCGCGAGATCGGCACGCGCACCGGCCTGAATCTCTGGGGCAACGTCTATCCGCGCGGTGGTTTCCTGCATCACGTGGACGACTACAAGGCGGCCGCCGTCGTCGCCCAGCGTGCCGGCGACATCGTGACCCGGCGCGGCCAGGTTCATGTCTATCAACCGCTGCTTGCCAACGCGAGCGCGGGCTACTGGCCCGCAGGTGCCTTGGTGGAAAGCGATGCTTCCACCGGAAAGTGGCAGGAACTGACGCCTCGGCTATCATCCTCCTGCGCGGTCTTCCCGCACAACAATGTCCGCATCCAGGCGCAGCAAGGCGACTATGCCTGGGCGCTGTGGCGCCCGTACTCCTGCTGTCAGCGGCGCGGTCAGGTGTTCCTCGGCAGCACGGATTTCAACTGAGGGCCGGCCGATGAAAATGTTCCCACGCCCACGACGCTTCACCATGACGCTGCCGACGCGCAGCATTCTGTTCGCTGGCGTGCTGGCCGCGATGAGCCACGCGCTGTGGGCGCAGACCAGTGTCAACGACTATGGCGTGCATCATCGCGGCAGCGTCATCGGCGATGACGTGCTGTACAGCATCGGTGGCGGCCGGGCGGTGTCGATGGGGCCGGTCGGCCAGATGCAGCACCTCGGTGTCGGCATCGGCTGGAACAGCAACCTGATCTGCGGCGACATGAGCATCACCACCACGCTGCAGAACCAGCTCAACGGCATCACCAACGGCTTCCAGACCATCATGAGCCAGGTGATCCAGAACGCCACGGCGGCCGTGGCATCACTGCCGGCACTCATCATCCAGCGCGCCGATCCCGGTTTGTACAACCTGCTGACCAACGGCATCTTGCAGGCACGGCTCGATTTCGACCGCAGCAAGCTCACCTGCCGCGCGATCGCCAACCGCATGGCCGACGCGGCGGGCGGTCAGCTCGGTTGGGATCAGTTGGCCGAAGGCATGGCGCTCAAACAGGCCGTGGCCAGCACCGATGCCGTATCGGCCATCGAACAGGCCGAAACCAGTCGCGGCAACGACGGTGTGCCCTGGGTCGGCGGCAGCAATGCCGGCGGCGCCGGACAGAATCCCATCCGCGTGGTCAGCGACGTGACCCGCGCCGGCTACAACCTGCTCAACGGCCGCGGCGCGACCGATACCGCGCCGATCGACAGCATCACCTGCGGCAATCGCCTGAGCTGCCAGACCTGGCCTTCTCCCCAAGCCGCCACCGATTGGGCAACCCGCGTGCTGGGCGAGCAAGAGCACCGGACCTGCGATGGCTGCCTCAAGACCCAGGCGACCGCCGGCGTCGGCCTGACGCCGCTGATTCAGGAAGAGTACGAGACCAGGCTGGAGGCGCTGCGGGATCTGGTGACGGGTGCCAGCGCGACCACGTTCGAGAACCTGGAGGCGGCCGGCAGCGCTTCACTGCCGATCACGCGCGGTGTCATCGAGGCGCTGCGCGACGAACCGGACCAGGATGTGCTCGCGCGGCGCCTAGCCTCCGAAGTCGCGTTGGCCAGCGTGCTGGAGAAGGCCCTGTTGTTGCAGCGGACGCTGCTGGCTGGCCGCAAGGAGCCCAACGTCGCGGCCAACCAGCTCGCACAGGATGCCATCGCACACGAAAGCAGCCTGCTGGAACAGGAGATCAACAACCTCAAGACCGAACTGGACCTGCGGCGCGAACTGGCGGCGAATTCGCCCATGGCGATCATCCAGCGGCACGGTACGCGCAGCGCCGGCTCGCGCGGCATCTACCAGGGCGACACCGAACGCGATCGCCTCGACGCCATCCAGCGGCCGCAGAACCCCGGCAATCCGCCATGAGGATCGGGCTACCGAAGTGGCTGTTCAACCGGCAACTCGGACGCACGCTGGGATGGATTGCGCTGATCGTGTTCGTCGCCGTGGTCGTCAATCTCGTCGGCATTCGCCTCGTCGGTGACGCGAACACCTGGAGCCGGTGGCTGGACGAGCATGCCGGCTACTTCCTCGTCTGGCGGTTGTGCCTGTATGGCGCCACGGCCTACGGGTGGATGTGGATGCGTCGCCGCCTCCGGGAACGCGACACATCCCGCGAAGCGCATCAGCGCCTGCTGCGCGCGGAGGTCGGCGCCGTCGCCGCCATCGTGCTGCTCGAAATCAGCGTGCTGCTGCGACAACCGTAGCAATGCGGGACGACGACCATGACCCTCTACACCACGGACTATCTTGAGTATTACCTGACACTGGTTGCCTGGATCATCAACAACGGCATCTGGAATGTGCTGGTGGCCAGCGGCATCTTCGCGCTGCCGTTCCTCGCCATCGTCGTGCAGGAATGGCTCAAGGCCCGTGCGGAAGGCGCGGACGAAGGCAACAAGGGGGTGCTCTCGTCCATGCGCATCGAGAACCGCGTGTGGGTGGCGATCGTGGTCATCATGTTCGCCGGCATTCCCTTCATTCCGGTCGATCTGAGCACCATCCAGTTCGATCGCACGCGCTCGACCCAATGCCAGGTCAACGTGCCGCTGCCGTCGGAGACGAACTGGTCCGCTTCGTTCACGACGATCAACAACCAGAGTGCCCATGTTCCGGTCTGGTGGTTCTTCATGCACTCACTGTCGAAGGCCGTCACCGGCGCCGCCGTGGCGGCGATCCCCTGCGGTACGGACCTGCGGCAGATGCGCATGGAGATCGACAGCACTCGTATCGCCGATCCGGTGCTGGCCCAGGAAGTCGCCGACTTCACGAACGACTGCTACGGGCCGGCCCGCGCCAGGCTGTTCATGAGCCGGCCTACGCTCGGCGACGAGCAGATGAACGACGTGACCTGGATCGGTTCACGCTTCTTCCTGGACACGGCCGGCTTCTACGACACGTATCGCTCGCGCGCACCACGCGATGCCTGGCCCTATGACGACATGCGCGACGCCGGCCTCGCCGAAGTCTCCACTGGCGGCGGCTATCCGACCTGTCGGCAGTGGTGGGCGGACAGCGGCGACGGGCTGCGCGATCGTCTGCTGACCCAGGTTGATCCGGGCCTGCTGTCCCGGCTCGGCCAATGGGCCGGTTTCCTGAGCCAGACGCAGGCCAACGATGCCGTGATCCGTGCCATCGCTTCACCACGGCAACAGGTCATGAACCAGGGGCACGTCTACACCGACTACGGTGGTCAGATCGGTATGACGCTCCCCAATGTCGCAACCCGCGTCGTATCGGATGTGGGGCTGACAGTAGGATCTCTCGGAATGTTTCCGGCCATGGATGTGGTGCGTCAGGCGTTGCCCATGATTCTGTCGTTCCTGAAAATGGCGATGGTCATCTGCATTCCGCTGGTGCTGATCTTCGGCACCTACGACTTGCGAACGGTGGTGACGGTGACTGCCGTGCAGTTCTCGCTGTTCTTCGTCGATTTCTGGTTCCAGCTCGCCCGCTGGATCGATTCCACGATCTTGAACGCCCTCTACGGCTGGCACTCGCCGCACAGCAATTTCAACCCGCTGATGGGGTTGAACAACGCCTTCGGCGATATGTTGTTGAACTTCGTGATGGCGACGATGTTCATCATCCTGCCGGGCTTCTGGGTCGTTGCATTGACGTGGGCCGGGGTCAGGACGGGGAACATTCTCGGCGGGTTCATCACCGGCACGACGGATGCGAAGTCGGCGGGCAGTAGCGGCTCGCGCCTCGCCATGGCGGCGGCGACGAAAGGCGCTGCGAAGTAAGGAGTCGTTCCCGGTCTGCTGCAACAGCTACGGGTCGTCGGGATCGCCCAGGTCGATGCGCCAGTCGTCCTTGTCGTAGACGCCGGCACCCGAATGACCGTCCCTGAGTTCAGGCTGCTTCTCTTCATCCAGGTCGGCGTTGCGCACAAGCCAGGCGGCGAGCAGCGCGAACGCGAGCAGCAAGGCCAGCCAGAACGCCGCGTACAGCAGCACGCCGAACACCACGAGCTTCACGATCCAGAACAGCAGCCGTGCTACGCCGGCCGGCAGTCCCTTGCCCGCCAGCCATTGGATGGCGCGGGCCTCTTGCCGTGCAAGGCCACGCCACGCATGGCCGAGCCATCTGCCGGCGCGTTCTGCTTTTGTGGTACGGGGCGTCGCGTTCATCACTGTTACCTCATGCGGAGGATTTATCGCTTCTCCTGTGTAGACCAATCAGACCGGCTCGCGGCAACCAGGCTGTCCCAATCGTCCGGCGGATTCCCTCGTTCGAGCATCTTCTCGAACATGGCGTAGGGGTCGGACTTGCTGCCCGCCGAGCGCAGCGTCTGCTCATCGTTGACCCAGGCGAACACGATGGTCTTCGCTTTGGAGTCGTAGCGAAAGAACAGGCGAAACCGCCGTCCGACCTTCGCGCGCCGCCAGTGCCGATGGGCTGGCCCGAGGGTATTGCCCTGGCGGTATTCGTCCCGTGCCGGATCGCTCGGCACCGTCTCCAGGATCAATTGGCTCAACGCATGAAACAGCTTGACGTTGGCGTTGCGCTCGAAGCCCTTTGGATCATTGCGCTCGGCGCGTCCGGCCGCCGCGTGCAGCTTCTGAAGCTGCTCCACGATGCACTCATGGAACAGCAGCACCCATCCGTGACGCTGTATCAAAGTGCCACTTCTCCCTCGATGTCTTCATCGAGGTCCGAGGCGTGGCCCACGTTGGCGAGCATGGTCTGGGCGAGTTCCACCGGCAGCGCTCCGACGTTCCTGCCGCTGCGGATGTCCGCTTCCAGCAGGCCCAGGAAAGCGCCGATCGCCGGGTCTTCGTGCTCGGCCTCGGCGCGAGTGACGACGACTTCGCCACCGCGCAGCTCGAAGGCCACCTTGCCGCCGGTGGTCACACCCAGCGCCTGCCGGATGGACTTGGGCAACGTGATCTGCCCCTTGGACGTGAGTGTGGCGAGTTCGTGGATGCCGGGCATGGTTGGGCTCCTGTCTTTGATCCTCATGCCTTGATGGTAAGGAAATTTCCTTACCTTGTCAATCCAGGAATCCTTTGGTGCGTCGTGCTGCATAAGCTGTGCTCCATCCCACTGCGGAAAGGCCCATCGTAAGCAGGACACAGGCTGCCTTCCGCTTTCAAAGCGGCATGGGCCAGAACCCGTTTGTCTGTGGCTGGATACCCATGGTTGCCCTATACACGGCTGGGAAGGGCAGACAGCAGCTCGTCGCCTTGATTAGATATTGATCCAAAAATAAAACATGATGGTATTTTCAATGCGTTTTTCATGCGGAGCGCTTCTGATTGATTGGAGTCTGTGCTATTTTTCGTACATGAATGGAAATCCTAGACATCAGGTAATCAAGCGTCTGCAGGCGGAGCTACCCCGTGGAGCGCCGTTCGACCTTGCCACCCTGAACCAGTTCGGGGTGTCGCCCCAACTCGCCGCCCACTACGCCGATGGGGGTTGGCTCGTGCGCCTGGCTCAGGGCGTCTATGCCTTTCCGAACGATGACTTCGGGGTCTACGGTGCCCTGAAGTTTCTGCAACAGCGCGTGCCCGGCCTGCATGTCGGCGGCAAGAGCGCCCTGGCCCTGCAAGGGGTGCAGCACAACCTGGGCAGCCGGGACACCCTGGTGCTGTGGGGCGATAGCCGCTTCACGTTGCCGCGATGGTTCACCTCACGATTTCCGGCCCGCTATGTCCATGCTCGCCTGTTCGATTGGCCGGACACGCCACTGGCCAACAAGACCCTGATCACGCCACCGGGCCTGCCCGATCCCCTGCGGGTGGCGGTTCCCGAGCGCGCCGTGCTGGAACTGCTGTACGAGGTCGGCGTCAAGCAAAGCCTCGAAGAAGCACGGAATCTCTTCGATGGGCTGCGCTCACCCCGCAAGGAGTTGCTCGGGCAACTGCTGTCCTGCTGCACCAGTGTGAAGGCCGTGCGCCTCTTTCTCACCTGGGCGCGCGCGACGGGGCTGGTGGAGGTCGATGCCCTGCTGGAACAGTACCCGGTTCGCACCGGCAGCGCCGCGCGCTGGATGGGCCGACTCGATGACGGCAGCCTGTTGAGTCTGAGACCTCATGGATAAGACCTACGCGGACACCGTTCGCCTGCTGCTGGCCATCGTGCCCGACGTGTTCGCCAACGACATCTTTGCGATGAAAGGCGGCACGGCGATCAATCTCGTCGTGCAGGACATGCCGCGTCTGTCGGTGGACATCGACGTGGTGTACCTCCCGTGGCAAACACCGCGCGACGAAGCGCTGCAAGCCATCAACCAGGAGTTGGCCGCCATCGCCACGCGCGTTGCCTCGCTCGGCGTACAGACACGCCTGGTTCGCAGCAAGGATCTGGGGGATACGAAGCTGATCGTCGAGAACGAGAGCAGCCAGGTGAAGATAGAGGTCAACGTGGTGTTTCGCGGCACCGTGCTGCCCGCCGAACGACGCTCGCTGAGCGCCAAGACCAGCGACCTGTTCGGCGTCGAACTGGAGGTGCCGATCCTGGCGCCGAACGAGTTGTACGCCGGCAAGCTGGTGGCCGCGCTGGACCGGCAGCATCCGCGTGACCTGTTCGACGTGTGGCAGCTCTACGAATCGGGCGGCATCAGCGACGGCATGGTCGAATGCTTCGTGGTCTACCTGGCGGGGCACAACCGGCCGACCCATGAGGTGCTGTTCGGCAACGACAAGAACATCGCTGGCGAGTACGAGCGGGCCTTTGTCGGCATGACCGAAGTGGAATGCTCCCTGGAGACGCTGCTGGAAGCCCGCGTCCGGTTACGGCACGAATTGCCTGGGCGGTTGAGCGCGCAGCACAAGCAATTCCTGAGCGGATTGACGCGCGCGCAGCCCGATTGGTCCCTGCTGCAATGCCAGCACGCCGCGCAACTGCCGGCGCTGCGCTGGAAACTCAGCAATCTCGAAACTTTCCGCAAGCGTCGCCCGGAAGACTTCACAGCCCAAGCCGATGCACTCGACGCCGGCCTGGGCCAAGCCTGACAACGCTTCAGCAGCGTTCCCCGCTTGCCGGGATTGCCCCATACCGCATTGATCGTGGCGCCCACGAGGTAACGGCCATATACCCAAAGGCTTCCATAAAGGCCAAAGGGCTGGGAAGGGGCAAGGGAACGGGGTCAAGGGGAAAGGCCCTACCCTGAAAAGGCCAAAAGGCTCCCGCCAGTCCGTCACTCGGGTGTCGTCATGTTCTCGCTGTTCCAACGCAAAAGGGTGCCAACCGCCGGCGCACCGTCCACCGCCTCCATAGCGATGCCCCAAGGGCTAACCAGGCCGGAGTCGGCCGCCTCGCTGCTGGCGACGCCGCGCCGGCGGAAGCTGCTGGAACACATCTGGCAACGGACCTCGCTGTCGCGCAAGCAATTCGCCGCGCTGTACCTGACGCCCTTGGAGCGCTACGCCGAACTGGTGCAGCAGTTCCCCGCCTCCGAGAGTCACCATCACGCCTATCCGGGCGGCATGCTGGATCACGGCCTGGAGATCGTGGCCTACGCATTGAAGCTGCGACAGTCACATCTGCTGCCCGCTGGCGTGACGCCGGAAGCGCAGGCGGCCCAGGCCGAGGCCTGGACTGCGGGCACCGCTTACGCAGCCCTGCTGCACGACATCGGCAAGATCGCCGTCGATCTGCATGTCGAATATGCCGATGGCACTCTCTGGCATCCCTGGCATGGTCCGTTGCAGCGGCCGTATCGCTTCCGCTACCGCAAGGACCGCGAGTATCGGCTGCACAGTGCCGCCACCGGACTGCTGTACATCCGGCTGCTGGACCGCGAGATTCTCGACTGGCTCAACGGCTTCTCCGATCTGTGGGCTTCGCTGCTGTACGTCCTGGCCGGCCAGTACGAGCACGCCGGCACGCTTGGCGAGCTGGTCGTGCAGGCCGACCAGGCTTCGGTCGCCCACGAACTCGGCGGCGATCCGAACAAAGCGCTGGCCGCACCCAAGCACGCGCTGCAACGCAAGCTGCTCGACGGCCTGCGCTATCTGCTCAAGGAGGAATTCAAACTGAACCAGCCCCAGGCTTCGGACGGCTGGCTGACCCAGGACGCACTCTGGCTGGTGAGCAAGACCGTCTCCGACAAGCTGCGGGCACATCTGCTATCGCAGGGCATTGATGGCATTCCAGCCAGCAACACGGCGGTGTTCAACGTGCTTCAGGACCATGGTATCGCCCTGGCCACGCCGGACGGCAAGGCGATCTGGAAAGCCTCCGTCACGAGCGATGCCGGCTGGTCGCACAGCTTCACCTTCCTGAAACTGTCCCCCGCGATGATTTGGGAAGCGTCCGACCGGCCGGCAGCCTTCGCGGGCACCGTGCAGGTGGAGCCGGAAGGGTCGGCGGCACAGACACCAGCACCCGAGGCCCTCGACGTGGAAACAGGGGAATCCGCCCCGGCGACTACCGAGTCCGCCACACCAACGACCGCCGACAGCAGCGTCGAGGAACTACTGGAACTGCTCGATTCGTCTCCCGCGTCCACTGCTACGGCCATGCCGCTTCAGCCCCTCGCTGAGAAGCCCACGCCGTTGCCGGACCACAAGCCCGCCGACACCACGCCGGTCCAAGCAGTACACCAAGACGACGCCAATCCATCCGGTGCTCATTTTCTCGCGTGGCTGCGTCAGAGCATCCAGACGCGCAAGCTCATCATCAACGACGCCAAGGCGCTGGTACATACCGTGGCCGGCACGGCGTATCTCGTCAGTCCCGGCGTGTTCCAGCGCTACGCGCAGGAGCACCCGCAGATCACCGCCCTGGCCAAGCAGGACAAGCTACCGGAATGGCAGTGGGTACAGAAGCGGTTCGAGAAGCTGGGCCTGCACCGCAAGCAGGCCAGCGGGCTGAACATCTGGAATTGCGAAGTGACGGGGCCTCGCAAGTCCAGGCGGCTGCACGGATACCTGCTGACCAGCCCCGATACGCTGTTCCATGAGATACCCCCGAACAATCCTTACCTGCGCCTCGCCAACGCAGAGGCACAGCGCGACGACTCGGCGTTTCATGCCAAGAACGATGACGAGCAGGAATAGGATGCGACGCCGGCGCCCTCAGTTGCCGCGCTTGGGCGGGTCCGATTCGGACAGTTTGGCCTCCATCGCAGCCATCAGGTGGGCAGAGCTGCACTTCAGGGCGCGGGCGATCTTGAGGATCAGAGGAAGCGTGGGAATGTGCTCGCCCCGCTCGATCTTGCCCATGTGTGACCGCTCGATTCCGGCTAGGTGGGCGAGCGTTTCCTGCGCGATCCCCTGGTCCGTTCTTTCCTCCCGCACCACTGCCCCAAACGCGATCGCTGGTTCCGCTTCGTATGTTGTTGTCCCGGCTGGTCGGCCGCGTTGAATCGATCGCTTTTGCATTGCCAAAAGCGTCGATCAGCGCGACGATATAAACCACGTTAAACTTAACTCATTCGATTAAGTTTCCATGCTTTAGCGCCTTCGGAAGTTGCACGTGAGATCGATCGACGTCTCCACTGAAATCCGTCTGGCAGTCCTCGGCGATTGGGTTCCTCCCCAACTCGCCGACGTGCTCGCCATACAGCGCGCCGAAGACCCGGACACCCTGGCCGTTCTGATTGATACAGCGGCTACCGGACAACAACAGGAACGACCTGGTGACGGCTTCGACTTCGCGTTGTCCACCACCCATCGGGAGTGGCCGGGCTGGGTTTGCGAACCGCTGTGGCACGACACCCTGGCCGTCGCTGTGGCAAAGCGATCCCACTTGCTGGCCTACCGGGAAGTACCCTGCCAGGAAGCGCTCAAACAGCCGCTGATCTACGCGCGATCAACGGCCGAAGAGTCGTGGCGCACGCTCGCGCAGAGCGCATTCGAGAACGAATTGCGGGATCGCGAAGCAGCCGTCAGTACGTTCGAGGTCGCCATGACGCTGGTCGCAGCGGGGTACGGAATCGCCGTGGCCCCATCCACGAGACTTGCCGGGTATCGATGCCAGGGCATCGCCCTGCGGCCGCTGGCGAGCGCACCGATGATCGTGACCGCCTACCTGATTCGACCTGATGCTTCCCTGACGGCGCCTCAAGAGAGCTTTCTTCGACGCGCCCGCTCAATGTCTTGAGCAGCCTCACTCCCGCTCAATGACCTTCAGCAAAGCCCGGCGTCGCCTCGACAGCGGCCCGAAGGTTTCCATGACCTCGTTCATCGAATCGCCACGGGCCAGCGCATCGAGGATGTCCGCCCAATCCTGCATGATGATCTTCCGCGATGAGATGTACTTGGTATGGTCGTAGGGTGCGCGCGACGAATCCTTCTTCCGCTTCGAGTGCGCCAGTTGCAGGTCAACCCGGTTCTCGGGGTAGCTCAACAAGCCGAGCAACGTGGTCGCTGTTGAGCGAAAGCCGTGCGAAGAAAACTGCCCACCGTAGCCCATACGCTCCAACACCTTGTTGAGCGTCGTAGCCGACATCACCGTTCCCGGCTTCCGAAAGCCGGGAAACAGCACCTTACCTCCGCCTGTCAGCGTGTGCAGTTCTTTCAGCAGCACGATGGCCTGCTTCGAGAGCGGAACGATGTGAGGATCGCGCATCTTCATGCGCCCCGCAGGAACCGTCCACATCGCACTGTCCAGATCGAACTCGGACCAGTGCGCCTTGCGCAGTTCGGCCGTGCGGACGTAAGTGAGGGCCATCAGTCGCAGTGCAATGACAGTGACCCGGTAACCTGCATCATCCACACGACTCAAGAACTTCGGGATCTCTTGCCACGGTAGCGGTGGATGGTGTCGAACTCGGGGGCGCTTGACCGACCGTTTCAGCAGCGCCGTCGGATCGCTGTCGCAAAGCTCTTCACCCGCCGCGTATGCGAAGAGTTGGCTGCATAGTTGTCTGATCAGGATCGCAACGGTAGGGGCGCCGCGCTCCGCAACATCCTTAATGACGGGGCGCAAGTGAGCAGTCCGGACTGAGCTGATCGGCAGCTTGCCCACTTTGGGAAAAACATCGTTCTCCAAAGTGCGCCTGACTTGATCGGCGTAGCCCTCGCTCCACTGCACGTTGCTCGCCATCCATCTGCGAGCCACTGGCTCAAAGGTGTTCTCGTTTTTTTCAAGCTGAGTGGAGATGCTGACTCTCTTCTCCACCACGGGATGCACGCCCTTCTTGACGAGTTCCCGCGCGCGATCCCGCTCGGTTCGCGCCGCCTCCAGCGAGACCTGGGGGTACTTACCGATCGCGTAGATGGCAGGCTTTCCGCCAAGCCGATAGCGGTAGCGCCACAACTTGCTTCCGTTGGGCGTGACGTACAGAAATAGACTGCCCCCGTCCTTGAGCCAGTACGGTTCTTTTTGAGAAGGAATGGTCTCGACCTTCCTGGCCGAGAGCAGGTTCATGGCCATGTGTGTATACCACCTCTCTTGAGGCCCGATATACACAGAAATATACACACTTGCAGCAGATTCGTCTAGCCTTCACTAGACCATCAAGGAATATACATCCATACAAATCAACAAGTTATGCTTTCTCCATGGAACACGGTGGAGCTTGATGGATGCCAATCGTAGTTATCGATCATCAGCAGCATGGAAAAGTCATCCTATTGTTTGGCAAGGATGTTTTTGGCGAAAGCGCCGCTGATCAGCATAGATACCCACATTTTTGTCCGGTACCCGAAAGGGCGGAAATACCCGACGGAGATGCCGGGACAGGTGCCGCAGCATTTTCGCTCAGATCGCAGACCTGCGCAGAGCACAGTGCGGCCGTGTTGGGCTGAGATTGAGCCGCCGCGATTCGCCGCGCCCTCGCCGCCCTGCCGAATCCGCAGCCGTGCGCGGCTGGCCACGGCACCCAAAACGGGGCTGGCGCGGATGGGCGGGCGACCGCATGAACGTCTGCCCGCTCGCTGAAAGATTGCAGCATCGACACACAACCATCACCGATCTTTACGCGAAGTTTCACCGTCGTTACATGTTCGACCTCTAGCGTGATGGTCACGTGTCCACCCTGTTCGGGAGAACGTCCATGAAATATGTATCGCTTTCGTCCGCGCTGTTCGCGCTGGCAGGGGTATTCGCCAGTACCGGTGTGGTTGCAGGGAACGGAAACGCGCAGCAGGCGCCACCGGAACATCGGCAGCAGGTCAATCCACCGGGGCTTGCCAAGAACAATGTGCAGGTTGGCCCGCGCCCTTATTTTCTGGTCCGGGACATGGACGAGGGCGCGCTCAAGGACGAGCTGATGGCTTGCGCAGAAGGTCCGTTCCGGCGCACGGAGTTCACCGTCAGCCATCGCGGCGCGCCCTTGCAGTTCCCCGAACACACCAAGGAATCCTACGAGGCGGCGTATCGAATGGGCGCCGGCATTCAGGAATGCGACGTGACCTTTACCCGCGATCAGGAACTGGTCTGCCGGCACTCACAGTGCGACCTGCACACGACCACCGATGTTTTGGCGATTCCCGAACTCGCGGCCAAATGCTCGCAGCCCTTCGTTCCCGCCGACCCGGTTGCCGGAACGCCTGCGTCGGCCCGGTGCTGTACCAGCGATTTCACCCTCGCCGAGTTCCGTCTGCTGCAGGGCAAGATGGATGCGGCCGATTCGCGCGCCACAACGGTCGAGCAGTACATGAAGGGCACCGCGGACTGGCGCACCGATCTGTATGCGTCCCGCGGAACACTGCTGACGCACGCAGAGAGCATCGAGCTGTTCAAGCGTCAGGGCGTGAAGATGACGCCCGAGCTGAAATCGCCGAGCGTGCCGATGCCGTTCAACGGATTCACCCAGCAGGACTACGCGCAGAAGATGATCGACGAGTACAAGCTCGCCGGCGTGCCGGCTGGAAACGTGTTTCCGCAGAGCTTCGATTACCACGACATCCTCTACTGGATCGGCAACGAACCGGCATTCGGAACGCAGGCAACGTTTCTCGACGGACGCTACGACGATCCGGCCTTCAACCACGCCGATCCTTCGACCTGGAATCCTTCCATGCAGCAGCTGGTGGACGACGGCGTGAAGATTCTGGCGCCGCCGTTGTGGATGCTGGTGCGCGTGAACGATGCCGGCGTGATCGAACCCTCGGTGTATGCCCGGGCCGCCAAGGCCGTGGGCCTGGACTTCATCACCTGGAGCTTCGAGCGTGACGGCCCGCTTGCCAACGGCGGCGGGTTCTACTTTCAGAGCACCAACGGCGCCAACCAGGATGACCCCCACGCGGGCGTGATCAATAACGACGGCGACATGATGGAAGTGCTCGATGTTCTGGGGCGCGAAGTCGGTGTGCTGGGTGTGTTCACGGACTGGCCCGGAACGGTGACGTACTACGCCAACTGCGTCGGGCTGAAGTAGCCAGCCGAGCCACGACCCGGTCGCGGTCTATCTTGTCTGGCGCATGCGCTCAGGCGCGTCCTGCCCCTGGGCAAGCAGGCTGACCTGTTCAAGGTAGTGAGCCGGCAGTGCCGCCAGCGGGTCGTCCTCATGGACCGACTTGAGCAGCCGCTCGGTGAGCACCTGCCAGCGCGACGGGGTCCAGCGCACCGACCCTTCGCGGGCGTGGCATCCCATCCCCCAGCGGGCGAAGTGCCGCGTCCGTGCCAGCTGATCGGCAACGATGGTCAGTTGATCGTGCCGCGGATCGATCTGTATCTGTTTCAGCAGCACGTCCAGAGCCTCGGGGGCCCCTTCCAGAATCTGCAGAAATGACTGCCCGGCGCTGACCAGAACGCCGGTCACCGAAAGGCGGCGGTTCCCCTCGGCGGCGCGTGCGCACAACCGTGTCAATGACTGGGCGTTGAAGGGGGTGACGGCCCGGCTGACGTACGCCACCTGCCGCAGCCAGGTGCCACGCGCGGTTGCCGGCGAGACTGCTGCACCTGCCCGGTCGGGGCGGGCGAGCTGGGCGATCTCACGCAGCTCGGCCTCGGAAATTACCAGACCACGCTTGAGTTCGGCAAATTGCCGGATCATCGCCCAGCGGGTCACGCGGGCGATCGCCGAGGTGCAGATGTCGGCCTTGGGCAGAAAGTCGGTGGCGCCGGCCAGAAGAGCGTTCTCGCCCAGCAGGTCGATGTCCTGCCCGGTGGTGACCACGATCGCCAGCGGGTTGCCTGTCGCGCGCGTGGCACGCACCAGCTCAAGGCCACTGTCGGCACCGAGACGGTAATCGACAAAGGCCACGTTGAACCCGCCCCCCGCCACGGCCGCGAGGCCGGCGGCCAGGGTCGTCACCACGGTCAACTGGCTGCTTTCGGGCAGATGACGACGGAAGATCGCGACATCTTCGGGGTCGTCCTCGACCAGCAGCAGGCGGGTGGTGCTCATGTCATCAACGCCTCGGGAATCCATTGCTGCACGACGCTCCGCATCATCTCGGTCAGTGCCGACACTGACGACGGCTTGATGAAATAGCCGCTGGCCCCTTCGGCCAGCACGCGGGCGCGGTCGGCAGGTTCGGCCGATGTGGTGAGCACGATAAAGGCGGGCACAACCGCCGCCGGGGGGCGGCAACGCTGCTGCGCAAGAAACTCCCGGCCATCCATGCGGGGCATGTTCAGGTCCAGCAGCACGACCTTGGGGGGCACCGACGTCTCGGCCAGAAAGGCGCCCAGCGCCACGCCGTCACGCACCGAGGCGCAGGTCAGCCGGGGCGCGACCGCCGAGATGGCCCGCATCAGCAACATCAGGTCGTCCGGATCATCTTCGGCAATCAGCAAGGCGGGGGCCACGGCGGCATTCATGCGCCGGCCCCTTGCGGCGCGTGCGCACGCGGCAGGGTGATCAGGAAGCTCGCGCCCTGTCCGGCGTTCGAGGTGGCCGTGATGTCGCCCCCATGACGCCGGCAGATCTTGCGGCAGATGGCCAGACCCACGCCGGCACCCGAGTACTGATCCCGTGTGTGCAGGCGCTGGAAAATGCCAAAAATCCGCTCGCCGTACTGGGGGTCGAAGCCAATGCCGTTGTCGGCCACTTGTAGGGTCAGGTGGGGCGCCGAGACGGCCCCGAAGCAACGCACGGTGATGTGAGGGGTCAGGTCATCGCGCCGGTACTTCATGGCGTTTTCGATCAGGTTCTGCAGAAGCTGACGCATCTGCGCGGGGTCGGCGTCGATCACCGCCAATGGTGCGACGTCAATGCGCGCGCCGGTCTCGCGAATGGCCACCGCCAGATCGGACAGCACCTCGGCAGCCACGTCGTTGAGGTCGCAGCGACTGAACAGTTGGCCCTCCGAGGTCACTTTGGTCAGGCTCAGCAGGCTGTCGAGCAAGGCCTGCATGCGTCGTGTCGCGGCACAGATGCTGGCCAGATAAGCATGTGACGCGGGCGACAGGGCCGCGCCGTCGTCCAGCGCGATGAGGTCGCTGAAGGCCAGCACCTTGCGCAGCGGTTCGCGCAGGTCGTGCGAGGCCACGTGAATGAATTGCTCCAGCTCCTGATGACTGCGCTGCAGATCGTTGAGGCGCATCTCGATGGCGCGACGGTCGCTGATGTCGCGGGTGATCTTGGCAAAGCCCAGCGGGACGCCGGCATCGTCGCGGATCAGATCGATGATCACGTGCGCCCAGAACGACTCACCCCCCTTGCGCACCCGCCAGCCGTAGTCCTCGAAGCGGCCGGTCTGCAGGGCCAGGGTCAGCGCCCGTTGCGGTTTGCCTGCCTCGGCTTCAGCCCGGGTATAGAACAGGGAAAAGTGGCGGCCGAGCACCTCGGTTTCGGTGTAGTGCTTGAAGCGCTCGGCCCCGGCGTTCCAGCTGCTGATCCGGCCATCGAGACCGAGCCGGTAGATCGCATAGTCGGTGACGCTCTCGACCAGCCGGCGATAAAAGCCGTCGGCCAGCTCCGCTGCGGGCTCAGCAATGGATTCGGCCCCAAGGAGGCTCAGGTGTGACGGGGGCATGTCGGTTCGCGGCTGCCGGTTCGCGTGCGGGGGTGCACACGCAAGCGCGCCGCACGCCGTCGACCGGCTGGCCCAGGCCGGCGGCATCGGGCCGGTTTAGGCTTGCCCAAACGACAAAACGGCCGGGAATCACCCGGCCGTGGTCGATCACCCTGTAGGGTTTCAGCCCGGCGCGAAGCAAAAGGCGCAGAGCTTGTTGCCATCCAGGTCGCGCACGTAGGCGGCATAGGCGGTCGGCCCGAATGCGCGCGGGCCGGGTGCGCCTTCGCAGCTGCCGCCGAGTTCCAGCGCCTTCTTGTGAAAGGCGTGCACGGCGTCGCGGCTGCTGGCCGCCAGGCCCACCGTGCCGCCGTTGGCGGCCGTGGCCGGCTGGCCGTTGGCCGGCTTGGTGACCATGAACTGCGGCGCATTGCCGCCCCACAGCGACGCGCGGTCTTCAATGTCCATCAGCCGCTTGGCGCCCAGTGTGGCCAGCACCGCGTCATAGAACGTCTGCGCCTTGGGCAGGTCGTTGGTGCCGATCACCACGTGCGTGAACATGCTCATGTCGAATCTCCTGAGGATTGATTTGGGGCGCCCATCATTGCCGAAGTCGAAGGGCACCGCCGAAGTTGGCGGCCTCAGCCGGGGCGGATGAGGTCGGCAAGCTGTTCGGCCACGCCATTGCAGGCAGCCGCTTCGGTGCGGGCGATCAGCGGAATCGGGATGATCAGCGCCGGAATGTACGTGGTGCCGGTGGCGCGGGCGCTCACCTTGCCGACCAACTGGCGGGATTGCAGGTCCCACACCTCGGCTTCGTAGTCAGATGCCTTGTCCCACATGCCGAAGCCGATGCAGCCGGCAAAACCGGGCGCCGCCGCGCACGACAGCGAGCCGCTGCTGTCGACGGTTTCGCTCTCGCCGTCGATCCAGATCATGTAGCGCACCCGCGCCGCCCCGATGCGGTCGGCGACGCCGGGCTGGTCCAGCAGCTTCGGCAGGGCGCGGGCCGACAGGGGGGCGGTGCGCGGCTCCAGCCAGGGGAACAGGGCATCGACCAGGTCGGCCTGCGGGGTCACCGGCAACTGCTGCGAGGCGAGCTTGTTTTCGAGACAGCGATTGAAGCTGTCTTCGGCCTGGCGGTCGCCGTGCTGGCGCCGGTTGAGAATCACCACCGTGTCGCCGGTGACCAGTGGTGCCGCGCCGCGCGGCGCGCTGCGAAACTGTTCGACCTTGGCGCTGACACAGCCGCCGAGACCGGCCACGCCCGCAAGCACGACGGTCAGCACGACGGCCCGCATGCCGGTGGCCATGTGCATGATCAGACGCCCCCCGCCACCGCGCCGCTGCTGCGCGCCCAATCCGACACCTTGCGGTCGTCCTGCAAGGCCAGCGCCAGCGCCGCAGTGGCATCACGCATCGCCTGATTCAGCGCGTCGCCCATGCCGGTTTCGGCGCCGACCATCATGCCGTCGCGCGACTTGCCGTAGGCCGCCAGCGGCAGATCGGCCACCGTCTGGCCGGCGGCGTTGGTGATCTGCACGCGGTACTTGATCCACGCTTCGTAGAAGTCTGATCCGGTCTGCGACGGCAGCGAAAATTCAACGCGCTCGATCGTCGGCGCAATTCTCAGGGCGGCGCTGCGCCCGCCCTCAATCGAGCTGAAACGGGCCCGCGCCAGGTTCTGCACCCAGTCCACCGACGCCGGGCCGATGGGCAGCGTCCAGGTCGCACCGCGCGTGCCGGTCATGGTTTCGGTGTGGGTGTAGGTGCTGAACGCCGGGGCGATGTCCAGTGCCACGGCCATCGGCAGCGTCTCCATCAGCGGCGGCGGAAAGGCCGATGGCGGCACCGCCTGGTACTGGCCGGCGCAGGCGGTGAGCAACAGTGAGGCAAGCGCCACAACCGTCGCTCCGGCGCCGGCCCGCTGCCTGTTCAATTGCCGCCCCATGCCGTTCAACGCGTGTTCTCCAGTCCGATGAAGGCGCCGCCGCTTTCTTCGGCCAGCACCCGCATCAGGTTGGCGAAGCGCAGGGCGCCGTCGGCGGCGCCTCGATTGTTCATCAATACCGGAAACCCGATGCCGTGGATGCGCACCGAGGGCCGGCCGGACCGGTCCCTGGGATTGATGCGCCGCACCGTCAACACCACGTCGTTGATCGAACGTCCGGTGAAATCGTCGCCAAACACATAGATGCTGATCTTGCGGTCGGCCCGCGCATAAGTGCGAATGGCGGCGGTGATGCCCTCCACCGGGCTGGAATTGGAAAACGGCGCCCAGTTGGTCAGGCGCTGCAGCACCGTACGCCGCCGCGCCGGGGTGTCGGGAATCCAGTCGCCCCGGTAAGAACTGAACATGTATTCGCCCATGTCGCTCATCACCTGAAACCCCTTGATCTGAGGATACGCATCCAGCGCCTCGTTCATTTTCTGCTGTACCGAGCGCCACGCCATCTGCTGCATGCTGCCCGAGGTGTCGATCACGAAGATGACGTACTGGCTGTCGACCGGAATGCCCGCCACCGGCCCGTCGGGTCGCGCCTTGGCGCTGCCCTGCAAACGGCGCATCTCTTCGGTCAGGGTCTGGCGCGCCTGGGCAAGCTGGCGCTCGAGGGTGGTGGTGACCACCGTGTCCTGCCGGGTTTCGACCACCTTGTCGCGCGCCGAGTCGGCACTCACGCGCAGGCTGGCCAGTGCCTGGGCGGCTGCGGCGCGGGTCGCCTCGGCTGCCGCCAGCTCGGCCTCCACCGCTTCGCGTTCACCGGCCGTCTGCTGCGCCAGCAACGACAATTGCTGCGCCTGTGCGGCGTTGACCACCGGCGTGGGTTCTTCCACCGAGGGCGGTGCCGATTTGCTGATCACCACCAGAATGATGATGGCGCCAAAGCCACAGGAAATGGCGTCCAGAAACGACAGGCTGGACTGCTCGACATTGCGGTTGCGCCGTTTCACGGCCAGTCCCGCGATGGCGTGAGCATCGACCCGCCCGTGGCGCGGCCCAGGTTCCAGTACGCCCCGGCGGCGCGGGGATCGCCCTCCATCGGCAGCAGCAGGGTGTGCACCGGGGCGCCGCCCGGCAGCCGGGCTACGGCTTCATTGAAGTTGCGCAGCCGCTCGGCCCCCGACACCGCGCCGCGCCGCGCCTGGGCGCCCTGGGTCGGCAGGCCATCGGTGATCAGGTAGATCGCATCCGGCGCCGGCTGCAATGCCCGGGCAGCGTCGAATGCCGCGTAAAGACGGGTGCCGTCGGCCGGCACGGTCTGCCGCAGGCCGCGAATGGCGGCGCTGATGTCGGTGCCGCCTCGGGCCGAGAGCCAGCGGTTGGCGGTGCCGTGGGGGGCGCGCACCTGGGTGTTGAAGCTGAGAATCTGAAACTGGCTGCCGGCCGGAATCTGCGCGCTCATCCAGTCGGCCGCAGCCAGCGCGCGCCGCCATTTGGGCGCCTGCAGCCGGCTGGCCTCGGACTGGTTGCGCCGGCGAATGGCATCGACAATGGTCTCGCTCAGCATGCTCGCCGAGGCGTCCACCAGAATCAGGATGCGTTGGCCCTGCACCGACAGGCCGCTGAGGTATTGCTGGCGCCCGTCGCCCTGCACTTCACGAATGGCATCGCCCGCCGGGTCGTTGGCCTGGGCGCGCATTGCCGCGACCTCGCTTTCGAGCGCCAGCAACTCGGCCTGCATCTGTTGCAGGCGGGTGCGGCTGGCCGCCTGCTCGCCTTCGAGATTCGGCTGGCGCTCACGCTGCTGCCTGATCTGTTGGCGCAGCCGTTCGGCCTCGGCCTGCGCCAGTCGCGTCGCCTCCCGCACATCGTCGAGCGCGGCCTGCTGCATCAGCAGGGCCTGCTTTTCGTCGAGCACCGCGTCTTCGAGCGCCTCGACCCGGGTCATCTGGCTTTCGCTGCCCGGCTGGTTCACCTGCAACACCGCGTGATCGACAATGATGAACAGCAGAATCACCGCGCCAAAGCCGCAGGAGATGGCGTCGAGAAACGACAGCCCCTGCTCGCTGATGACGCGCTTGCGGCGCTTCACGAATCGCGGACCCGGATGACGCGCAGCACCCGATCCTGCACCTGCAGCCAGTCGCCGGCCTTCAGGGCCGTGTCGGCCACCAGCGGCGCGCCGTTGAGCTGCACGGCCGAGTCTGCCCGCAACCCCACCGCGCCGTCTTCACGCACCATGACCCGCAGGCCCCACGCTTCGGCCACTCGATCTGAGACCAGCGCGGTGGCCTCATCGCCCAGCAGCAGATGGGTCGGCGGGGGCAGGGCCGCCTGCACCGGTGCTGCAGGCGGCGCGACCGGCGCCGTCGTCTCGGGCGCCTCGGGCGCCTCGGGCGCGGCCCTGGCCGCGGCCGGCAGGCGTGTGACCCACGGCAGGGCCTCGGCCCCGGTCTGGATGAGCGCGCGGTGCCGCAGGGCGCCCTGCGCCGCCGCCAGTGGCGTCAGCACCTGCGGCGCGGTGCCCAACGCCGTGGTCAGCGCTTCGATCAGGCCGGGAATGGCGGCGGCGCGGTCGCTGAGCATTACCTGTGCGTCCGGCGCGGCGGCCACGTCTGCGCGCAGCGCCTGGGTGATGCGCGTGAGCAGCGGGTTGAGCGCCACCACCACCGCGTCTCGGGCCAGGCTGATGCGATGGCTGCGCCCGCCCACCGTCAGCGCCAGTGACGCGACCGGGCTGCGCGAAAGCTGCGCCAGCCAGTCGGGCAGCGCGTCGTACAGAGCCTGCTCGCTGGCGGCGCTGTGCAGGGGATCGACCCGCGTCTGCCGCACGAAGGCCTCGGCGATGACCGTGGCGGCCGCGTCCCAGACCGACACCAGACCGGGCTTGGCCAGATCGTGCCCGGCGCCGCGCACCACCGCCGCATCCACCGCCAGCCGCGTCAGCCACACGCGGTGCAGTTGCACGTCAACGTGCAGCACCACGCCGGGCGCCGAAGCGGGCGCCCCCGCCGCCACCGCGGCCACCGCCGCGTCCACCAGCCCCACCGCGCCCAGCTCGGCGGCGCGGCACAGCCCCAGCAACAGGCCCAGTTGGTCGGCCTCGAAACTGGAGGGCACCGCCAGCATCAGCGGCTGGCCTTCGGCAGCCTCGCGCAGTTGCCGCAAGTGCCAGTAGGCCAGGTCGGCGGTGTGGCGCACGCGGCTGAGCGGGCGCTCCAGCGGCGTCTGGTCCAGCTGGTACCAGAACCGCGAATGGCTCAGTTGCGGCGACCGCCGCGCCAGTTGCCGGGCGCGTTCACCGACGATGATCTGATCGCCGCTGACACTGGCGAAACCCGGCTCGGTGGCGAGCACCTGCGCGCCGTCGCAGAGCCGCAGCCCGGCATCGTTGACTTCGAGCACGCGCATCAGGGGGCCTGCAGATGCTGAATGAGGCGCCGGTCGCAGTAGCGGCGGGTCTCGATGACCAGGCGCTCCTGCATCAATTGCAGCTGGTGCAGAAAGAACATGAGGATGATGCTGAGAATCAGCGCGATCAGGGTCGAGTTGAACGCCACGCCCAGGGCGGCGGTGACGCCGGTGATGTCGCCCTCGACCGCCTGGTGCGCCATGCCCAGCGCATCGCCGATGCCGCGCACGGTGCCGATGAAGCCGATCGACGGAATCGCCCAGGCGATGTAGCGAATCATCGACAGTTCGGAGTCGAGCCGGTCGGTGCGCGACTCGCACACCTGATCGACCGCCACCGCCACATCCTGAATGCTGCGGGTCGATCGAAAGCGTTGCAGCGCCGTCAACAGGGCCTCGGGCAGCAGGCGTTCGCGCGCCGCGACCGGCAGCGCTTCGATGGCGCGTGCGTACTGGCGCGCGTCTTCGGGCAACAGGCTCTGGCCTTCCGGCACCTGCAGCAGCTCGGTGGCGAAGGCGCGGCGCTCATCGATGACCTGCCGCGCCTTGTAGCCGATGATGGCCATGCCCCAGAACATGAGAATGAAGCAGATCTCCTGCTCGGCATCCTTGAGCACCACCCAGGTCGAGCGCTCGGTGATCGCCGATGGATCGGCCGCCAGGGTCTGCGCCTGCAGCGCCAGGGCCGCGGCGGCCTGCGGCCGAATCAGGCCCACGTACACGGCGTGCACCAACACGATGGCCACCAGCAGCGCGAACAGTTGGTAGACGAACTCGACCGGAAACTGCCGGGGCAGGCTGGGTGACATCACAAGACTCCTGTTGAACCACTCACAGATCAGCGGGGAAATCGACCTCGGCATCGGCCGAGACTTCTTCGCTGGGACGGTACTTCCGGTCCGGCGGCGGCGCATCCGGCGGCGCATCCGGCGGCGCGCTGGGTGCCGGTGTTGCGGTCGGTGAGACCGGCGGTGGGGCGGCCGGGGCCTGCGCCCCGGCCCGCGACGCGGCCACCAGCAGCAGCGCGGCGATCAGCACGCCGGCGGTCACGGGTTTACTCGGCATAACGCGCCACCCTGAAGCCCAGATCGTCGCGTTCGGCCCGCGCGAAGTCGCGCCAGGCCAGCCGCAACTCGGTGATGCGGCCGTGCCGGTAGCTCGACCCGCGCACCACCCGGTCACCGCCCTGCGCGGCGCCGAACGGGTCTACCTGCGGCTGCGGGCTGATCACCAGCGTGCCGTCGTAGCGGTCGTGCATCCACTCGCTGACATTGCCGCCCATGTCGAACAGGCCGACGCGACTGACGGCGTAGCGCCCCACCGGCGCACTGGCGGCATATCCGTCGTCGTAGCCGGCCATCCAGTCGTTGACCAGCGCCTTGGCGCGCTCGTCGGCAAAGTTGCCGCTGCCGGGCGGCGGCGGCATGGCGGCGCCCCAGGGGTAACGCAGCGGCGTGGGCTGCAAGGCATGGCGCGCGGCCCATGCCCACTCGGCTTCGCTGGGCAGTCGATAGCCGGTGCCCACCGGGGTGATCAACTCGCCTTCGTGGGTGTACGCCGGCGTGAGCCCCTGCTGGGCACTGAGCCAGTTGCAGTAGCGCACCGCCTGCAGCCAGCTGACGCGCACCACCGGCTGCTGTTCGTTGTCGAGCGTCTGCCGGCCGGTCACGCCGGACACGTGGCTGCCCAGAAATGTGCGGAACTGGGCGTTGGTGACCTCGGTGGTCGACAGATAGAAATGGCGGGTCAGCGTGATGGGCCGTTGGCCCTCGTTGGCCTGGCGGCCCTGGTCATTGCGCGGCGTGCCCAGCGTGAACGAACCCGGCGGGATGCGCTTGAGCGTGTGGCCATTGGCGGCCGAGACGGTGGGCGGCATGCTCGCCAGCCGTGCCTCGGCCTCGGTCAGCAGTTTCACGGTCACGCGCTGTTCGCTGTCGGGCTGCGGCGTGAAGGTGCTGCCCTGGCTGACGTGGCCGGCCTTGCGCACCTGAAGCTGATGGCTGCGGGCCGGCAGGCGCAGGGTGCGGCCGCTGACCTGCACCGGCTTGCCGTCGATCAGCACCTCGGCATCGGCAGGCGTGATCTCGAAGCGCACCGCGCCGAGAACCGGCGTCAGCTCGAACCGCAGCGACTCGCGACCCTCGGGCGCCAGGGTGACGCGCTGCTCGGTGGCGCTGTGCCCCTCAAGACTGACCTTCACCGTATGGGCCTGGTTGGCGGTCAGGCTCAAGGTCAGCGGCGTATTGCCGCGAAAGGTGCCGCCCACGCGCACCGCCGCCCCGCTGGGTTCGCTGGTGACGGCCACCTGGCCGTCGGCGGGTTCCAGCGTGACGGGCGGCACGGTCTGGGGCACGTCGGCGACCACCGTCAGCGTGCGCGTCCAGGGCTTGAAGCCGGGCGCGCTCAGGGTCACCTGCCGCTCGCCGGCGCCCATGTCCACCGTTGCCGGGGTCTTGGCTTCGGCCTTGCCATCGACCTCGATGGTCGCGCCGGGCGGGGTCGAACTGAGGCTGACCGGCGCCCACGCGGGCGTCAGCGCCACATTGACACGCAGCTCGTCGCCGCCGCCGGTGATCTCGATGGTCTGGGTGTGGTCCTCGTGCCGCGCGGCCGACACGCGCAGTTCATAAGTGCCCTGCTCAAGCGCGATGAAGGGCACCGGCAGGGTCGCCTTCGCAGTGCCGTCGATGGCCACCTCGGCTGCCTCGGGGGTGCTGTGCACCACCAGGCGCCCCGGCAGCAGCGCCATCTCGAATGTGTGCGTCTGGCTGGGTTCGGGCCCCACGGTGAAGCGTGCGTCCAGATCGTGATAACGCGCCTTTTGGGCCTGCACGCGGTATTCGCCGGCCGGCATCAGGTAGCGCTCGCCCCAGCGCAGCACCAGACCGCCCGACACCTCAAGGTGTTCGGGCGCGGGCGTCACCGAGACCGTGACGGCGCGCGCGGTGAACAAGAAGCCCATCGCCAGCCCGAACAGCAGCAGGCCCGCGCCCACGGCCGCGTAGATCCACGCCCGCCGCGACACCGGGCGGCGCGGCGGGCGGCCACCCGGTGAGGGCGGCTGATAGGCCTGCGGCTGAATCACGGTGTCCGGCGAACTCACAAGGCATCCTCTGCTCGAATTGCCACGGTCACCGGCTGACCGGGCGTCACTCCAAACTCGACCCGCACGTCGCGGTAGCCGCGACGCGCTCCCACGGCAATGTACCGCCCCGGCAGCAACTGCAACTGCCGGTCGGTGAAGCGCCCCTGATCGCCGACCCGGTACACGGTGACCTCGGTGGCGCCGTCTGAGGTCAGGCGCACCGCCACCGGCGTGCGCGCCGCCGCAAGCTGCGCCTGCAATGCGCTGATCTGGCCGCGCAGTCGCGGCCCCGCCGGGGCGAGGGCCTGCGCGCTGTCCAGCAGCTGCTCGGCTTCGGCCTGCACGGCCGGCGCATAGAGCCGCTGTGGCTGACTGATCAAGGTGTGCATCTGCGCCGCCAGCGCGGCGCGGGGCTGCGCCATTCGCAAGCCGGCCTGGGCCTCGGCGCGATGCGCGTCCTCGGCCAGCACCGCCTGGTAGTGCTGCGCGGCCGCGTCCCAGCGCTCATCGGCCACGGCGGCGCTGGCCTGCTGCATCAGGCCGTCGATGCGCTGTGCGCGGCGTGCGTCGGCCAGCCGGGACTGGGCCGCGCGCACGGCGGCGTCGCCGGGTCGTAACGCCGCCGCACGGCTCAGCGCTGCTTCGGCGGCCTCGAAACGCGCGGCGTCCAGTGCCGTCAGCGCCTCGCCCATGACCTGCTGAAAGCGCGCCTTGGCCTGCACGCCGCCGACGCGGGCCAGGCCCTCGCGGGCGCGTTGCATCTCGCCGTCCACGGCCACCGCGTCGCGAAACCCCTGTTCGGCCCCGGGCAGATCGCCCGCCTGCTCGGCCGCTTCGGCGGCGCGCAGGCGCGCCATGACCTCGGGCAGGGTGGTCAGGCGTGCGGCCACGGCCTGCACGGCGGCGCTGTCGCCATCAATGGCCGTGGCCAGTGCCACCGCCCGGCCGGCGGCCTCGGCATCGCCTGTCTGCAGCGCGGCGTCGGCGGCATTGAGCGCCTCGCGCAGCACCTCGGGCACGCGCGTCTGCAGCGCGGCGAACGCGGCATCGGCGGCGGCGTACTGCTCGGCGGCAGCGCTGAACTGGCGCGCGCGCATCTGCGCCTCGGCGGCGGCCTGCTGCGCTTGCGCGGCGGCGAAGGGCGCGGCCGCCCATTGGGTGACCGCCCGGGCCTCAAGAGCGGTGATGCGCTCGGCAAGGGTGTCGGCCAGAGCCTGCGCCCGGGCGCGGGCCTGCAGGGCTTCGGGGTTGTCCCAGGGGGCCGGAGTGGCGGTGACCGCCGGTGGGGCGCCGTCGGCGGGGTCGTCGGCTTCGGCGGGCGCCGAGGCCGTTGCTGCCGCCCCGGAGGCGGCCGGTGCCGGCGGACGATTCAGCCACTGCAGGCCCGCCATCAGCGCCAGTCCCAGAACGACGAGCACGATGGCGGCGATGAGCACCGTGCGGGCCGCAACCCCCGGCGCCTCCTGCGCGGCGGGGTGTGGGCCGGGTGAAGGCGATGATGACGACGGCGACGGCGATGGCGAGTCGGGGCGGGGCGCGCCCAGGGGCTGCACGTCCACCGGCCGTATCGGCGTGAATCCCGGCTCGTCGTGCTCAGGCGGCAATGCGGCCACCACCCCTACAACGTGCCACGTTCGGCGGCGACCATCTGCGCCAGCAGGGCCTGCCACTGGCGGTACTGCTCTTCGGCCGAGCCGGTGAGCATGATGGTTTTGCCATCGAGCTGAACGGTCTGCGGCTCGACCTCGGAGGCCAGCGAGGCGTTGAGTTCGCGCAGTGACTCCTCGTGCAGCTTGCGTTCCTGCCCTTTGGCAATGCCGGACTGTATGCCGAAGATGCCGCCGATCACCGCCGCCTGGCCGATGGTCGATTGCGCCTGATTGTCGGAAGTGGCCACGGCGGCGATGCCGCCCAGAATGGCCGCCGCGCCCAGAATCTTGCGCTGCCACTCGGCCGCTTTCAGCTCGCGCAGCGCCAAGGCTTCGCGATAGGTTGCCTCGCGCCACTCCTGGTACGACTTGCCGATGTTCTGCCGGTAGTTGGCGTAGTGGGCGTCCAGCGTGTCGACCAGCAATTCTTCGCGGGTGCGAATCTGCTCGACCCGCGCCAGCACCGGATCATTGGCCGGCGGCAGGCGGTTTACGCTGACCCGGCCGCGACGGTCGGTGTCGAGGTACTGGGCAAAGCGGTCGGGCGCCATCTGCGCGGCAAAGCGCATTTCGGCCACACGCCGCAGGGCGACCAGGTCAGACGGGTTCATCTCGCGGCGCTCGGCGAGCAGGTCGTTGGCGATGCGGTTGTAGATGTCCTGAAACGGATCGCTGCCGGCCGGCAGCTTCTCGGTGTAGGCATATTCGGCGGCGGTTTCTTCGTAGGTCTTGTCCAGCCAGAC
Organism: Polycyclovorans sp.; assembly: GCA_002706265.1. GTDB lineage: Bacteria > Pseudomonadota > Gammaproteobacteria > Nevskiales > Nevskiaceae > Polycyclovorans. Next base: position 113,425 of record PAKU01000016.1, on the reverse strand, counting down.
CCGGCCGGTGGCGTCTTCGGCGGTAATCGCCAGCTTCAGCAGCTCGCCGTCCGATTCAAGGATTGTGCCCCGCACCGTGACCTCGGCGGTGTTCACCGCGGCCGGCACCACGCGCACCGCGCCCCAGTAGCCGGTGTTCTGCAGGGTGTCGCGCAGCACGTGCGGCAGGTACTTGGCCTCGGCTTCACGCACGGCGGGAATCACGTTGTTCTTTTCCTGCGCCTTGATGGTGTCGGGAATGCCGGGGTCGAAGGTCACGATCGCCACCTGCAGCAGGGCCTCGGGCGGCACCTCGGCCTGTGCGTATTGCGCCTGGGTGCTGCCCACTTTCTTGACCTGCTGCGACACGCAGCCGCTGGCCAGGGCGGCCAGCAGCAGGGCCCAGATCAGGGGCGCGGAGGTGCGCGCGGGTAGGTGTGCTCGATCCATCACTGGCTCCGTTTGTACGCCCGGTATTCGTCCCACAGCCGCGCGCGCAGTTCAGGATCGGTCTCGCGCTGGGCGGCTTCACGCAACTGCCGGGCCACGATGTCGTCATCACGGCCATCGCCCACGTCGGGCGGGGTGGGCCCGGCGCGATTGCCGGGGCTGGACGGACCCTGGCGCCCGTCGCCCTCGCCGGGTTCAGACGCGTCGTCATAGACGCCGCCCGACGGCGGGGGCGGGGCGCCGGAACTGCCGTCGCCGCCCTCGTCGTCACCGGCCGCGCCGCCCGCCGCATCCCGCGCGGCCTGCTCGGCCGCCGCCGCTTCGCGCTGCTGTTGCTGGTCGATCTGCTCCCGCGCCAGGCGCTCGTCGAAAACGCCCAGTGACTCGCCGAATGCCTGATCGATGGCGTCCATCTGCTCCTGCGCGGTTTGCCCTGCCGCGGGCGACGGCAAGGCCGGCGCCGGCCGGGCGCCTGCGGCGCCGTCAACCGGGTCGCCAACCGCGCCGGACGGCGGTGGTGGTGGGGCCGTGGGCTGTGGCGCCGGTGATTCGGCCTTGTCGGTGGGGGCGGCCGCCGCGCCGGGGGCGCTGGCCGGTGGTGCGGGCGGGGCGGGCTGTTGGGCCGGCGGCGGCGGCGGTGTGGGTTGGGGTGGTTGGTCGGGGCTGGGCGGCACGGCGGCGCAGGCACTGATCAGCAACAGCACCGCCGCGCTGAGCGCGCCCTGCCGCTGGCGGGCCGTGGCGGTTCGGGCGTCGTCGTGCAGGGGCAGGCGTCGGGTCATGGGGTGGGCACAAAGCGGTCGAAAATGACCATATCCTTGCGCGTCGCGGGGCGGCCGTCGACCACGGCAGGGCGCCAGATGGCGCGGCGCACCGCCGATTGCCAGGCGCGGGCGCGGGCAACGCCCACCGGGTCTTGCCGGGGCGACATGGCCGCGTCGGTGACGCGCATCACATCACCCCGCGGGTTGATGCGAATGCCGAGCCGCAGCCAGCCCTCAGCGGCGGCATCCGTCAGGGCCCGCGGCGTGCCGCTGGGCCAGGCCAGCGCCTCAGGCCGGCCGAGGCGCTCGGTCGCCGAGGGCACCTTGAGGTCGGTCGCCACCTTGAACACCGCCAGCGCCGTGGCGCGGTGGCCCGCCAGCCACCAGACGTTGCCCACGTCGACCAGATACTGGGCGCGATCGACCACCGGCATGTCGATGTCGAGCGAGGTCATCAGCCGATAGGCCTCGCGCAGATGGCGGGGGTCCCACAGCCCTTCGCTGGCGATCGCGTGCAGGGCGCTGGCATGGGCGTCGGCGATCAGCAGCGGCACGCCCGCCGGGTGGTCGTTGCCCAGCTTGGTGTGCACGGCCTCCCGCAGTTCGCCGATGGGTTCAGCCATGGCGGCGAAGACCGTGCTGTTGCGCAGCGTTTCGATCAACGCCGGCAGGGCTTCAAGCACCCCCGTGGCGGCCTCGTCGGCAAGCAGCTGCCGCCGCTGCAAGGCCAGTTGCCGGCGCATCAGCACGGTGACCTGTTCTTCGGCCGCGGCGCCATCGGCCAGCGTCGCAAGCGCCTGCAGATAGACCGCCTGCCCGGGGTCGTGCAGCCCGTAGCGCATGCGGTGCAGGTGCAGGGCGCTGCGCAACGCGTCCTCGGCCGCGAGCGCGTCGCCCTGACGCAGCGCCATGAAGCCTTCGCCGGCCCTGGCCGACAGCAGATGCGGCGCGTGCAGGCCGTTCAGGGCCGCCGCATCCTCGGCCACGGCGGCAAAGCGCTGGCGTGCCTGCGGGTTGCCCGCACGGGCCATCACCACCGCGGCCGCGAGTTGCGCATCGAGCCGGGCCTGGGGGGTGGCGTCGCGCAGTTCCAGGGTGTGGGCCGCGACCCGCCGCTGCGCGTCGGCAAGGTCGTTGCGCGTCAACGCCGCCTCGATGGCCTGAATCTGCGGATGCACATCGGGGCGCACCAGGCATTCCGGCCATTCCAGCGGCGGCATCGCGGCCACCTCGGGCACGGTGAGCATGGGCGTGTCGGCGGCCCGCGCGGCGGGCGGATCGGTGGCCTGCGCGGCTGCGAGCAGCGGAACGCCGCCCAGCAGCACGCCCAGCAGCATCACGGCGGCTGGCCGCCGTGATGAACGATGACACCCCGAGAACGTCAGTCTCTGCACCCCCGTCCTCCTGTGGTTCGAACTGTGCGGTGTTTACGCAGTGGCCTCTTGGACCGATGCAGGCGCCCAAGGGTTGCAAACGGCGCGGCCGGGCGGCGCATGACTGCCGGGGTTCGCCGCCCGGCTGGCCGGACCCGGAACCGCGCGGCCCGATCGGCGACCCCTGCCACGCCGCGTTCAGGCGCGCGCGGTCTTGATGCGGTCGTACGCGGCGGTGATGTTGCGGGTCTTTTCTTCGGCAACCGGCCGCATGCTTTCGGGCAGGCCCTTGGCGGCGAGCTTGTCGGGGTGGTTCTCGCTCATCAGCCGTCGGTAGGCCTGCCGCACCTCGCTGTCGCTGGCGTCGGCCTGCACGCCAAGCGTCGCGTAGGCGGCGGCCAGATCATCGCGCGACGGGCCGCGGCCGCCACCGCGCAGCGCCGCCTCCAGGCGCTGCACGTCGGCTTCTGACAGGCCCAGCCCCCGCGCAATCCGCAGCAGCAGGGCGTGCTCTTCGGCGTGGACCTCACCATCGGCGGCCACCGCCGCCAGCTGCATTTGCAGAAACATGTTGAGCAGCGGCGTCTGTCCCCGGCACAGGCCCGCGAAGCGCGCCACCTCGGCATCGAGGTCAAACCCGGCGGCCTTGCCGCGATTGAAGGCCTTGCGGGCGTCCTCGCGACCGTCTTCGCCCAGGCGCAGCCGGGCGAACAGCTGCTCGACCACGCGAATCTCGTCTTGCGACACCACGCCGTCGGCCTTGCACACCGCGCCCATCACCGAAAAGGTGCTGTCAATAAAGGCCCGCCGCACCTGCCCAACCTGCGTCTTGCCCAGCGCGGCCATGATGGGCCGGGCCAGAAAATAGCCCAGCACCGCGCCCAGCACGAGCCCGAGGATCCCGCCCCGCAGTAACAGCCCAATCAGGCCGCCGACAATCAGTCCAATCATCATGGGTCGATGGTACGCAATCGGCGTGGATCACCGCTGAATTGCGGTGGGGGAATGGGCGCCGGTCAGGGCGTGGCGTGAGGGAGACGCTGTCAGGGTCGCGGGGTCAACATCTCCGCAGCCTCATTCCGCCAGTACAGGGTCGCCACCGCATTGCAGGTCCGTCAGATTCACATCCGTTTCCCCTAGGTGCAGCCCCAGCAGGTCCTTCAGAATGGTGTTGATGAGGCCACTTGCGACCGAATCCAACAGATCGAAAATGGGCCCGAGTAGGCTGTTCAGCAGGGCGGTCGTCGAATTGGACGCCGTACTGCCCGTGACGGCCTCGGCAGCGAGCTTGGTCACGCATGCTGCGTTGGTCCCGTTAGTGTCCCATCCGCCCAAGCATGGATCGAAGGGGCAATTGCCGAACAAGCAGCCCACAAGATTACCTAAAAAGTCCAAAACACCGCCCAAAAGCCCGCCGACCAGGCCGAGGACGCCGCCTAGCAGGCTCGTAAGTCCGTTGACGACGCCGGTCAGCGCGGCGCCGATGGCGCCACCCAAACCCTGAAGCGCTGTCTTGTCGGTCGAGCTGAGATTGTTGTAATTGGTTTGTGCCGTTTGGGTGAGGGCTTCTACCTGCTTGAGTCCGGCTTGATATTTGTTTTGTCTGCAGGTCCTTCCACTGGATGTGTCACCACCGCATGCGTTTCCGCCCACGTCGTTCCAGATCTTCGCCGCAGCCGTGTTGGCATCGGCTGCCGTGATGGCCGGCGTTGTTCCGCCGCCGAAAAGAAAATCGGCCAATGCAGATGTCAAGTTGTTCAGGGCCGTGCCCAGGTCGAGGGCACTGCCGACCGTCCCGGCCTTCTCCTTGGCCAGATAAATATCGGCCGGCGGAGTGGTTGCCAGACCCGTTTTCAGGCTCCCCGTTTTACCCAGCAACGTGGCGCCTAACAGCCCCACACGCAGAACTTCAGTATCAAGAACCGTATCCTTGCAGCTACCTTGGACGGAGAACGGGTCTGCGCCGCCCGGATAAGGCCCGATGCAAAGGTTCAGAAGGTCGGCATCCACTTGGATCGCGGCGCAGTGTTGCCCCGCTGGGCAGTCATCACCCGGCGGGTTGCCCGGTTGAGCGTAGTTCTCCGCGCGCATTTCGGTGGTGCATAAGTCGTCGACAGTCCCCTTGCTTGCCACAACATCCAGCGTGAGCGGCAGGTTGAGGCGAACGTCCACCAGCGGTTTAAGGGCGCCTAACAGCGCTCCGAGTCCGGGAATATTGTTGGTATCAAGACCAACGTAAACCCGCACTTGTGCGGTATAGGCCGTCGTGCCAACGCCGCCGATGCCGATGGAAGGCGGTTCAACAACACCGACCTTGGCCGTCACGCCGAGCAGATTCGGAACCGCCACGCTGACTGCTCGCCCGGCGGATGCGATTCCAATGGCTGTGCTGATAATGCTCAGCGCATCGACACTTGCATTCAAGGCCGCATCGCCGGTCGCGGTGGTGATCGGCGCAAACAGGCCGCGGGTGTTTTCTGATTGGCCCAGCTGAATGTCGGGAAGTGCAGTAATCCCCAATTTCGCTTCAATTTCGCCAAGCAGGGTCACGTTGACCGCGAGCAGTCCATCCTGTCCAGCCGCCTGCACAGTTGCGTCCAGTATCTGGCCAACGGAGACTTGTTCGACCGCGAGCAGAGCATTGAGACCGCCCACAGTAATATTCCCACTGACGGGAATTCCCAGCGCGTCGAGCAGCCCTTTGGGCGTGATTGTGACGCTGACCAAACCCTCGTAACTTCCAACGGTTGTATCGTTCAGGTCGAGGCCAATGCCCTTGAGCAGGGCGCCCAAAGTTGAGTCGCCCGAGACACGTAGCAAACGGGAGCCCACCGAGAAACTCGCCACCGGATCACTGTTGCGGGCGACACTCTGGGCGCTGAGCCGGCGCTGGTCCTCGCTGGCGACCACGGGCGCCAGCAGGGCCGGCGGGCGCCCGGAAACGATGACCCGAATCGCGTTGGTGCTGGCGTCGCAGCCCTCCACGAATGCGGGCGATTCATTCCGCCGCCACTCGCCCGTCTGAATGACCGGGGCGTCATGCCGAAAATCGACAAGGTTTTGTTCAACATTCTGGCGGGCGGCCTCGGCGGCGGCAGCGCAGCCCAGCTCGGTGAGCTTTGCCGCGCCCGCAAGGGCCGCCAGATCGGCGGTCTTTTGGTATTCGCGTCGATATTGGTACAGCAGACCCAGGTCGATGAGCGAGGCCATGACGATGAGGGCGCTGATGCCCAGGGCCGCAAACAGCAGCACGGCGCCGCGTTGACGGCCCGGGCCGGGGCGGCCTGGCGGTCGGTTGATCATGTGATTCATCGCGCCACCACGGCTTTGGCGACCAATCGGTCAGGAATGAACGACAACATGCCCAGGCCCGGCACGCCGATGTTGGGCAGCAGCCGCACATCGTTGCCGTAGGGGTACTCGATTCGCAAGGTCACGCAGGGGCTGCCGCATTCAGTGCTGGTGTCGTTGACGGTGATGACCAGATCCTGGCGGGCGATCAGCCATTGGCGACGGCCCTCGAAGCCGCTGACGCCGGGCACGATGGGCGTTGATGCCAGCGATGCCTGCACCAGACTGCGGACCTGGGGCAGCGAACCCACAGCCGACTGCCCTTCGGGGAGCAGGGCAATGGCGTTGGCGCCGTCATGCGCGGCGCGCGACACCGCCAACTGGGTGTAGAACAGGGCACCAAAACTCAACAGGCCCCACGCCAGCACCATGAAGATGGGCAGGCACAAGGCGAACTCCACCGCCGCGGCACCTGATTGAGCCTGTCGGGGTGGACGCGTCATGAGCCGATCAACCTGCCGTCAAGCAGCAGGCTGGCTTCGCCGCTGAGGGTGGTTGGAACGGGCAAGCCGAACGCGCTGGGCAGAATGGGCCGCGTGGCATAAGGGTAGGTCACGCTCACGAAGATCTTGCAGGCGTCGGCGAGCTCGCGGCCACAGGTGGTGGTCTCAACCGAGCAGTCGCTGTTCGCCGCGCAGATTCGGGTTTCGACCACGACCTGAAGCGGTGCTGCAAAGCGGCTGATCCAGCTGGCCTGCTGAAGCGCCGTGGCGCGCGCCGCATCGCGACGCAGCGTGAGTTGGGTAATGCCCGGCGTGCTGCCTTCGATGCGAAACGTCACGGCACTGCGGGCGCCCTCTTCGGCGGCGTGCTGCAAGCCCATGCGGGCGGTGAAGATCAGCGCAAAGGTCAAGGTGCCGTAAAACAGCACGAACAGAGCCGGAAACACCAGGCCGAACTCAAGCGCCGTTGCACCGCGCTGGCGTAGCGGCGATGAAAGTGTCGGGGCGCTTCGGCGTGCAGGCATGGCGTGGGACTCCGGAAGTTGGCGACGATCATGCGCCGAACGCAGCGCAGCGTAGGCTTCGGCACGATGAGTGGTCGGTGCCCGAGGACCAAAGGCACCGCGCAGGCTGGCTTACACTCCGCGCCGCACCCTTGCCGGCCATCACCATGGGCACCCCGAAACACTTGCACGCTGGCGCCATCGACCGCGCGAGGCCACGTTGAACCCCGATGTCGTGATCATTGGCGGCGGCGCGGCGGGCCTGATGTGCGCTATCGAAGCCGGACGTCGCGGGCGCCGCGTGCTGGTGATCGAGCATGCAAACCGCGTGGGCAAGAAAATTCTCATGTCGGGGGGCGGCCGTTGCAATTTCACCAATTACGACGTGCGTCCGGCGCATTATCTGTCGGCCAATCCGCATTTCGCCAAGTCGGCCCTGGCGCGCTTCACGCCCTGGGACTTCATTGCGCGGGTGGAGCAGCATGGCATCGCCTATCACGAGAAGGGTGAGGGCCAACTGTTCTGCGATGGGTCATCCAGGCAGATCGTGCAGATGCTGCTGGACGACTGTCACGCTGCGGGCGTGACCATTCGCACCGACACGCGGGTGGACGAGGTGCGGCACGACGCGCTGGGTTTCGAGCTGCGGGTGGGCATCGAGGCGATTCGACCGCAGTCGCTGGTGGTCGCCAGCGGCGGGCTGTCGATTCCCAAGATGGGCGCCACCGGCATGGGCTACGCGCTGGCCGAGCAGTTCGGGCACCGGGTGTTGCCCACCCGTGCGGGTCTGGTGCCGCTGACCTTGAGCGGCCGGCCGCTGGACGAGATCGACGGGCTGGCCGGCATTGCCTTGCCCGCCGCGGCAGAAGTGGACGGCCAGCGTTTCAGCTCGGCGGTGCTGTTCACCCATCGGGGCCTCAGCGGCCCGGCGATTCTGCAGATTTCGTCGTACTGGAATGCCGGTGAGCGGCTGTGGCTGGACCTGCTGCCCGGCGACGATGCCGGCGCGCGCCTGCGGGCGGCCAAGGCCGAAGCGCCGGGCGCGCGGCTGGGCAGCTGGCTGGCCGAGGCCCTGCCGAAACGGCTGGCACAAAGCCTGTGCGACCGGCAGGGCTGGGCCGGCACGCTGCAAAGCCTGTCGGAGCCGCAGTTGCGCGGCATTGGCAACATGCTCAACCGCTACCCGGTGATCGTCAGCGGCACCGAGGGGTATCGCACGGCCGAGGTCACGCTGGGCGGGGTCGACACCACTGAACTGTCATCGCAGACCATGGCCTCACGGCACCTGCCCAATCTGTATTTCATTGGCGAGGTGGTTGATGTCACCGGCCATCTGGGGGGCTACAACTTCCAATGGGCATGGGCCTCCGGCGTGGCCGCAGGGCGCGTCTGCTGAGGCGGAGCTGCCACCCGGCAAACTGTGACAAAGGTCGCGGCGCCCGGGTGCGGGGTTCAGCCATGGGTCACGCGCCGCACCGCACGGTGGACGCCTCTCAATCAGGAGTCATGGCAATGAAAAAACTCATCTTGGCAACGACGCTGGCCGCCAGCATGGCCGCGGGTCAGGTAATGGCCGGTGACACCGAAGCCGCCATCGGCGGCGGCCTGGGTGGTGCGGTGGGCGCGGTCATCGGCAACGAGGTGGGCGGCACCAACGGCGCCATCATCGGCGCCGGCATTGGCGGTGCCACCGGGGCGGTGATCGGCAATCGCAGCGACGATCGGGATGATCGCTACCGCTATGTCGATGACGACCATCGCCGTCGGGACCATCGCCATTACGACAGCCGTTACGACCATCGCTATGACGCGCGCGGTCGCGGCAATTACAACGGTTCGTTCTGCCCGCCGGGTCAGGCCAAGAAGGGCCGCTGCTGAGCGCCTTTCAGCCGGGGTTGATCAACCACCGCCCACCGCGTGCACGATTTCAACCTGATCCCCCGGCGCGAGGGCCTGCGCCGGCCAGGTCGAGCGCGGGACCACGGCGCCATTGACCGACACGGCAATGCGCCGGCCGGCCAGCGCAAGCTCGTCGATCAGGGCCGCCACGGTGGGCGGTGTTCCGGGATGGGGCTGGCCGTTGACGGTCATGTGTGGAGGCTTGCGGCGGGTGCAGGGCTGAATGGGGCGCGATGGCGCCGTGATTGGGGCGCTGAGCGAACGGATTCAATGGTAGAGCAGTCGCTTCCCGGGCGCGCGCTGTGAGGTCGCGCAGGTGCGTGTGCGATCGGGCCCGGATGTTGTGATCCACATCGCCGGCCGATGAGGCAGCATGTGCCTCCTCTTCGTGACGTGCGCGGCGCACGGCAGGCCCGACATGACCTTCAATCCAAGCCCTGAAAAGACCCCGGGATTCATCCCCGAGGTGATTGAAGGCGGCATCGACGACCTGCTTCGGCAGTTCGAGACGCTGGTGTGGAGCACAGATCCCGAGGATGTTCCCCTGATGGTCAAGCTCGCCGCACGGCTGGACAAAAGGGGAACGTTGCGGCTCGTGCCGCGCGCCGATCCACCGGAACACGCCGACCTGCAAGGGCCGCCAAAGTCATAACGAATCGCGCACGTCGAAAAACGCCAATGCCCTGCTGTAACGGGGGGTGTGGAGGGTGTAACATTCGGCCCGCGAGCGCAGGCATGGGTCCTACGGGTAGCGTGTCGCGTTCTGGGGCCGCGCACCAGACGAGCGCGAGGGGCTGCAATCATTCCTCACGCGCAAGGTGCTAATCGCAAAGGGATTTTTCTGGAAGGCGGGTGTAGCTCAATGGTAGAGCTGTTGCTTCCCAAGCAACTGACGAGGGTTCGATTCCCTTCACCCGCTCCATCATTGACGCTCGCCGCAATCGTCGAGACGGTACCCTCCGATTGATGAGTGTTCATTCCAAGCTGGGCAAGTGGGTTGGCGCTGTACTGGTGCTGGCAAGTTTTGCCGCTGCCGGTCAGCATCGCGTGTTCCCGGAGCGCGACTGGCGAAACTGGGTGGACAGCTTCATGACCGAGGTTGACCGCGAGGCCAGGGTGGCGCTGGAGCAGCCGCGCGGTTCGATTGCCGGTGAGCGCACGGCCATGGCGATTGCGCGCAAGGTCTGGTCTGAACATCTGGGGCGCGACGTTGCCGAGGCGGCCCGCCCGTACCGGGCCTTCTTGCGCCACAACCTGTGGATCGTGACCGGCACCGATGGCATCGAGCGGCCGGGCGATGGCCCGGTGCTGGTCTTGACCCGCGACGCCGGCGCCGTGGTGCTGATCCGGCCGCCGCGGGTCGAGGATCAGGCGGCGACCCTCGAGCCGCGCGCCGCGGAGGAATGAGTCGCGGCCAGTTGTGACGCCACGGCGGCGTCCAGCGACGCGCACTCCCGGCCGCGGCGAATCTCGAGAAAGAACGCCTGCGCTTCGGGGTAATGGCGTGACAGCGCGAACACCCACTGTTTGAGCCGCCCGGGGGCGTGGCGTTCGGGCACCTCAGTGCGAATGGCCTGCCAGTAGCGGCTGATCATCGCGGTCAGTTCGGGCCATGCCAGCGGGGTCAGTGCCCGGCCTTCGGCGGCGGCGCGAATCTGCCGGGCCAGATCGGGGCGGGCGATCAGTCCGCGACCCAGCATCAGGTCGGCGACGCCGCTTTCGGCGCGGCAACGGCGCCAGTCGGCAACCGACCAGACCTCGCCGTTGGCATAGACCGGCACCGGCACCACCTCGGCGATGCGCGCAATCCATGACCAGTGGGCCGGCGGGTTGTAGCCGTCGGCGCGGGTGCGGGCGTGGACCACCATCTCGGCCGCACCGCCGCTGGCCAGTGCCCGCGCGCAGTCGAGCGCCCGGTCGGTGCTCGCGTAGCCGAGTCGCATCTTCGCGGTGACCGGAACGTGGGCCGGCACCGCGCGACGCACGGCGCCAACGATGCGGTGCAGCAGCTCGGGGTCGTCCAGCAGAATGGCGCCACCGCGGTTGCGGTTGACGATTTTTGCCGGGCAGCCGAAGTTGAGGTCGATCACCGGCGCGCCCAGCTCGGCGGCCCGGGCGGCGTTTTCGGCCATGCACTGCGGATCACCGCCCAGCAGCTGCACCCTGACCGGCGTGCCGCTGGCGGTCTGGCAGCCGCGTTTCAGCTCTGGCGCGAGGGCTAGAAAAACCTTGGGCGGCATCAGCCGGTCGGTGACGCGCACGAACTCGGTCACGCACCAGTCGATGCCGCCCACGGCGGTGATCATCTGCCGCATGCGGGCATCGACCACGCCCTCCATCGGGGCCAGGGCAATCTTCATGGTGCTGCAGCGGCGGCCGGCAGCGGACGCCCGAGCCGCGCGCGCACGCGGGTCATTCGGCCGCCAGGTCGAACAGAACGGTGGCGATGGTGTCGAGCACCAGCGCCCCGTGCTGGTTGTGCACCCGCCACTGCCAGCGCAGCTTGCCGACCTTGCCGCTGGACGACAGCCCGGTGTCGCGCACGTCGAGGGTGATGGTCAGCGCGTCACCGGGGCGCACCGGGGCGTTCCACTTCAGGTATTCGAGGCCCGGCGAGCCGATGGAGCCTGAGTCCCGCAGTGGCCCCTCGCAGACGGTGCGCATGGTCAGCGCGCAGGTCTGCCAGCCACTGGCGATCAGCCCCTTCCAGCGGCTGTTGGCCGCCCACTGCGGGTCGGTGTGGAACGGCTGCGGGTCCCACAAGCGCGCGAAGTCGATGATCTCGGCTTCGCTGAGCGACACCGGCCCCAGCGTCAGGGTTTGGCCGGGCGTGAAATCGTTGAAGTTCATGGGGGCGGAGTTTAGGGGGCGGGAGGCGTATGGTCGCAGACGCGGGGCCGCCGGCGCGGGGGGTCGAGGGCGCAAGGGCGCGGTTCACAAGGCGCGCGGCGGTCCGCGTCCATCCGTGCCGTGATGGCGCCCTATTTTGGTGCGCGGCCGTCGTCATTCGCGGTATCTTCGACAGCCGTTCATCTTCGCTGCGCTACTGTTTTGGGGTCCGCAAGTGGGCGGCGATCGATAACAAAACTCAGGAGATTTTCATGAAACACTATCAATCGGGACTCTGTGCGCTGGTGCTGTCTGCGGCCGCATTCCATGCAGGCGCGCAGCAGACTTCAGTGGGGCATATCGACGGTTACGTCGTAATCGATTCCGAAATCGAGACCAGGGGCGGCGATCTTGAAGGGGACGGCTTCGGCACCAAGGGGCGCTTCCTCATCGCGGATCAGTGGTTTCTGACCGCGGAGTATCAGACGGTTGATTACGACTTCGTTGGCGACCTTGATCAATTGCGGTTCGGAGCCGGGCTGACGGCGCCGCTGCGTCAGAACGTCAATATGGTGGGCAGGCTCGAGTACATCAACGTGGACAGTGATGGCGGAACCGATGACGATGGCTTCGGCGTTCACGGGGGCCTGGAATTTGGGCTCGCGCCGCAGTTCACCGCCCACGGCAGCATTGGCTTCGTGCAACTGGATGATCTTGACGGCCCCGAATTTCTCGTGGGGCTCCGGTATCAGGCCACGCCGCAGATCAGCATTTTCGGCGACTACCGCATGACCCAACTGAGTGACCGCGGGTTCGATCAAGACATCAATGACCTGCGCCTTGGCGCCGGTTACCACTTCTGATTTGAGCCTGACCGGTTGAACCAAAGCCCCGCCCTGGCGGGGCTTTTTTGTGTCTCAGGCGCGTCGAGGGCCCCTAAGCGGCAGGTGACGCTGCGCGGCTTGGCAGCCTTGAGCGACGTGGTGGGCCGCGTATTGATTCGAGCCCCTGGCCGGTGTTCTGGCGGACGCGGCTGTCTTGTCCAGTTCCGAGCGCAGCGGGTCGCGTGCGCAAAGACGTGCGTGCTTCGCCGCGGCGTAAGTCCGGCGACGCGGGTCAGTCCCTGTTCGGCGATCTGGGGTTCGATGTGCGTCGCCTCGAAGACCGCGCGGCGCGCATGCGCCCCAGCATTGAACGGCGCTGCACATGCCTTCTGGCCCGATGACATCAGCCTGCTGGATGCCACGCACTTTCGACACGCCCACATTCACAGTCCGCGACCGCGAACCGAGTTGTCTCTGCTGGCCCTGGCGGTGCAACGCGGCGGGCGGTTGGTGCGTTTTGATCAGCGCATCCCCCTCAGTGCCGTGCCCCTTGCGGGCCAGGAGCATCGGGTGCTGCTTGAGTCGTTCGATTCATGAATACATCTACGAACGTCGCATTCGATGCGACCTTTCGGACCCAGGCCCTGAAGCCTGGAGGACGTGATGGCAGCCAAGAGGGGTCGAGCGGCACTGCGTGTTGGCGGCAGTGGACCGGGAACGGTTGGAGCATCTTGCCGGTTCGCGCGCCGCAACCGTCGCCGCCGCCGACACCGTGACGCGCCGCTGATTTGCTCCGCGAGCGTGGGCCGGTAGCCGGCGTTGGGCTCCATCGCCCGCCGGCAGCCTGCGTCAGCGCAACGAGCGACACCACGTCCGGGCGCTTGCGTCCGCGCGACGCATGTCGCCTAATGAACCTGAACGGCAGCCGAACAAGAAGGGAGGGGTGTGTGCTGAAGGGGCGATTCAAGCCGGCGCATGGGGCGATGGCGCGCGACGGTATTCGGGGGGCTCTCGGCCTGAGGCCTGAGGCAATCGCGCCCCGCCGGATCGACGGCCGGCGCACGCCCGGCGCGGCCTGAGCCGGCCCTTCGCGAAAATGGACATCACCCTTTCTTTCGGCGGCATCGCGGCCCTGTTCACCGCCATGGCCGTGTTGGCGACGGTGCCCAGCACCAGTGTGCTGATCGTCACCACGCGCGCCGCGACCCAGGGGTTCATGCACGGCGCGTGGGTCAGCGCCGGCGTGGTGCTGGGCGATCTGTTCTTCATCGTGTTGGCGATTGCCGGGCTGGCGATGCTGATCGAGTGGCTGGGCCCGTTCTTCGTCGCCATCAAGATCGCCGGAGCGCTTTACCTGGTGTGGTTGGGCCAGGCGCTGTGGCGGCGCAGTCACGGCATGGTGTCAACCGGTGCCGAGGTCGCACCGGCCTCGGTGTTCGGCAGCTTCTTCAGCGGCCTGGCGCTGACCCTGGGCGACCAGAAGGCGGTGCTTTTTTATCTGGGCTTTCTGCCGGCCTTTGTCAATCTGGGTGCGCTCACGGTGCCCGACACCGCCATCGTCATGGCCGCCGCCGCCGTCGCGGTGGGCGGCGTCAAGCTGGCCTATGCGGCAGTTGCGGCACGCAGCGGTCGGCGCATCAACGGTCATGAAGCGCTGGCGATGGCGCGGTTGGCGGGCATACTCGTGACGGTGATCGGTCTGTTCTCGCTGGGCACGGTGTTGATCGACGCCCTGGCCTGACCGGCCGGCTCAGTCGTCACTTTTGGGCAACAGGCCCAGCAGGTTGGTGCGCGCCACGCGGTCGGCCACGTCGTTGGGCAGCGCGTCGAGGAACGGCTCGAATTCGTGGATGTTCTTGCCCAGGTTGTCGAAGCGCCCCACCAGATCGGTGCCGGCCATGAAGCGGTCGGGATAGGCCTTGACCAGTCCCAGCCAGTCGGAATCGGCCTGGCCGTCGTGGATCAGATAGGGATCGAGCATCGTCCATGACAGGTCGATGTACAGATTGTCGTAGGTCGCCAGCAGGTCGCTGACGATCTTGAACAGACCTTCGACCCGGCCCTGATAACGGTGAATCTCGGCGCTGGTGCCGGCGTGCGCCCAGATGATCTTGGTGTCGGGATTGCGGCTCAGCGCCTCTTCAAGCTCTTCGCGGTAGATGGGTTTGGCTTCGCGTTTCGAGGTGATGTTGCTGTGCAGGATGACCGGCAGATCATGCTTGGCGGCGAACTCGTAAACGCGCATCAGCGCCGGGTGATTGGCGCGCGGCGTTTCGCCTTTGGTCAGCGCCGTCAGGTCATCGTGGCGGGTGAGAATTTCGCCGATGCCTTTCCACAGCCCGGGATGCATCTCCATCATCATCTCGATGTGGTTGACCGCGTTCATGTCGGTGGGATTGAAGCCGCTGATGAACGGGTGCAGGCGCGCCTGCTGCTCGGCGGGCAGGGCCAGAATGTCCTGCGCCAGCATCGCGTCGGTGGCGCTGTAGTAGTAGACCGGCGCCTCGTCGCCCATGTAATAGCGAGGCTCCTTGGGCGCGGACTCCTCCCACTTTTTGATCACCCCCAGGCCCATGATCGCCACGTCGTGGATGTTGGCCTCGTCCATGGCCCTGAACAGCGCTTTCATGCCGTCGGTTTCCTGCACGAAATTGACGTAATGCAACTGCGCGTCGGTGTAGATGCGGTCGGCGGCGGCCATCGTGGGCAGCAGCAGGGCAAGCGCGGGCAGCGCACTGAGCAACACTTTGTTCACGGACACGTCGTTCACCGTCGTTGTTTTTATCGGCCCTCTGGCGAGGCCATTGCCGCCCAGGGTGGCGCGAAGTTTCGGTGCCCGCCGCTGAGTGCCTGCTGAAATGGCGGATTGAGCGTGCGGGCTCAGCCTGCGAGCAGGGTCTGGAAGGCACTGGCCACGCCCGCCAGTGACTCGCCGGCCACCAGGCCGGCGGCCACGGCAATCAGGTTGCGCAGCGCCCAGTGCGGCGCCAGGCGCTGCACGCCGGCGGCCAGCAGCGCGCCCAGGCAGAGCCCGAAGGCGATCCACGCCGGAATCACGAACGCCAGCCCCAGCGCCGCCGGGCTGGGTGCCCAGCGCGCCCGGTGGGGCGGCGCCCTGAATTGCCAGAAGGCCAGTGCCAGCCCGGCCAGTCCGCCGATCAGCGCGGCCGGCAGGCTCAGCGGCGGCAGGGCGCCCACCCCTGCGGCCATCACCTCGGCCACGGCCTTCCAGGTGGCGACCGCGGGGGCCGGCCACTCGGGCGTCAGCAGCATGGTCATCGGGTCGGGAATCAGCAGGCTGTAGCTGAGACTGCCGACGATCGAGCCCACCAGCACCCCCAGCAGTTGGGCGGCGAACAGCGGGGCGGGACGGGCGCCAAGCAGCGCGCCTGCCTTCAGGTCATTGAGCAGGTCGCCGGTCTGGCCCGCCGCGCCGCCGGTGACGTTGGCGCCCATCAGGTTGGCCGTGGCCGTGCCGGGTGCCATGGCGCCCACGCCCAGCTGGGCGATCTTGCCCAGCGCCCCGATGGGCGGAATGCCGGTTTCTCCGACCACGCGGGCGGCAACGATCGCCAGTCCCGCCGCCATGACCACGGCGGCCAGCGCGACGATCACTGCAATGTCGAACAGCGCCACCTGCAGACTCACGGTGAGGCAGACGGCCGCGACGCTGCCGGGCACGAACCAGCGCCACGGCAGGGGCAGCCCGGCACGCGGCGCCGCGTTGTCACTGGCTGCGGTGCGGCGACGCCCCAGCCACAGGCTTGCCAGCGCGCCGGTGGTCATCAGCGTCACGCCGGGCCAGATCAGCCAGCCCACCAGTTCGTTGAACCACAGGCCATCGGCCGGGCCGGGGGTGACCAGCCCATTGGCCAGCAACCATGGCGCCAGCCCCAGCCAGGCGACCAGCGCGCCGAGCAACAGCGACAGGCCCGCACGCGGGCCGATGATGGCGCCGAAGCCGATCATCAGCAGCGAGCCATCCAGCCCGATGCCGAGCTGCTTGAAGCCCACGCTGGGCAGGGCGCCGCCGCCCAGTGACAGGCTCCCCGGCAGACTGGCGCGCAAGGGCGTGCCCACGGCATCCGACACCAGTTTCACCGTCGCCGAAACCGCGGCCGCCAGCCCCAGCCAGCGCAGACGGCTGTGCGCTTCGCGGCCGTCGCCGTGGATGCTCGACAGCGCTTCGGCCGCGGCCGTGCCCTCCGGGAAGGGCAGGTGTCCGCCGGCAATGAAGCGCGCGTGCAGCAGCGCGGCAATCGCCACGCCGAGCACGCTCACCGAAAACACCCAGAGCATCAGCTGCACGCCTTGCGGCGCCGGCCCGCCCAGCAGGGTCAGGGCGGGAATGGGCGCCACCAGCCCACCCGAAATAATCGAGGCCGACGATGAGGCGGTGGTCTGGTTGATGAGGTTTTCCGGCAGACCCCAGTGGCGCGCGCCGGCCAGATTCTGCATCAGCCGCCAGAAGGCGATGCCCAGCAGCGCGCTGGCGATCGACATGTTGAATGACCAGCCAATCTTCAGGCCGCTGTAGATGTTGCAGGGTGTGAGCAGCGCCCCGAGCGCTGCGCCGGTGAGCAGGGCGCGCGCCGTGAGCGCGGGCTGGACGGCGGCGGCAGGCGTGGCCTTCATGGCCTGAGTCTAGCCCGCATGCTTTGCCGGGCGCCTGCACGCGCTGGGCCGACCCCGGCGGTGGCGCAGGGTTCATCGACCCGCGCAGTGGGGTCGTGGGCGCCCGCGCGTTTCAAAGGGGCGCTTGCTGCGGACCGTCATTCGGGTTAGCGTGTTTCAGTATTTTCTGAAACAACAGACATGACCGAACTCACACAGCGTTTCGTGTTGCACTTTGGCGAGATGGGCTCGCGCTGGGGCATCAACCGTACGGTGGGTCAGATGTATGCCTATCTGGTGGCCAGCCCGTCGCCCCGCTGCGCGGAGGAAATCGCCGCCGCCTTGCAGGTGTCACGCTCCAACGTCAGCATGGGCCTGAAGGAGTTGGACAGCTGGCAATTGCTCAAGCGCAATCATGTGCCCGGTGACCGGCGTGAGTTCTTCACCGCCCACGGCGATGCCTGGGACATCTTCAAGCGGCTGGCCGAACAACGGCTGGCGCGCGAAATCGCCCCGACCCTGAGCATGCTGCGCGAGGCGCTGATGGAACCGGCGGCCGAAGACGACGTGTATCTGCGGCGGCGCATGCGCGACATGCACGACCTGATCGAACGCCTGACGGGCTGGTTTGCCGACGTGCAGCGGCTGGAACGCAGCACCCTCGACCGCCTGCTGACGCTGGGCAGTGGCGTGGTCAAACTGCTGGAGCACACCGGTCGTTTCAGCACGACCCCGACCGCCAAGCCGCGCCTCGAACCGGCGCTGGGTGGCACGCAGATTCTGGAGCGTCACGATGGACATTGAAGCCCTGCTGCTCGCCCGCATCCAGTTCGCGGCCAACATCACGTTTCACATTCTGTTTCCGAGCATCACCATTGCGCTGGGCTGGCTGCTGCTGTTCTTCAAGCTGCGCCACAACGCCACCGGCGATGCCCGCTGGAAGCGGCTCTACGGCTTCTGGGTGAAGGTGTTTGCCCTGTCGTTCGCGATGGGTGTGGTCAGCGGCATCGTCATGAGCTTCCAGTTCGGCACCAACTGGCCGGGCTTCATGGAAAAGGTGGGCAACATTGCCGGGCCGCTGCTGGCCTACGAGGTGCTGACGGCGTTCTTCATGGAGGCCACCTTCCTCGGCATCATGCTCTACGGTCAGGGGCGGGTGTCCAACCGCATCCACACGCTGGCGACCCTGCTGGTGTGCGTGGGCACGTCGTTGTCGGCGTTCTGGATCATCGCGCTCAATTCGTGGATGCACACGCCCGCCGGCTTCGAGATGCGTGAGGGCGTGGCCCACGCCGTGGACTGGTGGGCGATTGTCTTCAACCCGTCCATGCCCTACCGGCTGGTGCACATGATGCTCGCCTCGGGCCTGACCATCTCGTTTCTGGTGGCCGGGCTGTCGGCGTTTCGCCTGCTGCGCGGGTCCACGGCCGATGACGCACGGCTGGGGCTGAAGGTGGGCGTGACGCTGGCGGCGGTGCTGATTCCGGTGCAGATTCTGGTGGGCGACCTGCACGGGCTCAACACCCTCAAGCATCAGCCGGCCAAGATCGCGGCCATGGAGGGGCTGTGGGAAACCACCGAAGGGGCGCCCCTGCTGCTGTTCGCGCTGCCCGACGAAACCACCCGCAGCAACCGTTTCGAGCTGGCCGTGCCCAACATGGCGTCACTGATTCTGACCCACGACCTGAACGGTGAAGTGAAAGGGCTGAACGCCTTCGAGGGCGAGCACCCGCGGGTTGCGCCGATGTTCTGGAGCTTTCGCATCATGGTCGGCATGGGCATGTTGATGCTTGCAGCCAGTTGGCTGTCGGCGGCCCTGCTGTGGCGGCGCGGCACGCTGCCGCCGCTGTTGCTGCGGGGCCTGGTGGCCATGAGTCTGTGCGGCTGGGTGGCCATTGTCGCCGGCTGGTACACCACCGAAATGGGCCGACAGCCGTGGCTGGTCTATGGCGTGCTGCGCACCGCCGACGCGGCGGCGGCCAACGTCGGGGCCGGGCTGATCTGGACCTCGCTGGCGGTTTATCTGGCCCTGTACGCGGCCCTGACCGTGGCCTACGTGCTGGTGCTGTTTCACATGGCCTACAAGCAGGATGCCAACGGGCCGCAGGCCAGCCCGCTGGCCAACACCCTCAAGGAGCAAGCCGAATGATTCCCACCGACCTGGTTGGCGGCGCCTTCTGGCTGCCGTTGGCGTTCGTGATCATGATGGGCTTGGCCATGCTGCTCTACGTGGTGCTGGACGGCTACGACCTGGGCGTGGGCATGCTGCTGCCGGGCGCCACGTCAGAGGCCGAGCGCGACACCATGATCTCGGCCATCGGCCCGTTCTGGGATGCCAACGAAACCTGGCTGGTGTTGGGCGTTGGCATTCTGCTGGTCGCCTTTCCGCTGGCGCACGGCATCATCCTCACCAACCTGTATCTGCCCGTCACCCTGATGCTGGCCGGGCTGATCTTGCGTGGGGTGGCTTTCGACTTCAGGGTCAAGGCGCGGGTGCGCCACAAGCACCGCTGGGACAAGGCGTTCTTTTGCGGCAGCACGCTGGCGGCATTCTCGCAGGGGCTGATGCTGGGCCAACTGGTCAGCGGCTTTGGTGATGACCTGCTCAGCTGGGTGTTCTCCGCCGGCATCGGCCTCGGCGTGGTGGGCGGTTACTGCCTGCTGGGCGCCGGCTGGCTGATCCTGAAAACCGAGGGTCGCCTGCAGCGCGCCGCCGTGGGCTGGGCGCGCGGCGCTCTGGTGGTCAGCGCCTTCGGCATCGCGGCGGTGTCGGTGGCGACGCCGTTCATGAGCACCGTCATCTTCAAAAAATGGTTCTCGGTTGAAACCTTCTTCGCGCTGATGCCGATTCCGCTGATGAGCGTGGCGGTGGTGGCCCTGCTGTTCCTGTTTCTCACCCGGCTGGGGCAGGACATGGACGGCAGTCACCTGCGCGGCATCGACCGCTGGGTCTGGGCCCCGTTCGCCGGTTCCGTCGTTCTGTTCGTGCTGGCCTTCATGGGGCTGGCCTACAGCCTGTTTCCGTATCTGGTGCTCGACCACGTGACCATCTGGGAAGCGGCCAGCGCGCCCGAATCGCTGGCGGTGATTTTCGGTGGCGCGATCATCGTGGTGCCCACCATCCTCTGCTACACGGTGTTTTTGTACCGGGTGTTTGGCGGCAAGGCCCAGCCCCTGCGCTACGAGCAGGAAGACTAAGGCCAGATCAGGCGACGTCGGGCCGCGGGTCGGTGTGGCGCCGCATCGGCAACTCGGCCGTGGAACGGCCGCCGGGCAGGGCCTGCCGCAGGCCTTCCCACCAGAGGCGCACGGCCGCCCGGTTGACGGCCAGTTGCTGCTGGCGCCGCCGGTCGCCACTGGGCGTCAGTTCCAGCTTCGGCCCATCGTCGTCATTCTCGTCATCGACCCAGCGCAGCGCGCCGCAGCGCACCAGCGCGCGTACGCCCAGATCGAGATCGGTCGCGCGTAGGTGGGTCGCTGGCCATTGCGCTTCAAGGTCTGCCGGGTCAAGCCGCCCGCCCGCCCTGATACGAAAGTGGCTGAAGAGGCCCAGCAGCACCGATTCCACCGTTTTTGGGGTCACTTTCATGTTGGGCTCCTCAGCTGCGTTCGCGACGATTCCGCGCAGCGTAAGGCAGGCCCAAAGGGGGGGCTCTGGTGTGAATGCCCCAAAACGGCGCGCGCGCCGACCAGCGGTCACGCTGGCCCCGCGAGCGGTGCGGCCTCAGTTGATGTGATAGCCGACCAGGCGCTCGACCTCTTCACGCGAACCCATGATGACCGGCACGCGCTGATGCAGTTTTTCGGGCACAAGGTCGAGAATGCGGCTGCGGCCGGTGCTGGCGGCACCGCCGGCCTGCTCGACGATCAGGCTCATCGGATTGGCCTCGTACATCAGACGCAGCTTGCCGCCCTGCTTGTGGGTTTTCGCGTCGATCGGATACATGAACACGCCGCCGCGGGTGATGATGCGGTGCACGTCGGCGACCATCGAGGCCACCCAGCGCATGTTGAAATCGGCCCCGCGTGGGCCGTCCTTGCCGGCCAGGCATTCATCGATGTAGCGCTTGACCGGCGCTTCCCAGTGGCGCGCGTTGGAGGTGTTGATGGAGAACTCGCGCGTGTGCACGGGAATCTTCACGTCGCGCTGGGTGAGCACGAAGCTGCCCTGTTCACGGTCCAGGGTAAACACGTGTACGCCGTACCCCAGCGTCAGCACCAGCAGGGTGGACGGGCCATAGACGGTGTACCCGGCCGCCACCTGAGCGGTGCCCGGTTGCAGGAAGGCCTCATCGGTAGACGGATCAACGCCTTCGGGCGCCCGCAACACCGAAAAGATGGTCCCGACCGAAATGTTCACGTCGATGTTGGACGAGCCGTCCAGTGGGTCGAACAGCAACAGATAGCCGCCCTGCGGGTACTCGCCGGGAATGCAGCTGGGGTGGTCCATTTCTTCAGACGCCATGCCGGCCAGATGCCCGCCCCATTCATTGGCTTGCAACAGAATCTCGTTCGACAGCACATCGAGCTTTTTCTGCGCCTCGCCCTGGATGTTGCCGGTGCCGGCATCGCCCAGTACGCCGCCCAGTGCGCCTTTGCTGACGGCGATGGAGATGCGCTTGCAGGCGCGGGCCACCACTTCGAGCAGCAGTCGCAATTCGGCATTGAGCGTGCCGTGCGCGCGTTGCTCCTCGATCAGGAATTGGGTCAGCGAAACGGGATTGTTGTGGGTCATGTCAGGGTTTTTTCAGCAGGTCGCGGATTTCGGTGAGCAGCTTTTCTTCAGCGCTGGGCGCGGGCGGGGCCGGCGGTGGCGCCGGGGCGGCCTCTTCCTTGGCCTTGAGGCGGTTGTACAGCTTGATGAACATGAAGACGGCGAAGGCGACGATGATGAAGTCGACGATCGTCTGAATCAGCTTGCCGTAGCCGATGGTGACGGCGGGCGCGTCGGCGGTAGCGGCCTTGAGCACGATCACCAGGTCGGCAAAATCAACCCCGCCGACCAGCATGCCGACCACCGGCATGACCACGTCGGCCACCAGCGACGATACGATTTTGCCGAATGCGGCGCCGATCACCACCGCCACCGCAAGGTCGATGACGTTGCCGCGCAGCGCGAACTTCTTGAATTCTGACAGCATGGGAACGACCTCAGGGTCTGAAGGTGAGCGGAGTTTACGGCGCTTCGGCCAAGGCTTGCGACAGGTCGGTGTAGCGGGGTGTGAACCCCAGCACATCGCGCATGCGGGTCACCTGCAGTCGCTTGGCGCCCTCGATGAACGACCACTGCGCGGGGGTGAACACCTTTCGCGCCTCGGCGTACGAGATGGCCGGCGGCCGGGGGATTCCAAAATGATCGGCAATGCGAAAGAAGTAGTCCGTCATGGTCGTGGGATGCCCATCGCCCACGTGGTAGACCTGCCCGGCAACGCCGCGCTCGGCGGCGCGCAGGGCCACCGCCGCAAGGTCTTCGGCGTGGATGCGATTGGACGGCGGCGCCTCGGCAGGATCGATCACCGGCGTACCGGCGCGCAGCCGGGCCAGCGGCCAGCGGCCGGGCCCGTAAATGCCGGGAATGCGCAGCACCACCGCATCCAGGCCCGCCGCACGCAGCGCGGTTTCGGCATCCAGCCGCCGCCGGCCACGGTCGTGCAGGGGCTCAGTGGGCTCGTCCTCGTCAATCCAGCGGCCGCCGCAATCGCCATAGACCCCGGTCGTGGAGCCGTAGACGACGCGGCGCCCGGCCAGCTGCGGCAGATACCGGCGCACGCGCGTGTCGACCACGCCCGCACGCGGTGGCGGCGCGCACCAGAACACGGTGGCAGCGGCTGGCAGCGCGCTGGCGATCTCGGCGTCCAGATCGAGGCGATGCGGCGTCACGCCCGCCTCGCGCAGCTGGATGGCCGCCGCGTCGCGACGGACGATGCCGGTCACGGTGGCGCCCGCGTTCTGCAACTGCCGGGCAATGCGCAGCCCCACATCGCCGCAGCCGACGATCAGGGCCGTGTGTTGAGATAAGGCAAGGGTGTTCATTGTCGTATTGTCGCGCCCCAGCGAACCCTTGCGCTGACCGAGGGGTCGTAGCCCAACCGCATCCCCATTGCTTGCCAACCGGAGCCCCCACCATGACCGACCCCAACGCCTACGTGCCCCCCAAGATCTGGACCTGGGAACAGGGCAACGGCGGGCAGTTTGCCAACATCAACCGCCCCGTCGCCGGCCCCACGCATGACAAGGCCCTGCCGGTGGGCAAGCATCCGCTGCAGCTGTATTCACTGGCCACCCCCAATGGGGTGAAGGTGACGGTGATGCTTGAAGAACTGCTGGCGCTGGGCCGCGAGGGCGCGGAGTACGACGCCTGGTTGATCAAGATCAACGAAGGTGAGCAGTTTTCCAGCGGCTATGTGCAGATCAATCCCAATTCGAAGATTCCGGTGATGGTCGATCACGGCACGTCGCCGTCACCGACGCGGGTGTTCGAATCGGGCGCCATCCTGCTTTATCTTGCCGAGAAATTCGGCGCCTTCTTGCCCAAGGACCCGGCCGGCCGTACCGAGGCGCTGAACTGGCTGTTCTGGCAAATGGGCGCGGCGCCCTATCTGGGCGGCGGATTCGGCCACTTCTACGCCTACGCGCCGAGCAAGATGGAATACCCCATCAACCGCTTCACGATGGAGGTCAAGCGCCAGCTCGACGTGCTCGACCGTCACCTGGCCGAGCACGAATGGCTGGCCGGCAAGGACTACTCGATCGCCGACATGGCGGTGTGGGCGTGGTACGGCGCGCTGGTGCTGGGCAAGCTTTACGACGCCGGAGAATTTCTGCAGGTGCAGACCTACACCCAAGTGTTGCGCTGGGCCCGGCAGATCGCCGACCGGCCCGCAGTGAAGCGCGGCCTCATGGTCAATCGGGCCTGGGGCGAGCCCTCCGGCCAACTGCTGGAACGCCACGACGCCAGCGATTTCGACCTGCGCACCCAGGACAAGCTGCTCGCGTCCACGCCCGCGTCTTCTTAGCGGGCCAGGGGCCGCCGCTCCTGCGTCGCCCCGACTCGGTGCCTGCGGCGCGGGGCTCAGGGCAGCGTGCCGGTGTCGGCCTGCTCGGTCTCGGCCGCCGGCTGCACCACCCACTCCGGCGCTTCGAACTCGCCGATCAGGGTGATCTCACAGGTCTTGGCATGCTTGGCCAGAATGGCGCGCACCGTGGCATCGCGGTCGTCATCCTTGGCGTCGCGGTCGGCCTTGGAGCGCCAGTGGGCAATGGCCAGCAGGGTGTCGTCGCTGCCGATCTTGCGGTGCAGTTCGGTGCCCAGAGCGCCGGGGGTCTGCTGAATGATGCGGCTGGCCTCGATCCAGCCGGCGGCGTACTCGTCGACGGTGTAGGGCGGAATCACGCGGACTTGAAAGATGTATTTCATCTCGTCGGGGCTCCTTGGATGTGGGCACCGCCCCAGCATGCCCGACTTGGCACCAACCGGCAGGCGGCTATGCTGAGGCGCCCGATCATCCGGAGCGCCGTACATGCCGAACCTGACGATACCGACCAACAGCCCGATGACCCGCGTGCCGGCCGACTATTGCCCTGCCGGCAGCGCGCGGCACTACACGCTGGAAGACGGGCCCAATGCCGGCAAGACGATGTTCTATTACGACTTTACAGTCGGTGAGGGCAGGCCTCAGGCCACGGTGCTGCTGGTGCACGGATTCCCTGAGTGCAGTTACACCTACCGGCATGTGCGCGATCGCCTGATCGCCACCGGCGCCCGCTGCCGCATCGTCGCCATGGACCACATCGGCTTCGGTCTGTCGGATCAGGCCAGCTTCGAGATGGTCGACATGCATCACGCCGATCACCTGCGGCAACTGGTGCAGCACCTCGACCTGAAGAACATCACGATGCTGGTCCACGACTGGGGCGGGCCGATCGGCATCGGCGCGTTGATCGATGAACCGGAGCGCCTGGCCAATCTGCTGGTGATGAACAGCACGGTATTCCCCATGCCCAGTGAGGGCTACACCTACGCCAATTATCCGTTTCGCCTTCTGCCGTGGTGCCGCACCGCTGACCTGATCCCCGCTCATTTGTGGGGCGCCGTGGCCGCTTACGTGGTGTCGCACGCGTCGCCTCAGTCGTTCTGGAGGTTCAATGCCGGGGTGATGAACACCATCGCCCGCTATTACAGCGGTGCCCTGACGCGCGACATGGACACGCCGGAGTCGGTGTGGTGCGCGCAGTTCGGCAGCCGCATCAACGCCCTGAGCGCGCAGCGCAACGTGCGCCACACGCGCCACTGGGGTCACGGCTATCGCTACACGGTGCCCGGCATGGGCGAACAGGACACCGGCCCGTTCTACCGGCACCTGCAGGCACGCATCGGAACGGTGTGGCAGCACATCGGCGCCGCCGGCTATTTTGGCGGCTGGGATGCCTGCGGCAAGGACGCCGTGGTGGCCCAATGGCACGCGGCGCTGCCGCAGATGCGGGCCAACACCCATCGCTACCCCGAGGTCGGCCATTTCGTCGAGGAATACAAAGGCGCCGAGATTGCCGACGGGGTGCGCGCCCTGATCGGTTGAATCGCCGGGTGTCGATGCGGGTATTCCCCTTGGCCTAAACTTTGCGCTCATCCGCAGCACAACCAGCACTCGAGGACGGCAATGACCAAGCGCGTGGTGTTCAACCAGAAGGGCGGGGTCGGCAAGACCACCATTGTCTGCAACCTTGCCGCCATTGCCGCCAGTCAGGGCCTGCGAACGCTGGTGATCGACCTCGACACCCAGGGTAACGCCACCCAGTACCTCACCGGCAGTGACCTGATCTCGCCCGACCGGACCATCGCCGACTTCTTTGATTCCACCCTGGGCTTCTCGCTGCAATCCCCGGCCTTCGCCGGCTTTGCCACGCCCACGCCCTTCGACAACCTCGATGTGGTGGCCGCCAGCCCGCGCCTCGAAGAGCTGATCGTCAAGCTCGAAGCCAAGCAGAAAATCTACAAGTTTCGCGACGCCCTGCGGAAGCTGCGCGGCTATGACGCGATTTTCATCGACACGCCGCCGGCCCTCAACTTTTACAGCCGATCGGCGCTGATCGCTGCAGATCGCGTGCTGATTCCGTTCGATTGCGACGAGTTTGCGCGGCAGGCGCTGTACACCCTGCTCGAAAACCTGCACGAGATTCGCGCCGACCACAACGAAGATCTGGCCATCGAGGGCATCGTGGTCAACCAGTTCCAAAGCCGCTCCAAGCTGCCCACGCGGCTGGTCGAAGAACTGCGCGCCGAAGGCCACCCGGTGCTGGAGCAGACGCTGGGCAGCTCGGTGAAGGTCAAGGAGTCGCACGAGGCGCACGTGCCGCTGATCTGGCACGACGGCAATCACCGCATCACCCAGGATTACGTGGCGCTGTTCAACGCGCTTGAGCGCTAGCGCGTCGGGGCATTCATTGGGCTGAACCGCCAAGGGGTCACCGTACGGCCCGTCACCGACATGCCCGCGGGCAGGGCCTCAAGGCCGCCGCCGCGTGGTTTTGGGTCAGGCTGCAGGTGCCCCTGCAGCGGTGGGCATCAGGCTTTGCTTTTCCACGCAGCGAAGAACCTGCCCCGGGTAGCGTTGCCAATCCATCAGACCTTCGCGCGGGCCGCGTCACGGTACTGCACGGTCTGGGCCAGCCCGGAAACCGTTTTCATCAGCCCCTTGGGGACGCCCTGAAGCCCGCGGTTCTCGGTCTCGATCCAGTGCGACATGTTGGCCGTGTCCTGCCCCATGGTTGCGACCAGAGAACGCGTCGCCCGCAGCAAAAGCAGGCACAACTCCAGCTGCTTCCCCGTCAAGGCCACGTTCTTGCGCGAGAACACCTCACGGCGCACGCCGATGATCTCGCCCGGATCCTGATGGGTCAGCCCCAGATTCACCGCAGCACGCCGGGTCGCTTCCTGAAGAATGCGCGGGTCATCGGCGGAGGCGGGGTCAACGCGACGTGGGGCATTGGCACATCCTGGATTGAGCGGCGGCTGCCAGATCGACGGCCGGCGCCACACGCGGATCGTCGCCTGTGCCAGTGCCCGTTCTGAATGCGCGCGTGGCGGCAGGGCAGGCCATCGGAAAGGCGGATGGTGGAGGTCAGCACGTGGCCTGCCGGCCGATGCGCGCGGCAATCAGCCGGGGGACGGCGGTTGAAAGTCGAAGCGCAGGCCGACGAACAGCGAGCGACCCGGCTGCGGGGCCACATCCTTGAGGAACGAGGTGGCCAAGCGCTGCGTCTCGTCCAGCAGGTTGCGGCCTTGCAGATAGACCGTGGCCGAACCGGCCAGGCCAACATGCAGGCGGTAGTGCAGGTCGGCGCTGAGCAGGTCATGGCCCGGCGTGTGGGTTTCCAGCGGCGCCAGACGGTCCTGCGCGAACACCCGGGTGTACCCGAGGCTGCCGCTGAGCCTTTGATAACGCGCGTCGGCGGTCATGCCGAAACGCTTGGGGGTGATGCGCGGCAGGTTCTGGCTGCCGTCGCCCTGCAGCTTGCCGCGTACGGTGTCGGCAAAACCGCGCAGGCTGAGCCGCAGCGGCCCCTGGTCGATGACGCGGAAGCGTGATGACAGCTCGGCGCCGTAGAACTCGGCGTTGCGCTGGGCCATGTCGAGCAGCAGCAGTTCGCCGTCGGGATCGAGGATGCCGGCGTCATTCACACGGTCGGCGACGCGGTCCGAGGTGGGCGCGCCGCTGCCGTCGGCATTGAGGCCCAGGTCCACTTCCCGCAGGAAGATGTAGTCATTGATGCGGTTGTAGAACACCCCGGCGTCCCAGGTCCAGCGGCCCTGATCCAGCGCCAGACTCACATCGAGGTTGTTCGCCGTTTCCGGGTCCAGGTTGTGGTTGCCGCGCTCGAAGGCCCGCGTTGCCAGATGCGGGCCGAAGGCGTAGAGCGCTTCGGCGGCCGGCGCGCGCTGCGCCCGCTGGGCATTGAGTCTCAGGTGCAGGTGCTCGGCCAGCAGCAGGTTGACGCCGGCCGACAGGCTGACCGGGGTGAAGTCCCGGTTGGGGTTGCCGCCGTCCTGCGGCTGGTGGCGAATGCGATCGACACGGGCGCCCAGTTCGAGGCGGTGCGCGCCCACGTCGCGTCCCTCCACCCAGAACAGGCCGACGCCGCGCGTGTCCACCGGCGGAACGAAGGCTTCGTCACCCACCGCTTCGAAGGCGCGGTCGCTCACCTGCAGGCCGACCACCCCGGCCCAGCCAGCGACCGGCAGATGGGCCAGTTCAACCCGCCCCTCGTGCTCCTGCACGTCGAAGGTGGTGCCGATGCCGCCGTCCGGCTCCACCTCCTGATGCCGGTAGTCGTTGAGGCCGATCCGCGTTTCCAGGCGTTCAAAGCCGGGCAACGGATCGTGCAGCATGCCGCGCAGATCGACGCGGGTCTGCTCAAGCTGAATGCGCACGCCCTCGTCGCCGTGTTCGGCCTCCGTCGCCGGCTCAGCCTCGGCTTCAGGGTCATGCGCATGGGCACTGCCGGGGATGCCGTAGTCGGTTTCAAAGCGGCTGATCACCCCACCCAACGACCCGTGACGGCCGACCCAGGTCAATCCGCCGCTGTAGCTTTCGGAGCTCAGTGCGCTGTTCTCCAGCACGTTGCGATGCCCGGCCGCGTCGGGCGCGGGTTTACCGCCGTCCGCAGCGACGCGGGTGGCGTCGCCGGGGATCTCGAAGTCGTTGGCATCGCGCCGCGCATAGTTGCCGCCAAACTGGAGTGGACCCACGCCATAGCGGGCGCGGAATGCGGTGTTGGTTTCATGGCCGTTGTCGCCATACGACCCATCGCCTTTGAGGCGAAAGCCCGGCGTGACGGTGTCGGGCAGGCGGTCGTCGATCACGTTGACCACCCCGGCCGACGCCGCGCCGCCGTAGATGAGGGTGGCGGGGCCCTTGATGATTTCCACCCGATCGGCGTTGAGGGGATCGACGGCCACGGCGTGATCGGGGCTGATCGAGGACGCATCCATGGTGCTGATGCCATTGTCGAGCACCTGCACGCGCGGCCCACCCTGGCCGCGAATGATCGGACGCCCGGCGCCGGGGCCGAAGCTGCCGTTGGCGATGCCGGGGCGATGCTCCAGCACTTCGCCCAGGGTGCCGCGGCGTCGGCTTTCAAGTTCGTCGCCGGTCACGATATCGACCGGATGCACCAGTTCATCGGCGGATTGGCGGAACAGGCCGGTGCGCACGGTGATGGTGGGCAGTCGCGCTGTCTCGTCGGTGGCGGCAGGGGCGCTTGCGGCCACGGGTTCGGTGGTGGGTTCGGCAGGCGTATCGGCCATGACCGCCGGGGGCAGGCATGTCGCAGCCAGCGCCAACAGCGTCAGGCGCGCGGAGGGGAAACGCTTCATCAACACATCCTCAACAGATCAGGCAAACGCGTGCGATGCCCGGAGGCGGGCACCGCTCAGGTACGGGCGAGGCGGCGGCGCTCAGGCCGCGCCCGCAGGCGGACCGCGAATGGCAGGTTCAGGGGAAACGGTCGAGGGTGTTGATCGGGCCGCGACCGGGGTCCGGTCACCGGCCGTGACCCCGCGGCCGGGCAGCGCGACGGCCGCCGGGGGAAGGCTGTCGCCCGATTTGAGCGCGCCCAGGCACAGCGCACAGTCCGCGCCATGGTCAAGCGATGCGCTTGGGTGCTCGGCCGCGTGCACCACGGCCAGCCATTGGCCCAGCAGCAGTACCAGGGCCAGCAACACGGTCGGGGGTGGGCGGATGAGGCGGGGCATGCCGGTGACATTAGCATTGTTATAACGTAACAACAATATCAGTACATCCGCATCAGATCGGCGGCCGCCTGTCGTCGCCGGCACGGCGCGAGTTGATGTTGGCTGCAGATTCGGCACACTGCCGCCCCAACGCGCGTCAGCGCATTTCGGATCGTGTCATGCGGCTCAACAAATTCATCAGTGAAACCGGCATCTGCTCGCGGCGCGGCGCCGATGCCTGGATCGAGGCCGGGCGGGTCGAGGTCAACGGTGCCGTCGCCACCCTGGGCACGCAGGTCGAGGCCGGTGACGACGTGCGGGTCGACGGCAACCCCATCGGCACCGCGAAAAAAGACGTGTGCATTGCCTTTCACAAGCCGGTGGGCATCACCTGTACCACCGAGCGCCACGTGCGCGGCAACATCATCGACTTCATCAACCATCCGCAGCGCATCTTCCCCATCGGGCGGCTCGACAAGGACTCCGAAGGGCTGATCCTGCTGACCAACAACGGCGACATCGTCAATCCCATCCTGCGCAGCGAGAATGGCCACGAGAAGGAATACATCGTCACCGTCGACAAGCCCGTGACCGACGATTTTCTGCGCGGCATGGCCAGCGGCGTGGCGATACTCGACACCGTGACCCAGCCCTGCGACGTGACGCGGGTCGACCGGACCATCTTCCGCATCGTGCTCACCCAGGGGCTGAACCGGCAGATTCGCCGCATGTGCGACACCTTTGGCTATGTCGTTCGCCGGCTGCAACGGGTGCGCATCGTCAACATCCGGCTCGACGGCCTTGCCCGTGGCCAGTGGCGCGACCTGACGGCCGACGAGCTGGCCGGATTGCTGGCCAGCCCGCCCACCCCCGCACCCGCCCAGATTGAGGCCGCGCCGGCGCCGGCGCCGGCGCCGGTGGCCAGCGCGCCGGCCAAGGCCAACCCCTGGCATCAATCCAGCCTGGTGAAACCGCGGTGACACCCGAGGGCGCCGTGCGGTCTTGCGTCGAGATTCGTCTGGCCCGCGCCCGGCCGGGCGCAGCCGCGTTGACACAGAATTGTCGCGGTCGCCGCATACGCTCCTGCGTCTTGAGATCAGCGGGGACGCGGCAACATGGGCAAGGTCAGGGGCAATGTCGGGGGCTGGTCACGGCGTGACTTTCTGAAGCGGGCGGGTGCCGGGGCGGCGGTCGCGCCGCTGGCGGCCTGCTCGTCGTCGGCGGTGCTCGACGGGCTGAGGGCGGGCGTGAATCCCTTCAACCACGGCGTCGCCTCGGGCGACCCGCTGACCGACCGGGTGATGCTCTGGACCCGCGTCACGCCGCCGCCCGGCATGACCCTCGACATCCCCGCCACGGTCACGGTGGCCGACGACCCTGCGCTGCAGATCAACGCGCGCGCCCTGGCCGTTACCGCGCGGGCCGATCGCGACTGGACCGTGAAGCACGACGCCACCGGCCTGATTCCGGGCGCCACCTACTACTACCGATTCGATGCCCTGGGCTTCAGTTCGCCCGTGGGCCGAACGCGAACCGCCGGTCTGAACCCGCAGCGCATGCGCATGGCGGTGGTGAGCTGCTCAAGTTATCCGGACGGTTTCTTCAACGCCTACGCCCGCATCGCCGAGCGCGCCGACCTCGATCTGGTGCTGCACCTGGGCGATTACCTGTATGAAACCGGCAGCGCCGGTGAGGTGGGGCGCCCGCACGAGCCGCGTCGCGAAATTCTGTTGCTGGAGGACTATCGCGAGCGCCACGCGCAGTACAAGACCGATCCCGACCTGCAGGAAGCCCACCGGCAACATCCGTGGATCGTGGTCTGGGACGACCACGAATCGACCAACAACGCGCGCCGCGACAGCGCCCAGAACCACACCGAAGGCGCCATCGCCGACGGCGGCGAAGGCATCTGGCAGGTCCGCAAGGGCTTTTCGCAACAGGCCTATGACGAATGGATGCCGATTCGCCTGCCCGAGCCGGGCAATCCCAATCGCATCTGGCGTCAGTTCCAGTTTGGCCAACTCATGGACCTGTGGATGCTCGACACCCGGCTGTTCGACCGGGACGATGAGCTGCGCAGCAACGACCGCGACAGTTTCGACCCGGACCGCCGCATGATCGGCCCCGAACAGCGCGACTGGCTGCTGGGCGGCCTGAGCACCTCGACGGCCACGTGGAAGATGCTGGGGCAGCAGGTCATGTTCGGCCAGTTCAAGCTCACACCCCTGCCGGACCTGCCGCTGGGGGCGCTGGCGCGACTGCCCATACCGCTGCTGCTGGCCAGCGGCGAGGGCTTGACCGACATCTATCTGAACCCCGACCAGTGGGATGGTTACCAGGCCGAACGCCGGGCCATCTTTGATCACCTGAGTGCGCAGAACATCGCCAACACCGTGGTGCTCACCGGTGACATCCACAGCTCGTGGGTGATGGACCTGACGCCCGATCCCGAAAGTCTGCTGGGCTACAACGCGCTGACCGGCGCCGGGTCTTTGGCGGTGGAGTTTGTCGGCACCTCGGTCACCTCGCCCGGTCTCGACCAGCTTGCGCCCGTGCCCAATCTCGCGAACGCGCTGCGCCTGCTCAATCCGCACATGCAATACATCGAGGTCACGCGCCGCGGCTATCTGCTCATGGACATCACGCCCACCGAGACCGTGGGCGAATACTGGTACGTGCCCACGGTGGCCGTGCCCGACAGCAGCGAGACGTTTGCCATCGGCTACGCCACTGCAGCCGGCAGCAACCACATCACCCGGCAGCCCCGTCGCGAGCCGCTGCCACCGCGGCTCGATGCGCCGCCGCGGGCGCCCTGATCCCCACCACCAAAAAACCCGGCACAGGGCCGGGTTTGTAAGCTGCGCAGCGTCGTGGTTCAGCCGCCTTCGCCCTCGGGGGCCTTGGCGGCCGCCTTGAGTCCTTCGTGCAGGTCGTTGGCACGCTTGATCAGGTACTGATGGATGGCCTGCACATCTTCAGGCTTGAGCACGTCCATCATCGGCGGCATGCCCTGCTGCGCACGGGCGCCGGCAAGAATGCCGGGGAACATGGCGTGCGTTTCGGCCGTCATGTAACGCAGGTCCGGCACCATCGAGCTGCCGATGGCGTTGGGGCCGTGGCACATGCCGCAATGGCTGTTGTACAGGTCGCGACCGGCGGCGATCTGGGCTTCGGTGCCCGTGACTTTGGGCGGTGCGGGCTGTTCGATCAGGCCCGGTTTGGGGGGGGGCAGCTTGGCGGTGCCGCCCAGCTTGTAGGTGAGGATGCGTGAATCCGGCTGCACCTTGGCGGCCAGCGACAGGCCGCCCAGCGCCAGCGGGAAGCCGCCGCCCCAACCGGCGGCCACGGTGACGTACTGCTCACCGTCGATTTCGTAGGTGATCGGTCCGGCCATGACGCCGCTGTTGGCGGGGGATTCCCACAGCTTTTCGCCCTTGTCGGCGGTGTAGGCGACGAAGCGCCCGTCGGCCGTGCCCTGAAACACCAGGTTGCCGGCGGTGCTCAGGGTGCCGCCGTTCCACACGGTCACGTGGCTCTGGCGCCACACTTCCTTCTGCGCCACCGGGTCCCAGGCGATGAGATGGCCCCGGTGCGCGGCCACGGCGCCGTCGAATTCTTTCTTGTTTTCAGGCAATGCCAGCGGCTGGGCGCCCAGGTGCCAGGTGCCCTTGCCGGCGTATTGCTCGTCGGGCGCGGGCGCCAGATAGGCGATGGCCTCCTGCATGGGAATGTAGACCAGCCCGGTTTGCGGGTTGAACGACATGGGCATCCAGTTGTGTGCGCCCAGCGGGCCGGGCGACACCAGCTTGCCTTCCTTCGACCAGTCGGCGTTTTCGGTCTCGACCGGTCGGCCGGTTTCCATGTCGACGTGCGAGGCCCAGTTGGCCGGGGCAAATTTCTCGGCCGACAGCAGCTCGCCGGTTTCACGGTCCAGCACATAGAAGAAGCCATTTTTCGGCGCCTGCATCAGCACCTTGCGCGGCTTGCCGTCAATCTGCAGTTCGGCCAGCACCATGTGCTGGGTGGCGGTGTAATCCCAGTTGTCACCGGGGGTGGTCTGGTAGTGCCACACGTATTCGCCGGTGTCAGGCTTGAGCGCGACGATGGACGAGACGAACAGGTTGTCGCCGCCTTCCGGGCTGCGCACCGCGCGGTTCCAGGTCGAGCCGTTGCCAACGCCGATGTAGAACAGGTCCAGCTCGGGGTCGTAGGCCATGGCGTCCCACACGGTGCCGCCGCCGCCAAATTCCCACCATTTGCCGGTCCAGGTGGGCAGGGCCAGTTCCATCGCCTTGTTTTCGGGCGGGTTTTCGGGATTGCCGGGCACCGTGAAGAAGCGCCATTTCTGTGCGCCGGTTTCGGTGTCGTAGGCGGTGATGTAGCCGCGCACCCCCAGCTCGGCGCCGCCGTTGCCGATGATCACCATGTCTTTGACGACGCGCGGCGCGCCGGTGATGGTGTAGCTGCGGTTTTCATCAACGATGGTGTTGACTTCCCACACCACCTTGCCGGTCTTGGCATCGAGCGCCGCCAGGCGGCCGTCATAGATGCCGACGTAGACCTTGCCCTTCCACACCGCGACGCCCCGGTTGGCAGGTCCGCAGCAGCCTTCACGCGCCTTGGTCAACGCCACCTTGGGGTCGTATTTCCAAAGCTCCGTGCCGGTGACCGGGTTCAGCGCCGACACCACCGAGTAGGGGCCGGTGACGTACATCACGCCGTCGACCACGATGGGCGTGGCTTCCGTGGCGCGGTCGTAATCGAGTTTGTAGGCCCAGGTCAGGCCCAGTTCGTCCACGTTGTCGCTGGTGATGCGCGACAGCGGGCTGAAGCGCTGCTCGCTGTAGGTGCGGCCATGGGCCAGCCAGGCGCCGGGTTCTTCATTGGCCGCGATGATGCGGGCGCCATCGACGGCAGCGACCGGCGCGGCGGTGGGCGAGGGCTCGGCCTGGGCGGCCTTCGGGGACGCGGCGTCGGCTTCGGCCTTGGTGGCAGGGGCATCGGTCTTGGGGCCACCGCAGGCCGCGAGCAATGCGCACAGCAGGGCAGGCGCCCAGAGGGATCGAATCAACATCGTGGTGTTCTCCTGAGATTCTGATTGACGTAAACCGACACACAAGCTTCTGACGAGCCTTACGCTTCGGGAGTGTAGGGTCCCCGGGCGGGTACGCACCCTACCCGTCCGGGTGCGGAGTGCGGCGTCCGACCGGACCTATCGTACCCGGCCGGTCGCGCATGAGGAACAATGGGGCACACCTTTTCGGGCGCCGCCATGCCACAGCACCACGTCTCACTTGAACCCTGCGTCGACGCGATTCTGGCCCACGTCGGCAACGACCTGCGCGTGGGCGTGCCCCTGGGGCTGGGCAAGCCGGTGGCGCTGGTCAATGCCTTGTACGCCCGCGCCAAGGCCGATCCCACGCTGCGCCTGACCCTGCTCACCGCCCTGTCACTGGCCCGGCCGGTGCCCGGCAGCGCGGTCGAGAAGGCCTTTCTGGCCCCGTTCATCGAGCGGGTGTTTGGCGATGCGCCCGAGCTGGACTACGTGCGCGACCAGCGTGCCGGCACGGTGCCGGGCAACGTCTCGATTCGCGAGTTCTTCTTCGCCCCGGGCAGCCAGCTCGGCAACCCGCGCGCGCAGCAGGACTACATCAGCACCAACTACACCTTCGCCGCGCGTGACGTGTTTGCCCAAGGCTGCAATGTGACCGCGCAGATGGTGGCCTGCATCGATCGACCCGACAGCGACGGCGGGCCGCGCTACTCGCTTTCGTGCAACCCCGACACCGGCCCGGAGCTGATCGCCCTGATGCGCGACGCCGAGGCGCGCGGCGAGCGCAAGGTGGCGGTGGTGGCGCAGGTCAACCGCCGCCTGCCGTTCATGTTCCACGATGCCGAGGTGGCGGCGACGACCTTCGATCACGTCATCGACGCGCCTGGCCTTCAGCACGCGCTGTTCTGCGCGCCCAAGCAGCCGGTCAGCGACGCCGACCACGCCATCGGCCTGCATGCCTCGACGCTGCTCAAGGACGGCGGCACCCTGCAGATCGGCATCGGCCAACTCGGCGATGCCATCGTCCATTCGGCGCTGGCCCGCCACCAGCGCAACGCCGACTATCGCGCCGCCCTCAGCGCTTTCGGCATCGACACCCGCTACGGCGACTGGCTGGCCCGCGAGGGCGGCAGCGCGCCCTTCGAGCAGGGGCTGTACGGCGCCAGCGAAATGTTCGTGGACGGCTTTTTGCACCTGATGCAGGCCGGCGTGCTGCGCCGCCCGGTCTATGACTTCTGGGCCCTGCAACACCTGGTGAACGACGGCCGCTGCAACCCGGCGCGGCTCGACATTGGCGTGCTCGAAGGCTTCGACGCGCTGGGCGTACGCATGATTCGCGGCCATGACTTCGCGCGCCTGCAGGCCCACGGCCTGTTCACGGCCGACACCCGCTACGAGGCCGGCGAACTGATTGCGCCGAGCGGCGCGCGCATCCGCGCCAACATGGCCGACCCCGCCGCGCGCGCCGCCATCGCCGCCACCTGCCTGGGCAGCGCCCTGCACGGCGGCGTGGTGCTGCACGGCGGCTTCTTCCTGGGCCCCAATGCCTTCTACGACGCGCTGCGCGACATGCCGGAGGCCGAGCGGCGGCGTATCGCCATGGCCGGGGTCGACAAGGTCAATCAGCTCGATCTCAACCCGCGCCTGTACCGCGCCCAGCGCGTCCATGCCCGCTTCATCAACACCGCAATGATGGTGACGCTCGGCGGCGCGGCGGTGTCTGACGGGCTGGAAGACCACCGCGTCGTTTCGGGCGTGGGCGGGCAATACAACTTCGTGGCCATGGCGCACCAGCTGCCCACCGGGCGCAGCGTGATCATGGTGCGCGCCGTCCGGGAGGCGGGCGGCGAGCCACGCTCCAACATCGTGTTCAATTACGGCCACTGCACCATTCCGCGCCACCTGCGCGACGTGGTCATCACCGAATACGGCATGGCCGATCTGCGCGCCAAAACCGACAGCGATGTCGCCAAGGCGTTGATCGGGATTGCCGACGCGCGCTTTCAGGATGAGCTGCTCAAGCAGGCGCAGGCCGCCGGCAAGATCGACGCGGG
Organism: Polycyclovorans sp.; assembly: GCA_002706265.1. Taxonomy (GTDB): domain Bacteria; phylum Pseudomonadota; class Gammaproteobacteria; order Nevskiales; family Nevskiaceae; genus Polycyclovorans. The sequence continues at coordinate 76,559 of PAKU01000016.1, read as the reverse complement.
CTGGCGCATTCCCGACCACGCCCGGCACAACACGCCGGAGCGGCTGCGTCAGCGCATGGCCGAACTGCGGCAGCGCGGACTGTTCCCCGATTTCCCCTTCGGCCACGACTTCACCGACATCGAGCGCGATCTGGCGCGCGCATTGCCCCAGGTCAAGGCGGTGGCCGCGGGCACGCCAAAATGGAAGCTGCTGCTCAAGGCGCTGCGCGGCGGCGCGGTGCCCGAGGCCGTAAAGCCGCATCTGGCGCGAATGAACCTGACGCAGCCCGCGTCCCTGCAAGAACGGGTGGTGCAGCGGCTGCTGATCGAGGCGCTGCAGGGCTGAGCGCGCCCGGCGCAGGCGCGGGGCCTGAACGGCCGCTCAGGCGCGGTCGCCGCGCAGCGCCTGCACCCGCTGCTGCAGATCGGCGGCGCTGACCTGATCGGCGGGCACCGGTTCGCCCGCCACCAGGCCAATGCGCGTCCAAACCCGGCGCGGCAGCCGTGCCCGTTTCAGGGCGTTGTCCCGCCGGCTGAAAAAGCTGCCCCACAGGCCCTGCAGGGCCATGGGCACCACCGGCACCGGCGTGGTCTTGACGATGCGCTCGATGCCACTGCGGAAGTGCTGGAGGTCACCGTTCGTCGTCAGCCCGCCTTCGGGGAAAATGCACACCACGTTGCCGGCCCGCAGCTCGGCCTCGATCTCGACGAAGGCGCGCTCCATCAGCGCCGCATTCTCCTTGGCACCGGCAATCGGGATGGCCTTGGCCGTGCGGAAAAAGACCTTGAGCAGGGGAAGGTTGTAGATCCTGTGATACATCACGAAGCGCACCGGGCGCCGGATGTTGCCGCCGAGGATCACCGGGTCGACGAAGCTCACGTGGTTGCAGACGATGACCGCCGGGCCTTCATCCGGAATGTGCTCAAGCCCCGATTTGTCGATGCGGTACAGCGTGTTGATGATGATCCACGCCAGAAAGCGCATCACGAACTCGGGCACCTGCGCGTAGATGAAGATCGCCACGCCTGCGTTGACCAGCACCGTGAGCAGCAGCAACTGGGGAATGCTCAGCCCGGCCCAGCGCAGCAGCAGCAGCGACATCACCGCCGCCCCGACCATGAACGCCGCATTGAGAATGTTGTTGCCGGCCACCACCCGCGACAGGTGCGCCGGCGCGGCGCGTGTCTGGATCAGTGCATACAGCGGCACGATGTAGAGGCCGCCGAACGCGCCCATCAGGCCCAGATCCCAGAGGATGCGGTGATTGGCCACCGAGGTGATGAAGGTCGCGATGCGCACCACGCCCTCGACGCGGGTTTCCGGCATGGCGAAGTACAGATCGATGCCGAACCAGGTCAGGCCCAGCGAACCCAGCGGCACCAGACCAATCTCCAGCTTGTGCCCCGACAGCCGCTCGCACAGCAGCGCCCCCGCCGCCATGCCCAGCGCCGACACGCTGAGCATCACCGTCATGACCACCACGTCGGCGCCCAGATGCAGCCGGAAATACTGTGGCAACTGCGTCAGAAACACCGCGCCGAAGCACCAGAACCAGGAAATGCCCAGCACCGCCAGCATCACCGTGCGGTCGCCGCGCACGAACTGGAAGGTGCGCCAGGTTTCGGTGAACGGATTCCAGTTGAGCCGCAGACGCGGGGCGGCAGCAGCGGCCTCGGGAATGGCCAACGACACCGCGTACCCCAGCACCGCCAGCGCCAGGACGGCGGCCGCCACCCATCGGGGCCCGCCCGCCTGCGTCATCAGCCAGCCGCCGAGCACGGCCCCCAGCAGAATGGCCAGAAAGGTGACGACGGCCACCAGCGCATTGCCGCCCACCAACTCTGCGGGTCGCAGGGTCTGCGGCAGTATCGAGTACTTGACCGGCCCGAACAGCGCCGACTGCGTGCCCAGCAGAAACAGCAGCGCCATCAGGCCGGGCACGCTGGGCCGCATCAGCGCAAGGGCGGCCAGTACCATCAGACCCAGCTCGAGGAGCTTGAGCCTGCGGATCAACGCCGCCTTCTCGTACTTTTCGGCGATCTGTCCCGCCGTCGCCGAAAACAGCAGAAACGGCAGTATGAACAGCGCCGCCGCCGCGCTCGCGTACAGGTCAAGCTGCTGCGGCGACAGCCCGGCAACCCCGACGGCCAGCACCACCACCACCGCGCTGCGATACACGTTGTCATTGAAGGCGCCGAGCAGCTGGGTCACGAAGTAGGGCCCAAAGCGGCGCTGGCGCAGCAGGTGGAACTGGCTGGGGTGGGTCATCAACACCGATTCGTGAGCAATCTGGTCTGCAGCATAGCCATTGCCGGCTTGCCGCTTTTGCCGCGCATCCGAACGGGTCTTTATTCAGGTGTCGCCCACGGTGGGTGACCGTCGAACATCCATCACCAAGCCCTGCGTCCGCGAATCACGCGGCGGTCGTCAAAGTTGGCGTTCAGGCAGCGCGTGATAGCGTCCGCGCCTTGTTCCACTCAAGGGAGTTACCGATGCGCCATTTTGTTCTGCCTACCGCCGCCGCCCTGGCCCTGCTGCTGGGTGCCTGCTCGAAAGAAGAGGCCCCCGCTGCCGCTGCACCCGCCGCGGAAAAATCCGAAAGCAGCACGACCATCAACATCGATGGCGACAGCGGTTCGATGTCGTACGAAAGCGACGACAAGGACGGCTCCAGCACGACGGTCAAGGTCGGCGATGACGACGACAAGAAGAACGACCAGTAAGCCCTCAGGTTTTCAGGCCTGAAACGTCATGCCCGGAAGGGCGGGCGTCGCGACACCGCAAGCCGCCCCCTCACCGGGGCGGCTTTTGTTTGGCCGCCGCGGTGGAATGCTGCGGTGGAATAATGGCGGGCCTGCACGCGTGCCGGCGACCGGCGTCAATTCCCAGGGGCCACCATGAACGCACCTTCTCAAATTGTGCTGGTCTGCGTCGGCATCGTGGCCTGGGCGCTGGTGTCGCGGCGCCTCGGTCAAACCTCGGTGACCTTGCCCATGCTGTTCGTGGGGTTCGGCTTCGCCCTGGGGGACGGCGGCTTCGACCTGCTGGACGCCCGCATCAGCAACGCGCTGCTGCATGGCTTTGCCGAAATCACCCTGGTGCTGGTGCTGTTCACCGATGCGGCCCGCGTGCACCTGCGCAGCCTGAGGCACCGCGCCGCCATTCCCGCCCGCATGTTGTTGATCGGCATGCCTTTGACCGTCGCGCTGGGCGCGCTGGTCGCCCATTGGGTGTCGCCCGACGCGCCGGTGATGCTGGCGGTGCTGCTGGCCGCCCTGCTGACGCCCACCGATGCCGCCCTGGCCCAGTCCGTGCTTTCCAGCGACGCGCTGCCCGCACGGGTGCGGCAGGCGATCAATGTGGAGAGCGGCCTCAACGACGGCCTGGCGGTGCCGGTGATCGTGCTGGCCGCCATTGTCTCGGCGCAGGTCACCCAGACCAGCGTTCATGGCGCGCCCGACAACCTCTACCGTTTCGTGGCCCTGCAGCTCACGCTGGGCCCGCTGATCGGCGTCGCCGTGGGTTATCTGCTGGCGCGGCTGCTTGACCTTGCCATTGCCCGCCGCTGCGTGACCGACTCGGCCCGGGGCATCGCCGTGCTGGCCGGCGCGCTGATCTGCTTTGCCCTGTCTGAATGGCTGGGCGGCAACGGCTTCATCGCCGCCTTTGTGGGGGGCCTGACCCTGGGCAACACGCTGAAGGCCGATCGCACCTTCATCTTCGAGTTCATGGAGTCTGAAGGGCAGATCCTCACCCTGCTCACCTTCATCATGTTCGGCGCCGTGCTGATCCCCGCCGGGCTGGAGCATGCCGGCTGGCAGACCTGGGTGCTGGCGTTCAGCTTTTTGACCTTCGTGCGCATGCTGCCCATCTGGGCGTCGCTGGCCGGCACCGGACTGCCCACGGCCGAGAAGCTGGCGCTGGGCTGGTTTGGCCCGCGCGGGCTCGCATCGATGCTGTTCGTGCTGTTGATCGAAGAGCAGTTCAACCTGCCGGGGTTCGACCGGATTCTGGCCTGCGTCGTGCTCACGGTACTGCTCAGCATCGTGTTGCACGGGGCCAGCGCGGCGCCCATTGCCCGTTGGTTTGGGCGGCGGCACGCGCAACTGCGGTCGCCGCCGCAGTCCTGAGCCGGCGCGGCTATCCCTGCGGGATGCGCAGGCGCTGCCCCGGCCTCAGCGTATTGGCGTCGGCCAGTTGATTGGTGTCGGCGATCTGCCGGGTCGTGACCCCATGCAGGCGTGCGATGGCCGACAAGGTCTGGCCGGACTTGACCACGTGGATGCGCGGTTTGGGCTTGGACTTGGCCGCCGTCTGCAGCGTTTCACCGGCGGCGGGGGGAATCCGCAGCACCTGCCCAATCCGCAGCCGGTTGGCGTTGGCCAGGTTGTTGGCCTGCTGGATGGATTTCGCGCTGACGCCGTACCGGCGGGCAATCTGCCCCAGCACATTGCCGCTCACGACCTTGTGTTCCCGCCAATACACCCGCTGCGCGGCGTTTCGGGCGCTGGCCGGCAAGCTGGCATAGGCGGCCTCGAAGCGCTGGGCGTTGTGGTCTGGAATGCGGATCGTCGCGCCGCGCGGCACCCACAGCCGACCGGACCTCACTTCAGGGCTGTATCCGGGGTTGAGCTTCTGAAACAACTGGGGATCGTCGCCGCCCAGTTTCACCAGCTCGGCATAGGGCACGTAATGCGCAAGCGTCACTTCGACAAAGGCGATGGGCTTGGCCCTGCGCACTTCGGGAAAGTAGGTCTCTGCGGCACTTTCGATGTCTTTGGCAGCGAGGAATTCGGCGTAGAAGTTGCGCGAGGCAAAGCCGAACCGGGGGTTGTCGTAGCGCTCGATCAGGTCGAGAAGATTCTTGCCGCCGGTCTTCTCAAGACCGCGCCGAATGCCGTTTCGGCCGTGGTTGTAGGCGGTGATGGCAAGCGGCCAGTCTTTCAGCAATGCGTAGTCGTCGGCCAGGTGGCGGGCCGCGCCGTCGGTGGCCATCCACGGGTCACGCCGGTCATCGACGGCTTCGTCCAACCGCATGTAGTGCCGCGCGGTGGCGGGCATGAACTGCCACAGGCCGGCGGCGCCGACCTTGGAGTAGGCCTCAAGGTTGAAGCTGGACTCGATGAAGGGCAGGCGCGTCAGCGCAACCGGCAGCGCATGTCGCTCGAAGGTGGCCTCCATCATCGGCAGGAAATGTCCCGACACCTCCATCGCATGCGCGGTCCGCTCGCGCACGCCGCGCTGGGTGCGCAGATCGGTGGCCGCGGCCTTTACCACCTGCGGATTCGCGGTGGTGCCGAAGCGCGCCAGCAGCGCCTTGGACTCGGCGTCCAGGGAGGCGCCCGCCACCAGGTCATCGTGGAGCCGCTCCAGACGCTGCTGCATCTGGCTGAGGGCGGCACGCTCCTGCTCGCGCCGTTGGGTCGCTGGCAACCCGGCGTCAAAATGCAGCCGGGCCAGCACGATCTGCGGGGTGCGGGCCACGTGAACGACCGACGTGTGCTCGGACTGGCGACCGAATACATCGGTCCAGAACGCCACGGCAGGCGCCAGCGCGGGATACCGCGGAAATGGGTCGGCAGCGCCTGCCGCCAGGCTCAGGGTCGCGAATCCGGCCAACACGGTGCCCATCAGAACTGCGCCAAGCCGAGCACCGAATGTCATGCGAACCCTCATTGAAGTGCCAAGCCTGCATAGTAGAAACTCGCCCGGCACGCCGCAATCCGCACCGACACTCTTTTTGGCCTTCCCTGGTTTTTTCTCATGCTCTTCGCCCCGTTACAGCCCTACGCCACCCATGCACTGAAGGTGGATGCCACGCACACCCTGTATGTGGAGGAGTCGGGAAACCCCGACGGCATCCCGGTGCTGTTCGTCCACGGCGGGCCGGGGGGTGGCACCGAGGCCTGGCACCGCCAGTTCTTTGATCCGCAACGCTATCGAATCGTGCTGTTCGATCAGCGGGGCTGCGGCCGCTCAACCCCGCACGCCAGTCTGGTGGACAACACCACCTGGCATCTGGTCGATGACATGGAGCGCATCCGCGTGCATCTGGCGATCGACGCCTGGGCCCTGTTCGGCGGCTCGTGGGGCTCGACCCTGGCGCTGACCTATGCGCAGGCCCACCCGGCGCGGGTGCTGGGGCTGGTGCTGCGCGGCATCTTCCTGCTTCGCAAGGCCGAAATCGACTGGTTCTACCAGCAGGGCACGTCGTGGATCTTCCCCGATGCCTGGGAGGCCTTCGAGGCGGCGATTCCCGCGGACGAACGGGGTGATTACGTCGGCGCCTATTACCGGCGGCTGACGTCGGACGACCCCAAGGTGCGCCTCGCGGCGGCGCGCGCCTGGAGCCGGTGGGAGGGGGCGACCAGCAAGCTCATCCCGACGGCCGACGCGGCCGCGCGCTTTGGCGAATCGGCCTTCGCCGAAGCCTTTGCGCGGATCGAATGCCATTACTTCGTCAACCGCGGCTTTTTTGAGCGGGACGACCAGTTGCTGGCCCATGTTGACCGGATTCGGCACATTCCGGCCACCATCATCCAGGGGCGTTACGACGTGGTGTGCCCGATGCGCAGCGCCTGGGAACTGCACCGCGCCTGGCCCGAAGCGGCGTTCGTGGAGGTGCCGGATGCCGGTCATGCGGCCAGCGAGCCGGGCATCTTGACGGCCCTGGTCAGGGCCACGCAGCAGCTGGCCGACCGGCTTTAGGCCGGGCCGCCGCTCAGGACGCGTGGCCGCCGCGCAGGGCCTTCAGGTCTGCGGCGTGCTGCAGGCGCATCTGGCGACGCAGATCGGCTTCCTGATGGCGACGCCGCTCATCGGCACTCTGGGGCGTCAATGACGGAATCGGAATCGGACGACGGTCTTCGCCGGTGCCGACGAAGGTCAGGTAGGCCGAAAGAATGTGTCGCCGCGGCCCCTTCTGTGCGTCCTGCGCTTCGACCTTGCAGCCAATCTCCATCGAGGTGCGCCACGCCCGGTTGACCGTGGCATTGAAGATCAGCACGTCACCGCGCCGCGCCGGCGCGATGAAGTGCACGGCATCGACGCCGACCGTGACGCAGACCGCCCCGGCGTGACGGTCGGCCACCACCGCGCAGTAGCGGTCCATGAGCGCCATGATCTGCCCGCCGAACACCGTGTCCTTGGCGTTGAGGTCGTTGGGAAACACCATGTAAACCTGTTCGGTCACTGCGCTCTCGGCGGGTGATTTGGGGGGCAAGGGGGTCACGGGGTCTCCAGTCGCGGCGCAGGGCTTGGGCCATTTTCGGGGTGGCGGCCGGTGGCCCCCCGGCGTGATCGGTCAGCGCACATTGGCCAGCCGGTTTTCGTCAAAGTCGCGGGCGCTCAGGCCCGCGTCGAAGCGGTAGTCCTCGAAGCGCAAGGTGGTCGAGCGGCCGGACTGATGGTTGCGCATCTCCAGTTGCAGCGGGCGCCAGTAGCGGCCGTCGTGCTGGGTGAACCCCTCGGCCGTGAGGGTTTTCTGCAGACGATCGCGGCGGTCGTAGAACGCGACCTTGTGCAAGCGCAGATTGGCCTGGTCCATCCACACCACCTGCCGCGCGTAGCCGGAATCGGGGTCTTTGGGGATGCGTTCGAGTACGTGCATTGCCGTGCCATCCAGAGGCTCGTCGCGCACCCATTTGAAGCGATATTTGCTGATGTCCTGCGGGCCCAGGTCTTCGTAGGAAAACTCGCTGCCCATGAAGGCGCCGGACTGACCCGAGCTGGCGATGCGTTTCACGCGGTTGACCGAGGGCAGGTAGAGCCAGCGCCCGTCATCGCCGTCGGGGTTGGCGTGGGTCAGCAACGCGGTGCCGGCCACGTCGCGGGGCTCGTCGAAAATGATCAGCGAGCGATCGCGGCCGTCGGCGCCCTCCATGGCCCGCGAGCGCAGCACCCGCACCGCCTCGTCGCCTGCCGGGGTACGCAGCACCATGGTCATGCTGGATTGCACGTCCCCATAGCCTTGGCCCTGGGCGTCGGCCCGCTCGGCGATGGCCGTTCCGCGTGCAATGGCGGCCTCTTCGCTCAAGGGTTCGGCGAGCGCGGGGCTCAGCCCGCAGGCAACCATGAGCAAGGCCGCGCCGCGGCGTGCCCATGCCAAGTGTCGGTCACTGATCATTGGGGGAGTGTTCATAATTCGCCGATGTTAGCGTGCCGCGCCTGAAGCGCCCCGATACCGCCATGCCGTCGTCCGTGCCCCTGCTGGAAGCCGCGCTGGTGCTGGTGGGCTTCTTGACGGCCACCTTGTCCGGCGTTGCCGGCATGGGCGGCGGCTCGATTCTGATCGGCGTGCTGCTGGTGGCGGGCCTGCCGCCGCTGGAGGCGGTGCCACTGTTCGCGGCCGTGCAACTGGTGTCGAACGTGTCGCGCACCACCGCCTACTGGGCGCATGTGGACGGACGCGCGACCGGGTGGTTTCTGCTTTCGGCGGTGCCGGCCACGCTGCTCACCGTGGGGGTGGCGGCGCGTATCGATCCGGAATGGGCGCAGCTGACGCTCGCCGCGCTGATCCTGTTCTCGCTGGCGCCCGCGCCCTCGGCGCGGCTGCAGCAGATGCCGCGCCGCCAGATGCTGGTGCTGGCCGGCGCGCTCAATGGCGCCCTCGGCAATGTGGTCGGTGCCACCGGCCTGTTCGTGGGGCGCCTGTTCCTGCGGCAAGACTGGTCGCGCCACACCACGGTCGGCACGCTGGCGCTGACCCAGACGCTGGGGCATGGCCTGCGGGTCATTGCCTTCGGCTTTGCGGGACTCAGCGTATTGGCGCGGCCGGGCCTGCTGGTGGCCTTGGTGCTGGCCGTGATGCTGGGCACCGCGCTGGGGCGCCGCCTCAATGACCGTCTCGACGAAGCCCGCTTCGCGCAAATGGCGCGCGCTATTCTCGTGGCTCTTTCGGGCGCCCTGATCATCTCTGCACTCTGGACCTTATGGACATCAAACTCGACGCCGCCGGCGTGACCGACCTCATCCACGGCAGCGCGCCGGACACCCCCGACTGGAAGATTGACGTGCAGTGGGTCAAGCCCGGTGGGGCGATGATTCGCCAGCCGTTTCGAGAAGGCCTGCAACGGGCCGGCGAGGTGATGTCGGGGCCGTCGCTGATGTCGGCAGCCGATACCGCGATGTATGTCTGCGTGCTGGCACACATTGGCCCGCAGGTGATGGCCGTCACCGTCGACATGAACCTGCAGTTTCTGCGGCCTGCGGCCAAAGGCGATCTGTTCGCCGAGGCCAGCGTGCTCAAGCTGGGGCGTCGCCGCGCTGCGCTGCGGGTGATGGTGCGCGATCACCTGGGCAACGATGCCTGCCATGTGACCGGCACCTACGCATGGCCGACGCCGCTGTAGCCGCGCCCGTCACCGCATCAGGTCGGCCAGGCCGGTGGCAAGCCCGGGGAATGCCGCCACCAACCCCAGCAGCAGCAGTTGCAGGCCAATGAACGGCAGTGCGCCGCGGTAGATGGCCTGGGTGGTCACCTCGGGCGGGCTGACGCCACGCAGGTAGAACAGCGCGAAGCCGAAAGGCGGCGTCAGAAAGCTGGTCTGCAGGTTGAGTGCAATCATCACGCCCAGCCATACCGGGTCCAGCCCCAGCATCAGCAACGGGGGGGCGACGATGGGCACGATGACAAACGTGATCTCGATGAAGTCGAGAATGAAGCCGAGCACGAACATCAGCAGCATCACCGCCAGCATTGCACCGAAGGCGCCGCCGGGCAGGGCGGTGAGCAGGTCGTGCACCAGCGCATCGCCGCCATAGGCGTTGAACACCATCGAGAACATCGACGCGCCGATCAGAATCATGAACACCATGGCGCTGATGCCGGCGGTGCGCTCCCCGCATTCGCGCAGCCGTGCCCAGCCCAGCGTGCCGCGCGCCGCCGCCATGAGCATCGCCCCCATGCCGCCAACCGCCGCGGCCTCGGTGGGCGTGGCGAAGCCGCCGATGATCGAGCCCAGCACCGCCAGAATCAGCAGCAGCGGCGCCGACAGACTCATCAGCAGCCGCCGCCATGACAGCGGCGGCAGGTCGGTGACCGGGGGCGCCGCATCGGGCCGGCGCCACGCCACCGCCATCACGTAGCCGATGTACAGCAGCACCAGCAGCAGGCCGGGGATCACCGCGCCGATGAACAGATCGCCCACCGACACCGACTGCGTCGAGAACACGCCCTGAGACAACTGCGCCTGCTGGTAGGCCGACGACAGCACGTCGCCCAGCAGCACCAGAATGATCGACGGCGGAATGATCTGGCCCAGGGTGCCGCTGGCGGCGATGGTGCCGGTGGCCAGGCTGGGGTCGTAGCCGCGCTTGAGCAAGGTGGGCAGGCTCAGCAGGCCCAGGGTGACGACGGTGGCCCCGACGATGCCGGTGCTGGCCGCCATCAGCCCGCCCACCAGCACCACGGCCACCAGCATGCCGCCGTGCAGCCGGCCCAGGGCGCTGGCCATGGACTCCAGCAGGTCTTCGGCGATGCGGGCGCGTTCCAGCACCACCCCCATCAGCACGAACAGCGGCACCGCCATCAGGGTTTCGTTGTTCATCACGCCATAGAGGCGGCTGGGCAGGTCGAGCAGCTCGGGCACGCCAAAGGCGCCCAGGCCCAGACCCAGCAGGGCGAAGATCAGCGCAACGCCGGCCAGGGTGAAGGCGACCGGATAGCCCAGCATCAACACGCCGCAGGCCACGAGGAACATGACGATGGCGATGACGCTCATGCTCATGCGCCGGGCGGCCTCAGCGTCAGCCGCATGACCTCGGCGATGCCCTGCAGGATGAGTTGCCCGGCCATCACCAGAATCATGGTTTTCAGCAGATACAGAATGGGCAGGCCGCCGGGGTCGGGCGAGCGCTCCTGAATGGCCCACCCGCGCCCCACGTAGTCCCACGACATCAGCAGCAGAAACACCGCGAACGGCAGCAGAAACACCAGCGTGCCGAACAGCTCCACATGGCGCCTGCCACGCGCCCCGAGGCGGGCGCTGAGCACATCGACCCGCACATGTTCGCCCCGCGGCAGCGCGTGGGCCACGGCGAGCATGAAGATCAGGGCATGCAGGTACAGCGCCGCCTCCTGGACGGCGGTGCTGCCACTGTTGGCGACGTAGCGCAGCACCACGATGCCGAACACCAGCACCGTCAGCGCCAGCGTCAGCAGACCGGCCAATTGGTAGAGCCGGCCGTTGACGGCGTCGATGAGGCAGACGATGCGCGAGACCATGGGGCGCTACAGCGCGGGCGGGGCGTGCCGGCGATGGCGCTCAAGCACGCGCCGGTACGCCGCCGGGTCCTTGACGTGCACCACGTCGCCTTCGCGCGGAAACAGCCAGTCGTAGAGCCGCGACAGGTAAAAGCGCAAGGCCGCAGCGCGCAGCACCAGCGGCCAGGCGCTGATCTCGTCGGGCGTCAGCTCCCGGCGGCTGCGGTAGGCGTGGGTCATGGCGGCCCAGCGCGCGCCGTTGAGGCTGCCGTCGGTTTCAAAACACCAGTCGTTCACCGTGATGGCCAGGTCGTAGAGCAGCGCATCGTTGCAGGCATAGTAAAAATCGATGACGCCGGTCAGGCGCTCGTCAACAAACAGCGCGTTGTCGCGAAACAGGTCGGCGTGGATCACGCCCTGGGGCAGCGCCGCCAGATCGAGCGTTGCCTGGGCCTGCAGTTCATCGCGGATCAGCTCGGCCGCGTCTTCATCGGCCTTGGGCAGAATCGCCTCGGCCGTGTGCTGGCGCCAAGCCGGGCCGCGCGAGTTGTCGCAATGCCCGCCGTAGGACTGGCCCAGCACATGCAGGTCGCCCAGCGCCCGGCCAATCTCTTCACATTGGTGCAGGGTCGGAAACAGCACGCTCTGGCCGGCCAGACGCCGCACCAGCGCCGCGGGCTTGGCGTTGAGCGAGGTCAAGGTGTCGCCCGACTGGTTGCGCATCGGCATCGCGCCGGGAAATCCGCGCGCGGCCAGATGCTCCATCAAGCCCAGAAAATAGGGCAGGTCGTCGTAATTGAGACGCTCGAACAGGGTCAGCACCCAGCGGCCATCGGCCGTGTCGACGAAATAGTTGGTGTTTTCGACGCCCTCGCCGATGCCCTGGAAATTGATCAACGGCCCGACCGGATACTGGGTCAGAAACCGTTTGAGCTGGGCGTGCGAAACCTTGGTGAAGACCGACATGCAGGGCGGGTGTTTGGGCGATCAGGCCGCGAAGCGTAGGCGCAAGTGCCGATGCCGTCCAGAACGCCGCGCTTCAGCGCCGCCAGAAATAGGGCGTCATCAGCACCAGCAGCGGAAAGATCTCCAGCCGCCCCAGCAGCATCGCAAAGCTGCCCAACCAGAGCCCGAAGCCGCCCACCGAGGAAAACGAGGTCGACACCTCGCCCAGGCCGGGGCCCAGATTGTTGATGGTGGCCGCCACGGCGCCGAAGGCGGTGACCGGGTCCATGCCTGACAGTTGCATCAACACCACGAGCACCACGTAGAACCCGATGTACACCGAGAAGAAGCCCCAGACGCCCTGGATGACCTCATCGGGCACCGACCGGGCGCCCAGCTTCACCGGCGCCACCGCCGACGGATGAATGTTGTGAAACACCGAGCGCAGCCCCTGTTTGAACAGCAGCATCACCCGCACCACCTTGAGGCCGCCGGCGGTGGAGTAGGCGCACCCACAGATAAAACTGACCAGAATCACCAGCGTCGAGATCATGCTGGGCCACAGGTTGAGATCGGCCGAGGCAAAGCCGGCCGTGGTGCCGATCGACACCACCTGGAACAGGGCCTGCAATGGGGCTTCGAAGCCCCAGTAGGTGCCGGTCAGCATCAGCAGCGCAGTGATGCCCAGGGTGGCGGCGGCGATGATGCCGATGAACACCCTGAACTCCGGATCGCTCCAGTAGCCCGTAATCGATCGCGAGCGAAAGGCCACGAAGTGCAAGCCGAAATTGACCGCGCCGATGACCATGAAGGCGATGCAGATCAGTTCGATGATGGCGCTGTCGAAGTACGCGATCGAGGCATCGTGGGTCGAGAATCCGCCGGTGGACACCGTGGCAAAGGCATGCCCAATGGCGTCGAACCAGTCCATTCCGGCCCATCGGTAGGCCACCGCGCAGGCAATCGTGAGGCTGAGGTAGATCAACCACAGGGCGCGGGCGGTTTCGACCAGGCGCGGCGTCAGCTTGGTGTCCTTGACCGGCCCCAGTGATTCGGCGCGGTAGAGCTGCATGCCGCCGACCCCCAGCATCGGCAGGATGGCGATGGCCAGAATGACCAGCCCCATGCCGCCGAACCACTGCAGTTGCTGGCGGTAGTACAGCAGCGCCTTGGGCAGCCCGTCGAGCCCGACGATGACGGTGGCCCCGGTGGTCGTCAGCCCTGAGATCGACTCGAACACCGCCTGCGGAATGGTCAGCCCCGGTTGATCGGCGACATAGAGCGGAATCGCCCCGGACACGCCCAGCACCATCCAGAACAGCACGGTGACCAGAAAGCCGTCGCGAATCTTCAACTCCGCCCGGCTGTGCCGCACCGGCCACCAGGTCAGCGCGCCCAGGACCACGTTGATGGAGAGCGCCAGAGCGAACGCCGGCGCGGTGCCATCGGCGTAAAGCCAGCTCACCGCCATGGGCGGCAGCATGGTCAGCGAAAAAATCATCAGCAGGATGCCCATCACCCGCTGCACGGCACCGAAGCGGTGAATGCGGTTCAGCTTGGCATCGGTCAGCGCCACGAATCAGAAGAACCCGATGCCAACCTGGAACAGCTTGCCGACATCCTTCACGTGCTTGCGGTTGACGAGGAACAGAATCACGTGGTCTTCGGCCTCGATCACCGTGTCGTGGTGGGCAATGATGACCTCGTCGCCGCGCACGATGGCGCCGATGGTGGTGCCGGGGGGCAGCTTGATCTCTTCAAGCCGGCGACCGACCACCTCAGAGTTGAAGCGATCCCCGTGGGCAATCGCCTCGATCGCCTCGGCCGCGCCGCGCCGCAGGCTGTGCACCTTGACCACGTCGCCCCGGCGCACGTGCGCCAGCAGCGCGCTCACCGTGGACTGCTGCGGGCTGATGGCGATGTCGATCTGGCTGCCCTCCACCAGTTCCACGTACGACTGGCGGTTGATCAGGCATAGCGCCTTGCGCGCGCCCAGTCGCTTGGCGAGCATCGCCGAGAGAATGTTGGCCTCATCGTCGTTGGTGATGGCGCAGAACACGTCGCAGTCTTCGACATTTTCCTCGCGCAGCAGGCCCTCGTCGGCGGCATCGCCGTGCAGCACCACCGTGTTGCCCAGTTCTTCAGACAGGTAGCGCGCCCGGTCGCGCACCGACTCGACGATCTTCACCTCGATGCGATCTTCGAGCACCCGTGCCAGTCGCAGGCCAATGCGGCCGCCGCCGGCGAGAATGATGCGGCGTACCGGCTGGTCGAGCTTGCGCAGCTCGGCGATCATTTTTGGAATGTGCGCCTTGGCGGCGACAAAGAACACCTCATCCTCCGCTTCGATGATGGTGTCGCCTTCGGGAATGATCGGCCGGCCGCGGCGGTAGATCGCCGCAACGCGCGCGTCGATGCCGGGCAGGTGCTCGGGCAGTTCGCGCAACTGGCGCGACACCAGCGGGCCGCCGTAATAGGCCCTCACCCCCACCAGCTGCACGCGGCCATCGGCAAAATCGACCACCTGCAGTGCGCCGGGGTATTCGATCAGGCGACGGATGTAGTCGGTGACCAGCTGCTCGGGCGAGATGTGCATGTCGATCGCCAGCCCCTGCGGCCCGAACAGGCTTTCTTCTCGCAGATACTCGGCGGCGCGCACCCGGGCGATCTTGGTCGGCGTGTTGAACAGCGTGTAGGCGACCTTGCACGCGACCATGTTGGTCTCATCGCTTTCGGTGACGGCGATCAGCATGTCGGCGTCGTCCGCTCCGGCGCGGCGCAGCACGTTGGGGTGGCTGGCGTGGCCCTGCACGGTGCGAATGTCCATTCGCTCCTGCAGGTATTCCAGCATCGCCGCGTCGGTGTCGATGACCGTCACGTCGTGCTGCTCGTTGGCGAGATTTTCGGCCAGCGTCGCCCCGACCTGGCCAGCCCCTAGAATGATGATTTTCATGCGCCGCGCACGTTACGCCCGCCCATCATGCGGCGCAACATCGGGCGTTCGCGTGTCGCCGGGCCCGAGGGCTTCGTGCGAGACTCATTCGTACACCGCAATGAAGGAGCAGACCATGTCAAGCATCGATTTCTACTGGGAGCCGGGCAGCCCTTACACCTATCTGGCGGCCACCCAGATCGGCGCGCTGGCGCGGGAAACCGGCACCACCGTGCACTGGAAGGCCTTTTTGCTGGGCAAGGTGTTCCAGGCCCGCAAGATGACCCTGCCGGCCGCCATTCCGGCCAAGGCCAGCTACATGTTCAAAGACCTTGCCCGCTGGTCGGCGCTGTACGACGTGCCGTTCTCGATGCCCAAGGTGTTCCCCGTCAACAGCATGCTCGCCAGCCGCGCGGGCACCGCCGCCGCGCAACAGGGCCAGGGTGAGGCGGCGGCGCTGGCGTTGCTCGGAGCCTACTGGGGGCGTGGCGAAGATATTTCCCAGCCCGAGATCGTGCACGCCGCGCTGGATGCGGCGGGGCTGGACGGCGCGGCGCTGATGGCCGCCACCCAAACCGATGCCGTGAAAGACGTGGTGCGCAGCAACACCGAGGCCGCGATGGACCTCGGCATTTTCGGCGCGCCGACCATGGTCTACCAGGGCGAGCTGTTCTGGGGCAACGACCGCCTCGACGTGCTCAAGGCGGTGATTCAGGGCCGCATCAAGGCCTGATCTGAAGCGCAATCGGCGCGGGAGTGGGGTGATGAAGCATGTCAGTGCATTGGGCGCGGTCGCCGTGACCCTGCTGCTGATGGCCTGTGAGGGCCAGGTGTCGGTCGAGCTGTCACGCGGTGACGCACTGACGCTGCGCGCGTTTCAACCGGAAATACGCGGCGTCATCCTGCAGACCGGCGGCGGCACGGCCGCGCGCTTCGATACCGATGCGCTCACCGGCGAAGACCTGCTCGCCTGGCGCGTGGGCGAGCGACGCGCCGTGCTCGATCTCAACGATGCAGGATCGGCGCGCTACACCGGTGCCGGTCTGGTGGTTGCGGCCAGCGGCGGGCGGGTGCAGTTCAGCGACGACACCCGGGAGCGCGCGCTCGAACCGGTCGCCACTGACGGCCCGATCGCGGCGGTGGATTTTCAGGTCACCGAAGATGAAGCGCAGACCCTGTGGCTGCGGCTGGAGCCGCACTTTTCAGTCACCGACCCGCGTCTCGATGGCCTTGAAACGGCGCGCTTCAGGCCGGTGATCCGCGCCGTGTTGCCCGATGACGCCCGGCAGTTGCGCGGCGTGGTCAGCCGCGCCGTGCTGGAGTCGGCCGAATGTCGTCCCGAGGCGGCCAATGCCGAAGACGACGCGGTGGGCGCGGCGATGTACCTGTTCCCCGAGAACCTGGGGCAGTTCACCGATTATGTGGAGGGCGGCAGCTTCAACCCGCTTGCGGCGGGCGCCCTGCGACGTCAGGACGACGGCGACTACGGCTACGCGATTGGCGATGTTCCGGCCGGCCGCTATGTCGGGGCGCTGTTCTGCTTTGCCGATCTCGATGCCCCGGACCGGCTCGATGGCCTGGTGTCACTGCGCGCCGAGTCGATCAATGTCGATGCGGCCGAATCAGTGTTCGACATCCGCTAGGCCCTGAGGCGCTGCGCGGGTGCCGCGTCGATCCTCGATGGCGCGCACCCGCCCGTCCTCACGGTCCACGGCGTAGATCAGCCCTGCGCCCAGGCCGTCGCCGCCCACGGTGGCCGCCACCCACACGCCCTTGCGCATGAACGACCGGAACGGCGCCAGCGACCGCACGGCCTCCGCGCCGTGACGCGCGGTCCACGCGGTGCGGGCGTGGTCGATCGCGCTGCGGCCATCGCGCACCGGCCCAACAGCCGGCACATCGGGCCCCTGTTCCGGCAGGGCCGCGAGGTAGCGCTGCACCCATGGCAGCCACTCTGATGCTGGCAGGGCATCGGGCGCCGCCGCGCCCCGGCCTTGTTCGCCATCGCGCACATGCAGGTCATAGGGGGGCGGGTAGCGTTCTGGCAGCGGCACCGCGCGCGCGCCCAGCAAGGCGTTGAGCGCCTTGCGCGCATCCTTGGCCACGTCGATTGGCGTGGGCGGCGAGGGCGGGCGGGTGTAAACGATGCGACCGTCGCCCGCCACCACGATGAACCAGGGTGAGCGGGTGATGCCGTAGGGCAGCATCAGCCCATCGCCATGGAGCAGCAGCGGAAAGTGCAGGTCGCGTTCGCGCATCGCCGCCACCGGGTCGCCGTTCTCGCGGATATTGATGGTCCAGACCTTGACGCCCGCATCGGCGTAATCGCGCCAGATGTCCTGCACGTAAGGTTGCAGGGCGCGTGAATAGGGGCACCACGACGGCCAGAACAACAACACGCTGGGGTTGCCCTCGGCGTCGTCCGGGTAGGTGACGGTGGCGCCGTCCGGGGTTTTCAGCGTCCAGCCGGGTGCAAAGTCGGGTGGGCTGGCGGCGGCCGTAAGACTCAGCACACCGATCATCAGCACGGCGATGAGGCGCATGTTCATCGACCGAGTATGCCCCGCGTCTGGCGGGGCCTGTTCCGGCGGCACCCGCGCCAGCGGCATTTTTGCGCCTGCATCCGCGCGGGGGCATGCCATGATTGTGGGCCGTCGGCACGGCGCAGGGGCGCCGCACCACCGCCGACGTTCAATCAGACCTGCCATGGGATCGCGTCATGTTCCAGCCTTTTCGCTGTGCCTTGCTGTTGAGCGCCCTGCTGACCGTCGCCTGCGGCGAACGCGGGGTGTCCAAATTGCCAGAGCCCGAGGCGCTGCCGGGGCCGGTGAGCCGCGAGGTGTCTTACGTGGACGACGTGCGGCCCATTCTGGAAATGAAATGTCTGGCCTGCCATGCCTGTTTTGATGCCCCCTGCCAGTTGAAGATGGAATCCGCTGCGGGCCTGCTGCGTGGCCGCCACCCGCTGGATGCCTACGACGGCACGCGCACCGAAGCGCAGACGCCGACGCGACTGGGCATCGACGCGCAGACCGAAGCCGGCTGGCGCGGGCTGGGCTTCCACTCGGTGTTGACGCCCGACGCCGAGGGCGAGTCGTTGCTGTACAAGATGCTCGCCCTGGGCAAGTCGCGCCCCTTTGCGCCGAACAGCAAGCTGCCCGAAGACCTGGACCTGGGCGTCACGCGGGACAACCAGTGCGTGTCGCAGGACGGCTTTGCCGAATACGCCCACGACCGCCCGCTGGAAGGCATGCCGCTGGCCGCCGCCGGGCTCACCGATGGCGAGTTCGCTCTGCTCAGTGGCTGGTTGATGCAGGGCGCCCGGGTGCCGGACGATGTCATGCGCGTCAGCCCGGCCGAGCAGGCCGTGATCGACACTTGGGAAGCCTGGCTGAACCATCCCGATCCCGAGCGCCAACTGGTTGCGCGCTGGCTGTTTGAACATCTGTATCTGGCGCATCTGCATTTCAGCGACCTTGGCGACGCCCCGCGCTTCTTCGAGGTGCTGCGGTCTTACACGCCGCCGGGTGAGGCCATCCGCCCGGTGACCACGGCGCTGCCCAATGGTGACGCTCAGGCGCCGGTCCACTACCGCCTGCGGCTGCTGCCGGGCAGCATCGTGCACAAACGGCACATCGTCTTTGCGCTGAACGCGGCCCTGCTCAAGCGCATCGACACCCTGTTTTTCGGTGAAGACTGGTCAGCGGGTGCGTTGCCGGGCTACACGGCGGAAGCGCGCGCCAACCCGTTCACCACCTTCGCAGCCATTCCGGCGCAGGCGCGCTACCAGTTCATGCTCGATCAGGCGGAATACTTCACCCGCACCTTCATCCGCGGGCCGGTGTGTCGCGGCCAGATTGCCACTGACGTCATCCAGGACCACTTCTGGGTGATCTACCAGGCGCCGCAGCGTGACCTGTTCGTCACCGATACCGGCTATCGCGAACGTGCCGCGCCGCTGTTGGGCATGCCGGGTCAGAACGACGACCTGCTGGACACCGGCCCGGCCTGGGACCATTTCCGCGATCAGCGCAACGATTATCACCGCCTGCGGCGCCAGGCCTACGCCGACCAGCGCGCCGATGGCGCCTCGCTGGAGGATGTCTGGGATGGCGGCGGCCTCAACACCAATGCGCTGCTCACCGTCACGCGGCACCACGACAGCGCCTCGGTGGAACGCGGCCTGATCGGCCAGGTGCCCAAGACCGTGTGGTGGATGGACTACCCGCTGCTCGAACGCACCTACTACCAGTTGGTGGTCAACTTCGACGTGTTCGGCAACGTGGCGCACCAGTTGCAGACGCGGCTGTACTTCGACCTGATTCGCAACGGCGCCGAGCACAACTACCTGCGCCTGCTGCCGCGCGCGGCGCGGCAAGGCATCGTCGATGACTGGTATCGCGGCAGTGGCGCGCTGAAAAGCCACATCACCTATGCCCCGGTGGACGACCAGACCCCCTCGGCCGAGGGCTATGCCACCGACGCGCCGCTGCAGGAACTGGGCCTGCGCCTGCTGGAGCGCTTCCACGCCATCAACCGCATGGCGGTCGATCCGCTCAACCGCTGCCTGTCGCGACCCTGTGCGCGGGCGGACCAGCCGCAATGGATTCAGCAGACCGACGCGCAGTTGGCGCGGCTTGCGGCGGTTGAGGCCAAGGACCTTCCCGGCGTGCTCAAGCTGCCCGATGTCACCTTCCTGCGGGTCAGCCACACCGACGGCACGCGAACCGTCTATTCGCTCATCCGCAACCGGGCGCACAGCAACGTGGCGTTCCTGCTGGGCGAGTCACTGCGTTACGAGCCCGAGCACGACCAGGTGCTGGTGTTTCCCGGCATTCTCGGCAGCTATCCCAATTTCATCTTCGACGTGCCGGCCCATCAGGTGGCGCAGTTCGTTGAGCGGTTGGGCAAGGCGGACAAGGGCAAGGCCTTCGATGAGATCGTCGAACTGTGGGGCGTGCGGCGGACGCACCCTGCGTTTTGGGAAACGCTGCACGACTTCACCGCCTGGCAGGCCGAACACCAGCCACTGCAGGCCGGCGTTTTTGATGTCAACCGATACAAGAATCTTTGAGGTTTAAACTGAACGCACGCCTTTATTGCGATTAACGATCAATTCATCACTGCCTGCCATGATCGCTCCATGGCTTATGGCCATATTCGAGCTGACAGATGATTAATTTGTCAGCGACCCCTATTAAAGGAGTGATTAATGAATATGAAAAACGTGATGTTTGCTGCTGTAATTGGTTTGATGGCAACGCCGATGATGGCAACGGCGGGCGATCATGAATCTTCTGTCGAAAAGACCGGCGACTACATCTCGGATGCCGCGCTCACCACCAAGGTGAAATCGGTATTGGCCCTTGAGTCGGAGCTGAGCGCGATCGACATTGGCGTGGAAACCACCGAGGGTGTGGTGACGCTTTCGGGTGCCGTCGAGAGTGACGCCCAGATTGATCTGGCTGAAAAGGTGGTTGAAGATCTGGACGGCGTGAAGTCGGTCAACAATGAATTGACTTCGCCTTAATCGGCTTCGCTTACAAGCGGTGATGTTGATTGAAAAAGCCCCGGCGCGATCGCGTCGGGGCTTTTTTATTCAAAGCGCCTTTTGAATCGAGGCGTGCATCGGGTTATTAATCGCCGCGCCCGTTTTTCATGTTGGCGGCACTCACCCAACGCAAATCCAGCGTGGACGGTGAGGTGCCCAGAGTGGGGACCGTTTCGGGCTCGAAGGGGCCGGGCGTATGGCCCATGGGCACAAAGCGCGACAGCCTGCGTGCCTCCGCCTCGAAGCTGTTGACCGGGTAGGTGTCGTAACTGCGGCTGGCGGGATGGGCCACGTGGTAGGTGCAGCCGGCCACCGCCTGTCCGACATGGCGGTCATAAAGGTCGAACACCAGGGGCGTGTGGACGCCGATGGCCGGATGCAGGCAGCTTGCGGGCGCCCAGGCGCGGTAGCGCACGCCCGACACCGACTCTCCCTCGACGCCGGTGCGTCGCAGGGGCAGGGCCACGCGGTTGCAGAGCACTTGATAGCGGTCCAGATCGATATTGCGCAGGGTGACTTCCAGACGCTCCAGCGATGAGTCCACATAGCGCGCGGTGCCCCCGGCGCCCGGTTCCTCGCCCAGCGTCGGCCAGGGTTCGAGCGCGTGGCGAACGGTGATTTCGGCGGTGCCCAGGCGCAAGGTGCCGTGCAACGGAAAGCGGAATTCGTACTGCGGGCGGAACCATTCGTGGTCGAACGGGTAGCCGGCGCCGCGCAAGTCGTTGACGATCTCGCCCAGATCGTTCCACAGGTCGTGGCCCAGCATGAAGCGGTCATGCAGGGCGCTGCCCCACTTCTTGAGCGGGCGGGTGAAGGGCGTGCGCCAGAACCAGGCGATCAGCGCGCGAATCATCAACTGGGTCACCAGGCTCATCTGCGGGTGGGGCGGCATTTCGAAGCCGCGGAACTCCACCAGCCCCAGCCGCCCGGTGGCCGTTTCGGGGGCGTAGAGCTTGTCGATGCAGATCTCGGCGCGGTGGGTGTTGCCGGTCAGGTCGGTGAGCAGGTGGCGCAGTGCGCGGTCGACGCGCCAGGGCGGGACGCTCTGGTCAGGGCCGGGAAGTTGCGCCAGCGCCAGTTCAAGCTCGCCCAGCGCGCTGTCGCGGGCTTCATCCACCCTCGGGTGCTGCGAGGTGGGGCCGATGAACAGGCCCGAGAACATGTAGCTCAGCGAGGGGTGGTGCTGAAAATAGCGCAGCAGGCTGCCCAGCACGTCGGGCCGGCGCAGAAAGGGCGAATCGGCTGGTGTGGCGCCGCCCACCACGATGTGGTTGCCGCCGCCGGTGCCGACGGCACGGCCATCAATGAGAAATTTCTGCGTGACCAGCCGTGACTGCCGGGCATCTTCGTAAAGGCCCAAAATGTTGTCGCGCAGGCTGGCCCATGAGGCCTCGGGCTGAATGTTGGCTTCGATCACGCCGGGATCGGGCGTCAGCTTCAATGAATCCAGACGCGGGTCGGTGGGCGGCGGATAGCCTTCGATACGCACCGGCAGTCGCGATTCGGCGGCGGCATCTTCGATGGCCGCCAGCATGTCCAGCCAGTCTTCGAGGTGCTCGACCGGCGGCATGAACACGAACAGGTGATCGCCGCGCGGTTCGATCACCAGCGCGGTGCGCACATGGTTGGCCTCGCCGAAGGCGCCGTCGAGACGCGCGCCCAGTGCCGCTTCCGGGGTGCGGCTCTGCGGCGCGTTGCGGGCGGCGGCCAGCGGCGCGTCGCCGGCCTGCGCGCGGAGAAAGGGCTGGCGCCGGGGATCGGTGGCCGGCAGCGTCGTCGGCACGGCGCCGGGGTCCACCGGAATGAACGGCTCACGTTGCTCGGGCGGCTGCCACGGCAGGCTGTCGAGCGGCAACCGCAGGCCGACCGGGGAGTCCCCGGGAATCAGCAACAGGGCGTTGCCGCGCAGTTTCCAGCGTTCGCTGACCCAGCGCGCCGCCGCCTGCCAACGCTGGACCGGCAGTACCATGCCGCTGGGGCGGTTCAGGCCCGACTCGAAGGCGCGCAGCACATCCTTGCGGCCTTCGGCATCGGCAAGGCGGGGATCGGTGGGGTCGAGATTGTGCGGCAGGCGACGCTCGCGCAGCAGCGCTTCAACCGGGTCTTCGTAGGCCTGCATGGCGTGTTCGGGATTGACGCCGAGGCGTTCGGCGATGCCGCGCATCAAGCGCGCGGCGCTGGCGATGTCGGCCTTGCCGGGCACTTCGCGCGGCGGCAGGCGCCACAGCGGCTGACCATCGTGCCGCCAGTACACGGTCCAGGCCCAGCGTGGCAGCGGCTCGCCGGGGTACCACTTGCCCTGGCCGTAGGTCAGCAGCCCCTGCGGCGCCAGCCGCTGCGCCAGACGCCGGGCAAGGTTGTAGGCAAGGCGTTCCTTGGTGGGGCCCACGGCGGCCGTATTCCACTCGTCACCCTGGGGGTCGTCGAGCGAGATGAAGGTGGGCTCGCCGCCCATGGTCAGCCGCACGTCCTGCGACACCAGGTCGGCGTCCACCTGCAAACCCACCTGATCAATGGCGGCCCACTGCGCATCGGTGAAGGGCTTGGTGACGCGCGGCGTCTCGGCGATGCGGTGAACCTCCATCACGTGATCGAAGGTCACCTCGCAGGGTTCGACCAGACCGGTGATGGGCGCAGCCGAGGCAGGTGAGGGCGTCGCCGACAGGGGAATGTGTCCTTCGCCTGCAAACAGCCCCGAGGTTGGGTCCAGTCCCAGCCACCCGGCGCCGGGCACGTAGACCTCGACCCAGGCGTGCAGGTCGGTGAAATCGGTTTCGGTGCCACTGGGGCCGTCGAGCGACTTCTGGTCGGCCACCAACTGGATGAGATAGCCCGAAACGAAGCGTGCCGCAAAACCGAGATGGCGCAGCACCTGCACCATCAGCCACGAAGAGTCGCGGCACGACCCGCTGCCCAGGTTCAGCGTTTCGCTGGGGGTCTGCACCCCGGGCTCCATGCGGATCAGGTAGCGCACCGCGCCCTGAATCTGTTGATTGATCGCCACCAGCCGGTCGATGGTGCCGGGCTCACTGAGGTCCAGCGACCCGATGAACCCGCGCAGCACGCTGTCGGCCTGTTCGGGCCTGAGGTAGGGCCCCAGTTCGGCCTTGAGCTGCGGCTCGTATTGCCAGGGCATGAGTTCGGCCTCTGGCGCCACGAAAAAATCGAAGGGATTGATGACCGCCATGTCGGCGGTGAGGTCGACCGTGACCTCGAAATGCCGTACCGGCTCGGGAAACACCACCCGCGCCTGCCAGTTGCAAAACGGGTCTTGCTGCCAGTTGAGGAAGTGCGGATCGGGCGCGATGTGCAGGCTGTAGCCCAGCACCGGCGTGCGGGCGTGAGGCGCCGGTCGCAGGCGGATCAGCTGCGGTGACAGCGCCACGCGCTTGTCGTAGTCGTAGCGGGTCTTGTGCAGCAGTTTTACGTGCAGGGTCATGGGCAGCGTCCGTTCATGCAATTCGTTGGCAAGTTCAATGCCATCGACATTGAGGGGTGAAGCGCCTCGGGCGGCCGTCACGGGCGCCGCGCAACTTGCCCATACTGACACGCTGTCCTGAACCGTCGGCTGCGGCCGCCTCGACCTTCGTAAAACATGATCTGTCCTCCTGAAAGCCAGTCCCGGTTCTTTGATCTGCGCGGCATGCGTCATCACCTCCGAAGCTGGGGCGACCTGGCCCGGCCGTGGATTTTTCTGGGCACCGGCTGGCTGGACTGCTCGGCAAGCTTCGGTCCGCTGGTGGCCGGCCTGCTGGACGATTACCACGTCGTGTCGCCCGACTGGCGCGGCACCGGCCTCAGCGAATGGCCGGTGGACGGTTACTGGTTTGCCAACTATCTGGCCGACGTCGACGCCTTGCTGGCGGCGCTGGATGCACCCGAGCGGCTGCACTTCGTGGGGCACAGCATGGGCGCGCAGGTGCTGAGCCTGTACGTGGGCGCGCGGCCCGAGAAGGCGCGCAGCCTGGTGCTGCTCGATGGCCTGCTGTTGCCCGATCGCCCGCCCGGCATGGCGCCCCAGCAGTACCGGCGCTGGCTGCATCAGGTGGCCACGCCGCGCCCGCCCAAGGTCTACGCCAACTTCGAAACCCTGGCGCAACGGATCAGGTCGCAGCACCCGCAGCTGGACGACGCCTGGGCGCTGTTCATTGCGCACTGCTGGGGCGCGGCCGATGCCGACGGGCAGATTCGCCTGCTGGCCGACCCCAAGCACCTGCACAACATGCCCACCCTGCACCGGCTGGCCGAAAGCCAGGCCATGTGGGCCGAAGTGACCGCGCCGGTGCTGTTCATTGAAGCGGGTCGCCAGGCGGTCAACAGCCCGTGGGAACAGACCGAACGGCCACCGCGTTACACGGCTTTTTCGAAGGCCGCGCAGTGCCAGGTGGAGACGCTGCCCGAGGCCGGCCACATGCTGCACTGGGATGCGCCGGCGGCCACGGCTGGCCTCATTCGTGCATTCTTGAAATCCATTGCCGACCGCACCTGATCACCCGTGATGCGACCCCCCTTTCCGTTCGTCCGTGACGTGGCCGGCCTGCGGGCGCGTTCGTTCGATCTGCT
The DNA here is from genome assembly GCA_002706265.1 of Polycyclovorans sp. GTDB lineage: Bacteria > Pseudomonadota > Gammaproteobacteria > Nevskiales > Nevskiaceae > Polycyclovorans. The sequence continues at coordinate 51,385 of PAKU01000016.1, read as the reverse complement.
GGTCATCGGCGGCGGCATCTATGGGGCCTGGGCGGCCATGGACGCCGCGCAGCGCGGCCTCAGTGTGGCGCTGATCGAGCAGAACGACTGGGGCTCGGGTACCTCGCAATCGTCCAGCAAATTGATCCACGGCGGATTGCGCTACCTCGAGCACTACAAGTTCGGGCTGGTGCAGCATTCCTTGCGCGAGCGGCGCGTGCTCAGCCGCATCGCGCCGCATCTGGTGCGCCCGCTGGACTTCATGCTGCCGGTGTTCAAGGCCAGCCGCGCCGGGCCGTTCATGCTGTCCTGTGGCCTGACGCTGTACGACCTGATGGCGGGCCTGTCGCCCCCGGTCCGGCGCCATCGCTACTACCGCCCCAAACGGGTGCGGCAAGACTTTCCGTTTCTCGACGGGGCCGGGCTGGTCGGCGCGTTCCGTTACGGCGATTGTCAGGAAGACGACGCGCGTATGGCCCTGGTGGTGGCGGCCGCGGCGCACGGGTTCGGTGCGGTCTGCGCCAACGGCGTGCGCGCCGTGTCCATTGCGGCAGGGGATCATCCCCAGGTTGCGGTGGAGGCCGACGGTGCGTCGTTCACCATCAAGGCGCGCGCGGTGCTCAACGCCGCCGGGCCCTGGGCGATGCGCCTGATGGGCGAGGCAGCGCCCGAGGTGGAGCTGATCAAGGGCACGCACATGGTCATGCCGGCGATTCCCGGCGTGCGCGCCGCGTTCTTGCTCACAGCCGAAGACGGTCGCGTGTTTTTCGTGATTCCCTGGTACGGCAGAACCCTGGTGGGCACCACCGAAAAAACCATTGCCCGCGTCGAAGACGCCACGCCGACCGAGGATGAAATTGACTACCTGCTGCGTGCCCTGGCCACCGCCATGCCGGGGCTGGGGTGGGCGCGTTCTGACGTGATCAGCGCCTTCGCGGGCACCCGCACCCTTCAGAAGGCCGATGCCGAATCGCTGTCGGCCGTCAGCCGCGAATTTGCGGTGATCGAGCCGCAGCCCAACGTCTGGGTCAGCGTGGGCGGCAAGTACACCACCGCGCGCTGTGATGCCGCCGGCATTGTCGACAGCATGGCCGCGCGGCTGGACAACCACCAGCCCAGCCGTACCGACGTTACGCCGCTGCCGGGCGCCCCGACCTTGCCCTTTCAGGTGTGGCTGGGCTCGGCGCGGGCCCAGTTGCTGGTGGCGGGGGTGGATGCCGAGGCCGCCTTCACCTGCGCGCTGCGGCATGGCACGGGCGTTGACGCGCTGCTGGTCCTGATCGAAAGCGACCGCGCGCTGGCGCAGCGGGTCCATCCCGATGCCCCGTTCATCCGCGCCGAAGTTGCGCTCGCGCAATCACACGAAATGGCCCGTAGCGAACAGGACGTCTTGCGCCGGCGCATGCCGTTGCACCTGATCGTCGGCGGGTAAATTCAGCCCAAGCGGGCCGAGACGCGCCCATCCGAAGGGGCGAGAACGGGCCCCGGCGACGAACGGTGGTGCTGACCCGGGTCACCGGGGTGTTGCCGACTTGTCTTCCCGGCCCGACGCGCTAGTATCGATTTGCGGCCCTCAGGCTGAACAACGCCACAAGAGCGTCTTCTCCGGTGCGGTCGCAGGAGGATGAGAGAACAACTACCGGACTCGGCCATGACCGACCGGACGATGAGGAGAACCAAGATGCGATACGCGCCCTTGTGGGGCCTGCTGTTGGCAGCAGGTCTGTCCGCCTGCGACACGACCGATCCGGAAGAAGACGGTGGACTCGCGTCGGGCAATTTGATCTCGCTGTTCGAACCCGCGCCGGCAGCGGCAGGGGCCTCGGCGACCATTCCATTCCCCTTCGACGGCCTGTTCTCGGGGTTCACCGACCCGACCCTGAACATCCCCAATGGCACCGGCGCGCCGTTTGTCACCGAGGCCAACCTGACCGACGGCTTCTCGACCACGGCGAATCTTTTCACCGACTTCATCGGCTTTGTCGATCTCGACACGGCACTGCAGGGCGGCCTGCTGGTCATCGACACCAGCACCGGCACGCCCTTGTCGCCAGGGGTGGACTACACCCTCAGCGACTACCCGGCCACAGCCGTCATTCCCGGCACCAATCCGCCCGTCCAGGCGCCGGTCAACGCGGTGCGCTCCCGCATCATCATTCATCCGCTCAAACCGCTGAAGCCCTCGACAAGGTACCTGCTGGCCGTGACCGATCGGCTGCGTGACGTGAACGGGGTTGCCGCAGTGGCGTCATCGCAGTTCCGCGTGGTGCGGCGCGATGTGCCGGTCGTTGAACAGACCGACGCCTTTGTCGTCGGTTTGAACGACACCCAGAAAAACACGCTTGAAGCCCTGCGCTCGCAGTTGGTCCGCCCGGCTGTTGAAGGGCTGATGGCCGCCACCGGGCTGCGCGAAGAAAACATCGTGCTGGCCTGGACCGTCACCACCCAGTCGGCCGGCAAGACCCTGAAATTGATGGCGGCCGACGCCGTGGCGCAGACCGTCGTCAGTTTTCCCACCGGGCTGACCATTGACCAAGCCCTGCAGAACACCAGCGTGCCGCCCATCGCCGATGTGCGCGTCGGCAGTGTGCAGTTGCCGTACTACCTCGCCAACAGCGGGGGCAGCCCGCAGGGCGCCGCGCCGCTGGGCAGCCCATGGCTCGCAGACCCGACCCGGCCTGATCTGGCCGCCCGCTTCCTCGGGCAGGTGCCGTGCGGCGCCTTCGTGCAGCCGCCAACCGGGACCAATTTTGTGCCCAGCGTGTCGACCACCACCTGCTTCCCCGTGCCGGTTGAACGCAGCGTCGAAACGGTGCCGATGCTGGTGACCGTGCCCAATGCCAGCAGTGGCCAGACCAAGCCTGCCGCAGGCTGGCCGGTGGTGATTTTCCAGCACGGCATCACGGGCAACCGCTCGCAGATGCTGGCCCTGGCGCCGGCTCTGGCCGCGGCTGGATTCGTCACCGTGGCCATCGATCTGCCGCTGCACGGGCTGCCTGCCGGACATCCGCTCGCCGTGCCGGGCACGACCGAGCGCACCTTCCTGCTTGACCTGGTGAACAACGACACCACCGCCCCCGGCCCCGACGGCATGACCGACCCAAGCGGGACACACTTCATCAATCTGGTGAGCCTCATCACCAGCCGCGACAACCTGCGGCAGGCCGCCATCGACCTGGTGCATCTGTCCCGGTCGGTGCCGCAGCTGAATTTTGATGGGGACGCGAACACCGCCGACATCGACCCCGGCCGCATTCATCTGGTCGGGCACTCTCTGGGCGGCATCGTCGGCACCACCGCGCTGGGCATCGACAGCAGTTTCGGCGCGTCGTCCATTGCCATGAGTGGCAGTGGCATTGGCAAGCTGCTCGATGCGTCCAAGACCTTTGGTCCGCGCATTGCCGCCGGCCTTGCGCCCTCCGGGGTCATCGAAGGCACCGACACCTACGAAACCTTCCTGCGTTTTGCGCAGCATCTGGTGGATGACGGCGACCCGGCCAACTATGCGGCGGCAGCCGCGGCCGAGCGCCCCATCCATTTCATCGAGATCATCGACGATCGGGTGGTGCCCAACGCCGCGCCGCGTACACCCGTGGCGACAGACACCCTGGACCGCGTCACGCTCGAGGGCCTGGTCTCGGGCTCCACCCCGCTGATGCGCCTGCTGGGCCTCGATGTTCTGGACGCCATCACGCCCCCGTTGGCGGCGCCGAATGTCCTGACCGATGCCGAAGGACTGAAGGTTGGGGTGCGATTCACCACGGGTGATCACGGCTCCATCCTCAGCCCCGCCGCGTCCGCTGCCACGACGCAGGAGATCCAGCGCCAGATCGCCAACTTCCTCGGCAGTGAAGGCCGGTGTCTGCCGATTGGGGGGAACTGCAATGTCGCCCCTTGATCAGCGCCGTCGGCACGCCCCCCACCTAGAGGAACGGATCATGAAATCAGCCATGGCTTGTACCGTCGCCACCCTGCTCGCGGCCGCCTCCCCCGCCGCAATGGCCACCCCCTTCGAGCTGGGCAGCGTGCGCGGCTCAATCGACAATCGCCTGTCGGCCGGCGTGGCGGTTCGCACCCAGGACCCCCAGGCCAATCTGCTGGGCATCGCCAACGGCGGCACCGCGTTCTCAACCAACTCGGACGACGCCAACAAGGAGTTCGACAGCGCCGGTGATCTGGTGTCGGCGCCGGTGAAACTGCTGACCAACCTTACCCTTGAAGCCGGCGCGTTCACCCTGTTCGCCCGGGGCGGATTCGGCGCTGATCTGGTCAACCTGCAGGGTGAAAACTTCCGGAGGTCAGATTACGGTCCCGGCCGCGAGGCCAGCCTCGCCGAACTGGACCGCAAGGAGGCCGATGTTCGCGGCGAGGTGGGCCGCTACGCCGAAGTTCTCGACCTGCACCTCAGCTCCAGCTTCGATGTCTTCGGCCGGCCATTGGCCTGGCGCATCGGCCGGCAGGTGTTGAACTGGGGTGAGTCCACGTTCATTCAGAACGGCCTCAACGCCATTCTGGCCGCCAATGCCAACCGGGCCGGGGTGCCGGGCGCCGATCTCGAAGAGGTCTTCATCCCGTCCAACAATCTGTGGGCGTCCATCGATTTGACCCAAAGCATTCGCATCGAGGGCTTCTACCAACTGCAGTGGGAAAAGACCGTGCCGTTTGCCTCGGGCACCTTCTTCTCGACCAACGACTTCGTGGGCGAGGGCGGCACCCGCGCCAACATTGGCTTCGGCCGCGTCACCGAGAACGCCCCAGCGCTCACGGGCTGCGCAGCCCCACCGGTGGCGGGCGCCAACTGCGTGCCGTTTGGCAGCTCGATTCCCCGCGCGCCAGACCGCGAGGCCAGCGACAGCGGCCAGTACGGCGGCGCGCTGCATTTCTACACCGACGCCATGGGCGGCACCTCGGTGGGCGTCTACGCCACCAACTATCACAGCCGCCTGCCGCTGCTCTCTGCCATCTCGCGGACCGACGGCACCGCCAGCACCCAGTCGTCGGCCTTCCTCATCGAGTATCCCGAAGACATCCAGATGTATGGCGCCTCGTTCTCCATGCCCGGCCCGTTCGGCAGCGCCGTGCAGGGCGAATACAGCATGAAAGTGGATCAACCGCTGCAACTCGACGACGTGGAATTGCTGCTGGCCGGCCTTGGTGGCTTCAACCAGATCACGCCAGGGAACAACGTGCCGTTTCCAACCTCCCTGGGCAACCAGTACATTCGCGGCTGGCGGCGGCATGACGTGAGCAACTTCAACGCCTCGGCGCTGAAGCAGTTTCCGCCCGGCGTGCTGCCGGGGGCCGACAGCCTGCTGCTGATCACCGAGGTTGGCGCCACGCTCGTGCATGGCCTGCCCGAGAGCGCGACGCTGCGCTACGAAGCACCCGGGACGCCGCTGCCCGGCAATCCTGCGGTGGCCGCCGCGCAAGGCCTCCCCGTTGAGCAGGGCCAGTACGCAACGCCCACCTCGTGGGGGTATCGCATCGCCTTGCAAGCCACGTACAACAACGTTTTCGGGCGCTTTGCCATGCGGCCGGCGCTGCGCTTCGACCACGACGTCAACGGCGTCACGCCCTCACCGCTGGGCAACTACGTCGAAGGCCGCCAGCAGGTTCAGGCCGGCGTCGCATTCGAGTACCTCGGGCAATGGCAGCTTGACCTTGGCTACACGGTGTTCACCGGCGGCGGCCAGCAGAACCAACTGCGTGACCGCGACTTCGCCCAGGCCGCCATCCGCTACGCCTTCTGAAGGGCCTGTCCGTGGCAACCCAAAAAGGCCGCCTTCCGGGCGGCCTTTTTGGTAGGTACGCCCCGACGCCCGACGCCCGACACAACCGGCGCGACGATGGGGTGCAACGGTGAACTGGTGGGCCCTGTCGGACTTGAACCGACAACCAAAGGATTATGAGTTAGGGCGTCACGCGGTAACGCGCTGAATGATAACGAATTGTAGTGATACGTTGGAGCACGCTGTAAGCCTTACATATCAGTACGTTAGCGGTCGTTCGCGCTCGGCGGGGGACCCCCGGATTGTTCCGCGATTGTTACCGAGAATTGCCGCCAAATGCGTCTCGCTCCGGTGGGTTGGCAGCGCTGCGCGTTGAGCGGAACCTGAATTGCCGAACACAGAATCCGATTAGGGCCAGGCCGCTTGAAAAGTTTCGCATGCGAAAGTCGCCGCACCAGATCGCTTCCCCAGAGCAGGCGTACTACACCCCCCGCCAAGACGCCGACAGCGCCTCTGCCTGCGCCAGCACCGTCTGCACCGCTGCATCCTGCAAATCTGGCGGATAGCCGTATCGCCGCAGGATGCGCTTCACCAGCACTCGGAGTCGCGCCCGCGCGGACTCACGGTGCGCCCAGTCCACGGAAACGTTCTCGCGCAGGCTCATCAGCAGCTCATGGGCGATGACGCGCAGCTTGTCATCGCCCATGACCTGCAGGGCCGACTCGTTCTCGGCGAGCGCGTCGTAGAAGGCGATCTCATCCTCGGTCAGCCCCTGCTCTTCGCCCCGGCTGCGCGCAGCACGGATGTCTTTGGCCAGCCGGATCAGCTCCTGGATCACTTCCGCTGTGGTGATGGCGTTGGCGTGATAGCGGGCGATGGCGTCTTCCAGTCGTTCGGTAAAGGCGCGGGTTTCCACCACGTTACTGCGAGACCGCGAGCGGATGCCGTCGTTGAGCAGCTTGCGCAGGGCTTCCAGGCCCAGGTTCTTCTTCTCCATCTGCTGCACTTCCAGCAGGAACTCGTCGGAGAGGATTGAGATATCCGGCGTCTGCACGCCCGCGGCGGCGAGGATGTCGACGATCTCCGTGGAGACCACCGCGCGGCTCACGATCTGCTGAATGGCCAGCTCGCGATCCTGCCGCGTCGGGCCGCCCTTGGCCGAGGACTTCACCAGCGCCACGCGGATGGCCTGGAAGAAGCCCACTTCCTCGCGCACTTCGCGCGCCTCGTCGCTGCTCGCCGCCAGCGCGAAGGCCTTGGACAGGGCCAGCACGCCGTCGGCAAAGCGACGCTGCGCCTGCTTCTTGCCCTCCGGCGTCTTTTCAGCCGCCGCCCATTGCTGTTGCTGATCGAGGATCCACTCGATGGCACCCGCCATCATCGCCAGCCGCTCGCCGGGCGTGCCGGCCAGTGCGGTCTGATAGGCGAAGCCGTGGAACATGCCGCGCACGATGTCGAGCTTCTCCAGCAGCACCGCCACGGCCTCGGTTTCGTCGATGCCGGTCTTGTCCTGGTCGGGCTTGGAGTACTGCGCGAGCGCGGACTTCAGGTTCTGGGCGATACCGATGTAGTCCACGATCAGCCCGGCGGGCTTGTCGCGGAGCACGCGGTTCACGCGCGCAATGGCCTGCATCAGTCCGTGGCCGCGCATGGGCTTGTCGATGTACATGGTGTGCATGCTGGGCGCGTCGAAGCCGGTCAGCCACATGTCGCGCACGATCACGAGCTGCAGCGGGTCATCGGGCTTGCGCGCCCGCTTGGCGAGCAGATCGCGGCGGGACTTGTTGCCAATGTGCGGCTGCCATTGCGGCGGATCAGACGCCGCGCCGGTCATCACGATCTTCACCCGCCCGGCGTTGTCGTCATCGCTGTGCCAATCCGGTCGCAGCTTGATGATCTCGTTATACAGCGCCACGCAGATACGGCGGCTCATGCACACCACCATCGCCTTGCCGTCGAGCGCCCCCACACGATCCTCAAAGTGCTGCACCAGATCGGCGGCTACGAGCGCGAGGCGCTTGTCGCTGCCCACTAACGCCTCCACCGTGGACCACTTCTGCTTGGCCCGCTCCGCGCTGGGTTCGTCCTCGTCTTCCAGCAGGGACTCGATTTCGCCGTCGATTCGCGGTTTCTCATCCTCGTCGAGTTCGATACGGGCGAGGCGTGACTCGTAATAGATCGGCACCGTCGCCCCGTCTTCCACGGCGCGGCTGATGTCGTAGATGTCGATGTAGTGACCGAACACCGCCGGGGTGTTCACATCGGTGGCCTCAATCGGCGTGCCCGTGAAGCCGATGAAGGAGGCTTGGGGCAGCGCGTCACGCAGGTACTTGGCAAAGCCGTAGGCGATCTCGCCCGTCTTGCCCGCGACCTTGGCTTTGAATCCGTACTGGCTGCGGTGGGCTTCGTCGGCAATCACCACCACGTTCTGGCGGTCGGTGAGGGTGGGGAAGTGCGTCTCGTCGCCTGCCGGAGAGAACTTCTGCAAGGTGGTGAAGATCACCCCGCCCGAGGCCCGGTTGAGCAGGGTGCGCAAATGCTCCCGGTCCTGCGCCTGCACCGGCGTCTGCCGGATCAGGTCCTTGCACATCGCGAAGGTGCCGAAGAGCTGGTCGTCCAGATCATTGCGGTCGGTCAGCACCACCAGGGTGGGGTTGGCCATGCGTGGTTCGAACACCAGCAGCCCGGCGTAGAAGGCCATCAGCAGGCTCTTGCCCGAGCCCTGCGTGTGCCAGATGACCCCCGCCTTGTGATCGCCCGGAGGTTGGTCTTTCACGCTGGGCAGGCCGTACACCGCCGGGTCTTCTGCCACGGCCGACTGGCTCGCACGCAGCGTGGAGACGACGGCCTTCTTCACGGCATGGAACTGGTGATACCCGGCGATGATCTTGATCAGCCCGCCGCCGGTCTCACCGAACACCGTGAAATGTCGCAACAGGTCGAGAAAGCGGCCGCGCTCAAACACGCCCTCGATCAGTGTTGCCATCTCCGGCGTGCCCTTGGGCTCGATGGCGCGGCCATCGGTGGTGCGCCAGGGCATGAAGCGCTCCAGGTCCGCCGACAGGGAACCGACCCGTGCCGAAAGCCCGTCCGAGGTCACCAGCAGCGCGTTGCTGCGGAACAGCGCGGGAATCTGTGTTTTGTAGGTCTGCAACTGGTTGAAGGCCGATTGCAGCGTGGCGCTCTCGCCACCCGGCGCTTTCAGCTCGATCACCGCCAGCGGCAGCCCGTTGACGAAGATCACCACATCCGGCCGGCGCTTGGCCGTGCCTGCCACCACCGTGAACTGCTGCACCGCCAGCCAGTCGTTGTTGGCCGGGTGCTCGAAGTCGATCAACCGCACTGTGCCGCCGGTGATCACCCCATCCTCGCCGTAGTACTCCACCGCGGCGCCATCGGTCAGCAGGCGATGGATGCGGCGGTTCTCTTCCAGCAACGTCGGTAGCTCAGATTGCGTGAGGCGGCGGATGGCATCCGCTTGGGCTTCCGCGGGCAGGGCGGGGTTCAGCCGCGCCACGGCGGCAGCCAGACGCCCCTTCAGCACCACCTCGTCGTAGGCCTCCCGCTCAGGCTGACCGCCGTCGGGGCCGATCTGCTCATCCGAGGTGCAGTTGAAGCACAACTTGCCGAGCTGTTCCAGCAAGGCGGCTTCGAGCTCGGCTTCTGAGAGAAAAGCCATTATCTTTTCCCGATCAGGTGGTTGCGCAACGCCGTTCGTCGTTGCGCCAAGGATGTCGACAGAGGGTTGGTTGACGTGGGCCGCTGGTGAGATATAACCTCTATCTCAATACGACCGGCGCCTCTGCACCCAGTGCACGCGTCGGTTTTCATTTGTGCGTCCATAACGTCCACTCCCCCCAGCCGTTGAAAACTCCCAGATCAGCGAGCGTGACGCCCTGCGCATCAAGATTCGGGAAGTCGCTCTGGAGCAGTGACACGAAACGCTGGCCCCAAGTGGAGTTTGGGCAGATAACGCGAAGAAACTGCTGCATCAGGCTGAAATACAGGAACGGTCGTGTGTTATTCAACGCGGGCCATCCGTGCGGCACCGGCGACGGCTCCAGCATGTTGATGTTCCAAAGGCGGCTGTGGTGAGCCGCCACGTTGCGCATGAAGTTCAAACTTCGCAGCCAGTTGGCAAAAGCTCGGCCGTCAACCGCCCCGTATTTCTTCGCGATGACCAGCTGATCGGCGAACTGCATCCCAGCGAAGAGCTTGGACAGCAATCCGAAATCCCAAACCTCGATGGCGGCCCATATGGGGATCCGTCCACCGTAAGCCTGCTGGTGGTGGACAACAAAGGGTTCTCGCCGAGCGCGATCCAGCAGATTCCGGTACTTCGCGAGCCACACTTGGTGTGCTGTCTTGCCGCGATCAGGTCCGCGGGTGATCGAACGTTTGGTGAAATTTCCGTGTAAGCAAGCGGGGTTCTCATGGGCGCATGGATCGCGCTGACCCAACAGATGGGCAACATCCACCCGCACTGCCATCTCGATACGTTCTAGGGCATCTAACGCCAACAGGCGCAGCTTCTTGTCGAACACGTACAGTCGCACGACGTCTTCGAAGCGGCTGCCCGCTACAAAGGCATCCAGGCGAACGGGTCGATGGGCGGAGGCAGAGGCGGCCTTGTCGATCACCCTAAGCGGGTACCAGTAACCACTTAGGCCGTAATAGCCGATCCGGGCGAGGTAATTCAGCGCGCCGGTTTCGTCATCGACTACAAGGCCACGCTGCTGAAGAACGCGTAACTGATTGGCAAACGATTGCCATGGCTTGACTGGGGTCACGGGAGTCCCCACTGCCGCCAAGGTCTGGTGCACAAGGCCATCAGGGTTGTGCCTCATTGCGTTGCAGGGCCTGCAGCGCCAACCGGCCACTTTCAGTCAGGCGGTATCGTTGGCTTCGGCTGTTGGGCTTGTCGGGCTGGGTCATCTCGATCAGCTTCTGGGCCAGCGCAGGCGCCAGATAGGCCTTGCGGAAGTGCTCCCGGTCCGCCAGTCCCAGGGCGTGCTGCAGGGTTTGTCGGCTCATCTCGCCACGCACCTGTGCCAGCAAGGCGGCAACTTGCGGGGTCACCTGCGGGGCTTCTTGCGGGGTCAGGGCCGTGAAGGCCTCCAGAATCCGCTCCAGCATGAAGGTGACAAAGGGCGCCGCGTCCGACTGCTGGGTGCTGGCCTGAATTACCCGGTAGTAGTCGGCCTGATGCGCGAACACCAGGCTCTCCACCGGCAGGTCCGCAAACAGCGGGTTCCAGCGGGAAAGGATGAGCGTCTGCCAGAGCCGTCCCATGCGGCCGTTGCCGTCACTGAACGGGTGGATGAACTCAAATTCATAGTGGAAAACCGCGCTGGCGATCAGTGGGTGGGCGTCGGTGTCGCCCAGCCACCCGAGCAGGTGCGCTATCAGCCCCGGCACACGGTCCGCCTGCGGCGCCATGTGCAGCACCTGATCGCCCGCCATTACTCCTACGCCGCCGCTGCGCCAGCGTCCGGCGTCATCCACCAGCCCGGCCATCAAAACCTGATGCGCGGCCAGCAAGTCGGCCTGCCGGTGAGGCTGCCACTGCGGCATCCGCTCGTAGGCCTTCAGCGCATTGCGCGCCTCCTGAATCTCACGCGGCGGCGCGATCACCAGCTTGCCGTCGAGGATCGCCGTGATCTGCGCCTCACTCAGCGTGTTGCCCTCGATAGCCAGCGAGCCCTGAATGGTGCGGATGCGGTTGATACGGCGCAGCCTCAAGTCACGCTCGATGCCCAAAGTTACTGAATGGCGACCGACTACCTCGCCGATCCGCGCCGCGAGGTTCACGATGGCAGGGGTGAGAGTGCAGGGAGGCGTGTATCCACTGCCCATCAGGCGCACTCTCCGTTGGTCGGCGCCAAATACTCCTCCCGAGCGGCCATAAGGGTGTTCTGCCCGCGCCTTCTAACCAAATGGCTGGTTCGACCCACCGACCCCCTCATGGGCATCTGAGCAATCAACTCCCACCTCCGCCATTGCCCATTTGCTTCTCGAACGCCTGGCGTACCAGGCCCATGACATATGGCAATTCGGCCGCAGCATTTAATCCGACCTCCACATCACCGTTGCCCCAGCGGCCCAGGTTGGTGATGTCTCTAGCCAGCCCCCGTGGATCATGGAGCTCGTGGAAGGCTAAATTCAGAATGAGAAGCAATCGACTCTTCTGCGGCACCACGTCAACGAAGTTGGTCTCAGCCTTGAAGGCGACATAGAGCTTGAGCACCTCTTCGGTTACACCGGGGTCTAGCGCCATGACCTCCTTGCGTAGCGACTCGAACAAGACGCGCATCGGAGATCCTGTTGCTAGCTGCGGGTGATGGGTGAGGTCGTAACTGGTGTTGGACGGCGATGGCTGCCGATAGGCTGCGAGCACCTCCGCTTGCAATGAAGGGGCTCGCCAGACACTCGCTGCTTGCTCTGCAAGCCGGTGTGCTCGGGCTTGAATCGCCGCCTCGTCCCAGACTTCCAACGCACCCAATCCCTCATTGAGGCGAAGTGGGCTTTGTCTGAAGCCGCCCTGCATGTCGCGCTTTTCCTCAAAGGGGCGGTCGCTGTACTCCGCGTTGTAGCCCGTGAGCGTCAGATTGCCGAGGGTGTGCAACCAGCTCGCCTGCACGCGCTGCCACTCTGGACCCAGTGCCTGACGCCACTTGGCCGAGAGGTTTTCGTTCTGGGGAAGGATGTGTTCGATGGTGTATTCATCTACCGGCACCCGTTCCTTCCGGCCCTGGTTCTCCAGCCGACGCAGCCAGTAGCTGCGGCTGCGGAAGTTGTACAGGTCACGCACGCTCAACTCCCGCTTGAACTCCTCATCGTTGGGGAAGCGTCGATAGGACGGCAGGCTCAAAAAATGAGCCTGAATGCTTTCCAGGTACCGTTCCTTCTTCAGCGTCCGACTGAAATTTGCGAAGGTCTTGTTCAGCGAGTTTGTGGGGATGGCGCACACGGCACGCCGGAACACATAGGCCTCCACCAGCCGCACCGCAGAAACGAAATCGTCCTTGTTCAGTCGGGCATTTGCGTAGTCGTCATAGAGCTGTAGCAGGAAGGGGTAAGCCACATCCACCTTCAACTCGCGCAAATCCTGAAAAGCTTCGGCCAGCACCTTGTCGGTCTCTTGCCCTAGGGCCATGGCGCAGTAATAAGTACCGAAGGTGTGGATATTGGCCACCAGCGCATCCACCCCGGCCGCCGCTTGCTCAGGCGCGCGGGCGAAGGTCTTGAAGGCTTCGTACACATCGCCGATCTTCGGTAGCTCTCCGGTTCGCACCGTGAGGTAGTGGCGCATGAACCAATCGAAGTGCTCGCCGTAACCTTCTTGCCCGAAGGCCACCTCCATTGGCCGCCAATGGTCCTCGTATAGGCGGGTCTGGTGGGACGGCTCCAGCCCCATCAGCACGAAATTCCGAATCAGATCCGCCTGGCTGAGTGCCCGTCCGGTGGAATTCATGCTCTCGAAAATCAGCTGCGGATTGTCCTGCTCGCGGCTGAGGGCAATGTCCACAATGAGCAACTTGGCCAGTCCCCGACACAGTGGCGTCAAGTCGGTCAGCGCCTTCACCTGTTGCTCGAAGAACGCGAAGTTCTCCTGAATGCGCAGCGAGGGCTGGGCCGGTAGCGGCTTCTGGCGCAGTAGGGCCAGCAGGCTGTCCCTATCGGTTTGCGTCAGCAGCAGCTTGAAGCCGCGCTCGCCGTCTTCCAGAGGGTTGAGCAAATAGTAGTTGCGCAGCTTTTTTGAAGAGAACCCGTCGATGGGTTCGCCATCACCTAGGTGACGACACAGCGCCTCGATGATCAGCATGGCGGTAGTGAGGCGTTGCTGCCCGTCGATTACCAGCAAGGGCGACTGGCTGGACACCTGATATAGACCCTGCTCGATATAGACGACCGAGCCGATGAAATGGCCACCGATGGCGTCCTGGCTACCAGCGCGCAGGATGTCGTCCCACAGTTGCTGGCACTGCGGCGAACTCCACGAGTACGTGCGCTGGTAGATCGGGATGATGAACTGCGGGGATTTCTTCAGAAAGTCCAGCAACTTCGCTTCGGTGGCTTTCACGGGAATTCCTGGTGATCAAGTGCCTCGGTACTCGACAGTGACATCTGACTCGCATCGGCCAGCTCGTCGCTGTTGGCGCTGCGTGCAGCATTCAACGCCTCCACGTAGGCCTCCCGGTCGAGCTGATACAACAAGCGGCTGACTTCGATAGTCAGCGGCAGCACATCGCCGCCCGGCAGCAGAAACCGAAGGCTGGGCACGCCCTCGTCATCGGTCTCAACGGCGAGACCCACTTGGGCATCGATGAGGGCGTTCTCTTTCTCGAATCGATCCCATGGTTCACGTGAAATGGTCGGATTGAGTTGCGTATCCAGATAGGCGTGGTGCAAAAAAGCTACGATTGAATCGGCAGCCAGTACAGCGGCTCTGCGGTGATGGCTAGTCAAAGCCTGAATGAAGCCGTCTTTTCCGTGACTTGCCGGGCCTGCGTCATTACGGAGGATCCGCAGAGACTCTGCCAGTCCGTTATGGTGCTTGATGAAATCAGCAAACTTTCTATGTCGAACATCACCCAGCCGCAGCACTCGGATCGCGACTGAAAACCACTCGGTTATCGGAACATCGCTCTTTTGCGGTTTCAGCGGTGACTTGGGATTATCGAGCTCATCGATAATTAACTGACAAACGCATTCGACGAGGCCTTTTGAAGCATCAATGACGACATCACTCCCGTCTCGCAGGCTGGCTTCGAGGGCAACGAACGTGTGCTGCAGCATCGGCGCGTCGCGCCAGTGGCTGCACGCTTCGCGGATGCCAGGGCACCAGTCGAGTGTCATGCGCTGAGATCGCCCAAGGTCATCAGGGTGAATCGCGGCCGCCCTTGGCCTACTTGCATGACGTTCAGTTTCACCGACACCGGCTTGTGTAACCACTCCCGATTAAGGGTGTCCGGGTCTTCAATTGCACGGTCAACCTTGCCCCGGATCAGTCCCGCCTGATCAGCAAGCAGAAACTCAAAGGTCCTACCCGCTGGGAGTACGCCTTGGAACTCGCCACGGTAGGTCTCTTCCGTCTCGTGGATATTCTCATCCTTGAGACGTTCGCAAGACGCCTTGACCTGAGCGTAGTCGGCATAGCGGAAAAACCGTTCACCAAACTCAAGCCCGCACCATGCCTGCTGTTGCACCAGCAACTCTAGGAAGTCATGCACCTTCCTGACGGCACGCGGGTGTATCTCCTCAATCACTTCGGCTACCTCGTCGTCAGTGCCTTCAGCCGCCAGCCTGAACAGCGCTTCGATCCTGGCCATCGCCTCCTGTGCTTTTTCAGCTTCGGGGAACAGCGAGGGCTCCGCTGCGGGCAGCTCAAATTCAAAGCCGAACGAGCCGATGGCGGTACCCGTAATCAGTAACTGATTCTTGTCCCGGTTGGGTATCGGGCCCATGTAGCGCAGCCCCTCGCTCAAACCGGCGGCGACGGCCGCGAACGCATCCGAAAAGGCGCCGGCGGCCTTGCCGCCGAAATCTGCCGCGATGCCATGGCTGCCGAAAACGGGTTTGCCTCGGAAGGTCAATCGTGCCTTCGGCGCAATCTGCTGAGGCAACACCGCCAACGCCGCTCTGGCGGATTCAAGCCGCGATTCGAGGCTCATGCGCTCGATCACATTGCCATCCGGAATGGCGGCCAGCAGGTTCTCCAGTTCCCTGATCTCGGAGGCAATGGCCAGAAAGTCGTTAGTCATGGTGAATCGCCTCCGGCGAGATTCAGAATCGCCCGCGCATCGCTATCCTGCGATGGGTCGAGATCAACCTGTACAAACCCCTTCCACAGCCCGTCGCGACGGTGCGACCACAGGCTGTACCAGTAGGCGATGTTTTTGACCTGCCATTGATCGGTCGGCTGCCCGAGCACGGCGAAATAGGCATCCATCGCATAGGTCGCCTTCACATGCTTCTGGTCAAACAGTACTCCTTGCCGCTGGGCCAACGAGCGTTGATCCAGCCCCTGAGGCAGATCAAGGAAGGTCACCACATCCATGTCGCGTGGCGCCCGACCTTCGAGTGCTTCGACCTGCTCCAGGAAGCTGCCGTCTAGCCATTGAAAGCCGGACGTAATGCCGGCTGCATGCAGATCGGCGCGAAACCGCAGCAGGCCATCGAGTATCGCCATGCGCTCTGGTGATGTAGCAAAGCGATCAAACAGCACGGCCAGATCGACGACATAGGGCGAGCGATCCGGACTGCTTCCGGGCGCGCTCGGCCGAATCGGCGGCAGCACGCCCGCGCTGTTCCAGACAGGAATACTAGCGATGCTCGACGTCATGACACGCTACCTGTTTGGCTTGCCGCCTGGTGTTCGGTGCGCTCTATGAACTTCTCCGCATCAGCGATGCGCAACTCGCCGGAGATCAATTTGGGCAGTAGGGTATCGCGGAGTTGGGCGAGGGTTTCTCCTTCTCTCGAAACTGCTGCGATGCTCTCGCGAAAGCGCGCGGCAGTCTCAGCGAAAGCCGAGATGAGCTCGTCTGGTGGCGCGGCGATTTCGAGTCGATAGACATTCTCACGATTCAGCCCTGGCACGGCGGCGTCAGTGTTCATGTCCCGAAGAGGCAGACTTTCGAGCAAGTAGTAGCAGAAAGGTAACGGAGCCTCCGGCTGGACATAGAAAACCGTGTCGATGGGAAAGCATAGGCGATCTTCCCAGTACAAACTTCCAACAGTTCCTTTGCGTCCGACAATGACTACAGGTCCGTTGACTAGTGCTTCGTTGTGAAGCCCGGTGATTCCGCCGGAACCGTATACCGGAACGTCTCCTTGGTGGCGTTTCCCTGCTGGTAAAGATTTTCCGTACGCAAGACTCAGGTAGTCGGAAATACGCTTCGTCTGCCACCCCTCCGGCTTGCCCTCGTCGTCGAGGCGGTCGGGGAAGAGCTGCCAGATATCGGCGGGAAGGTAGGGTTCGCGGCCTTCCATCTTGGCGCGGACGGGGCCGAAGTCGACGAACCAGTCCTTGAACAGGGCGCGGGCCATGGCCTCCAGGGTCTGGTTGCGGCGGCGGTTGAGTTCGATCTTGTCGTCCAGCGTGCCGAGGATGTGGGCGATGGCGCGTTGTTCCGAGAGTGGAGGGAGCGACAACTCAATCGTTTTCAAATAGGAAGATGGCCGTGCGATTGATGGAACGCCGGTTTGTGACGCATTGGCGAGCAGTTTGTGCTGCCCTTCTGGGCTATGGATGCTCTGCACTAATGCTGTCAGCGCTGGCGATTCGTGTGGTTGACTCCGCTGTCATGGTCGAGCCCATGGTGACGGCAAGTTCGTGGTCAGATTTTCGGCCCGGTCAGGCGCGATATGTCCGATTTCGAGGGCATTGCTCTGCAAAACCCGTTTCACGGACACACCTCGCCTGCCAGTATCAATCGTCGCCTCGCCTGAAACAGGTTGGAGAGGGCAAACAGGGTGACGATCTGGGCGCGGTTCTTGGCCAGGCCCCGGTAGCGGGTTTTCAGGTAACCAAACTGGCGCTTGATCACTCGGAAGGGATGTTCGACCTTGGCGCGTATACGCGCCTTGGCCTGCTCGATCTGGTTGATCAGTCGCCCCAGCGGTGTGTCCGAAAGGGTTCGTCGCTTGCCGGGTCTCATGGCGACATGCCACTGCGTGGCGCTGCCCTGATGCTCTTCGCGCTTCTCAACGCCCTGATAACCCGCATCACCAAAGGCTTGATGTTCTTCCCCATGCAGCAGTGCATGGGCCTGGGTGACGTCGTTGACGTTGGCCGGGGTCACTTCCACGCTGTGCGTCAGCCCCGAGTCGGCATCCACGCCGATATGGGCCTTGCAGCCGAAATACCAGTTGTTGCCCTTCTTCGTTTGATGCATCTCGGGATCCCGCTGCCCGCTGCTGTTCTTGGTCGAGCTGGGCGCGTGAATCAGCGTGGCATCAACAATCGTTCCGGCTTTGAGCATCAAGCCTTGTTCGACCAGCACGGCGTTGACCTCGGTCAGCAACTGATCGGCAACGCCATGTGCTTCCAGCCGATGCCGGAACCGCAGGATCGAACTTTCATCCGGTATCAGGTCATCACCAGCATCGAGCCCCGCAAACTGGCGCATCACCAGCACGTCGTGAAGCGCTTCCTCCATTGCCGGGTCCGACAGGGCGAACCACTGCTGCATGAAGTGAATGCGCAACATCGTCTCAGCAGAGAAGGCTTTGCGACCGCCCTTGCCACTGCGCTTGGGTTGCACGGGGTCCACCAGCACCATCAGTCGGGCCCAGGGAATCACCGCGTCCATCTCAGAAAGAAACCGCTGACGCTTGGTCGCCTTCGGACGACGATCAAACCGGGTCTCGGACAGACTTCGCTGCTTCATGTGACTCCCTTCAACATGCCCCTGCCTGAATCGTATTGTCGCCGATCAGCTGGGTTGTGCAGAGCATCCCTAGGTCATTACATAGCCTCAGGCCGGGTCTTTTCGTAATTTTTTTAGCCATACCCGGGAGGAAAAGTACCGTGTTGAAACTGCTTTCTTGCTACCGTTTTGCTGCTGCACGTTGCCAGGCGAGGCAACCACAATCTTCATCTGCGCCGCCAGTAACCCCACTGATGAAGAGGCATGCGCGCGACGAAGTGAAGAAACAGATTGCAGACAGTTCGCCAGATAAAACCGACTGCGTCAGCGAGCAGTAATTCCACAATCATGACGCCCTGCTTCGAAGTGCCGAGACGTTGCCGATGGGGGCGACGACGACCTAGCGTGAGGACCAGGTGAGGTCGTTCCTCGCACGCCATGTTCAGATTCTGTGACGCGCACAGGCTGAGACGAATCCTTGGATTCGTCGATTTCGGATTCATTTTCTGCTTGCTTACTCTCCATCTTGCCGGAGGGCTGGGCACCGCTGAACGGGCTCGGATTCCGTCTGCGTCAAAACAATGTCCGCATCCCTCTCGCCCGCCAACGGTAGAGAGCTTGGTTTGACCACTTTCGATTGACCTGAGTAAGCTGGTACCACCTTGCGAGAGGGGTGTTTGCCGGAGGCTTCAATTCGTCTATGAAGCATCTGCGAAAGCCGATCTGATGGTCGGCTTTTTTGTTGACCAAACCGTCGTCGGTCGTGTCCCAAGACGTGGGGTAGGTTCTGAATGCCACCGGTGGCAACTGGTTTAGGTTTGGGTTTCGACGACCAACCTGAAGACAAGGAACTACCGATGACCGATGAGATATGAACCTGCGGGCGCTGTTGGAAAAGAGCCCAGACGCCGATCTGCTTCGCGAGATGATTGGCTTTGCCAGCCAGCGGCTGATGGAGTTGGAAGTTGGCGCCCTGACCGGCGCAGCCTATGGCGAGAAGAACGCCGAGCGTCTGGCCCAGCGCAACGGCTACCCGAAAGTCCGGGGCAAGGGTTCAGTTGTCAGCCAATGAAATTTGCAGGTGGGGTCATTAGTGGGGTCATATTTGTCACTTCATTTATATTTTTAAGTTTATCAATTACTTAAGTAATGATTGTAATCCGACCCCAGCCTCCATTTCGGCATCTGCGGATGCCCGTGGACCCTCAGAAGCCCTGCATCAATGCGGGGCTTTTTGCGTCGGGGCCTTGGCGGCAACTGCCTTGCAAGCCCTCTGGACCAGAAATGCCGATGGATCGTGGCCTGGGCCTGGCACCGCTATCGGCCCTTCCCGTTCCTGGTCCCACTCCTTGCCCGCACGAGCGCCGATCCACCCACTGCGAAGCCGCAGCGTCGTCACTGAATCAACGCGTAAAAAAAGCCCTCGCATCGCGAGGGCTTTTTCGTCACCGCGACCTGCTCAGCGGAGAACGATGCGGAATTCGACGCGGCGGTTCTCGGCGCGCCCGGCTTCGGTGTCGTTGTCGGCCAGCGGTTGGCTGGCGCCGTAACCCTTGGCGGTCAACTGGTCGGCGGAGACGTTGCGCCCGATCAGGTATTGACGGACCGACTCGGCACGGGCCTGTGACAAACGTTCGTTATACGACACGCTGCCGCGGTCATCGGTGTGGCCGCCGATCTCGATCAGGAGATTGGGGTCGTTCATGCCCTTCAGTGCCCGGGCGGTGTCGTCGAGGATGACTTTCGAGTCGGCCGTGAGAATGGCCGAGTCGAATTCGAAATTGACGCCCCGAATGACCTGCGGGGTCAGCTGTACCGGGCAACCGGTGGCATCGATGACGGTGCCCGAAAGGGTGCCGGGGCACTGGTCCCGGCTGTCGAACACGCCGTCGCCGTCGGAGTCGGTATCGCAATCGCTGCGGCCGGTGACGGGATCGACCACGGCCACTCTGCAGGCCGGAGGCGGCAACAGCGGCGCCACCGGTGCAGGCGCGCGTCCAAAACCGGGAATCGGCATCTGCAAACCCACCATCGCCCGAAAATCGAGGATGGCACTGTCACCGGCAACGGTGTCGTCGTTGCGTTGGTAGAGCGCGCGCAGCTCCGTGCGGATCAGCGTGTCATACGGCAGGCCGACATCGATCAGCGCGCCGCCGCCGAGGCTGGCCCCCAGGTGATAGCCGCTGTCGCCGGCTGAGTCTTCTTCCACCAGTGCCAGGCCGGCGAGGCCGTAGGGGTGAAGCACAGGCCGGCTGAAGCCCGGCTCGCCAGCGCCAAAGAAGTGCTGATGCGCGAAGCGGTACAGGAAATCGGTGTGGAGGGTGCGCGTGTAGTCGGTTCGCCCGTCGATGTCGCGATCGCGCTGCAGGGCCGAGTAGCCAAATTCCACGTCGAGGTGCTCGTAAGAGAGCACCGGCACGCCGAAGCTGAGGTGAAAGCCGTAGCCGTCGTCCGATTGGCGGTCACTGTCGCCAGCCTCGTAAACAAAATTGGCGCCCAGGTAAGGGTGACCCACGCCCGGCCCGTTGGCCGAGGCGGCGCCGGCTGCTGCCAACGCCAGGCAGGCCACGCTCAAAGAAGCTTTTGACGTCATGAAATTCCCCGAAGATTTGTGAATGAAGGCGACTGGACCGGCCGCCCCCTCCGGCGACCTTCCAAAATTTTGTGGTCAGGACTCTACGTCGAGCGTTGCGGTGCAGCAACCGCTCTGGCCAATGCCGGAATCAAGGCCGGACCCTGGTAGATAAAGCTGGTGTAAACCTGCAGCAGGGTGGCACCTGCGGCGATGCGTTCCTGGGCGCTCCTGGCGTCGTGGATGCCGCCAACACCGATGATCGGAAAGTCTGGTCCGACCGCCTCACGCGCCTGCCGCAGAACCTCACAGCTCATGTCGGTGAGCGGCCGACCGGACAGCCCGCCGGTCTCTTCGGCGTGGCGGGCGCCCTTGACGCTGTCACGACGCACCGTGGTGTTGGTGGCGATCAGTCCATCCATGCCGCTGGCCTGCACGGTTTCGGCCACCCGCCGCACGGCGTCGGCATCCATGTCGGGGGCAATCTTGATCAGCACCGGCACGCGCCGTCCATGGCGTTCGGCCAGCGCGGCACGGGTTTCCGACACCTCGCGCAGCAATTCGGCCAGCGGCCCCTCGGTTTGCAGGGCGCGTAGATTCGCGGTGTTGGGGCTGGAGATGTTGACGGTGACGTAGTGCGCGTGCGGGTAAACCTTTTCGAGGCAGATGCAATAGTCGTCGCCGGCATTCTCGATCGCGGTGGCGGCGTTCTTGCCGATGTTGATGCCCAGTACGCCGCCGTAGCGCGCCCGCTGCACATTGCGCACCAGCACATCCACGCCTTCGTTGTTGAAGCCCAGACGGTTGATCAGCGCGGCCTGCTCGGGCAGGCGAAACATGCGCGGGCGCGGATTGCCGGGCTGCGGCCGCGGCGTCACCGTGCCCACCTCCACGAAACCGAAGCCCAGTCGCTCCCAGGCTTCGAGGCAGGCGCCGTTCTTGTCGAGGCCGGCCGCCAGGCCCACTCGATTGCGAAAGCGCAGCCCCAGACAATTGACCGGATCCTCCACCGGGGCCTCACGAAACGGCAACGTCGCCAGCCGCGGCATGTGCTTGAAGCTGGCAAGCGTCAGGTGATGCGCGGTCTCGGCATCCAGTTGAAACAGGGCACTGCGGGCCACGGCATAAAGCATGTGACGGGTTCTCTGGAAAAACGCGGAAAAATCAGCAGATACGCTACTGCCGGTCAAGCGCCTGACGGTCTGCGTGGCGGGAGATCAGCGCCGGCACCGGTCGCGGCGCGGCCAGTCGGGTTCGGCCCAGGCGTTCGGCCAGAGATTCGCGCGCCAGCATCAGCGGAAACTGGGCGCCGCCCAGGATCAGATCCTGCAGAAGACGGCGCTTCGGCGCGCCTTCGTACAGGGTGCCGACGCTGCCGGCCGCGGCGAACAGGGCGCGTGAAAGGTGCAGATAATCCTTGCGGATCACCACCCCGAGTTGTTGGGTGTTGCTCATCAGCTGCAGCACCGCCTGACCCCGCCGATGCAGGCCCTCCCAGCCACCCAAGCGCAGTTCGCGCAGCAGGTTGCGACGGGTCAGCGGCGTGATGCCCTTGCGACGCAGCGTGTCGTCAAGGGCCGCGATCACCTCCGACCGTCGCGCAACGTCGGGTGCGGGCGTGGTGCTCATGCGGATCAGCGCGTCGGCCAGCAACCCGGTATCGGCCAGAATTGCGGCCGCGAGGTAGTCCCAGACGGCGTTCCACTTGCCTTCCAGCGAGACCACGTTGCCCCAGTCGATCAGGTGCAGGCGGCCGTCGTCACCAATCATGATGTTGCCGGGGTGCAGGTCGCCATGCATTTCCTGGTGGCGCAGCATGTGGCGTACCACGGTGAAGCTGAGCCGCTGCACGATCTGCCGCTGAAAGCGACGCTGCTCCCTGGGCGAGCGCTTGGCCAGCGCCCGCGGCAGGCTCACGGCATCGGCCAGATATTCCATTTCGATGATGCGGCGGCTGTGGCCGTAGATCTCGGGCACGTGCCAGATCTGCGAATGGCGGGCGCGCTCGAAAAATCGTGCGTGATGCGCCGCCTCGGCATCGAAATCCAGCTCATCGACAAACCCGGCGACGAACTCGTCCACCTGTTCCTGCATGGCCCGCAGGAACGGCGCCAAACGCGAATGCGGCGCCCAGTATTGCGACGACATGATGGCCAGGCCCATGACCATCTTGCCGATCACGAATTCGCGGTCAATGTTGTGCCGCCCCACCTTGATCACCACCGGCCGCAGCACTTCCAGACCGTTTTCGAGGAACGGCTTCTTGGCGAAATAGACGCTGCCGATCGACCCCGACTTCACCGGCCGCGCCGGGTCGAAATCGAGGTAGCGCTTGTGCGGCAGCTCGCCGTAGCACTCCAGGAACGCCGCGTTGACCTCGGCCTCGGTCATGGCCGGCACGTCCTCGTGGAACACGGCCAGCTCGCGGGCAATTTCGTCGGGCAGCAGATCGGCATTGGCGGCCGCAACCTGCGCCATCTTGACGAAGAACGGGCCGAACTCGCGGACCATCTGGGCAATGATCTGGGCCTGCCCGGCAAAGTCGGCGGGGTCGGCCGCGAAGAACGGCCGAATGTGACGCAGCGCCTTGATCTGCCGCCGCATGATGATCAGGTCGGTGCGCAGCAAGGCCACGCGGCGCATCACCTCGTCCAGTTGCCACTGGTTGAAGCGCCGCCCGGCCTTGAGCAGGTTGACGATCTCCACCAGCATGGGCTCGTAGGTCTTGAGCACCAGCCGCACCATGTCGAGCCCAAGCTCGCCGAGTCCTTTCAGCTCGGGGCTGGCGAACAGCTCGTTGAAAAAGAGCCAGAACTCGTCGACCAGCGCCTGCGGCACCGGCATGGGGCTGCGCGCCATGGCCTGGTCGACCAGAAAGCGGATCAGCTCCTCGGTGGACTGTTCATTGGGGATCAGGCCGCGGTGCCGCAGATAACCGGTCAGCCGCCCGCTCTGCTGCAGCAGCGGATGCTGATAGACGCCGGCAAACGCACTGTCCAGTGCCTCGGACAAATCTGAGCGCGTGGCATCGGCTTCGCTGCCCAGCAACCTGAGCAGCGGTGAGAACCCCCGTGTTGCGCGCACGGTGGACATGGAGAATTGCCCCAGACCGCTCAGCAGGCTGCCT
The DNA here is from genome assembly GCA_002706265.1 of Polycyclovorans sp. GTDB lineage: Bacteria > Pseudomonadota > Gammaproteobacteria > Nevskiales > Nevskiaceae > Polycyclovorans. Next base: position 27,604 of record PAKU01000016.1, on the reverse strand, counting down.
TTTCGGGGCGGCTTGGGCGGGCGTGGCGCTGTCACGCGTCCGGGTCCAGCAGGTGGCCCATTTTTCGGGCCTTGGTTTCAAGGTAAGCCGCATTGAAGGGGTTGGCGACAATCTGGATCGGCACCCGCTCCACCACCTCGAATCCGGCCCGCCGCAGTTCGTCGAGCTTGCGCGGGTTGTTGGTCATCAGGCGCAGGCGCCGCACCTTCAGCGCTTCCAGCATGGCCACGGCAATGCCGAAATCACGGGCATCGGCCGGCAGGCCGAGCTGATGATTGGCCTCGACGGTGTCTGCGCCTTCATCCTGCAGGGCATACGCGCGAATCTTGTTGGCCAGGCCGATGCCTCGACCTTCCTGGCGCAGATACAGCACCGCGCCACGTCCTTCGGCCGCGATCTGCGCCAGCGCGGACTGCAGTTGCGGACCGCAGTCACACCGCAGCGACATGAAGGCATCGCCGGTCAGGCATTCGGAATGTATGCGCACCAGCGGCATTCCCTCTTCAAGCTCGCCCATCCACAAGGCCACATGCTCCTTGTCGTCGCCGGCGGCAAACACTGCCATCCGGAACAGGCCATGGGGCGTCGGCAGGCGCGAGTCCGCCAGGCGGCGCAGGCGCACCGCCGCGCGCAAGGCCGTGGCGTCAGGCACCGACAAAGTTCTGCCCGCAAACGCGCAAGGTGCTGCCGTTGATGCCCGCCGCCGCAGGCGAGGCAAAAAATACGACGGCTTCGGCGATGTCCTGCGGCAAACCGCCCTGCGACAGGGAACTGAGACGCCGGCCCACTTCACGCGGACCCACCGGCATTGCGGCGGTCATCTGCGTTTCGATGTAGCCCGGCGCAACGGCGTTGATGGCCCCGCCGGCTTTGGCCATGGCCGGCGCCAGCGCCGATACATAGCCGATGATGCCGGCCTTGGTGGCGCCGTAATTGGTCTGCCCGGCATTGCCGGCGATGCCACCGATCGACGAAATGCACACCACCCGCGCGCCGCCGTTGAGGCCGCCTTTGAGCAGGCGCTCGTTGATGCGCAGGATGGACCCCAGATTGATGTCGAGCACCAGATCCCAGAAATGCGGCGGCATGTTGCGCATCATCTTGTCGCGGGTGACACCGGCGTTGTGGACGATCACGTCGATGCCGCCAAATTTTTCGGCCACTTCGGTGGCGATGCGCTCGCCGGCATTGGCGGCGGTCACGTCCAGGGCCATGCCATAGCCGCCCAGACGGCTCAGGGTTTCTCCCAGGGCGCCTTCCTGAGCGGGATGATCGATGCCCACGACCTGCGCGCCTTCGCGCACCAGCACCTCGGCGATGGCCGCACCGATGCCGCGTGCCGCGCCAGTGACCACGGCCACCTTGCCCTGCAGCGAGCCCGGCAGTGACGGTGCGCTGCCCTGCCCCTTGCCGACCCGCAGCGTCTGTCCCGTCACAAAGGCGGCGTGCGGCGTCATTAGAAACCGCAGCGCAGCTTCGAGACGCGCTTCGGCGCCGCTCTCCAGCTCGATGTGATTGACGGTTGAGCCCTTCTTGCCCACTTCCTTGGCCAGTGACTTGACGAAGCCCTGCAGCGCCGCCGCACAGGTTCTGGCGCCCACATCGGTTTCGCCGTGGGCGACGCGGCCAATCACCAGCACACGTCCCTGCGCCGGCAGCGCCGCCACCTGCGGGTGGAACAGGTCATACAGGGCGCGCAAATCTTCGGGCCGACGGGCGCCGGTGGCATCGAACACGATCGCGCGGCTGCCGGGTTCACCCGCGTCACGGACCGGCTCACTGCTGAGCGTGATCTTGGCGTCCTGCGCGGCGGCCTTGATGACCGGCAGCCCCACATGCTGGGGCGCAACGCGAATGGCAGCGCCCATGGCCGTGAGCGCCTTCAGCAGCGCGGCCACGGCCGTGGCGTTGGGCGATGCGGCCAGCAACACGCCCTGCCCTTCAAGGGGCGCGGGCGCCCAGGCTTCAGTGGCGCGCGCCAGCTTCGGCGGTTGTGGCAGACCGAGCAGGTTGGAAACCGACTTTCCAATCGGCGAGTGCGTGAACTCGAAATAACGGTCGGTCATGGAAAAACCTCAACACAAAAATGGGGCCGCGACGGTAAGCCGGGCATTATCGCAGCGCATTGACTTCGCCGCATGAACCACCCGCCGAACGGGTCACTTCACGATTCGGCATCCTGATAACCTCAAACAAAGCACGGACGCAGTCCGGCACCTGTTTCGCGATTCGAGGAGAAAACATCGGTCATGCGCTTGCTCATCATCACCCTCGCTGCGGTGGCCACCGCGTTGGGCACCTCGTACGGGCTGCACCTGTTGTTCCCGATCGACACGTCGGTCGAAGTGGACCGCAATCTCGTGACGGCAGAAGAGGTTCTCGATCGCCCCCTGAAACCGGCGCCGCTGCCCTCCGGCCGCTTGCTGATGCCTGCCGACGAAACCGTGATCGACGTCACCCCGCCCGAGCAGGGCCAGTTGTCGGAAGACATGAGCGCCCCCGACGCAGACCTTGCCGGCACCACGACGCCGGAAGACGACAGCAGCCGCCTGACCGAAGATGCCCTGCGCCTCGCTGCTCTGGCGGATGCCGAGGCGGACGCGACCAACGAGGTGCCCGCGGTCGATGCGGCCGAGCAGGCCGAGCAGGCCGAGCAGGCCGAGCAGGCCGAGCAGGCCGAATCCTCGGCAGTGGAATCTGAATCCGCAACCGCGGCGGCTGCCGACCCGGCGGCCGAGGCCAGCGCGCCACCGGCAGACACCGAGGTGGCACAGGCCGGTCCCGCCCCCACCGCCGGCAAGGCGCCCACCGCCACGCCGGCGCCCAGCAAAGCGCCGCCGGTGCCCACGGCGACCGCGACACCCAAACCGGCGCCGTCGGCAAGCCGCAGCCCCAGGCCCGAACCGACCCGCACGGCCGTTGATGCACCCGCCGGCCCGCCGGGAAGCGCGTCGCCCACCTTGGCCAGTGGCAAGCCCCTGGCGCCGCAGGTCATCGCCCCGTCGTCACATGACATCGATGCCCGGTCACGGCCCACCGCGCCTGCGCCAACGGCCGCACCGCCTGCGCTGCGCCGCCCCGCGCCCCGGCCGCCGCCACCGCAAACCCCGGCGCAGGACGACAGCGAAGCGGACGCGTGGTGGCTGCGCCCCACCACGCCATCGCAGCTCGGCGTCGTCCATGTCGGCACGGCCGGCTTCAACCGCGCCATCGTGTTGATCACCGATGGCGGGTTCAACAACGTGGAAAGTCTTGCCCGCAACGTTGAAGTGCTGCGGGGCGGCATCGTGATCGAGGGCCAGTGGTCGCTTTCACCGGCCAATGACCACCTGGCGATTTTTCCGCTGGTCCACGCCGGCGACTACGACATCACGGTGGGTGCCGGTCTGCAGGATCGCAATGGCCGGGTCTGGCCGCACACGGTGCGCGGCACCATCAGCGTGCCCTGAGCACCCGTCCCCGCGGGGCTGCGCCCATTCGAAGGGCATAGCTCGCGGCCTTGGCACCTGCGCCGGAGGCCCTGCGCCGCGGGTGCTGGCGCCGCCGGCCTACAGGGTGTGCGAGGGCCGGTCGTGGCCCAGCGCGCCGGCCAACAGCCCTTCGACCTTGCGCTGGGTGGCGCCGTTGTCAGAGGCGCTGAACTGCACGCCGATGCCCTGCGGCCGCTTGTTCTGCGCGCCGCGTGGCGTCACCCACACGACTTTGCCGGCGATGGGGATGCGCTCCGGGTCTTCCATCAAGGTCAGCAGCATGAACACCTCATCGCCCAGCCGGTATTCCTTGGTGGTGGACACGAACAGGCCGCCATTTTTCACGAACGGCATGTAGGCCGCCGATAACGCGGCCTTGTCCTTGACGCTGAGCGTGAGAATGCCGGGCGGGGTCAGCCCGGTGCGGGGCAGCTGGTTCATGGCAAGGCGACCGATTCGAAGGCAGTGTCGAGTTTACCCACGGCGCAGCGGCAGCGTGGCGCGCCACCAGCCGATGGCCAGAGATTCGAGCAACAGGCCCGGCTGCACGTTGCCGGCAAGCTGCGCAGGTGCGGCCATCACGTCGTCCAGCAGGTCATCCAGCGCCCGCAACCGGTCGGGCTGATCCTGCTCGGCGGCCAATGTCATGCTGCGATGGCACCAGCGGGTCAGCCAGCGCACGAAGGCTCCGGCCTCGTCCTTGCCCACCTCGGCCACCGCAGCCAGAGGCGCCATGCGGCCCGCCGCCACGGCGCGCCAGTTGTCGTCCCAGCGGGCGAACACACTCAACTGTTCGGCATCGGCCCATTCCTTGACGTGCAGCGGGGCGGCCAACGCCCAGGGCACCGGCGCCGGGTCGATGCCCTGCTGCAGCAGCCAGGCCCGTCCCTGGTCGGGCGAGGGTGCCGGGCACCGCCAGATCGCGCACCGCGAGCGCAGCGTGGCCAGCAGCGCCTGTGGTCGGTGGCTGATGAGAATCAGATGGGTGCCGGCGGCGGGTTCTTCCAGGGTCTTGAGCAGCGCATTGGTGGACGTGACGTTCAGCGCTTCCACCGGCTCGATCACGGCAAAACGCCCGCGTGCGTAGTGGGTGCTGAGGTGCAGGCGCTCGATCAGCCGCCGCACCTGCACCACCTGGATGTCGCGACGGCGGCGACCGGTCTTTTCATCGACCTCACGCTGCAGCCACAACAGATCCGGATGCAGGCCCTGCGCCAGCTTGTGACAGCTGCTGCATTGCCGGCAGGGGCCGTTGACCGGGCGTTCGCAGAGCGCTTCGGCGACCAGCACCTGGGCCAGCCACGCCTTGCCGCTGCCGGGCGGCCCGGCCAGCAAGGTCGCCTGCGGCCGGGTGCCCTGCTGCGAAGCGTCGCGCCATCGCGCCAGCAAGGGTGCGTGCCAGGGCAAGGCCGCAAAGGCAAACGGTGGTGGCGGCGGCGCGGCGGGCTCAGCCATGGGCGGTCCAGCCTTGGCGCGCGTCAGCAAGTGCGGCCAGCGCCGCCGTGAGGACGGCCTCGGGCGGCAGACTGCCGTCGAGGACACGAAAGCGCTGCGGCTCGGCGGCCGCCGCAACCCTGAAGGCGTCACGAATGGCCTGGTGGCGCGCCAGGTCGGCGGCCTCGAAGCGGTTGTCATCGCCCCGTTGTCGGGCTCGCGCCAACCCCACTGCGGGATCCAGATCGACGAGCAGGGTCAGGTCGGGTCGTTGGCCGTCGGTCGCCAGTTGCGCAAGCGCATCGAGCAAGCCCTGCGGCACGCCCGCGCTGCCCTGATAGGCGGTGGTCGAATCAATGAAACGGTCGCAGATCACCCACTGCCCGGCCGCCAGCGCCGGCGCGATGGTGGCCCGCCAATGCGCCGCCCGCGCGGCCGAGATGATCAGGGCCTCGGTCTGCGGCGCCATGCCTTCGTTCCATGAGTGCAGCACGATCCCGCGCAGCGCTTCGGCCAAGGGTGAGCCGCCCGGCTCGCGGGTCTGCACCACTGCAAGCCCTTCGGCGGCCAGCGCCGCACACAGGCGGGCGGCCAGCGTGCTCTTGCCGGCGCCTTCGCCGCCTTCCAGGGTGATCAGCCGGCCTCGCGTCATTCTTGATCGACCGGAATGGGCGTGACCGCGGGCGCGGGCACCGGTGTCGGCGCCGGCACACGCTGCCTGCGGATCGCCTCGCGGTAGCGCTGCACGGCGGCATTGTGCTCGGCCAGCGTTTTGGAGAACACATGACCGCCCGCGCCATCGCCCCGCGCCACGAAGTAGAGATAACCGGATTCAGCCGGCGCGACGGCGGCCTGCAGCGACGCGCTGCCCGGCAGGCAGATTGCCGTGGGCGGCAATCCATCGCGGGTGTAAGTGTTGAACGGGGTGTCGGTGTCGAGATGCTTGCGCAACAGGGGTCCGGAAAAATCGGCCGCGACGCCGTAGGCCACGGTGGGATCGGTTTGCAGTCGCATCCCCAGCTTCAGACGGTTGACGAACACGCCGGCCACTTCGAAGCGCTCTTCAGGCAGGCCGGTTTCTTTTTCGATGATCGACGCCAGAATCAGCAACTCGTCGGCGCTGTTCAGCGGCAGGTCGTCGGGACGCTGCGCCCACCAGCGCTCGATTTCGGCCGCTTGCGCCAGGGCCGCGCGCCGCAGAAATGCGCGGTCTGTGGTGCCCTTGGGGAACGCATAGGTGTCGGGCCGCAGGCGTCCTTCGGCCCAGCCGCCCTCCAGATCCAGCGCCGGCATCAATCGGTCCAGCGCCAGTTCGGCTTCGGTCAGTTCTTGAACGATGGCGGGATTGCTGCGCACCGCGGCGATGGCCTGTTGCGTGGTCCAGCCCTCGACCAGTTGAATGCGGTGCAGGATCACCTTGCCGCTGACCAGCAGGTCGCGGATGTCGTGCGGGCTCTGTTCGGCGGCAATCAGATACTCGCCGGCCTTGACCTGCGGCGTTTCGGTGAGGCGCGCTTCGATGCGCAACCACAGCGTTTCGCGCGCGCTGAGCCGGCCCGCGTCCACCAATTGCCGAAGAATTGCCTGATACGACGCGCCGGGCGGAATCTCCAGGCGCGTTTCGTGCGGCACCGCGTCGGGCGTCACCAGTTCGAAACGCGCCCACAGGCCCACGGCCAGCAGCAGGAACAGGCCCAAGACGAACAGGGCCCAGAGCCCCATGATCAATCGGCGCACGATGACCCCCGCATCCGGTCTGCCAGCGGGTGCTGCAATGCCGCGAACAGTGCGCGGGTGATGGGGCCCGGGGCCTGCCATTGCCGGGCATCGAGCGCACGCACCGGCCAGAGGCCGATCAGGCTGTTGGTCACGAAAACCTCCTCGGCATCGTCCAGTGGGTCGGGGCTGATGCGTTGTTCGCGGAGCCGCAAACCCAGCGTGTCAGCCGTTCGCCCGATTTTACGATGCATCAGACCTTTGACGCCCACGCGATCGAGCGGGGGCGTGTACAGGGCGCCCCCTGCCACCCAGAACAGGTTGCTGCGGGTGCCGCACACCAGATGCCCGTCGGCGTCGCACATCAAGGCCTCGGACTGATCAGGCCGCCAGCCGCGCGCGGCCAGGCGCTGCGGCAGGCGGTTCAGGTGCTTGATGCCGGCCAACTCGATCGGCGCCACCAACCGGACCGGGCTAATGCCGACGCGGATGCCCTGCGTCCACAGGTGCGCGGGGCGATCTGCCGGCAATGGCGAGGCCGCCACCCAGCGCACCGACCCGCCGCCGTCATCGCCGGCCAGCCACCAGCGCAAGGCGGCGCGCGGCGCGCCGGCAAGGGCCTGCGCGCTGTCGTCAAGCCAGGTGTGCAGGGGATCGATCTTCAGCCCCAGGCGCTGCGCGTCGGCCGCCAGCACGGCGTGCTGGGCTTCGGCATCCACGATCACGCCCGCCCATACCAGCACGGTGCGAAACACCCCCTCGCCGTGGACCAGCGCGGCGGCGAGGGCGGCCGGGCAGTCGGCGACACGACCGTTGAACAGCTGCTTCATCCGCTCAAGCCCAGTGCGCGCAACAAACCGCGCGCCTTGGCTTCGGTCTCGGCCAGTTCGGTGACGGCATTGGAGTCGGCCACGATGCCGGCACCGGCGCGCAGGCTGAGGTGCCGACCGACCAAGCTCAAGCTGCGAATCAGAATGTTGCTGTCGAACTGGCCGCAGCGCGAGGCATAGCCAATGGCGCCGGTATAGGCGCCGCGCTGGCCCGACTCCAGTTCTGAAATGATCTCCATGCACCGCACCTTGGGGCAGCCGGTGATGGTGCCCCCCGGAAACACCGCCCGCAGCGCCGCACCGGCGCCCACGCCCGGCCGCAGCCGACCGCTGACGTTGGACACCAGATGATGCACATGCGGATAGGTTTCAACCGTCATCAACTCGTCAACCCGCACGCTGCCCGGTTGGCAGACCCGGCCCAGATCGTTGCGCTCAAGATCGATCAGCATGATGTGTTCGGCCCGCTCCTTGGCGCTGGCGCGCAGCCCGGCAATGGCCTGGGCGTCGGCGGCGGCATCGCGCCCCCGGGGGGCGGTGCCGGCAATGGGCCGGGTGTCGACCTGATCACCGCGAATGCTCACCAGCCGTTCGGGTGACGAGCTGACCACCGACCAGCCCTGACCCCGCCAACTGGCGGCAAAGGGCGCGGGGTTGGCCGCCCGCAGCGCCCTGTGCAGATGCGCCGGCGCCACGCCCTCGGCCAGCGCGCCAGACCAGGCACGCGACAGATTGACCTGGAACACGTCGCCGGCGCGCAGCCATTCGTGAATGCGCGCCACGCCCGCCAGAAAGGCTGCGGGGGGTTCGGCGGTCATCGTCGCCAGCACCGTCTGCGGGGCCGGCGCCACGCTTGGCGCCGCCGCCAGCGCATCGAGCAGCGAGCGCGCCTCCGCCTGGCTGCGTTCACTGAGCGCATAGACCCGCCCGTCGGCGCGGTCCCGCATCAACGCGGCCGGCACGCGCAGCAACTGCGCCTCGGGCAAACCGCTGGCCTGCGCGTGCGGGCGCCAGCGGGGCTCAACCCAGCGCCCCGCTTCATAACCCAGAAACACCGCATAGCCGCCGGCGAACGGCAGCACGGGATGCGGCGCGCAACGCGGCAGCGCCGCCAGGCGCGCATCGAGCAGGGCAAAGGGATCGGCGTCGTACACCGTGTCCACCGCGTCGGCGGCGGTGTCGACCATCATCAACAGGTCGAAGCGCCCCGAGCGCGGATGCGCCGCGGCGCTTTCCAGCAGACACGGAAATCGCGCCGGCTCGGCGGCCTGCAAACTCAGCAGGTCCGCCGCGGCCGGGCCTTCGACAATGTGCATTAGGGCGCGCGGGTCAGGTCAGACCCCGACGACGCAGGCCATCGCCGACCCGGCCCGACCTGAGCCGCCTGAAGGCCCCTCAAGCGTAGCGCTTGAAGGCCAGGGTGCCGTTGGTGCCGCCAAACCCGAAGGAGTTCGAGAGCACCAGATTCAGCTTGGTCTGGCGTGCCGTGTTGGGCACGTAGTCCAGGTCACATTTCGGATCGGGATCGGTCAGGTTCATGGTCGGCGGAATCACCTGATCCTTCAGCGCCATGACCGAGAACAGGGCCTCGATGCCCCCGGCGGCCCCCAACAGGTGGCCGGTGACCGACTTGGTGGATGACACCGGCAATTTGTAGGCCCGCGCACCAAAGGCCGCCTTGATGGCCACCGTTTCGGCGACATCGCCGGCCGGCGTGGAGGTGCCGTGGGCGTTGATGTAGTCCACCTCGTCGGAATTGGCCTTTGCGTCCTTCAGGGCGTTGAGCATGGCGCGGCGCGCCCCATGGCCATCATCCGGCGGCAGGGTGATGTGCGAGGCATCGCTGGACATGCCGAAACCGACCAGCTCGGCGTAGATTCTGGCGCCGCGCGCCTGCGCGCTTTCCAGCGATTCCAGCACCAGCACGCCCGCGCCATCGCCCAGCACGAAACCGTCACGACCGGCATCGAACGGCCGGCTGGCGGCGGTGGGATCGTCGTTACGGGTCGACATGGCACGGGCCTGGCAGAAGCCCGCCATGCCGGCCGGGGCCGAGCCGTACTCGGACCCACCGGCAATGAAAATGTCGGCGTCGCCGTACTGGATCATGCGGTAGGCCATGCCGATGGCGTGCGTCCCCGTGGTGCAGGCGCTCACGGTGGCAAGATTCGGGCCGGTGATGCCCAGATCGATCGAGATGTACCCGGAGGTCATGTTGATGATCGAAGACGGCACGAAAAACGGCGACAGGCGCCGCGGGCCACTGGCATGCAGCACGCGGCACTCGGCCTCGATGGTGCCAATGCCGCCGATGCCGGAACCCACGCAAACGCCGATGCGCTCACGGTTTTCGTCGGTAATGTGCAGGCCTGCGTCCTGCACGGCCTGCTTGGCCGCAGCAACGCCGAACTGGATGAATTCATCGGTGCGCTTGACGTCCTTCGCGCTCAACCACTGCGTGGCGTCAAAATCGATGATGGTCCCGGCGATGCGCGTGCTGTAGGCGCTGACATCGTAGGCGGTGACCGGCCGGATGCCGGAACGCCCTTCACAAACCGCAGACCACGCTTCGGCAACGGTGTTGCCGACAGGCGAAATGGTGCCGAGACCGGTCACAACAACGCGACGGGACATGTGTATTCCTTTAGTTGCTTTTCAGAAAAACCATCCGCGCACAAGGACACAGAAAAGGAAATGGGGCCGCACAGGGCGGCCCCATCGGCGACGCGGATCAGCCTTCGAGCTTGGCGTGGTTCTTGATGTACTTCAGCACATCGTTGAAGGTCACGATTTTCTCGGCTTCCTCGTCGGGAATGTCGATTTCGAATTCTTCTTCCAGTGCCATCACCAATTCGACGGTGTCGAGTGAATCAGCACCCAGATCTTCGACAAACGAAGCGTCAGGGGTGATCTGGTCTTCGGCAACTGACAACTGCTCGGCAATGATTTTCTTAACTTTCTCTTCGAGACTGCTCATGCGTCACTCCTGACTGATTTGGCGAAAGCCGCCGTATTGTAAAGGGATAAAAGGAAGGGAAACAGCGTCCCCGGACTGGCCTGTGGGAGAGGGGCTGGGGACCACTCAGACCATGTGTAAACCACCGTTGATATGCAGGGTTTCGCCGGTAATGTAACCGGCCTCCGGCGAGGCGAGAAAGGCCACCGCGTTGGCGATGTCTTCTGGCGCACCCAGACGACCCAGCGGTACTGCAGACAACAAACTCTCGCGCGTTGCCTCGGCAAGCGCGTCGGTCATGTCGGTGGCGATGAAGCCGGGCGCCACCACATTGACGGTAATGCCTCTTGAACCGATTTCCTGGGCCAGGGCCTTGGAGAAGCCGACCAGCCCGGCCTTGGCGGCACAGTAGTTGGTTTGCCCCGGATTGCCGCGCGTGCCCACCACCGAGCCGATGCTGATGATACGGCCGTGGCGGGCCTTCATCATGCTCTTGAGCACCGCACGGGTCAGCCGGAAGACGCTGGTGAGGTCAGTGGCGATCACCGCGTCCCAGTCGTCGTCTTTCATGCGCATCAGCAACTGATCGCGGGTGACGCCGGCGTTGTTGACGAGGATGTCCGGTGCGCCGACCGCCTTGAGCAAGGCGTCGCCGGCCTCGGGTTCGCGAACGTCCAGCACCGCGCCTTGGCCGCCAAACTCGGCCAGGGCCGCGGTAATGGCATCGGCGCCCCCCTGCGTGGTGGCGGTTCCGATCACTTTGGCGCCCTCTTCAGCCAGCCGCCGGGCAATGGCCTGCCCGATGCCGCGGCTTGCGCCGGTGACCCAGGCGGTTTGTCCTTCCAGTTTTTTCATGGCTCTCTCGAGCCCGATCAGTCGTCGGGCACTTGGAATAATCGTTATTTTGCCGCAATCGCGGCTTGCGCACTCGCAAGGCCCGCCGGCGACTCCAGCGCATGGCAGGGCACGCCCTTCAGGGTGCGCTTGGCCAGCCCCGCCAATACCTTGCCGGGACCGCATTCGGCCAGCGCCGAAACGCCCTGGCCCTGCAGCACCAGCAGGGTCTGCGACCAGCGCACCGGCTGATGGAGCTGGCTGGCCAGCGCGTCGCGCACGCCGCCGAGGTCCACGCGAGGCCGGGCATCGACGTTGTGCAGCACCGGCACTTCGGGCATCCGCAGGGTAACGGCGTCCAGGTCTTTGGCGAACTCGACCGCTGCCGACTGCATCAGCGCGCAATGCGAGGGCACCGACACCGGCAGGCGCACCATCATCCGGGCGCCGGCAGACTTGCCTTCGGCTTCCAGCCAGTCCAGCGCGGCGCGCGCACCGGCAACGACCACCTGGCCCGGCGCGTTGTAATTGACCGGCGACAGCACCGCGTCAACGGGGCAGCGTGCGCACAGCGCTTCGACGGCTTCGTCGTCAAGACCAATCACCGCCACCATGCCGCCTTCGCCCTCGGGCACGGCCCCCTGCATCAACTGGCCACGTCGCTCGACCAGCCGCAAGGCATCGGCAAAGTGCAGGGCGCCAGACGCCACCAACGCGGCGTACTCGCCCAGGCTGTGGCCGGCCATGGCCACTGGCGTGGCGCCGCCCTCGGCCTGCCACACCCGCCATAACGCAATGCTGGCGGCGAGCAAAGCCGGCTGGGTGCGGTCGGTGCGGTTGAGTTCGGCCTCCGGCCCGGAACGCACCAGTGCGGCAAGGTCGTAGCCCAGCACCTCGCCCGCCTCGGCGAAGGTCTGGCTGACCTGAGGGTGGGTCCAATCGCCCAGCATGCCGACGGCCTGTGAGCCCTGCCCCGGAAACAGCATCGCAAATGTCATAGGTCAATACGGCCCACGCTGCAAAGGGTCGACATTAGCGGCGAGACGCGCCCCGCGCGTCAAGCCAGGCCGCCAGTGCCAGCCCGGCCACGGCCGCCAAAGCCCCGAAACTGTGCGCTTCGACGATCACCGCACCGCCGATCCACGCACTGTCGATCACCGCCGCGCCGAACATCATCTCCCACCCCAGTTTGCCCAGGAGATACAGCAGGCAGCCCCGGGCGATCCAGTCGCCCTTCACCGCCAGCGGCCACAAGGCCAGCACGAACAGCCCGTGGGCGACCCCTGAAAAGCCGACGTAAGACGCCAGCGCCGGCACCGCTGCCAACAGTCCCAGACTGATGGGCACCGCCAGCGCGGCGCTGCGCCAACACCAGCCCCACACGGTCCACTGCGGCTGACACAGCGCCACCAGCAGCAACACGGCGAGGCTGTTCATGGCGGCGTGCACCGGTCCCAGATGCACGAGGTGGGCCGTCAGCGCGCGCCAGATCTGGCCGTGCAGCAGACCGTCGCGGTCGTAACGCAGGGCCTCGAAGGTCCATGGGTGACCGATTTCAAGCAGCGCAAACAGTGCCAGAAGCCAGGCCGCACCCTTCATCAGAGGAACCTGAACCCTTTGTTATGATCCAACGCCTTCAGAGTCGCCCCGGCGTGACCGCCCACGGCCCACCCATCCCCTTTTTGAAACCCCAGAATGGATTCCATGCGCACTGCCCTTCCCCGCCGCGCCCGCGGCTTCACCCTGATCGAAATCATGGTCGTGGTGGTCATCCTCGGCATTCTCGCGGCGGTGGTGGTGCCGCGCATCATGGATCGCCCGGACGATGCGCGCATGACCAAGGCCCGTCAGGACATCCGCATGCTGGAGGCTTCGCTCAACCTCTATCGCCTCGACAACTTCAACTATCCCAGCACCCAGCAGGGTCTTGAGGCCCTGGTGGAAAAGCCCAGCGGCGAGCCGGAACCGCGCAACTGGAAGTCGGGCGGCTACATCCAGAGCCTGCCCAATGATCCGTGGGGCACGCCGTACCAGTACCTCTATCCCGGCACGCGCGCCGAGTTCGACATCTTCTCGTTCGGGGCCGACGGTCGCGTCGGCGGCGAAGGCGTGGCCGCCGACATCGGGAACTGGAATCTGAACTGAGCATTTCCGTGCTGCGGTGCCGCGCCCCGGGAGGCCCCGGCCCCGCCCGGGTGCGAGCGGGCGCACGCCCTCGCGCGGCCCGCGGCGCGCGCGGGTTCACGCTGCTCGAAATCATGGTGGTGGTGCTGATCATCGGCGTGATGATCACCTTCGCCATGTTCTCGATCAGCGGCCGCAACGTGGCCGACCGGCTCGACAACGAAGCGCAGAAGCTCCACCGGATGCTGGCACTGGCGCAGGAAGAGGCCGAGCTGCAGGGCCTGTTCATTGGCTTCCGGCCCACCGAGACGCAATGGCAATGGGTGGCCATCGGCGGCGATGGCCGCTGGGTGCCTTACGCCGAGAACGGCGTGTTTCGACCCCAGGCCATCCCCCAACCCATCGAAATACGTCTGCGCATCGAAGGCCGCGCCATGCCGCCTGCCGCGCAACTGGAAGACCCCACGGCGTCGATGGAGCCGCTGGGCCTGTTCCTGTCCAGTGGCGAGGTCACACCCATGGTCATTGACCTGTTCGCGGGCGATCTCGACCTGGCCTACCGCGTCGAGGTCGATGTGCTGGGCCGCATCAAGCGTGCACAGATCCCGCGGGACGAGGTCGGCGAGTGACGCGCGCGCGCGGCTTCACGCTGATCGAAGTGCTCGCCGCGCTCGTGGTGCTGGCCATCGCCCTGGGCGCAGTACTTTCGGGCATGGCGCGCTACGCCGACACGGCGCACCACCTGCGCATGCGCACCCTGGCCATGTGGGTGGCACAGAACCAGCTAGGCGTGGTGTTGAGCCAGCCCCAGTGGCCGGAAGAAGGCAAGCGCGACGACACCGCCGAGATGGGCGGCTTCGAGTGGGAATGGGAAACCACCGTGCAAGCCACCCAGGACGAGCGGCTGCGGCGCATCGACATCGTCGTCAGTGACGCCGAGGGCGACAATCGTTACGCGCAGCTGTCGACCTTCATGCGCAACCCCGGGGGCGCGCGGTGACCGGCCGCCCCCACCGCGCCGCCGCATCCGGCTTCACGCTGCTGGAGCTGATCGTGGTGCTGCTGATCTTTTCGATCATGTCGATCCTCGCGTACGGCGGCCTGCGCAGCGTGCTCGACACCCGCGTCGGCGTCGAGGCCGCCATGGACCGCACCGCCGAGTTTCAGCGCAGCTATCGCCGTGTGCGCGATGACATCCGCCAGCTCAGCGCCCGCGACATTCGCGATGCCTTCGGCGACCGGCAGCCGCCGTTCATGGCGCAGCGCGAAGCCGACGTGATGTTCACCCGGGCCGGCTGGCAGAACCCGCTGCGCCAGCCGCGCACCACCTTTCAGAGGGTGCGCTACCGCCTCACCGAAGGCACCCTGTTCCGCGACAGTTGGCGGGTTCTCGACATGGCGCAAGACAGCGAGCCGGTCGAACTGGGGCTGCTGGAAGACGTTGAAAGCGTCGCCTGGCGCTTTCTCGACGCCAATCAGGAATGGCGCGACGAGTGGCCGGGCGAAGGCAACGAGCTGCCGCTGATGGTCGAAATCACCCTCGAAACCAAGGACTGGGGCGAGCTGCAGTGGCGCTTCAAGGCGGGCATACCGCCCACCGCCAGTCAGATCATCCAGAGCGCCGGGCAAGGCCCGCCCACCGACCCCGACGCCAACCCGGGCACCGGTGACGGAGACGGGGACACCGCAGGTGGCGGCAACGACCCCGCACCCGAAACCACGCCGCCGCCAACACCGGGCGCGGCGGTGCCAGGCATCCCGTTCAACTGATGACCCCGCCCCGCACCCCGGCCACCGCACAGCGCGGCGTCGCGCTGATCACCGCGATCCTGGTCGTGGCCATCGCCACCATTGCCGCCGCCGCCATGGCGGTCAGTCACCAGATTGCCGTGCACCGGTCGCGGACGCTGCAGGAAAGCGAAATGGGCTGGTGGTACATCGAGGGCGTCGAGCAGTGGGTCATGACCATCCTGCAGCGCGATGCCGAAACCAGCGACTACGACAGCCTGGTCGAGCCCTGGGCGCAGCCGGTGGACTATCTGCCGGTCGATGAAGGCGTGTTGCGCGGGCGCCTGGTGGACCTGCAGGGGCGCTTCAACCTGAACAACCTGGCCAGCGCCGACGCCGAGGCACTGACGCGCTACAACGGCCACTTTCAGCGCCTGTACGTCCTGGTCGGCGCCGGCACCGACTTCGAGGCTGCGGCCATGGCCTCGGTGATCCGCGACTGGATCGACGCCGACCAGGAGCCCACCGGCTTCGATGGCGCCGAAGAAACCGAGTACCTCGGGTTTTCGCCGCCCTACCGCACGCCCGATCGCCCCATGGTCGATGTAGGCGAACTGATGGCCGTGAAGGGCATGACCCGCGAAATCTTCGAACTGCTGCGCCCACACGTCACCGCACTGCCGCTGGTGGGCAGCGCGGTCAACGTCAATACCGCCACCGAGCCGGTGCTGCTGAGCCTGGTGCAAACCCCCGGGCCCGAACTGAGCGGCTTTCTGGAATCGCGTCTCGATGCGCCGCTGCAAGACGTTGCGGCCATCCAGTCCAGCCTCACCGTCGATGCCCCGCCGGTGAGCGTCGCCAGCCAGTACTTCATGCTCGAAAGCGAAGCGCTCATAGGCAGTAGCCGGGTGGGCTTGTATCATCTGATTTATCGACCCACTGGCGCGCCACCCTCGGTGCTGGCGCGCGGGGCCTACCCCGATTGACGGCGTGTCACCCCGCCGCGGAACAGCTGATCCCGACCCTTGCGCGAAACCCTCTATCTGCGACTGCCGCCGGCCCACCACGACGCGCCTGAAGACGCGCCGTGCGAATTCTGCGTGGCCCCTGCCGAGGCCTTGCAGTCCTGGCCGGTTGAACAATCGGCACTCAAGAATCTGGCGCCGCTTGCCCTTGGCAAGCGTCTGGTGGTGCTGTGGCCCAGTGCCGACCTCCGCATGGACCTGTTGGACCTGCCCGTCAAACAGGCCAGCAAGGCCGCGCAGGCCGCGCGTTTCAGCCTCGAAGAAGCGGTGGCCGACGAGCCCGACGAACTGCACCTGATCGCGGCGCCCCGGCAGGCAGACGGCTTTCCGGTGCTCAGCATGCGGCGCCAGCGCTTCGAAGCCGGACTGGCGCTGCTGCAGTCCGTCAACCTGCATCCCGATCTGATCATCCCCGATGTACTGGGGCTGCCCGAACCTGAAGACACCCAGCTTTACGCCTGGCTGGAAGACGGCATTGTCACCGTGCGACACCGGCAATGGGCAAGCTTCCAGTGCGAGGTCGATGACCTGCCCGCCGCGCTGCAGTTGGCGGTCGGCGGGCGTGACACACCCCCGGGCCTGACCCTGTACCTGGTGGGCCACGGCGCACCCGACCTCACCGGCCTGCCGCAGCCGCCCAGCCTGCGTCCCGGCTTTGCGTTCGGCTTGTCGGTGCTGTTGCCACAACTGCACCCGCAGCTCACACGCTTGAGCACGCTGAATCTGCTGCAGGGTGCCTACGCGCCCAGCGGCGACCTGGGCGCCGCCTTGAAACCCTGGCGCTGGCCGCTGGCGCTGGCCGCCAGCCTGGCCCTGGTGGTCGGACTGGAGCACGTGATCGCCAGCCAGCGACTGGCCGGGCAGATCGCCGAGCAGGAAGCCGCCAACATCGCCCGCTTCCAGCAACTGTTCCCCAGCCAGACCCGCATCGTCGACCTGAGTGCGCAGGCCGAGCAGCAGCTCGCGGCGCTGCGCGCCGGCAATGGCGGGCAGGCTTTTCTGGGCCTGCTGTCGCCGCTGTCGACCGCCCTTGAAACGGTCGAGGGCCTGCAATTGCAAGGTCTGCAGTTCCGCGAAGGGGCCCTGGTGGCCAGCCTCACCGGCAGCAGCCTGCAGCCCCTTGAAACCCTGCGCGCGCGCTTTGCCGATGACCCGGTGGTGCAGATGGACGTGCAGTCGGCCAACGCCGGTGCCGACGGCGCGCAGATTCGCCTGCGCCTGCAGCGACGGAGCACTTCCTGATGCGCGATCAGCTCCTTGCTCACTGGGCGCAGCTGGCGCCGCGCGAACGCATCATGGTGATCGTCGCCGGCACTGCGCTGACCCTGACCCTGCTGTTCCTGCTGGTCTGGGAGCCGCTGGTCCAGACGCGCCAACAACGGGCCGCCGCCCTGGACGGCGCCCGGGCCGTGGCCGTTCGTCTCGAAGAGATCGCCGCCGAGCTTGGCCCGGCCGCGCAACAGAGCCGCCCCACAGTGCCGGCCGGTGCGCTGCTGGCCACCGTGGATCGCGCCGCGCGCGCCGGCCTGGGCGACACGCCGCCCAGCCGCATCCAGCCCGAGCAGGACCGCGAAGTGCGGGTCTGGATTGATGAAATCGCCTTCGAGAACCTGCTGCGCTGGGTCGACGAACTGGAACAGAAACAGGGCGTGCGCGCCCAGACCATCGACCTTGAACGTGGCGAACAGCCGGGCCGCGTCAACGCCCGCCTGACCCTGGTTCGCGCCTCGTGAGCCGTCGTCTGATCTGGCTGGCGCCGCTGCTGGGCGTCACGGCATTCATCGTCGGGCTGGTGGCCATGGCCCCCGCCGCCACGCTCTGGCAATGGGCGCCCCAGCCCAGCCCGGTGCAGGTCGAGCGCCTGAGCGGCACCGTGCTCAACGGGCGCCTGCAAGGGCTGACCCAGCAGCAGCGCAGAATCGCCGAGCAACTGGCCTGGCGCTGGCGCCCGACCGCGCTGTTCGGCGCCGCCTGGGGCTACACCGTGGAAGGTCAGGTGCTGGGCGGCACGGCGCTGGGCCGGGTCAAGGCCACGCCCTGGGGCAGCGTGGCGGTCGATGCGCTGCGCGCCGGCGGTGACGTGCGCACCCTGCTGCAGGCCATCGGCCAGGGCTTTCTGCCGGTCAACGGCCGCTGGCATCTCAACCTCGACCATGCGGCGGCACGCGACCAATGGCCCACCGCCATCGACGGCACCGTCACGCTCACCGAGCTCACCTGGGCCCTGGGGCGCAATCCCATCGTGCTCGGCAACTTCGAGGCCACGCTGAGCGATGAACCCGGCGATGACGGCCACGCAGTGCTGGTCGCCAATCTGAAAAGCCTGGAAGGCCCGCTGGAACTGGAGGGCGTTGCCCGCCAGCGCCATGACCGCAGTCATGACATCGACCTGCGCATGCGCCCCCGCGCTGATGCCCCGCCCATCATCCGCAACCTGCTGAACGGCCTCGGTCAGCCCGACGCCAACGGCTGGTATCACCTGAAACGTCAGGGCCGCATGCCATGAGCTGGACCGAAGCCCCGCATATCGTTCTGGCGACCGTCATCGAACGCGACAACCAGTTCCTGATGGTGGAAGAACTCGCCAACGGCGAGGTGGTGCTCAACCAGCCCGCCGGGCACTGGGAGCCGGGCGAAACCTTCATTGAAGGGGCGATCCGCGAGACGCTGGAAGAAACCGCATGGCAGGTGCGCATTGACGCGCTGCTGGGCCTGTACGTGCACCAGCCTGAGGGTCTTGACTATCCCTTCGTGCGCATTGCCTTCGTCGGCACACCCGACACCCTCGACAAGGGCCGAAAGCTCGACACCGGCATTCTGCGCGCCTGCTGGATGACCGAGGCCGAACTGCGCGAACAGGCGGCACGCCATCGCAGCCCGATGGTGCAGCGCTGCATCGACGACTACCGCGCCGGGCGTCGCCTGCCATTGAGCGCGCTCGATCACCTGTGAGCACGGCGGTGGGCAACACCCTGCCGCAGCCCGGCCAGCAGATCGTGGTCGGCATGTCGGGCGGCGTCGACTCATCGGTCACGGCGCACCTGCTCAAGCAGCACGGCTGCCGGGTCACCGGCCTGTTCATGGTCAACTGGACCGAAGATGAAGCCGGCTATTGCAGCGCCGCCGAAGATTTTCAGGATGCCCGCCGGGTTGCCGAGCACCTCGACATTCCGCTGATTCGCGTTGATTTTGCCGCCGACTACCGTGCGCGCGTGTTCCAGCAGTTTCTGGACGACTACCAGGCCGGCAAGACGCCCAATCCCGACGTCTTGTGCAACCGTGAAGTGAAATTCCAACCCTTCCGCGAGTACGCCCTGCGGCTGGGAGCCGATGGCATCGCCACCGGCCATTACGCCCGCATCGAGCACCGCGACGATGGCCCGCACCTGATGCGCTCGGTCACCGAAGACAAGGACCAGACCTATTTTCTCTCTGCCGTGCGGCGCGAGCAGCTTGAAAAAGTGTTCTTTCCTCTGGGCGGCTACGACAAGCCCGCCGTCCGGGCAATGGCCCGCGACATCGGCCTGGACGTGCACCGCAAGAAGGACTCGACCGGCATCTGCTTCATTGGTGAACGCGCCTTCCGCGCGTTTCTGGCCCAGTACCTCAAGGACGCACCGGGCGACATTGTCGATGAGGGCGGCCAGTTCATCGGCCAGCACCCGGGCCTGCATCACTTCACGCTGGGGCAGCGCAAGGGCCTGCACATCGGCGGTCGCCGGGGCGCGGCCGAAGCGCCGTGGTACGTGGTGGCCAAGGATGCACCGCGCCGCCGGCTGATGGCCTCACAAGACCCGAACCATCCGCTGATCATGCACCGCCGCCTGGCGACTGCGCCGTTTCACTGGATCAACCGCCCTGCCCGCCTCGACCGGCCGCTGTTGGCCCGCATCCGCCACCGACAGGGCCTGCAGACCTGCCACATCGAGTCGGTCGCCGACGACGGCAGCCTGATCGTCGGCTTCGACAACGCCCAGCGCGCCGCTGCGCCCGGTCAGTACCTGGCGCTTTACGACGGCATGGCCTGCCTGGGCAGCGGCGAACTGCGCGACCCGCCACCGCCGGCCTGAGCGCGACACCGGCGGTGTTGCACAGGCCCGTCGTGGGAGGACGACGCAGGTCCCCCTTGACGCACTGCGTTTGAGCGCGGTAAGCCATGCGTTGCCGATGCGGCAAGAAAAGCCCGATTCACGCACGGTTTATAATGATGCGCCGCTTTTCGGGGCGCGCTGTGCACAGCACCCCCTCATTTCCCCACAAGCCAGGAGTAACTCCCGCCATGACGGACAGCTTCCAAGCGAAGTCCACGCTAAAAGTCGGACCCAAGTCGTACACCTACTTCGACCTGACCCAACTCGAAGCGAAGTACAAGGTGTCCCGTCTGCCCTACTCCTACAAGGTGCTGCTCGAAAATCTGCTGCGCCACGAAGACGGCGTGAACATCACCAAAGACACCATCGCGGCGCTGGCGGGTGCCGACCTGAAGAAGCTGCCCAACAAGGACATCGACTTCACCCCGGCGCGCGTGATTCTGCAAGACTTCACTGGCGTTCCCTGCGTGGTGGATCTGGCCGCCATGCGCGATGCCATCACCAAGCTCGGCGGCGATGCCACCAAGGTGAATCCCCTGTGTCCGGTCGAACTGGTTATCGACCACTCGGTGATGATCGACCACTACGGCACCAAGGACGCGCTCGACCTGAATGCCAAGATCGAATTCCAGCGTAACGAGGAGCGCTACACCTTCCTCCGCTGGGGTCAGGAAGCGCTGAAGAACTTCAAGGCCGTGCCGCCGGATACCGGCATCGTCCACCAGGTCAACATCGAATACCTCGCCCGCGTAGTGTTCGAAAATGACGACGGCGTGCTGTATCCCGACTCCTGCTTCGGTACCGACAGCCACACCACCATGGTCAACGGCATCGGCGTGCTGGGCTGGGGCGTGGGCGGCATCGAGGCCGAAGCGGCCATGCTCGGCCAGCCCTCATCGATGCTGATGCCCGACGTGATCGGCGTGCGCCTCACCGGCAAGCTCGCCGAAGGTGCCACCGCCACCGACCTGGTGCTCACCGTCACTGAAATGCTGCGCAAGCGCGGCGTGGTTGAAAAATTCGTCGAGTTCTTCGGCCCGGCTGTCGGCAACCTGTCGGCCAGCGACCGCAACACCATTGCCAACATGGCGCCGGAATATGGCGCCACCTGCGGCATCTTCCCGATTGACGAAGAAACCCTGAACTACCTGCGCCTCACCGGCCGCGACGATGCCGACATCGCCAAGGTCAAGGCCTACGCTCAGGCCCAGGGCATGTGGTGGACGCACAACGCCCCCGAAGCCGAGTACTCCGACGTGATGGAACTCGACCTCACCGGCATCAAGCCCAGCCTCGCCGGCCCCAAGCGCCCGCAGGACCGCGTGCTGCTCACCGACGTGAAGGCCAACTACCGCAAGGCCTTCGAAGACGAGCAGAAGCTGCGCCCCTCCAAGGGCCCGGCCACCATCACCTACAAGAACGAAACCTTCGAGCTGAAAGACGGCGCCGTGGTGATTGCCGCCATCACCTCATGCACCAACACCTCAAACCCCTCGGTGCTGATCGGCGCCGGCCTGCTGGCCCGCAAGGCGCGTGCCCTGGGCCTGCACACCAAGCCCTGGGTCAAGACGTCGCTGGCCCCCGGTTCACTGGCGGTCACCGAGTACCTGAAAAAAGCCAACCTGATCGACGATCTGGAATTTCTGGGCTTCCACGTGGCCGCCTACGGCTGCACCACCTGCATCGGCAACTCCGGCCCGCTGGGCGAGCCAGTGGGCAAGGCCATTCAGGACAACACCCTGAGCGTGAGCGCGGTGCTCTCGGGCAACCGCAACTTCGAGGGCCGCGTGCATCAAGACGTGCGCATGAACTACCTCGCCAGCCCGCCGCTGGTCGTGGCCTATGCGCTGGCCGGCTCCACCGACATCGACCTCACCACCGAACCCATCGGCAAGAGCAAAGACGGAAAGGACGTGTTCCTGAAGGATGTCTGGCCCACCAACGCTGAAATCCAGGCCGAAGTCACCAAGAGCGTCACCGCCGACCTGTTCAAGGCCAGCTATGCAAACGTGCTCAAGGGTGACGCCCGTTGGCAGTCGATCAAAATCACCAAGTCCGACACCTACCCGTGGGACGACAAGAGCACCTACATCCAGAACCCGCCCTACTTTGAAGGCATGACCATGACCCCGCCGGGCATACAGCCGATCAAGGGCGCGCGCGTGCTGGCGGTGCTGGGCGACTCCATCACCACCGACCACATCTCGCCCGCCGGCGACATCAAGAAGGACGGCCCGGCCGGCGCCTACCTTGAAGCCCACGGCGTGCAGAAGGCCGACTTCAACAGCTTTGGCTCGCGCCGCGGCAACCACGAAATCATGATGCGCGGCACCTTTGCCAACACCCGCATCAAGAACCAGATGACCCCGGGCGTCGAAGGCGGCGTTTCGAAGTACATCAATGGCGCGGCCGGCCCGGTCGAGCCCATCTACGACGTGGCCATGAAGTACCAGGCCAGCAATACCCCCACCGTCGTGCTGGCCGGCAAGGAATATGGAACCGGTTCATCGCGCGACTGGGCGGCCAAAGGCACGTTGCTGCTGGGCGTCAAAGCGGTCATCAGCGAAAGCTTCGAGCGCATTCACCGCGCCAACCTGGTGGGCATGGGCGTGCTGCCCCTGAACTTCCAGGACGGCCAGAACGCCAAGGTGCTGGGCCTGGACGGCAGCGAAGTGTTCGACTTCGACGGGCTCGAACAGGGCGCCAGCGAAGTGACCGTGCACGCCAAGAAAGCCGACGGCAACGTCATCACCTTCAAGGCCAAGGTGCGCATCAACACGCCGAAAGAGTGGGACTACTACGCCCACGGCGGCGTGCTGAGCTATATGCTGCGGCAGATGGCAGCCTGATCTTTTTCAGGCGGTACACGACAAAGGCGCCGAAAGGCGCCTTTGTTGTTTGTGGCGGCTTGGGGATACGCCACCTGCCTGCTATTTACACACTTTACGAATCTGCCTACGATCACCCGTGAGCTCGTTTATGGGCCATTGGCAAACCCCATCACCGTTACGGTGGACACATCAATGCCATATTTCGGCGCAGTCGATATCGCGGCCAAGCCACAACTGTTGGTCGCTTGCCGTTATGCCGCGCCACCGCCTCCAAGTCCATGTTGGTCACGATTGAGGTTGGAGAAATAGTGAAATTAGTAACGTGTCACCGTACTTGTCATTAAAACCTGAATTAAGTGGTCCCGCCAAGCGGGTTCCAAAATCCGTTATCTAGCAAAAAAATATCCAATTCTTTTAGCTTTGCCTGCGAATCCGACTTGTCGGACAAAGAAATAAGCATTAAACGAAAGCCAGCCAAGAAATCTTTAATAATTTCAGCGTCTCTTTTTTCTATTTTATCTTTAAGCAAACAACAAAAGCGCATTAGGTGAATGAATAACCGGCTCCCCTCCGTATCAAAGCTGGCTGGTGCCTTGCTGATGGCAGAAAAAAACTGACGATAACTTTTAACTGCATTTTCGTGATTTTTTACCGATTCACCGAAATGCGTATTAGCACCAACAAAAATTTCGTATAGTTCGATCCAGCACTCTGGAAATCCTTTTTCTGCTCCAGTCACGATCCAACTAAGACCCTGTTTAAAATCTCCTGATTCTGCATGTATATTTCCCAACTGTATGTAAGCATCATCTGATCCTAGTTTCGCCGCAGATTTAAATAATTTTATTGCTTTATTTACATCTATAATTTTGTCGCCCCATCCGGTCCAATAAGCGTATGCATCTTCTAGGAATTCATCATATTGATCAGAGGGGTCGCAGCCAACATTGGCTAAAATGGTGACATTAGTTTCTTGAACTTCGTTAGAATAAGAATTATTGACTTGATTAGATGACTTCTGATTAATCACTTCCTGTGCCTGAATGACTATGTTTATTGCTTCTGTAGCACTGATGGTGAAAAATTCACGGTTCTTTGCAAGTATTACGTCATGACGCTCCAAAATTGTATGAATATAATTTTCAGCGTAATCGCAATCTTCAAAATAAGCTTCATAGGCGACCAAAAAGGGGGTGGCCACTCCAGTCGCAGCCGAAAGCTCTACCGCACGAATCGAGGGCTCTCTAGTTGTTTTTCCAATTTTTACATGTCCTGGAATAGATTGATTGATGATGACATAAATATATCCTGGCGAATGCATTTTATATTTCCAATGAACGGTCTGACTAACGGTTCTTGCACGGGCATGTGCCTCAGATTGTCAAAAACCAGCGATTTTATAATTCGGGGGAATAAGGGGTCGGAGTGAATAAAATAAATTGTCTGGCCAATTGAGCGTTGCTACTCCTGCGAGTCGAGCACGACTTTCTCCTTCTTCGGCCTTCCACGCGGCTTGTAACTGATTCGTTGTTGGAGTTGCCGTTCAATCTGAGCCTTGAACCGGTCAGCGCCCACAGGCACGCATAAATTGATTCCGGCTCGCAAGCTCTGCATGTCAGCCGGCTCCAGCGCCTGACGAAACAATCCGCGATAGGCTTGCCGGCGCTCACCGTCATTCGCCCCGAGAGCCAAGTAGACGGGGTGCGGCCAAGTGAGCTGATCTTCTTTGCCATAGGCGTTGGCGTTGAAACTTGACCATGGGTAGTCCGCAGCCTTTTGTACCATTCCTGCCCTGACTGGATTGAGCTCGATATAGCGATAGCACGTCATCAGGTAGTGCTCGGTATCGATCAGGCTGGCCTTGTGCCGGCCTTCCCAGAGCGTGCCGCTGCGCCGGTAACACGCATTGACATACTGGACATAGCGTCGCCCGACGGTCTGCAGCACACGGGAAATGCCTTCTTTGTCCGTCGGCGTGATGAGTAGATGAACATGATTAGTCATTAGGACATAAGCGTGCACCGCAGCGTCATGCTGAAGGCAAGCTTCCCGCAGGCACTGAAGATAGTAGCGAAAGTCTTCCGGTGCGTAGAAGCAAGGCTCGCGGTTATGTCCGCGCTGGATCACGTGGCACGGAACATCGGGCAAGTAGTATCGGGGTTTGCGCGCCATGAAGCTCTCCTACAGCCGAACCGAACCTTAGCACTTTTTATTTACTCCGACCCTTTTCTGCGTTAGCACTTTTTATTTACTCCGACCCCTTTTATGTTTACTCCGACCCCCTCCGACCCCTTTTATGTTCATTCACCGGGGCAAGAAGAAGACGCTGACCCCGCCGCAGATCCGGCTGCTTAAGCGACGCCAGGCCGTCGAACCGACCATCGGGCACCTGAAAGACGGCCACCGCATGCGCCGCTGCTTTCTCAAAGGTCAGATGGGCGATGCTCTGAACGTGGTGCTGGCCGCTGCTGGTTACAACATCCGTTGGTTGATGCGCTGGATCGCCTTTTCTTGGGCCCAAATCCTGTCCCTGTTAATTTCACACTGGCGCGCAGCAAGAGCCGCTACCGAGCACCAGCAACAATCCAACCAACTTCAGGCCACTATGGCGTGAGAATTGGTGAATTCTTCAGGGGCGACGAATTACGGATCAAGGTAGGCAACTTGGGGGCACAGCAGCTTTAAATCTCCGCAGCGCTCGACATGATGTTCTTGGGCTTTTGATGGGAAGGACCATACCTTTCAAAGCCGCGCCGCAGTCGGCTTAGATTGCGTGGCAGCGGACGTTTGACCCGAGGCCCATTTTTGCGACCGCAACAACGGGCGTCGCTGAAGCCATGAGCCCGGAATTGAAAGCATTCGAGGCGGGAGCGACTCACGGCAGGCCACCCTTCGCGTTATTCAACTCACTGGCAGCGCAGACTCCACATGGCAACACTCAAAGTGCACCTCCCTTCAACCGTCGGGATAAGCCGACGCCACACGCTGGGCCTTGCTGGCGCGCTCTTGCTTGGGCTGCTGGGAAGCGCCTGCGCCGCCCCACACACGGTTGACGCCGGCCAATCCATCGAAGCGACCCTTGAGTCCATTGAGCGAGCTGAGCCTGCCGCCGCACCGCGGGTTTACACGACCGACGACATCGCCGTTCAGGCCCCGGCGTCGGGCGGCTGGGCCCTGATCGAGCAGTCCAGCGCCGGCATCCTGTTTGCGAAGGGTGACCAGGCCGCCAGCGACCGCTATGTCGCCAAGGTGACGCTGTTCGAGTTGCCGCCCACCGAGACGCCTGAGGCGTTTCAGATTCTGATCCAGTCGAAGGCCACCGAGGAACTCGATCTTGCGCGTTTTGAGGTCAGGGGCGAATCGTTCCGCGATAGCCAGGAGCGCGCTTATCCCTGTGCTCGATACCAGTCAATCGCCACCGACCGGGCCGCGCCCGCGAGGACAGAGCCCCTGGTGCTGGAAATCGACGCGCTGTACTGCCGCCACCCGGATCGGCTTGAAACCGGATTCTCGGCGATTTTTTCGCACTTGGGCCATCAGGTCGATCCAAAACTGAGGGCTGAAGCCGAGGCCTTCATTCAGGGCGTGCACGTGGTTGGCGGGCAGCGCCGGTGACCGCACGAGGCTGACACGCCGTTTGGGTGCCGGGCACCGGGCCTGAGGTCTCGCCGGCGCATCGCTGCAAGGTGCCTTCTCGTCAACCGATCTGATCGGGCAGACGGTGAATCGTGCCCCACTGCCGGCACGATGGGCATTGCCAAAATCGGTTGCGCGGGGTGAAGCCGCAATGTTCACAACGAAAGGCGGCCACGGACTGCTCCATGCGCTCCAACGCGGCGTGCATGGCGGCGGCCGAGGCCCTCATGCCCATCGATTCGGTCTCGGGCCGCGGCTCAATTTCGGCCAGAAATGCCTTCAGCAGCGCACGCGTCGGCGCGTTCTTCAGCCCGCGGGTGAGGGTCGGCAACGGGTCTTCGCCCTGCGCGCGCCGCTGTGCGGCGGCGGCCACAACCAGCGTCGGCGCGTTGGGGTGCATGGCGTTCAGGTCTTCAAAGGCTTGGGCCTGCAGCACGGGGTCGTCGACCACGGCACAGCAGGCTTCGATTGCGGGCACCAGATCTTCAAGGAATCGGGCGTCCAGCTCGGCCGCGCTGACAAAGCGGGTGACAGCCGCAGCGGGCTCGCCCTGACGCGACAGAATCTGCCCCTGCAGCCATCGCGCCCGCACCGAGCCGCCGTCGTGAGACTGGGCTTGCTTGGCGGCCTTCATGGCCACGTCAAACTCCGAGCGGGCCAGGGCCTGTTCGGCGCGCTGGCAGTGGTAGTGCGCGATACGGTTGGCCTGGCTCTGGCCCTTGATCGAAGCCAACTGGGTCGCCCAGGTGATGGCCTGCGGCCAATCCTGCCCCTGTTCTGCAAGGGCGATTAGCTCTTCCAGCGCCGCAGGCGCAAACGGCGATCGACCTTCAACAAGCTCCATCCAGTACTGCTCGGAGCGATCCAGCAGGCCGGCCTGCTGGTAGTCCACCGCCAGCTCGAACCGTGCCGCATCCGCGTGGCGGGCC